>NZ_ASJC01000039.1 GCF_000691145.1 Bacillus altitudinis 41KF2b | reverse complement strand
CCCCCGCCTTGATTAGTAGTTACATATCTTCCCGCTACCTGATAAATTCCCCATATCGCGGACATAAAAAAGCCCGGCAGTGCTACCAACACCCCGGGCCCGGTTCGCATCCTGATAACCACTAAGCAGAGCAGAAACATGCGAACACTCAAATTGTACCGCCATGGGGTCACCATGGGCACCCCCCCCAAGAAAAACGATCACCTGAGAGCCAAACGGGGCACCGTTGAAGGCTGGTCAGAATCCGCCACCCGGCGCATGGTTCATTTCCTCCGATCAGTCGACGAACGCACCCTAGACACCACCGCTTCCGGGGAGCCTCTCCGGGGCTATGCCATCACGCTCACTGTCCGGGACTGCCCACCCACTGCCGACGACTGGAAACGGCTCAGAAACGCCTATTTCAAGCGTCTAACCCGTCTGGGGGTCTACCGGGTGCACTGGGTCACCGAATGGCAGCGAAGGGGCGTCCCACACCTTCACGGGGCTTTATGGCTCCCAATCTCCGTCCCCCGTGGGGAGTTG
>NZ_ASJC01000038.1 GCF_000691145.1 Bacillus altitudinis 41KF2b | reverse complement strand
AGATGCTCTCCCAGCTGAGCTAATCCTCCACTATGTAGGTATCTCTCGATCCGACAAAGATTATTATATACAGGTTTCACTCATTTGTAAAGGCTATATTAAAAAAATTTTATTTCATTTTTCATGACGTATTTCTTTTAACAGATGATGTTGATGTTACCAGTCAAAACGGCTTCAATTCAACGATTAACAGCTGTATTTCTCTTCTCTATATTCTCTTTAAAAACGAGTAAATCCTTTAAAAATATCAGCAGCCTTTCAATTTTTATACTTTAATGATATAGATATTTCTTTATTTCAACTGTTAAACGCAATGAATGTTTTGATTTCAATAAAATAGACTTATACAACTCCATTTAAATGAATGAATTTGTATCAGGCATCTATACACCTGCTATTCTTTCTCTCTATTACTTTTCTACATACTTAAAAGTGAACATGCTTCACAGACTTTCACGTTGATTTAGAGCATCTCCACGCTTATAGTGAATTAAAACAACCTGATTTATACCACATCTGTATCAAGGTGATCTTCTTTCAAACAGCACAAAAAAGACCAGTTCCGATTGGAACTGA
>NZ_ASJC01000037.1 GCF_000691145.1 Bacillus altitudinis 41KF2b | reverse complement strand
TTCCAGGTGACGAAACAAGACCGAACCGCCAAATATGCCGGCTTTGGCTTTGATGCCTCCATTTGGGAGATGTTCCCGACGTGGATCGCCGGCGCAGAGCTCCATATCATCGATGAAGCGATTCGCCTCGATATGATCAAGCTCAATTCGTATTTTAATCACGAAGGCATCACCATTGCATTCCTGCCAACACAGCTATGTGAGCAGTTTATGTCGATGGACAATCATTCTCTCCGTTACTTACTGACAGGCGGGGACAAGCTGAAACAGGTGAAGCCCGTTCCATACAAACTCGTCAATAACTACGGCCCAACAGAAAATACGGTCGTGGCGACAAGCGGGATCATTGATCCAGATCAAGGCACGCTTCCTATCGGAACAGCGATTGCCAATACTCGTTTTTACATTATGGGTTCGTTATATGACCTCTCGCCGCAAGGCGTACCGGGTGAGCTCGTGATTGCGGGGAAAGGACTGGCAAGAGGCTACTGGAATCTCCCAGAGGAAACGGACAAACGGTTTGTCCCAGATCCGTTTTATCCAGGAGAGCGCATGTACCGTACAGGTGACTTGGTGAA
>NZ_ASJC01000036.1 GCF_000691145.1 Bacillus altitudinis 41KF2b | reverse complement strand
GGTAGAAAAAGCCTTCTGGTTTGTTTTCACGGTAAAGATAGCCGGACATTGCCAGGCGTGACATGAGCATCTGTGATGATATTGTACTTCATATCCGTTGTACGGTGGTCTAGGTAGAAAAAGCCTTCTGGTTTGTTTTCACGATAAAGATCGCCACTTTCAGGATCAGTCGTACTTTGACGAATGTCTTTTTCCGTTTTCACCTCCTCTTTTACCTTTAAGGGCTTTTTTCCGTGTGCCACCCGATCTTCTTGGATCGCTTCTTCTAATTCATTTATATAGTTCTGGGTATCTTGTTCAATCGTTTTTCTTGTATATTTATGTTTATTGGCATTGGCTTTAAGATGAGTGGAGTCAGTAAAAAGAACGCGCCCTCCAACCATATCGTGATTGATGGCTTGAAGAACAATTTCATCGAAAATGTCTTGAAAAATGGTTGTATCTTTAAATCGAGTACGACGATTCCAGCTAATGGTCGAGTGATGGGGAACGGGGTCATTGATGTTTAAACCTAAAAACCATCTATACGCCATGTTATAGTAAATTTCTTTTTCAAGTTGTCTTTCAGAACGGATACCGTACAGGTATCCGATAAACATCATTTTAAACAAAATAAGTGGATCAAGTGAGGGACGACCTTTATTCTCACTATAATATGGTTTTACTTTGTCTATGATAAATGAAAAATCAATGTACTGATCAATT
>NZ_ASJC01000035.1 GCF_000691145.1 Bacillus altitudinis 41KF2b | reverse complement strand
CGGGGGTCTGCGGGAGGGCTCGCGCGCGCGCGCGCAAATCCCATCCCACTGCCCCCCTTTCTTAAAAATCAGTTGTTCAGGCGCGGGATAGGTTCTCTGTTCTGGGAGGTGGTTCAGCGCGATTGAACCATTGTGCAGACTGCTAGTGTCGTGTTTTCAGGCATGAGCCCCCAGCAGGAAGCCGGGGGCACGGTATCGGCGGTGGTAGGTCTGTGTTCTTAGGAGCGTCAGAGTGCCGCCTGTCATGGCCTTACGGCCATTAGCAGGTAATTTCGTGCCCCTGTGCCCTGAGATAGTCCAGAACCTGCAATGCCGGCCCCATTTCCAGCCACTCAGAAGCCCCGCGAACGTCTGACAATTCCCGCCTGTGGGATTTCAGCATTCCCCTGGCTGACTTTATCCGCCATGAGTTGCCAGCAGTGCGAGCATCGGCAATACGCCAGTTTCGGAGGATGCGGCGAAGCCTGTAATACGCCTCAGAGGAAATATCGAATTCCACTGGGTCGGTGGTAGCCCAGTCACCAGTTTTACCCCAGACGCGCCCGGTTTTCTTCTTCCATGACGGGGGGATGTTCTCAGGGTGTCGCTGGTAGTGCTGGACGCCTCGCGCTGAGTGTTTACTGAGATACTTAAACCAACCCACGGTATCGTTAATCTCCAGTGAGTACTGGCCCCGGAGGGAAGCGCCGAATTCGTTGGCGACAGCAACCCAATTAAGCAGCAACTCCCCACGGGGGACGGAGATTGG
>NZ_ASJC01000034.1 GCF_000691145.1 Bacillus altitudinis 41KF2b | reverse complement strand
CAGATGCTCTCCCAGCTGAGCTAATCCTCCATATTGTGTCGTTTCGAATGTCTCTCGATCTGACAAATAGTATTATATAACGATAAGATATTGTTTGTAAAGACTTTTTTAAAATAATTTTTGAATTTATTTTAAAGCTGTTTTTTCACATCTTTTCGTTAAGGCACCTAAAGAAGTTTACCACTTGTCTCTTCATTTTAAAAGTCTTTTTTTCATTTTTTTATGTTTTTTTGTTAAAAAGGGCATTAATAGCGCTTTTTCAATGTAAAAACAGCTCTTTTAAAGCTGAAAAATGTTTGTTTTATTCCTTATATCCTCAGATAACGTGCATTTAGAAACGAATTTTTTTATTATTTTATTTTTCCGAGAAACCATTTTGTATATTTGCTTTATATTAAATTGATCCTGGTCATTTCCCAAAAATTCGTCTCAGTGTTCCCTTGCCTCATCAAACATTGTGGTGCTTAACTCAAATCTTCCTCCCCTCTCTCATTAGCAAACCAAGATGCCCTTTGCTCTCTTATGTAGGTTTCAATGATCTAGCAGCAAGCGCAGTTCGCTACATATGGTTGCCAGAGGAGAATATCCTTTTTAGACATGTTTACTCTTTTGATGTTGACTCTTAACAAGATGAGCGAGCGACGAGATTGGATGATAAGAATATTATAGAATGTCTAAAATTCCAGTGAAGGGGATGAAATGAATGAGTTATTGAGAATGTAGTGAAAGACCACGATTTTCAATATAAATAGATATATCATTTATTAAAACACAAAAAAGACCAGTTCCGATTGG
>NZ_ASJC01000033.1 GCF_000691145.1 Bacillus altitudinis 41KF2b | reverse complement strand
GGTGTAACTGGAGATACTGGGCCTACCGGTGATACGGGTGTAACTGGTGATACTGGTCCAACCGGTGCGACTGGTGTAACTGGTGATACCGGGCCTACCGGTGCGACTGGTGTAACTGGTGATACCGGGCCTACTGGTGCTACTGGAGTAACTGGTGCGACTGGTCCAACCGGTGCCACTGGTGTAACTGTAGATACTGGGCCTACCGGTGCCGCCGGAGTTACTGGAGCTACTGGAGATACCGGGCCTAATGGTGCCACTGGTGTAACTGCAGATACTGGGCCTACCGGTGCGACTGGTGTAACTGGTGATACCGGGCCTACTGGTGCTACTGGAGTAACTGGTGCGACTGGTCCAACCGGTGCCACCGGAGTTACTGGTGCTACTGGAGTTACCGGGCCTACTGGTGCCCCTGGTGTAACTGGAGATACTGGGCCTACCGGTGCCACCGGAGTTACTGGTGCTACTGGAGATACCGGGCCTACTGGTGCCACTGGTGTAACTGGTGCAACTGGTAATACCGGACCTACCGGTGCGACTGGTGCAACTGGTAATACCGGTCCTACTGGTGTAACTGGTGATACTGGGCCTACCGGTGCGACTGGTGCAACTGGTAATACCGGACCTACCGGTGCGCCTGGTGCAACTGGTAATACCGGTCCGACTGGTGTAGCTGGTGATACTGGGCCTTCCGGTGCGACTGGTGTAACTGGAGATACTGGACCTGCCGGAGCCACTGGTGTAACTGGAGATACCGGGCCTACTGGTGCCACTGGTGTAACTGGTGTAACTGGTGTAACTGGAGATACTGGACCTACCG
>NZ_ASJC01000032.1 GCF_000691145.1 Bacillus altitudinis 41KF2b | reverse complement strand
CGGTGTCTCCAGTGGCACCAGTGATTCCAGTTAGTCCTGCTGCAGCTAGTAATGTGTAGTCTGAGGAAGTATCTGGTGTACCTGTCGGTGGTGCAGTGTTTACTACATACGTACTACCATTAAAGGTCACTACTTGCCCTACTTGGTAAGTAGGGCTGACTACCGGATCAGCGGCTACAATTCCTGTTAATCCTGCACCAGTGGCACCTGTTGGACCAGTAGGCCCGGTAGGACCCGTATCACCAGTTACACCAGTCGCACCAGTAGGACCAGTATCTCCAGTTACACCAGTGGCACCAGTAGGACCGGTATCTCCAGTAGCTCCAGTAACTCCGGTGGCACCAGTAGGTCCGGTATTACCAGTGGCACCAGTATCACCGGTTGGACCAGTAGATCCGGTATCACCAGTTACACCAGTGGCTCCAGTAGTTCCAGTATCACCAGTTACACCAGTGGCTCCGGTAGGTCCGGTAGTACCAGTGGCACCAGTATCACCAGTTGGACCAGTATCTCCAGTTACACCAGTGGCACCGGTAGGTCCAGTATCTCCAGTTACACCAGTAGCACCAGTAGGCCCGGTATCACCAGTTACACCAGTCGCACCAGTAGGACCAGTATCTCCAGTTACACCAGTGGCACCAGTAGGACCGGTATCTCCAGTAGCTCCAGTAACTCCGGTGGCACCAGTAGGTCCGGTATTACCAGTGGCACCAGTATCACCGGTTGGACCAGTAGATCCGGTATCACCAGTTACACCAGTGGCTCCAGTAGTTCCAGTATCACCAGTTACACCAGTGGCTCCGGTAGGTCCGGTAGTACCAGTGGCACCAGTATCACCAGTTGGACCAGTATCTCCAGTTACCCCAGTGGCACCGGTAGGTCCAGTATCTCCAGTTACACCAGTGGCTCCGGTAGGTCCGGTAGTACCAGTGGCACCAGTATCACCAGTTGGACCAGTATCTCCAGTTACACCAGTGG
>NZ_ASJC01000031.1 GCF_000691145.1 Bacillus altitudinis 41KF2b | reverse complement strand
TCTTTTCTTTTTTTATATAGCTCTTTTCCAGTGACAGATAGACGATTTTGTCTGATCTTTTCTTTATGTTCTTCCCATATGTGTCTTGAGATGACTTTTTGATGATTTTTCGACCTTGTGCATCTTTCAAGGAAAGAACACGATGCACATTTTTTAGGATCTGATTTGTAGAATCGATAACCCTTTCGATCAGTTGTTGTATATAATAGCTTCTCACCATTTGGGCATATGTAATGATCATGTTCAGAATCATACTTGAATTTCCACTTCTCAAATAAACCTCTTGTTGGATGAAAGCGTCTATGTGCGATGACACCAAAAATACGGCGATCTGATAAACCTTTACAGATTGGGGTCGTCAAATAACCAGAATCAAGGGCAACAGCTTCTACTTGAAAACCAAATCGTGCGATTTGGTGATCCAACCGATCAAGATACGGAACAGAATCATGGACATTACCGGGCGTGATGTGGGCATCCGTGATGATATTGTACTTCATATCTGTTGTACGATGGTCCAGGTAGAAAAAGCCTTCCGGTTTGTTTTCACGATAAAGATAGCCACTTTCAGGGTCTGTCATACTTTGCCGAATGTCTTTTTCCGTTTTCACCTCCTCTTTTACCTTTAAGGGCTTTTTTCCGTGTGCCACCCGATCTTTTTGGATCGCTTCTTCTAAATCATTTATATAGTTCTGGGTATCTTGTTCAATCGTTTTTCTCGTATATTTATGTTTATTGGCATTGGCTTTAAGATGAGTTGAATCAGTAAAAAGAACGCGGCCTCCTACCATATCATGATTGATAGCTTGAAGCACAATCTCGTCGAAAATGTCTTGAAAAATCGTTGTATCTTTGAATCGAGTACGACGATTCCAGCTAATGGTCGAGTGATGAGGAACGGGGTCATTGATGTTCAAACCTAAAAACCATCTATACGCCATGTTATAGTAAATTTCTTTTTCAAGTTGTCTTTCAGAACGGATACCGTACAGGTATCCGATAAACATCATTTTGAACAAAATAAGTGGATCAAGAGAAGGACGACCTTTATTCTCGCTATAATACGGTCTTACTTTATCTACGATAAATGAAAAATCAATGTACTGATCAATT
>NZ_ASJC01000030.1 GCF_000691145.1 Bacillus altitudinis 41KF2b | reverse complement strand
TGAAGTGCACCCCATATATTAGACACAGTCTAACATTTGGAGGTGCTTTTCTTTTGGCTAAATTTACAATTGAAGATAAAATCAAAGCGGTAAAACGATACCTCATTGACCGCGAACCCCTGCTTGGAATTGCAAAACAGATTGGCGTGCACAAAAGCATACTTCAATATTGGGTCAGAAAGTATCAATATCATGGCGAAAAAGCTTTTTCGAAGTCATATACAAATTATCCAGTCCAATATAAACTAGACGTACTTGATTATATGAATGAACATGGGACGTCTATCTTGGAAACAGCTGCACTCTTTAACCTGCCTTCTGATACCACGCTTTGGAACTGGAAGCGCATCTTGAAAACACAAGGAGTAGACGCCCTTCAATCTAAGAAAAAGGGGCGTCCGTCTATGAAAAAGAAAACTGGAAAACAAGACATAACGAAAGGTTCAATGGAAGCTTTACAGGCAGAAGTAGAACATTTGCGCATGGAAAATGAGTATTTAAAAAAGTTGAATGCCTTAGTTCAAAACAAGGAACAATCACCAAACAAGACAAAGCGCAAGTAGTCTATGATTTAAGGCATCAATATCCGGTGAAATCACTTCTTAAGCTCGCATGTATTCCACGCAGTACCTACTATTACTTGATCAAGCATTTAGATCGTCCTGATCAGGATGTCGAACTGAAAAAGATGATTCAAACCATTTATCAGGAACATCAAGGACGTTATGGATATCGCCGGATTCGTGATGAACTAATCAACCGAGGACAAAAGGTAAATCACAAAAAAGTCCAGCGCATCATGAAAGTTCTAGGGCTAAAATGCATGGTCCGAGTGAAGAAATATCGTTCATACAGAGGCACAGTGAACAAAATAGCGCCTAATATATTGGCTCGTCATTTTCAAGCTGATAGGCCAAATGAGAAATGGGTCACAGATATAACGGAGTTCAAGTTATTTGGTCAGAAGCTCTATCTTTCGCCCATATTAGATCTATTTAATGGTGAAATCATTACCTATACAGTCGGTTCAAGACCTGTTTATTCACTCGTCTCAACGATGCTTCATCAGGCGTTCAATCGTTTAGATGAAGATGAGAAACCAATGATACATTCTGATCAAGGATGGCATTACCAAATGAAGCAATATAGACACGACTTAAAAAAGCGTGGGATTACACAGAGTATGTCCCGAAAAGGTAACTGTTACGATAACGCAGTTATCGAGAACTTTTTTGGTATCTTAAAGTCTGAATTTCTATACCTAAAAAAATTTGAGAACATCGAACACTTCAAGCAAGAACTTGAACAATATATTGACTACTACAATCACACACGTATAAAGACAAAACTAAAAGGCATGAGTCCGATACAATATCGAACTCATGCCTCGAAAGCTGTCTCATAAAAAAACCGCGTCTAAATTTAGGGGGTCACTTCACT
>NZ_ASJC01000028.1 GCF_000691145.1 Bacillus altitudinis 41KF2b | reverse complement strand
GTAACACGGGTTCGAATCCCGTACGGGTCATGTTTTGTTTTTTGATTCGTTGGGCTATAGCCAAGCGGTAAGGCAACGGACTTTGACTCCGTCATGCGTTGGTTCGAATCCAGCTAGCCCAGCCATTTTTTATATATGTTTTTCTGCATAGCAGATGAGCCATTAGCTCAGTTGGTAGAGCATCTGACTTTTAATCAGAGGGTCGAAGGTTCGAGTCCTTCATGGCTCACCATTGTCACGCGGGTGTGGCGGAATTGGCAGACGCGCTAGACTTAGGATCTAGTGTCTTTATGACGTGGGGGTTCAAGTCCCTTCACCCGCATTGTTTTTTCAAACAGTGCACTTATGAATATATGAGCACATCATACACGCGGTCGTGGCGGAATGGCAGACGCGCTAGGTTGAGGGCCTAGTGGGTGAATAACCCGTGGAGGTTCAAGTCCTCTCGGCCGCATCTAAAAAACCAAAGGTGGTAGACCTTTGGTTTTTTTATTTTTTATAACTTCTAAATGAATCTGTCCACTGATCTTAAGTAAGTGGGCTTTTTTTGTTTGAGGTTGATATTTTTATATAATGTCATCCAATTTTTCTTCAGCCATAGCCTTTTGTTTGTTAGGAAATAAGTGAACATATACGTCTATTGTTGTCCGAATAGAGGCATGTCCTCTTTCTTTGATTGTATAATATTCTTCTTCTTGAAATTAATAAAGCAACATGAGAGAGCCTAAGATCATGTAGCCTAGCCTTATTTTCTTTGTTTTGGGCTCTATTAGTACATGATGTTCTCCATTAATAAATGTTGAGGCTTTGTTGACATCAATTTCTTTCTTATATCTATCGTGGTCTATTTTGTCACAAGAGTTTGCTGAATATCGTTACACATTTTACAAGACAAGTTATTTGCTGGATGGTCTAATGACGAGCTTAAAAATTTATATTGAGAAGCAAAAGATAAAAGGGTGTTACTTCGTGTAGCGTCCTTTTTATCTTGGAAAGAATGAAACAAATTGAAAAGAAGAAGAGTGGAAAAGATTTTAATTGTATTAGGGGACTTTGATAATAAATATTTATGATAAACTGATGTCATCAAAATTTTCTAATTGAAATGAATCTTAACGTAGGAGCAGTTGCTAGATAATGGAGGTATAACATGAAACAGATAGAAGCAATTTTTTTAGATAGAGATGGAACAATTGGTGGTGATGATACTATTCATTATCCCGGAAAATTTGAACTCTTTCCTTATACAGCAATTCAAATCAATAAACTAAAAAAAGATAATGTGAAAATATTCTCTTTTACAAATCAACCTGGTATATCAAGTGGATTTGCTAAAGTAGAAGATTTTAAAGAGGAATTGAAAGGTTTTGGTTTTGATGAAGTATATATATGTCCACACGGTCATAATGATGGATGCTCTTGTAGGAAGCCTGGCATAGGAATGTTAATGGAAGCTCAACAAAAACACGATTTAACTCTCGAAAATTGCGTCGTAATTGGGGACCGTTGGAGTGATATTGTTGCAGCTGATAAAGTAGGAAGTATTAAAATTTTGGTTAGAACTGGGGCTGGTGAATATTCACTTCGTGAACACTTTGATAAATTAAGTGGGATTAAAATAGATTATATAGCCAATGACCTTAATGATGCTATAAACTGGTTGTATAAAAATTCTTGTTTAAATAATCAAGTGTAATATTACCCTGCTAATGAGAGCTGTCAATACAAACAAGGTGTTTCAACATGTAGCATCTTTTTTTGAAATAAAAAGGTTACGAGTCCTTTCATAAACAGAGTGTTGAGGTCGTTGGAATTAAGGTAAACCAGTAGAAGTGATGGTGACGGAATTAAAACAGACCGAACTATGAAAAATGACAAGAAACATGAAAGCTAACCAGGGGGAAATTGCTTAGAAATCTATGAATGGAGAGTGAATCGAATTGCTCCATAAAAGAAAAACAAAAAGCACCTCGTGACCGGTCGAAGCTGATTGCAGTTACATTGTGGTCTTGTGTTGGGAGCCTGCTGCTGAAAACTTTCTGTCAGAGTTTATTAATGAAAACACCAGATTATGAAGAAGTAAAGGCAATAAGGACAAAGTTAGAGGAGTAGACCCACTTATCAAGGCCAAAATTAAAAAACATAGCATATAATTAATATGCTATGTTCAGATTGTAGAGAAACTCATGTTTTTCTA
>NZ_ASJC01000027.1 GCF_000691145.1 Bacillus altitudinis 41KF2b | reverse complement strand
GCAGATGCTCTCCCAGCTGAGCTAATCCTCCGAATAAAATGCTGGTATGTATTTCTATAAAAATGGTGACCCGTACGGGATTCGAACCCGTGTTACCGCCGTGAAAGGGCGGTGTCTTAACCGCTTGACCAACGGGCCCTCTATTATATGTATCTTGTGGCGGAGAGCAAGGGATTCGAACCCTTGAGACGGGGTTACCGCCTACACGATTTCCAATCGTGCTCCTTCGGCCACTCGGACAGCTCTCCAAATTGACCAACGGGCCAGAAAAATGGCGGAGAAGGAGGGATTTGAACCCTCGCGCCGCTTGCGCGACCTACACCCTTAGCAGGGGCGCCTCTTCAGCCACTTGAGTACTTCTCCATTTGGCTCCGCAGGTAGGATTCGAACCTACGACCGATCGGTTAACAGCCGATAGCTCTACCACTGAGCTACTGCGGAATGAAGAAAGCCTGGCGATGTCCTACTCTCACAGGGGGAAACCCCCAACTACCATCGGCGCTGAAGAGCTTAACTTCCGTGTTCGGTATGGGAACGGGTGTGACCTCTTCGCCATCATCACCAGACAATTTAGTGACAAAAGATATTATACTATGTATTGCAAATAAATCAAGAGATATTTCAAAAAATGTTCTCTCAAAACTAGATAACAACGTTCATTTTTCACATTAGAATATAGGTTAAGTCCTCGATCTATTAGTATCTGTCAGCTCCACGTGTCACCACGCTTCCACCTCAGATCTCAAAAATAGATAACAACGTTCCTTTTTCACATTAGAATATAGGTTAAGTCCTCGATCTATTAGTATCTGTCAGCTCCACGTGTCACCACGCTTCCACCTCAGACCTATCAACCTGATCATCTTTCAGGGATCTTACTTCCTTGCGGAATGGGAAATCTCATCTTGAGGGGGGCTTCATGCTTAGATGCTTTCAGCACTTATCCCGTCCGCACATAGCTACCCAGCGATGCCCTTGGCAGAACAACTGGTACACCAGCGGTGCGTCCATCCCGGTCCTCTCGTACTAAGGACAGCTCCTCTCAAATTTCCTGCGCCCGCGACGGATAGGGACCGAACTGTCTCACGACGTTCTGAACCCAGCTCGCGTACCGCTTTAATGGGCGAACAGCCCAACCCTTGGGACCGACTACAGCCCCAGGATGCGATGAGCCGACATCGAGGTGCCAAACCTCCCCGTCGATGTGGACTCTTGGGGGAGATAAGCCTGTTATCCCCGGGGTAGCTTTTATCCGTTGAGCGATGGCCCTTCCATGCGGAACCACCGGATCACTAAGCCCGACTTTCGTCCCTGCTCGACTTGTAGGTCTCGCAGTCAAGCTCCCTTGTGCCTTTACACTCTGCGAATGATTTCCAACCATTCTGAGGGAACCTTTGGGCGCCTCCGTTACATTTTAGGAGGCGACCGCCCCAGTCAAACTGCCCACCTGACACTGTCTCCCTGCCCGATAAGGGCAGCGGGTTAGAAGGTCAATACAGCCAGGGTAGTATCCCACCGATGCCTCCACCGAAGCTAGCGCTCCGGTTTCCAAGGCTCCTACCTATCCTGTACAAGCTGTACCAACATTCAATATCAGGCTGCAGTAAAGCTCCACGGGGTCTTTCCGTCCTGTCGCGGGTAACCTGCATCTTCACAGGTACTATAATTTCACCGAGTCTCTCGTTGAGACAGTGCCCAGATCGTTGCGCCTTTCGTGCGGGTCGGAACTTACCCGACAAGGAATTTCGCTACCTTAGGACCGTTATAGTTACGGCCGCCGTTTACTGGGGCTTCAATTCGCACCTTCGCTTACGCTAAGCGCTCCTCTTAACCTTCCAGCACCGGGCAGGCGTCAGCCCCTATACTTCGCCTTACGGCTTCGCAGAGACCTGTGTTTTTGCTAAACAGTCGCCTGGGCCTATTCACTGCGGCTTCTCGGGGCTTTAACACCCTAAGAAGCACCCCTTCTCCCGAAGTTACGGGGTCATTTTGCCGAGTTCCTTAACGAGAGTTCTCTCGATCACCTTAGGATTCTCTCCTCGCCTACCTGTGTCGGTTTGCGGTACGGGCACCTCTCACCTCGCTAGAGGCTTTTCTTGGCAGTGTGGAATCAGGAACTTCGCTACTAAATTTCGCTCGCCATCACAGCTCAGCCTTCACGGGAAACGGATTTGCCTATTTCCCAGCCTAACTGCTTGGACGCGGATATCCAATACCGCGCTTACCCTATCCTCCTGCGTCCCCCCATTGCTCAAATGGTGAGGAGGTGGTACAGGAATATCAACCTGTTGTCCATCGCCTACGCCTTTCGGCCTCGGCTTAGGTCCCGACTAACCCTGAGCGGACGAGCCTTCCTCAGGAAACCTTAGGCATTCGGTGGACGGGATTCTCACCCGTCTTTCGCTACTCATACCGGCATTCTCACTTCTAAGCGCTCCACCAGTCCTTCCGGTCTGACTTCACTGCACTTAGAACGCTCTCCTACCACTGTTCGTAAGAACAGTCCGCAGCTTCGGTGATACGTTTAGCCCCGGTACATTTTCGGCGCAGAGTCACTCGACCAGTGAGCTATTACGCACTCTTTAAATGGTGGCTGCTTCTAAGCCAACATCCTGGTTGTCTAAGCAACTCCACATCCTTTTCCACTTAACGTATACTTTGGGACCTTAGCTGGCGGTCTGGGCTGTTTCCCTTTCGACTACGGATCTTATCACTCGCAGTCTGACTCCCAAGGATAAGTCATCGGCATTCGGAGTTTGACTGAATTCGGTAACCCGGTAGGGGCCCCTAGTCCAATCAGTGCTCTACCTCCGAGACTCTTACCTTGAGGCTAGCCCTAAAGCTATTTCGGAGAGAACCAGCTATCTCCAGGTTCGATTGGCATTTCACCCCTACCCACACCTCATCCCCGCACTTTTCAACGTGCGTGGGTTCGGGCCTCCATTCAGTGTTACCTGAACTTCACCCTGGACATGGGTAGATCACCTGGTTTCGGGTCTACGACCACGTACTCATGCGCCCTATTCAGACTCGCTTTCGCTGCGGCTCCGCATCTTCTGCTTAACCTTGCACGGGATCGTAACTCGCCGGTTCATTCTACAAAAGGCACGCCATCACCCGTTAACGGGCTCTGACTACTTGTAGGCACACGGTTTCAGGATCTATTTCACTCCCCTTCCGGGGTGCTTTTCACCTTTCCCTCACGGTACTGGTTCACTATCGGTCACTAGGGAGTATTTAGCCTTGGGAGATGGTCCTCCCGGATTCCGACGGAATTTCACGTGTTCCGCCGTACTCAGGATCCACTCTGGAGAGAACAACATTTCAGTTACAGGGCTGTTACCTTCTTTGGCGGGCCTTTCCAGACCTCTTCGCTTATATCGTTCCTTTGTAACTCCGTATAGAGTGTCCTACAACCCCAAGAGGCAAGCCTCTTGGTTTGGGCTGTTCCCGTTTCGCTCGCCGCTACTCAGGGAATCGCATTTGCTTTCTCTTCCTCCGGGTACTTAGATGTTTCAGTTCCCCGGGTATGCCTTCTCATACTCTATGTATTCAAGTATGGATA
>NZ_ASJC01000026.1 GCF_000691145.1 Bacillus altitudinis 41KF2b | reverse complement strand
AAAATCAAGTTCATTTTAGCCCTTTGTCAAAAATCTGAAAAAAGCCCCTTACAAAAGTAAGAGGCTTTTTACGATGGCGTTTATGCCCAATTTTTCACTTTTTCATGGTCAGTCACAAAGAGAAGAACTTTTCCTTCGTCTAAATGTTCTTCAAATGTCTCAGCTTCTTCTTTTGAGAAACCAATTTCGTGAATCTTATTGCGGAGTTCATCTCCCTTTTTGCTAAAGATGTTTCCAACCGCATGCTTGAGTCCAACTTCTTTTGGACCTATCGTATTGGCATCTGCGTTGCTTGCAATACGCTCAGTTCGATCATCGTCATGGGACAGAACATAAATGTCCTCTCTTGCAACACCGAGTTGTTTTAATTGCTCCACATCTCTTTGAAGTGTTTCATCATTTGAATACTCTCTTACAACAGGTTTCATTTATTATTCCTCCTTTAACGTCTTACGAATCTTTTACCCGTCACTTTTGTCATTAAACCTTCCTCCAGCACATCCATTTTTACTCTGTGAACTTAATGCGTCTATGGACTTATTTTTGACAAAAAGACTGTAAAAATGACTAAATTTTCTGAAAAATTGTATGCTTTCCTTGTCATTTGTTGTACAATTCTTATACTGGAGGCTAGAAATGGGGTGGAGCTGATGTATTATTTTTCAGCTGAGCAGCAGTTTAATGCATGGGTTGTCAGTGATTTGGTGAAACAGCTTTTTCAAAAATGGAATCCTGAAGAATCAAAAGCAAAGCCGCTTACTTTGTTTGCTGAACAGCACTTTCACATCTGCATCGATTATCTCTTTTCTATTATTATTAACATTGGAGATATCGAGTCAATCGAACAAGATCCACAAGACCTGTTGTCCTCATATTTAAATATCCTTTTTCCTTTTGTGACGCACGATATGATGAAAGCCTCCATGCAAAATGCAAATGAATATTTATTAAAAGAACGTGATGCGGATGAGTATCAACTGTTTGGTTGTCTCCCGCCGCTCCTTTCTGTCTCTCTTCAAAAAAAGTAGTCCCCTTCTTTTAGATGGTGGCTGCTTTTTTGTATGTGCTTGGAAAAGACCGTATGTTTTGAACGAAAAGAAGCATCATGTTAATGTAAATCTAGGTTGCAAGTGAAAGGGAGGATTTGACATGAGTCAACAAAAACAAATTCAATTAGCAAAACGTCCAAAAGGGTTACCTACTAAAGATGTTTTTCATTTTGAAACAGTTGATATACCAACGCCGCAAGATGGCGAAGTCTTGATTCAAACGAAATATGTGTCTGTAGATCCTTACATGAGAGGAAGAATGCAAGATACAAAATCCTATACACCTCCGTTTAAACTCAATGAAGTGATCCAGGGTGGTGTGGTCGGAGAAGTCGTCGAGTCCAAATCTCCTCAATTTGAGAAAGGGGATTTTGTACTTGGATTCCTTGGCTGGCAGGAATATTCTACTGCCAAAGCAGAGTCTCTGACAAAAATTGATCCATCCATTGCGCCGTTATCTTATTACTTAGGGATTTTGGGCATGCCAGGACAAACCGCCTATTTTGGACTTCTTGCGATTGGTCAGCCAAAAGAAGGCGAAACGGTTGTCATTTCTGGAGCCGCAGGTGCCGTTGGTTCTGTTGTCGGACAGATTGCTAAAATCAAAGGTGCCCACGTCGTAGGAATTGCCGGATCTGATGATAAGCTGGCTTATTTAAAAGAACTGGGCTTTGATGAAACCATTAATTATAAAACAACAAATGATTTAGATGACGCCATTGCAAAAGCCTGTCCAAACGGTGTCGATGTGTATTTTGACAATGTGGGCGGCGAAATCTCTGATGCTGTGATGAATCATTTGAACCGTTTTGCACGTATTCCAGTCTGCGGCGCCATTTCTTCTTATAACATTAGTGCAAGCGAAGACATTGGCCCTCGTGTGCAAACAAAACTCATTAAAACAAGTGCATTGATGCAGGGCTTCATTGTTGCCAACTACTCTGATCGTTTTGAAGAGGCGGCAAAAGATCTCGCACAATGGGTAAAAGAAGACAAACTGACTTACAAAGAAACCATTATCGAAGGTTTTGACCATATTCCAGATGCATTCCTTGGACTATTCAAAGGGGAAAATGTCGGAAAACAACTTGTCAAAATTTCATAACAAAAAAGGACCCTGCCAATTATGGAGGGTCCTTTTCTTATGCCTGCTTGGGCGCAAGGTGCAGCTGGCCTTGCTTATACACGATTTCTTCAAGCGTAAGATTCAGCTTTTTCGCCATTTTTTTCAGCATTGATTGCTCTTGAGGTGTGACAAGACTGATGACTGCGCCTTCTTTTCCTGCGCGTCCGGTTCTACCTGAACGGTGGATGTAGCCCTCTTCATTTGGCATATCTGCATGAATGACGTACGGTAAGTCGTCGATATCAATGCCTCTAGCCGCAATATCTGTTGCAAGGAGGAGCGGGAATTCACGCTGTTCAAACGCCTTTAAGATGACAGCACGCTCTGCTTTTTTCGCTTCACTGTGAAGCACACCAAGGTCGACATGGTGATACGCTAATTTTTCTGCATAAATGCTCAAATTCGTAATATCTCGCACAAAGACAAGCGCCTGCATGTCCTCAAGCCGTGATAGCTTTTGCAGCAGTTTCACTTTGTCACGCTGATCACATAACAGATAATAGTGACTCACTTTCTGCGCTTCTTCCTCGCTTCTAGCAATTTTCAATACTTCTGGTTCAGTTGTCATTTCTTTGATCAGCTGAACGGTTTCTTCTTTCAATGTTGCAGAAACACAAAGGATTTGTCTTTCTTTTAATGTGGACTTAATGATCCCTTGGATCGTTTTCATATGCTCTGGCACAAGAAGCTGATCTGCTTCGTCTAACACGATCGTTTTCACTTCATGCATTTTCAGTTTCTTGATTTTGATTAACTCTTGTACGCGACCCGGTGTCGCCACCACGATATTCGGGTGTTTTTTTAGCTTTTCCTGCTGCTTCTTGATATTTGCCCCACCTATTAAGGAAATAGCTTTGATGTCTGAACCTTGTTTGAACTCTTGCACAACATCAAAAATTTGCATCACAAGCTCTCTTGAAGGTGCCAAGATTAAGACTTGCGGGTGTTTGATACTCACATCAATTTTATTTAAAAGCGGCAGAACATACGCAAGGGTCTTCCCTGTTCCAGTCGGTGATTCTGCGATCACATCGCGTTTTTCCGTAATCCACTCTGCTGTTTGTTCTTGTATCGCTGTTGGCTTCTCAAAGCCAGCCGCTTCAAAGTTCTTTTGAATAAATGGCTTTGCTTCTTTCAAAAATGCCCAATTTTCCGTCATGTTGATCTCCTTTATCCTCATTCAATCTATCCTTAAGTATCTCAAAATCAGCTTTGAAACGCAATTTTTCTTTTGATGCTTTTATCGAGCCGGACAGTTCGATATAATCATGAGAGGCACTAGCCGTTTTGAATCTATTTGAGGTGTAAAAAATGATATTATCTGTTAAAGATTTAAGTCATGGCTTTGGCGACAGAGCCATTTTCCACGAAGTCTCCTTCCGGTTATTAAAAGGCGAGCATGTCGGCTTGATCGGCGCCAACGGTGAAGGAAAGTCAACGTTTATGAATATTATTACTGGCAAGCTTGAGCCAGATGCAGGAAAAGTCGAATGGGCAAAAAATGTCCGTGTCGGCTACCTCGATCAGCATACCGTGCTTGAAAAAGGAAGAACCATTCGTGAAGTCCTTCAAGATGCATTCCATTATTTATTCTCAATGGAAGCCGCAATGAATGACATTTACGAAAAAATGGGTGAAGCAGATCCTGATGAGCTAGAAAAGCTTTTAGAAGAAGTAGGCGTCATTCAGGATGCCCTGACGAACAATGATTTTTATATCATTGATTCCAAGGTAGAGGAAATTGCAAGAGGTCTTGGGTTAACAGATCTCGGGCTCGATCGTGATGTGACAGAGCTGAGCGGCGGACAGCGGACAAAAGTACTGCTTGCGAAATTGCTGTTAGAGAAGCCTGAAATTCTTCTTCTTGACGAGCCGACCAACTATTTAGATGAACAGCATATTGAGTGGCTGAAGCGCTATTTGCAGGAATATGAAAATGCGTTTATCCTCATTTCACATGATATTCCGTTCCTAAACAGTGTCATTAACTTGATTTATCATGTCGAAAATCAAGAACTCACGCGATACGTTGGTGATTATGATCAATTTAAACAAGTTTACGAAGTCAAAAAGCAGCAACTAGAGGCAGCGTATAAAAGGCAGCAGCAGGAAGTGGCTGAATTAAAGGATTTTGTCGCGAGAAATAAAGCACGTGTCAGCACAAGAAATATGGCGATGTCTCGTCAAAAGAAACTGGATAAGATGGACATGATTGAATTAGCGGCAGAAAAACCAAAACCAGAATTCCACTTTAAACCTGCACGTACATCAGGGAAATTGATTTTTGAAACGAAGGATTTAGTCATTGGGTATGACGAACCGCTCTCTCGTCCATTGAATTTAAAAATGGAACGCGGACAGAAAATTGCGTTATACGGTGCCAACGGTATCGGAAAAACGACACTGCTCCGAAGTCTTCTTGGAGAAATATCCCCCATTTCTGGTGAGGTGGAACGCGGAGAATTCCTGCATATTGGCTACTTTGAACAAGAAGTAAAAGAGCAAAACAGCAACACTTGTATCGAAGAGGTGTGGAGCACCTTCCCATCGTACACACAATATGAAGTCAGAGCTGCCCTTGCCAAATGCGGTTTAACGACAAAACATATTGAAAGCCGTGTGTCTGTTTTAAGTGGTGGTGAAAAAGCGAAGGTCCGCCTTTGCAAGCTCATTAACGAAGAAACCAATTTGCTTGTTCTCGATGAGCCGACAAACCACTTGGATGTCGATGCAAAAGAAGAATTAAAGCGCGCGTTAAAAGAATATAAAGGCAGCGTCCTATTGATTTCCCACGAACCTGAATTTTATCAAGATGTGGCTACTGAAACTTGGAATTGCGAATCCTGGACAACCAAAGTATTATAACGACAAAAAAGCCTTATATCGTTTGCAGATATAAGGCTTTTTTCTATTAATGACCTGCCTGGATATTCACCAAATGCTTACGGCCAAGAAGCAGGATGACCATTCCTAAGAGAACAACAGCCGCCCCTACATAATAAGGGGTACTTGCTGTGTAAGTTTCAGCGAGAACTCCCGCAATCCAAGGCGCAATCGCACCACCAATAAATCGTACAGCACTGTATGAAGATGATGCAATTGAACGCTCAACAGGAGCTGATCCCATCACAGCCGTCGTCAGCACCGTATTGATCATGCCGAGGATTCCCCCAGCAATGACAATACCGCAAATGACCACGACCACATGTGATGTCCATATTCCAATGCCGAATAAAATCACAGCAAACGAAGCAAAGAGAACAACAAGAGCTGTTAATGTACCCAATTTGCGATGAATGACCGGCGCTGAGAAGACAGATGTCACAGCCAAAAATAATCCCCATCCAAAAAAGACATAGCCAAGACCATGCTCATCAAGATGGAGCACAAATGGCGAATAAGCTAGAAGAACAAAGAATCCAAAATTATATAAGAAAGCAGCAGATGCCATCGTTAAAAGCCCTTTGTATTTCAAGGCTCCAACAGCTTCAAATAATTTCACCTTTTTCTGCGGCTTTTGTATAGGTGGAAGCATAAAAATAATAGCTAAAAGAGCAACGAGCATTAACACTGCCACGCCAAAGAATGGCCCGCGCCAAGAGATCGTTCCAAGCTCACCGCCAAGGAGCGGCCCAACAGAAATCCCAAGACCTAGTGCCGCCTCATATAAAATGATGGCTTTCGCACTTCCTCCAACAGACACACCGACAATCACTGATAATGCCGTTGAAATAAATAAGGCATTCCCAATGCCCCATCCGCCTCTAAAACCAATTAATTCATTAATGGTTGAAGAAGTACCGCCTAAAGCAGAAAAGACAATAATAAAGATGAGTCCTAATAATAACGTCCATTTGGCACCAATACGACTAGAAATAAAACCGGTAAAAAACATCACAAAGCCGGTGACAAGCAAATAGCTCGTAAATAAAAGAGACACCTGACTTGGAGATGCATGTAATTGCGATGCAATGGCTGGCAAAATCGGGTCTACAAGCCCTATTCCCATAAATGAAATCACACAAGCAAAGGCCACCGCCCAGACGGCCTTTGGCTGTCTAAGCAAACTCGTACGCTGTTTCAATACTTCTTCTTCCTTCATTCCATCAGAACCTTTCCTACAGTTGATTAACAAAATAAAATAAACACGCTGAGGTGTTTATTTTTGTAATTGCTCAATGGCATGAGCCGCTCTTTCTTTCATCATTTCAAGATCCTTTTTAAAGGATTGAATCGTTTCTAGCTTTTTTGTAATCAATTGATGCTGCACAGTCAGCTGCGCATCAATATCTAACAGCTTCTCTAATCGTTCCTTCGGGTCAAGAGATAACAGGTAGCCTTCTTTATTCAGCTCAAGCTGTTTTCCTATTTCCATAAACGACTGAAGCTCTTGTAAAGAAAAGCCAAGTACTTCTTTGGCCTGCATCACTTTCTCCAGTTCTTCCATGTCGTCCTCTGAGTAAAGTCTGACACCGCCCTCTGTCCGCTTTGGTGCTGATAATAAACCAATCTCTTCATAGAAACGAATGGTCCGTTTCGTCAGACCGCTTCTTTTCGCCACTTGATCAATTTTCATCCATTCCATCACCAGTGCCTCCTGCTCATCAATTCATGTTTTATTATACACCTTTGTGACCTTAACGTAAACGTTAATGTTTGATCACTTGATTTCTATTGTGGTTTGATGCAGAATAAATAGGAATCATTACGTTTTAAAGGAGGTACCATATGCGTTCATTTCCATCCAAAAAAGAACGACACGCACAATTCGGTTCTGTCCCGCCAAGCGCTAGAACAAAACCTTGTCAAAAAGAGGACATGATAGACATCCAACAAACCGAACAGGACTTTTATTTTGATCTGGAACAGGTCGGAATTTGCCGTGTGTCGTACCCTGTACATATTTTGTCTAAAACGGCTCCACAGCACCAAACCTCTTCCGCTGATTTTACGCTGAGTACATATTTGCCAGCTCATCAAAAAGGCATTCATATGAGCCGTCTCACCGAGCAGCTTCACTCATTTTATGAGAGCGGAAAGCCGGTGGATGTGGATTCCTTAAAAGAATTGACCGCACAGCTTGCCACGCAAATGAATCAGCCTTCTGCCTCGATTCAAGTTTCCTTTCCGTGGTACATGGAAAAAAAGAGTCCCATCAGCGGAAAGTCCGGTTTGATGCATGCAGACGTGCAATATGACATCCACTTTCATGAAGAAAACGGATGGATTTGTCATATTGGCTGCACTGCTCAAGTGACAACGTTATGTCCTTGTTCAAAAGAAATCAGTGAATACGGCGCACATAATCAGCGTGGCACTGTATCGATTCAGGTAGAGCTGTTTGAACAAGGTCAACTCCCTGATGACATGAAAGCAGATCTACTGCAGATCATCGAGTCTAATGCGAGTGCGCCCCTTTACCCTGTACTCAAAAGACCAGATGAAAAACAAGTGACAGAAGAGGCCTATGAAAATCCACGTTTTGTAGAGGATGTTGCGAGGTTAATTGCAGCAGAGCTATATGAACAAAACTGGATTAAAGGCTTTCAAATTGAGTGTCGAAATGAAGAATCCATTCACCAGCACGATGCTTATGCCAAATGTTCTTATCAAAAAAAACTGTAGAATGTCTCTACAGTCAGGCTGTCGAGAAAATCTCGACAGCTCTA
>NZ_ASJC01000025.1 GCF_000691145.1 Bacillus altitudinis 41KF2b | reverse complement strand
CCGGTCGCTCCGGTTCCTGTTGCTCCCGTGGCGCCCGTATCTCCGGTGGCTCCTGTAGCACCGGTGGCTCCTGTATCTCCTGTAGCACCGGTCGCTCCGGTTCCTGTTGCTCCCGTGGCGCCCGTATCTCCGGTGGCTCCTGTAGCACCGGTGGCTCCTGTATCTCCTGTAGCACCGGTCGCTCCGGTTCCTGTTGCTCCCGTGGCGCCCGTATCTCCGGTGGCTCCTGTCGCTCCGGTTGCGCCGGTATCTCCAGTAGCGCCGGTCGCTCCGGTTCCTGTGGCTCCCGTGGCACCCGTACCTCCTGTGGCTCCTGTCGCTCCAGTTGCGCCGGTATCTCCGGTGGCTCCTGTCGCTCCGGTTGCGCCGGTATCTCCAGTAGCGCCGGTCGCTCCGGTTCCTGTGGCTCCCGTGGCACCCGTACCTCCTGTGGCTCCTGTCGCTCCAGTTGCGCCGGTATCTCCGGTGGCTCCTGTCGCTCCCGTTCCTGTTGCTCCTGTGGCACCCGTGGCGCCCGTATCTCCCGCAGCTGCTAACAATGTATAATCTGGAGACGTACCTGGCGTACCTGTTGGTGAAGCTGTATTCGCCACATACGTACTTCCATCAAATGTCACCACTTGACCTTCTGGATAGGTTGGGGCATCCGCTGGATCAAATGCCACGATACCGGTTAAACCTACACCGGTGGCGCCTGTTGCGCCCGTTGCTCCTGCTGGACCCGCTGGGCCAACTGGACCCACTGGACCTGCCGGACCTGCTGGGCCTCTCCTTCCTCTTCCCCCTGGCGGTCCTTGAATGACACACACACAAGGATCTTTTCCGCAGCATGGATTTTTTACTGGTTTCCTTTGTTTGTCTGATTTACCTTTCTTACAACTATCACATTCCCAGCCATCATCCTTATACGCATCATACCAGCTTCCTTTTTGGTAGTGGTCTGTCGAATGAGTTGGGTATATCTTTCCGCATTGTCTACATTTTCTCATAGAATCACCCCAATCCATCGTATTCATCATGATCGATAAAGGTGTATGTACAATTTTATTTTTATCAAAAAATTTGAAAGGCCTTGCACTCTACGTGCAAGGACCTCTCTCCATCGTTAAAATGTCATCGTCATTTTTAAATCTTTTCCTACCATACTATATTCAATATCCGCTGGACGGATCGCCTTTTTTAGTTTTTTCACACCTTCTCCTTCAAAAAAAGTAGGTGCATCTTTCCCTCCAATCAACAAAGGTGCCATATAGATAACAGCTTCGTTCACAAGTGATGCTTCTAAAAATGATGCACTCACACTGCCCCCTGCCTCTACAAGCACTGACATCACAGAGCGCTTCTTCAACATGTGTAACACATCCTGAAGATCTGTCCGGTGTTCTCCGCTTGTAACAAATACTTGATGACCTTTTTGTATCAACTGTTGATACTTTTGATGATCATAATCTTGTGATGTACAAATTATGGTTTCTGCCCTATGATCTGTTAAGCATTTGGCATGAATCGGTATCCTTAATGTTGAATCTAAAATAACACGAATGGGCTGATGGTTGAATGAATCCTTTACAATTAAGCCGGCATCATCTTGAATAGTCGTTTCCACTCCTGTCAGCACCGCATCTGCTTCTTGACGTAAGCGCTGCACTTCTGTTCTCGCTTCTATTCCAGTGATCCATTTGCTTTCTTGATCAGCCGTGGCAATTTTCCCATCTATCGAAATAGCTGATTTTAAGATGACATAAGGAAGGTTTGTTTGCATCAAATGAAAAAAAGGAGCATTTAAACGATCTGCTTCCTGTTTACATATCCCTTGCTCCACTTCAATTCCAGCCTTTTTCAAAAAGGCAATTCCTTTACCTGCAACAACCGGATTCGGATCTTGGGTGGCAATCAACACTTTCTTCACACCACTTTTGATGATTGCTTCGGTGCAAGGGCCTGTTTTTCCGTGATGTGTACAAGGTTCGAGTGTCACATACATGTCAGCTCCCTTCGCCTTTTCTCCTGCCATTCGCAGTGCATGAATTTCAGCATGAGGCTCGCCAGCCTTCATGTGCGCACCAATCCCAACGATCTCACCGCTCTGAACAATCACTGCACCAACAAGCGGATTGGGTGAGGTTTGTCCTTTCATCGCCTTCGCGTTGGCAATCGCCAGCTTCATATAAAAAACATCGTCTTTCATCTCGGGCTCCTTTCTTCTCTCAAGGGAAAGAACTCCTTCAGAAAATGAAGGAGTTCTATTCTCATGTGCTATACTTTCTCAAGCCGTTTCTTTTCAGATCGATCATAGTAAGGCAAGGAATAAAACAGTTTATATGATGCTCGTTGTTTACAAAAACAGCATTTGCGACATTCATATTTATTAATGAGGAGCACATGCGGACAATTGAGTACAGTCAGACCTTTTTTCATATGTTCCTTGCAAACACTTATCATGAGAATCCCCCGCTTACATTCTTTTTCTTAATGAGAGATTACTTCTTTCGGAAATTGTTCAAATAAGCGCAGTACTTCCGTATGTGTGCCATCTTCTCGAATATGATAAATACCACCGTCATATGAGCTTGCATACACATCATTTCCTAGTTGTCTAATGGCACTAATACCATTCTTAGCAATTCGAATCGGACCTGTATTGACATCTAGCTCTGGATTCCAGACCACAATATACCCCCAATAGTCTCCGCTCACAATATAGCCAGAGTCTGTCACAGTGATGGATTTAATGGAATATTGATGCTCGTTGTGCTGATTTAAAATTCTGCCTGTATGCAAATCAAACAATCGGACGTTTTTATCCCGGCTGACAATGGCAATACGATCTCTTTTGCTATCAATAAATACATCATTTAACAGCTCTGTCGCCCCGATATATTCTGCTGTTAAGGACAAACTCTTTTTATCGAGAAGACAGATGGTTCCTTCAACTGCCGCTGTGATGATATGATCTCCTTCTACCTTTAATGCTTTGACTGCGCAATCATGTGCTTTAGAACGGCCGATTTCCTTTAAGTGTTCTGTCGAAATGACATGCACATAACCGCCATAAGTGCCAATATAAAATTGACGATCCTCCTCATGGAAATACACACTATTGACAGGACCTGTGTTGAGATCAAAAGAGACCATTTGCTGCAATGACTCGTGTACAATATGCACCTGACTCGCATGATCGCCCCATGCATAATAGCTTCCATCCCGTGCAACAGCCACTCCATTTGTGAGAACACCTGTTGATTTTGCGATTTCGATTCCATTCTTTCTGAATTTTCCGTCATCTGATGCAGTGATAATATCACCCGCTTCAGTCAACGCAATATCATTAATAGAAGGTGTCGCCAATTCCTGCTCATCAGAGATCACTTTTCCTTCTTGAATGGACCATTCACAATACGTTTTCCCAAAGCTGGCTCCTAAAATGGCTTGCTCGTCTTCTGTCCAAACAAGCGAGCGCTCCCATTGATATTTATGAGGCAGCAACGTATCAATTAAATCACCGGTTTCATAATTCCACAGCTTAATTAGATGGTCATAACCCGCTGTAAGCAAGTAGTTACCGCTCGGTGAAAAATTCACACGTTTCACACCTTGTAAATGAGCTTTAATGATTTTTTTCTCCTGTAATGTAGCGGCATCATAAATGATAACTGTGCCATCATCTCTGCCAAGGGCGAATACTTCTTTTTGATTGCTGCCGCTGATGGTATCCAGCTCATAATCAAACGGGCCAATTTCACCTACAATTTCTCCTGTTTCATAGAGCCATACAAGGACATAGCCATCGTCACCAGTTGTATAAGCTTTATCCTCATGAATCCATACAGCTAATACATCCTTGCTATGTCCATGAAATTCTCTTAAAATGGCTCCCGTTTCAATATCCCAAACTAAGCATCTTCTGTCTCTGGACACCGATACAAGAAGCGTATCCTGTTTTGCAAATGCGACAGCTTCCACATCATCCGCATGACCATATAGCGTACGAATTCTTGTATGTGTGCTAGTATCATATAATTGAATGGTATAGTCTGACGATGCACTCGCTAAATACGTTCCATTTTCCGAAAGGGATAAAGAGTTGATGATATGCTCGTGACTGCCAATAAATGTTCCTTCTCCCGTGGCACGGTCCCATTTATAAATACAGCGGTCATAGCCACCTGTGTAGACAATTTGGTCATGCTGAGTTGATAAAACGGATGTAATCGGTCCTCTATGCATGGTTTTACACTCCCACCTTTATATGTTGTTTTTGACGAGTAACTACACGAAAACCAGTAAATCGAAAAACAGGGTCTGGGTGTTTCCCGTGTCTTCTTGCGACTCTGCATAAATCTCCGCCTCTTGCGAAGGAGCCACCTTTTAAAATGTAGTAATCACTGCCGAGTGTCTCGGTTAAATCATCTACAACCTCAATTCCGCCTTCATATATGTGATACTTGGTGTTGACCCATTCTTCGACATTGCCACCCATATCATATAGTCCAAATAGAGATCTTCCTTTTTCGTAATGACGGACAGGTGTCGTTTTTTCAATATTTGATTCGTGCGTATTACAGTAAGAGGGATCAAACTCATCTCCCCAAGGATATTGATGTCTCGTATTGCCCCGGGCAGCATATTCCCATTCTTCCTCAGTAGGGATCGATACCTCATATCCAAGCTTCCCGCTCAGCCACTGACAAAATGAGAAAGCTTCCTCGATGTCCATGCCCCAAGCTGGATGGTCTTTTCCCCCGCCAAGTTCTAGGTTCGTCAAGCTCTCTGGATAAGGCTTTCCTGTCTCGTCGCAATAGCTTTGATACCATTCATTGGTGACGACCGTATCTGAAATGAAAAATTCGCTCATATACGGCTGATAAGATGGAAATTCTTTGTACAGCCATTTTTGAAATTTTTTCTCACGGCCATAGGCTGGATTCAGAAGTTTGTCCTTCCAAAATTCTGATGCCTTTTTCATATCTTCTTCATTACTTCCAATCGTCGCATAGCCGCTTGGGATTTGAATCCAATTGATATCAGGTTTCACGCTTTTCTCCCGCCTTCTTTAAATAAACTCATCTACTGATTAATTAATTTCTTCTCATCGACCATATGCCCTGATGCTGCTTTTGCCTTTAAATATGCTTCATTATAGAGAGAGGCTTCTACCGTATGATCAAACCGTAAAACCGGAAGACCGTAAGCAGCAATGGAATCGACTTTATCTGGATTATTGGTTAAGAGATGCAATGGTTTCCCTTTGTTTAAATAGTGCAAGACAGCCGCTGCTTCCTCGTAATGCCGATCATCATCTCCGCAGCCGATCAACCTGTTCGCCTCAAATGTATCCAGTTTCATTTCCTGTAATTTATACGTGAAGGCTTTGGCCATTAACCCAATAGAGCGCCCTTCTTGATTGGCCATATACACAAGCATGCCTTTTCCGTAATCGGTGATTTTTTTTAGCGATGATGCAAGCTGTGGACCGCAATCACATTTCAGTGACCCAAACACATCCCCTGTTTGGCAGACACTATGAATTCGCACAAGCGGCGGCACTTCATTTTCAAAGTCGCCAAAAAGGAGACAAGAGGAAAATGTTTGCTGCTCGGTACTCATTTGTACAATAGACTCAACCGTTGGCGTTGTATCAGCTTCTACAGACGCAAAGGCATACCATGTAAACTGCACTTCTTCATGTTCAATAGAGATCGGCAGGTTCACTGGCCCCACGAGCAAATAGTGTTTTTCTTGAAATGTAAAATGATGAATCATTGATTGTAGTTCAGCTACAAACTTGTTCATTTGTCTCCCCCTATTCATCACTGCACCCCATTGAACTCTCTCAGCGCAGTGATGGCGTGATGAATATGTGTATGCACTCCCTTTGCATCCTGAGCACCGGTTCCAGCTAGAATCATGGCTCAGGAGAAATTTCCTGTCATACTGGCTGAATAGATGTGCGATGCCAATCATCCATCAGTACCTTTCATAAAGACTCTTTTTAGGCTGTCACTTGTCCAGTACAAAGGAGCAGAAATCGAGCTTCATACGCTGTATTCTCTGTAAGAGAGCAACACCATTGGATGATTCTTGAATGGAAACTGACATGCTCTTTCTCTAAAAGAATATCTCTGCTAGCTTCGAGCTGCTTTCTCCTTTACTAGAAGCTCTGGTCCTTCAAATGCACGTCATCCGGTTGTACCCTTTGATTGGATGAATAGTCCGTACTTCAATTCAGCTACATTGATTGAAGCATGACACCCGCCTAGGTATGCACCAAGAACCATCACATCAAACATCGCGTTTATCCTCCTTTGCACTAGATTTTGACAGCAATGACATGATGCTGGCTGATCCCAGCCTTCGCTTGTAATGGTGTAATCGAAACGAGCTCAAGCCCTGATGTACAAATCTTTTCTCCAAGCTGAGTATCTGAGAATGAAAAATGGAAGCGTCCATCTTCTCCGATTAAGCCTGTTTTCCACTCTTCTCCCCATACAACAAGGGAAAACACACCACCTTCATGAAGCAGCGAGGAAATCTGCTTTAAGTATCGTTCGTGGTCATCAGGGTGCTGATGGTGAAAGCAGCCATGATCTAAAATCAAATCAAACGTCAGCTCGCGCCCTTGATCCATTGACCAGGACATAAAATCTTGATGATAAAAATGGACAGGAACCTCTTTTCTCTTCTTCAATCCTTGCCATTCCTCATGCTCATAAAGGTCAATGCCGGTATATGCCGACAGTCCTTGTAAATGTTCAAGAGCCCTGCCGTTCCCGCAGCCGATATCCAGAACAGAAGCAAGTGCATCCTTTTCCCTGGAACGCCATGCCTTCAGAGACATCACAGCAGCATCTGTTAATGATGGATCAGTGGACCACATATCTGTTCTTTGCTCATAGTGTTCTTGAAAAGCCATGCGCATTTTTTCTAAATACAACCCGCTGTCTTCATGATACAAAGCCTTTTTCATCACGTGACCTCCTTCAATTCACAATCACCTTTCCTAACAAAGGTGGTTTTCAAGCAAAAAGCCTTATGATAAAATGAAAGATGGATTTTTTAGGAAATCTGTTTTCTGAAAAAGGAGAGAAGCATCCCACATGTCACTCTTCTTTTTCAGCACTCATCTTCACATACAACCACAGCCATTCAACTGTTACAGCGCCTCAGTTTGTTATACATTTTCTTCATATGGATTCACCTCCTTAACAGCGTTTAGAAAGCGTTTTCTTTATGATGATCCTCTGAATACCCTGAATCATATCATTGAGAAATAGGCATAGTAGAAAAACGAATCTACCATTCTAAGCTATCTATCATCCATTTCTTTTTGTCTAATAGATATTTCTTCAGTATCGCTCTGCCTCAGAAGCGCTCTTCCTTAGGTCTTAATGCATCATCATTTACAGAATTGATCCTGAAATCCACCTATCAAAAATTTAACAACTAATTCCATAATGACTTGATTAAGCCAAATATATTGTTTTTAGATTATTTTGTCAACAAATTATTTCCTAAACATTAGAATGATTTTCTAATTGAAAATACAGGTATATTTCGTGGTTTTTTGACCTTAAAACACTTATTTCTACACAAAAATATAACTTAAACCAATAGAACTAAGAAATTTATCTACTAAATTACACAAGATTTTTATTTCATTTTGAGATAAAAATAAAGATATCATAATTATTTCCCGAATGGTTTTTTGTGATATTTTCACTACTTTTTTCTTTTTTTTGATGGTATCCTTTGATATTTCTATATTTTCAATTAGATATTTTACTGTTTATCCCAATTTTTTAACCTGTCTTATTATAGTGAAAAAGACAGATGGTAGATTTTAATTATCGCAGTATGAAAAAAAGCCCCTTACAAAAGTAAGAGGCTTT
>NZ_ASJC01000024.1 GCF_000691145.1 Bacillus altitudinis 41KF2b | reverse complement strand
GTTCTTCATACGTCCAGCTTGTGCCGCAGAAAGTTGCGGCTTTTTGATGAGGTACTTCCTGTGACTTCGCCTCAATCAATGCATGAACCGTTTGATCTGTCGGGACATTTAGGATAGGGCCTGACCATTCATTAAGCAGATGTCGCTCTTCTTCTTTTGTTAAGATGGAGATGGTTGAGATCGGCTGATTCAATTTCGCGATCATTTCGTCTATGATTCGCTCAACATATTGACTCCATCGCTGAATGGTACTCTTTTTAAATAGTGCCGCTGCATATTCAAAGCGCAAGCCCACTTGATCTTGTTCCTCAAAGATGCCGAGCGTTAAATCAAATTTTGCCTGAACGGCTTCTTGCTGTTTGTGCGAAAGCGTAAGTCCATTCAAATCCGGTAACGTCAGATCACGGTCATCCGTTGTCATCATGACACTAAACAACGGGTTGCGGCTCGTGTCTTTCGGAAGGTCTAACTGCGCGACCAAATCCTCAAATGGGAATCCTTGATGTTCATAAGCTGATAGATTGTGATCTTTTATTTTTTCTAGCAGATGCTCTGCAGTTTCTTCTAACTGAACGTCATGTCGAAGGGCCAGTGTATTCACAAACATGCCCGGAATCCGTTCGATTGACGCATGTGTACGTCCAGCCGTTACAGCCCCTATGACGATGTCATGCTGCCCAGTCAATTTATGAAGGAGAATGGCAAAGGCCGTTTGCATCACCATGTTCAAACTCACATTTTTTTCAGCCATGAGCGCTTTGATATGCTGCGCCTTTTCAGCAGACAGCCATCTATCCACCCGGTCTCCTGCAAATGACTGCACGCTAGGCCGCGGGAAATCAAGCGGAAGTGCTAAGTCTTCTGGCGGCTGTGCATATTGCTCCAGCCAATACTGCCGCTGTTTTTCAAGTGCTACTTGCTGCTCTTCCACTTGCTGCCATACCGCATAATCCTTGTAGTGCAATTGAACTGGCGGTAACGTCTTATGCTCATACAACTCCGCTAATTCTTGAATGAGCAGACTGCGTGTCACCCCATCTGCGATGATATGGTGCATATCCATCATGAACACATATTTGTCATCAGACAGCTTTGCCACTTTCGCTCTCATTAGAGGTGCTTGATGTAATGAGAATGGGGTCATGAAGTTGTCTACGACGGATTGTACCTGATCGCTTTCTACTTCAACCATCTGTAACGTAAACGGCACACGGCGATAAATTTTTTGGACGGGACTGCCGTCAATTTCAACAAAGGCTGTTCGCAATGACTCATGTCTATCAATTAAAGCTTGAATTGCTCCTTCTAGCTGCTTCAGATCAAGGTTTCCTTCCATCATGAAAACGGCTGGCATATGGTAGGTGACGGATTCTGGATGCAACTGCTGTAATACGTACATTCGCTTTTGTGCGGAAGAGACTGGATAGAAATCTTGCTTTTCCGCTGGCTGAATGGATGTGACGAGCGAAGCATCAGCTTCTTCCAAATAGGCAGCTATCTCCCGTATTGTTGGCTTTTCAAAAAGAACCTTGAGTGGAACATGCTGGTTCAGTTTGGCTTGCATGTTCGAAATGAGCACCATGCCTTTCAGAGAATGCCCGCCTAATTCAAAGAAATGGTCATCAATGCCGACTTTTTCAATCTCAAGAACATCTGACCAAATATCACAAAGCGTCTGCTCAAGCGCCGTTTCTGGTGCTGCATGTGCCGTGCGATTCATATGTGCCTCATGAGGAAGCGGCAGAGATTTCACATCTACTTTTCCGTTTTGCGTCAGCGGCATATGATCCACTTTGACAAAATAAGTAGGAATCATGTAATCCGGCAGTGTCTCTGAAAGCTTTTCTCTAAATGTCAGCGTTCCAATGTGATCAGGTGCTGTATAATATAACGCCAGCTCCGGTAAACGAGACGTGTTGATCACTTTGACATACACTTTTTGAATGGTTGAAAGGGCACGTGCGGCATGCTCAATTTCTTGTTTCTCAATTCGATAACCGCGAATTTTCACTTGATCGTCTACTCTTCCAAGGAATTCAATCTCCCCATTTGCATGCTGTCTAACCAAATCTCCCGTTCGATACATCCGCTCTTGAGGGAAATAAGGATTTTCAAGAAAACGCTCTGCTGTTAATTCAGGCTGATTCAAATAACCTCTTGAAACACCATCACCTGAAATATAAAGCTCTCCCGGTGCACCATAAGGAACAAGGCGCTGCTCGCGATTGCATACGAGCGCTCTTGTATGAGCAATAGGCTTTCCGATGATAGAACGCTCCTTTAAAGCGTCCAGCTCATGCGGTGTCATTAGCTTGCTCACTGTACCAATCGTTGTTTCTGTCGGACCGTAATGGTTCATTACTGCGACGCATGGATGCTGCTTCATAAATGTCTCAACATCTTCAGAGACAATCGGTTCTCCTCCCAATACCACAAGCCGTAAAGCGTCAAATGTATGGCCCTTCGAATCTGCCATCATATGAAATAAGGATGGTGTCATTTTGATATAAGTCAGCTCTTGTTCATCAATAAAACGCATGAGACGTACAGGGTCTGTATACACGTCTTCACGAGGAATATAGAGTGTCCCGCCTGCTTTTAGAACCGGGAAAATGCTTGTGTAACCAAGGTCGTATGCATAAGAAGACAGGAGTGCCGTTCGATCGCATTCTTGTAAAGTCACTTCATGTATCAACCAATTGACGTAGTGTGATAGATTACGATGCGTGAGCTGTACACCCTTTGGCTTCCCTGTTGTTCCAGATGTGTAAATCACATAAGCCAGTTGATCAACCGATACGTCCGGGAGGTCTAGAGAATCGTTTCGTTGGACGGCTTTCTCCACATGTACGACCTGAATCGACTTGAGATGCTGATACGAATCGCCAAGAGACTCATTAGCCACAATGACTTTTGCCCCTGAATCTTTTAATGTGTAACGAATACGTTCCGCAGGAAAAGCTGGATCAATTGGGACAAATGCACCGCCCGCTTTCATTACACCTAGTATCGAGACAATGACATAGACAGAGCGATCAAGAATAAGTGCGACTGTGCTTTCTTTCTCTACGCCTTGCATCTTCAGCTCACTGCAAAGAGCATTGGACATGCGATCCAGTTCACGGTAGGTCAGCTTCCTTTCACCATCCATCACCGCAATGGCATCAGGCGTTTCCATGGCTTGACGTGAAAATTGCACATGGTACGGCTCATGTTGACCTGTTTGTTCTCCATCCCTTTTCTCCAGCCGCTCCATTTGCTCATGCTGATCCAAGAGGTTGAACAAGCCAATTTGTTCATTCGGATGCTGGACCGCCTCACGAATAATCGCAAGAAGATGTGTTCCGAACCGACGGATGGTTTCCTCTTTAAATAATGCCGTTGCATAGTCTAGGCTTAGTTTTATTTCTCCCTCACGCTCAAATGCTTCTAGAGACAGATCAAATTTGACGGATCGGTGCTGCATCGCATAAGGCGAAATGTTCAGATTGCCGAGCTTTAGTGCAGGAACATCCATGTTCTGCATATTAAACGAAACACTAAAGAGCGGGCTTCGGGTTGTATCACGATCAAGCGGCAGACGCGCGATTAACTCTTCGAGCGGATAGCTTTGATGTGCAAAAGCATCTACACTCGTTTCTTTTATTTCTTCAAGTAGCTGTAAAAATGACTTTGTTTGTTCCGGTTTTCCGCGCATCGCAATGGTATTGATGAACATCCCTGGCATGTCCTGAATATCTGGATGTGTTCGCCCCGCAACTGGAGATCCGACAATGATATCTTCCTGTCCGCTGTAGGATGCGAGCAGCACTTGAAATGCAGATAACAAGAACATGTACAGCGTCGTATCTGTTTTCTTGAGTAGCTCATGAATACGCTGAGTTGTCGCTTGATCACAGCCAAACATCACCCGTTCTCCAGAAAAATCACGTTCCACTGGACGTGGGTAGTCTGTCGGCAAATCTAAAACCGGTACATCTCCTTCGTATTGCTTCAGCCAATACGCTTCATGCGCACGCTGTTTCTCTGTTTCTTCTTCACTTAACTGCCAGACAGCGTAATCTTTATAATGAATGGCTCTTTCTGCAAGTGCCTCTCCATCATAGGCTTTCGCCAAATCCTGAATGAACGTCTTCATGGAGCTGCCATCTGTAATCAGGTGATGTGCTTCCAGAACTAATAGATGACGATCATGACTCACTTTGAGCAGCTGTGCCCGCAGGAGGGGAGCGGCTGTCAAATCAAACGGCGCCTGACGTTCAGCAAGAAATGCCTCGGCCTCTTCTTCCTTTACATCATGGACAGGGAGGTCAAATACCGCTCGTTCATGTACCCTTTGGAAGATGTTCTCGCCTTTCATATGAAAACTCGTTCTTAAGATTTCATGCGTTTGAATCAACTCATCAAATGCTGAGGTGAGCCGCTGATGATCGAGCGTACCTTCAAGCGTTAAGACGATCGGAATATGATAGTTCGTACTCTTAGGTTCAAGTGTTTGTAAAATGTATAAGCGCCGCTGAGCTGGTGACACTGGATAGTCCTCCGCCTTCGCTGCCGGTAAGATCGGATGTCCTTGTTCTTCTTGACCGTCCTGGTCAATGTATGACGCAAGCGATCGAACCGTTGGCTTTTCGAATATCACTTGAATCGGAACTTCCTTTTGGAACACTTCTTGGATTTTGGCTGACATCATCATTGCTTTGAGTGAATGTCCGCCAGTCATGAAGAAATGCTCATCTATTCCCACCGCTTTCCCAAGCAGTTCCTCCCAAATTTGAGCAAGCGCCTTTTCCGTCTCGGTTTCAGGTGGAATGATCCTGACTTCTTCACGATCAGCTTCGTCAGGCGTTGGTAAAGCTTTTCGATCGACCTTTCCGTTTGTGGTAAGCGGGAAAACATCTAGCTTCATGACGTGATGAGGTACCATATATGCTGGCAGTGCTTGATTGAATAGAGCCCGCACCTCTTCTTCTCTGATCGTTCCCGTATAGTAAGCGGTCATTTCTTTTTCTTCTGAAGGAGACGCATGGATGAGCACAACCGCATCATCGATCCCCTGCTCTTGTTGAAGAATCGCTTCAATTTCACCGAGCTCAATACGGAAACCACGGATTTTCACTTGATCATCTGTCCGTCCGAGGAATTCGATTTGACCATTTGAACCGTACCTAGCCAAATCTCCTGTTCGATACAAACGCCCTTCTGCCTTGAAAGGATCAGCGATAAATACTTGCTCTGTTAATTCTGGACGATGGAGATATCCTCTTGAGACACCGTCACCGCCGACATACAGCTCTCCTGGCGCACCAATTGGCTGAAGTCTTTGATTGTCATCTAAAATGTAAGCGGACGAATGATTGATCGGCTGACCAATTGGAATCGTGCCCGTTTCATCCCCTCTCACCTCATAAATGGTCGAGATGGTGGTGTTTTCTGTGGGGCCATACGCATTCAGTAAAACAAGTGATGGATGATGTTTCTTCACAAGCTCTGCACTTTTCACATTGATCACATCACCGCCTGTGATCAATTTGGACAATCCTTTAAACATATGCGGTCGCTGCTGAGCGAGTTGATTAAACAAACCTGTCGTTAAAAAGAGCGCCGAGATTTGATTCGTTTGGATAAAGCGTTCAAACCGGTTGATGTCCAATAACGTGTCACGGTCAACAGGATAAAGCGTTGCACCGTTCAGCAGTGTGGTGAAAATTTCAAAAGTAATGGCATCAAAGCTGACTGCTCCTGTATGTGCCATACGATCCGACTTGTTCAAGCCCAGTGTCTCCTGTGAACATGCCAATCTGACAATATGTTGATGCTCAATTTGAACACCTTTTGGCTGTCCGGTTGACCCCGACGTGTACATGATATACGCCAATTGCGAAGGAGAGGTCTCGACTTCGAATGGTACGATTGACTGATTCGATATGTCCGACACATGAACGGCTTGGATGCTTTCATGAACTGGCGGCTGGCTGTCCGCATAGAGCAAAACGGATGCACCGCTGTCTTCAAGCATAAAGCGGATTCTCTCCTCTGGCTGGGCTGGATCAATTGGTACATAAGCAGCCCCTGCTTGAAGAACCGCTAAAATGGCGATCACTGCTTCAGCAGATCGATTCATATACACTGCGACGGCATCTTCTTGTTTCACTCCGCTATCAATCAAATGTCCCGCAACACGATGGATTTCTTGGCCGAGTTCTTCATAGGTGAATGCCCGCTCTCCTTCGACTAACGCCAGATGGTCTGGCTGCGTTTGAATGCGTTCTTTCAGAAGCTCAGGAATAGACAGATGCTTTGGATAATCTCGTTCTGTCTTGTTCCATGTTTCAATCTGCTGTTTTTCTTCTTCCGTGATACACGTCACGTCATGAAGGCGAACTTCCGGATTCTCGATGATCTGCTTCATGAGGTTGGTCAGGTGTTTCGATATTTTTTCAATGACCTCTTCCTCAAAAGCCACCGCATTATATTTGATTTTCAATGTCCATGTTTCACCTGGATATACGAGGACATTTAGATCGAAATTCGTTTGTTCAAATCCGTCTTTTACATCAATGGAAAACCCTAGACGTTCCGACATGGTGTCACCAGATAGCTCTTGATCTAAAGGATAGTTCTCAAACCCGACCAAGTGATCGAAGAGTTGTCCTCCTGCAGCTGTCTGTTGCTGAATGTCATAAAGCGGCATAAAATCATAGTTTTCCGCTTCCAGCGCATGCTGCTGAACTTTTTGAAACAGCTGTTTGAAGGTGTCTTCGTGATTCATTTCTACCCTGACCGGTATTGTATTGATAAAAAGCCCTGCCATCTGTTCAATACCAGCCACACTTGGCGGCCTGCCAGACACGACTGTTCCGAAAGTGACATCATGTGCCGCATGGTAAGTGCCTAAAAGAACCGACCAAACAGCCTGGAATAGATTTGGTGCTGTCACTTGGCAATTTCTTGCGATCTCTTGAATGCTGCTGACCATTTCAGCATCCCATGTGAACGTCCATTCCTGATGGTCATATTGTCCGTTCGCTTCTTTTTGCTGCAAAAGCCCTTGATGCTGAATCGCACCATCTAAGCGCCCCTTCCAATAGCCTTCCGCTGCTTGTTGATTTTGCTTGCCAAGCCACTGGATATAATCTGCATAAGGTTTTCCTTGTGAGCGATCCGGCGTTTTGCCGTTTCGATAAGATTCGTAGTAATGAAACAATTTTTTCATCAAAACTCCCATGGACCAACCATCCATGATGATGTGATGGTTGCTCCAAATGAGATGCCAGTTTGTTTCATTCAGTTGAAAAACAGCGACCTTCAATAACAAATCATTCGTTAAATGGAAGCCTTGCTTTCTCACTTGCTTTTTATATTGATCTAGTACCTTTTGCTGTTCCTGATGATTCAGGTGAGATAGATTCTCTCTATACACATCTAGATTGCGCTCTGCCAGTACAACCTGACGAGGCTTCTGTAATTGCTGATAGACAAAGGCTGTACGGAGAATGTCATATGTGCCGATGAGCTCATTGAGACTTTTTTCAAAAAGATCGAGATCAAATTCCCCTCTTATTCCAAGCTCCAGCTGTGTGAAATAAGAGGAAGAATTAGGGTCTAGCATGGCATGATATAACATGCCTTCTTGCATTGGTGTTAAAGGATATACCTTTTGAATCTTCTGTTTGCTCATAGTCCACCTCTTCGTTTGCTTAAAATATATCCATTAGCTTTTCAAGTTCATCCATGGTCAGGTCATCGTCTCCTACATCACTAGGCGTAATTTGCGCTTCATCTTGTGATACACAATGTGAGATGAGTGCCTTCACGTTCTTTTCTAAAAGGTCCTTGAACTGCTCCATCGTTTGCTCTTCGAATTCAAGCTGGTGATATGAAATCGTCATATGGAACAAGCCCTGTTCTACGAAACCAACAATATCTAATGCATGAGGTTTCTCTGATTCTGGACTTAATGATTGACCTGCCTGCCAAGTGGATCGACTTAGTTCACCCCCGCCAATCTGTTCATCAAACTGACCAAGATAGTTAAAGCTGATATCTGGCGTGACATCAAATGTGATACCGTCCTTCATTTTGTCAGGCGTTAAGTATTTTAAAATGCCATAGCCGATTCCCTTGTTCGGAATGTGTCTGAGCTCTTCTTTCAAAAGCTTGATTTGATAAGAAAGATCCTCCGCATGCGACAAATCAAGCAGCACAGGATACATGCTCGTAAACCAGCCGATGGTCCGCGACACATTGACCGCCGGAAGGATGTCTTCCCTTCCATGTCCTTCAAGATGAATAAAGTGTCTGTCTTCTCCTGTCCACTCTTTCAGGGTCAATCCCAATGCGGCCAGCAAAATGTCATTGATTTCCGTGTGGTACGCCTCATGTACTTCTGTCAGTAGGCTGCTTGTTTCTTCCTCAGACAGCGTAAAGCGAATGGTTTTTGTATGCAGCATTCTTTGATCCTCTGTGACATGATCCTTTTTCAGAGGTGCAGTTAAATGCCCAAGTACCTTTTTCCAATAGTCCCTTTCTGCCAGCAGCTCATCTGACACTGCATATTCCGTCAACTTCTGGGCATATGCTTGGAATGAATGTGTTTTTTCAGGAAGTGTCAGCTCTTCCCCACGCTTCGCCTGCTCATAAAGAGCCATGAAGTCTTCAAGGAAAATACGCCATGACACACCATCAATGACAAGGTGATGTACAACGAGCAATAAGTGATCTCCATGATCGGTACGGAAAATCGCAGGTTTGACTAACGGTCCCTCTGTTAAAGAAATACTCGCCTGCACTTCATTTGCCAGCTTTTCTACGTGCTCGATTTGCTGTGATCGTTCTCCTTGTACTTCTATCACGTCCACCGCTACATCGTTTTCGTCTACTCCACGATGACGCTGGATGATGCGTCCTTCTTCTATCGGATAAACCAATCGCAAAGCATCATGATGGGTCATCATCTGCTCGAGCACTTGTTTGACAAGCGCTTCATCCAAACCATTTGCCGCATGGAGCATAACGGACTGATTCCAATGATGCTGGCTGCTGAAGTTCCGTTCAAAGAACCAGCGCTGTATAGGTGTTAAAATAACCTCTCCTTCGACAGCTG
>NZ_ASJC01000023.1 GCF_000691145.1 Bacillus altitudinis 41KF2b | reverse complement strand
AAGCATATTCATCTTTTAGATTTTGATCAAGCTCTATTAAATCTTTTACTGTCTTTTTTCGTTCATCTTCCGCATCTTCGATCTTTTCATCAAAGGTTTGGCTATCAAATACCTTCAGTGAAATGAGGTCATCAATATCTTGAAAAATCGTTTTGAGTGCCTTTTTTTGATCTTTTACAATGCTTTTAGCATTTTTTATACCCATATGGACAGCATTCTCTAAAAAGTGTTCTTCTACGAAGGTATCGCCGCCAAAGCTCGTATCATCAAGTGTCCCAGAAACACCTTCATGAAAGGCTTTTTGTTTATCAATGAAGCTGATAAACATGTCCACATTTCCGGCGAGTTCTTTATAGAAGCTTTTAATGTTATCGGCACCTTTTCCAGTGAAGTCGTCACCGAGGTTGGCAACACCTTGTAATGCCTTTTTTAAATCTATCATTTGTTCGCGGAGTTCCTGATAGTGTTTTGCCCTTGTATCCATGGCACTGGTTAGTGCTTTTGCATCAAGTATCTTGCCCAGAAGAATTCACTCCTTCCTATTCATTGACGAGGTCAATTTTACCAACACGAAGTTTGTCATTAAATAGGAATATAGATACAAAAACAGTACTTAATATGTAAATGATCAGAAGCATATCCTCACTATTTTATTTTTCAAAGAAAAGCACTCCCTTAACATTATGCTCTCTTAAGACTTAGACTTAAGCAATTGTAGCTCTTGGTCCATAATATCTGCTGCTTCGTTAATAAATTGAATGATCAAGTCTAAATCTTCTCGTTTGTATTCGTTTGTGAGCTGTTTAGTTGATGCCGATAAAGATTGAAAGAGTTCCTTCACTTGTGATTTCCCAGCCGTTAATGGAACAATGATGACCCTTCGCTTGTCTTTTGGGTCCTTCTCCCTTTTGACGTAACCTGCTTTTTCTAACCGGTCAATGAGAGCGGTGACCGCACCTGAGCTGAGACCGGTTTTTTCACTTAATTCACCTGCTGTGAGTGGTCCAAGTTCGTTTAACAAATCTGCTGATTTGAGATCTGTTGGGAAAAGGCCGAGCGATTGAGCGGCTGCTTGGTGAAATAGGACTGTTCGTGTAGCAAGGCGTCTCATCGTATGAATGATCAGGTCTGCTTTGTCTTCTGCGTCGTTCTTTATTGACAACTTGTTCTCCTCCCTTTAAAATCAATTTATCTTGATCATCAAGATAAATGTTCTCTTACTTTATAATTAACTTGATCATAGCAAAAAAGTGAAGAGAACGTAAGCAGGAGGTAAATGAAATGAATAACGTGGATCATAAAGGCAAGGCATCCACTCGCTTTGTTGTCATCGGTTTGCTGTTAGGGATTTTTATGGCAGCGATGGACAACACCATTGTCGCAACAGCAATGGGAAGCATCGTCGCCGATTTGGGCAGTTTTGATAAATTTGCTTGGGTGACTGCTTCTTACATGGTGGCAGTGATGGCCGGTATGCCGATTTATGGAAAGCTTTCAGATATGTATGGTCGAAAGCGTTTTTTTCTGTTTGGACTTATTTTCTTTTTAATTGGATCTGCGCTGTGCGGCATCGCACAAACAATGGATCAGCTCATTATTTACCGTGCGATTCAAGGACTTGGAGGCGGTGCTCTTCTTCCGATCGCTTTCACAATTATCTTTGATATCTTCCCGCCAGAAAAGCGCGGGAAAATGTCCGGTATGTTTGGTGCAGTTTTTGGTCTATCCAGTGTATTAGGCCCGCTGTTAGGAGCGATTATTACGGATTCGATCGGCTGGCATTGGGTGTTTTATATTAACGTACCAATCGGTATTGTCAGTGTGTTCTTGATCGCCAAATTTTATCAAGAATCGCTCGAGCACCGCAAGCAGAAAATTGACTGGTCAGGTGCCATTACACTTGTCGTTGCGGTTGTCAGTTTAATGTTCGCCCTTGAGCTTGGCGGTAAATCGTATGCATGGGATTCTGTTCAAATCTTGACACTATTTGCTGTGTTTGTTGTCTTTGGCACCATCTTCTTCATTGTTGAACGAAAGGCCGAAGAACCGATTATTTCTTTTTGGATGTTTAAAAATCGTTTGTTTGCGACATCTCAAATTTTGGCGTTTTTATATGGCGGGACGTTTATTATTCTAGCTGTCTTTATTCCTATCTTCGTCCAGGCAGTGTACGGTGAATCTGCAACAAGTGCCGGGTTCATTTTAACACCGATGATGATTGGGTCCGTGATTGGCAGTATGATTGGCGGAACGATGCAGACGAAAGTACCTTTTAGACGATTAATGACCATCTCTGTGATTTCATTTTTTGCTGGGATGCTGCTGCTTGCCAATATGTCGCCTGATACAGCAAGATTGTGGCTTACGCTCTTTATGATGATTTCAGGTTTTGGCGTTGGATTTAGCTTCTCCCTTCTACCATCTGCTTCAATGAATGATCTCTCTCCGCGCTACCGCGGCAGTGCTAATTCTACCAATTCATTCATGAGATCACTTGGGATGACTTTAGGCGTGACGATTTTTGGAACGATTCAAACCAATGTCCTGACAAATCGTTTAGCAGATGCTTTTAGCGGAATGAAAGGAGCTTCTTCTCAAGTTGGTGACCCACAAGCCATTTTCCAAGAGGGGGCACGCTCACAAATTCCGCCTGATATTTTAAATAAAGTGATTGATGCGATGTCACAAAGTATTACGTATGTATTTATGATTGCTTTATTCCCGATTGCACTTGCGGCGATTACGGTCGTATTTATGGGAAATGCACGAGTACGTACATCAAATGAAATGAAAGAAAGCGAATAATGTAAAAAAAAGCAGAGCGATGCGGCTCTGCTTTTTTTCATCTTATTGATATAAAAGTTGGGCTTTTCCTTCACTGCCAACGATCTTTATTTTAGATGTGACCATGTCTTTGGCTGCTTGTTTTGCTTTTTGTAAATACATACGCGGATCTAAGCTTTCAGGTTCGTTTGAGAAATGATCACGAATCGCTTCAGAGTATGCATTTTTCAGTTCAGTGGACACATTGACCTTTGCCATACCGAGTGCGACACATCTTTTGACATCCTCATCTGGTACAGCTGAACCACCATGAAGGACAAGCGGTACATCGACAAGCGCTGCAATTTGTTCAATGCGGTCAAAGTCGATATCCGGCACCCCTTTATAGATGCCGTGGGCCGTGCCGATCGCAGGTGCTAAAGTAGGTACACTAGTTTCTTCTACAAATTGACGGCATTCTGATGGAATGGCTTTTTGAGCATCCTTTTCATCCACGACAATATCATCTTCTACCCCGCCTACCTTGCCTAACTCGGCTTCTACATTCACACCTACTTTTAAGGCAAGGTCCACCACTTCTTTTGTGCGGCGTACATTTTCTTCATATGAATGCATGGAAGCATCGATCATCACGGATGTATATCCCGCTCGTATACAAGTAAGAATCACATCAAAATCAGTGCAATGATCGAGATGAAGGCCGATTGGTATTTGGTATTGATCCGCTGCCGCCTTTACTGTATCTGCAATGGCTTTTGCGCCAAGCGATTGGACCGTGCCAACCGTTGTTTGCAAAATGACAGGTGATTTTAATTCAGCTGCCGTTTCGAGTACCCAGTAAATACTATCAAAGGAATGTACATTGAATGCGACAATTCCGTATTTTTCTTTTTTTGCTGCTTCAAGCATAGGTGTTGTGGAAAGTAAAGGCATGGTCAAACATCCTCTCTCGTCAAAATATCTGTTTTTAATACAGCGAGCATTTCTTCATTTGTTCTTGTTTCGAGCAGTTTTTGCCGTTTCATTTCATCCATTAATCCGCGTGAAAGAGCAGAAAGTGCTTGTAAGTGAGTGGTTCCTGCTTCACTTTTTGGAATGAGCAAGGATAAGAAGAAAAAGCAAGGCTTCCCATCAAAAGCGTCCCATTCGATTCCGGTTTCTGTACGGACGATGACGAGTGCCGGTTTTGTGATGGCGTCTGACTGTGTATGCGGAATGGCAAATCCATCTTGAAAGCCGGTTGTACTCAGAGCTTCTCTTTCAGCTAGTCCTTTTTTGACTGCCTCAGGAGATGTACAAATCCCTGCTTCAGAGGCAATGTCAGCTATGGCTGCGAAAACGCCAGCCTGTGAAGAAGCTGTTTCATGTAGATTCATATAAATATGTTCCATCATTTCTCTTCCTCCCTATTAAACTGCGGGTTTGTCTATTTTCTTGCGGTAAAGTCCGTATAGAATCGCACCTACAAGTGAGCCGATGAGTATGGAAAGCACCCACTGAAATGCGCCTGTGACGACTGGAAGGACAAGGAATCCACCGTGCGGAGCAGGAACTTGTACGCCAAAGAGATACGTCAATATAGCAGAGATGGCGGAACCAAACATGATAATTGGCAGGACAACGACTGGGTTTTTGGCTGCAAATGGAATGGCTCCTTCGGTAATATGAGTCGCTCCGAGAATATAGTTGATCATCCCAGCATTTCGTTCTTGTGGTGTGAAATGTTTTCGGAAAATCGTTGTGGCAATCGCAATGATAAGCGGCGGTGTGATACATGCTGCTGACACCCCTGCCATGAAGTAAAGGTTACCTTCTGCGAGTAAAGCCGTTCCTGTGACATAGGCTGCTTTGTTAAAAGGTCCTCCCATATCAAATCCACACATGGCTCCAACAATTAAACCTAAAAGCAATGGATTTGTGGATTGAACTGATGAGAGAAAATCCATTAATGAATGATTTAGCCCTGTGATTGGAACTAATAGCGGGGTCATGACAGCCCCAATTAAGAAAATACCGATAACAGGATAGATGAAAATTGATTTTAATCCGTCAAGTGATGCTGGTAATTTTTGAAGCAGGAATTGAAGAAGTACGATGATATACCCTGCTGCAAAACCTGCGATAATACCACCTAAGAATCCAGCGCCTCCATCGTTTGCAAGCAAGCCACCGATAAATCCGACAACCATCCCTGGGCGTTTCGCGATTGAATCAGCGATAAATGCTGCTAAAATAGGCACCATTAAGCTAAAGCCGAGTCCGCCAATGTTTTTCAAGTAGGCAGCAAACGGATGATACGTTTCATGCTGAGGATCAGCTGAGTAAATACCGAATAGAAAAGATAAAGCAATTAAGACCCCGCCCCCAACAACAAATGGAAGCATGTGTGATACACCGTTCATTAAATGCTTATAGATGGTGTGTATCCACTTATTCGCTGACTTTTGTTGAGCTAATGAAGGCGCAGATGGTTTTTCTGTTCCAGAAGCTCTTCCTTTCACTTGATGAACGGGGGCTTCTCCATTGATAATGCCTTGAATCAGTTCATTTGGTGTGCGGATACCCTTTGCTACAGGCACTTCAATGAGTGGTTTGCCGTGAAAACGATCTGTATTCACATCTTTGTCCGCTGCAACAATAACGCCATCTGCTTCCAAAATGTCTTGATCAGTTAAAGCGTTTTCAATTCCTACTTGACCATGCGTTTCAACTTTGATGTCGACCCCTAATTGCTCAGCTGCGATTTTTAATGCCTCAGCTGCCATAAATGTATGCGCAATGCCTGTTGGACAGCCAGTGGCAGCGACAATTTTCTTGCGGCTCATGTGAACTCCCCCTTATATGTTCTGAATGTGTATTTGCTCAATTAATGAATCAATGTCATGTAAATCACTTAACCCTTTTGAAAAGGCGGTAGATGCCCCTGTTGCAATGCCGTAGCGTAAGCATTCTTCATGAGGTTGTCCTTCCAGCTGTTTACTTAGGAATGCAGCGAGCATGGCATCACCAGAACAAGCCGTGTTTACGACCGTTCCTATTGGTGCATTTCCTTTTAATACGGCTTCGTTTGTAAGGAATAGAGCTCCTTCCCCTCCTCGGGAAATGAGTACTTGCTCTGCACCCATCTCGATCAGCTTTCGCCCTGATTCAACGAGTTCTGTTTCTGATAATCGATGGGTTTTTCCAAAAAATGCGGCCATTTCTTCTTCATTTGGTTTTAGTAAATATGGTTTGTATTGAAGTGTTTCTAAAGCTGCTTTAGAGCTTGTGTCTAAAATAAATTTCACGTTGTTTTGATGACAAATAGCGGCTATCTCTGAGAAAATGCTGGCAGGGACGCCTTTAGGTAGACTACCTGACATAATGAAGATGCTGCCTTTTGGAATGGTCGAGATTTTTTGGCGAAAGGCATCAAGCGCTTTTGCCTCTATAGCGGGTCCTTGATTCACAAGCTTGTATTCTTCCGTTGTGTTAATAAATACATTAATGCGTGTAATCCCATCCACTGGGATAAAATCGGTTTGAATGGAGAGATCGTTTAACGATTGTTCAATATATGAACCTGAAAACCCAGCAATAAATCCTAATGCAGTGCTGGTGAAGCCATATTTCTTTAGCATAATGGACACATTAACACCTTTTCCGTTCGGCTGATAATCCTCATCTTCCGTGCGGTTGACTGTATCTGCCCGCATTTCTTTTAATGCAATATATAGGTCAATAGCAGGATTTAAGGTGCAGGTATAAATCAATTGGTTTCACCTTCTTTCTTTTCTCTAAAGAAAGTATCTCATACGATTCAGTGAAAATGTTTTCAGATTGTGTAAAGGTTTTCACGGTAAAAAGCCTCCCATCATGAAGTGTGGAAGGCTTTTTGAGTGTTTATTTCATCCGAATCACATAGGCGTCTAGTAAAATGCGGGCAATGACATGAAGAGACAGGCGGGACCTGACTTCGTAATCTGGGAAGAATGATTGTTCCCCTTTATATCCGACGAGTGTCATATCTGATATTTTACTTAATGTAGAATCAATTCTAGTTGTGACAGTAATGGTCGTGACTTGCTTCATACTGAGGTTTTGGCAGGCTTCTACTAGTTCCGACGTTTCTCCATTTAATGAGACAAAGATGGCAAGTTCGTTTTTATCAATGTCACGCGATTTGAGCCGAATGATATTCGGGTCGTCATGAACTTCACATGTTTTTCCGATGAGCTGCAATTTGATGGTCATCTCTTTGGCGATCATCTCTGAGAAGCCTCTGCCAAAAATATAAATTTTGTCCGCATCGTGGATTTTTTGAACTGCATCCTCAATTTGCCCAATACTCTGCAGTTGAATCGTCTTTAAGACCTCTTCTTCATTTTTTCGAATGGCTAGTTTGATGTCTTCGTCAATATTTTTTAGTTGATCACTATCATCTGTCATTTTCTTTTCTTGTTTCAATCGATATTTAAAGGATGTATAGCCATTGTATCCGATTTTCTTCATCAGTCTGACGATGGTCGCTGTCGACACGTTGGCTCTTTCACTTAATGTGACGATGGATAAGGTGGAGATATCCTCTAAATGCTGGTGAATATAATGCAGTAAATAACGTTCTGTTTCACTTAACGTTTGATACACATCACTTGGTATGTTAAATAATGGTTCATTCAATGCGATTCCCCCTTACTCATTTCATACTATAATTAAATGCCCTATGAAAACAAGGTGATTCTTTTATCCTGTATTTTTCATTAGAAAGCTGAATGAGTGAAATTTTGTTTTTAACATAAGCTAAGAAAAAGAACGGTTTGTGTGAAAGGAGTTGATCACTGTGCTTCAATTCTTGTTTTTTCTGATCCTTTTATATGTGGTGTATGTATTTTTGACCGCATTTGTCTTGTTTTATTTACCGTTTCAAAAAACATGTAAAGAACATTGCATCTATAAAGCCTCTTCCATCTCAGGAGACGACCAAGGCATAAATCAAGTCATGCTGCTTGATGATGGGTTTGAATCAGGTCAAGTGAGAGTTCAAATGATTCGCGAGGCTAAAAAGAACATTCGTTTGAGTTATTATTCCATTCAAAAAGGAAAAACCGCCGAATGGGTGCTTGGTGCTTTAATTGAAGCGGCTGATCGAGGAGTAAAAGTTCAGCTGTTGTTAGATGGCATTTGCCATAGCCTGCGTGGACCGCTGAAGCATTTGCGTTACGCTGTGGCGAATCACCCGAATATGGCCATTCGTTTTTATGAGCCTTTTCGTTTGTTCAAGCCATGGACGTGGCATAACCGCCTTCACGATAAGCTTCTTTTGGCAGATGGCAGGGTCGCTGTCATGGGCGGCAGAAATATTGGTGATAAATACTTTGCAGATCAGCCCCCGAAAGACTTTGCGTATGACCGAGATGTGCTGCTGTACAACGCCAAAAGGGGAAAAGTATTAGATGAAATGGAGCAGTATTTCGTTTATTTGTGGAATCATGATTTTACGAAAAGAACGAAAGATGTATTTTCCAAGGCAAAAGCGAAAAAAGGAAAAAAGCTAAGAAAACAGCTGCTAAGATCTTATCAGGAAGCCATTCGTACAAAAGAACCCTTTGTCACGTCCACATATGATTGGGCAAAAGACGCCATTCGTGCAAAACAGATTGCATTTTTCACAAATCCAGTGGAACGCTTAAATAAACGTCCGCTCGTCTTGAAAAAGTTAAACGATCTCGCACAGCGGTCAAAGCGTTCGGTTCTGATCCAGACGCCTTATGTCATACCGACACGGCCAATGAAAGACGGACTCACGCCATTACCAAGTGATATTCAAACGACGATCGTGACGAATTCTCTTACAGCGACACCAAACCCTTTAGCATTTGCAGGATATTTAAGCACGAAAAAGGAACTCATGAAAACGGGTGTTCATTTGTATGAATATCAAGGGCCGTATTCAATTCACGCCAAATCAATGGTCATTGATGATAACTTAAGTATTATTGGAACATATAATCTAGATGCAAGATCCAGCTTTTTAAATACTGAATCGATTTTGGTGATTGATAGTGCACCATTTGCGTTATCTCTTACGGAAGCAATCGAACGAAAAATCGCTTATAGTGTTCTCGTAGCGAAAGATCGAACAGAATATAAAGCAAGCGACTATGGACAGAAAAAAAAGCCTTTCATGAAAAGGCTCCTTTTAACTGGTTTATCTACCATAACGGTTTTATGGCGGCGGTTGATTTAAATAAAAGGGTAGCTACTTTTGTGGCAGCCCTTTTTCTCTTGACTGCTCCTCTTCTACTGGTTCAAGCTTGGTTAACTTAAATACGAGGATTCCAGCCACAATGACAAGTACACCTAATAATTTTGTAAAAGAAAATGTTACTTTTTCTAACCCAAGCCAGCCAAGCGAATCAAATAGAAGCGCACAACCTAGCTGGGAGGTGAGAACAATCGAGATTCCATAAGTGGGACCGAGACGTTTGATGCTCTGAACAAGACAGATGACAACGCCTACCCCGATGGCTCCGCTTATCCAGTACCAGGCTTCCATATGCCTTAATTGAAACATGCCGGTTCCTTCTAACAAAAGACCCATCAAAAGTGAAGCAATAAAGCCCATTCCTAGAACTAGCGTCGTTGTTGACCAAGAGCCTGTATGCTCATTAACTTTACTATTAAAAATGGTTTGTAAGCTGACAAGTGCCCCAGCAGTGACAGCTAATATTATTCCTATGATCATATATAAGTCCCTTCGTTTCTTCTATTCATAAATGTTGTGTTCTGCTATTTCTAAAAGCCCTTTTTGATCACAAATCGTAATCTTTCCTCTTCGCCTTTCAATCAGCCCTTTTTCTTGGAACTGCTGAATGACCCGATTAATATGGCGGTAGCTTGTTCCAATTAAGCTCGCTGCATCCGTGAGGCGAAGCGGCCGTGCGTGCGCGTCATCATCACCTGTTAAAACAGACAATAAATAGCTTGCAAGCCTGACCTCTACAGGGTATAAAAGGTGGAAGCTTAAATCATTTGATTTTGTATAAAATTTGTTTGTGATGCCCTTGAGCAAAAAGGTTAAAACTCGTGGATCGTCCTTTGCATGCCGCATGAGGGCTTGATGAGAAATCCTGAGCATATGTACTTCTGTAACGGCTTCAACTGTATTGACCATATCTGTCTGCTGAACGTATTCAATATCTCCAATCGCTTCAAGTGGGTTTTTAAAGCAAAGAATAAATGTTTTTCCTTCCTTTGTGGTGGTGAAAATCTTTAATTTTCCTTTCACCAGCAAGTACATATACTCCCTTTTATCCCCTTTTGAACAAATCAGCTCACCTTGCTGATAGCGCCACAAGCTCACATGTGAGATGAGTTTTTGATGAAAGACATTCTGTAACTGATGCGTCTTCATATAAGAGGAAAAAAGAGATTCATCATGCAGCTCCTCCATCTGATGCCCTCCTTTATAGTTTTAAGATGATGACGCCTGCAATCATTAAAAAGATGCCTGCATAATGGGGCCATTTCATTTTTTTCTTCTGAACACCAAACCATCCTTTTGCATCGATGGCAAAGGTAAACGCAAGCTGTGCGATAAGTAAAGCAGCGATGGTGAGTGTCACACCAATGATTTGAATGGCAGTGACCTCATTAAAGATAATAATGGCTGCAAATGCACCTCCAATTAAATAAAGAGGCTGCACTTTTTTGTATTCCTTAAAGTGGCCATCCCGTACGATGAGTAAAATGACGAGAGAGATGATAAACCCTGTCAGCTGCGTGATCGTTGCCGCCTGCCACGTCCCGATATCTTGACTAATTCTGGCGTTGGCTACGCCTTGCAGTGTAATACAAGCGCCTCCTAATAATGCGAAAATAACACCTTTCATTCGTTCAAAAGCTCCTTCTTTTTTCAGTCTAGTTCCATTAAATGATAGATGCCCTCATGTTGAAAAGGACATATGTCCCACTTTGCGTATTATATCAGAAACTTTTTCTTATGCAGTTTCTCTGTTTTAGATTTTTCACAGTGGGTACAGTTTTATATCAGCTGAAAACAAAATAATGGATTGAATCACACATAAAAAGGAGACATGTCAGAATGAGAAATCAAGAGAAACACTTTATTAATGGAGAATGGGTCGCATCAACAGGAAACGAAACGACGGAGGTCATTAACCCTGCGACAGAGGAAGTCATTGGCACCATTAGTTTAGGAACGAAAGAAGATTTAGATAAGGCAGTCAAAGCAGCCCGAGCCGCCTTCCCTTCTTTCTCAAAAACATCTCGAAATGAACGAGTAGAAATGCTGGAAAACATTGTGCGCGGGTACGAAAAACGCAAGGATGAACTTGTAGAAGTGATGACAAAAGAGCTTGGTGCACCGCTGAAAGTGTCCGAAGAAGTTCATTACAAAATGGGTTATGAACATTTTTCTAAAGCAGCGGAAGCACTGAAATCTTATACATTTACCGAAGATCGTGGTGGACATACGATTATAAAAGAGGCGATTGGTGTCAGTGGATTAATTACACCGTGGAACTTCCCGACGAATCAGACATCTCTTAAAATTGCGGGTGCCATTGCGGCAGGTTCACCAGTTGTCTTAAAGCCAGCGGAAATTACCCCTTTTGCTGCGATGATTCTTGCAGAAATTATTGATGAAGCAGGTGTACCGAAAGGAGTCTTCAACTTAGTAAACGGAACGGGTGACGTGATTGGCGACGGCATTAGCTCACACCCTGATATTGACTTCGTTTCATTTACAGGATCAGGTGCCGTCGGCTCGAAAATTATGGAAAACGCAGCAGACAATGTGAAGAAAGTAGCACTTGAGCTTGGCGGAAAATCCCCTCTTATCGTCTTAGACGATGCAGATGTGGACGAAGCAGCAGAAACAGCCATTCATCATATTGCAATGAATACAGGTCAAGTGTGTTCTGCAGCTACACGTGTGCTGATTCCAGAATCAATGAAAGACAAGTTTGAAAAAGCGCTGCTGAACGCCCTGCCGAAGTTTACAGTTGGTGATCCAAGAGAAGATCACGCTACTGGCCCGCTTGTTTCTAAAAAGCAGTGGGATACGGTGCAATCTTATATTGAAAAAGGAATCGAAGAAGGTGCTACCCTTCTTGCTGGGGGAACTGGAAAGCCAGACGGAATCGATAAAGGATATTTCGCCAAGCATACCATTTTCACCAATGTGAAAAATGATATGACCATTGCGCAAGAAGAAATCTTTGGGCCAGTCATGAGTGTGATCACGTATCAAGACCTCGATCATGCCCTTGAGATCGCCAACGATACAGTGTATGGTCTTGCCGGCTATGTTGTTGGTCAAGATGAAAAAACATTAAAATATGTCGCTGAACATATTCGTGCCGGTCAAATCACCATTAACAATGCAGAAACAGATTACTTTGCCCCATTTGGAGGCTTTAAGCAATCAGGTATCGGAAGAGAATGGGGAGACTTCGGTATCGAGGAATATTTAGAAGTGAAAGCTGTGATGGGACTTCCAACGGCGTAAGTCAGGCGAAAAAGAGGAAAACGGTGATCCGTTTTCCTTTTTTTGTGCCCTCTCCCCTATTCATCCGTGTTTTGTCATTAGAAATCTTAATCATGACAATCAATATTATATATTTTACTTAATGGCAAACTTTCGGTAAAGTTCAAATTAAACCTATATATATAATTCCTATCGAATTAATCTATGTTTATATTCCTTGTGAGGTGGATATTGTTGCAACTTCATGTATTGAACAGTCCGTTTAGCCAGGAGCAGGCAGAGTTACTCAATCAGCTGCTTCCGACTTTAACAGATCAGCAAAAAATTTGGCTTACTGGTTATTTATCAGCGCAGGCAGCGCTTGCCGGCTCAGAAGCTGTCACTTCGGCGCCTTCTGCCGCAGCACCTGTCCAGCCTGTGAGCAAAGATGTGACCGTGCTTTATGGGTCGCAAACAGGCAATTCCGAAGGGTTAGCAAAAAAGACAGCCCAGCATCTTGAAGAGAAAGGCTTTCAAGTGACGCTCTCTTCTATGTCCGATTTTAAACCGAATAATCTGAAAAAAATAAACAATTTACTGGTCATTGTCAGCACACATGGCGAAGGAGATCCGCCGGATAATGCCCTTTCGTTCCATGAATATGTTCACGGCAGACGTGCGCCAAAGCTCGATCATTTAAGCTTTTCTGTCCTTTCATTAGGTGACAGCTCATACGAATTCTTCTGTCAGACAGGAAAAGAATTTGATGAACGCTTCGAAGAACTTGGCGGTACTCGCCTGTTTGACCGAGTGGATTGTGACCTTGATTATGATGAGCCGTTTTCAGAATGGCTTCAAGGCGTTTCCTCTTCTTTGAGTGAAGGTGAAGCTGTATCACTGCCGCAAGAATCAGCGGGAGCCAACAATCAAGCCGTTTCTGAATATTCAAGAACGAATCCTTTTTATGCTGAAGTTCTTGAAAATATCAACCTAAATGGGCGTGGATCTAATAAAGAAACACGTCACTTAGAGCTTTCTCTTGAAGGATCGGGCCTCGTGTATGAGCCAGGTGACAGCCTTGGCATTTACCCGACAAATGATCCTGCACTTGTCGATGAACTGATTCAAACATGCGGATGGAATGAAGAAGAAGCCGTCACCGTTCATAAAAACGGAGACACTCTTCCTTTAAAAGAAGCACTCACCTCGCATTTTGAGATCACGGTTTTAACAAAACCACTTCTTCAAAAGATCGCTGCACTGACAAAAAGTGAATCCTTGCATGCCCTTTTAGAAGAAGGAAACGAAGAAAAACTGAAAGAATATATCGCAGGCCGGGACCTAGTAGATGCGGCTCGTGATTTCGGTCCTTTTGAAGGAACCGCCGCAGAATTCACGTCCATTTTAAGAAAAATCCCTGCACGCCTTTATTCCATTGCAAGCAGTCTCAAAGCAAATGACGAAGAGGTTCATTTGACGATAGGGGCTGTCAGATATGATGCGCATGGCAGAGAACGCCAAGGTGTCTGTTCGATTTTATGTGCAGAGCGCCTGCAGCCAGGTGATACGTTACCTGTTTATATTCAGCACAACCAAAACTTTAAGCTTCCTCAAGATCCAGATACACCGATCATTATGGTAGGACCAGGCACAGGCATCGCCCCTTTCCGTTCATTTATGCAGGAGCGTGAGGAAATGGGTGCAAACGGAAAGTCATGGTTATTCTTCGGTGATCAGCATTTTGTGACGGATTTCTTATACCAAACGGAATGGCAAAAGTGGTTAAAGGATGGCGTCTTAACGAAAATGGACGTGGCTTTTTCAAGAGATACTGAGGAAAAAGTATATGTCCAGCACCAAATGAAGAAACAAAGCAAAGAATTATTTGAATGGCTTGAGCAAGGTGCTTACGTGTATATTTGCGGAGATGAAAAGCATATGGCGCATGATGTCCACAATACCCTTCTATCCATCATTCAAGAAGAAGGTGCGATGAGCAAAGAAAAAGCAGAAAGCTATCTTGCCAACTTACAGCAACAAAAACGCTATCAGCGTGACGTTTATTGATTTGATGCTTGAAAGAAAGGAGCTTTTACTTACATGGTGAAGACAGCATTAACAGCGCCGGATGGACCTCCGAGCGACGTAGAGGAAATCAAAGAAAAAAGTGATTATTTACGGGGTACGTTAAAAGAAGTGATGCTTGATCCGATCTCAGCGGGAATTCCGGATGATGACAACCGACTGATGAAGCATCACGGCAGCTACTTACAAGATGATCGTGATCTGAGAAATGAACGACAAAAACAAAAGCTTGAGCCTGCCTATCAATTTATGTTGCGTGTCCGTCTGCCTGGCGGAATCGCCACATCTAAGCAGTGGCTTGTGATGGATGAGCTTGCTCACAAATACGGAAACGGTACGTTAAAGCTGACTACTCGTGAAACCTTTCAGCTTCACGGTATTTTAAAATGGAATATGAAAAAGACCATTCAAGACATTCATTCTACTATGCTTGATACGATCGCAGCTTGCGGCGATGTGAACCGGAATGTCATGTGTACATCGAATCCTTATCAATCTGAAGTGCATCATGACGTGTACGAGCTGGCAAAAAAATTAAGTGATGACTTACTTCCACAAACAAGAGCCTATCATGAGATTTGGCTTGATGAGGAAAAGGTAGCAGCAACACCTGACACTGAGGTTGAACCGATGTATGGTCCGCTTTATTTGCCAAGGAAATTCAAAATTGGCGTGGCCGTCCCTCCTGCTAATGACATTGATGTTTTTTCGCAGGATCTAGGCTTCATTGCCATTATAGAAAACGATCAACTGGTCGGTTTTAATGTCGCAATTGGCGGCGGAATGGGTATGACGCATGGTGATACAGCGACTTATCCGCAGCTTGCAAAGGTCATCGGCTTTTGTACACCTGAACAAGTCGTAGAAATTGCCAAACAAGTCATCACCATTCAACGTGACTACGGAAACCGTTCCGTCCGAAAAAATGCCCGCTTTAAATATACGGTGGACCGCCTTGGTCTTGAGAATGTAAAAGAAGAACTTGAGCGCCGTCTTGGGTTTACTCTTTTAGAGGCAAAGGACTATCACTTTGATCATAACGGTGACCGTTATGGCTGGGTAAAAGGCATTAATGGCAGATGGCATTATACGATGTTTGTAGAAGGCGGACGCATCACAGATTATAATGATTATCCGCTGATGACAGGCATCCGTGAAATTGCCAAGGTGCATACGGGTGACTTCCGTCTAACCGCCAATCAGAATTTAATCATTGGGAATGTGACAACTCATAAAAAGAAACAAATCGAACAGCTCATTCAGAAGTTTGGTTTATCAGACGGCCAGCAGCATTCTGCCCTGCGCCGCAGCTCAATGGCTTGTGTCTCTTTGCCAACTTGCGGTTTAGCGATGGCTGAAGCAGAGCGCTACCTTCCACGATTGATTGATAAAATCGAAGACATCGTGGAAGAAAACGGATTAAGTGATAAAGAAATCACCATTCGAATGACTGGTTGTCCAAATGGTTGTGCTCGTCATGCGCTTGGAGAGATTGGATTTATCGGAAAATCACCTGGTAAGTATAATATGTATCTTGGTGCCGCATTTGATGGCAGCAGATTAAGTAAATTATACCGTGAAAATGTGGGTGAGGAAGACATTCTAAAAGAACTTGGCTCTATTCTCCCCCGCTACGCAAAAGAACGAGAAGAACATGAACATTTCGGCGATTTTGTCATTCGTGCAGGGATTGTGAAAGAGACAACAGATGGAACGAATTTTCATGTGCAATAAAAAGAGACAGGAATTATCCTGTCTTCAGATTGTAGAGAAACTCATGTTTTTCTA
>NZ_ASJC01000022.1 GCF_000691145.1 Bacillus altitudinis 41KF2b | reverse complement strand
ACGTTTTGTCTTGTTTAGTTTTCAAAGAACTTGTTTACCGCTTCAGAAGCGACTAGAACATCTTATCACATCCAAGTTGTTAGTGTCAACAACTTTTTTGTTATTATGTTTTTTCGTTTCTTCGTCATCAGCGACGTATATTAATTTACCACCATATATAATCAAAGTCAACAATATTTTGCATTAAATAATAAACTTTTCAATTACGACTAAAGCTGCTACACCTGGAATGCCCAACAAACCACTAATTCCGCTCGTTACAGGGTTAATGGAAACATGAAGCCCTAAACTCTCGCCGAATAAATTGAGACAAAATAAAAAAAGAGCGCCTGCGACAAATTTTATTCCGATAAGCCCCAACCATTTGAATGGATTCGCTTGAACACCCGACATAAACAACAATAAAACAGCTAACAAAATTGAACCAATCACAATAACAGGTTCCATAATCCTCTCATCTCCTCTTCATATGAATAGTACAAGCATATGAGAGGATTATGGAAAATAGACCTGCTATCTCCAATTGTTTAAACGTAAATTTCTCTTTTTCGCTTCTCTCAGATAGAAAAAGTACTTCGCTTGAGCAAGCTTTAATTCGAATAGAATGTCCGGTGAAGGCTCAACGCTGTTTGCGACAAGCTTTTTTTGTCTGTTCCATTCTTCCTTTTGCTTAAAAAGCTGTTGAATTAATATCTCATCGAATTCTTTTCGAATTGATTTTCTGCGAAGAAAACCCATGTACCGTACTTCTCCTTCCTACATCTCACGTCTGCCTTCTAGAGCCTTAGAAAGTGTGACTTCATCCGCATACTCTAAGTCTCCACCTACTGGGAGTCCGTGAGCAATGCGAGAGAGTTTAATTCCTGATGGTTTCAACAATCTAGAGATATACATGGCCGTTGCTTCTCCCTCAATGTTTGGATTGGTTGCAAGAATGACCTCTGTGACTTGATCGTCTTGCAATCTTTTTAATAGGTCAGGAATTTTAATATCCTCTGGCCCAATTCCGTCCATTGGTGAAATAGCACCATGAAGCACATGATATAAGCCGTTGTATTCTTTCATTTTTTCCATTGCGATCACATCTTTTGGATCCTGCACGACACAGATCACAGATTGATCTCTTCTTGTATCTTCACAAATATAGCAAGGATCCTGGTCGGTGATATGTCCGCAAACAGAACAATAAGTTAAATTACGCTTTGCATTAACAAGTGCCTTCGCAAAATCCAGCACGACATCTTCTTGCATACTAAGAACAAAAAAAGCCAGACGGACCGCAGTTTTAGGTCCGATTCCTGGCAATTTCATAAAGCTATCAATCAGCTTTGATATTGGTTCAGGATATTGCATCTTCAGTTATTCCTCCTAGAATAAACCTGGCATGTTCATTCCTTTTGTGAATTGACCCATTGTTTCATTCGTTAGTTCATCAACTTTTTTCAATGCATCATTTGTTGCTGCAAGTACAAGGTCTTGAAGCATATCGATGTCTTCAGGATCAACAACTTCTTCATTAATCGCCACATCAATGACTTCTTTTTGTCCATTTACTTTTACAGTGACCATACCGCCACCTGCCGTACCTTCAAGGACTTTTTCTGCAAGCTCTTCTTGAGCCTTAGCCATATCCTTCTGCATTTTTTGCATTTGTTTCATCATTTTTTGCATATTTCCCATTCCACCGCGCATATGAACACCACTCTCTTTCAAATTGTTAATCTTTAATTTCAATTAAATCGGTTCCTACTAACTTCTTTGCTTCTGCAATTAATGGATCTTCTTCAGCAGAAGCTGCCTGACCATCTGCTTGTTCTTCAGGCTGATGATCTCTTAAAAATTCTTCTCTTATTTTACCCCATTGAGCGTCAGGAACGCCAACTAATTCCACTCTTTTTCCTAGCATAGATTCTAGCAGTTGCTCAAGATTGGTTCGAACACCACTTTTATCTTCGGCCACCATCTTACAATGTATTTCAAATTTGAATTTTAAAACAAAGGCATGAGTTGCCGCCGCAACTGGTTCACTATCTGTTAATAGCGCAGCGTGAGATACCTTATTTTGCTGTTTTAATTGGGCAAGAAGCTCTCCCCATTTGCCTTTTATTTTTTCTAGTTCCGGTCGCTTCGCTTCTTTTAAAATCTCATGAATTCGACCGACAGGTGCACGATAGCCATTTTTATTACTCGTTTGAGGTCGAGGTGCTTCCGTTTTTGCTTGAGGACTCTGAGACTGAGTCATTGGAACACCCTCAGCTTTTAGCCTAGATAGCTCCTGTTCCAGCCTGTCTATTTTATTCGTTAACGCTGTTAGGTCGGAATCAGCCGGAGATGATACAGCACCAGCCGTTGACTGACAGAGCTTAACCACAGCTACTTCAAAGAAAATTCTAGGATGGTTTGTCCATTTCATTTCCTGATGGCTTTTATTCAGCACTTCAATCGTTTCATAAAGAAACTGAGGTGCCACACGTTCTGAAAGAGCCACAAACTTATCGTCGACTTTGACTTTTTCAAGGACACCTTCAAGATCCGGTGCTGTTTTGAATAGAAGCATATCTCTAAAGTAGAAGATCATATCCTCTATTAATTTCGCAGCATCTTTCCCCTGTTGAAGCAATTCATTTAACGTATCCAGCGCTATCGCAATATTTTGCTCAAAAATGGCTTCAGCAAGCTGACTAATGAAATGCTGAGATACAGCACCTGTAATGAGCAGTGCATCATCAATTGTTAGCTGTTCACCACTAAATGAGATCGCTTGGTCAAGGAGACTAAGTGCGTCACGCATGCCTCCATCTGCCGCACTAGCAATAATCTCGAGTGAACCCTCTTGTATATTTAGGCTTTCTGCATCTACAATTTTCTCCATTCGTCCAACAATATCTTTTGTCGTGATCCGTTTAAAATCAAATCTCTGACATCTTGATATGATGGTAAGAGGAATCTTATGAGGCTCTGTGGTAGCCAAAATAAAGATACAATGAGCAGGTGGTTCCTCTAGCGTTTTAAGAAGTGCATTAAATGCCCCGATAGAGAGCATATGTACCTCATCTATAATATAAACCTTATATGTAACCGCTGAAGGAGCAAATTTCACTTTATCACGTATATCCCGAATTTCATCTACCCCGTTATTTGAGGCAGCATCTATTTCAATCACGTCTGAAATCGAACCGGTCGTAATCCCTCTACAGGCATCACACTCATTACACGGCTCACTAACAGGTGACTTTTCACAGTTCACTGCTTTCGCAAAAATCTTGGCAGCACTTGTTTTACCTGTTCCTCTAGGACCTGAAAATAAGTAAGCATGAGAAAACTTTTTCTGCAAAAGGGCATTTTGCAACGTTTTTGTGATGTGTTCTTGTCCAACAACATCCTCAAAAACTTGAGGTCTGAACACTCGGTATAAAGCTTGATAACTCACAAATACGCCCTCCTCCATTTATCATCATGTTCATTATACATGATGCAACGATCAATTCAAAAGTACACCTTTATTTTCTAATAAACGAAAAAGAGCATTTCCTTTAAAGACTTTTTACTTTTCTTGATTAAAAAACGTGTTTTCCTGCTTTCTGAAAATGTCTGCCAGATCAATAAGAACATTCGTTCCCCATATGAATTACTTCAAAAAAACCTCACCCTAAAATGGCTTTTTTGCTATTTGTATAAACAAAGCAACCGATATATTCTTTCAATAGCAACAAAAAACTCACCTAGATAAACTAGATGAGTTACATTTAATATTGATTTACCGTGCACCTTCTGTCGATTCGCTACCCCAAGCGTTACTTAAACAGTTAGCTCGGCCCAGGCAACCCTGCGGCACATGAGAGGTTTCACTTAATGCTGCTTCCTTCCGGACCTGACATGGTTCATGAATTCCCATTGCGCAGGACCCAGACGTCAACACCACTTATTTAAGGCAGACCTTGAAGTAAACGAACCTTGAGAAGGGATTCGGCCTCGCTAGAGCGGATTGCGAGTACAGGGCACCGCTACCTCCCCGCTTAGCACGGCAAAATGAATATTAAATTGTTGGTGACGCAGACATAAGTATACCTTCTAAGTGATAAAATTGCAAACGACATCCATTCATTTACTTTTCGCTTGCTTCTTCCGCTGACGGAGGTCTCGAAAGAACTGACTTAACAGCTCACCACACTCATTTTCAAGCACACCGCCAATGACTTCAGACTGATGATTGAACCGCTCATCGTCCAATAAATTCATTAAAGTACCAGCACATCCACCTTTAGGATCATAGGCACCAAAAACGACCTTTTTCACTCTTGAAAGTACAATAGCGCCTGCACACATTGGGCACGGTTCGAGTGTAACATAAAGTACAGCATCTTCTAAACGCCAGCTACCAGTCATTTTACACGCTTCATCAATAGCAAGTAATTCCGCATGAGCAATTGATCGCTGTTCACTTTCCCTTAAATTGTGAGCACGGCTTACAATTTGATCATCAACAACGATGACGGCACCGATTGGAACTTCTCCTATTTGTTTTGCTTTCAAAGCTTCAGAAATAGCTTCTTGCATAAACTGTTCATCTTTCGTCATAGCACGGCTCTCTTTTCATGTTTTTTTAAAGGATATTGAGGTTAACATATTATCACAATCTTTTAAAGGGGGTCTTGATTTGCCAAAACAACAAAAGGCACTACTTATTATTGACATGATCAATAATTTTGATTTCGAAATGGGACATGTGCTCGCTGAAAAAACAGAGCAAATGACCAATAAAATTTTAGCCCTTAAACAACACGCTTTCAAGAAAAATTGGCCAATTATCTATATCAACGACCACTATGGACTCTGGAAGGCTGATATCAAAGCTGTTATGGAAACATGTAAAAACGAAAGAAGTGCCCCTATTTTAGAACAAATGGCACCATCTAAAGATGATTACTTCTTAATTAAACCTAAGCACTCTGCCTTTTACGGAACAGCACTAGAGACACTCCTAAATGAATTAGGTGTGCAAGATCTTATTTTAACTGGAATTGCCGGAAACATCTGTGTCCTGTTCACTGCAAATGACGCTTACATGCGAGAGTACAACCTCACTGTACCTAAAGATTGTATTGCTTCAAATGATGATAGGGACAACGAGTACGCTTTAACGATGATGGAGAACGTTCTTCTTGCCAAAATCACAACAACTAAAGAGATCACGGATGAAAATCAAACATGATTTATCCATCACCCTCATAAATTGTTAGCAATAACAAAGGGGGCGTTGACCATTCAAATTTATGTTGTCAAAAGAGGAGATACATTAAATGAAATTGCCATGCGTTTTAAAACAACGGTAAATGAAATCATTCGGACCAACGACATCGAAACACCAAATCAACTAGTCGTTGGACAAACAATTGTCATCCCTATTAGAGGTCAATTTTATGAGGTCAAACAAAATGATACACTTTATCAAATTGGAAGAAGATTCCAAATTTCGGTAGAAGAATTGGCACGTGTGAATCGGATTCGGCCTGAAGCCATATTGCCTATTCGTTTTTTGCTTTATATTCCACAAAGACCGAAAAGAAATATTAATTCTAATGCTTATATAGAACCTCGCGGAAACCAAGTCAGCGAAAATTTAAAGCAAGCAGCCAGAGAGGCATCTCCATACTTAACCCATCTCGGTGCCTTTAGTTTTCAAGCGCAAAGAGACGGAACACTTCGCGAGCCACCTTTAGATCAATTACCTCAGATTGCCGCTCAAAGCAGAACGGTTTTAACCATGGTAGTCACAAATCTAGAGAATGATAAATTTAGTGATGAACTCGGGCGAATTCTTTTAACAAATCAAGCTGTCAAAACGACATTATTAAATGAAATCGTCCGCGTTGCTCAAAAGTATCAATTAAAAGAAATCCATTTTGACTTTGAATATTTACGCCCTGTTGATAAAGAAGCCTACCTTCAATTTTTAAGAGAAGCAACAACTCGTTTTCATCAACAGGGTTGGACTATTTCTGTGGCACTTGCTCCTAAAACAAGCAGTGAACAGAAAGGAAAGTGGTATGAGGCGCATGACTATGAAGCAATCGGTAAGATTGTTGATCATGTTGTGCTAATGACTTATGAGTGGGGCTACAGCGGCGGGCCTGCACAAGCCGTCTCTCCGATCGGCCCTGTCCGCCAAGTCATTGAATATGCACTGACTGTCATACCTGCCAATAAAATTGTGATGGGGCAGAATTTATATGGTTATGATTGGACGCTTCCTTATGTTCAAGGAGGCCCTATCGCCAAAGCCGTCAGCCCTCAACAAGCGATCGCCATTGCTAGAGAGAATAATGTATCCATTTTATATGACGAAACAGCACAAGCACCTTATTTCCGTTATACAGATGCTAACAACAAAGAACACGAGGTTTGGTTTGAAGATGCAAGATCCATTCAAGCCAAATTTAATCTCATTAAAGAGTTAAACCTAAATGGAATTGCTTACTGGAAATTAGGTCTATCCTTCCCACAAAACTGGTTGTTGTTATCAGATCAATTTAATATTGAAAAAAGAACGACATCGTAATTCATACGCTCTATCTCTCAGAAGGGGTATGGTACAATATACATTGGTTTGACAACTTTATAGATAGAGGAGAACGCCTATGTATCCTGCCCCTTTTATTGCAGTGGAAGGCCCAATTGGAGCCGGAAAAACAACCTTGGCTACAATGCTTTCAAAGGAATTTCAATTTCCTTTAGTAAAAGAAATTGTAGAAGAAAATCCATTCTTAGATAAATTTTATGAAGATATGGAACAATGGAGCTTTCAGCTTGAGATGTTCTTTCTATGCAATCGGTTTAAACAGTTAGAGTCTATTGAAGAGAAATATGTCAAAAAACAGCAGCCGATTGTCACTGATTATCATGTCTATAAAAATATGATATTTGCAGAAAGAACCTTATCTAAAAAGCACATGGATAAATACAGAAAGATCTATCACTTGCTGACAGATGATCTTCCTAAACCAAATGCCATGATCTATATAAAAGCCAGCCTTCCCACCTTACTTGATAGAATAAAGATGAGAGGCCGATCTTTTGAAGAAGACATTGATCCAGCTTATTTAAAAACCTTGATTGAAGATTATGAGTTGGCCATCGAACATTTAAAACAAACTGACCCAGGGGTTCCTATCATTACAATTGAAGGCGATCATACAGACTTCGTTTCCTCACAGCAAGATTACCAGCAAATTGTACAGAACATAAAGGAGCAAGTACTATGAAAAATATTGATATACCAAAGGATGCTGTCATTACAATTGCAGGGACAGTTGGTGTCGGAAAATCGACCATGACGAAAACAATATCGCACAAGCTAGGATTTCAAACTTCTCTTGAAAAAGTAGATGATAATCCATACTTAGAGCCTTTTTATTCAGATTTCCAAAGATGGAGCTTTCATTTACAAGTCTATTTCCTAGCTGAACGTTTTAAGGAGCAGAAACGAATCTTCGAGTCTGGTGGAGGTTATGTACAAGATCGGTCCATTTATGAGGACACTGGTATTTTTGCTAAAATGCACGCAGACAAAGGTACCATGTCAGAGGTAGACTATGAAACGTATACGAGTCTATTTGAGGCGATGGTGATGACACCTTACTTCCCTCACCCAGATGTCCTCATTTACTTACATGGGGATTTAGATCATATATTACATCGTATTGAAGAGCGCGGGAGAGAGATGGAAACTCAAACCGATCGAGCATATTGGGAAGAAATGTACACTCGATATACAGAATGGATCGAACAATTTGATCTGTGCCCTGTGATTAAAATTAATATTGAAGATTACGACTTACTTCATGATGAAAGCTCACTTGATCCAATTCTTCATGAAATTGCTTCTGTTATTCAAAAAAATCGTTCTAACACAAAATAAAAAAAACCGCTGCATTTCTCGAATGCAGCGGTTTGACAATTTCCAATTTTTATGCGTTTCAATTCAACTAAGGTAAAATCAATATGGCGGAGGAAGAGGGATTCGAACCCCCGCGGGCTTTGACACCCCTGTCGGTTTTCAAGACCGATCCCTTCAGCCGGACTTGGGTATTCCTCCGTATCGACAAGAATTAATATATCATATCATCTTATTTTAAGTCAACATCTTTTCGAAAAAAATTTCAACATTTGATTTTGGTATGATGTTTAGCCTATAAAAAGCTAAAATGAACTTTATTTTAGCCTTTTGTCTTCTTTTCAGCGTAATAGAAAACCTTTGAAGTCTAGGAAGGACGAGTACTGGCGCGGAGCGAATTTGGCATTCGTGAGCACCAGCACGCAGGACTGACAAAGAATGCGAGGGTTTGTCTACACGCTGAAGCAGCCGATTATCGGCTGCTCTTCATTTATTACGTATCCTGTCTAATTTCTTCAATAAAAGTATTCATCTCTTCTTTAAAATCATTTAATGACTCAATAATCTTTGTAAAGTCTGTCACTTGTTTAGCTTGTTCGTTTGTTGAACTGCTGATTTGTGAGATATTTTCAGATAAAGTGCCAATGCTGTCTTGGATTTCTTTTAAAAATGCATTAATGGTTTCAGCTGCTTCCTTTGATCCATCTGATAACTTTCGTACCTCGTCTGCAACAACAGCAAAGCCTTTTCCATTTTCACCTGCTCTTGCCGCTTCAATTGCAGCATTGAGTCCTAACAGGTTTGTTTGTCTCGCAATACCGCCAATGGTTTTGACGACTTCTTCAATGTTTGCGGATTTCTCTTCTGCTCTTCCGGCCTGCTCACTAATTTCTAAGCTTGTCGCAGCCAGTTCTTGAGAATGAGCAGCAATTTGCTCAATTCCACCTTGTAACTCTTTCGCTACTTTATTGATATGTTCCATATAGCCGCTTAATTTCTTCTCACGATGATGTGAAAAAGCCACTAAAAAAGAGCCAATCACTTTTCTATCTTCATCAAAAATCGGATAACCTTTTACAGCAATTTCATAACCATATAAAGACTCTGGCAAATGCCCATCATATTCTTGTCCTCTTAATGTCGTCGCCACGTTTTGGTCCTCTGGGTTTAAAGCGTCCCCTACTTTAATGCCAAAATCTACTGTGGTCGATGGATAATAGCAAAGTACCTTTTCTGTATCAGTGATGCCGAAAAGGACACTTTCATCTAGAACTTTTCTGAGTAATTGAGCCATTTCAACATAATAGTCAAGCCTATTCAAGGTTATTCCTTCTTTCCTAGATGCTTTTAGTTCTTTTATCGGCTTATTTTAGAAAAGCTGTAGAAGTTTAGGTAAAAAGAATAAGATGCCATGACGGCATCTTATTTTATCACTTCTTTATTTCCCATATAAGGACGTAACACCTCAGGAATGATCACTGTTCCATCCTCTTGTTGATAGTTTTCTAAAATGGCTGCAACAGTTCTTCCTACTGCTAAACCAGATCCATTTAATGTGTGGACGTGTTCTGGCTTGGCTTTAGGCTCAGGGCGGAAACGAATGTTTGCTCGTCTCGCTTGGAACGCTTCAAAGTTACTGCAAGAAGAAATTTCACGATACGTATTTTGGCTTGGAATCCATACTTCGATATCGTATTTCTTCGCAGCCGTAAAGCCTAAATCTCCTGTACACATGCTCATGACACGGTATGGCAGATTCAATAATTGAAGAACTTTTTCTGCTTGGTTTGTTAGTTTTTCTAATTCTTCATAAGAATCTTCTGGTCTGACAAATTTCACAAGCTCTACTTTGTTAAATTGGTGCTGACGGATGAGTCCGCGCGTATCTCTGCCGGCAGAACCAGCTTCTGATCTAAAGCAAGCACTAAATGCTGCATAATTGATTGGCAGCTGCTCTCCTTCAAGAATTTCGTCACGGTGCATGTTCGTAATTGGCACTTCAGCCGTTGGAATGAGGAAATAATCTTCTTCTCGAATTTTAAAAGCATCCTCTTCAAACTTTGGAAGCTGTCCAGTTCCTGTCATGCTTGCTCTGTTGACCATATAAGGTGGTAGTACTTCAGTAAAACCAAATTCATCTACGTGTAAATCCAGCATAAAGTTATAAAGTGCACGCTCTAACCGTGCGCCTAGCCCTTTATAAAAAACGAAACGGCTTCCTGTCACTTTTCCTGCACGTTCAAAATCCAAAATTTTCAGTTCATCCGCTACATCCCAATGCGGCTTTGGTTCAAATGAGAAGGCTGGCTGTTCGCCCCATTTTCTCACTTCAATGTTGTCATCTTCTGTTTCACCGACTGGTACAGAATCATGAGGGATGTTTGGAATTGAGAACAGGATGGTTTGCAGGCTTTCCTCTACTGTTCTTAATTCATCATCCAACTTCTTAATCTCATCGCCTACCTCACGCATTTCTTGAATAATGTGATCGGCGTCTTTCTTTTCTCTTTTTAGAACAGCCACTTGCTGTGATACTTCATTTCTTCGGCTCTTTAATACTTCTGTTTTGCCGATTAATTCTCTTCTTTTTTGATCCAGCTCACCAAACTTATCAAAATCCGCTAAATCTTCACCTCGATGGGCTAATTTTTCTTTGATTTGATCAAAATCCGTGCGCAGTTGTTTAATATCCAGCATGTGTAACACTCCTTTTTTATCGAAAAATAAAAAGAGCCCTCATCCCATGAAAGGGACGAGAGCTCTCGCGTTGCCACCCTGATTGAAAACACGCCAAAAGCATGCTTTCCTCTTTCCTCTGTAACGGCATCACCGTAAATGCTTACTTCGTGTTTCAGCATTTCGCTCAAGGATGGATTCAGAATGCATCTTTCACCGATTCTCACCAACCATCGGCTCTCTGAGAAAGAGGGGCTTCTTACTATTTCCCGTCAACGCTTTTTCGATCTTTGATTGTGATTTTAATGTACTATAAGTTTTATCTCTTTTCAACCGTTTTATACAGCAAGCTTCGTTTTATAGGACTCCACCATCTCAACAAACAGCTGTGTTAACCGGTGGTCATCTGTCAGCTCTGGATGAAAAGAACAACCTAAGATATTGTTTTCTTTCGCCATCACAATCCTGCCGTCATACTCAGCCATGACCTCTACGCTCTCATCTGCGCTGATGATATGAGGCGCACGGATGAACACTCCTGTAAACGGCGCATCCAGTCCTTTCACTTCTACATCTGCTTCAAAGCTGTCTACCTGTCTGCCAAACGAATTACGTGCAACAGATACATTTAACAGGCCAAGATGAGCATCTTCTCGATCTTCTATATGCTTTGCCAGCATAATCAAACCGGCACAAGTCCCAAATATCGGTTTACCTTGAGCAGCGAACGCTTTAATCGGTTCAATGAATTGGTACGTATCCATGAGTCTTCTCATCGTCGTACTTTCACCACCAGGGATAATGAGACCGTCAACAATTTCTAACTCCTCTACCCGCTTGATGATCTTTCCCGCTGCGCCACAAGCTTCAATCGATTGAATATGCTCTCTCACCGCTCCTTGAAGCCCTAGTACACCAATTGTTAGCATGTTCGTTTGCGCTCCCTTAATTACCAGCCACGCTCTTGCATACGCTCTTCTGGCAATAGATTTGAAATTTCAATTCCTTTCATCGCTGTTCCAAGCTCTTTAGAAAGCTCTGCAATTAGACGGTAATCTGTGAAATGAGTCGTTGCTTCTACGATCGCTTTTGCAAATTTAGCTGGATTGTCTGATTTGAAGATACCAGAGCCGACAAATACACCATCTGCTCCAAGCTGCATCATGAGTGCTGCATCTGCTGGTGTCGCAACACCTCCAGCTGCAAAGTTTACAACTGGCAATTTGCCTTCTTTTTTAATTTGAAGCAATAATTCATAAGGTGCGCCCAGATTCTTGGCTTCTGTCATCAATTCATCTTCACTCATTGCCGCCACTTTACGAATTTGAGCATTGACCTTTCTCATATGACGAACAGCTTCTACAATATTTCCTGTACCAGGCTCACCTTTTGTACGAAGCATAGATGCACCTTCTGCAATACGACGAGTCGCCTCACCTAGATCACGGCAGCCACATACGAAAGGAACCGTGTATTCATTTTTATTTAAATGGAATTCCTCATCTGCGGGCGTCAGCACTTCACTCTCATCAATATAATCAACACCAAGTGCTTCAAGAACACGAGCTTCCACGATGTGACCGATACGTGCTTTTGCCATGACTGGAATCGTTACTGCATTTTGTACTTCTTCCACGATTCTTGGGTCTGCCATACGGGCAACACCGCCTGCTGCACGGATGTCAGCTGGTACTCGTTCTAGTGCCATTACTGCCACTGCGCCTGCTTCTTCTGCGATTTTTGCCTGCTCAGCATTGACGACATCCATAATGACGCCACCTTTTTGCATTTCTGCCATTCCACGTTTAACTCGTTCAGTTCCCTTATTGCTCACAATTGTTTCCTCCCATTTGTCTATTCGATTGATTCAACACCTTTATCATACAAGCGATAGAGTATAACAATAAAGAGAATAGTATAACAATTCAATCAGCTCATAAAAAAGAAGAAACCCTTATATATCAAGGTTTCATAGTTAAAAAGGCATCATTCCCTCTTTTAAGTGTTATTAACATGTTATAATGCATCTATAACAATTCGAAAACATCTATAACAATTCCACACCCATTGGAGGATTTTCATGCATATTGATATCCATCGACATTCAGATACATCTCTTTCGAATCAGATTTACTTTTCCATCGTTGATCACATTCAATCAGGTCTGCTTCAGCAAGGCGATAAGCTGCCGACTGTACGTGATCTAGCGAAACAGCTGAATGTAAGTCTTGTCACAGCATCAAAAGCATATACACGGCTTAAGGACGACGGATTTTTAACGACTGTACAAGGAAAAGGTACGTTTGTGAATGAGCAGCATGAGCAAACTGACATCCCGGTTCAGTCATCTACTTCTTTCGATTGGCAGTTATCGATCCCTGATTATTTACCAAGGTCTCAATTTGCTCAGTATCACTATGTCGAAGAAGCCATTAATCTTTCTTCCTCTATGATTGATCCTGGTCTTTTACCTAACCAGTATTTAGAAAAAGAAATGCAGCATGTCCTAGCCCGGCATCCTCAAATCATGTCAAAATACGGAGAAATACAAGGTGACCTTCAGCTTCGTCAGGTCATTCAATCATTTCTAGAAAAATTAGATGTCCCTTCTACTCCTGAAAATATCCTTGTCACTAGCGGTTCTCAGCAAGGGCTTGATTTAGTAGCACGTACATTTATCGGGCCGGATGATGTAGTTGTCATGGAGGCGCCCACCTATCCAGGCGCAATTGATGTCTTTATGGGGAGAGGGGCACGAATTATTACGGTTCCTGTCGATCATGAAGGAATGAACATGAAACAGCTTCAAAGCATTTGTGATAAATATAAACCAAAGCTCATCTATACCATTCCTACTTTTCACAGTCCTACAGGTGCTAGTATGTCGATGAAACGAAGAAAGCAGCTGCTTTTACTGGCACAAAGCATTGATTGTCTCATTGTAGAGGATGATCCTTATCGTGAGCTTTATTTTGAAAAGAAACCGCCGGCACCCATTAAAAGCCTAGATCACGATGGACACGTCATTTATTTACGAGGATTAAGCAAGACACTGGCTCCAGGATGCAGGATTGGAATTATTACTGCGTCAGGCTCTATATTTAACCGTTTATTAGCTGCAAAAGCCAATAATGATTTAGGGAGCCCGCTTCTCACCCAAAAGGCGATCTTACCGTTTCTCACTTCCAAGAAAATGATCGATCATACGAAAAAATTAAGAACTGCCTTGAAGGTGAGACGCGATTTGATGATGGAAGTGCTGACAAAACATGCGCCAAAGGACGTCACGTGGCAAATCCCACAGGGCGGGCTCAATTTGTGGCTTAGCTTTCCTTCCTGGGTCGATACACGTGCCCTATTACATGAGGCGCGGAAGCAACAAATCACCTTCCTGCCTGGCTCTGTCTGCTATCCTGGGGAGCCGAAGCAGAATTATATACGTCTCAGTTTTTCTTATGTGAATGAAAAGGCACTGACAGAAGGGATGGAAAAGTTATGTGGTATTTTTCAGCAGGCCTTGTCTACACCTCAAAACCACAAACAATCTCTTTTCTTTTAACGATAAAAAAACTGCTCTCACATATAGAGAGCAGTTTTTTATTAGAACCAACCTTTTACTGTGTCGACGATTCCGCCCCAAATGCCAGCGAAGAATCCTCCTACACCACGCATTGCAAGGATGAACCAGTTTGCTTTTTCATCACCTGTTTTCGTCACAAGCTCAACACCTGATTGGTCTTTACTCAAATAGCCGTAGTCCTTCTCATCACCAGAATAAGAAGTCGTCAGCATGCCAACCTTTGTTCCTTTTTTAATAGGAGCTTCTAGGTTCTTTTTATCAATATTTACTTTCGCTTTATAGCTCTTCTCATCACCATTTTTAACCGGTACAGAGAAAGCTTCTTTCGTCACGACGGGTACTTCTTTATCTTTCCCTTTATCGACTTCGATGTTTTCATGTCCCTTGATTTGTTGGCCTTTTTTGTACATTTCTTTCATCGTGAAGTTTTTAAAGGCATAATCGAACAATTTTTTCGCCACATCGAAACGAGCTGTATGAAGATTCCCTTTAGCATTCAGGACAACTGCGATCACACGCATGTCACCACGTTTTGCTGTACCTGTGAAGCTAGAACCAGCTGAATCAGTAGAGCCCGTTTTCAGACCGTCTACGCCTTCATATTCTTTCACAAGTCCTTTAAGCATAAAGTTCCAGTTTGGCATGTCCATTTCATCATCTGTGCCTTCTCTGAACTTTGTTTTCGCGATGCTTGCTGTTTCAAGAATTTCTGGATGATCTTTGATGAGATGCTGTGCAAGCAAAGCCATATCCTTTGCGGAAACTTCGCTTTCTTCATCAGGTCCCGTACCTTTTGGCTGTTTGCCATGTAAGTCTTTATTTTCTAATCCAGTTGCATTCACGAATTTGTAATTGGTTAAGCCAAGTTCTTTTGCTTTTGCATTCATTTTTTCAACAAACTTCGATTCTGATCCAGCGATTACCTCTGCTAGACCAATTGCTGCTGCATTTGCTGAATAAATAGCCGTTGCTTGATAAAGTTCTTTGACAGTATACGAACCATCTTTTCTCAATGGAACATTGGATAAACTACGGTCCTGAGAAATTTCGTACACGTAATCATCTGGCGTATATGTTTGATCCCATTTCACTTTGCCTTCAGCAATCGCCTCTAGTAATAGATACTCTGTCATCATCTTTGCCATACTTGCAATAGGCAGTCTTTGTTCTGCGTTTTTACTATAAAGAATTTTACCTGTAGAAGCTTCAATAAGGATGGCTGCTTTCGCATTCACATTGAATGGATCTTCAGCCGCTTTTGCTTTGGACATTGGGGTAAATGCAGTAACAATCAATGCCAATGCAAGGATAGAGACCATAAGCTGTTTCAACATCTTGCTGTTCAATCGTCATACCTCCGTATTCATCTTTTTTCGACGTTTTTCATATATATTTAATCCACAAGGGCTTATTTCGACACAACAGTATAAATTTTATCACAATAAAGACAAAAAAAATAGACAGAGTCATAGACCCTGTCAAATGTAATTTGATTGTCACAATTTATCAAGAAATTGTGTAGTTTGGTGATTCTTTTGTAATTTGTACATCATGTGGATGGCTCTCACGAAGACCTGCACCTGTCATGCGAATGAATTGTGCTTCTTCTCTAAGAGTACGTAAGTCCTGTGTTCCACAGTAGCCCATACCAGAGCGAATACCGCCAACGAGTTGGTAAACAGTGTCAACAACTGGTCCTTTATACGGTGTACGTCCTTCGATACCTTCTGGAACGAATTTTTTATTATCTTCTTGGAAGTAACGATCTTTACTTCCTTTTTCCATTGCAGCAACAGAACCCATACCACGATATACTTTGAAACGTCTGCCTTGGAAAATTTCTGTTTCTCCTGGGCTTTCAGATGTACCAGCAAGAAGGCTTCCCAGCATAACAGCATGTCCACCAGAAGCTAATGCTTTCACGATATCACCTGAATATTTAATTCCACCATCTGCAATAATAGATTTACCATGTTTTCTTGCTTCTGTTGCACAGTCATAAATCGCTGTGATTTGTGGTACACCGACCCCTGCAACAACACGTGTTGTACAAATCGATCCTGGTCCAATACCCACTTTTACAATATCTGCTCCAGCTTCAAACAATGCTTTTGTTGCTTCAGCTGTTGCAACGTTACCAGCAATGATGTTAAGAGAAGGATACGTTTCACGGATTTTCGATACAGTGTCTAGAACACCTTGAGAATGACCGTGTGCTGTATCAATGACGATCACATCAACATTGGCTTCTACTAATTTTTTCACACGAGTCATTGTATCGCCAGTGACACCTACAGCGGCACCAACAATTAAACGGCCATGTGCATCTTTAGAGGAGTTAGGGAATTCAATCACTTTTTCAATATCTTTGATGGTGATGAGACCTTTTAATGTTCCTTCGTCATCTAAAAGAGGTAATTTTTCAATTTTATATTGCTGAAGGATTTTTTCAGCTTCTTCTAATGTTGTTCCAACAGAAGCTGTCACAAGTTCCTCTTTTGTCATCACGTCGCTAATCTTCATTGAATAATCCGAAATAAAACGAAGGTCACGGTTCGTAATAATCCCAACAAGCTTTTGATCTTGTTCGTTATTAACAATCGGTACACCAGAAATACGATATTTACCCATTAAATGTTCTGCATCGAATACTTGATGATCCGGTGTTAAGAAAAATGGATTTGTAATAACACCACGCTCTGAACGTTTTACTTTGTCCACTTGTTCAGCTTGCTGCTCAATAGACATGTTCTTATGGATGATTCCAAGACCACCTTGACGTGCCATTGCAATCGCCATTTGCGATTCCGTCACAGTATCCATTCCTGCACTAATAATTGGAATGTTCAGCTTTAAAGTGCTTGTTAACTCAACTGATAAATTGACATCACGCGGAAGCACCTCAGACTTTGCTGGAACAAGCAACACATCGTCAAACGTCAAACCTTCTTTTGAAAATTTACTTTCCCACATTAGTAAATCCCCCTCTTTTCGGCAAAATATTATATGTAGATTATCAACTAGGAAACAGCATGTCAAGGAAGCAACAAACAGTTGCAATTTTTAGAAAATATAAAGAGAGTTGAGGAAGAAGATGAAAAGTTCAGGATGGAAGGATTTAAAACGTTTTTACTCACTTGAAACTTCCCAAAAGTTTCTATTTCAACAGTACGAGAAACGGAACATTCAGGAGGCAAACCAGCAGGCCTATAAAAACTGTGAACGATTTATTTACTTTTTAAAGCACGGTCATACATTTTATGACCAAGCCGCATCAGCTCCACTTGAACTAAAACCGATTTTATTGTTTTATGGAATGGCACAGCTGTTAAAGGCATGTTTGCTGACAGTGGATCCCGACTATCCGTCTCAAACCTCTGTCTTAGCTCACGGCGTCACCTCAAGAAAAAGAAAGAAGCAACATTATCGTTTTAGTGAGGATGAAGTCAAGATTCAGCGAAACGGATTATGTATGCATGTATTAAAGCACTTTTTTCATTTAAATGGTCTTGAAGATGAACGATTTACGATGATCAATCTCCTTTCAAAAATACCTGAGATGGGTCATATTCTGGAGTTTCAAAAACAGCCTGCGACTTTAGTGAAAGTAGAGCAAGCCAATGGCATATTGATTCAAGATCATATTCCCTTGCTCTATAATATGTCTGCCGAACGTTTTATTGAATATTTTGAGTTCCATACAACTTGGAAGCTTAAGCAACGAGAGGCTAAAAAACTAACATTTGATGTATTTTCAGAAGAAAACCCTGCTCTTGCTACTCATCTTCATTATGATTTAGAAATGAATCAATGGTTCATTCCATCAACGCGAGATGCCTTTTTAGGGATTCCTGAGATCATCAGCCATTACTTGTTAATGTATAACCTCAGTATGATTGCCCGCTACGAAACAGAATGGTGGTACGAGCTTTTATCTCAATACATTAGTGATGATTATGTCATGATTGAACGTTATATGGAGATTGCAGAGGATAAGTTTCCGGCTTATATCATGATGCTGCTAGAAGAAAACACAAAAAAGACCAGTTCCGACTGGAACTGATCCTTTGAAAAGCTTGGCGGCG
>NZ_ASJC01000021.1 GCF_000691145.1 Bacillus altitudinis 41KF2b | reverse complement strand
TATCTCCAGTTACACCAGTGGCTCCAGTAGGCCCAGTATCTCCAGTTACTCCAGTGGCACCAGTAGGCCCGGTATCTCCGGTAGGACCAGTAACACCAGTAGAACCTCTTTTTACAATCTTAGTATTTGTTTTTTTTCGTCCTTTTGCTTTAGCACAAGTGCTGTGATGTTTAACAACTTTTTTCTTTTTACATTCTCGTTTAAGAAGAGGGCAGGTTGGACCAGTAGGTCCGGTATCTCCAGTTACACCAGTGCCTCCGGTAGGACCAGTATCTCCAGTTACACCAGTATCACCGGTAGGTCCGGTATCTCCAGTTACACCAGTGGCTCCAGTAGGGCCAGTATCTCCAGTTACACCAGTGGCACCAGTAGGTCCGGTATCACCAGTTACTCCAGTGGCACCAGTTGATCCTGCTGCAGCCAGTAATGTGTAGTCTGGGGAAGTATCTGGTGTACCTGTCGGTGGTGCAGTATTTACTACATACGTACTGCCATTAAAGGTCACTACTTGCCCTACCGGGTAAGTAGGACTTACTACCGGATCAAACGCTTCAACCAGTATCACCAGTTACACCAGTGGCACCAGTAGGCCCGGTATCTCCGGTAGGACCAGTAACACCAGTAGAACCTCTTTTTACAATCTTAGTATTTGTTTTTTTTCGTCCTTTTGCTTTAGCACAAGTGCTGTGATGTTTAACAACTTTTTTCTTTTTACATTCTCGTTTAAGAAGAGGGCAATCATCAAATGTAGGTCTATCGTGACGAGATTTTCTGTAATGAGGTTGCCAATCATGATTTTTTCCGCAAAAGGGACATTTGTTATCGTACTGGTTATACAAATTCCCCATCTCCTAAAAGTTAATATTTTATTCTATGTGGAAATTTAAAAAGCGGAATTGAGCTTAATGATATTTTTTAGTTCGAAGTTCATCGAATCAAATCATTTAAAAGTTAAATCGTTTTATGTTATGGTGTTGAAAGAATGAAACTAGTATGATTTTTGAAAGAAATGGGGCAGCATGTATGAGTCAATCAGTTTTACAACACACAGCATATTCCGTGTTAAATTTATCCTCTGTAACAGAGGGGGGCACAATTAAAGAATCATTTGAGCATAGTATGGATTTAGCAAAAAAAGCTGAGAAGTGGGGCTACCATAGATATTGGCTTGCGGAGCATCATAATATGGAAGGGGTTGCGAGTTCAGCAACATCCGTCTTGATTGGACATATTGCTGGAGGGACTGAAAAGATCCGGGTTGGTTCTGGGGGGATTATGCTTCCAAACCATTCTTCACTCGTCATTGCAGAACAATTTGGAACACTGGAGACTCTGTATCCAGGGAGAATTGATTTAGGTCTTGGCAGGGCACCAGGAACAGATCAGTTAACGGCAAGGGCACTTAGACGTAATCTTCATAATGGGGAGGATTTCCCTGAGCAGCTTGAAGAACTTCGGCAATATTTCAAACCGACTGGTCAGGTCAAAAAACATGTAAGAGCCGTTCCGGGAGAAGGATTGGATATACCAATTTGGCTTCTTGGTTCAAGTGGTTTTAGTGCAAGGCTTGCAGGAGAACTGGGACTGCCATTTGCCTTTGCGGCACATTTCTCCCCTAAAAATACCATTCCTGCTTTAGAATTATACAGACAGTCATTTCAACCTTCAGATGTGTTAAAAGAACCTTATGCGATGGTTGGTGTCACGGTTTTTGCTGCTGATCAAACAGAGCGGGCTGAATATTTGGCGACGTCTCATTATCAGCGATTTTTGAGCCTTATTCGTAATACACCAGGAAAACTCAAAGCCCCTGTTGAAAGTATGGATGGGTTATGGAGTCCATATGAGAAGGCGATGGTGGACGAACAATTAAGTTCGACGATGATCGGGGATAAACAAAAGGTGAAAAAAGAGTTAGAAGCCTTTATTGAAGCAACTCAAGCAGATGAAGTCATGATTAATTCTGATATGTTTGACCATCAAGAAAGAATGCGTTCTTATGAAATCATTGCAGAGATATTTCAAGAGGAACAAGAAAAATAAGAATAAAAAAAAGAACTGCCAAGAGCAGTTCTTTTTTATTTATGCTTTAGTAAACACTCGAAATGGTTGTCCAACTGGCAGTACTGTACGACCAAAATGTGTATTCAGCACAACAGCTGCAGAACCATAAAATGAAAGAAGAGAAATAATCAATTCTGCAATACCAGCCATCGTATGAGTTACATCATACATCACACCAAACGAGCTAAGGGAAAGGCCAATGAATAAGAAATCAATAAAGACGAAAATCAAAAACAATACTTTATGTGTTTCCATTGCACCGATCGTCATAAATAAGCTGAAAATCAAATAACCAATAAAAGCAAAACCTAGTTGTTTTGGGTCCGCAGCTCCCGCAAGCGTTTTCCCAAAAACGCCAGCTTGAATGAGCCAAGTGGTTCCAACACCCATCCAAAAAAGACCGAATGCGCCGAAGGCAGTGGCTCCAAAAATATTATGATGCTTTGAATCTTGTATGGACGCGATCAGCTGCGCGATTCCTCCAAGGAAGATAGCCCAAGGTAAAATAAGAGATGTGCCATCTGTGATTCCTAGTTTTTGTGAAGACGCAACAAGCGTCACCATTGCTAAACCAAACAAACCAAGTGGTGTTGGGTCTGCGATTGATAATCGAATTGCTTGAACATTCTGTTTTTCCATAATGACCTCCTACAATTTGCACTTACAAAAGATACTCGAATTCGATAGAAACGTCAAGCTCTTTTTTAGTAGACACTTGCAACGTCTTCCAAATAAATCTATATTTAATACAATACATCATACATGTGATAGAAAAAGAGGGATGAGAATGAGTAAAGGCTTAGCTGGAAAGACCATTGCCATATGCGGAACAAGAAAAACAGAAGAAATGCGTACACTTGTTGAAAAGCAAGGAGGACAAGCTGTTATTCGTTCTCTTCAGGGCACTGTATTTTTAGCCAAAGAGGAATTGAAGCCAGGCATAGAAACCTTTGTAAAGAAGGGAGCTGACTGGGTCATTTTAACAACGGGTATCGGCACAGACACATTAATTGAAAGTGCAGAAGAGCTCCAGCTTGGAGAAGCATTTATGAACATTTTATCAAGTGCCCATATCGCTTCAAGAGGATACAAAACGTTTGCGGCTCTAAAAAAACACGGCATTCAGCCAGATGTTTCTGATGAAGATGGAACCGTTCGTGACCTCATTTCAAAGTTAGAAGACAAAGAACTTCAAGGTAAACGGGTCATGGTACAGCTTCACGGCGAAAATGCACCAGCTCTCATTGATTTTTTACATCACAAGGGAGCAGACGTTTTGCAGCTCATGCCATATCAGCACACGCCCCCTGAACCAGAGGCGGCGGACACTTTGCTTCAAGAAATGAAAGAAGGGAAGGTCCATGCCGTTTGTTTTACAACCGCTGTTCAGGTTCATGCCTTTTTCAAACTAGCAGAAGAATGGGGCAAAAAAGAAGAACTGCAACATCTATTCGAGCAGCATGTATTAGCTGTAGCTGTTGGAAAAGTCACAGCTGAAGCATTAAAAGAAGAGGGGATAAGCCGAATTCTAGCCCCTTCACTTGAAAGAATGGGTGCAATGATTATGGAATTATCTCAATATATGAAAAAACAATCGACGCACGCATAGAAAAAACGCCTTTCACATGACGAGTGAAAGGCGTTTTCGTTAGATTGTCCGTTTTCGATTTGTGCGAATTTTTTTCAAAACGAAATACAGTACGATGAGAACGATGGCAATGACCATAATTGGTGTTGTATACGTGTGAGCGACACTTTGAATGTGGTCCCATTTTGTCCCAAGCTGCATTCCAAGATAAATAAATAGGATGGACCAAGGGATGGCGGCTAATCCGGTCAAAAGAACAAATTTCAGAAATGGCATCTTTGCAATACCAGCTGGAATTGAGATCGCGTGGCGCACGACTGGGATAAATCGAGCTGTAAATACGACACCAGTTCCATATCGGTCAAACCAGCGTTCTGCCGTGGCAATATGATGCTCATGGATGAATAAATACTTCCCATACTTTGTTAAAAAAGGTCTTCCGCCGTAAAGGCCGATCCAGTAAATAAAGCACTGGGCAAGTGTTCCTCCAATAACCCCAGCGATGACGGCTCCAACAAATCCTATGCTTCCTGTTGACACCATATATCCGCCGTAGGCAAGTACAATTTCACTCGGGATAATTTCAATCATCAGTCCAAGTGCAACACCTGCGTAACCAAGGCTTGTCAGCCAGGTTAAAATTTCATTAAACAAGGTTCCCATTCATTTCACTCTGCCTTTAAATACGAATTTTCTTCAAGCATCCTTATAAGAGCCTATGCTTGTTTTGCTTCTCTCATGAGTATGCTTTGCATATATGCTAGCATGGCTGTCCGCATATCATGACGCATCAATCCAATTTCAGCCGCTGCCTTAAATGAGCCCAGCTTATCACCAACGTCAAATCTCATCCCATCTAATTGTTTTGCATAAATGGGTGATTCATGTGCAATGATTTTCAGGGCATCTGTCAGCTGAATTTCGTTCCCGGCACCTCTCTCGATTCCTTGAAGAATAGGAAAAATCGATGGTGTTAACAGATACCTGCCCATCACGGCTAAATCGGAAGGAGCTTCATGAATAGCTGGCTTTTCCACTAAGTCTGTGACTTCAAACACTTGACCGTCTACTCTAGCTGGTCTTATCATACCATACTTACTGACATCTAGACGATCCACTTGCTGGACGCCAATGACCTCTCTTTGTTTGTCTTCAAAGACTTCCATGAGCTGAGAGAGTGCAGGTCTTTCTGACACCATGACATCATCACCTAAAAGGACCGCAAAAGGATCATTGCCAGTAAAATGACGTGCACATAATACCGCATGTCCAAGACCTAAGGGCTCCTTTTGACGAATATAATGAATATTGGCCATATCCGCAATATGTTTGATTTCAGCTAACTGTTCATTTTTCCCTTTTTCAAGCAACGTGTGTTCTAGCTCAATCGAACGGTCAAAGTGATCTTCAATTGATTTTTTATTTCTTCCTGTGATAATTAGTATATCTTCAATGCCTGATTGAACAGCCTCCTCAACTATGTATTGAATAGCGGGTTTGTCGATAATCGGCAGCATTTCCTTTGGCTGTGCTTTCGTTGCGGGTAAAAAACGTGTGCCTAATCCGGCTGCTGGTATAACGGCTTTTTTGATATTCATTGAATCATCGCTCCATTTCTGATGGTTTATTTTCTGATGGAAACACCCATAGGCGGCTTCCAGTAAAAGTGATCATCATGCCAAGAAGGGTACCAATCGCTTTACTAATGAATAATGAGAAACCTGCTTGCTGCATGACATATAAGACAACATAGGTGAGGAGGCACGCTGCGCCGTTGACTGTGGCCCACTTGATCCATTCCCACTTGTCAGCTTTCTTTTTCACTTGGAACGTCCATTTTCGATTCCAAACATAACTGTTCAGCATTCCTGCGGTATAGGACAGGCACTGTGCAAGAAAAGAGGGAACAAAGCAAGCAGTTAAAAAAAAGAAGAACAAAAAGTCAATCATCGTATTGCTAGCGCCTACAGTTAAAAATGCGGCATAGGTCCGAATATTTTTCTTTGTCATGCGAAGGATCATCACCTCCTAGTGTTTGAGTGGGTGTATGAATACTGTACAAAAGCGAGTTGACGAATCAGTGAAGAAAAGATGAAAAAAACATGAACAAGCGATATCTGTTTTTTGACCAGCTCGTGATATAATTTGTAAGATGAAACGAACGGTGGTGCACATGCATGTATTTAACAATTGGAGAAACAGCTGAATACTTAGAAGTATCAGAAGCATATGTTGAAAAATTAATCCAGCAAAAAAAGATTCGTTACGTATTTGACGGGGAATCGTATCTCATTTATCAAGGGCAGTTTCAAACCCATATGAAACAGCTAGAACAATATAAAGAGCTCATTCAAGACATCTTAAATGAACCAATCCCTGAGGACCCGGACGTAAAAGATGAAGATTAAAAAAGACTGTACGAGAAGGGAGAACCTTTTCATACAGTCTTTTTTATTGGCTGACACCCGTTTGGACAATGTTCATATGACAATTCACTTGGACATCTGCATCAGGGTAGATTTTTTGCCATTTCTCCGGTGTCATGGCTTTATCTTTAGAACGATATCTCAAACCAAGTCCAAGTGGATCAATTTTTTGCTTTTTAAAGGATTGAACAAGGTCTTTTCCTTGCTGGGCCACACGCTTCTCCACTTCTTTTTCAACATGCTGCAAGATAGAAGGCGTATCGATTTTTTTTGATTTCATAAATTCTTTTAACTCACCTTTCAGCTTGATATCAATGGTGATATGAGGCTTTTTTGAAAGGTTTTCAGTTGGTTTAATGTGATAAGACACATGTGATTTGATATTTTCAATGACAACATGGGTTTTCTTTGTGTCATTAAATCGAAACTCATAAATCCCATTTTTATGATTTTCAATCATCGCTTTAAACGTAAACGTATCTTCCCCTGGAATATGCCCAACCATTTTTTCTTGATCAAAAAGAGCGACACCTGACACTTTAATAGAGTTGCTTGTATTTTTAATGTAAGGGAGGTAGGCATCCACGCCTTTTGCCATCATCTGATTCATAAAAATATGCTGATTGGTCACAGGTTGATTGCCATTTCGCATGTTTTGGGCCAGCAAATCTGAAAGATATACACCGATATTTAAGTTGGTTTGATTCATCTTTGTATACAACAAATCTTCAACTTCTCCGCCTACTATGGCAAATACTTGACGGGACCCAATGATCGGATCACGATAGATGTAATTCATCAAATCAATCATACCCACTTCTTTCGCCAGCTTTTCACTTATTAAAATCACGAGTACTTGTCCCATGACAACGGGGAAAGGCGATTTTTCCGACACAAGAAACTGAATATTACTAATGGTATTTGACTTAGCACTTACAATTTGATAGCTTCCTTGTTCTTCGCTTTTAAAAACAGGGAAAACAAAGAAGCCCTTCATTTCTCCATCATCCAATAAGTCAAATCCCGCTGCCTGCGAGATACTTAATTCATCTAAGAGACGAGGCTGTGCACAGCTCGTTAAGAAAAGGCTCAATAACATGAGACACACGAGAATATAATGTTTCATGCGCGTTTTTTCACCCACCTTTTTTTCAGCAGCAGCCCAATGATCATACATCCAGTCAATCCATATATGAGGATATATCCGCTATATTCCACCCATTTATTAAACGTCTCAAAAGAGGTGGCCTCGATCAAAAATGAAAACATGACGAGAATGAGAAGGCTGAGAACAATTAACGTCATGCGTTGGCTCGTGTGAAACACTTGTTTTGCCATTCTGCTGGCTGCCCATAATGGAATGGCGATATTTGGAACGATAAGCAAAAGCCATAGGGACACTTCAATAAATTCAAAGCGCTGGATAAACGGAAGTTTGACAATGCTGGTTAATGTCAATGTTGGCCATTTCGTTAGTTCGAGCTGAGCACTTGAGTAGTACGCTATAGAAACGAGAAATACAAGCAAATTCAGGCATGTAGTCAGCAACACTCCCATATGTGCAAATTTTTGCGACGTTTGTGCTTTTTTAATAAAGGGATAATAGACAAGCAATGTTCCAAAACCAAACATGGATAAAGAGGCATCTTTGACCCCCATCATGAGTTGTGAAAATGAATGATCAAACATTGGGAACATAAACCGGATGTGACTATATTTCATGACATAAAAGCAGATAAAGGTCATCCAGTACGTTAGGACAATGCTAAAGAATGCCCAACCAGCGATTGTTCTAAATCCGCCTGTGTGAATGTAATAGACGAGGATGAGCAGCACTGATGCAAATAAAAGACCAGGAATTTCTTTAAACAGCCAAACATGGATTACATCCATATAATGAACAAGCACGATCAAAGATAATGAAGAAAAATACAAAATGTAGAGAATGTTGATGAATTGTCCAAGCCATTTACCAAACACAGATTGCGTAATGTCACTAAATTCGTCAGTAGGTGCTTTTTTAAACAAAAAGTAAATGAGGAAAATCATCAAATTGACGCTTGCACCAGCAATTAAAATGGCGATCCACCCATCATTATTAATCGTCCGGACCAGATTCGTCTGGAAATTTAAAATACCAACACCAACTTGATTGGCATTGATCAGAAAAAACACAAAAAAAGGGGATACTTGAAATTTTTCTTTCACAGAAGAAGAGCTCATGCCTTCACTTCCTTATTCATAAAAATCATTTTTCCCCTTACGGCCTTGCTTTGGCTTTTGGCGGTGTATCGTTTCATTTTGCGGCCGTAAATTTTCTGGACGTTTTTTCAAAAAGCGGAGTTGGGGCCGAATCAAACTACCTTTTAAATCGGCCAATCGAAGTGGAAAGATTGGCTCTAAGTAAGGCTGGCCTATAGACGTTAATTTCATTAAATGTGTAAGAAGAAAAGCCCCCATTAGCGAAATCCCAAGCGCTCCCCACACTTGTGCAGCAAAAAAAAATGGGAAACGTAAGAGACGAATGGTTGTCCCCATTTTATAAATAGGAGTGACAAAAGAGGCAAGAGCTGATAATGCGACAATAATGAGCAAAATATTACTTGTTAATCCCGCTGCAACCGCAGCCTGTCCGATCACAATACCTCCAACAATCCCGAGCGTCTGTCCGACTTTTGCAGGAAGGCGAGACCCGGCTTCCCTAAGTAGCTCAATCGATATCTCTAAAAATAATGCTTCAATAATAGGCGGAAAGGGCACGAGATAGCGTGATGCGACAATCGTTTCTAATAAGTCCTTAGGAATCAGTTCATAGTGAAACGTTAAAACTGCTACATACAAAGGGGTTGCAAAAATAGAAAATATCACTGCAAAAATGCGTAACAGCCGAAAGGAAGATGCTGCGATCCAAGACATGTTATAGTCTTCCATTGTAGAAAAATACTCGAGTAAAATTGTAGGTGCAAGCAGGGTATGAGGCGAACCGTCAACCATAATGGCTATTTTTCCTTCCGTTAAACCTGAGGAAACCCTGTCTGGCCGTTCTGTATTTAAAAACAATGGAAAGATTGTATTGGACACATCATAAAGCATTTGCGCAAGATAGTTAGAATCTAGAATTTGGTCATAGTCAACATCTTGAATCCGCTGAAGAACGGTTTCAATGTTCTGCGGGTTGGCGATATTCTCTATGTATACAACGGCTACTTTCGTTAGAGAAAGGGTACCGACTGTGTGTTCAACTACTTTAAGGTCAGGAGTGGGCAGCCTGCGTCTGAGCAAGTTTAAATTTGTATCGAGCACTTCTACAAACGCTTCTTGCGCACTAATGATTCCGAATTCAATCTCAGGCGGGCCCACTTGTCTGCCTTTCTTTTCTTCAATCGGCAAGAGAAGCGTATTGCCCCAATCTGTCTCAATTCGAACAGCAATACTGCCCCGATGAAGAGCTTCTTCCACTTTTTGAAGGTCCTTCGTAATCACAGCTTGTTCAATTGGGATGTGTTCTTTCAGCTCTTCAAGGGTGGGTGTTAGATGCAATTGTTGAATAAAAGGCAAGATTTGTTCATGAAGGAGATTTCCATTAATTAAAGAACGAAAAAAAGAAATTCTGTAAAGAAAACCTCCGGAACTTGATAATTCATTGATAAAATCAGAAGAGCGCGATAATGCTTCAAATACTGAATTCGGGTCTTTCTGTTTTGATTTGTTTTTCTTCAGCACTTGAACCATCTCCTTCCGCGATTTGCCTCTATTATCCAACCAATCGTCTGAAGATATGCATAAAAAAAGCGTTCAGCTTCATGAGCTGGACGCTTTTTTTCCATATTGAACGGCTTCTAATAAAAAGTCAGCCAGATGAATCGCTCTCATGCTAGGCATATGTCCTGCCTTTTTGACGCCTGCTGCCATTTGTAATTGACAGCCTGGATTCGACGTCACAATGGCAGCTGCAGCTGTGTTGCTCGCTTCTGTCATTTTATGATCTAAAATTTGCATCGACATGTCTGGCTGCAAGATATTGTAGATTCCTGCAGATCCGCAGCAGCGGCCGGCATCTTTCATTTCTTTAAACGTTACCCCTTGAATGGCTTTCATGAGCACCCTCGGCGCCTGTTGTACATTCATCCCATTTCGTAAATGACAGGAGTCTTGATAGGTGATCACTTGCGCTGGCAAAGCCAGTGGCACGCGGCAGTGAAACTCCAGCTCCACAAGGATGCTTGATATATCGGTTATTTTCTGTGAGAAGGCTTTACTTCGTTTTTGAAAATCTGGATCATCCTGAAGCAAATGACCGTAATCACTTAAAAAGGCGCCGCAGCCGCCCGCGTTCATGATAATCGCATCGGCATCTGTTTCCTCGAATGCTTCAATATTCCGCTTAGCTAACTGTTTTGCTTGGTCTTTTTCTCCGCTATGACCATGTAGCGCGCCGCAGCACGTTTGTATAGGAGGAACGATCACATCGCAGCCTGCCAGCTGCAAGAGATGAATGGTCGCTTTGTTTGTGTTTGAGAAAACTGTATCCATTAAACAGCCAGTAAAAAACGCCACCCGTTTTTTTGCCTGACCAATGGCTTTATATTCATTCAAACGTTTTTTCTTTTGAGGCGGCACCTTTGGAAGTGCCTGTTCCATCAACTGTAAATGGGAGGGAAGCACCTTCAGTATGCGAGTCTTCCTGGCGGCTGTTTGCAGACCAGATGTTTGATAAAATCGAAGAAAACTAGCAGCTTGTCGCATACGACTTTGTGATGGAAAGAGACCTTTAAACACAACACGTCTCATCAATTTGACGGGAAACGATTGTTTTTTATGTTGTTGAATAATATCTCTTGCATCTTCTAGCAGCTGTCCATACTTGACGCCAGAAGGGCAGACTGGTTCACATGCACGGCAGCCAAGACAAAGATTAAGGGAATGTTCAACATCTTCATCTGGCTCAATGACACCATCTCTTACAGCTTTCATTAACGCAATTCGGCCCCGAGGGGAGTGCGTTTCTTGTTGTCCAGATTCAATATAGGTAGGGCAGGAAGGGAGGCAGAATCCGCAGCGCATGCAATTAAGCAGCTCCTTTTCATCCATTTGCTCCTGAAACTGCTGCTGGATCTCTTTTTGCTTAGAAGAAGAACTCATGAGACCACCACTCGCTTTCTTGAGGCTTTTCCAAACACTTTATCTGGGTTCATGATATGTGCAGGGTCAAGTGCCTGTTTAATCGCCTTCATTGCAGCGATTCCTTCTTTTTTGACCTTCAGCTCCAAATAGGGCGCTTTCATAAGACCCACGCCATGTTCGCCTGTAATCGTGCCGCCAAGGGCAACGGCTTTTTCAAAAATGGCCTGAAAAGCAGCTTCTACCCGTTTCATTTCTTCTTCATTTCTTGCATCTGTCGCACAAGTGGGGTGTAAGTTGCCATCACCGGCATGACCAAACGTACAAATGTTCACCTCGTACTTTCGTGCAATGTCTTCAATTGCACGAACCATATTGGCAATTTCAGACCGGGGAACGGTCGCATCTTCTAAAATCGTTGTAGGACTTAATCGAGCGAGGGCAGATAAAGCAGAGCGTCTCGCTGTTAAGAGCGCACTTGCCTCTTCTTCTGAATGTGCAATCTTGACGCTTGTAGCCCCGTGTTGCTCACAGACTTCTGCGATTTTTTGGATATCACGAGAAACAGCTTCAGGGTTGCCGTCCTGTTCAATTAATAACACAGCTTGAACGTCAGTAGGCAGGCCGATGTTTGCAAAATCTTCAACGACTTCAAGGGTCGGCTGATCCATAAATTCTAATGTAGCAGGAATGATACGCTCAGCAATGATGGCCGATACAGAAGTCGCAGCTTCTTCAAGGCTTTCGTATAAACAAAGCATTGTTTGTTTCGTTTCTGGAAGCGGCAGGAGCTTTAGCACCGCTTCTGTGACAATCCCGAGTGTTCCTTCTGAACCAACGAACAATCGAGTCATATCATATCCAGCGACATCTTTTGCAAGCTTTCCGCCTGTTTTGATGATGTCACCATTTGGCAAAACCACTTCAAGCCCAAGGACATAATCCCTTGTCACTCCATACTTTAACCCCCGCAGCCCCCCTGAATTTTCGTTAATATTGCCGCCTAATGTGGAAATTTTCATAGAGCTTGGGTCTGGCGGGTAGAAGAGACCTTTTTCCTCTACTTGATGAATCAATTCCTGCGTAATTAAGCCAGGCTGCACCGTTGCGGTTAAATTTTCTTCGTCTATTTCTAATAATTGATTCATTCTAGTAAAGAGAATCACCAATCCGCCCTGAGTAGGGCATGTTCCTGCGCACAGATTCGTCCCTGAGCCTCTTGGGACGATCGGCACTTTGTAAGAGGCGCACAGTTTCACAATTTGCTGAACTTCTTCAGCCGTGTGAGGCCGCACGATCGCATCTGGCATCTGTTGAAAATTTGGTGTCGCATCATAAGAGTAGGCAAGACGATCCGCCTTGCTGTCTTGGACATTGGGCGCACCGACAATCTCTTTTAATTGATTTGAAAATTCTGAATCTAGCATATACAATCACTCCCGCTCATTTAACAACTCGTTTCTACCAGTATAAAAAAAGAACCGTCACATGACTATAGACGATTCTACAAAATATCAGGATGTTTTATCGTATTTTTTGTATCATGATCTAAAAGCAGCAAGGCCAAATAAAAAAGCATCGCATCTTGCATACGCTTTGGATCAAGTGTGGTTAAATCCTGGATCCGTTTTAATCGGTAATGAAGTGTATTAATATGGACATGCATAGCTTCTGCTGTATGTTTCAATGAGTAATCCGAAGCGATGAGAACCCGCAATGTTTTCACTAGTTCAGGATAGGGGAAAAGGGACGCAATCGTTCGATCAAGAAACGCATCTTTTGTTTCCTGACTGATTTCCTCCATAAAAAGTTCAAGCGTCAAATCTTCATCAAACACAATGGGTGTTTCAGCATGCGCCAATTTTAAAGCGCGAAAAGCTTGATGAAAGGACTGCTTCATGAAATGAGAAGCTGCTGGTTTTCCCGCACCAATGAAAATCCTCGATGGTGACAGCGCTGTGAGCGCAGCATGAATATGGAACAAGCGCTTGTGCCATGTATCACGACCATCTGGTGTGGCTTGTAGCATGAGCAAAAAACGTGCATGCCCCCAGCGCACAATGATCTCCTGATTGGTGAGTTGCAATTTGTCCTTCATCAGTTTGTATTGATCCTGCTTCATAAACGATTCGTCTTGACAATCAATGAGAATAGCGACACGCTGCTTGTTAACATCAAAGCCAAGCCGCTGCGCCTTCTCGGTCATACCTGCCGCTGTCTCTGGCAGATGAAGCCAGTCGAATACAAATGCTTCAAGCTGCCGTTCATCTGTTTCCGTTTCTTGAAAGAATTCATGCTCTTGAATGAGCAGCTCCGTCATTTTACGTAAAATGTCGCCAAAAGGGGAGACATGCCTAGGATCACCTGTCATTCCAATGACCCCAATGACTTCTTGTTTAAAATAAATAGGCAGATTGATACCGGCTTTGACGCCTTTCATCTGCAGCACATCATCCTTTGTGAGAATTCGTTTCTGCCCTTCTAAGGATGTGACATATGCACCTTCATGAAATTGACCAATGCGTGCTGGATCTGTTGCAGCAATAATGGTACCGTTTGTTTGTGTGATGATGATTTCTTCCGTCAGTACCTTTTTGACCTCATCTACGATTTTTTCTGCCAGTGTCATTGTGAGCAAAACGGTCCCCTCCGAGATGTTTCTTTTTCCACTATCATACCATCATATGCTCAGGCATATCTTTCTTTTCATGTGTTATGCTAAAATAAAAAACGCATATGAAGTAGATGAAAGGAGATACAGTCATGTCACTGCAAAATCGCTTACAAGATTTATTGAAAGAAGGGCAGGCGCTCACCGACTTTGAATATAACAAAGCCGCAAGTCAAAATTGGCCGTTAGAAGGGGCAAAAATGACAGAAGAAGCACGCTTTGCTGATGTTTATATAGAACGTGTAGACAAAGAATCGGAGGAAATGATTCAAGCAGAAAATGCTGCCTTTTTAAATACACCTCTTACATACGTAAAAAAACAACAAAAAGAATTCATTTATATCGAGTCGAAGTGGTTTGATGTGGTGAGAGCCGACGGACTTGCCATAGAATGGGATGAAGTATTTCAGACGTATACCGTGTTATTCGGATTGAAGCGTCCTAAAAAAGATACTGGATTACTAAAAGAGATGCTCTCAACATTAAATGGTGCTCAGCTTCAATTTAATGGGCAAGACGGGTTATTTGATATCAACATTCCGCTTCTTGAACTAGAGGACATCAAAGAAGATACACCTTTGATTGGTGTGATATCAGCAGTGTACCGCTATTTATTCAACTTGCTCATGCAGCTTGAAAATGAATGAATCAAAAAACGGCTCACATTCCTGAGCCGTTTTTTTAGAGCCATCCTCTTATGAATTGAGCCTCACCCATCCCAAAGCTCCAATCGGCGTCTCCATTTTCCACGATGGAGATCATCACATCCGTCTTGGCAACCCCGCATTCTTTTTCTATACGTTCTGCGATTTGTGCATAAAGCTGTTCCTTTTGCTCTTTCGTCCGCTGTTTACTGACAACACTAATGACAACCAGATCCTTTGTTCTCGGATAACCAAGCCCAGTGTCTTCGATGATCATTTCTTCAGGGCGGTGCTGATGAACAATTTGATAGCGATCTCGTTCAGGTACCCCAAAGGCATCAACCATTGCTTCATGGCAGGTGTCCAGCAGTTTTTTTAATTCCTCTTTTGAACGGCCTTCTATCACGTCAAATCGTAACAACGGCATCAGGTCAACCTCCAAATATGTGTTTAATATACAATCATAATGTAACCAACACTTCGCCGTTTCACTCTTTTGCGACATAAGAAAAAAGCCAAAACATTGGCGCTTGGCTTTTTCGCTCTGGATTAAGGCGTGACAAACTTCACATCATGCTCTTTTCCATATTGAAGGTAATCTTCATTTGGTTGTTCATTCGTCACGACGATGTCTATGTCTTTTAAGTCACAAAACGTGGTCAAGGCATAATGGTCAAACTTACTATCATCGACTAATAAAAAGGTTTTGGCGTTTTTTTCAACGAGCGTTTTTTTAATATCTGTCTCAAGCGGGGAGGAATTCGTGACGCCATGATCAATGGATAAACCAGTTGATGCAATAAATGCTTTATTGACATTGTATGCTTTGAGACGCTCAACACTTTGATAACCAACGAAAGAATTTGTTTTTCGCTCTAGCATACCCCCGGTTGAAAAGATGGTGAGGTGTTCATAAGGCATAGCCTGTGTAATGAAATCCACGTTATTTGTCACAACGGTAATCCGTTTCTCCTTCAAATAGGGAAGCATCTCCAGTGTCGTTGTACCAGAATCAACAAAAATCATATCACCATGTTCAACAAAAGCGGCGGCAGCCTGTCCGATCAATTGTTTTTTACTCAGCTGACGAGTCTTTCGCTCCTGATACACCACCAATGTTGAGTGATTCACAGCGACGCCGCCGTACACTTTCTTTAGCACGCCGGATTCTACCAATGCTTGTACATCTCGGCGTATGGTGTTTTTTGAGACGCCAAAATGCGTCACAAGCTCATCAAGAGAGGCAGATTCCCGGTCAAATACATACTCTTTTATTTGCTGAATACGTTTTGTTTTTATCATGCTACAATCTCCAATCAATACGAATATGCTGATTCTATTATAACAATAATTCCACGTAAAAGATGTCACTGATCAACATGCGAGAATCGAATGATCTTTTTCTCTTATCTTTTCTCATTTTTCATAAAAGCGTATGATAGAGAAAAGAGGATAGAAAGGATTTTCACTTCTATGAATGAACACAACATACAATTTTCAAAGCTTGCAAATTTTAGAGAGGCAGGGGGACTCCAAACAACGGATCAGATGGTCATCAAACAAGGAATGATTTATCGATCTGCTGATTTATCACGTCTCACGAAGCAAGACATATTGACGTTCTCAACACTTGGAATTCAAACGATTTGTGACCTGCGTACAAGCTCAGAACGAAAATCACACCCGCCAAAGATCATGGAACATGACAAAATTGTTCATATCCCTATGCAGCCTGACAGCATGATGCCTAGCAAATGGACCATGTTTCGTATGCTGATAGCAGAAGGAAAATCTCTATCCTTTACACCGATCATGAAAGATGTATATCAAAGCATGCTCTATGAGCGAAAAAAAGAGATTCAGCAATTGTTTACATTACTGTCAGATGAAAAAAATTATCCACTTATGCTTCACTGTACAAGCGGAAAGGACCGTACAGGCTTTTTATCTGCTCTTATTCAATTAGCAGCGGGTGTGCCGGTGCATACCGTTTTAAGTGAATACATGCGTTCCAATGAAGGCGTGAAAATACTAGTGAAAAGACAAGAACGATTTGTTCGCATGATGAGTTTATATCGGGTGTCAAAAGAACAAATTCAGCCCCTGCTCGGTGTGCAGCAAGATTATCTTGAAGATGTACTGAATGAGATGATGGATACATACGGAAATGCAGAGCGGTATTTACTAGAAGCCTGCGACGTCCCGAAAGCTCAGCTACTTAAAATGAAAAACATCTTGCTTACACCATCTGCTGGCATTCCATCACAAAACGCAGAATAAACTTAATATGAGGTGATGCAAACCATGCTGAAAAAGATCAGTATGACGGTTCTGACACTAGTTTTCATGGGTGTCTTCTTATTGATTCCGTCTAGCAGTCTAGCTCGTTCGATGCCAAAAGGGAAGCTTGAGAGCACAAGAGAGATGCGTGCAGTGTGGGTCGCATCAGTTTATAACTTAGATTGGCCTTCAAAGAAAGGACTGCCCGCAGATGAGCAGAAACAAGAGTTCATTCAACTGTTAGACGACATCAAAGCGATGAATATGAACGCCGTCATCATGCAAATTAAACCAACAGCAGATGCCTTTTATCCGTCGAAATTCGGGCCATGGTCTGAATATTTGACTGGTACACAAGGGAAAGACCCTGGATATGACCCGCTTGAATTTATGATAGAAGAAGCACATAAACGCGGCCTTGAATTTCATGCTTGGTTTAACCCTTATCGAATCACCATGAATCATACCGATCTCAACCGGTTATCAGCCGATCATCCTGCAAGAGCACACCCTGATTGGACCATCGCCTACGGAAATCAGCTGTACTTTAATCCAGGCATTCCTGATGCTCAGGACTTCATTGTTGACGGGATAGAGGAAGTAGTGAAAAACTACGATATTGATGCGGTGCATATGGATGATTATTTTTACCCGAATAAAATCGCTGGTGTGCCATTTCCAGATCAAGAAACGTATGAAACTTACGGGCAGAAGTTCACTCATATAGAAGATTGGCGTAGAGATAATGTGAATCACTTGGTGCAACAAATCAATGACTCCATTAAGAAAGAAAAGCCGTATGTGAAATTCGGCACTAGCCCATTTGGTGTATGGCGCAACATAAAAGATGACCCAACCGGTTCAAACACAACAGCAGGGATGACCAACTATGATGATTTGTATGCTGATACAAGAGAGTGGATACAGCAGCACCATATTGATTATATCACCCCGCAAATTTATTGGAGTATCGGCTTTCAGCCCGCTGCCTATGATGTGCTGACGAAATGGTGGTCAAATGAAGTGAAGGGGCAGCCTGTTCATTTGTACATTGGTCAAGCGACGTATAAAATCAATCAAAACAGTGATCCTGCTTGGTCTGATCCCGAGGAGTATTTTCGCCAGATCGAGCTGAACAGGCAGTCACAGCTCGTACAAGGAAGCATGCATTTTAGTCTGAAAGATATCAATCGGAATCCCTTGAATGTAAAGAAACGATTAATAGAAGAAACCTATAGCAAACCGGCTCTCATACCAGAGATGCCATGGCTTCATCAAAAAGCGCCTAAAAAACCAATCATCCAATCTGTGAAAAAGACAGAGGATGGTGCAGTTTTACAGATACAAAATGATCCGCACTCTAGTGCATCCTATTATGCAGTCTATCGATTGTCGAATAAAGGGACATACGAATTTGTGCAAACGGTCAGAAAAGAAACTGGTTCCTTCACTCAAACGAAAGACATTTTAGCCAATCAAAAGAAGAGCTATACCTATAAAGTGACGGCACTCAATCGCCTTCATCATGAAAGCAAACCTTCTACAAAAACAGTAAAATAACAAAGACAGCATAAATGAGGGTTTTCCTCCATTTATGCTTTTTTGCTTTCTCTATTTTTCTACTATTTTTATTTTAATTTTCTGAATTCAATCAAGCTTGGCATGAAGCAGCTATTTCAATAATAAATATGATAGAAAAGCGCCAAAGGGGGAAGCACAATGGATTTTGAATTAACGAAAGAGCAGCAAATGATCCGTCAGATGGTCAAAGAATTTGCAAAAACAGAAATTGCACCACACGCTCAAACAGTTGATGAACAGGCAGCATTTCCCGAAAAAACATTTCAAAAAATGGGGGAGCTCGGTTTTATGGGTATACCCTTTCCAGAGAAATATGGAGGATCTGGAGGAGATACGATCTCGTATGCACTGGCAGTCGAGGAAATTGGAAAACAGTGTGCGAGTACAGGTTTAAGTTATGCCGCAGCGGTTTCCTTAGGCGCAAGTCCACTTTATTACTTCGGGACGGAGGAGCAAAAGATGGACCATCTTGTTCCATTAGCCTCTGGAACAGCGCTTGGCTCCTTCGGATTAACAGAACCAAACGCCGGATCAGATGCAAAAGGAACAAAAACAAAAGCCATTCAAGACGGACAAGAATATGTCATCAGTGGGGAAAAGTGCTGGATCACCAATGCCAATTATGCCAGAACGATTATTGTCACCGCTGTAACAGATCATGATGAAAACGGACGTCCAATCATCTCTGCCTTTATTGTGGAGAAAGGGCAAAAGGGACTGTCGATTACAAATCCATATGACAAAATGGGGGTTCGCGGTTCAGATACGGCTGAAATCATTTTAGACGAAGTGCGTGTACCAGCGCATCATATATTGGGAGACAAATCGAAAGGATTCAAGCAATTTTTATATACATTAGACGGCGGACGAATTTCCATTGCAGCCTTATCTGTCGGAATTGCACAAGCGGCACTTGATGCTTCACTTTCCTATGCAAAAGAAAGAAAGCAATTTGGAAAGACGCTCTCATCCTTCCAGGCCATTCAGTTTAAGCTGGCGGATATGGCGATGCAAATAGAGCTTGCAAGACAAATGGTCTGGAAAGCCGCTTGGCTGAAAGATCAAGGCAAACCATTTACAAAAGAAGCGGCCTATGCCAAACTGTTTGCTTCAGAAATGGCCACAAAAGCGAGTCTTGATGCGGTCCAAATTCATGGCGGAACAGGCTATATGAAAGAATGCGGTGTTGAACGGCTTGTGAGAGATGCCAAGCTGATGGAAATCGGAGAAGGAACCTCTGAAATTCAGCGGCTCGTGATCGCAAGACAGTTGTTAGCGTAATACCTTAATGAAAACGCTTACTATACATGAGGGAGGAAAGCAATGATGTCGATTCACCCGCAAACGATTGGCTCCCTATTAAGAGAAAAAAAAGAACAGCACCCAGCACATGAAGCCGTTGTTTACCCAGAACGTTCTTTACGTTATTCGTACGAAGCGTTTTATCAAGAGGTCAAGGCAACAGGTAAAGGTCTCATGGCATTAGGGGTTCAAAAGGGAGATCACATCGCCATTATGGCACCAAATATACCTGAATGGCTCATTCTTCAATTTGCCTGCGCCTCCATTGGTGCTGTTCTTGTCACTGTGAATACCAATTTTCAATCACAGGAACTCGCCTATTTACTCAAGCATTCTGACAGCAAAATGTTGTTTATTGTAGACGGCTTTAAAGAAACGTCCTATGTCAACATGCTTGAAGAGCTGATTCCAGAACTTCAAACCGCCCATCAAGAGGAGATCACTTCCACACAATTTCCTTATTTAAAAAGATGTATCTATATCGGTCAGCATGTACCAAACGGCATGCTCAGCTGGGATCGTCTTCAAGTGGCAGCCAAAAGAACCGAAGATCATGAATGGGAGAAGCGAATGAATGAGCTCACGCCTGATGACGTTATTAATATGCAGTACACTTCAGGCACAACCGGCTATCCAAAAGGCGTCATGCTCAGCCACACAAACATCGTCTGTAATGCGAGTCAGATCGCAGATTGTATGAAATTAACAGAGCAGGACCGTATGTGTATCCCAGTACCGTTTTTTCATTGCTTCGGCTCTGTTCTTGGTGTACTTGCTTGTCTCACAAAAGGGGGAACGATCATTCCACTTGAATCATTCCATCCAGAACGAGTCCTTCAAACAGTAGAAAAAGAAAAATGCACGGTTCTTCACGGTGTACCAACCATGTTCATCGCAGAGCTCGATCATCCAAATTTCCACTCTTATGACCTGTCCACATTACGAACGGGGATTATGGCCGGTTCACTCTGCCCATCCCACGTCATGAAAGCAGTCATTGAAAAAATGGGATTAAGAGAGCTCACGATTGCCTATGGTCAAACCGAAAGTTCACCCGTCATTACCCAAACAAGAACCGATGATTCGTTTGAAAGACGTGTTCAAACGGTCGGACGTGCGCTTCCTCAAATTGAAGTCAAAATTGCTTTACCAGGGACATCAGAAGAAGTGCCAAGAGGACAGCAAGGAGAGCTTTGTACAAGAGGTTACCATGTCATGAAGGGCTATTATAAAAACGAAGAAGCAACAAATGAAGTCATTGATGAGGACGGATGGCTTCATACAGGGGATTTAGCTGAGATGGATCATGACGGTTATGTGAAAATCACAGGCCGGCTCAAAGATATGATCATCAGAGGCGGAGAGAATGTGTACCCAAAAGAGATTGAGGATGTCCTATACACTCACCCTGCCATTCTTGACGCACAGGTCGTTGGTATTCCTGACGAGACATACGGCGAGGAAGCAGCCGCATTCATTCGGCTGAAACAAGGGAAGTCGGTCTCAATTGAGACATTAACGAGCTATTGTCAGTCACAAATGGCACGCTACAAAATCCCGAAATACTTTTTCATTACAGATGAGTACCCAATGACCGCCTCAGGCAAAATTCAGAAATTCCGCTTGAAAAAGCAGGCGCTTGATCTAATAAAGGAGTGAAGGCAGCGATGTTTGAACAAGTATTGATCGCCAATCGAGGCGAAATTGCCCGTAGAGTGATTCGGACATGTAAACGGCTCGGAATCAAAACCGTTGCCGTTTATTCAGAGGCTGATCAGCATGCACTTCATGTGAAAGAAGCAGACAGCGCCTATTATATCGGCGGCGCTAAAGTTTCTGAAAGCTATTTAAACATGGAAGCGATCATTAAGGTTGCCAAACAAACAAATGCTGATGCTATCCACCCAGGGTATGGTCTTTTATCAGAAAATGCGGCATTTGCTGAGCGCTGCCGGAGCGAGGGCATTACCTTTATTGGACCATCTGCACAAGTCATTCAGCAGATGGGAAATAAAATTGAAGCGAGAAAAACGATGGAACAAGCGGGCATTCCAATCGTTCCTGGTGTTTCAGCCCCGCTCCATGATGCAGACGAAGGTGTTCATAAAGCACATACACTCGGCTATCCCATTATGCTAAAAGCATCGAGTGGTGGCGGTGGGATTGGTATGCAGCTCGTCCGCAATGACGAAGAACTGCATCGAGCGTTTGAAGGAAATCAAAAAAGAGCACAAAGTTTCTTTCAAGACGGTACGTTGTACATGGAAAAGGTGATTGAACACGCACGGCACATCGAAATTCAAGTTCTTTTTGATTCGTTCGGTCACGGCGTTCACTTATTTGAAAGAGATTGTTCACTCCAAAGAAGACATCAGAAAATTGTTGAAGAGGCACCAGCCGTCTGTCTTGAAGAAACTGTGAGACAGCAAATGGGACAGATGGCCGTCAAAGCTGCCAAAGCGATTGGGTATGAAAATGCGGGCACGATTGAATGTTTAGTCGATCAAAACCAGCAATTTTATTTCTTAGAAATGAATACGAGATTGCAAGTAGAACACCCTGTCACTGAAGAAATTACCGGGATTGACCTTGTCGAGGAGCAGCTAAAAATTGCAGCATTAGAGCCCCTGTCCTTCAGCCAAGAGGATATTCATCAAATTGGGCACGCGATTGAAGTTAGAATATACGCTGAAGACCCTGTGACATTTTACCCTTCGCCAGGCACGATCACTCGGCTTTCTACACCTGATGCCCCATATATCCGTCATGAGTCAAGCGTAACGAGCGGAAGTGTCATTACCCCATTTTACGATCCAATGATTGCGAAAATGATTGTGTACGGTGATACTCGAAAACTCGCCATAGAACGATTAAAAGCAGCATTACAAGCATATGAAATAGAAGGGATCAAAACCAATGTACCGCTTTTAAAGGAAATGGCCGAATCAACTGCCTTTTTACATGGCAGCATCACAACCGATTATCTGATGAAAAAAAGGGAGGAAAACCGTTCATGAAAACTGTCACGATACAAATGGCCGGAAACTTATGGAAGCTTCTTGTGAAACAGGGTGATGATGTGCAAAAAGGACAGGAAGTCGCCATCTTAGAATCGATGAAAATGGAGATTCCCATTGTTGCAGAAGAAGCAGGTGTGATCAGTAAAGTGTATAAGGCGGAGGGGGACTTTGTTGACGAGGGAGAGGTACTTTTAGAGCTGACAGAATAGGGGGAAGCCGCATGGTATTACCAAAAAACGTGCTCATTAGAGAGGTCGGCCCGCGCGATGGCCTGCAAAATGAATCCGTTTGGCTGGACACAATGGAGAAGCGAACATGGATCCATTTACTCGAAGAAGCCCATCTTCCTTATATTGAAGTCACCTCATTTGTTCATCCGAAATGGGTTCCAGCCTTAAAAGACGCCAAAGAATTAGCCCAATCATTAAACAAAAAAGAGGATATTACCTATGCCGCACTCATCCCAAATGAAAAGGGGTTAGCTCATTTTTTTGAAGCAAACCTTGAGGTAGGGGCTATGTTTATCTCAGCGAGTGAGACACATAACAAAAAGAATATGAATCGATCTATACAGGAAACACTGCCTGTGATCAAACAAATGACAGCCGATTTAAAAGCAGAAGGACGGCAAACGCGGGCCTATATTTCAACCGTGTTTGGATGTCCTTATGAAAAACAAGTGCCGATGGACCAAGTGCTGCGATTAACGGAACAACTGCTGTCCTTCGGCATTGATGAAATATCACTTGGGGATACCATTGGGGAAGCCCATCCGCTGCAAGTAGAAAGACGGTTAGACCTTTTACTTGAACGCTTTCCTGCTGATAAAATCGCACTTCATTTTCATGATACGAAAGGAATGGGGCTTGCCAATATTTATACAGCATTAAAAGCCGGCATCACCATATTTGATGCCTCTAGCGGGGGGCTTGGCGGTTGTCCTTATGCACCTGGCTCCAGCGGAAACGTGGCGACAGAAGACGTGGTGCACATGCTTCACAAACTCGGGATCGAAACAAATGTCGACCTCCCTCGCTTGATCAAAGCGGCTGAATGGATTGAAGCAAAAGTGGATCGAACCCTGCCAAGTCACTGTTTACGCGCTTTTCAGTCTCACACTACTTGATAAAGGGTGAATCACATGACATCATTGGTCCATTTTTCAATACAAGATGATTACATTGGCATCATGACCTTAAACAGACCAGCACAAGCCAATGCTCTATCAGCTGCTATGCTAGAGGAAATCAACCAAACAATTCAAGAAATCAAACATGATGCAAACATCCGCTGTTTGCTCATGACAGGAGCTGGCGCTAAAGTTTTTTGCGCAGGAGCAGACTTAAAAGAACGGCGATTGATGACAGAACAAGAAGCCAAAGAAGCCGTTCTGACCATTCAGCAAACCTTTACAGACATTGAATCTTTGCCTGTTCCTGTCATTGCCGTGATAAACGGACACGCACTTGGCGGGGGTCTTGAGCTTGCGCTCGCCTGTGATCTCCGCATCGCAAGAGCGGGTGCAGCGCTAGGCCTGCCGGAAACAGGACTAGCTATCCTGCCGGGAGCAGGGGGCACACAAAGACTTCCGCGCCTGATCGGACCCGGGAAAGCGAAAGAAATGATCTTCACAGGCACTTCTTTACGAGCAGAAGAAGCTGTTCAAATCGGATTGATTGAACGTATCTCTACAGCCGATTCACTGATGAATGATGCCATCACACTCGCAAAACAAATCACCAAGAATGGACCGATTGCTTTAAAAGAAGCAAAACAAGCCATTCAATCCAGCCTTGATCACGATTTACAAACAGGTCTAACGAAAGAATACGAAGCTTATCTGCGGCTAATTCATACAGAAGATCGACTAGAAGGTCTCAAGGCTTTTCAAGAAAAACGAACGCCTCATTACAGAGGCAAATAGCAAGAAAGGGGAATGGTCATGATCGAAGAATATGAATTAAAAAAACAACGAATTGAAAAGGGCGGGGCAGAACGCTACCATCAAAAAAACAAAGAAAAAGGAAAATTATTTGTCCGTGATCGGCTTCATTTGCTATTAGATGAGGATTCTTTCATTGAAGATGCCATGTTTGCAGAGTGCAAAGATGAACATTTACCAGCAGATGGTGTCGTCACAGGAACCGGGCGTATGAATGGGCAGACTGTTTGCGTCATGGCAAACGACTCTACGGTTAAAGCAGGATCGTGGGGCGTCAAAACAGTAGAAAAAATCATTCGAATTCAAGAAACGGCCGAGAAGCTCAATTGTCCAATGCTGTATTTAGTCGATTCTGCGGGTGCAAGAATCACTGATCAAATCGCCATGTTCCCAGGCAGAAGAGGAGCAGGGCGCATTTTTTATAACCAAGTCAAGCTGTCTGGGCGCATTCCTCAAATTTGTTTACTATTCGGTCCTTCTGCAGCCGGTGGTGCGTATATCCCTGCTTTTTGTGACATTGTCGTCATGGTCGAAGGAAATGCCTCTATGTATTTAGGCTCGCCGCGAATGGCTGAAATGGTGATCGGTGAAAAAGTATCGCTTGAGGAAATGGGCGGTGCGAAAATGCATTGCAGCATTTCTGGATGCGGAGATATATTAGCGGAAACAGAGGAAGAGGCCATTCAAATTGCACGTGATTATTTAACCTATATGCCTGCCAACTATACAGAAAAACCAAAAACGACAGCAGCAAAAGCACCTAAACCATCTGAAACCACCATCCAAGACTTAATCCCTAAAGGCCAGAATACCCCATTTGATATGTATCAACTCATCGATTTACTGATTGATGAAGGGTCATTTTTTGAAATCAAAAAGCTGTTTGCCGCAGAGTTAATCACAGGCTTTGGCAGAATGAACGGTCAGCCTATCGGTCTCATTGCCAATCAGCCAAGGGTCAAAGGCGGCGTATTATTCCACGACTCAGCTGATAAAGCCGCCAAGTTTATTCAGCTCTGTGATGCCTTTCATATCCCGCTGCTCTTTCTCGCGGACATACCAGGATTTATGATTGGAACAAAAGTGGAACAAGCCGGCATTATTCGTCATGGGGCAAAAATGATCTCCGCTATGTCAGAGGCGACCGTTCCGAAAATATCCGTCATCGTCCGTAAAGCATACGGAGCAGGACTATATGCAATGGCAGGCCCTGCTTTTGAGCCAGACTGCTGTCTCGCTCTTCCATCGGCGCAAATCGCTGTGATGGGTCCAGAAGCCGCTGTAAATGCCGTCTATGCAAATAAAATTGCAGAACTCCCGCCCGAAGAGAGGGCTTCATTTATACAAGAGAAACGGAAGGAATACCAGGAAGATATGAATATCTATGAGCTTGCCTCTGAAATGATTGTCGATGGCGTCATCCCATTTGACCGTCTAAGAACGGAACTTTGTCATAGATTACTAGCCTATTCATCGAAAGACATGACATTTACGAAACGAAAACATCCGGTCTATCCGGTCTAAAGGGGGCAGTCCTCATGATCAACCTGAAACCAGAATGGATACCGGAAGAAAAGCAGAGCCAAAAAACACGTTTGCATCAGTGGATGAAATCTCTTGGTTTTTCTACGTATGACTCATTCTATCAAGCCAGTATTGCACGCACAGACTGGTTTTGGAGAGAAGCGGAAAAGGCGGTCGGCATTCAGTGGAAAAAACCATATGAAGCGGCATTAGGTCACCACTCATTGATGTGGCCGAAATGGTATCAGGGCGGCACACTTAACATCACCGAAACGGCTGTGGACAAATGGGCAGAAAAAGAAGAGACGAAGCATCAGCCCGCCATCATTTGGAGCAATGAAGCCGGTGAAGAAAAGAAATGGTCATTTCTCGAACTTCAAGAGAAAGTGAGCCGTCTTGCAGCTGGCTTTTTGAAAGAAGGACTTCAAAAAGGGGATGTAGCCATCATCTATATGCCAATGCTTCCAGAAACGGTCGCCGTCATGCTTGCCTTTACAAAGATTGGTGTTATTTTCAGCCCAGTCTTCTCAGGCTATGGAAGCGAGCCACTCGCTGTACGCATTCGTGCGTCAGGCGCATCCATTGTCGTCACAGCGAATGAAATGATGCGGCGAGGGAAAACGATCAACATGCGGGAATGTGTGGCGGATGCCATCAACAAAACAGCAACTGTGCAAAAAGTGATTGTGCACACTTCCTCTCATACCGGATATCAGGGCGATGTCCTGCTAAATGATTTGTTACAAGAACAGCCGATCACCGGCGCGACCTATGTCACAAATGAAGATCCGCTGATGATCTTGTATACGTCAGGCACAACCGGCACACCAAAGGGAGCCGTTCATACACACGCAGGCTTTCCGATAAAGGCAGCTTTTGATGCCGGGCTATGTATGGATGTGGCAAAAGGAGACCGGTTGTTTTGGCTGACTGATATGGGCTGGATGATGGGGCCATTCCTCGTCTTTGGCGGCTTGATCAATGGAGCTGCCATCGTTTTATATGACGGCGCTCCCGATTATCCAGATGAGCAGCAGCTCTGGTCATTCATCCATCAGAAGAAAGTCACTCATTTTGGGCTTTCCCCTACATTTGTTCGTTCTGCGATGCAGCAAACGATTGATGGGGTCGAGCTATCGCATGTCAAAGCCATTATTTCTACAGGGGAACCATGGAATGAAGCTCCGTGGCAATGGTTATTTCACACCATTGGTCAAAAGAACATCCCCATCTTAAATTATTCAGGAGGAACCGAGGTTTCTGGTGGCATTGTAGGCAGTACGCTGCTTCGTCCCATCAAACCGATTCTCTTTAATGCGGCGATCTTAGGAATGGCGGCAGATGTATACAATGAAGCTGGGCAAAGCGTGATGAATGAAGTAGGGGAGCTTGTGGTGAAAAAGCCATGGGTCGGCATGACATGTGGTTTTTGGAACGAACCGGAGCGTTATGAAGATACGTATTTCAAACGATTTGATGGTGTATGGACACACGGAGATTGGGTCATGCAAACAGAGGACGGAGAATTCCACATCACCGGCAGATCGGATGATGTCATTAATACAGCAGGGAAACGTATCGGGCCAGCTGAAATTGAATCCATCCTTACATGGCATCCTGCCGTGCATGAAGCCGCTGTGATTGGGGTAAAGGATGAGGTGAAAGGGGAGGCGCTCGTCTGTTTCATCGTGACCAGTCCTCATGCTTTTGAAGAAGCAACCCTTATCCAAGAGCTTTCAGCCCATGTTGGTTCACATGCTGGAAAAGCGCTCACACCAAAAGAAGTTCATCTCATTTCAGCTTTACCGAAAACAAGGAATGGAAAAATTGTACGACGTTTACTTAAAGGGGCGTATGAAGAGAAGCCTTCACCCGATCTATCTTCATTAGACAATCCAGATGTATATAAGAGTCTGACCGAATACTTGAATAAGAGACAGAAAAAATAAAAAAGACAGGATAATTCCTGTCTCCAGGCTGTCGAGAAAATCTCGACAGCTCTAT
>NZ_ASJC01000020.1 GCF_000691145.1 Bacillus altitudinis 41KF2b | reverse complement strand
TCACTGTGCCTTTTGTGTAGTCTCCGTTGTCATCATCTTTTGCGTCTGTGACAGCTTGTCCATCTACTTTTAATGACCCTTCGACGTATTCAAGACCTTCTGGCAGTTGATCTGCGATGACTAAATCTTTGATGACACTGTTTTCTACACTATTTTTTGTTTTGATCGTGTAAAGGAGAGTGTCGCCTACCTGAACTTGTTTTTCATTTGTATTGCCTTTTGCTTTTTGAGAGATCTCAGATGTTTTTTCTGATTCAAGCTTTGGATCTCTTGGATCAATGTTTGTTTCGGTTGTCGGCTCATCTGGTGGCGTGTTTTCGCCTGTTACTTTTGCTGTGTTTTGAATGGTTTTATCCGCTTGGCCTTTAGCGACCTTCGCTTCAAACGTCACCGTATGCCAGTCTGTGTCTTTGATATCACCAAATTGTCCGGTGACTGTGCCTTTTGTGTAGTCTCCGTTGTCGTCATCTTTTGCATCTGTGACGGCTTGGTCATCTACTTTTAATGATCCTTCGACGTATTCAAGACCTTCTGGTAGTTGATCTGAAATCACGAGATTTTCGACGATGCTGTCCTCTTCAAGGTTCTTTGTTTTGATCGTATACAGAAGGGTATCGCCTACCTGTGGTGTTTTTTCATCTGTGTTTCCTTCTGCTTTTTTCTGAATGCTCGCTGTCTTTTCTGATGCTAGTTTTGGTTCACGAGGATAAATTTCTGTATTCGTTGTTGGATCATCTGGCGGTGTGTTTTCACCTGTTACTTCGGCAGTGTTTTGAATGTCTTGACCAGCCTGTCCCTTTTCAACTGTCACTTCAAACGTCACGGTATGCCAATCTGTGTCCTTCACATTACCAAAATAACCTGTGACCTTTCCATCTGTGTAGTCTCCGCTATCGTCGTCTTTCACATCTGTGACAGATTCTCCATCAATTTCAAGAGACCCAGCGACATACTTCAGCCCTTTTGGTAATTGATCTGAGATCACTAGATTTTCCACAAGGCTGTCTTCTATCGTGTTCTTTGTTTTAATTGTATAAAGCAGGGTATCTCCCACTTCTGGATGCTTCTCATCTTTGTTACCTTCTGCTTTTTTCTGTAAGACGGCTGATTTTTCTGATTCAAGCTTTGGATCACGAGGATAGATTTCTGTTTTTGTTGTCGGATCGTCTGGTGGTGTGTTTTCACCTGTGACACTCGCTGTATTTTGAATGTCTTTGCCAGATTGACCTTTTTCAACCGTCACTTCAAATGTCACGGTATGCCAATCTGTATCTTGAACGTCACCAAATTGTCCTGAAATGGTACCATCTGTGAAGTCTCCGTTATCGTCATCCTTTGCGTCAGTGACTGCCTCTCCATCCACTTGAAGTGAATCCGACACATACGCTAATCCTTCCGGCAGTTCGTCTGAGATCACTAAATTTTCAACGAGACTATCTTCTATCGTATTCTTTGTTTTAATCGTATAAAGAAGTGTATCACCGACCTCTGGATGCTTCTCATCTGTATTGCCATCTGCTTTTTTCTGCAAGACGGCTGATTTTTCAGAAGTCAGCTTCGGGTCACGAGGATAGATTTCTATATTCGTTGTCGGCTTGTCTGGCGGTGTGTTGCCGGTTGTGACACTCGCTGTATTTTGAATATCTTTGCCTGCCTGACCTTTTTCAACTGTGACTTCAAACGTCACGGTATGCCATTTCGTATCTTTCACTTCACCGAGCGTTCCAGTGACAGTTCCATCTGTCATATCACCGTTGTCGCCATCTTTTGCATCTGTGACTGGATTCCCATCTACCTGTAGAGAATTTGGTACATAAGATAATCCTTGAGGTAACTTGTCAGAAATCACAAGGTCTTCTATTACACTATCTTCAACAGCGTTACGGGCTTGAATGGTATACAGCAATGTGTCCCCTACTTCTGGGTGCTTCTCATCTGTATTCCCATCTGCTTTTTTCTGTAAGACCGCTGATTTTTCTGATTCAAGCTTCGGATCACGAGGATAAATTTCTATGTTTGTTGTTGGATTGTCTGGCGGTGTGTTTTCCCCTTTGACATTCGCTGTATTTTGAATATCTTTACCCGCTTGCCCTTTTGCTACTTTCGCTTCAAATGTCACGGTGTGCCAATCGGTGTCTTTCACATCACCTATTTGACCTGTCACAGTACCGTTTGTAAAATCACCTTTGTCTTGATCCTTTGCATCTGTTACGCTTGTGCCATCTACCTTAAGAGATCCAGAAACATAGGTTAAGCTGCTCGGAAGGTTATCTGATATGATCAGATTTTTAAGAATGCCGAATTGCACCGTATTTTTTGCTCTAATTGTATAAAGCAAAGTGTCGCCTACTTCTGGATGCTTTTCATCTGTGTTGCCTTCTGCTTTTTTCTGTAAAGCAACCGATTTTTCTGATTCAAGGTTAGGTGGATATGGATCGAATTCAGGCTTCACCCTTGAAGCTAAGTCGTAAGATAATGAATCACCTGCAGTGCCCATATATGTTGTACTTAATGTTTTCGCATCAAGTGTAAAAAGAGTGGAATGACCAATGGATTCATTTAATCCTGACTGTAATAGCATCTGCCCATTTGGCAAGAAGCTAATTCCCCGCACGCCTCCGTCAATCGTTTTACCATCCGCATTTGTAATCGGAATGACACGAATGACTTCAGCTGTTTCAGGATTCATTTGCGCAACGGCTCCACTGTTATTAGATGCAAACCAAAGATAGCCATCCTTATCGACTACAAGATCTCCGCCAATGTCACCACCAATGCCAGAGCCAGCGTCATAACCGACGATTTTTTTGGACGTTTTTTGACCCGTAACTAAATCGTACGTTCCAAGGAAAGAATCACCATTAGAAAAATAAGAATAAATATATTTATCTTGATGCACAACGGCATTAGTAGCGCCTTCAGGTAGTTTCGTTACGACTTGTGCTTGCCCTGATGTCGCATTTATTTTATATAGAGTAAGGCTAGTGCCATTTGCAGTTGCATACACTACATTTTCTCGATCACTAACAGCAACACCATTCACTGCGCCTATATCGATTCCTTTCACCTCTACACTAGCTTTAACATTTGTTGGATCATTTCCATCGAGTTGCTGAAGAACTAGTGGCCTAGTCCCAATCATATAGGAATCCGTATTGTTCACGACCACTGTTCCAGCAGCTTTTGTAACAGGTGGTGAGACCGTTAATAAATTTCCAGCGATCAGCACCAATATAAGAAATAATTGACTCGTTCTTTTTAATATGTTCATTTTTTGACATCCCCTTTTCCCTGCTTTACATCATAATGGTATGTACCAGTTCACCTCCCACACTTTGGTAAAGAATATCAGTAACATTTCAGAACCCTCAACATGACCAAAAGACTATTTTCGACAAAAATAGCCCTTTGGTCATATAAAGCTTTCGACATCTGATCCATCTATGTTTTTTCCAATAAAACAAGTTTTTTTATCGTGTATCAAATATTTTATCTATCAATAAAAACAGGCCTAACGACGCAATTTACATACAATCTATTCTATTTTATCTTGAATATTCTTTAATTGGATAAAGGTTGTTTTTTTGTCATTTTATATTGAATTTTTTTCTTATTTTCATAAAAATTGGTAATTATTGGTTCGCTTTGTTAAAAAAAACAATTCAAAAGTCTTGCTCCAAAATTTGATGTTTTCTGCTCTTTTTATGGAAAAAATTCTTTTTATCGAGTAAGCGATTACAATTGAGCAAAGCCATTTAAAGGGGCGTGCGAGTATGTTACGATTGAAATCGAGTGTTTAAGAAAGAAGGGAAAGCTTTTGAAGCGGGAACATCTTTTACGTTGGTTTTTTTATTTTGTTGGATTAATTGTACTTGCTTTTGGACTATCGCTGACAGTGAAGGGAAAGATCCTTGGCATTGGTCCGTGGGACGCTTTTCATTATGGACTGTTTCAGCATTTTGGTTTAACCATTGGACAATGGTCGATCATTATTGGTGCACTGATTGTGACACTGACATCTGTTTTCACGAAATCTTTTCCAAAGATCGGCGCCCTGCTCAATATGGTGCTGATTGGCGTGTTTATTGATTTCTTTAATGCAGTATTACCTGCACCACATGGGTATTTACCTGCTTTATATGTATTTATTACGGGCGTGATTGTGTCTGGGTATGGCGTTGGCATTTATGTCTCAGCTAATCTTGGCGCTGGGCCAAGGGATTCATTAATGTTGCTCATCTCAGCAAAAACGGGGCTGAACGTACAGTGGGTTCGAAATGGTATTGAGTTAACCGTGCTTCTATTTGCATGGATGCTCGGCGGCCCGATTGGCATTGGAACGATTCTGACAGCCATCTTTACTGGACTCGTCCTTCGCTTTTCATTGCCACAATCGACACGGCTCTTGCAACTGCTCATTACAAAAACAGCGGAGAAGCCTGTTCAAACCCTTACCCGATAAGAACAAGCCATTCTACTAAATGAATGGCTTGTTTTGTGCTAAACTAAATAGACGCAATATTCTTAAAACAGGAGATGATCCTCTGATGCAGCTTTTCCATTATCATTACTGGACACCATTTGTTGAGGAGATGGAGAAGGCGTACACCTCATTAGGCTTTGAAGTAAAGGGGCGTTTCGCAAAGGAAGGTTCCTTTCCCCCTCCGCTTACATGGGATGATTTTAGAGAGAAGAAGCCCTCTTTCCGAATCATTGAGATGAGAAAGGGACAGATCAATATCACATTTGGTTATAGTAAAAAAGTCCTTTTTGATCACATCGGCTTTCTAGTGACTGATGATGAATATGATCAGCTGCTGGTACAAGCGCAAAAGAGAAACTGGGCAATCCAGACTGGGGAGCGAAGAACGTTTCTTTCTACACCGATGCGCTTAAGGCTTGAATTGCAGCGGCGGACAGATGTGATTGAAACTGGTGAAGAAGCAATTGCCGAGATGACGATCGCAGTACCTGATTTGACTCATACACCTACGGTCGATCAGTTGCTGGACGGTTTGACACAACCTATTCATTGGAAAAAGGGAGAACGTCTCTCTTTACTTGAAGTGAAGATGATAGATTCTCATGGGATGAATACGACCGATCCAAACGGTGTTCACGTCCTCACACAAGGATAAAAAGCAGCGAGATACGCTGCCTTTTTTATGATTGTTTACGGATTGGAATCCAAATCAATGTCACATGATCTGGAGAATGTATCTCTCCATCTAAAGGGTACGTTTCCATCTCCATTCCCCCAGCATGCTCATATCCTGAGGCAGGAAACCATTCTGTGAAAATACGTGTCCATGTTGAATGCACAGCGGTTTCGACAGGCCCCTTTGCCTGAAATACAGCCCACGTACTGGCCGGAATCTGCTCGACTGTCATGGTCGAATCTGGTTCTTCCTCACCTTGCTCAATCCCAATGATATAGTCAAATGTTTCAAGCGTTTCATCAAAATGCGCACATACACCGATATATCCGAGTTCTCCAGCTGCATGAGCCAGTGAATCCGTCCATCCTTCTTGATTGACACGCTTCCAAAAGGCGGGAATATCCTGTTTGTTTTGGCTATTCTTTGTTGTTGTCTTTAGTCTTCTGCCCATGATTGAAAATGAATCCTTTTCCACAATTCGATAATGCATCGGTTCGACTCCTTTTATTTGAAGTTCGAAGGAGAGACGGGGGTAGGCTTTCACTGTATACTCGCCTGTTTTCACTGCTGCCGGTGTATATCCGTGATGCCGCTTGAAGGCTTTCGCAAACGACTCTGGGGTTTCATAGCCATACTTCACCGCCGCATCAATAACTTTCACTTGCTTGGTCATGAATTCTTCTGCCGCAAGGGTTAATCGTCTTTTGCGAATATATTCTGCTACTGCAATTCCCGTCAGCATATGGAATAGCCGCTGATAATGAAATTTAGACATACAGGCTTCCTCTGCCACTTCTTCGATCTGCAAAGGCTGATCCAGCCTCTCTTCCATATAATTGATACTATCCATGATCAAGTGAATCATTTTTCCCTCTCCTTCCTCTTCCACTATATCGAGAACCGCCCGCACCTTCCTGTCATTTTGTGCTTTCATTGAACAGGATGTCTGTTTCTCTTTTGCATGGGTTCATCCAATGGTACAATAAATGTAAAAAATTGAGGTCCGTTATGAAGATTTTCGCTATTCAATTACAACCTTTAGATGATAGAAATGCACGAAAACAAATAGAACAGCTGAAGCCTTTTGTATCACTTGAAAAACGCGCCGCCGCTGAGCGCTTTCGTTTTTTGATCGATGCAAGAAGAACGCTTTTAGGTGAGGTACTGATTCGTCACATCATTCATGAGATGTACGCACTGCCTATGGAACAGATCATTTTTGAAACAGAAGGGAATGGAAAGCCTGTTGTCCGGCAAATTCCTTCTTTTCATTTTAATCTTTCTCACTCTGGTGATTGGGTCGTGGGCGCAGTAGATGATGCGCCTGTTGGCATTGATATTGAAGAGATTAAACCGATTGATTTAGCCATTGCCAAACGATTTTTTTCAGCTGACGAATATCAAGATTTACTCTCACAGCCGGCAGAACGGCAGGAAGCCTATTTCTTTCATTTATGGTCCATGAAGGAGGCTTTTATCAAGCTGACAGGGAAGGGAATATCCTATGGTCTTTCATCCTTTACCGCTCGCTTGTCAGAGGATGGACAGGCTACTTTGAGATTACCTGATCACGAAGCCCCTTGCGTTGTCCAAACATATTCGCTTGATCCTGCCTACCAAATGGCGGTTTGTACAAGAAAACCTGCTGCGGCTGAGCACGTCGATATACTCACTTGTGAGAACATGCTATCTCGCCTTAATAACGTGTGATTTGTTGAAGTGATGACTTTAGCAAATCGACGCCTCGTGCGATTTCCTCTTCTTTTACATGCCAAATGTTCAGCTGAAGTATAGGCTCCTTTTGATAAGTAGAAATGAAATGGCGGTCGATCGGCTGAACCATCACAGAAGCCTTTTTTAGCTGCTGAATGAGCTGATTCATCGGAATGGACCGGTCGACACGAACGTGGGTATGAGTAGCTGGCTCCTCTTCTCCCAGCGCATAAGCGCCTTGATCATTTTTCAAACAGGCTACAAGTTGTTTGGATCGAGCTCTATAGGTCGCCTGCATCCTTTCTCTATGACGCTCAAACATCCCGCTTTTCAAATAAATTTCTAAAGCAGCCTGTGAGAGCATCGAGCTGTCGATATCAATCAGCCGTTTATGTTCACTAAAGGGGCCAATCAGCTCGTTTGGTAAGACGACAGCACCTGTTCTAAGCCCCGGAAAAATGATTTTTGAGAAGCTTTTTAAATAAATGACCTTCCCCGCCTGATCATATGAATAGATCGGGTCTCTTTTTGTATCGAATTCTAAATCAGCCAAATAATCGTCTTCAACGATGTAGACATCATATGCTTCGGCAAGGGCTGCAATCGCTATTTTTTCTTGTTTCGACAGACTCGTTCCAAGCGGGTTTTGAAACCTTGGCATCGTATAGAAAAAGCGAATATCCTCCTCTCGGAAGATACGCTCCAATTCCTGAAGATCGAGTCCTTTTTCCGTACGCTGAATCCCCCGGACAGGCAGCTGGTTTTTCTCTAAGTATTGGAGGAATAGGTGATAGCCTGGCTGTTCGACCAATATGGTCTGTTTTCCATTTGGAAACGGGATGGTGCTTAAAATCGATAAAGCCAGCTGAATACCAGAGGTCATAACGATCTGTTCTGGAGAGGCAAACACTTGATAATCCGATAAACGCTTTGAAATGATTGGCAGTAAAGATGGTAATCCATTGGTGGTGCCATAGATAAATAAATCATTTTGATACAGATCAATCGCTTGATTGATGCAGTGCTGAAAATCGACATATGGAAACACAATGGGATCAGGCGCAGAGGAAGCAAAATCAATCCATGTGCTGCCCTTCTTAACGGCTGACTGATTGGTTTTCACGACAAAATAGCCACTTCTTTCTACAGAGTACAGCAAGTGTTCACGCTCTAACGTGTCTAGTGCTTTTATGACAGTGCTTTTGCTCACAGCATATTGAGCCGCTAAGTGACGAATGGATGGGATTTTCATTCCAGCATTGTATTCACTGCTCTCGATTTTGTTTTTTATATTCAACACAAGCTGATCATATTTCCTCACAGTACTACCCTCCTTGTACCGGTACAGATATCAATAACTCTTATTGTACACTTTACTTGATCCGTTTACGATAAAAAGACAGAACCGGTCAATTCAACTGAAGCATGCATGCTCGTGTAAGGAGAAATCTGATGGATATGTCAAAACAAAAAGCGTATGCTGCTTCGATCGCATACGCCTGTATTATTGGTTTTTCATTCTTGTTTGTCAAAGTAGCCTTAGCATCAGCGAATCCGATTGATGTATTGGCACACCGATTTACCGTTTCTTTCGCAGCCGCTCTTTTGTTATTTCCATTTTTACGAAAAAAGTACCGTTTTTCCATTCAATGGCGTGATCTCATTTACATTGTGCCATTTTCCTTGCTTTATCCTGTGTTGTTTTTTGCATTTCAAGTGTGGGGGCTGATGTTCACCTCTTCATCAGAGGCCGGCATTATTCAGGCGACCATCCCTATTTTGACAATGGTGCTTGCAGCATGGTGTTTAAAGGAACGTCCTACCTCGATCCAGGTGCTGTTTACCATTCTTTCTGTGTCCGGGGTGATGCTCCTCTTTGTGGTGAAGGGAATTGATGTGAAACATTCTCATCTCATTGGTTATGTGCTGATCTTACTTTCAGCCTTATCATCCAGTGCCTATAGCGTATTTGCCAGGGTGATGACACGGCGGTTCCATGCCATTGAACTGACTTTTGTGATGACCTTCTTTGGATTTGTCTTCTTTAATGCCGCTGCTCTCATTCGGCACTCGGTAAATACTACACTACCGCAGTTTTTCAGTCCGTTTACGCAGCCATCCTTTGTATGGTCTATGCTGTTTTTAGGCATTCTCTCATCACTGCTCACAGCGTATTTATCAAACTATGCTCTTTCCCACCTTGAAGCAGCAAAGGTGAGTATCTTTAACAATCTTTCTGCTTTCATTACCATTGCCGCTGGCGTGCTTATTTTACATGAAACGATTGATATGGTTCACCTCATCGGAGCTGTGCTCGTCATTGGCGGAGTGATTGGCGGGAATGTGGTGAGGAAGGGGAATTCATAAAGAAAACGGCCCTCGTTTGACGGGGCCGTTGTTTTCTTTTATTGGCTGATGAATTGCCTTTTTGTTGTCTGCTCAATGACATGCCTCATATGTTCTGCGAACTGCTCGAGGTGTGTGTTGATATACATGTGCCCTCCTTCGAAATCAGTACGTTCGATGGCGTTTGCCCATGTTAGCCAGCCGTCTGCGTCTTCCATGCATTTCTTATCTTGCTTTCCGTTCAATAAATAAACGGGTGATTTAATGATTGTTTTGTCTGTGTGCTGGAAGGATTCTAATGCTTGATAGTCGGCACGTAAGGATGGTGTAAAGTAATCCATCATTGGCTTGTTCTCTAACAATTCTTTTGGAATCCCGCCCATTTCAGCGATATGCTGAACAAATGCTTCATTCGATAAATGGGTCAATCTTTGTCTTTTTGTTTGCGGCGGCTGAATGGCAGAAATGACAACCGCTGCCGGATCGATGCCTTCCTTTTCTAACAGCTGAGTCAGCCTGTACACCACAAGTCCGCCCATGGAATGTCCGAACAAAATAAATGGACGGTTTAATTTGCCTGTCAGTCCTTCTTTATACAATTCAGCCAGCCGGTCAATGCTTGTTTCAAGCGGCATGAGGTTCGTTCCATGACCCGGAGGCTCTGCTGCTGTCACTTCGGCCGTGTCCTTCAGCTGTTCAAAGAGCGGACGGTAAGAGGCGGAATATCCGCCTGCAAAAGGAAAACAAATAAGCTGAATGAGATCTGATTTTTTTTCAAAGGTTTTAAATAATTGGTTCATACGTCCTTACCCCTTTACGATCGTTTCAAGAATCTGCGCAAGTTGATCTGCCTGCGGTCTTTTCATCATGGTCACATGGTCGCCTTTTATTTGATAATACGAGCACGTTTCTCTCGTGTAAGCTTCCCAATCGGCAAATTTCTTCTGGAAATCTGTGGCGTGATCGCTGCTTTGTATAATATAAAACGGCACAGAGAATGGGTCTTTTTCTAATTCAATGGCTTGTGACATGATGGTATTATGAGTCTGCATTTGCAAGTATTTATCTAAATAGTGATCATTCATAAATTGATGAACGACTTCATCCTTTTCTGCTTCTTTGAGGATTTTCTGCTTCACTTCTTGGAAGCTGAGCCCTTGTAATGCTTCTGGTTTGATGCCGACGAGGTTCCCCATACCTAGGACGAGGGCGAGCATTTTCACTTCTTCTTCGTTCATATCGGCATGAAGCGCTTGATCTGCCTCATCTCTTAATACCGGAACCGTATCTAAAATGATCAATCCTTTTGGCGCTTTTCCTGCATGACAGAGTCTCTGATTCATTCCGTAAGCAAGATGTCCGCCCATAGAATGCCCTGCCAAATAATCAATGCCTGGTCGATAGAATGTCTCAATGGCTTCAATAAAAATGGCGACAAGCTCTGTATAATGAAGGAATTGCGGTTCTTCATCCTCATATAAGCCTGGAGACTGCAAGGCGTAAACAGCTCCTTCATGTGTCATGAGCTTGGCCACATCGATATACCCCATCACCGTTCCACCAGCAGGCGGTGCAAAGAAAATTCTCGGTTCAGCCGGATCCCCTTTTTTCAACTCGATTACATAGTCTTTCGGCGCTCTTTCGACAGACTCGCCTGTTTCTGGCACTGTATCCAAATATGCCGCTAGCTGCGCTGGCGCTGGGTGCATAAAAATCCATTTCGGATCAACACGGACACCTTTTTCTTTTAATTTGGCAACGGCTTGAATACTCATAATGGAATCTCCACCTAAATCAAAGAATGAATCATGAATTCCTACTCGTTTGACACCAAGCACTTCACTGAAAGCTGTCACAATCAGCTGCTGTGTTTCTGTTGCCGGTTGATCGTCTTCATGTGAGGATGAGACTGCGTCTGTCGGCTCCGGCAAAGCTTTTTGATCGACCTTCCCATTCGTTGTGACGGGAATTGCGTCAAGTACGATAAAGTAACTTGGAATCATATAGCCTGGCAGGCTTTCCTGTAAAAATGCTTTCCATCCGGGAACAGGCTCTCCCCCATCTGTGACAAGGTAGGCTGCCAGCCGTTTTGAGCTGCCGTACGTTTTAGCAATGACGGTACATTCTTTTACTTGTGGATGTTTGAGCAGGGCTGTCTCAATTTCTCCACATTCAATTCGGTAGCCTCTAATTTTGACCAAGTTGTCTTTTCGGCCAAGGTATTCAATACTGCCATCAGACCGCCATTTCCCTAGGTCACCGGAACGATACAGTTTGTCCCCTTTTAATGCCGGGAATGGATTGTCAATAAACCTCTCCTTCGTGCGCTCTGGGTCATGCAAATATCCTTTTGCCAGCCCTGTTCCGCCGATATAGATTTCTCCTTTGACGCCTGTTGGTACTGGATTGAGATGATCATCTAGTATGACAACCGTTGAGTTGGCGACTGGCACACCGATTGGCACTGATCTTGCATCCTCCGGTACGTGTGTGACTTGATAAGTGGTCGCTAATGTTGTGTTTTCTGTTGGACCGTAAGCATTGATCAGCACACCCTTCATATGTGGCAATGCCTTTCGTGCATGCTCACTAGACATGGCTTCTCCGCCAACAAGTAATGTACGGTATCCAGCCACACTTTTTGGATCATGCTCAATCAGCCGGTTGAATAATGCAGTTGGCAAACAGTTGGCTGTGACTTGATGCGTTTTGATTAAACGAGTTAATTCGTCCATATTCAGCGCAGCATATTTCGGGATCAGAACCAGCTGACCGCCACTTAGCAACATTCCCCATAATTCAAAGGTAAAGGCATCAAATGCATAGTTAGACAGCTGAAGCATTTTATCTTCTGAACCAAGCTCAATATAGTTTGTTTCTTTCACTAAGCGGACCACTCCTGCATGAGGAAGCATCACGCCTTTTGGTGTGCCTGTTGAACCTGAAGTGTAGTTCACATAGGCAAGCTGGTCTTCTCCTACAATCGATTTTTCCCTTTGATACACTGCGCCTGTTTCTGGTAACGGCTTGTCCATTTCAATCTTTGTGCCGCTCAGATCGTCTAAACGATTGATCAGATGCGACTGGGTTAAAATGATATCGCTTTGTGTATCGCGAACGATCAGACCGATGCGGGCATCTGGATACTCAGGTGACATCGGTACATAAGCAGCACCCGACTTGACGATCCCTAGAACTGAGACCATCATGTCAAACGAACGATCAAACAGCATCGGGACAAGTGAACCGGGTCCAACGCCCTTTGACTGTAAATAGGCAGCCAGATTTGTCGCCTTCTCGTCTAAATCTTGATACGTCATATGCTCTTCCATATAAGATACAGCAATCCGGTACGGATCACGCTGCACTTGTTCTTCAAATAATTCTTGCAGCGTACGCTTTGGATAAGGCGTGTCAGTTTGATTTTTCCCTATGATCATGGCATTCTGTTCTGTTTTGTCCATGACGCAAAAGTCAGCGAATGTCCGTTCAGGCTGAGCCGTCATGCCATCTAACAAATTGAGATAATAATTCATCATACGGTGGATCGTTTCTTGCTCAAATAAATCCGTATTATATTCCACATGGATAGACAGCTTGTCCTCCTGCTCAAATACATGCAAGGTGAGATCAAATTTAGAGACGGTATGATGGACCATCACTTGTTCCGATGTCAGTCCTTTTAGGTTGATATCCAGCGAATCAGTGACATACCCCATGGCGACTTGGAAGATCGGTGAACGACTTAGGTCTCTATCCATTGAAAGGTCATCCACAAGCTTGTCGAATGGATAATGCTGATGCTCAAAAGCTTTTAACGTCATTTCTTTCACCTTTGCCAGTAAATCGGTAAAGGTATCGGCTTTTGAAACGTCCTGTCTCAGCGCCAATGTATTGACAAACATGCCGACGAGCTTCTCTGATTGTTCGACATCACGCCCAGCGATCGGCGATCCAACAATGACATCTGTTTGTCCAGACAACTTGTGAAGCAGGACATAATAGGCTGACAACATCGTCATAAATAGTGTTGTCCCTTGCTGCCTCGACAAGGCATTTAAACGACGAACAAGCGGTTCATCTATCACGATTTGCTCTGTAGCCCCATTAAATGTTTGAACCGGCGGACGAGGACGGTCAAACGGGAGCTCTAATACCGGCAACTCTCCTTGTAACGTTTCTAGCCAATAGCTCTGAGCCTCATGGTGGTTCTTTAATTGCTCATTCTCCCAATGAACATAATCGGTCCATTCAATCTCAAGTACAGGTAGCTCAGGCGTTTTCTCTGATAATAGCGCACCATACACGACTTCTAATTCTTGAATAAGCAGGCTGAGCGACCATGCATCGGAAATGATATGATGCTGCGCACAAAGCAAGTAATATTCCTCTTTCCCCATATCAACAATTGTCCACTGTGCAAGCGGTCCCCGTTCTAAGTCATAGATGCGGTTCGCCTCTTGCTGAATCAGCTGTTCCAATCTTCTCGCTCTTGTTTTTTCATTAAATAATGAGAAATTCGCAACGGTTACTGATGGCGGAAGATCTTCACGGATGACTTGAACCGGCTTGCCGCCAATGGTTTGAAATGTTGCGCGAAGTGCTTCATGACGTTTTGTTAAGAGACCGATCGCCTTTGTTAACGTTTGGATGTGTACTTGGCCCATCAGTTTCCAAGCACCTAATATATTGTAATGATGGCTCTTTTCTAATGTAGATAAGAACCAAATTCGCTTTTGAGCATGTGACAGCTCATAGCTTGTTCGTTTTTCCAGCTTTGGAATGCTGGCTTCCTGAATGGCTGGTGCTCCATTGATGTCATCGACCATTTGTGCCAAGTGTGCCAGATTCTTGCTTTCAAATAAGATTTTTAGCGGTGCCTTTATTGAAAACTCATGATTAATACGAGAAATCGTTTGAGTGGCCTTTAATGAATGTCCACCAAGGTCAAAGAATTGATCCTCTTTGTACACACGATCGACTTCTAAAATATCCTCCCATATGGCCGCAAGCACCTGCTCTGTCTTCGTTTCTGGCAATTGCTTTTCAAACGGCTGTGCGTGTTTGTGATGGAACTGTTTGAGGGCTTCGTGATCAATAGAGCCATCTTGTTTTTTCGGTATATCTTCCACTTGCCTGATGTCCCAGTTCCCCTCTATGATGTCTGTGATCTTGTCAGCATCCACTTCTTTGCCTGATTGCACCGTATAGTACAGTTTCTTTTCAAAAAATGGTATTGGTGCTGGTTGAAGATGTTCAGCGATTTCTTGATTCGCCCCATCTAGGCCGATAAATAGATGCGCTTCATTCAGCCGAACACCTAGACATAATGAATGGAGTCCTTGTTTTTTTCCAATCAATTGAAAGCCCTTGCGAACGGTTAGCGCGGCCCCAGTATGCCCCTTAGACAAACCAAGATTATCCCACATGCTGAAATTCAAGGAAATCGCTCTTCTTCCCTCATGATAGGTAAGGGCATGTGCGAGTCCATCTAAAAAGCTGTTTGCCGCAGAATATGCACCAAATGTTGTGCCGCCAAAATAGCCATTCACTGATCCAAAAAAGACGAGTGGAACTGACGGGTCATGCTTGAAGGCTTCTTGCAGCACCCAAGCGCCATCTGCCTTCCCTGAAAGTTCTTTGACGAAATCTTCTTCTGTTGTATGAGCCAATGTGTACGTATCCACATGCTGAAAGTGCTCAGATACATTGCCAGCACCGGCTAAATGAAGCGCTCCTCGGATCGACTGTCCGAAATGCTTTTCTGCTTCATAAATCGCCTGCTCGACGTCACATAAATTCGTCACATCGGCTTGTACATAAAGGACGTCTCCCAGACCTTTAAGCTGTGAGAATGACGCCTCTTTTTCTCTGTCTTCTTCAAGGGATGTCCGTCCAATTAACACGAGCTTCAAGCCAAATTGGAGCATTTGCTTAGACAGTTCAAATCCAATACCGCCAAGCCCGCCAGTCAGCAAGTACAAGCCTTCATATTCTAAAAACCCTTCTGTCTGAGGTGCCGTCATCATATTCACTTTTTCCAGCTTTGGTACGAGGCGCTGGCCATGCCGGTAAGACACTTCTGCTTTCAAATGAATCGCACCTAGTTCGTCCGCAATATGCTTGGCATCCTGTTCCACATTCTCCGCTTCAATATCAAGGTGAGACACTTCTGCCCCTTCCCATTCTTGCGGGATGGTTTTTAATAATCCGGCAAGAGACGTTTTCTCCACATGAAGCTCATCTTGCGGTTTCACCAATTGACCACCTTTTGTGACAACAACGAGACGCATCGGCTCTTTATTTTCTTGTCTCAATGCTTGATACAAATACAAAATGGATTGGCTGGTGCTTGCATTCAGTTCTTTGAACTGCGCAGGGCTCGCAATCATCTCCTTGTCTGACACATTCCACAAGTGGAGCATACGGTCAATTTTTAATTCATCGGCTTCAAGCGCCGCCACAAGCCTGACGTAATCCCCCTTGATTCGAGGGTTCATCTGATACATCCCTTTTGACAGGCGTAAAAATTCATGACCCTTTTTCACAGAAACATAAGGCAGGTTCATTTGTTCAAATTGTGTATAAAGCGATGGATAAAGCGCTTTTTCATCCTCAAATACGAGTACATGATCAGTGGATACCGGCTGAGATGGACCGCTATTCTCTTTTACCCAAATACGTTTAAAGAACCAATCTGGGAGGGTTTGTTCATTTTCCGAAGCAAGATCAAGTGCACGTTCAATGTCATGAAACACCCCATCTTTCAGTGCCGCACCTAGTTGGGCACGTTGGATTTTTCCGCTTTCTGTTTTCGGAAATTGGTCTTTTTTCACCGGAATGATATGGTCAGGTTCGATTCCCATTTTGCGAATGATGCTCTCTCTAATCTGCTGAATCATTGTGATTTGATCCTCTATCGAATCCTTCTCCGTGACAAAAAAGACGGCGAGTGTGTCATTACTTGATTCGGGATTGTAAATGCCGTACGCAGCGGCAAATGTGACTTCAACCCCCTCAACCTCTTCCACAACGGCCTCAATTTCGTAATTCAAATAGTTCGCGCCGTTGATGACGATGATATCCTTTTCCCGTCCTGTGAGGACTAGACGCCCTTCATGAATAAATCCTAAATCTCCTGTATGAAACCAGCCGTTTTCCGCAAATACTTCTTCATTGGCTTCCTCATTTTGATAGTAGCCCATCATAATCGTTGGACTCTTCACCTGCAAGCGGCCGACTTGATCTTCTGGCAGCACATGGTGATGCTCATCAACAATCCGAATCCATACAGAAGGGATTGGTGCACCAACTTCTGTAAAGGTCATCTTGTGCGGATGATCGTGCGTCACATATTGAATCTCACTTGTTAATGAGGTCTGATCAATGGTCAGTTGTCCATCCTGATCATCATGACGCATGAATTCTTTTGACTGGACAATGGCTGATGATGTTTCTGACATGCCATAAGCCGGCACCATCGCATGGCGGCTTAATCCGTGCTCACCCATGATGTGCATGAAACGCTGCGTCACTTTAGGAACAACTGCTTCGGCGGCGTTCATGATATAAGTCAAGGTGGAGAGATCCCAGCTCCCTTTGCGAATGTCGTCTTCATATTCATTCATCATCGCAAAGGCAAAGTTTGGCGCCCACGTCCTTGTGACACCGTATCTTTCTACCCAATCCAGCCACACCATCGGACGTTCGATAAATTGGTCAATGGATGGACTAATTTGCTGGCAGCCGAGGTACACATCATGGACATGAAACATGACAATGCCCCCTACATGATCAAGCGGCATCCAGTTCATTGATACATCCTCATGCGTGAAACCATTTGCCTGCTCAAAGGAAATGATTCTAGATAAAATGCTTTGATGGTTGTGCCGGATACACTTTGGCACACCCGTACTTCCTGAGGACAGCAGCTGAAGCACAGGCTCATCCGGCTCTGGTTCATAATGCTGTTCATCTGGATCACAGGCAAGTAATGTTTCGATTGTTAAAATCGGAATCGCTTTTGATTCAAACGTTTTACGTAGCCCTGCAATGTCCTCAGCACTCGCTTCGTTTGTAATAATGAATGGCTCATTTTGCAGCTGAAACACGCCCTTGAGCTTGTTCACGCCTTGATTCATTTCATCATACACAGGCGGTACAGAGACTGGGGTTGGAATGATTCCACCGAGAATACAGCCCCAGAATACCGTGATAAAATCTTGATGGTCTTTCAATTGAAGCAGCACTTGATCGCCGTTTGAAAGTCCGGCTGCCCTTAATCCAGATAGGACACGTTCCGCTCCTGTGAGCAATTCCGGGTAAGTCTGGATCACCTCATGACCGCCTTCTTTGAGATACGTGACTCCGCGATTTGGTGACATAAAGGCGGCTCGGATCAGTACCTCTGTCAATGTGACTGGTGTACCTGGTTTTCTGATCACATCACCTCCATAAACAAGAGCTGGTGGTTTTTCTTGTACGGAGGATTGTATGGTTTGGCTGACTTCATCTTTTGAAAACGATTCGTTTCCATTTGTACGCTGTCTATCCGGGAAGAGGTCATCTAAATGATAAGGTGTTTGTTTTTCTGTCTGACTCTCTATCAAAACAGCTGCTTCCTCTACTCCATCTATGGCTTTCGTGCGCTCTTCTATCTTTCTTCGTTCCTCTTCATCTAGTACATCAATGGCAAGCAGCGCCTCGGTATCGACCGCTCCACTTTCTTTTCGCGGCAAGGAAGGGACGAGGACGAGTGCGGCTGGCACTTCATCAGGATGAAGCGGGCCTTTCATCAAATCCTCTCTTTTCAGCGAAGGGTCCTTCGCCTGTGCAAAAAGCACAAGCGATAGGCCTCCTTCTCGATTTTTCTTCGGGATGAGCGCACATTCCTTTAGTGGAAAGTGAAGCATGAAGACTTTCTCTAATGCTTTGAGATCGATTCGTTTTCCATTGATCCTGACAATATGATTTGCTGCATTTCCTTTTCGTCTACTAACTAGCATTCTTCTTCTCCTCCTACATCCAATCCAAAATCTGAATCTTGCTTTCTTCCGACCAAACGCCGACATCCCCTGTCGGATAAAGGTATTCGCCTGTTTGATGTTTGAATGGATGCGGAATTTTATGCGCCTCCATCCAATCGGCTAGCTCTCCAAAAAGTGCTTTGATCTCTTTTGCGCCGATAAAAATATCTCCAGGAAATCCAACCGGCATGAGCTGATGTTCTTCATTCAGGACATATATTTCCGTTTCATAGGTAGAATCATGTACGCCTGCATATATTTCTTCTTGGTCTGGGTATAGCACGCTGACATGTGCGTTTTTCGCCCAATCACTGATCATCCGCTCTTTTTCCTCATTTGTCACAATTGTGAAGGAAGATAGCGGCGTATCCACTTGTTCTGTCATGGCTTCAAGTGTGTGAATCAGCTGCTGCATCAGCGTTTGTATTTGCTTTTTTGTATATTGATTTAAGTTGTATGTGATCCGAAGCTCCAGCGTATCTCCCGGCACTGCGACAAGGGTTAAGTCATAATTTGTTTCTTCATGACTGGCGATGTCTAAAATGCGTACGCCATACGGCTCAATGGACTCAATCGGATAGTTTTCAAACACGACAATGCTGTGAAACAATGCCTCTCCATTTGGAATTTCCGTCATCTGCTGAATATCTGGCAGTACGGTATACTCGTATTCTCTCATCTGAAAAACGGTTTCCTGTGTATGGGCGAGCAATCGTGCAATCGTCCAGTCCGAATGGATCGGTAAACGAAGCGGCAATGTGTTAATAAAGAGCCCTGTCATGCTTTCCACTTCTGGTAAGTCGGCTGGCCGGCCAGATACGGTCACCCCAAATATGACATCCTCTGCGCCCGAATGAAGGTGCAAGAGCAGTCCCCACGCTGATTGAATCAGTGTGCTCATCGTGACCTTCTGCTTGCCAGTCATCTTCTCCAGCTTCTGCTGCATCTCTGGCGTCAATTTGACGCTGGACTGCGCCATGCTTACTTCTTGGTCTAAAGCATGTTCTTCGCCGTCTCCTGGAAGCGGTGTCGCTTCCTCTACGCCTGACATATAACGCTGCCAGAATTCTTGCGCCTTCTCTTGATCCTGCTTTTGCAGCCATTCGATAAAATCTTTATATGGACGGACTGTAGAAAGACTGATCTCTCGTTCGTCCACAAGAGAGCGATAAAGCGCAAAGGATTCCTGAATAAAGCTGAACAAACTCCATCCATCGATTAAAATGTGATGAAAACTAAAGACAAACGTGCATCTTTCCTCATCACAACGGAATAAAGCAATCCGAATAAGCGGTTCATCTATATGGTCTAAATTGAAATCCTTTGAACGATCAGATACTAAAAAGTGTTCGATTGTCTCTTCTTGCTCCTCGTCACTCAGGTGGCGCACATCGTGCTGAGTGAGATGGATGCTTCCTTCTGATTGAATGAACTGAACAGGCTCCTTCAGCCCTTCCCAAGCGAATTTTGTTCTCAAAATGGAATGACGTTCTACAAGAAGATTCCAAGCTTGTTCATAGGCATCGCCGTTTGTTAAGCCTTCGAGTGTCATATGCACCTGACCAAAATAAGCTTGTGAGTCTTGATTTAGCAGTGCATGAAACAGCATTCCTTGCTGCATTGGAGACAGCGGATACACATCGACTACATTGTCTGGAAGTTCATCTATTTGCTTTTGCGTGAGCTGAACCATCGGAAAATCAGATGGTGTAAAGCCGCCGCTCGTTTCAACACAATGCGTCAAGATGATCTCCATTTTTTCTTTAAAACGTTCAGGTAACAACCGCACCTCTTGATCTTGCAGCAGTTCTCGATTGATCATAAAGTTCATCTGCAACTGACCATCTGTCACATATCCATACACATCGATCAAATGCTGTCTTTCTGCTTTCGGATCGTGAACATGTCCATTTCGTTCGTCTGCTATATAAAGCTTGGCTTCGCCATCTGCCTGATCTAACTGACCGAGGTAATTAAAGCTCATCTGCGGCGTTACCGTTTTGAGTAAACGAGATTCTGTCATATATTGAAGCAAACCGTAGCCGATTCCCTTTTGCGGCACAGCTCGTAAGGTTTCTTTGACGTCTTTGATTTGTCTTGCAACATCGGTTTGAATAAAAGGAATAAAAATAGGATAAGAGCTTGTAAACCAGCCGACTGTCCGTGACAAATCCATCTGTTCAAATAAATCCTCGCGTCCATGCCCTTCTAACGTGATGAGCATTGGCTTTCCAATTGCTTGCGTGAGGCCTGATAACAGTAAATCGTTAATCTCTGTTCGGTATGCTTGTGAGGCCTGTCTAAGTAACATATCTGTTTGTTCCTTTGTGAGCTGAACCGACAGGATCTCTGCATGTTCTTCTATATTAGAAAGCGCAGGCAGTTGGAAAGGAGAACCTTCTTCCTCTTGATCCTTGATTTTTTGCCAAAAAGAGGCCTGCGCTTGTAATTGATCTGTTTGTGCATATTCATATAAGGCATCTGCCCACTGCTTATAGGAAGCGGTTTTTTTCGCAAATATGATGTCCTGCCCCGAAGCAAGCTGTTTCAATCCATTTAGTACATCTTCTTGTATCATGCGCCATGATATGCCATCCATGACGAGATGGTGTGCAGCAATAAAGAGCTCAGACGTGTCTTCACCTGTATGGAAAAGAATCGCTTTGATCACTTCTCCGCGCTGTAATGACAATGTTCCTTGACAGGCACTTGTCTCCAAGCGGATTTGTTCCCGTGCTTCCTCTTGAGACACATCCGTCACATCAAAGAATGTGACACAAGGTGTGACACCAGGCTCACGAATGGTTTGAATCCATGTGCCATCTGCCTCTTTTGTATATATAGCTCTCAGCATATCGTGATGATCGACCAGTTTTGAAAGAACCTGTGTTAACTGTTCATGTGGAACAGATCGCTTCATTTCAATATGCGCCGATAGATTCCAATAATCTTGATTGGTCATCGATTGCTCAAAGAACCATGATTGAATCGGGAGAAGACGAACCTCTCCTGTCACAGGTGATTGATCATAGACCGTAGAGACCTCTGACTTTCTCATCGCTTGTGCGAGTTGTGAGATGGTCTGTTTTTCAAATACATCTCTCGGCTGGATGACGTAGCCTTCCTGTGCTAAGCGTGCCACCATTTGTATGACAATAATGGAATCTCCGCCAAGCTCAAAGTAGTTATCATGGACGCCAATAGAAGGAACGCCTAGCAGCTGAGACCACACTTTTTCTAACACACGTTCTTCCTCAGTAGCTGCTTTGTCAATGGCTGTTTCTACTTCTTCTTGTCTCCACTCTGGCGGTGGAAGACGCTTTTGGTCTACCTTTCCATTTGGCGTAAGCGGTAATTCATCCAGCTCTATTAATAGGCTTGGCACCATATAATCTGGCAGGATGTCTTTTAAGTTTTGGCGAATGTCTTGCGTGGTCATGCCGCCTTTTTGGACAAAATAACCGATCAATCGCTTATGACCACTCTCATGCTGATGCGGGATAACGGCACATTCTGTGATGTCATCAAATGTCAGCATAGCGGCTTCAATTTCTCCGCATTCCACGCGGTGTCCACGAATTTTCACTTGATGATCGATTCTTCCAAGACAGTCAATGATGCCATTTGACAGCCAGCGGCCCATATCGCCTGTTTTATATAAACGCGCTCCTTCTTGGAAAGGATGCGGGATAAATGATGATGCTGTTTTTTCTTCATCTCCAAGGTAACCAAGTGCTAGCCCTGTGCCGCCAACATAAATTTCGCCGATGACGCCTTGCGGAACTGGCTGCATTTGGTCATCTAATACATAAGCTTGTGAATAAGCAATAGGCTGTCCAATCGGGACCGTCGCCTGATCTTCTTCTAGTGCTCGAATGTGATGCACACAGGAGAACGTCGTATTCTCTGTTGGTCCATATCCATTTAAAAGCCCTTCAGGCAAATACGGTAGTGCTTTTCGGATATGAGCGGCTGATAAGGCATCTCCGCCGATCAATAATGCATGAAGACCAGATAAAGCTTCTGGATGTTCTTCTGTTAAACGGTTGAACAGCGGCACAGTCAGAAACCCTGTTGTAATCTGATAAGTTTTTAGTGCTTCCGCTAATGTATCCATTGATAAAATGGTATTTCGATCCGTCAGTATGAGCCTTCCCCCGTTTAAAAGGGCTCCCCATATTTCATACGTAAAAGCATCAAAAGAGAAGCTGGCGATTTGTAAAATGCGCGTTTGTTCATTAAGGGTGACATAGTCTGTTTCACACACAAGCCGGACGACCGCTTGATGCGGGATCAGTACTCCTTTTGGCTGTCCAGTTGACCCCGATGTGTAATTGATATAAGCAAGTCCATCAGGTCTTAGTGCAGCGGGCATGACCTCTGCTTCTGGTAAAAATTCTTCATACCCTTGATCAAGACAAATAAGTTCCGTTTGATGGATGGATACTTTTTTCAGCCATTCATTTTTTGTCAGTAAAAGCTGAATCCCTGTATCTCTCAGCATATAGTCAATGCGGGCATCTGGATATTCAGGATCAATTGGCACATAAGCCCCGCCTGCTTTCACAATGGCCAGCACCCCAAGAATCATTTCAGGCGATCTGTCGATGAGCAGTCCAACTGGTTCATGCGGCGTCACGCCTCGCTGCTGCAAATAGGCTGCTAGACGATCGACTTTCTCATGTAACTCTTGGTACGTCCACTCATCTCCCTGGAACTCGAGCGCCACTGCATGAGGTGTCTTTTTCACTTGCGCTTCAAATCGTTCCGTCATGAGTAGCGGACCTTTTGGTTGATCAGTCTTTCCGCTCCATTCATAGAGCAATTGATGCTTTTCTTTCTCTGGCAGGAAATTCACTTGTCTGATCGGCTGCGCTGGATTTTCACAAATTCCTTCAAGCAGGTGCTCGTAGTATGCAAGGAATCGCTCCATCGTGTCATCAGAAAATAAATCCGCATGATACTCAAGTTTTAACTGAAGACCTTCAGCTCCTTCAAACACAAACAGAGAGAGATCAAATTTCGCTGTATCATTATCTTCAATGGCTAAAACCGACGTCGCCTCCCCCATTGGAGATGCTTCAAGCGGTAAGTTTTGCAGAACAAACATGACCTGAAACAGCGGCTGCTTACTGGCATCACGCACAATATTCAATTCATCGACCACCATCTCAAACGGCACATCCTGATGTGCATAAGCACCGACGGTTGTCTCCTTCACTCGCTCTAATAATTCCGTAAAGGCTGGATTCCCGCTATGGTCGATCCGAAGCGCCAATGTATTCACGAAAAATCCGATTAAATGCTCCATTTCCGTTCGATTTCTCCCAGCAATGACCGAGCCAATGACAAACTCGTCCTGTGAAGACAATCGATGTAAGAGAGTAGAGAAAGCCGACAGCAAGGTCATATACAGTGTGCTGTCTGTTTTCTTGGATAGCGCAGCAATCTTTTTAGACAGTGACTTCGACAGCTGATATGTTTTCGTCTTCCCTTTGTAGGATTGAACGGCCGGCCGCGGATGATCATACGGCAATACCAAATCTTCAACAGGTGCCGCAAATTGCTCCTTCCAATAGGCAAGCTGCTTACCTAGTGGTTCTCCTGTCAAATACTCCTTCTGCCACATTGCGTAATCCGCATATTGAATTGGCAGTGCCGGCAAGTGAGGCTCCCGCCCTTCGATCGCCGCTGTATACCACTCGGATAATTCTCTTGCCACAATGCCGATCGACCAGCCATCTGACACGATGTGGTGAATGGACATAAGCAAGATATGCTCTGCGGGTGAAAGTCGAATCAGCTTCACTCGAAAGAGCGCTTCGTGTTCTAATTGAAAAGGTGTGGATGCCTCTTCTTTCGCCCATTCAGCCGCTTTTTGTTCTTTCTCTTCCTGTGACGCTGCTATGCCTGAAAGGTCCATCACCTCAAGCTCTGGAAGAGCCATCTGTTCATGAATGACCTGTACCGGTTCATCCCCGCTCATTGTAAAGGACGTTCTGAGCGATTCATGTCTTTCCACCATATGATGTAGACTTTCCTGAAGCACCTTGATATCTAAAGGCCCGTTCATCCGAAAAGAAATCGTATTATTGTAAAATGGCAGATCCGGCTCTAATTGATAGAGGAACCACTGTCTTTGCTGGGCATAAGACATCGGAATTTCCTGACCCTTCTCCATTTTTCTCATCGGAATCACTTCATCTGCTTTGGCATTTGAATCGATCCAGTCTGCTAATTCTCCGAGTCTCGTATGTTCAAACAACACAGCAAGCGGCACGTCAAACCCTGTTTTTTGTCTAACCGCAGACAGCATTTGCGTCGCCTTCAGCGAATGACCTCCTAGTAGAAAGAAATGATCGCCGCAATTGACATCTGAGACACCGAGCAGCTCTGACCAAATGTGTGCGAGCAGTTTCTCCGTTTCTGTGTGAGGTGCTCTGTTGTCTGAATCCATTCCGCTTTCTTCTATTAATTCATGAAAATATGCCTCATCTGGCGTTCCATCTTCTGTTTCTTTCCAATATTCCTCAGGAAACAAATGCACGGCATATTCACCAGATAGACGGGACTGTAAACATGTATGAATCGATTGATAAAGCCGCTCTTCCACCGCCTTTGTTTGATCAGTTTTGAAAAAGACGTAAAAGGTCTGCTCTGTTTGCATCTCCGCATCCGCATGGACCATCTCGTGAATCTCTTTCTTCGATCGATCCAATCCCGTATAAATGAGCGGAGCATCTGTCATCAGACATGCGAGCATCGTTTGGAAGCCTGCCTGCTTTGAAATTGGGAGATAACCTCTTTCTTTTAAAATGCCTTTTATCATGGAGCCTTCACTCATTCCAATCTCGTCCCACATGCTGAAACTAAAGCAATATGGCTTCACTGTAGATGTCAGCTTCTGATAATGAGCAAATTGTTCCACGAACTCATTGGCAGCGCAATAGGCGCCGACAGTCATACCGCCCTTTAGCGTTCGGGCTGACGAGCTGGAAAGAAATAAAACATTCCTGCGTTTGGAGGCAGCTTCATGAAGCGCAATCGTTCCATATACCTTCGCTTCGTACATGTCATTCAGAGACACAGATGTCATATCAGCAAGCAGTTCTTCTTGAATGATACCTGCGAAATGAATGATGCCATCCAGCCTTCGATTTCCAGCGACCTCATGTCTAGAGATGATCGCTTCCACCTCTTTTTCAGCCGTGATGTCTGCTTTCTCATAAAGAACCTTGCCGCCATGCACTTTTGCCTGCTTTTCTAGCAAAGACAATGTCTCTTGCTGGTCACTAGAAAGTGCCTCTCTTTCTTTCCTTCCAAGCAATACGAGATGTGCTTGATAAGATGTCAGTAGGTGTTCACTGACTAAACGTCCAATTCCGCCTAGCCCGCCTGTTATGACATAAAGCCCAGATGATTCAAATGGCGGCTCTTTCCTTTTCTGTTCCTTTTCCAAATGAAGAGGTGCTAAAAAGGGAATATAACGAACACCTTGACGATAAGCAGCAACATGACGGTCTTGGTCATGTGTAAGTTCTGCCATAATCGCCATTGCATGAGAATGACTAGATACCGATTCTGCTAGAGAAAAATCAAGACATTGCACCTTGATAAACGGCCATTCATGCTGAATTGCTGTCATCAGTCCTACTGTCGTTGCTTTTTCTACATCGTGGATTTGATCCTCCGGCACATTCATCGCATGGGCTGAGACAAAAGTGATGGCCACCTGCTCCTCATAGACGGAAATGGCTTTTGTTAAAAATAATGCACTCATGCTGCCCGTTTTCTGCGCTTGTTTTGCCTTGTCCACATAAAGCTTGTCTTCTTGGTTTGTATAGTTCCAAAGGTGAATGATGTGTTTCACCGAAACGCCATACGAACGGAGCGTCTCAAAGAGTTGTTCGTAGTCAGACGGCCGATTCGGGTGGATGATGAAGTGAGTGTGTGTGAGTTGTTTGAACGCTTGACCCGGTTCAACCGTAATGTATGTTTGTTCACTGTTTGCAAAAGATTTCAATTGATCTGCCAGTCCTAATGGATCTGCAAAGATCACAACGTCCCCTATGATCTGCTTGTCAGCTGCATCAAGTGGAGCAGGTATCCACTTCTTTTGATAACTCCAATCAGGCAAGGTATGTTCATTTTCAAGTCTCATGTCCATTTCCATGATCATTTCATCAAATTCGCCTTCTTGCCATCTTGTCTTGAGCTGTGCCCTTTCTATTTTTCCAGAGCTTGTTTTGGGAAATGCATGCTTCTGGACAGGAATGATTCGAGATGCAGACAAGCCCATTTTTGTTGCAATATGGGATTTAATGTGCTGACTTGCCCTCATAATATAAGCCGGCTCATACAGCTTCGGTGTAAAAAAGAGAATCAGTTCATCGGATGCAGAAGCCTCCATTCGGACAGAACAAGCAGCCACAAAGCTCGTTTCTACTCCCGGTACTTCCTCTGCTATGGCTTCAATTTCATAGTTGTGATAGTTTTTCCCGTTGATGATAATCATGTCTTTTTCTCTACTGGTTAGTGTCAGCCTTCCTTCGTGCAGGAAACCTAAATCACCCGTGTGAAACCAGCCATCCGCTTGAAATACTTCTTGATTCGCTTCGTCATTCCGGTAATAACCCTTCATGGTGGTTGGACCTTTTATTTGCACACGGCCAATATGATCTTCTGGAAGAAGCTCATGCTGATGATTGACGATGCGTATCGTGATACCTGGAATCGGTTTGCCCAGCTCTGTAAAGCTGACGGTTCCTGTCTCACGTGCTTCTGCTGGTCTTAGCTGCTCTGTCAGCGACGTTTCCTCAAAGGTCAGAACCCCGCTGTTTTCATCTCCACGCTCAATCGCAAAGGAAAACACAACCGCTGATGAGATTTCAGACATGCCGAAAGCCGGTCTGATCACATCTCCCTTTAAGCCGTGCGGAGCAAGCAGGTGTAGAAATCGGTGGATGGTTTTTGGAACGACCGCCTCTGCCCCATTGATCATGCAGGTCATCGCCGACAGATCCCAAGACCCTGATGAAATCTCTTTCTCATAATCATTGATCATCGCAAATGCAAAGTTAGGTGCCCATGTCTTCGTTGCACGGTAGCGGTCCATCCAGTCAAGCCACCGCAGCGGCTGAGCGATAAAGTCATCTGTTCTTGCCCGAATCTGCTCGCAGCCTGTGTACACATTGACAAGGTGGAACATCACGATGCCACCAATATGATCTAAAGGCATCCAGTCTAACGAGACATCCTCTTGTGTAAATTGATTCGCTGCCACTGTTCCTTTGACGTTCGCCAGCACACTTCTATGGGAATGCTCTACACACTTTGGCATCCCTGTACTTCCAGACGTTAAGATAAAGAAGACGGAATCATCTGGCGCGGCAGGGTGAGCGGCTGTATCTCTTTCTAATGTCAGCATCGGCTCAACTGCTGCGACACGTAATTGGTCTGTATGCCACAGGAAGGCTAACCCTTGCACCTCCTCGATCAGTGAGTCATCTGTTAGGATGAGCGGATGCTCGAGCAGCTTCCAAGCGTGATGAAGCTTCTTCACTGCAGCATTCATCTCCCGATAGGTTGGGGCAGCCGACACAAGCGTTGGAACAAATCCGCCTAATACACATGCCCAAAAGGCAGTGACCATGGCATGATTCGATGAGAATTGAAAGAAAACAGGATCGCCTGCCTTAAGCCCCAGTGCCCTTAAACCAGTCAGAACCCTCTCGGCGTCCCCTTGTAACTGCGCATAAGATTGTGTAAGTTCGTTCTTGCTATTCACGATATACGTAAGCCCATTTGTCGTTTTTGCAGCCTCTGTTAAGACGTCCTGTAAGGTCTGTGCGCCTTGTGTGACGTCGAGATCCCCTCCATAGGAAAGAGCGGGCGGCATATCGGCCAAAGCAGGTACAGCCTTTTGCGTCTGTATCGCTTCCGCTGCGGCCTCCTGCTCAATGTGCTTGTCGAGAAATAAATGAGAGAGGTGATACGGCCGCGGTCGAATGGTTTTTTCACGTGAAAAAACAGCGAAGCGTTCGATTTCGTTGGTTTGTAAAATGGTTGTCTTTACATCTTGTAAAATCGCATCCATTGATTCATGTCTACTCGTTTGGTTAATGGTTGATGGTTTCATATGAGTTCCTTTCCTTTTTTGTTAGGCAGGACTGCAAGGCTGCATCCTGCCTAATCTAAAGTTTACAAGACTCGTTCTCTATTTGTTTGATTGACAATATGTTTGATCAGCTTTGCATTTTGAACTGCACATTCTTTCTGTTTGAACATATCAGCATGCCGGCCATAGCCTTGGTATTGGGTAAAAGATCCGGCCGTTGCCTGTGTCCACTCTTCCATCCAGTCCGGGATCGCTATTTGTTCTTCAGATTGGATGAACGTAATATCTGCCTGTATTTTGCCTTGATTCACCCCCTTAACAAACGTTTCATAGTAGGCGCGCGTCTTTTGGGCAAGCGCTTCTTGAACGATCTCCCCTTGAGCAAGTTCGCTTTGTTTCGTTTGATGAACAATCGCTTCAATATCATCATCAATGGATCGTCCTTCTAAATCACTTTCTCCAATTTTCTTATAGGAATCGATCATGATGACTTTCTCGACTGTCCGTCCTACTTGTTCAAGCGCTTGAACAAGCTCAAAGGCGAGGTAACATCCGCCTGAGTACCCCATCAACGTCAGCGGCCCTTTTGGCTGAAGGTGCTGAATATGCTGAACGTACTGCGCCATTCGGTTATTCGTTTCAATAAAATCAAAGGCGACTAGCCGAACATCATCAAGCGTTTTTGCTGCTTCCTGATAGATAAAGCCGTAGCCTGGTAATGGCGGAAGAGCAAAGACTGTTGATGTTTGAGATTCATTGAATACAAGATAGCCAGCGGTTTCCCCGTCCTGATGCTGAATATAATGACTAAGTGCTTCAATCGTCGGGGTCTCAAACAACAAATGGATCGGCACCTGAACCTCAAACTCTTTTGATACTTTGGACAAAAGAGACATTGCTTTTAAAGAATGTCCGCCAAGCTCAAAGAAATGGTCATCTGTGCTAATATCCTCTCGTTCAAGTACTTCCCGCCACATTACCAGCAGCTTTTGTTCCACTTCATTTGCGGGCAGTTTCACACGGCGGTTTCCTTGCGGTGCCTCTGGTTTTGGTAGCTGGCGTTTATCAACCTTCCCGTTTGGCGTAAGTGGGAGGTTCTCCAGTTCAATCAGCTCATGAGGCAGCATATAAGCTGGAAGACGCTCTTTCAGCCTTGATTTGATGTCATCGAGTTTGCCTTTCCATGCATCATCACACGTGATATAGGCAAGCAGCCTTGTATGATTGGTTTCATCATGATCCGCTAGGAGTACAGCTTGTTTTACACCTGGGTGCATGAGAAGGTTGGCTTCAATTTCTGTCAGTTCAATTCGGTGTCCTCGAATTTTTACCTGATCATCAACTCTGCCTGCATACTCAATCAGACCGTCTTCTCGAAAGTAAGCTAAATCCCCCGTGCGATACAGGCGCTCACCCGCAGCGAATGGATGGGCGATAAAGACTTGTTTTGTCAGATCAGGACGATTCAAATACCCTTTTGCCAGTCCTTTGCCGCTCAGACAAAGCTCTCCAACCATTCCAATCGGCTGAAGCTGTCTGTGCTCACTCAATATATAAGCGCCCGTCTGGTTGAGCGGCTTCCCAATTGGAATAGAACGTGCCTCTAAAGGGATCACTTCATCTATCGGATAATATGTGGCAAAAACCGTTGATTCGGTTGGTCCGTATACATTCAACAATCTGCCTTTTCCCATCACATCAAAGGCTTTTCTCACATGCTGAACCGATGCCCTCTCTCCCCCAAACAGCACCTTACGCACACCGCGCATCCAGTCTGTTCCTTCATCAACGAGAAGATGGAATAAAGCGGTTGGAACAAACATGACAGAAATATGCTCTCCTTTTATCAACTCAGTGAGCTTCCCCATATCTAAAATGGTTTCTTTTTGCGGCAGGACAAGCTTTGCTCCGTTTAAAAGCGCACCATATACATCAAATGTAAAGCCATCAAATACGCTATTTGATAACGACAGCAATGTATCTGTTTCTAAAATGGTTAAATAATTCGTATTTTTGACCACCCGGGCAATATTGGAATGGGTCGTCATGATGCCTTTTGGCTGTCCGGTTGTTCCAGATGTATACATGATGTATGCCGTATCATCTAAACCAGCTTCAAGTGGCAGATTCTCTGAGCTCATCAGTAAAATTTCTTGATCATCTGCAAAAAGATACGTGCCATCAAATGCGAGTGACCTCGTCTGACTGATAAAGGATGAATGAGTCAGAAGATGCGTCGCTCCGCTGTCTCTCAGCATATATTGGATACGGCTTTCTGGATAATCTGGATCAATCGACACATAGGTGGCACCTGCTTTTAAGACAGCGAGTAAACTGACAATGAGTTCAGGTGTCCGCTCTGCTAAAATGGCGGTCACCGTTTGATGACCCACCCCATTTTTTTGCAAATGCCTTGCCAGTCGATTGGCTTGTTCGTTCAGCTCCGCATATGTCATCGTGTGATCACCTGCTGATAATGCCACTGCATTCGGCTGTTTTCGGACATTATGCTCAAACCACTTTGTCAAATAAAGCTGATCATGCTCCAGCTCAGGTGCATTCCATTCCTCTAACATTCGCTGTTTTTCCTGCTTTGTCACAAGTGTCAGTATATGAACTAACTGATCTGGATGTTTGATGGCCCCTTTGATCAAAAGGGTCAGCTGATCCTTTAATTTATGGACAAATGCAGGATCAAATGCACGCTGATTAAAGGCCAGCTTCAGCTGCAATTGTTCCCCGGGCGACGCCAGTAAATTGAGATCATAGTTCGATTTCTCATAGACATTCATGTCTTCTACTGTAAAGCCAAGCAGTGACTCCTGCTCGTCTTTCTTTGCAGCAGGGACATTCTCAAACACCACAATATGATCAATGAGCTGCTGCTGACCTGCCTTAGCCTGAATATCATAAATCGGGATATATTGGTGCGGTTCAGCCGCTAAAGACTGCTGCTGCGTCTCTGATAATAGAGAACGGAACGTCATTTGGTCTGTCAGCTGAATTCGTCTTGGAATGACATTGATGAACAACCCCACCATCCGGTCCACACCAGCTAAATCTGCCGGACGTCCTGACACAACCGTTCCAAACAACACATCGTTTGAGCGCTGATACCTGCTTAGTAAAATGGACCAAGCCGATTGAAGCGCACTGCTTAACGTGGCATTCTGCTGCAAGGCTAACTCTGATAAAGCAGCAGTTTCTTCTTTACTCATGGCCCATTCGATTTCGCCTAATTCATGCTCATTTGTTTGCTTTCGCTGTTCTTTAAAAGTCGACTGCCCCTCAAAACCAGCCAAAGATTGCGTCCAATATTCAAGTGAGGCTTGTTTATCTTGTTTTTCCAGCCATTGAATATATTCTTTATATGGCTTGACTGGCTCCAGCCTATAAGGGATGTCATGCAAAAGTGCATGATAAATCGCAAACAATTCCTGCACAACTAGGCCAAAACACCAGCCATCTAGAAGGATATGGTGATAGCTCCATATCCAGCGATAGCTTGAAGGACCCGTTTGAAAAACAGAGGCCCGCATGAGCAGATCCTTCGAGAGATCAAATCCTCTCAGCTGATCCTTTTGTTTAAAACGATCAATACGTTCAAGCTGTTCACTTTCAGAAAGATCCTGTATGTCCACAACATCAAGCTGGAAAGGTCGATTTTTTAATACAACTTGGACAGGACGCTTCACTTTTTCGTGGAGGAACACGGTACGAAAAATATCGTACCGTTCCACAATGATATTCATGCTTTTCTCAAGCAAATCATGCCGAAGTGTGCCCTTCACGTTCATATCCATTTGTTCTACATAAAAGCCTTTTTCTTGATGATGGAGGGTATGAAACAGCATTCCTTCTTGCATCGGTGACAGATAGTACATATCTTGAACTTGATCCCTTTTAAATTGACTCATCTATTTCATTCCTCCTTCCCCTTTTTCATGACTGATCTAGTGGTGTTAGGTCAATTTCTCCTCAAGCATGTCAAAGATATCGTCCATTTCATCCATTTCAAGGTCTGCAGCCGAGAAGTCACTTGGTGTAAATTCTCGCTCTTGATGCGCTAAGCAATGGGTGATGATGGATCTGATCTTCTCCTTCAACAATGCGATGAACTGCTGTATCGTTTGTTCTTCATATTCACTTGCACAATATGAGCACGACAGAATGAATTGATTGTGCTGAACAAGACCGCTGAGGTTCAGCTTATAAACAGCTTCAGATTCAGGGCTTGCTTGACGGCCCATATCATAGGTTGAGGGCCCAAAGAGTTCTGTCGTCACTTCCTGATCAATCTGCCCAAGATAGTTCAAGCTGATTTCAGGCTGCACGTGTTTGACTGACGGTTCGGATGGTGTCATGTATCTTAAAATACCGTAACCAATCCCTTTATTCGGTACACGCCGTAGCATCTCTTTCGTTCCTTTGATAGCGTCTGCAATGGTCTGATTCGGTTTCGCTTCAAGAACGACTGGATACATGCTCGTAAACCAGCCAACTGTGCGGGATATATCTAATCCTGATAAAATGTCCTCTCTTCCATGACCTTCAAGCTGTACATGTACATGAGATTGACCTGTCCATTCCTGAACGGCCAGCCCAAGCGCACATAGAAGAATATCATTCATTTCTGTTGTGTACGGAAGATGGATATTCGTTAACAGATGCTCGGTTTCTGCTTCTGTCAGCTGCATTTTGACCGCTTTCGTATCCGCGACTTTTCTTTCTTTTACTTCATGGTCAACAGGTAAAGTCGTAAACGGTCTATTTTCAATCGCTGCCCAATACTCCTTCTGGTTTTTTAGCAGCTGTGACTGCGCATATCGTTCAATCGCTTCTGCCCATTCTTTGAAAGAGTGCGTTTTTGGCGGCAGAACCATCGTTTCTCCTTTTTCTGCCTGATGATAAAGAGACATAAAGTCTTCTAGTAAAATCCGGCAAGAAACGCCGTCAATCACAAGATGATGTGTGATGATGAGTAAGTGATCACCGTTTTCTGTATGGAAACAAATCACTTTCATCAATGGACCCTTTTCAAGATTCAGTTGACGCTGATACTCATTGGCGTATGTGGAAATCGCCTGTTTCACATCTTGCGCTTTTGAAACATCACAAGAAATAATTGAAAATGGTTCTGTCAACTCCCGCTGATTGTATTGCAGCATGTCATCATGCTCCTGTCTGAACACCATGCGCAGTGCATCATGATGTGAGAGCAGTTTTTGCAGAACTTGTTCTGTGACAGCCAAGTCAAATCCCTTTGGTGCATGAAGCATCATTGAGAGATTCCAGTGGTGCTGGTGATCAAAGTTCCGTTCAAAGAACCAGCGCTGTATCGGTGTTAAAATAACCTCTCCTTCGACAGCTGACTGATCGGCTGTGAGAAGGTCCGCTTCTTCGATATATGGGCGAAGCTCCGCAATTGTTGGGTATTGGAAAAGCAGTTTCATATCGAGCTTCCAACCTTCTTGCGTGAGTCTGCTTGCCATTTGGATGCCTTTAATCGAATCTCCGCCAAGGAAGAAGAAATGGTCGTGAATACCAACTTGGCTGACGCCAAGCACATCTTCCCAAATGCCGCAAAGCAGTGCTTCCACTTCATCTCTTGGCGCTTCGTATGCTGTTTGATTCGCTTCCATATCAGGTGCTGGCAGTGCTTTGAGATCCACTTTGCCATTTGCCGTCATTGGCAGCTGGTCTAGCTTGATGATCCATGATGGCACCATATATTCTGGCAAGATGCGCTTTAAGCTTTCTTTCAGCGTATCCGTTTCTTTATCTGTGATGACGTAAGCGACAAGAGCGTCTTGATCACTTGCGTCTTTGACCGTTGTCACGACGGCTTCTTTCACTTCATTTAGCGCAAGGAGCTGCGCTTCAATTTCTGACAGCTCAATCCGGAATCCGCGGATGCTCACTTGATGGTCTTTTCTACCGAGATAGATCAGTTCGCCATCCTCTGTCCACTTCACCAAGTCACCTGTACGGTACATGCGCT
>NZ_ASJC01000019.1 GCF_000691145.1 Bacillus altitudinis 41KF2b | reverse complement strand
CTGGATCAAGAACGGTGCAACGTTCCAATGGTTCAGCGATAAAATTGACAGCATCATCAATGGCTAGTTGTTCGTTAGCCCAATAGGGATAGTGTAAACACTCTATCCCTATTATTTTATTATAGCCAAAAATCAAACATTTAAAACCTAAAAATCATAATTTTTGTGATTATTTTTTTATAGTGATGTCTTGTGTTTTCATCTTTTCAATTTCTTTGACTCTTTTTTTGTGGAGCATTCTACGACCGCGGTTCCACTCTTCAATTAAAAGAGCTAATCCAACTAGCGCGATAATAAGAAAACCTATATTATTACTTACTTTATTTTCTAAATAAAACCATGACATTCCAGCGATAAAGACGATCGGGATTAAAGCTCCCCACAAAAGGTTGTTTCTTGTTGAAAGGAAATACTGAATTGCAAAAACGACAACTACTAAAATAAAATACATTAATTCATTCATTTAATCTCCATCCCTTTCTGCTTTATATTTTTCAATAATGTTTTTGGCAACTTCTAAACTAATTTTTTCCTCAATCGCGAGTTTCTTTACATATTTAATTAGAGTTTCTTGCTCTAAAGTTTCATTTAATCTAATCAATTGAATGATTCTGTCTAATCGGGTTCTAACTGTTGGATAAGAAACATCATAATCTTTCGCCATTTGTTTTAATGAACCTGAACTAAGTATAAATTTTCTTATAAATTCTCTGTCCTCAGAATCTACAGATAAAATCCATGTTGGAATATCTTTCTCCATATATCAGCCACCCCGCTTTTTTATTATTATAACACATAAATAATAAATGTAATCAAAAAATGAATAAAAAAATGAATAATGTTTATTTTTTTTAAACTTTTTTAAAATTTATGTGGAAAAATCTATCCAAAATATGTTATTGTAAGTTTAGGTTATTTAACCAATAAATTGTATTTTGTGGAGGTTAAGCATGAAACGTACTTTAGAAAAGACTTTTACTATTATAGGTGTTATTTTATTCACAGCCTTACTTATTGGGAGCTTTATGTTTTATGAAGGAACAAAAAATAACAATGATACTAACAAACTAATCCAAGACTTTATTGATGAAGAAAACGTACAAGATATCACACCGGAACAAGTAATTAACATCCTTGCCAATGGTTCTTTATATATGATCGCAATAACGATATTGAGCATACTAGCAGGAATTTTTTCATTAATATTATTAAAAAACAGGTCACGCTCTGCCGGTATTCTATTAATAACTACCTCTATTTTAGGCTCCTTATTAACAATCTTTTTAGGCATACTTGGCGGCATTGCGTATCTAATTGCTGGAATTACTATAATTGTGAAAGATAAAAAAGCAAGAAACGGGACAGATCAGTCATTCTAAAAGAGGTGAAACTATGTTTGCAATTGGTTTGAATGAATTCAAAGCACTGTTTAAAAGTATACGCTCTATCCTAATTATTATTGTCCTAATTGGAATTACAACCGGTACGGCAAAAATTCTTAGCCAATTTAGTGACCAATTGAAATCTTTAGGTCTAGGTGATAATGCATATGTGGGTGGATTAATGGTATTACTTTTCATTGCTGCCCCACTATTTGTCACCAGTCTAGCCCATCATGTAATCAATAAAGAGGTATACTCTCGTACTGTTCGATTTTTAGTGACGAAAACATCTAGAAATAACATATTATTAGGAAAGTTTTTAGGTAATCTTCTTTTTTGGATTGTATGTTTAACAATTTCCTTAATATTAATTATCCCGTTTTCAAACACTTTTTATTTTCTAGAATTAATACAATGTATTGTGTTTATTTCTTACTTCTTAGGGTTAACTCTATTACTATCCACTATCATTTCAAACCCATCTATTACAATGTTTCTAGGTATTACATTGTCGATTATTTTACCTGTTATCGGTATGATTAGCATTGGGTCAAATAATATTATCATTAAAATGATTAGTTATATCACACCCTATTATTATTTCACTCAAGAGCAGACTGCTTTTACATATATAGTCATCCTTTTCCCAATTTTGTTTATAATCGTAAGTTTAATGCTTTTTAGAAAGAGGGATTTATAGTGTATGCACTCAAAACGACCAATCTAACAAAGAGATATGGAAATAAAATTGTTGTTGATAAAATGAACTTATCAATCGATAAAGGCACAATATTTGGTTTTCTAGGGAAGAATGGTGCCGGTAAATCAACATTTATAAATATGATTACAGGTATAATTGAACCAACTGAAGGACTTTATGAAGTATTGGGCTATAAAAAGAATCAACAAAAATCAATCTGGGGTAAAATAGGGGTTCTCCCTGACTATTCTACATTCTATGAAAATATGACCGCACTAGATCATTTGAAATACTTTAGTCAAATATTGAAATTAGATTTAAAACAAGAAGATTTAATTGAACTTCTAGATAAAGTTGAGTTAAAAGATGCAGCTAAGTTAAAGACTAAAAATTTTTCATTTGGAATGAAAAAAAAACTAGGGATCGCCCAAGCATTATTAAATAAACCTGATTTAATTTTTTTAGATGAACCGACTTCAGGGGTAGATGCAAATTCAGTATTAAATATCCATTCTATTATTAAAGAAATCGCCACAAACGGTACTACCGTATTTCTAACCTCACACAATTTAGATGAAGTTGAGAAATTATGTGATGAAGTTGCTATTATGAACAAAGGTGTCATTCAAATTAAAGGAAGTATGAAAGAGTTAAGAACAGCATACAAAAAGAATATGACCGTTTATATTAAGCATAGTGTTGCTTCAATTGCACAGATTGAGTCATTAAAAGTAGACCTTAAGAGTCTTTCTATAAAAAATGAAATCAGTGAACTATCATCTCAAATAACCATTGAAGATGAATCATCTATACCATTAATCAACAAGCTTTTTATTTCTAAAAACATTGATGTATTTAGAATAGAAGTCGATGAGCCATCATTAGAAGAAATATTTCTTAATATTGGAGATAATAATTAAGAATCCTATAAAAAGTAGATTTAGTATCCAAGTGGTACTAAATCTACAAAGGATAAGGAGGATTATATTTGTATCAATTGAAGGAGCCCTCAAAAAATTATTATGATTGGTATTCAAAAGGAATAGCAGAGCAAACTTCTATCAACATACCTAATGATCATTCATTAGATCTATTTACTGTTCAGAAACCAACATAATTTAAATCTAATTCAGGCACTGACTTAAGTTGAAACTTTGATTACGTAAAAAAGGGCTAAACATTTTAGCCCTTACCTTTTTCATCCTTCCAAAGCACACGCTTCACATAAAACAAAATCCCCAATCCAAACAAAATCAACGGCAACTCCCAGTCTGCAGAAATCGGCAGCCATTTCAACATCATGAGAATCAGCAAAACAGCTCCCACACCTGCATAAAAGACCACCGTTTTTTTCAATTCTTGGTTTGATTGAAACAAAACGCTCTCCTCCATAACTCTGATTATGATCGTTTTTCTAGTTTTTTTAATATTTTTTCCCAGCCGGTATCTCCCATTTTCCGATCAATTAATTGCCCCTCTTTATCTATGAGGCAAAAACTTGGCAATCCTTGAATTTTATATTTTGTGACAATCTCATAATCTTTATCCCACATAATGGGAGCAATAAGATTCTTTTCCTCCGCATATTTCGAAACAACCTCTATCGATTTTTCTTCTTCCGTATATGGAACATGGACACAGGTTAAATGGATACTCAACTGATCCACACTATATAGAATGTGATCGGTTAATTCTTCACAATGCGGACAGTTAACTGACCAAAAATAAAGAAGCTGAGTATGCCCTTCAGGTAAATACCGCTGATGTGAAGAATGAATCCAAGGAAGGTGCTCAGGCCATTTAAGTATTTGCGTTTCCACTACTCATCCCCCTTTTCTTTTAATTGAAAAGCGATGATTTTTCCTAGTGCCTCTTCTGCGGCAAAAGGGGCCACATTTCCTGATGGATTCTCTTGTTCCTGTTTTAGGCACTCGTACATATTTTTTTCGATTTTTGATGGGTCAATCCAAGAGATACACCACGATGCCCAAAAACAAGTAGGACCCTCATAACGCTTTGCCAAAGACAGAAGAAATGGCAAACTAGGCTGACCAATTCTCATGAGTGAGATCGCAGCCGCCATTCTTGTCTCCTCTTCTTCACTTTCTAACAGTTTGGCAAGAGCTTCTGCTGCATCCCCTGCATCTGCTCCAAATTCACCAAGTACCGCTGCTGCAATATTCCGCAAAGAACCCTCTACTTTTAAGGCTTCAACAAGCACTGGCACTGCCTCTTTTCCTGATTTCCTTAACTCCCCCATGGCTTGAACGATCGTTACTTCATTGGTATTGACTAAACGTTGAACCGATTGGGATAGCTTATCTTCTGGTTTCATGACAATCAACTCCTCTTTTTAATGAGTCCCACGGCATCGATAACACATCACATAACATACACATCCAGCAAATACACATGTCATCGTTGTAAACCAGCCATTAGTGAACAGATGAATCCCAATGATGACCGCAGCACTTATAACAGTTCCGATGAGCAATGATCGATAATAGATGCCCAAAGAAAGACTCGCTTCTCGTCTCAAAGGCTGCGTAAAGGCAAAGAGCCGTATGGTCAAAAACCAAATATAAACCCCTACCCCATAAATGGCCCAATACAATACACCATGAATCTCTAACAAGATAAGAGAAATCAAGTAGACACCATACAACCAAAAGGTTTGAAACACTTCCAATAGAAGAATCTTTTGATATAAAGCACCCGGAAAAAGATACAGTACTCCCGTTTGCCCGTGTCTTACAATCCCAGCGTAATATGAACTGAGCAGGACAGATGCACCAATGACCAGAAAGAATAGAGTCAACCAATCTGAAAAATAAGAACTGACGACATAGTAAGTACCGATCAACAGCATGGTAGATAACAGATGGAAGGTAGCATACTTTTTGATCATCAATATTTCTAGCCAAAGGAAAGCCCAGATGCCCGTTAATATTGAAAGCCCCCACCACGTCTTGCTTTTCTTTGAACTTATTGGATTTGCATGAACCTGTTTCCCCTCAAATTCCTCCCAAAATGCCGCCTCTTTGACTAACGACTCCATCATCTCTATACGATGACTCGACCTGTACATCATCATGAAAGATAGAATCATCACTCCAAGTAATATCAATACAGAAATGAATGGAAACTCCTCTATCATGCGTCCGACTTGATACATCAAAGAAGCAGATATCTCCATCATAGACGACTGTTTCAATATCAATTGATTCAAAGTGAGCAATGAAAGACAACCAAACATCAGTATAAAACCAATGAAGAGCACTCGCTTATATACTTGAATATTTCTTGCACAAGATACCGCAATCATCCATGTTTCGATCATACATAACAGCGCTGTTAACAGGAGTGATTTACCAAGTAGAAAAAAGTACTGCTGCGTTAAACAAAGAAGGAGGATATCAGCCATCACAGCAGAAACAATGAGAAAAGCACATCGCCAAAGAATGTGATATACCCATACACTCATCACAACTGTCCATAAGGAAGCACCACTTCCATACAACCACATGATATCGTTCATCTGACTAGGCAGCCTATTCGAAAACAAGCCAAAGCCAGTATAAAGAACAAATAAAACGACAATGATCCATCCAGCTGTACTTGCATTCCAATCGCCCATACTTGAGACTGCGCTCAGCTGAAAACCGATGGCAGCTATCATAAGTAGCAAGATCAGAAAGGGCATTTTCTTTTCTTGATTTTTACTGAGCAAGCGCCTTTGGAATTTCATCCATAAAAGGGAAAGCGTGTTATTCACTAGACCACCCCCCTAGAAGTTGAATGACTTCTGTCCGCCACTTCATTTGTTCTTCCTGCCGCTTAGGAACAGCGATACTTTTCATGATGGCACCATCTCGAATCAATATCACCCTACTAGCCGTATCAAGAACAAACTCTAGGCTATGAGTGGACACAAGAACCGAACCTCCTTGAAGGCTCTTCTGTATCAGCCAATCTGACAACCATTGTTTCGAAGGGATGTCTAACCCAACGGTCGGCTCATCTAAAATAAAAAGGGAGGCATCTTGCACAATGGCCCCTGCTAAGACGACACGCTGTTTTTGACCTCTTGAAAGCCTTCCGCACAATTCGTTCATCTTCATTTCGATATGTACTTCTTTCAACGCCTCAAATACCTTCTCTTTGATCTGTTTTAAACCTTTATGATAGCCTCTAGCACGAAATTGAACATGTTCAGCAACCGTTAAATCTGGGTACAAATATGGCTGATCTGGAATAAGAGCTACTTTTTTTTGGACACGGGAATGACCAGGAGGAAATCCCTCTATGAGTATTTCCCCTTGATCAGGTTGATAGAGACCTGTTAAACATCGAATGGTTGTCGTCTTCCCCGCACCATTAGGCCCAAGCAGCGCCACAACCTCCCCTGCTTCAATGGAAAATGAAAGGCCCTCTATCCCATCACCATTGCTATATCGTTTGCTTACATTCTGAACCTCCATGAATGGCATCAAATCTCTCCCTTTTATTAGAGTGATGTATGCTGATCTATGGTGTTTTTACGGTGGAATGTAAATGTAATTAGACCCACTTATCATTTACCACAATATTACCATATGAGGTATAAAAGGGTAAGAGGATTATAATCATTTAAAATACTAAAAGATAACAAAACAAAAAAGATTGGGCATCAATCATCCCAACCTTTTATCTATTAAATAAACCAATTCAAACCGTATCCATATCCCGACAAGCCCAAGCATCCACCTCGACCTTTAAAGCAGGTGAAGCCAAAGCCACCACATAAATCATCGTCATACAAGGCAGGTGGTCTCCTAAAAACTGACCCATGATTCGTTTTCTACTCTCTGCATCAAACTCACCTACCAAATAAAACACAAGCTTCGTTATATCTTCTACTTTCATATCTGCCGCTTCTACATTGCGTTTTACATTCTCTAACGCTAGCTCGAGCTGTTCCATCGGGCTCGCTGGGATGGTTCCATCGACTTCCATCCCCACTTGCCCTGATAAGGTTAACCACCGCTGCGGCCCTGTTGTCTCTATTTGATGGATGTACGGTGCAACTGGTGCGTGAATGGTCTCAGGATTACGTGATGTTTTCATTGATCAAACCCCTTTTCTGAAAATACAATCAATTTCCACCTATCATACCAAACTTTCTTCCCATCCTATCTGTATATGCTCCGAACGAAGCAAAAAAAAGACCTTTCTTCAAAAGAAAGACCTCTCTAAAATGATGACCCGCTCCGATGCTCAATTTGATGAATCCAATTCAAATCCGCCTCTAAATGAAGCAGCGTGCCAGAAATCAATAAGTACCGACTCTCATCACCTTGCACAAGACATTCCGTTTTCAGCTTCGTGAGTTCCATCACATCTTTCATGATGACGGCTTTCTGCTGCTGAAGCATTTCTTTTTCTTGATGAAATCTGATTTTCCGTGCACAGCCCCATTTAAAGTGAAAATCATCCTTTGCAGCATGATATGGAACAGGTGCCAACAGCCATGATTCCAGCTCTTGTCTGCCTTCTTCCGTCACGTCGTACAGCTTTCGATCTTGGTCATCTATTCCCACTGCTGTCACCAATTGATCACGAATTAACCGATCAAGCGTCGTGTAGATTTGACCCGGGTTGATTTTCCCTTTTATTCCGAGCAATGACTCTAGCTCTAGCTTTAATTCATATCCATGATGTTGCTGCTGACAGAGCGATGTTAAAATTCCGTATTTCACTGACATATGATTTAACCTTCTTTGAGAGATGATATCATCTCTATTTTACTCGCTGTCGCACTAGAAATCCACGAAGCCGCTAAACTGAGTGCAATTCCTGCGATCACTGCCAACAGTAGATGCACAAGCGGTAATTGAAATGAAACAAATCCACCGAGCCAATCAGATTGGCTTGAGACATATAGAAGAATCACACCAAATAAAATGCCGCCAATCACACCTGATAACCCAATGAGCACACCTTCTCCGATGATCATTTTTCTCACCTGCTGCTTTGTCAGCCCAAGCGCCCGCATGGTGCCAATCTCAGATGTACGTTCAAGCGTGTTCATCAGCAGTGTATTGGCTGTTCCAATGCTCGCGAGCCCAATAATGAAAATGAGCATCATAGAAATTAACTCGTTCATACCAGTGAAAGCCGATGTCGTTGATTCAATCTCATCCTCTACTGTTTTCACCTTTGAAAGCCGCTGCCCAAAGTCTTCCCATAGCTGATCTCGTAAAGACTCACCGGCACCTTTGTCTTTTAACGTAAGCAGGATATCAAGGGGCTGCGTCCACCCTAAATCCTCTTGTAAAAATGCCTGATCGACAAAAGCCACATAACCTGAATGATGAGAAGTCTTGACCACATCAATGACTTGTAACTGCTGCCGGCCAGAAGGTGCATTGAGATACACACTCTCTCCAATACGCCCACCCCATTCATCAAATGCACGCTCTCCTAACACGATAGAAGGCGTTTCTGATAATCGTTGATACAAATCGCCTTTATTGTCACCTTCTATAAAAGACGGTCCCTTTTCCTCTACGCCGATCAGAGAAAATTGTCTTTTCTCTCCATGGGCCGTTTCCCATGTCAAAGGAGCCGCTTCCATCATCGGTTCCACCCGTTCAACAGCCTCATAGGATGACAGCTTTTCTTGATCCGCTTTCGTCCATGGCGCTTCAGAAGTAACCCTGAGATCACCGCCGTACGTTTGACGAATCTCTCTTTCGTAGCCGTCTGGAGCCGATTCAATGACCGCACTTAAAAGCAAGATCACAGCAATCCCAACAGCTAGAATCGCCGCCGTATTAGCGTTTCGATTCAGTTGCTGCGTGACATGCTGCGCTGATAGATGACCTGGATAGCCAAAAACCAGCTTCAAAAGAGGTGCCAACAACCGGTTCAAAAAGAGCAGGAAAAATGGGAATAACAGAACCATGCTGGCTAAAATGGCAAGATAAGCAGCCGGATGATCCACCCATATGAATGAAAGCAAGCCTATTCCTATCACCGCCCTAATGACCGATCGTTTTTTCGGTGCAGAAGTTTGGGTAGTGGATTTTAAAGTCAGCAGCACAGACGTTTTCCCTGCATGATAGATCGGAAATAACGAAAACAGCACAGGGAACACAATACCAATGATCACGGAAATTACAACAGGCACTTGCCAATTTAACGAATACACCATATCAAAAGCGAACACACCAAGCAGTGTTTGCATGAACACATCTCCAAGCCAAACGCCAATCGGCACCCCAATGGCTGTTCCAATACATGCCAAGATCAAAACCTCAATCAACATCAGCTTAAAAACAGAGCCCTGCGTATAACCAAAGCTCTTCATAATCGCAAATTCCTTTTTCCGTTCCATCACACTCGTATAAATCATATTAAACACGATAAAACCGCTCATAAACATCGACAGCCCTGCGATGAGGTAAAAGAACGTGTACAACCCGCCAATGTCATTACTTTGCCGGTCATCCGCCACCACAGGCTGGACAAAAACATCGGCATCCTTGAACTCTTTCTGTAAAGATTGAAAGAGCTGCTCTCCGCCATCATTCGTCTGAAATCTCATATAAGAAAGCTGATGATCGAGTCCCGTCCAGTCTCTCAATAAATCAAGCGGCGCCATCACACGAAAACTCGATGATTCTGCACCCTCCCAGTCACTCGGACTTGAAAGCAGCTGTGTATATTCCACAATGGCAGATACCTTCGCTTCGCCCAAATCAGAAAAACGAATGGTATCTCCCACTTTTTTATTCAGCAGCTTCGCCACAACATCTGGTATGACCAACCCCTGATTATCCAAACGCCCTTCAATCACAGGCAGCTTCAGTAAAGAGCTCGTTTGATCTTGTACTCCGGTAATTCGCACCGCCCGTTGGTTAAGAGAGTGATCACCTTCTACATCAAAAAACGTCTGTTTATCCAGCGCTAATAATGATCCTGTCACATCAGGATGCTTTAAAATGGATGAGATCTGTTCCTCATCATACGTATGATCATCACTCAACACCCAATAATCTGCATCAGCGACATACATTTGCTCATAGTAATGAAACACATCATTTGTCGTTCGATCGGCAATGAGCATCGACGTGACAAAAGCAATCCCCACCATGATGCCTAAGACAGAAATGGCGAACCGCTTTTTATGCTGAATCATGTTACGCCATGAAATTCGCCACATACTGAGCATAATCATCATCCTTTCTAGAGATCACTTGATCAATAACACCGTCTTTAAAAAGGATGATTCGATCCGCAAATCCTGCTGCGAAAATATCATGCGTCACCATGATAATCGTCTGCTTGCTTTCTCGATTGAACTTGCACATTAACGCCAAAATATCCTCCGCTCTATGCCGGTCCAAGTTCCCCGTCGGCTCATCTGCTAACAACACTGACGGCTGATTGACTAGAGCTCTTGCAATCGCTACACGCTGCTGCTGCCCGCCGCTCAGCAAACTAGCCCGTTTCCGTCCAAGTCCATTCAAACCAACAGCCTCTAACAGCTCTACAACCGTCTGTTGATTCTCCTTTGTTAAACGTCCATCTGCATGCAGCGGAAACGCCACATTTTCTTCGACAGTTAATGTAGGTAGCAACTGATAATTTTGAAACACAAACCCTATCTGTTTTCGGCGAAAAATCGTTCTCTCTTTCTCATTCATCTCACTCAACTGATGCTCATCTATCAAAATCTCTCCATCAGTAGGCAGATCAAGCCCGCCTAACAGCTGAAGTAATGTACTTTTTCCAGAACCACTCGGTCCCATCACCGCTACAAACTCCCCTTCTTCTACCGTCAAATCAACGCCCCTCAGCACCTCAGTCCGCTCCTGGCCTTGAAAGAATTCCTTCTTCACATTCTCGATCTGAATCATCTGCAAACTCCTCCCATCCCTTTACGGAGTAATTATATACTAAGTATATATTATTTCAACATCCAAATCATGATAATATGTATTTATGTCTTATTTTTTACTTACTAAATACATAAAAAATCCTTTAGATTTTCATATCCAAAGGGTACATCATGCTATAATTCCTGTTTTCTAAAAAGAAACCATCCGATGAGAAAAAAGAAACCAATCAATACCGATACACCTAGAAAGCTTGTGAGTGCCTGATCTGAATAAGTCCCTCTATGAATCATCTCCTCAGCCGCACTTGTGACGCCTTTAGGTGCAAACTTCCCTAATGTATTCTCATAAAACGAAGGAACGGTAAACAGGATGAGATTGATCAAAAGGGAAACGCCGCCCGCAGTCACTGAGCGCTTAAAGAACGCCGATGCACAAATGGTCGATACTACAATAAGCAGTAAGTTTGGATAATACAAAAACGTTCCTTTTAACACATCGCCCCAAGCCACATGCCCAAATTGAATGTCTACATAATAAACGGAAGCTAGAACCGCCACTACCAAACTAAACAAAGTTAAACAGGCATAGGCATATATTTTTGAGGCATAATAACTCATTCGACTGATCGGTTTCACCATAATCATCGCCGTCACCCCAGAGGCACGCTCTCCAGCAATCGTCCCCATCACGATCATAATGAGGATAAACACGCCGAGTGAATCAAATTTACTCAATGCACTAGCTAAAGCCTCTCCAGCACTAGGCTCTGGTATATAAAATGTAGACCCTTCAGGTAAATTAGCGGATTTCGATAAAAGGTCCGGCAGCATTTTGAGCGTAATAGGCTGTGTAATCATTAAAATCGTAAAAATGATCGGCACAAATAAGATTTTATAACTAGTGAATAACTCCCTAAATTCCTTTTTCAACATCATCATGCCGTCACAACCTTCATGAAAATATCTTCAAGCGTTAGCTTAGATAGTCGATATTGGAGAAGAACACCGCCAGTTTCAGTGATGAGACCCGGCAGCTCCTTCAATGCCGTATGTTGATCTTTGACTCGCACCTGATAAGTGTCTCCTGTCTCAATACATTCCTCCACCCAATCCCGCTCCTTTAACAAAGCCACTAGTTTCGTATTCTGTTGTTCTAATTGAAATTCAATCATTGGCTGGATATAGTCTTCTTTGATCTGTTTCATCGAAGAGGACATTTCAATTTTGCCGCTGTTGATCATGATAATATGATCAGCCACACGTTCAATGTCATCTAAAATATGGGTCGACATAAAGATCAGCATCTCATGCTTTAGACGCTCAATCAAAGTCAGGATGTCTTTTCTCCCCATGGGATCAAGTGCAGACACAGGTTCATCCAAGATCAGAACCTTCGGTCTATTGATCAGCGCCTGTGCAATAGCAAGCCTCTGCTTCATGCCTCCACTATAGCTGCCAATAACGCGATCCTTCGCCTCATACACACGGCAAAGCTTCAACAGCTCCTCTGTTTTGGAACGAATGATGTTTTTCTCTAAATGAAATAACCCGCCAACCCAATGCATCCACTCCTGCCCCGTCATATCTTGATAAAATGCAGGATGCTGAGGACAGTACCCCATCACCTGACTGATTTGATCCATGTCCTTTGTGACATCAAAACCTGCCACCTTCACAACGCCAGACGTAGGACGAGCAAGCCCCGTCAAAATCCGGATCGTCGTTGTCTTCCCCGCTCCATTGGCTCCTAAAAAGCCAACACATCCAACCTCCCCAACAGAAAACGAGACATCTTTTAACACTTCATGCCGTCCATACGATTTCGTCAGCCCGTAACACTCCAACATATTCAAGCGAATCCCTCCCCTTTTTTAAGATTGTTTACGACCAAAAATGAAATACGCAATAGGACCGGCACTCGCCACAAACACAATCACCAAAGCCCAAACCCACTTCACCTCTCCCCTGATTCTCGACGGATCTCTTTTCAACAAATCAAACAAACCAATCACCATTAAAATCGCTTGTAGCAAAATAAGAGGTAAAATCATCTTCATATCCATACACGCCACTCCCTTTTCAAACGTCAATTTGTTTTGGTATTACTTCTTTTGACGACATGAAGAGAGAATTCGTTCAAATGGATTTTATTTTTATTGGTCGAATGGTCTATAAATATAAAAAAGCCCAGTGAAGGTTATTCACTGGGCTTGCTTGTGATGATCATGACGAATCTCGCAAAATCTTTTCCATTTTCTTTCCCTTGGCTAACTCATCAATCAGCTTATCTAGATACCGAATGTTTTTCATGGTTTCTTCCTCAATGTCCTCTACCCGTACACCACAGATGACTCCTTTGATTAAACTGCGGGAAGGATGAAGCTCAGGAGCCTCGGCAAAAAAAGTTTCAATGTCTATCTGCTTGTCCAACTGTTCCTCAAGCTCTTCTGGACTGTAGCCTGTTAACCAACAAATAATCGTATCAACCTCAGCCTTCGTTCGTCCTTTTCTCTCTGCCTTTGCGATGTAGAGAGGATAGACCTTTGCAAAGCTCATTGTGTAAATTTTATGTTTGGTCATGTGTCTGCTCTCTTTCTTCGTTAAATATTTAAACTGTCACGCTTTCTCAAGGGGACGCTCTCTCATTATGCACTTAGTATAATGTGTTAAAAATATAACTTATAAACGATGATATATGCCTTTATTATTTCTTTCATCTTTTTTGAAAGCTCTATATTTAAGAAATTGAACAATACAAAATCCAAGGAATACACCTATTGGTCCTCCACTTGAGACAGGACCACCAATTAAACAATAAGAAATGATAAACAATGCAATATAACCAATGAAGAAAAAAACAATTCCCCATTTTTCTTTTTTTACGTATCGAATAAAAATAATATTTCCCCCTAAGAATATTTATCATAATAGCAACATGGAAATAGTATCTATCAATCAAAGTTCAGCTTAAATCTTTCAACTGCTAGTTCTATTGACACAAAAATACCCCTTTAGACAATTATATCTAAAAGGGGTATCAAAAAACCGATTTTATTTAAAACCTACTCCACCGTCACACTCTTCGCAAGGTTACGTGGTTTATCCACATCACACCCGCGGTGAAGGGCTGCGTAGTAAGCGATTAGCTGTAATGGAACAACAGATGCAAGTGGTGCAAGTGCTGGGTGTACAGCTGGAAGGACGAAACGATCGCCTTCGTCTTCTAGGCCTTTTAGTGAGATGACACAAGGGTTTGCGCCGCGTGCAACGACTTCTTTGACGTTACCGCGAATGCTGAGGTTCACATGCTCTTGCGTGGCAAGGGCAATGACCGGTGTGCCTTCTTCAATTAAAGCAATCGTGCCGTGTTTGAGTTCTCCGCCAGCAAATCCTTCTGCTTGGATGTAAGAGATCTCTTTTAGTTTGAGTGAACCTTCAAGGCACACATAGTAGTCAAGTCCTCTTCCGATAAAGAATGCGTTACGTGTCACTGTGAAGAAATCACGAGCGATTTGTTCCATTTCATCCTTTTGATCGACAAGGGCTTCCATTGCGTTTGCTACAATCCCAAGCTCTTTCACAAGATCAAAGTCAAGAGATTGACCATTTAATTCAGCTGCAACAGATGCAAGGATCGCAAGAACAGCGATTTGTGCAGTGTAGGCTTTTGTTGAAGCCACTGCGATTTCTGGTCCTGCATGAAGAAGCAATGTGAAGTCTGCTTCACGAGAAAGCGTAGATCCTGGTACGTTTGTGATCGTTAATGCTTTATGACCAAGTTCTTTGACTTGAACAAGTACAGCACGGCTGTCCGCAGTCTCCCCAGATTGAGAAAGGAAGATGAACAACGGTTTTTTCGATAGAAGCGGCATGTTGTAAGAGAATTCACTTGCTACATGGACTTCTACAGGTACTTTCGCCCAGTCTTCAATGTATTGTTTACCAACAAGTCCAGCATGGTAGCTCGTTCCGCAAGCCACAATATAGATGCGGTCTGCTTCTGCTACTGCGCTTGCGATATCGCCAGCGACTGACAACTTGCCGTTTTCGTCTTGATATTCTTGGATGATTTTGCGCATAACAAGCGGCTGTTCATCCGTTTCTTTTAACATGTAGTGAGGATATGTGCCTTTCTCAATGTCGCTTGCATCCAGCTCAGCGATATAAGAAGGACGTGTCATAATATCACCGTCAAGGTTTTTAATAATAACCTCGTCTTTAGTAACAATGACCATTTCTTTATCCATTAATTCCGCATATTCGTTTGTTACTTGAAGCATCGCCATTGCGTCAGAAGCCACAACGTTGAAATCTTCGCCGAAACCAACCAATAATGGGCTTTTGTTTTTCGCCACATAGATTGTTTCTTTGTTTTCGTTATCGAAAAGGGCAATTGCGTAAGAGCCTTTTAGTTGAAGAAGCGTTTGACGGAAAGCTTCCTCTGTATCAAGACCTCTGTTCACAAATTGTTCGATGACTTGAACAACAACCTCTGTATCTGTGTCGCTTTTTAGTGTGACGTCTTGTAAATATTCGCGTGTCAATTGTACATAGTTCTCGATGACACCGTTATGAACAAGCGTAAAACGGCCAGAAGCACTTTGATGCGGATGCGCATTTAGATGGCTTGGTACACCGTGTGTTGCCCAGCGTGTATGTCCAATTCCTGCTGAAGATGCCACGTTTGCATCAACGACTTCACGAAGCTCAGCGATACGTCCTTTTTCTTTGAACACATGCACGCCATCTTCGTTTGCCACAGCGATACCTGCTGAGTCATACCCACGGTACTCAAGCTTCTCTAAACCTTTTAATAAGATTTCCTTCGCATCATTCTGACCAATATAACCTACGATTCCACACATAAATATTCTTCCTCCCGATCATGTGAAAGGGACAAAGAAAGCCTACTAAAATAGAAGGGACATTTCTTCGTCCCTCTCTACATGTTTATTTTGGGAGATCATGTGTATTCCCTTTGTACAAAGAGTCACCTCTTTGCTTTAAAGAAACACTTACGGCTGTGATCTCTATATTTGATCAGCCGGGAGGCATCCGCCGAAAAATTCGATAACCTCCATCCTCGTCAACTAAGCATCTGTCGTTCGATCGCTTAGTTCGGGCGCTATAATTATAAGAGTGGCTGAACATCTACCCTGCCTTTCCTGCTAGAATAAAAATCCAGTAACACAAGGATGATTGTACTATAAGGTCTGACCTCCGTCAATCACAATTTAGCGGGTGATCCCTTTCATGTGAGAAAGTAAGACCTCCCTACACTATATGCGATGAGGCTTGTCACGTTCTACCTTCGATGTGCTCTCTTATGTATGAAAGCAAGCAGCAAATTGCCCTCGCTTATATCATTCGTACTAGACCAGCCTCTTATGACGTTTATTCGAAAAAAAGCAAACCGCTACTTTGCGATTTGCTTTGATCGATTACTCAATACCCATTTCTTCTTTGACAACAGCCGTAATGCGAGCCACGTATTCATCACACAGCTCTTTTGTTTTCGCCTCTGCCATGACACGTACAAGCGGTTCTGTTCCTGATGGACGAACAAGGATGCGTCCGTCACCGTTCATCTCTTTTTCAACCTCTTGGATCACAGCTTTTACTTTTTCATTTTCTTCCACTTTATATTTATCAGATACCTTTACATTCACTAGAAGCTGCGGAAATTTCTCCATTTCAGCTGCAAGCTCTGATAATGTTTTCCCTGTTGCTTTTAGTGTATTCACCAGCATGATCGCAGAAAGCATACCATCACCTGTCGTATTGTAATCAAGGAAAATCAAGTGGCCTGACTGCTCGCCTCCGACATTATAGCCATCCTTTTTCATCGCCTCGACCACATAGCGGTCACCAACAGCGGTTTGAATGCTCTTAATGCCTTGCTTCTCAAGCGCTTTATAGAATCCAAGGTTACTCATGACCGTTGACACGACCGTGTCGTCCTTCAATCGGCCTTCACCCTTTAGATAACGTGCACATATGTACATAATTTGATCGCCGTCTACAATATCACCTTTTTCATCGACTGCAATTAAGCGGTCGCCGTCGCCATCAAACGCAAGACCAATATCCGCTCCTTTTTCTTTCACAAAAGCAGAAAGTGCCTCTGGATGAGTAGAACCTACGCCATCGTTGATATTCAATCCGTTTGGTGATGTTCCCATTGTTGACACATCTGCATCTAAATCCGCAAATAAATGTGTCGCAAGAGAAGATGTTGCGCCGTGTGCACAATCAAGCGCTACGTGAATGCCTGTGAAATCCTCGTCCGCTGTCTGCTTCAAGAATTGCAAGTACTTCTGACCGCCTTCAAAGTAGTCATTCACGGTTCCAAGATCGGCCCCAACCGGACGTGGCAGCTGATCAACTGGCTGATCCATTAGCTGCTCAATTTCATTTTCCTGTTCATCTGACAGTTTAAAACCATCACCACCGAAAAATTTAATTCCGTTGTCTTGAACTGGGTTATGCGAAGCTGAAATCATGACACCTGCTTCTGCATCCATTGCCTTCGTTAAATAAGACACACCAGGTGTTGAGATCACACCTAAACGCATGACTTCAGCCCCAATTGAAAGTAAGCCTGCTACGAGTGCTCCTTCTAACATATGACCAGATACACGCGTGTCTCGTCCAACGAGTACCTTTGGACGTTCTTTATCCTTCGTGAGCACATAGCCGCCAAATCTCCCAATTTTAAATGCGAGCTCTGGCGTTAATTCGCTATTAGCCACACCCCTTACACCATCAGTTCCAAAGTACTTGCCCATGTTTCAATCGCTCCTTTTTTACCATTCAAGAGGACGCTGCGTCCTCTTTATTATCTTCTTTGACCCGCTGTCTTTGACTTGATTCTTTTTTTGCTTTATCTTGTGTTGATTCCTTTTGACTCTTCTCTTCCTGATCATCATCGGATGATTGATCTTTCCGATCATTCGTAGAAGCCGGCTGATCTTCTGTATCAGTAGAAGTCAGTTTCACTTTGACCTTCGATCTAGATAATGTCCAAGTCACATTTTGAGGGCCATTCACTTGTACTTTGACCTCATGTGTTCCTTCGTTTAAGTCCCCCACATTGATATAGGCTTCAATATCTGAAGCCTTTAGTTTATCAATTGCACTCTTTGAACCTTTTGCTGTTAGTGTGAGACGCCCTGAAGACGGACTCACAAATGCAGAGCTAAGATCCTTGCTCAGACCCACGACAGAAATTGGGACATTATCGATCTTTTTTTCTTCAGCTGTTGCAACCTTCACTTTGATCTTAACAGTTTCAGGCGATACCTTTTTCACACCATCTGGCAGTGGAATGTCGGCATCAATCTCTGTATCATCTTTAATCTTGCTTAGGTCGAGCTTAACGCCGTCAATAAAATCAAGTGCATCCAGCACCTTTTGAGAACCGTAGACTGTCACCTCACTTGGGCTTGTCTCGATGCTTGAGATACTGATCCCATCTGGCAAGCTGCCCGTCCGCTCAATCTTAAACGGAACTTTCTTGCTTGGACTCGTAATCGGGACCGTAATATCTACCACAGACGGACTCACTTCGACTGGTAGCTCATTCCCACTGCTATCATACACAGTGAGCTTCGCTTCTTTCTCAATTTGCTGATCGACATCCTCTAAGTTCACAAATGCTTTAATGACAGAAATTTTGTCGATCACGTCTTTTGAGCCAGTAACCGTGACATTTTTCGGATTCACAATAGGCTGCTCTGGTGAATAGCCGTCTTTGATTTTATTTTGATTATAAAATTCAGTTTCAACAGGGAATTCAGCTGTCGTTTTTTCTTGTATCGTCACAGTCGTCACAGACGGATTAATCGTTAACGTGATTCCTTTCGATACATCTCTTGCCTTCAATTCGACTTTATGTGTACCTGTCGTCAGGTTTTGCATATCTGCGTAAATTTCAAAATTTTTCGTTTGTCTTGCTGTTTTCACAGCACTAGTTGATCCTTTAATCGTGACATTGACTGTCTGCGGCACACCAGTGACTACATACTTTTCGTCATCATAATACGCTTTAACAGGAATGTCCGTTAAGGTTGCTTCGTCTGTTGTCGATGTTGGGAAAAAGGATTCACCGATTTTTTTCGGCGTGGGCGCTTGCGCTGAATTAACTGCACCATACAGCAATAAAGCGAAGACCAATGCAAGAAACTTAACGGCCCAGCGATTATTCAAAATCTTATCCATTTTTCTTGCCCCTCCAATACCATTTGGTCGAGGAAGCATCTTTGCTGTTCTTACTAAACTCAGCAATCAGCATTTCTTCAAGCGCTTCTTCTGTCAATTCTCGATGGAGATCACCATTTCTTGCGACACTAATGCCGCCTGTCTCCTCGGAGACAATGACGGTTAAACTGTCCGTTACTTCACTAATACCAACTGCCGCGCGGTGACGTGTACCGAGCTCCTTAGAGATAAAAGGACTTTCAGACAGCGGTAAATAACACGCTGCAGCTGCAATCTCATCACGCTTCATAATCACAGCGCCGTCATGAAGCGGTGTATTCGGAATGAAGATATTAATCAGCAGCTCAGAACTGACCTTTGCATTTAAAGGAATTCCGGTCTCTATGTAATCATTCATCCCAGTATCGCGCTCAATCGTTAACAGCGCGCCTATTCTTCGTTTTGCCATATAGTTAATTGCTTTTGTAATTGCCTCGATCGTTTTCTGCTGCTGTTCCTCTACAGGTGTTCCGCTTCTAGAGAAGAAACGGCCGCGCCCAAGCTGCTCAAGCGCTCTCCTTAGCTCTGGCTGAAAAATAATAATGATCGCAAGGAACCCCCACGTAATCGCTTGATCCATCAGCCATTGAAGTGTGTTAAGACCGAGATACGCACTTCCCATCCTGACGAGAACAATGACAACAATTCCCTTTAAAAGCTGAACCGCTTTTGTTCCGCGGATGACCATCATTAATTTATATATCACATACCAAACAACGAGAATATCAACAGCATTACCGAGGTACTGCAAAAAAGGAATATCCCCTAAAGCCATTTCCTCGTCCTCCAGAATTTTCAGTTATTCTTCGTTCGATTCATTTTTTATAAAAAAAGAGCCTATGTGTAAGTACATAGCGTGGCTATTATACCACATTTTGTTTCAGCAAGGAAAATAGTTGCCATATCTGGCTGGCATTCAAGTCTGTCCATCAATAGAAAAAGAGCAGTCCCCTTAGAGACTGCTCTCAAACTGTTTGATTTACTTTTGCTCCTCTGGTCCAATGACCCGCATCACGTCTTGTGCTGTAGACTTCATTTTGTACCAAACCCAATCAAACACTTCATTAATTTCATTGATTTGACCAGTGACTTGTCCGGCAGAAGCAGTCAGCTGTTCTCCATTGACGACTGTTACGTTCCCATCAACCTTGCCTTCTACAATCAGCTTGCCATTTTTCACAGTGACGTCACCTTTAACGGTTTCCCCTTTAGGTACCGTCACTGTATCATTTTCAACCACGAGATTCGGCTGCTTTGACACACTGAAATTATGATCCGTATTCCAGCTTGTAAACAGACTGCCTCCCATCAATATGACAAAGAGGGCAGCGGCGACCATTAGCGGATGAGCTTTGATCCATCTTTGAATCGACACACGCTTTTTCTCCTTTGGAAGACCTGCCATCACCTTTGCAGTGAAATCAGATGGTGCTTCTATATGAGATGTACTCTGCACGAGCGCGATGGATTTCTCAATTTGTTGAAAATGAGTACGGCATTCCTCACACGATTGCAGATGGCTCTTTAATTCTTTTTCATCTTCGGGCTCTATGTCCCCGTCTAAATACTGATGCATAAGCAGGACGATTTTTTCCTGACAGCTCATCAAAATCACCTCACTCAAAGGTCTCTCAACTGTTTCCGGAGAGCCTCTCTACCCCTGTGTATTCTCGTTTTCACCGTACCAACTGGTATATTCAGAATCTCACTAATTTCTTTTAACGAGAGTTCATCAATATACTTTAATACGATGACCGAGCGATATTTATCGGGTAATCTTAAAATTTTTTGCTGAATGGTGCTCGATAATTCAAGCGACACCACCTCGTCCTCTGGCAAAATGCCGTCAGCCGCAATTTGAGAATACATATTCAGTCCTTCTGTCCCTGCCACCTCTGCATCTAAATAATAATCCGGCTTTTTTTTACGAATACGGTCGATGGTCAGGTTGGTTGCAATGCGGTACAGCCACGTGGAAAACTTACGATTCACATCAAAGCTCTCAATATTCACATAGGCACGAATAAACGCCTCCTGCGCAATATCTTCTGCTTCATGTGCATTCCCAAGCATACGATAGCACAGCTGATAAATTTTGTCTTTATACAGGTCTACGATGTCTGCAAATGCGTTCTGGTCGCCTTTTTTCACTTGCTTAATTCTCTTTTTAATCATTGTTTCCATAGTATATTCAACCTCTGCCTTCACCGGTCTTTATGTATACGAACCTCGTTCCAAAAGGTTTCATTCTCCTCTAAAAAATAGTGTAACAAATTTTTGACAGCATGTTACGCTTATCAGCCGGTAAAAACCTTAACATATCCTTAAATTTCCCCAAAATTAAAAAAAGAACGGGAACAAGTCCCGCTCTATAATAGCTTTTCACCCATTAAAGAACCAATTAATGCAACTGCCGCTTCTGCTGTTTTATTTTTCTCATCTAATACCGGATTCACCTCAACAAACTCAGCAGATGTCAAAATCCCTGCTTCCTCTAAAAGCTCCATTGCAAGATGACTCTCTCTATAACTGATGCCGCCAGCAACCGGCGTTCCCACGCCAGGGCACTCCGCTGGATCAAGGCCGTCTAAATCAAGCGACAAATGAACACCATCTGTTCTTTCTTTTAAATACGCAATGGCTTCCTCCATTACTCTCGTCATCCCTAATCGATCAATTTCATGCATCGTATACACTTTAATGCCTTTTTCTCTAATCAATGCCCGCTCTCCTTCATCTAAAGAACGAGCACCAATCAAGATCACATTCTCAGGCTTTACTTTTGGCGCATAACCGCCAATATTCGTTAGATCAGCATGCCCAAGACCGAGACTGACAGCAAGTGGCATCCCATGAATATTCCCAGAAGGAGAGGTTTCCTCTGTATTTAAATCACCGTGTGCATCATACCAAATGACACCCAAATTTTCATAATGCTTGGCTACACCGGCTAGTGTACCAATTGCAATGCTATGATCCCCGCCTAAAATCAGCGGAAACGAACCGGACTGCACAATACTGCTAACCTTTTCAGCAAGAAGCTGGTTTGCGCCAGCATTCTCCGTTAAGTTTTTCAGTTTTTCACTTGTATAGAGACCTTTCTCATCATCCCTTTGCTCAACAGGAATATCCCCTAAATCCTCGACACCAAATGAAAGCGATTCCAATTTTTCTTTTACGCCAGCACAGCGAATGGCACTCGGCCCCATATCAACGCCTCTTCTCATTTGACCGAGATCCATCGGCACCCCGACAATCGTGACCTTCTTTTGATCTCCCATATGTACATCCCCTTTCCGTTCATGCTTATATTTTACTTTCTCGGTACCTTTTGACTCAACTCAACAATATTTTGAATAGTTATACATTCCAATCGTCAAAATAAAAAAAAGACACCTTTTTAAAAAAGGTGTCTTAACTGGGCTAGCTGGATTCGAACCAACGCATGACGGAGTCAAAGTCCGTTGCCTTACCGCTTGGCTATAGCCCAAAAATGGTGGAGGGGGGCGGATTCGAACCGCCGAACCCGGAGGGAGCGGATTTACAGTCCGCCGCGTTTAGCCACTTCGCTACCCCTCCACATATGGAATTGATAAAAGAAAAACAGTGCCGGCAAGAGGACTTGAACCCCCAACCTACTGATTACAAGTCAGTTGCTCTACCAGTTGAGCTACACCGGCATATGGTGGAGGATGACGGGCTCGAACCGCCGACCCTCTGCTTGTAAGGCAGATGCTCTCCCAGCTGAGCTAATCCTCCACATGATGGTGACCCGTACGGGATTCGAACCCGTGTTACCGCCGTGAAAGGGCGGTGTCTTAACCGCTTGACCAACGGGCCAGTTTGTCAAGTTTACTGTTTCCGTGAAGCTGACAAAAGTTATTATATACAGGTTGTCCCCCTTTTGTAAAGGGGATTTTTATTTTTTTTATTTTCTAACTATTCAACCCTCATCAGCACAACATTTCGACTGAAATATAATTTCAGTATTTAAATATAATATTGAAATTTCATGTCATACTCAATATACTGAAAATGAAGAAATAAGGAGGTATGTCACATGCAGCCATCTCAACTGCGTTCTTTGACAACAGAATCAAGAAACCCTAACACCATGGGAATTTCACAAGCAAGCCCGCTAGAAATACTCCAAATGATAAATGCGGAAGATATGAAGGTCGCTCAAGCCGTCAACCGTGTCCTTCCAGACGTAAAGACAGCAAGTGACTTTGCCTTTGAATCCATCTCGAATGGGGGCAGACTCATTTATCTAGGCGCTGGAACAAGCGGCAGAATTGGGGTAATGGATGCGGTCGAATGTCCACCTACCTATAGCATTTCACCTGATGTCATCGTAGGCATCATGGCCGGTGGAGACTCTGCCTTTTCACATGCAGCAGAAGATGTGGAAGACAGTGAAGAAGCTGGTCAAAAAGATTTAGAACACATCCACCTGACATCAAAAGATACAGTTGTCGGCATCGCGGCGAGCGGTAGAACACCCTATATCATTGGCGCTTTAAACTATGCTAAAACCATTGGAGCAAAAACAGTAGCCCTCAGCTGCAATGAACAAGCAGAGATTAGCGAACTAGCAGACTGCGCCATTGAAGTCGTCGTAGGACCAGAAGCCATCACTGGGTCAACACGAATGAAAGCCGCATCCGCTCATAAAATGATTTTAAATATGCTTTCCACCTCTGTCATGATCAGACAAGGCAAAGTATATGAAAACCTGATGGTAGATGTAAAAGTAAGCAATCATAAACTAAAAGAACGCGCCATCACCATCATTCAGCATGTGACCAATGCTTCCTACGAACAAGCCGTAAAAGCCCTTGAAGCAGCCGATTTAGAAGTTAAAACAGCCATCGTCATGCTCCAAACCAAAACAGATAAAAAGACAGCCAAAGACCTGCTCAACAAAGCAGATGGTCACATCGACAAAGCCATCTTACGTCATCAATCTTAAAGGAGGAAACTCATGTCAGCAGGCGGACTCACCCTACTACACACAATGAAATCAAAGCTTCCCCAATCTGAAAAAATCATTGCAGACTATATCCTTGCCCATCCTGACAAAGTCATTAAAAGCACAGTGCATGAAATCAGTCAGGCTGCCGGTGCAAGCAGCTCTGCCGTCATCCGCCTCTGTAAGTCTCTCGGGCTGGATGGCTATCACGATTTGAAAATGCGGATCGCTGGAGACTTAATGCACACTGATAAACAAGGCTACCGGGATATCGAACAAGATGAACCACTTCAATCCATTATTCAAAAGACAGCAGGAAACACCATTCAATCGATCAAAGATACAGCCTCTATTTTAAATGTAGAAGCTTTAGAAAAAGCTGTTCAACTGCTGCTGAATGCAAACCAAATCCATTTTATCGGTGTGGGTGCATCTGGCATCGTCGCAGCTGATGCCCAGCAGAAATTTCTCAGAATCAATTATGCAGCCACTGCCTTCACTGACATGCACATCGCATCTACGGTCATCGCAAATGCTGGAAAGAATGACATTGTGTTCGGTATATCCTTCTCAGGAGAAACATTAGACATCATCCAAGCCCTTCAGCTCGCAAAAGAAAATGAAGTGAAAACCATTGCTTTAACGCATCCAGGGCATACAAGCGTTTCTGCATTGTGTGATGTCCATCTATCAACGTCCGGTTCCAATGAAGCACCTTTTCGCAGTGCTGCCACTTCCTCTAGAATGGCACAGCTCTATTTAATCGATGTCTTGTTCCTCAGTTTAGCCTCCCGTCAATATGAACAGACAGCACAATATATTGACAAAACAAGGCATGCCATCCGCTCCATGAAACGAAAAACAAAGGGGGATTCAACATGAGTCATCAAAAAAAATATCAGCAGTTGGCGAAAGAAATCCTTTCACTCTGTGGTGGTTCTGAAAACATCTCTTCCCACACACATTGTATGACACGTCTCCGAATTACACCCATTGATCGTGAAAAAGTGCAAACCACCGCGATCAAAGAACTCGATGGCGTCATTGGCGTCGTCGAAGCGGAAACACTGCAAATCATTTTAGGCACAGGTGTTGTCAACCAAGTATCAAGTGCATTTGAACAACTGCTCAATGCCTCAGGTTCATATGACTTAAACAACGAAGCACAGAAAAACAAACAAGCCATTTCACAAAAGAACCGCACACCATTCAAGCTGTTCTTACGGCGGATCGCCAGCATTTTCATTCCCATTATTCCAGCACTCGTTGCATCGGGTCTTATAACGGGTATTACAAAAGCGGTCGTGCAAGCAGGCTGGCTTGATGAAAAATCTCAAGCTGCGATTATCCTAACCGTTATAGGCTCAGGTTTGTTTGCTTATCTCGGTATATTAGTAGGAACAAACGCCGCAAAAGAATTTGGTGGCTCTCCTGCATTAGGCGCATTAGCAGGTATTCTCATCATTAACCCAGCTGCCGCTGATATTATGTTATTTGGCACTAATATTCTACCAGGTAGAGGCGGACTTATCGGTGTTCTTCTTGCAGCTATTTTTATGGCACTTGTTGAGACCCGGATCAGACGCTTCGTCCCGCAATCACTCGATATCATCGTCACACCAACCATCACACTACTCATTACAGGCATTTTCACGTACGTTATCTTCATGCCAGTCGGCGGATTTATATCTGATGCCATCACCTCTGGACTTACTTATCTATTAAACATTGGCGGTATTTTTGCCGGATTTGTTCTTGGTGCGACCTTCCTTCCTCTTGTTGTCACTGGACTTCACCAAGGCCTAACACCTATTCATATGGAACTGATTAATTCAATTGGAGATGACCCGCTTCTGCCAATCCTCGCTATGGGAGGCGCAGGACAGGTCGGTGCTGCCTTTGCCATTTATATGAAAACAAAAAAGAAAAAGCTGAAAAGAGCCATTGCAGGCGGACTTCCTTCAGGAATGCTTGGAATTGGAGAACCGCTCATTTTCGGTGTCACACTCCCGCTCGGAAGACCCTTCCTCACTGCTTGTCTAGGCGCTGGAATCGGCGGAGCATTTCAAGCCTATTTCCAAATCGCCACTAAAGCAATCGGGGTATCAGGTCTCCCATTAACCTTTATCGTTCACACACATCAAATGCTACTTTACTTAATAGGACTCTTCATTGCATATGTCGCTGGATTTATCTTCACATACTTATTCGGATTTCATGATGATATGGCTGTTGAATTCGAGGAAAATAAGCAATAGGAGGTCTAGCTCTTGAAGAAATATTTTCTCATCATCACAAGTCTGTTCATGCTCCTTGGGTTACCAGTACAAACATTTGCAACTAGCTCCCATCCTGTATCGTCTTTGTCTAAAACAGCACCTGAAGAATATCCCGTCTTAAAAAAAGCAAAACGACCGGAACAAGTAGGTTTTTCTTCTAGGCAGCTTAGGAAGGTTGATCACATGATTCAAAACGATATCAAAGCAGGATTTCCAGGGGCAGCACTCATCATTATCAAGGATGGTCAGGTCGTCCATCAAAAAGCCTATGGCTACAGACAAAAATATAAAGGGGCAACAGAACTCAAATTCTATAAGAAAATGAAAAAGAACACACTGTTCGATTTGGCATCCAATACAAAAATGTATGCCACCAACTATGCCCTGCAAAAGCTAGTATATGAACAAAAACTAGATGTAAATGAAAAAATACAAACCATCCTGCCAGACTTTCAAGATGAACCAGATGCAAAGGTAACCGGCAAAGATCAGCTTCGAGTCAAGGATCTTCTCACCCATTCTGCCGGACTGCCTTCCAGTGTTTTATTTTATAGCAAAGAGCAAGCGGGCTCTTTTTTCTCTCAAGATAGACAAACAACCATGAAATGGCTGCCAAAGGTGCCTCTGCAATACAAGCCAGGCACTCAGCATATTTATAGTGATATTGATTACATGCTGTTAGGCATGATCATTGAGAAAAAAACCGGTATGCCACTTGATCAATATGTAGAGTCGACGATTTATCGACCGCTTGGTCTAAAACATACCATGTTCAATCCGCTGAAAAAGGGATTCAAGCCAAAGCATTTTGCAGCAACCGAGCGTCTAGGCAATACAAGAGATGGTGTCATTGATTTTGAAAACATTCGCAGGTATACCTTGCTAGGTGAAATCCACGATGAGAAAGCCTATTACTCAATGGCAGGTGTCTCCGGACATGCTGGACTTTTCTCTAATACATCAGATATGGCCGTACTGCTTCAGCTGATGCTCAATAAAGGAGGCTATGGGAAAACAACCATCTTTGACCAAGCTTCTATCGATCTCTTTACGGAATCATCAGACACGAACCCAACTTACGGGCTAGGCTGGCGGAAAAACGGCAATACTGACATGGAATGGATGTTTGGAAAATACGCAAGTAAAGAAGCCTATGGACACACAGGCTGGACCGGAACGATGACATTGATTGATCCAAAACACAATCTAGGCGTCGTCTTGCTGACAAATAAAAAGCATTCACCCGTCGTTTCACCTGAAGTCAACCCAAATCAATTTGAAGGTGACCTTTTCCCAACTGGTACTTATGGAAGCATCATGACTGCAATCTACGAATCTTTTAAGTAAAAGGAGGAATTCGATGTTAAAAGCTCTGTTCCCCGCTGCACTCGTTTTGGCCCTGCTCACCTCTTCCATTCCAACGGAAAAGGTGAGCTCCGCCCCTCTCCCAACTGCCAAACAAATGGTTCAGGACATGTCCTTGGATGAAAAAATTGGCCAAATGCTCATGCCAGACTTTCGCAATTGGCAAGCAGAAGGTGAATCCGCTCCTACAGGCTTCACAAAAATGAATAAAGAAGTTTCTCACCTTGTAGAGAAATATCATTTAGGCGGTGTCATCTTATTTGCAGAAAATGTCGTTGATACGAAACAAACCGTCAAACTCACACATGAATTTCAACAAGCATCACCCAACATTCCTTTACTCATTTCCATTGATCAAGAAGGCGGAATCGTCACAAGACTACAAAAGGGAACACATTTCCCAGGAAATATGTCGATTGGTGCCTCTCGAAGTAAGAAAAATGCTTATGACACTGGAAAAATCATCGGCAAAGAATTAAACGCTCTAGGTATCAATACAAATTTCTCTCCTGTTCTTGATGTAAATAATAACCCGAATAACCCCGTCATCGGTGTCCGTTCCTTTAGCTCTGACCCTGAACTTGTCACAAGACTTGGTCTGCAAACCATGAAAGGACTTCAAAAGGAAAAGACCATTTCCACATTAAAGCATTTCCCGGGACATGGTGATACAGCTGTTGATAGTCACTACGGTCTTCCGCTTGTCGAACATGATCTAGATCGTCTTAAAAAGGTGGAGCTGTATCCATTTCAACAAGCAATCAACGCAGGGGCAGATATGGTCATGACTGCTCATGTTCAATTCCCAGCCATTGATGACACAACGTATAAAAGCAAAAAAGATGGCGAGGACATTATGGTTCCAGCAACCTTATCAAAAAAAGTCATCACAAATTTATTAAAAGAAGACATGGGCTTTCAAGGAGTGGTTGTAACAGACGCCCTCAATATGAAAGCGATTGCAGATAACTTCGGACAGGAAGAAGCTGTGGTAATGGCTATTAAAGCAGGCGTCGACATTGCCCTCATGCCAGCACCTGTCACGTCCTTAAAGACAGAAAAAAACCTAGAGAATGTGTTCAATGCTTTAAAAAGAGCAGTTCTCACAAACGAAATTCCGATATCTCAGATCAATCAATCTGTCGAAAAAATCCTTCAATTAAAGATCAAACGCGGCATCATTTCCGCCAATAAATCAGTAAGCCTTGAGAAGAAAATCAAAAAAGCCACACAGCTCGTTGGTCAAAAGTCGCACCGAAAAGCAGAACAAAAAATGGCACGTGAAGGAATCACTCTCCTTAAAAACAACGACAAAACCTTGCCTTTTAAGCCTAAAAAGAATGACAAAATCGTACTCATGGCACCATACGAAGATCAAACAAAAGCAATGTCCGTCACAATTGAATCTCTGATCAAACAGAAAAAGATTAAACCTGTGCAAATCCAATCATACGCATTTGCAGATAAGAGCTTCTCCAAAGAAACAGCCAAACTCATTCAAGATGCTGACTATGTCATTACCGGCTCTTACGTTGTCCAAAATGACCCGGCTGTGAATGATGGCGTCATTGATGACGGTGTACAGGATCCGAAAAAATGGGCAACGGCCTTCCCTCGTGCTGTCATGAAAGAAGCATCAGCACAAAACAAAAAATTGGTCATCATGAGTCTCCGAAACCCTTATGATGCGGCAAATTTTGAAGAAGCCGACGCCTTACTGGCTGTGTACGGTTTTAAAGGGTACTCAAACGGACAATTCAATCAACCGAATATTCCTGCGGGACTAGAAGTGATTTTTGGAGCGGCCTCACCTAAAGGGAAATTGCCCGTCGCTATCCCATCAGTCACTCATCCTAATCAAACCCTTTACCCATTTGGCTATGGACTCAATTTAAAAGGCAAACAGATCAAATAGGAGGGATTCTCTTGAAAAAGACAGCAAGCTTGATACTCGCTAGCATTCTCATGATCAGCACATTGACCGCCGCCTCCCCCGCAGATTCAGAACGAACAGATACAAAAGGAAAAAAAGCAACAGTCAAAACAGGTATCGAAACATTACTCTCAAGTAACCTCTCTTGGCTTAAAGGGAAAAAAGTAGGGCTTATTACGAATCCTACAGGCATTGATGCAAACATGAAAAGCAGTGTCGATCTGCTATTTGAACACCCCGATATCAAACTGACTGCCTTGTATGGGCCTGAACATGGCGTCCGTGGTGATGCACAAGCAGGAGAAGGCGTCGAATCGTATACCGACGAAAAAACGGGCCTGCCTGTTTACTCTCTTTATGGAAAAACAAGAAAGCCAACTCCTGAAATGCTCAAAAATGTAGATGTCCTGCTATTTGATATTCAAGACGTTGGTACTCGTTATTACACCTATATTTACACGATGGCGTATGCAATGGAAGCAGCTAAGGAAAACAACATTCCATTTGTTGTCTTAGATCGTCCAAACCCAATAGGCGGGCTAAAAGTAGAAGGACCCGTATTAGAGCCAGAACACGCCTCTTTTGTAGGTCTCTATCCCATCCCATTAAGACATGGGATGACGACTGGAGAACTTGCATACATGTTTAACAAAGAGTTTCATATCAACGCTGATGTAAAAGTGATCAAAATGAAACATTGGAAACGATCCATGACGTTCGATGACACGAAGCTGCCGTTCGTCCTCCCTTCACCTAATATGCCGACCGTTGATAGTACCTTTGTTTACCCAGCAACAGGATTAATCGAAGGCACAAACGTTTCTGAAGGCAGAGGAACGACGAAACCGTTCGAACTCATTGGCGCTCCATATATCAATAGCAATGAGCTAGCAGATCATTTAAATGGGTTAAAACTAAAAGGCGTTCAATTTAGACCTGTCTCATTTACCCCTACCTTTTCAAAACATGCCGGGACTTTGTCTCACGGGGTACAGCTTTATGTCACAGACCAAAAATCATTCGAAGCAGTCAAAACAGGTCTATCTATCATCAAAGCAATACATGACTTGTATCCTAATGACTTTCAATTCCTACAAACAGGCAGCTTTGATAAACTCATCGGGAATAGCTGGATCAAAGAAGAAATCAATAAAGGCACTTCCATCAAACACATCATGAAACAATACCACCATGATCTAAAGACATTCGAAAAGAAACGGAAGAAATACCTCATCTATTAATCGCAAAAAAGCCTCCACCTTAAAGGATGGAGGTTTTTTCATGATAAAGACTTAGTCACAGCAGGTACTTTCAGCTCGAAACGATGAAGTAAAAAGCCAAACAAGGCTGCAAGCACTTGCTGAAACAGCATGCCAATCACGACAGGAACAGCAACAGCAGGCGGGAAAAAGCTAATGGCAAGCACAGCACCCGCGCTAATGTTCCGCATACCGCCCGTATACACAATCGCCACAATTTCTCCTTGGGTACATTTCATCGCCTTTCCAATCAACCACGCAAAAGCATACCCACTCATCGCAATGAAAAAGACAGTCGCTGCTTTGCTAAAAAATGCAGCATCCAGTTCACGCAAATACGGGGCGACAACAGAACTGTTAATCGATACGACAACAAACAAGCCTAATTTTGAAAAAGGAGCCAAGGTCTGACTCATTGCTTTTGTCACCGATGGCTTTGCATACTGACGAACGAGCATCCCTAAAATAGAGGGCAACACCACCATACCGAATAGTCCTTTCATGATCGCCACCATGTCCATATGGACCTGTGTACCAACGAAGATTGACAAGCTTACTGGCACAATCAATGGCGAAAGCAATGTATCAATTAATATGATAGATAACGTTAACCCCACATTCCCTTTATACATTGCTGCCCATATTAAACTAGACACACCTGTCGGAATCACCATCGCAAGCGTCAAACCGGTGATCGTCATAGAATCACCCGCAAATATCAAATGCCCCGCCGACCATGCATAAAGGGGCATCAGCACATGCAAAATCATAAACGATAAAATCAAAGGCAATGGATGCATCACCGTATGTTTTAAAGCTGAAAAAGTAGATGACAAGCTCCCTGAAAATGTCATCACAGCAAACACCCAAGGCACCAAAAAGGTGAAATCTTTTAAATACGCCGCCAATAATACACCAAGTAGCACACTGACAGGCGTAATGAGCGGCATCACCCGGCCGAGCACCTGATTCAAACGGACAAGCATGCCGGCCACCTCCATCCTTCACTTTCTTCCTTGTTCTATTGTATCAAACAGAAAAGTCTTTTTAAGATCCGATCACTTGTTTCATAAGTTTTTGACTAGACGTATCCATTCCAACTACGTCCACCTCTACACCAGCTGTACGATATTTTTCCTTCACACGTTCAATCGCAGCCACACCTGATTCGTCCCATATACGCGCTTCAGACAAATCAATCACAACCGTGTTCAAGTCGTTTCCATGATGGAAGGCTTGAATCAATTCAGTCACGGAAGCAAAGAAAATTTGACCCTTAATTCGATAAACCCATGTACCAGCTTGGCTTTCTGTAGAGGTAATATGCAGTTTTGATATTTTAGCCACAAAGAATACGGCACTAAGCAGCACCCCTGCAAAAACACCCTTGGATAAATCATGAGTGAACACCACCGTCACGACCGTGACAAGCATCACAAGAGAATCTGTTTTTGGGTTCTTTTTCAGCTGCTGGAATGAACTCCAATCAAAGGTACCAATAGAAACCATGATCATGACAGCAACAAGAGCAGCCATTGGAATTTGAACAACCACATCACCAAGCACAAAAATCAATACCATTAAAAATGCACCAGCCACAAAGGTAGAAAGCCGGCCTCGTCCCCCTGCCTTTGTATTAATCACAGATTGACCAATCATCGCACAGCCAGCCATACCGCCAAAAAATCCTGCCACCACATTGGCAATTCCTTGGCCTCTCGCTTCCTTATTTTTACGACTAGACGTTTCCGTCATATCATCTACAATTTGTGCTGTTAATAAAGATTCAAGTAAACCAACCATCGCAAGTGCTAAGGAATAAGGAAAAATGATAGCAAGTGTTTCCCAGCTAAACGGTACATTGGGAATAAGAAAAGTTGGCAAAGAGCTAGGAAGCTCTCCCATGTCTCCAATCGTTCTGACATCAATATGCCCAAATACAGCAATCATCGTCATCACAATAATTGCAATAAGTGGAGAGGGAATAACTTTTGTGACCATCGGCAATACATAAATGATCAACAATGCTCCACCTGTCATGACATACATAGCCATGGATTCCCCAACGAAATGCGGCAGCTGTGCCATGAAGATCATAATTGCCAATGCATTAACAAAACCAACCATCACAGACCTCGGAATAAATTTCATCAGACGAGACACTCGGCACACTCCAAACACAATTTGAATCAAGCCTGTTAAAATCGTAGCTGCGAACAAATACTGCAATCCATGATCTGCAATTAAATTGACCATGACCAGCGCCATAGCACCAGTAGCGGCAGAGATCATACCTGGCCGTCCACCAACAAACGAAATCACAATCGCGATACAAAACGAAGCATACAAACCGACCTTAGGATCAACGCCCGCAATAATCGAAAACGCAATCGCTTCAGGAATCAAAGCCAAGGCCACTAAAATACCCGCCAGCACATCCTGACGCACATATCCAAACCATTCTTGCTTTACAAATAAATCTTTCAAACCATCTACTCCTTTTTATATACATACCGCACACGGAAAAGAAGATCATTCAAACCTGGAGATGAGGAAAGGAAAATAAACAATGCTTCACTTTCGGGGAAAAAGAGGAACGTACAGAGTCTTTTGTTAGAGAGGATAATCATCACTTTAGTAAGAATATAAGAAAGGAACTAAGGAATCAAGCACAAAAAGAAGGAATGTGTAGAAAATTGATACAAAGCTTACTTACCAATCGATTTATTCCATTCTTGAGTCTATTTGTCACTGAGCATGTCCAACATTTAAAGCAAACAACAAAAGCCCCTATATAAAAGGGGCTTTTGGTTGATTAACGTAATAATTGAAGTACATTTTGCGGCTGTTGATTCGCTTGTGCAAGCATAGCTTGAGACGCTTGAGAAAGAATGTTGTTCTTTGTGAACTCACTCATTTCTTTCGCCATGTCAACGTCACGAATACGAGACTCAGCAGCAGTTAAGTTTTCAGCAGATGCACCCAAGTTGTTAATCGTGTGCTCTAGTCGGTTTTGTACTGCACCAAGTTTTCCACGTTGAGCAGATACTTGGTTAATAGCTGCATCAACAATACTTAGTTGAGTATCAAAACCAACATCAGTAGCATCTGCTGCATTATCAGCAAACTTTCTTACATCGATGTCTTTAATCGCTTGATTCGCTACAATTCCATTAGCACCTTTCACTCCCAATGCATCTGTACTCATTTTATCAATATGAACTGAGATTTGTTGAGTTGCATTAGCACCGATTTGGAACACTAAAGCATTACCACTTGCTGGAACTGCAGGTGTACCTGTATCTGGATCATCTGGATCTGTCGGCGGAATTGCTGGTGTTCCTGGGGTTCCTTTAAACGAACCATCTAATAATTTTTTACCGTTAAACTCTGTACGATTTGAAATTCCATCTACTTCTTCTTGTAAAGCTTTAATTTCATCTTGGATAGATTGAAGGTCAGACTCTTTATCCTGTGTACCAGTATTTCCAGCTTGAACGACTAATTCACGAACACGTTGAAGGATTGAGTGAGTTTCAGTCAATGCCCCCTCAGCTGTTTGGATAAGAGAGATACCGTCCTGTGCGTTTTTTGAAGCCATTTCTAATCCGCGAATTTGTCCACGCATTTTTTCAGAGATTGCAAGACCTGCTGCGTCATCTCCTGCACGGTTGATTTTAAGACCAGAAGAAAGTTTCTCCATGTTCTTTTGGCTCGCACCGTTGTTTGCAGACAAACGGTTTAATGTGTTAAGTGCCGCGATATTGTGGTTAATTCTCATTTCCTATTACCTCCATGTAATTTTTTTCGAGCTTGTCTACAAAGTCCATTTAGATGAGAAGCTCTTCCTTAGAATTTCCGATTTCTAAGGCATGTGTATAGTAGTCATACAGATCACCTTTTGGCTCTCTAACTTTACTACTATCTGCAACACCAGTTATGGCAATAATCATGAAAACTCCTTCTATTAATACTCACCATAACAATGAGTAGCGTGTTACCTACTATAGACAGACCTACCACATATTTTAGTTTGTGGAAATTGTTTATTTCACAAATTCGACACATTTAAAATGCATAAAAGGAAGATGAAATTCTATCAACTACATTTTCAGGAGGAGAAACATAATTAGTGTAAAATTGTGTGGAAACAACACTTTTTCGTATACCCTAGAATCACTCGATAAAGTAACAGAGAAAGAAAAAGGTTTTTGAGAGAAGGATTCACTTCAAAAAAAGAACGATGAAAAATAACATCAAAAAAAGCCCCTGTTCTCTATGATCAGAGGCTTTACCTTTTTCACTTTTTCAATGCTTTTTGAAGAGCTGCTTTTATCTTCGAACCGTTCCATCTTTTATATGGCACAACGTTGACCAATGGAATGCCTTGCTCTGTCATCAACTAGACGAATTAGCATTGTACGTTCTCAACTACCTTTTTATATTTAAATAAATAGTGGGAGCGATTCGCAAAAAAGCACGATATAAGAAAATTCATTTGCATGATATGTGTCATACTCATGCTACAATGTTAATTAACCAAATTGGGAAAATACCTGGCTTTAATATTAAGTCTGTATCTCAACGTTTAGGGCATGCAAATGTAAAAACCACGCTTGAAACTTATACGCATGCATTCAAAGAAGCAGACACTTTGGTTGCAGATGCGATTTCAAATCTATTGCAAACTAAGTGATCCGATCCCAAGCAATTAAAAAAGGCATAAAAAAAGCCTTCTCATCATCGAGAAACCTTGTCAGAACAATATTTAGAGGAAAGCTTCCAAGCGGGCTCGAACCGCTGACCTCTTCCTTACCATGGAAGTGCTCTACCTACTGAGCTATGGAAGCATGGCTCCGCAGGTAGGACTCGAACCTACGACCGATCGGTTAACAGCCGATAGCTCTACCACTGAGCTACTGCGGAATGGATAAAGTAACTTCTTCCATTGGAAGGATATAAACAAAAAGCTTGGCGGCGTCCTACTCTCACAGGG
>NZ_ASJC01000018.1 GCF_000691145.1 Bacillus altitudinis 41KF2b | reverse complement strand
TTTGTCTTGTTTAGTTTTCAAAGATCATCTTTTAAAATGGAGCGGGTGATGAGAATCGAACTCACGACATCAGCTTGGAAGGCTGAGGTTTTACCACTAAACTACACCCGCGTGGTTAAATGTTATTGGCGCGCCCGAGAGGAGTCGAACCCCTAACCTTTTGATCCGTAGTCAAACGCTCTATCCAATTGAGCTACGGGCGCTTAATCAGGCGACTTAATTATCTTAACATATCGTTTTTATTAAGTCAACATCTTTTTGAAGTTTGTTTGTCGTATCTGTCTGAGCATCAGTGTTTCAGATGCGTCATCAGCGACGAACAAAAATATACCATGGATCACACAAAAGGGTCAATACATTTTTCTAAAAAAGTTTCATGTTTTTTAAGAAGTGCTCTTTTGTTAGATAAATAGAGTTTCAATCGCCCTAATTTCATTTCTTTCTTCATAATTCTAATGATTCTTAAATAAAATCTTTCTAAATCCAAAGGAGGACAAAACATGGTCACCTAGAATTTTTATTTATTGGAAAATTCTTAATTTTTTTCCATGCATTTAAAGGAGGTAGGAGATGATGAAAAAGTTTGTCGCTTTTCAAATCATGATCGCTTTGGTGATAGGAGCTCTTATCGGCCACTTCTTCCCTGATTTCGGAATGGCACTGCGGCCCATTGGGGATGGCTTTATCCGATTGATTAAAATGATTGTAGTCCCTATTGTTTTCTCTACGATTGTCATCGGCGCAGCTGGCAGCGGTGGAATGAAGAAAATGGGCAGTCTCGGATTAAAGACAATCATTTGGTTTGAGGTCATTACGACCATCGTTCTTGGAATCGGACTTTTATTGGCCAACGTGTTAAAGCCAGGCGTTGGACTCGATTTCTCTCAATTAGCTAAGAAAGATATTGGGGAACTCGATGGTTATACTCAAAAGGTCGTCGATTTTAAACAGATGGTTTTAGACATCATTCCAACCAATATCATCGATGTCATGGCTCAGAATGATTTACTAGCAGTGATTTTCTTCGCTATTTTATTCGGTGTAGCCGCAAGCGGCATTGGGAAGGCTTCCGCTCCTGTCCTTACCTTCTTTGAATCAGTAGCACAAATTATGTTTAAGCTCACACAAATGGTCATGGTGACAGCTCCTATTGGAGTTTTAGCATTAATGGCAGCTTCTGTCGGACAATACGGCATTGTTTTACTAATTCCTATGATGAAACTTGTTGGCACTGTCTTCTTAGGATTGTTTATTATTCTATTTGTTTTGTTCCCTCTTGTCGCACTGATCTTCCGTTTTAACTACTTCGAAGTGTTGAAAATGATTTGGGATTTGTTTTTGGTTGCCTTTTCTACTACAAGTACAGAAACTGTTCTTCCACAGCTCATGTCACGGATGGAGAAATACGGCTGTCCAAAAAGAATCGTTTCCTTCGTCATCCCGTCAGGTCTTTCTCTTAATTGCGATGGTTCAAGTTTATATTTATCGGTTTCCTGTGTGTTTCTTGCACAAGCGTTTGGTGTCGATATGAGTTTATCACAGCAGCTCCTCATGATGCTTGTCCTTGTTTTAACAAGCAAAGGCATTGCAGCTGTCCCGTCTGGGTCACTTGTCGTTCTTTTGGCAACAGCTCATGCAGTAGGTCTGCCAGCAGAAGGTGTCGCTATTATCGCCGGGGTTGACCGGATTATGGATATGGCTCGAACAGGCGTGAATGTTCCTGGACATGCGGTTGCCTGTATTGTCGTTTCTAAATGGGAAAAAGTATTCCGAGAGTCTGCATGGGAAGTTCCAAAAGCAGGTGAAGAAACAAAAGGAATGTAATGTTATTTATGAAGGAAAGGGGTCGCCCTTTCCTTTTTTCATGGCAAAAATGTCTGCTTCAGCACGGCTTTACCTTCTTGTTGCAACTGCACCTCCGCATATGCTCCGTTAATGAGGGTCATTTGAGGCGGTACGTGTCCACAATCAATATCGTAAACAATCGGTATTTGTAATTCCTTATGCAATTCTTCATATAGATCCGTATATTCATATCCTTCCACAGGAGTGTCCACTGCACTCCTGCCAAACATGATGCCAGAGCAATAATCAAACCAGCCTGCTAGTTTTAATTGAACAAGAGACCTCTTCATACTCGCAGCATTTAATTCACAGTTTTCAAAATACCATAGAATGGGTTCACCTTTCAGGTATGTTTCTTGAAAAGCATTGACATCTCCAAAAGGCGTGCCAGCTAAGTGCCGGATCACATCAATACAGCCACCCATCAGTCTTCCCTTCATCGTCGTCTCTAAGTGATCAACAATACGCCATGCGGTTGGTTCGGTTAAATGAAAGACATGGATGCTTGGATGGTCATACTGCCATTCCTTTTGATACATATCAGAAGAAAATTGAGTAACGTCCTTTTTCTCTGGAGTGGAAAGTATTTGTTCCCACATAGCCGTCACCTGATCAAGCTCTTCCCCCTGAAGATCCACAAGGTTCGGTCCATGCGCTGTTGCAATGCCTGTGTTTAATGTCAAAGCTAATAGAAGGAGACTTGTATCCGAGTAACCAAGAATCCACTTTTTTTGCATCTCTGAGAAATCAAGATGCTCTAACACTTCAATAAGCAGCTGTCCGCCCCATGGCGGGATGATGTGGTCAATCTCATGACAAGTCATCATCCGCTGTAACTCATTTGCTCGCTTGATTGCAGGGGCTGATTTCGCTTTTTCCTGCTGCCATACTGTCTCTCCACATATGACTTCATAGCCTCTTTTTTTCATCCGATCACAAGAAAGTTGAAACATCTCATGCAAAGAGGGTTGTACACCTGAGGATGGTGCTGTCACACCAATTGTTTGTCCCTTTTTCAAATGCGGATACTGGATCATCCTGCTCACCTTCACATTCTATGAATCTCTCATCTATTCTTTGTAAATAAAATTCCCCTTCTCCAAGGGGAATCTCGTCTTACTCTCTCTGACGCAGGACAGTATATACACCTGCGAAAATACACAAAATCCCAACAAACGAACGTAAGCCCATCTCTTCACCTAGAAGCATCCATCCAAGGACCGTGCCAACGATTGGTTGAAAGAAGAAAAAAAGACCACCGCTTGAAGCGTCCATCAGTTGAAGCCCTCTATTCCACAAAAAGAAAGCAAGGGCCGTTGAGATGATACCTAGATACAGAATGCCGCCCCATATTTCCGGTCTTGCCATTTGCTGCACATCAAGATGAGGCAAACGAAACAAGACAGGTGGTGTTAATACGATAAAGGCCACAATGATCGCATATGTTGTCGTCACTACTTGAGGATACTTTCCTGGAACTCGTTTCAAAAGAACAGACATGAGCGCCCATGTTAATGCAGCAATAACCAGTGAAAGACCGCCAACAAACTCATCCGTTTGAACAGCGACAGGCCCAATCATCGTCAGCACACCTACTGTAGCAAGCAGAATGGAGACACACTTTCTCATTGTGAAAGATTCTTTTAATAGAAAGAAAGCGAAAAGCACCATAAAAGCAGGTGTGGCCGATGTGATGACGGCACCCATTTGTGCAGACGTATACATTGTGCCAATTTCTTGGGTCACGATCGAAAGAAAGTTGCCAATCAATCCAATCGCCACAATCAGCGGGATATCCTTTTTGTCTAATCGAAAAGAGTAACCCAAACGCCAAATCGTGAACACAAGAACGACTCCAGCTATTGCATATCTCATCCAGACAAGCTCAAGTGGCGGGACCACCGCAACTGTTACTTTGACCACTACATACATACCGCCCCAAATACTAGCAGCTAACGCTAAGTAAAGGGCTCCTATATATTTTTCATTCATTTTTTCCCCTCCGTTACTGGATATATTCACTGCGATATCCACAAACGGAGATCACTCTCCGTTATGGACGGAGGTGATTTGGTACATCATGTTCAAATAAAGGCTTCCATTGCATATCAGTCACCCCAATTGTTTTTATTTTCTGATTACTTTATAACAAAATCTGGTTCACTTCAATCCTTTTTTATCGCCATGTTTCTTCATATAATAGAAGTTCAATAGGATTGACATGATGAATTCGTTTTCTTATAGTAAGTAAAACAATTGATGTTTACACAGAAAAGGAGTAGAGTTCTTTGGATGTTGAAGCTAGGAAACACATTCCCACTGCCGGAAACGAACCGTTTCTTGAGGGAATAAAAGATTGTGTGCCAACCTTGCTTGGTTATATGAGCATTGGGTTTGCCTTTGGAATTGTTGGCATTAGTTCGCAGTTAAGTATATGGGAAATCGCGCTGCTCTCTATCTTTATTTATGCTGGCGCTTCACAGTTTATCATCTGTGCATTACTTGTGACAGGAAGCCCCCTTTCCGCTATTATTTTCACCACGTTCATTGTCAATTTACGGCATTTGTTACTCAGCCTTACGCTTGCCCCCCATTTTACACGCTACTCTGTAAAGCAGAACATCGGGTTTGGTCTTCTGCTTACTGATGAATCCTTTGGCGTAGCGATGAATAAATTAGCACAGCAAGGAAAATTGAATAACAGATGGATGCATGGACTGAATATTACAGCTTATTTATGCTGGATTGCTGCATGTACACTTGGCGGAATATTCGGACACTGGATTTCAAATCCAGAGGCGCTTGGTCTTGATTTTGCCCTATCCGCGATGTTTGCTGCGCTGCTCATTCTTTCTTTACAGACGGTGCCAAAAAATAAGCTCACCCATCGCTTGTCACTTGTTTTATATATGTTTGTTGCGATGTTTGTGCTGCTTCATTTTGTTCCTTCACACGTGGCTGTTTTGTTGGCAACTGTGCTTGTTGCCACTATTGGGGTGGTGACAGATAAATGATTAGTGGTTTTATGTTATGGCTCATTCTTGGCTGTATGATTGTGACCATCATCCCAAGAGTCGTTCCATTTTTATTTGTAAGGAGTATCCAGATGCCAGAAGTGGTGCTCAAATGGTTATCGTTTATCCCCATTTGTATATTTACCGCTTTGATTGCAGAGCATCTTTTCATACATACTACAGCAGGCGTCACCATTCACTGGATGTACCTTGCTGTCTTGGTTCCAACTGTGTTAATCGCTATTTGGACAAAAAGCTTGTCCCTCACCGTTCTAGTAGGCGTCATGCTGATGGGCACAGCTAGATGGCTTTTCTAAAAGAAAAAGCTTAACCGGATGCGGTTAAGCTTTTTGTCATTTTACGATACCGTATATAAAGCCGTCATAGCCTTTTTCGCCAACAGTTTGAATAGCGGTTGCTTCAATTCTCGACTCTTGTTTGAGTAAATCGAAAAATTCACGCGTTCCCTTCACTCGCTCATCTTGATCAGAGGCATGAAGAACTGCTCCATTTCTGACCACATTGTCTGCAATAATGACTGTTCCCTTTTTTGAGAAATGTAACGCCCACTTCAAATATTTCGGGTTGTTTGGTTTGTCTGCATCAATGAAAATCAAATCGAACGGAAGCGTATCCTGCTCTTTTAACTGAGATAAAGTATCTAACGCTTTTCCTTGTAAAATGGTGACACGTTCTGCTAGGCCTGCTCTGTCTATGTTTTGCTGTGCGGTTTCTGCATGATGTCTGACAGCCTCTAATGTCATGAGTTCTCCATCCGCTTCAAGTGCACGGGCAAGCCAAATGGTACTATAACCGCCAAGTGTACCGATTTCTAAAATGCGCTTTGCACCCTTGGTTTTTGCTAACAAATAAAGCAGTTTCCCTTGGGCCGGCGACACATCTATTTCTGGTAATCCGGCCTGCTTATTCTTGATAAGAGTTTGCTCCAATACGTCATCTTTAGCCATCAATTTGTCTTTGATATACTCGTCAACTTTCCCCCATACTTGCTCCAAGTCATCCATCTCCCTTGTTCATGTCTTCTATTTAAAGTCTACATGACGGAAGCGAGAATTTATAATCAATTCTTTTCACACACCTATTCATTTTATTGATGAAAGGAATGGGATGATGGATACATGGGGCGAGTACTTGTAAGTATGCGCAAACTACTGATTCAGCTTATTTTTCACGTCACCTTTTTTATCTTGAAGCTTTCCTTTTACTTGATCTTTCTTTCCTTCTGCTTTCAGGTTTTCATGATCTGTCGCTTCGCCAAGTTTTTCTTTCAATTGACCTTTGACTTGTTTTGTTTTTCCTTTCGCTTTATCCATATGTCCATTTTGTTCACTCATTTGTTCCACCTCCACGTTTGATACTGTTTATTTAGCCTTTTTGCACATGACAAAACATCTGAGTGTGCTGTGTGGACGTTTCAGTGATTAGACGAAAGGGTGGTCGTCAGATCGATGTATTCGTGAATACATGTTTACTGTTCGTATTTGAACTACCACGAATATTAATAAGTTGCTATGGAAATCTTATTAATAGAAATATAAGAAAGGATGAAAAGAATAATGACTGATACAAATGACAATGAGCAGAATATCATTTGGAAAGAATATGAAAATGAAAACGGAGGAATATATCGAGTTGGCTATGTGGAAGATGAGCCTTTAGATGATGAAACGCAAAATCGGGTTTCAAATAAGAAACCTTTTAGTATTTCTGTAAATTGGCCTGTAAAAAACTCAGCGGTTCAAAAAACTAGTAATGAAGTAAAGCAAACAGCAGCCATTACAGAATATGCTTTATATGATCGAAATCCATATCATAGCCCTCGTAAAATATTCAAATACCGCCTGATCATCACTAATACTGAGCATTATGATTACTATTTTAAAGACGAATCGGGCGATAACTATGAATTGAACACTTTTTGGAATTGCACACATTACCTCGATTACAATTCAGAGGCACCAAATATAATCCGGATTGAAGGTACATGAGATTTGATTTCGGACAACAATCTAAAAGGATTGTTTATCTAGAAATCTAAAAATGTGAAACTTTTTATTATTTACATTGAGATTGTAGAGAAACTCATGTTTTTCTACAATCTTTTTTATTATTAAATCATCTGAGAAGGGTAAGATCTACGCCATGACACCAAAAAGAACCAAACATCTGAGTGTGCTGTGTGCGCGTTTCAGGTATGATAGACATAATGGAATGAAAGGTTGGTGGTCTGTTCAATGATCATTTCTGAAAGTATGTTCACTGTACGTGGTGTGACTTATCGTATTCGATCTGCTGCATTAGCAGATGCCAAACAGTTATCAGCTCTCAGACTGAAAATCGATGGTGAAACCGAATATTTAGATCGTGAACCGGGTGAAGCCTTTATTGATGAAAAAGGTTTTGAGGCGTTGATTCAAGAGGACTCAATGGAAAGCCGTCATCTCTTTTTAGTTGCAGATAGTGAAGGAGACATTGTCGGTTTTTCAAGATGCGAAGGGCATTCTCTTAAGCGCTCTGCTCACAAAGTAACGTTTGGCGTCGCCGTACAGAAGGCCGCTTGGGGCTATCACATCGGGAAAGAACTCTTAGCTGCATCGATCGACTGGGCAGATCAGCAAGGCATTCAAAAGATGTCACTTCAAGTAATGGAAACCAATCAAAAAGCCATTCGTTTATATGAACACTATGGCTTTGAGATTGAAGGCTTGCTAAAAAAAGATAAACGACTGGCGGACGGCATGTATTATGATACGGTTGTGATGGGCAGGCAGCGACCAGTCTCCTGACCGCTTACATGACATATCCCCAGATCATCGAAATCGCACTATAGATAAGCAGAAGCCCCATGACGAACTGGAACGGCCGCTGATAAAGAGTTAAAAACCGCTTGAATACAGAGCCAAATAAACTCCAGCTAAATGTGCCTAAAAAACCGATGATGGCAAGAATCAGTGTCAATAACATGTATTGCATATTGGACTGTCCATACGGCAGAACAAAAGTGGAAATGACGGTTAATCCATACAAGATGGCTTTCGGATTAATAAATTGCAGCAGCATCCCCGGGATAAAATGATTATAGCGGTCTAGGGTTTCGTCATCTCCGCCTTTACTTTTCATGATTTTGACAGCCAAATAGATCATGTAACTGGCTCCGATGAAAGCCATGACCCAGCCTATTTTCGGCATGACTTGATAAAGAATCATATTGAAGAAACCGCTCAAACACAAAATGACCAAAAATCCGCTCCCAACACCTAAACAAAATCGAAATGTTTGCTTGACCCCATATTTATTCGTAAAGACCATCGCCATGATATTATTCGGTCCAGGGGTAAAGCTGGTAACAAAAGCATAAATCAACATGGAAACAATCAAACTGTTACCTCCTTTTTCATACGTTATTTAGACTTAAAAGTCTTTATTGCGTATATATTACGTTTTATTGTACTATTCAGTCGTTATAAAGTAAATGAAGAAAGGAGTTTTTTTGATGGAGGATGTACAATCGATTATTGCTAGAAATGTAAAACTGCTAAGAGAGCAAAAGAAATTAAGCCTAGAAAAGATGGCTGAGGTAACAAGTGTGAGTAAAACGATGATTGGGCAAATCGAAAGAGGAGAATCCACACCAACCATCACCACTCTGTGGAAAATCGCCAATGGGTTGAAGGTGTCTTTTAGTGAACTCATATACGCACCGCAGCCTGAGATTAAGTTTGTGCGAAAAGAAGAAGGACAAGTTTTAACAGAGGACGAGGGAAGGTATCGGGTATATACGACGTTCCCATTTGATGACCTGAGAAAATTTGAAGTCTATCAGGTAGAAATTGATCCTCATGGGTCGTTAAGTGCGGAAGAACATATCGGCGGTACAGAAGAATTGATTACCGTATTTGAGGGAGCACTTGATTTATCGATCGGTGATGAGCAATACACATTACAAGCTGGCGACTCGATTCGGTTTAAAGCTGACCGTGCCCATGAGTATAAACAATCAGGAGAACAGATGGTACGGATGCAAATGATTCTTTATTATCCCCATTAAAAAAAGCTGACAGGCTTGTCCACCTGTCAGCTTTACATTTTATTTAATTAAATCCTGGATCGCGTACAACCGTTCCAGTAAAGGTAACTCTATATTTTCCTAAACCTAACTCTTCAATTGACGATTGATAGAGAATACCGACCCATCCATCCTTTGCATATGTAATACTTGATGGGATGTTTGACGTCGTATATGTTCTCGTTTCCGAGACGGTTCGACTTGCTTGTACCGTAACTTCACTGTTTACTTTTCCCTTCGCTTCTACCGGGACAGCGGTGACACCCGCACCCGTTAAAACAATTGCTCCAACCAAAACAGAAGTTATGACCTTTTTCATACAAAAATCCCTCCCTTTTTTTGTTGAACATATTAACCATACCATAATTTAGAACTTTCGTAAGTTATTTTTTCATTTTTTTGAAAATTATGATATTATTGTCTTATGCTGGATAGAGGGTGTTACATACTTCTATGCTTTTATCCTCACCTCGTTCTAGTGAAACAATTGATAACGGAGGTGATTTCATGAAAAAATGGCTTATCTGTTTTCAACTTGTTTTCCTCTTCACCTTGACGGCCACACCATTTGCTTCTGCTGCTTCATGCCCTACAGTGAAACCATGTGTTATTGATCCTTAAGCATAAGAAAAAGTCGATCAAGCCTATTCACTTGATCGACTTTTTTGTTATGCTTGTTCGGCTTCCCAGCGGGCAACCTCTTCTCTTACTTTAGGAGCCACTTCTTTTCCAAATAACTCAATAGCTTTCAGCACTTGATCATGCGGCATCGAACCGACCGGTACGTGCAGCATGAATCGCGTAATGCCTACATTTTTTCGCAGATGAATCACTTTCTCTGCTACGGCATCTGGATCTCCTACATACAATGCACCTTCTAATGTTCTTGCTGCATCGAATGTAGAACGGGTATAAGGTCCCCAGCCTCGTTCTCTTGCTAATGTATTCATGACATGCTGTGTAGAAGGGAAGAATTGATCTGCTGCCAATTCTGTTTCCTCCGCAACAAATCCATGTGAATGGGATGCCACCGTTAATTTCTCTGGATCATGCCCAGCGTGAATCGCAGCTTGCTTGTAGAGCTGCACGAGCGGTGCGAACTGTCTAGGGCTGCCGCCAATAATGGCAAGGACAAGTGGCAATCCTAATAATCCAGCACGTACGACAGATTCTCTGTTTCCTCCACTGCCAATCCAGATGGGAAGCGGATCTTGAACAGGTCTTGGGTATACGCCGACATCCTGAATGGAAGGACGGTGCTTACCGCTCCATGTCACACGCTCTGACTGCTGTAATTTCAACAATAAATCTAGTTTTTCTTCAAATAATTCTTCATAATCATCTAAGTCATAGCCAAAAAGCGGGAACGATTCAATAAATGATCCACGGCCAGCCATGATCTCTGCACGCCCGTTAGAAAGGCCATCTAATGTCGCAAAATCTTGAAACACACGAACAGGATCTGCCGATGAAAGAACAGTTACGGCACTTGTCAGACGAATATTCTTTGTTTGCGTTGCCGCAGCTGCTAATACGACTGCTGGATTTGATGCGGCGAAATCTTCACGATGATGCTCTCCTACACCAAAAACGTCGAGACCCACTTGATCTGCTAAAATAATTTCTTCTACTACTTCACGAATGCGCTGTGCGTGGCTGACTGTTTTTCCTGTTTGAAAATCAGGTGTTGTTTCTACAAATGTACTAATTCCTAGTTCCATGAATGGAACCCCCTATCTTATAAATATGTCACAAATTCAGAGACCGGCTTGCGGTAGCCTCTCGCTTGTCTGCTCTCTACTTTTTCTTTTCCGAGTGTAATCATTAATACAGGAACCAAATCTGATTCGATGTTTAACACCTTTTTCATTGCTTCGGGGTCAAAGCCGATCATTGGGCAAGTATCCCATCCCTTGTTTTTGGCGGCAAGCATAAATAGCATGGCAGATAATGAAGCATTTCGAATCGCCTCTTCTTTCTGAAAGTCTGATCCTCTCTGCACATAAAAACTCATCGTCTCTCTGACCATTTCCTCATATTGTTGCGCATTTAAGATGCCGAGCATTTTTAGGCCTTCATAAATGTTTCCTGCTTGCTCATAAGCTTTCGGATCGCCGAGCACAATGATCGCTGCTGAAGCGGAATGCACCTTATATTGTCCAAATGCAGCATCTCTTACTTGCTCTTTAAGCGCTTCTGATTGGACGACGACATATTGCGTATGCTGTAAATTAAAGGCTGAAGGTGCCAGCTTCACTTCTTCAAAGATACTATTAAGCTCTTCTCTCGAAATCGAGATATTCGGCAAAAAATTTGATGCTGATCGTCTTTCACGTACCAATGTATCAAAGCTGCGTGTCATCTTGTTTCACCTTTTCGTGAAGTTGTTTTGCACCTAAACCGATTTTTTTCAACCATTCAATGAGCTGCTCTTTTTCCTCTGTTTCGATAAAGGACAGATTTTGTGAAATGACGTTTGTATGTTTTGGGAAAATATCGTCAAATAGCTGCTTCCCTTTATCTGTCAGTAATACATGGAATACACGTTTATCAGAAGGTGCACATTGTCTTTTGACTAATTCTTGTTTTTCTAATTTGTTGACCACATAGGTGATGCTCCCACTTGGAATGGATAAAATCTCACTAATTTTTTGAACGGGATGTGGTCCCTTACTATACAGTAATTCAAGAATTTGAAAGTTTTCAAATCCGATATCATAACGTTCTATGTCTTTTTGGATATTTGCAAAAAGGGCATGATAGGCTTTCATCCACACTCGGAAAAGCCTTAAGTCTAATTCCTGATCTTGCTGCACCATGGCAACTACTCCTTTTTCAATAAATCCTAAAACTAGGATAAATTTATCCTAACACTAGGATATTTTCTTGTCAACGTGTTTGTTTGATTAAAAAAAAGACCCCTGTGATTCAGTGATCTTCTTTTAACACAAAGTGCATTTCAGCAATTTGCTTGTATTGATTCACTTGTTGTAATGAAAATCTAGATTCCTGTTCAGTTGGAGGGAAAAGAGGGATTCCTTTTCCAATCATGACAGGTGCGATTTGGAGATACAGCTCATCGACTAATCTTTCTTTTAATAATGCTTGAAGCAGTTCCCCGCCCCCTAAAATCCAAATATGCTGGCCTTTTTCATTTTTTAAATTTTTGATAAACGAGAGAACATCTTCACGAACGATGTGGGTTCCTGTATGACTGTCTTGTAAAGTGCGAGAAACGATATAACATGTCTTGTCTTCATAAGGAAACCCATCAGGTGAGAGCTTTAGAACCTGTTCGTATGTGTTCCGTCCCATGATCAGCGTATCGACTGAAGCATAAAATTCCTCATATCTCGTATCCTCTTCGCCCTCTGTTCCTATGAGCCAATCTAAACGGTGATCATCCCTTGCTAAATATCCATCAATGCTCATTGCCCCATAAAATAGTAATTTCCTTTTCAATCTCACCACTCCCCGCCTCAAATAAGAACGTACATTCCCATTTTAACAGAAAGAATAGAAAAATGATATATGATCAATTCGTATCTTACGATTCCTGTTCTACCTTCATAAGAAGCTTGTACAAGATGTGCGCAAGCTGCCCCGCTTCGACTGTCATCCCTTCATGAATCCATTCCTCCAGTACACCAACAACACCAGACACAACAAATGAAGCCTCAATCTGTTCACGTTCCGTAATCTGACGCTGATCAAGTTGCCACTCTTTCATGATTTTTTCTTTAAAAAACGCTTTAAATTGATTCGTCGTTGGGCTATTCGGTTTGACAAATAACGTCATCATGAATTGTTTTTCTTTTAAATACTCAGTTGTTTTGTTTAAAAAGGACAGCATATCAAGCGGGTCCTGGCTTGGAAACGATTCATCGTATAGTCCGCCAAGCTGATTAAATAGTTCCTTCTCAAGCTGTTCATGCAAATCAAATACATCTTGGTAGTGCAAATAAAAGGTCCCTCTTCCTAAATCCGCTCTTCTAGATAGCTCTGATACTGTAATTTGCTGAACATCTTTTTCCTTTAAAAGCTCAAGAAAGCTTTCCCGTATCGCCTTTTTGGTTTTGATTGTTCGTCTATCCTTCATCAAACACCCTCCATTTTTGAACAATCTGGCTATACCTGTCTATTTATGAACAAGAGATCATTCATTGCCGATGTTCGGTTTATTTTCCTCTTATTATAATAGACACATGTTCAATAATCTATATCTGTTCAAAAAAAGGAGGACCATCATATGCTTCAATTCAGACTTGCCAGAGAGGATGAACTGCCTCAAGTGGCAGCGTTGTTAGATGATTCATTTCAGAACTATTCATTTTTTGATTTATTATGCGAAAAGGTGACCAAGCGTTCTGCTTTCACCCGTCAGCTGCATTTGATCAATACAAAGGTATATTTTCAGCATCAAATCTGTTTGGTCGGGGTTGAGAACGAGAAAATTGTGTCTGCCGCCCTGTTAAAACACCCCCGTCTTCCTGAACCAGGACTCATGGCTTATGTGTTATCTGGTGGGTTAAAGCTACTCTTTACTGGTGGCATATTGGCGATTCAGCATGTGTTCCGTATGTTAAAGGAGGCAAAAAAAGCGTGTTCCTCCTTAAAGAAACCTTACTGGTATTTAGAAGCTCTTGTCGTTGCAAAAGACCAACAAGGAAAAAAACTTGGAAGCCGTATGTTAAAGCAATGTCTTTTCCCCTTTATCGCCCGGCAAGGTGGCGGACTGTTCACACTGATTACACACAACGAGGCCAATCGTCATTTCTATCGAAAAAATGGGTGGACGGAGTTTGATGAGAGAGTACTGCACGGAGAAAACATGTCCCTAGAAAGCTGGAGTTATAAAACCGTGATCAAATAAGGTATCTTCTTCAAGGGATGATATAATAGAAACAGTTCAAACAATGATCATACTTGGAGGAGAGACTGATGATACGACGACTTGATCATATCGTGTTGACTGTTCAACATATGGAGGAAACCATTCGCTTTTATACAAACGTATTAGGAATGAAGGAAGAAACTTTTGGAGAAGGCCGTAAAGCCCTTCGTTTTGGCTTACAAAAGATCAACCTTCATGAAGCGGGTCATGAATTTGAACCAAAAGCTGCTCATCCCAAGCCTGGATCTGCTGACTTGTGTTTTATCACCGATTTAGATATAGACAGTTTATTGCTTCATCTTCGAAAGCAGGTTGTTCCAATTGAAGAAGGTCCGGTCAGACGTTCTGGTGCATTAGGTCCGATTGAATCCATTTATATCCGTGATCCTGATATGAACTTAATTGAAATCTCCCGATATATAGAGGAGGCTGATCCATCATGACTCGATTATTCTTGAGACCGATTGAAGAAAAAGATTATCCTGGTATTCATAGAGGATGCCAGCATGCAGAAACACTTTATATGACTGGCACACGCAAAACGTTCACACTAGAAGAAATTCGTTCAGCCTATACCCGTTTTCTGCAGGATGACAGTAGACGAGACTTTGCTATTTGTCTGCTAGACACGAAAGAAATGATCGGGGATGCGGCGATTGTGGATATTGATCCGATAAACCATACGGCAAGTTTCCGCATTGCGCTACATGATCCAGAGCATTTTCACAAAGGATATGGCACTGAGGCTGTTCGGATGGTTCAAACATTTGCCTTTGAGACGTTAGAACTCAATCGGCTTGAGCTTGAAGTTTTTTCCCATAACCCACGAGCCTTTCGAAGCTATGAGAAAGCCGGATTTCAATATGAAGGAAAAAGACGTCAAGCGCTCTATTTCAACGGTGCTTATTCGGATGTCATCATGATGGGCATCCTTCGTGAGGAATACGATAGAATCAAATCATAAAGATGTCCCAGCCTACGAAGGGTCATCTTTTTTAAACAAATGAACCCCTGTAACGATGATCAAACAAATGATAGAAGAGAGAACGATAGAGACGCTTGATATGCTGAGCGCCATCCCTTCCCATCTGCCAATGAAGAAACTGCCGATCAATAACAGCAATCCAAACAAAGTGATACATACCGGAACAATCAGCCCGGCATGGCGATGCCTGCGTCTTTTTCCTGCCCACCACGAGAGACAGAGCACAATGACAGTAAAAATAGCGGTTTGTAGCCAGAACATATCGCATCCACTCCTTTTCTTTTTTATCCTATGACAACGGAGGTTTTTACAATGAATATTAGACCGATTCAAAAGCAGGACAATCCTTTTATCGCGGCCATTATCCGCCAGTCATTAGAATCAGCGAATCTTGCGATTGAAGGTACAGCCTACACAGACCCACACCTTGATCAGCTTTTCGAATACTATCAATCATTGACTCATGCAGCCTATTGGATTGCCGAAGAACATGGTGAAATTGTTGGTGGCGTTGGCATTGCCCCTTTCACAGATGGCATTTGTGAGCTGCAAAAGCTTTATTTAAGCCCAAAAGCACAAGGCAAAGGTGCGGGCAAGAAACTGATGGATACGGCCCTGCAATATGCTGCTACATACTACGATGCTTGTTATTTAGAAACCCGCAGTGAATTAACAGCTGCTACTGGCCTTTATCAACGGTATGACTTTTCTCTTCTTCCTGCACCGATTGAAGGCTCAGAGCATTCTGCCATGGATGCTTGGTATCTCAAAACCTTTTCAGCGTGAGGCATAAAATAAGCGATACGTCTTTGTCCACTGAAAACCTAGCTTCTCTGCCAATTTGGCCGAGGCTGCATGATGGACATCGCAATCCCAATGCGGTGTCTTCCCTTTTTCAACACAGATGCTGATCATTTGCTGAGCTGCTAACAAAGCCAACCCTTTTCCACGGCAGACTTCATCTGTCCAAATATCGATTTCCACACGTTTTTCACTTGAAAAAATAGAGATACATTCACTGACCACGTCTTCACCGTTTAAGATGGCAACTCCGACGCCATTAGATAAAAAGTGATCTACTCCTCCCCAATATGCTTCATAATAGCTGGATGGGAATACTTTGCTAGCGGCAATGACTTGTTCATTCGTGCGTTTGATCATTTCATCTTGATCAGGCACAATCAGATCAGGAGAGGTCAAGTCATAAGAATACGCATGTCTTTGCATTTCATTCAGTTGAGAACCGAAGCATTTTTTCATCATCTCATCTGATGCTGGATTTGCTGAAAACAAAGTGAAACGTCCGTTCTCTCTTTTCTGCTTTTTATAAACATCCACAATGAACGTTGAACATAATGAGAGTGCTGCTTCTGTCTTGCCTGCGACATAATAAATGCCGGTTGTTGTCCCTGCAAAATAGACACACGGGTGATCTCGGTGATCCACATATAAATCTCCTTTTATCACCCCATCGAGTATCGCATCTACGAACACTGGATAGGCAGGATCAATCCGCCGAATTTCCTCTTTTACCGCTCCTGTCCTTTGTTGATCTACAAGATACAACATCATTCCTCCATTCACGAACGAGTATCTTTTCATTATAAAGGAAAGCCGCAGACACGCGGTGAATCTTTGCAACAAAAAGAATTCTTCTGCATCAAAGCAACATTCAATCGCATTCGCTTTCATCTATTGCTATGCTCATTGTGAGAGGAGGTTTATGAATGAAATTTCGTTTTTTCTGGAATCAAGAAAAGGATGTGACGGAAGTAGACGTCATCAGCCATCCACATAATCAAGAACGTTTACAAAAGATGGCATCAATGCTGGAGACTAGTACATCTCTAACGGTCAAAGATCCAAAAAATGATCGGCAGTCTCTTTTACCATTAGAACAAATTGAAGCGATCTCTGCGCTTGGACATATGTCAAAGGTGATCACGACTCAGGGTACGACGTATTTTCTCAGTAAACGGCTGAAGGATCTGAAGTCGTTAGAGCGTGAACATTTCTATCGTATCAACAATGCAGTCATTCTCAATTTAGCGCAAGTCGACAGCTTTGTCGCTGGTACGTACGCTCGCTTAGAGGTCGAAACCATCTCGAAAAACAGCTACACCGTCAGTCGTCATTACGCCAAATATATAAAGGAGCGATTCAAATGATCAAGGAACTAAAACATCAATTTATGCAAACAGCTTTTGTCTCTATCGTATGGCTGACACTCATCCTGTCCATCACTCAATGGTCATCCTCTATCTCTTTTCATTACGTGTGGCACATCATTGCCATCGGTACTCTGGCAGGCATCGTCTTTGGGGTCATGTATCCTTTACTATGGAACTACTTTACCTTTCCAGCACCCACCAACATTCTCATCTCCACTGTCGTCAATTTAGGGTTTCAAGTAGGAGCCGTCGCTTTATATTCGACTACACTGCTCGAATGGATCATGCCTTATTTTATCGGTATAGCCTTTCTCACATTAGTAGGACATATCATCGCCTTTCTATTTTACAAAAAGCAACAAAATCAAAAACTGGCGCAGGCACTGAATCACCTGAAGCCGCAGCCTTAAAAAAAGAGACCTTATTTGAAAGGTCTCTTCAGATTGTTGACAAAGGGCTAAAATGAACTTTATTTTAGCCCTTTGTCTTCTTTTCAGCGTGATAGAAAACCTTTGCAGCCCTAGGAAGGACGAGTACTGGCGCGGAGCGAATTTGACATTCGTGAGCACCAGCACGCAGGACTGACAAAGAATGCGAGGGTTTGTCTACACGCTGAAGAGACCTTATTTGAAAGGTCTCTTGTCTATTATTCTGCTGATACCTCTTCTCTCGCCTTCCCCTTCCAAATAAGGGTTAAACCTAACCCAAGAAATAAGACAACACCTGCAAACAGGAATGGGAAATGAATATTTTGATCGAATAATATGCCGCCAAGTGCCGGGCCAAAAATCGTACCAAGGCTTGTGTAGGTAGAGTTCATCCCTGCGACAAATCCTTGCTGATTGCCAGCGATTTTTGATAAGAAGGTCGTGAGTGCAGGGCGCAATAAATCGAACGCAAGGAAAATCACACACGTCACGATCAGCACAACCATAAAGCCTGACACGACTGTAGAAACAAAAGCGAGAACTGCTCCAACAATCAAGCATAGTTGAATAACTCGTTTCTCCCCAAGCGCATTCACCATTTTACCAAACACGAGTACTTGGATGATGACGGCTACAATTGAACTGACGGTAATGATAATCGCAATATCCTTTGGACCAAATCCAAACTTGTGATTTGTAAACAAGCTAAAGACCGTTTCATATGCAGATAGTCCAAACGCCAGCACAAAGACAATGATGAAGGCGATGAGATAGCTTGGATGAATTGATTTTTTCAAGTCTTTAAAGAAGGTCGATTCTTTCACTTGATTCATTTGTTTCTCTCGCTCTTCTTTTGTTAATGGTTCCTTCAGCATAAACATAGACGAAATCACAGCAATAAATGCAATCCCTGCTGCAAAGAAAAACGGCAGGCGAACGCCATATTCTGCAATAAATCCGCCAATTCCCGGGCCAATGATAAATCCGGTACTAATAGCAGCGGATACATACCCCATTGCCTTTGATCTTTCTTGAACAGTCGTGATATCGGCGACATAAGCGGTGACAGCCGGCATGATAAATGCTGCACTAATGCCGCCAAGAACCCTTGCAAAATACAGAACATATACGTGTGTTCCTAAGCCAAAAACGAGTTCTGATAACGCGAATAGAAACAGACCAGACACAATCATGATCTTTCTTCCGTATCGGTCTACCCATCTTCCCGCAACAGGTGATGCGATAAGCTGTGCAACAGCAAACGCTGCCACAAGATATCCCATCGTACTGCCCGTTAAATGCATGACATTCATAAAGAGCGGCATGACAGGTATAATCAGACCGATACCTAAAAACGCAATAAATATATTACTTAATAAAATAACAAGTACCGCTTTTTGCTCACGAATCGGTTTTTGCATGATGTTTGTTTCCCCTTTACTGACTCACTTGTTACTCATGATGGTTGATTCCGTGAATAAACAATGAGATCGCCTCTTTTTGTAATTCCTTTTTCTGCTGCATCGTGTCATTTTTATATAACACGTCTAATCCATAGAATACGGAAAGTAATATTTTCACTTTTGATTCAACATGCTGAATCGACCAGCTGCCATCTTCGTTTCCTTCATGCAGGATGTCTCGCATTACATCATCAAAGTCTACATCAATCTTGTTCAGGCGCTCCATGACTTCATCTGATGTAAATGCACTGGCACAGAATTCTTCACTTGCTCTCATTAAAGGATAGTTAATCCCCATTTGACTAAGCAGCTCTGCAAACCCTGCAAGCTTATCAATGGCCCGGTGCAGCGTTTGTTTCTCTTCATACCACGTCTCCATCATGAATCGATGATCCTCTTCCATAATATGAAGGAACAAAAACTCTTTTCCTTTAAAATGATGATAAAGGTTGCCTTTACTAATCTCAGCCGCCTCTAGAATATCTCGCACGGATGTTTCGGAATATCCTTTTTTCGCAAATAAATCACGTGAAGCGGTGACAATTTTCTGCTTCGTCTTTTCACTTTTTCCAGCCCCGCTCTGTGCACTTGTCATCTATGAACAATCCCTTCTACCTTGCTTTTCTTCACATGGACAAATAAAACCGACCAGTTGGTTTATTTTTTTATTATAAATGGAGATCGCCCATAATACAATGAAAAAGTCATCGACTTCCAAAGGAGTGAATCTAAGTGAAAACAAACAAAACGATCATTTGTGCCATCACCAAAATGGACGTATTCTTTGTCTATTGTTGATGAAAAAGTGGAGATAGAGGTCATTTTCTCATCAAGTCTATTCTCTTTTCATTTAATTTTTCTTAACATTTAACTTCACTTAAATATTAAGATCGCATATAATATAGGAGAAAAGAGGTGATGTCATTGGATGAGGATATCATTCATTACAGCAAAAAAATCATTGAGTACTCAAATGCACTAGGTTCTATCTATGTAGAAGAGTATCAACGATTCTTAAAAAATGAGTATGCAGATTTAACAAGCAAACAAGAACTGACACTTGAATTGCTGCGGTCGAAGTCGAGAACAATCAATGAACTGGCTGATTATTTCTCCATTTCATCTAGTGCCGCTAGCCAGCTCATATCAAAGCTTGAACAGCTTGGATATGTGAAAAGAGAGATTAACCCACATAACCGTAGAGAAATCATTGTTGATTTTGCTCAAAAGGGCCATGACTATCATAAAGATATTGAAAAAATTCAGCTGCATCTTATTCAAAAATACTATGCCCAGCTTTCAAAAGAAGATCTAAAAACATTATTATCGCTTTACGAAAAAATCTATCAAATTGCGAAAGAAACGCCTTAACCCGGCGTTTCATGCATGAATATGTAAGTTAGATAAACGATGAAAGGGATGATCAAATGAACAGGATTCATTTGCAAGATGGACGTCATATTGGTTTGTCTCAATACGGTGATCTTGAAGGATTCCCAGTATTCTTTTTTCATGGGACACCTGGATCGAGAGTGATGTTTTTAGATGATGATCCAATCTCAAAAGAGCTTGGCATTCGTCTTATTTCTTTAGACAGACCTGGTTTTGGTTTATCTGATCCGCAACCGAACCGCACTATTTTAGACTGGGCAAAAGACGTACAGGAAGTGGCCGATCATCTTGATATCTCCCATTTTTCAGTGATTGGTGTCTCTGGAGGCGGGGCATTCGCTGCTGGTTGTGCCTATCAATTGCCAGACCGCATTCTTTCAGCTGCTCTCGTCTCAAGTACCACCCCATTTCAGGATGGTAAACCGCCTAAAAGTATGCTAAAGGAGAACAAGATTGCCTTTTTCCTCAGTAAAAGAATGCCTTGGCTCTTAAAGGCAAGCTATCGCGCTCAGAAAAAACTAATTGAAAAGAAACCAGAGAAATTCAAGAAACTAACGAAAAAAGGGAACAAACATTTACATCCATCGGATCGGCAATTTCTTCAAACCGATGAGCAACTGGAGCTGATGATGATGCATTTATACGAAGCCACTCGTCAATCGGTTGATGAATGTATTCATGAACCAGATTTACTCTCACGGTCATGGGCATTCGATATGAAAGATATACAAATCCCTGTGGATGTCTGGCATGGAAAAGAGGATCAGATGGCCCCTTTTGCAGAGATAGAAAGCATTGCTCCCAACATTCCAAACGCCAAAACGCACTATATCGAGCAAGCAGGACATTTTCTGACTGATATAGATGATGTTTGGAGAGACATTTTACTCTCTTTAAAAAAACGGGCTGAAGATCAGGTACACATATAAAAAAGACCCAATGATACGTCGGGTCTTTTTCTTTTTAATACTGCTCGTAATAGGATTGAATTTTATCTGGATCTTTTGTTTTCGTCAGAGCCAGCATGAGTAGAATGCGTGCTTTTTGTGGATTTAATGAATCCGATGAGACAAAATGATGTTCATCATCCATTTTTTCATGTGTGACAATGCCATTTCCTGCACGGCTTGACCTCACAATCACCACGTCTTTTTTCACAGCATCTGTTGCCCCATTGATCGCTTCTGTTGACATCGTTCCATTTCCTGCGGCGGCAACGACAATGCCCTTCGCTCCTTCTTTAACCGCAGCATCATACACATACTTTTGATCATTTTGATAGCCGTATAAGATATCCACTTGCGGCAGCTCTTTTAGCTTGGAAATATCGAATTCACTGTCAGCTGTATGTTTTCTTGTCGGTTCGTTATAGAAAGAGACAACTTCACCCGCCACTTCTCCAATGTACCCTTGCTCAAGAGACTTGAACGAATCGGTTGTGGTGGTATTTGTCTTCGTAATAAAACGAGCAGAGGCAATTCGGTCATTTAATGTCACCATTACACCTTTGCCTTTGGCTTCTTTTGTCGAAGCAATTTTCACTGCATGATACAGGTTAAGCGGGCCATCCGCACTAATGGCAGATGCTGGCCTCATGGAACCCACGACCACCACAGGCTTATCACTTTTTACAACCAAATGTAAAAAATAGGCCGTTTCTTCTAATGTATCTGTACCATGTGTCACCACAATGCCATCCACTTGATCATCATTTAAAAGCTGATTGACTCGTTTCGCTAATTTTAAAAGCAGAGCGTTATCCACATTTTCACTGCCGACGTTGGCTACTTGCTCACCCGTGACATTTGCAATATCCTTCAGCTGTGGTACGGAAGCAATGACTTTATCGATTCCAAGTGCACCAGATTTATATCCAGTCGTATCTGTATTACTGTCTGAACTACCGGCAATCGTTCCGCCTGTTGCCAGCACCTTAATATTGGATAAAGATTTGTTCCCTGTCTCAACAGCCGTGTTTTTTTCTTTTGTTTCACTGGTAGTGCTTTCTTGATTACTTTGATTATTCTCTTGAGTGCTATCGTTCGCACAAGCTGCGGTCACCAATAGTGAAACAGAAAGAAGGGCAGCACCAAACCATTTTGTTACGTTCATAAGATCATCTCTTTTCTTAAATGTGATGAATAATTATCTGTCTATAGGGTTTACTTTATACCATTCCTTCATTCATCAGCATGAGGTGAAAGTCACAGAACCAAATAAAGGAAAAAGGACACTATTATCAAAATTTATTTATATCTTAATACCTAAATTGACTTCAGAAATTGTTCTCAACCCATTTATGATAAAATATAGGAAATCTTACAAAAAAGGAGTACATACAGTGCTTTCCGTTCAACCATTTTACAAAATCCTACTCACACTATTCTTCAGTTCCATTTTACTCAGCTTGTTCGTATGTTTATATCCACCGATTCAGGGCGAGCCTGCGTTTATGATGCTTTACACTCCCATCTTTTTTGTTTATTATTTCATCTTTGCGGTACCTTTACAGTTGTTGTTTTCTTTACAGCCCAAGGCTTTTCATCCTCTTTATTTAGCGGCTTACTTACTGATAGCAATGATTGTCATGCTTTTTGTTATGGATGGAATTGAGAGCTCCACATCCCTTCCGATCATGATTGTCAGCAGTCTCATCTACTGGACCTGCGATTCTTTCATTCATCAAAGAATGCATAAAAAAAACACCTAATGTGTAGGTGTTTTTATCTATTCTAGTATGTGTTGACAGTGACCCACATTATCCAAGACATCTTTCGGCGCGGTGACCTACTGATGTGATCATGGGTTTTGAATGATGAATAAGAGTCGCTAAGAGAATCTATCCTCAGTGATTGGAACTTTTTATTTCATGCTTGTGCCAGCGTGTGAAAAAATGGGGTCCTTCAATTCAAAATCAAATGTCTTCCCATCAACGATACCAACTGTTTTTGAACTGTCGTAAAGCTCAAGCAAGAACGCTGCCATTTCTTTTGATGTGTGATATTTCTTGATAGTGCCTTCATATTCGAATTGATCGACATCTAATGAACGCTTTGCAAATTCGGATTCTGTCGCAGCAGGCGCTAATACTTTTGCCTGTAATTTGGCTCCTTTTTCTTTCAATTCTAGGGCCAGCCCTTCAGTAAAGGCGCTCACATAAAATTTCGTGGCTGAATAAGTGACGGCATTGGCGACGACGGTATAACCCGCTCTTGAAGAGATATTGATTAGCTGCGTCCCCTCTTTTTGCTCATAATCACGGACAAACAGAGTGGATAAAATTGTTAACGCTTCAATATTGAGATGAAGCATGTCCCCGATTTTTTTCACATCCTGCTCTCCTATTGAACCAAAATGGCCAAACCCGGCATTATTAATGAACGTATCCAGCTCGTCACCAGCTAATGACTCATAGAAAGAATACACTTGCTCTCTGTCTGTTAAATCAACAGATTGGACTTTCACTTGAATATCGGGATATGTTTCTAGAATCTTTTCTTTCAGTTCTTGGAGTTTATCAAGCCGGCGTGCAGCTAAGATCAAATTTTTTCCTCTTGCTGCAAATGCCAAAGCCGTTTCATATCCAATACCTGAACTTGCCCCTGTAATGACTGTATAGCCCATTGTATATCCCCCTATTCGTATCTTCTAGCTGTTTAAAGTATAGCGAGAGCATGTGACCTTAGTCAATTTTGAAGAGATTCAAAGAGTCATGAACAACTGAACGTTCAGCATTTAATCGGTTTCTTTTGAATCATGTTGGAGGGTAGCCTGCTGAGCTTTTTTTGTTAATTTGTGAAAAACCAGTTGATAGGAATGTTCAATTAGCTCTTCGACAAATGAAGATGGAATATCTGCATCAAGATAAATAGAATTCCAATGCGTCTTATTCATGTAATAGCCGGGAATAATTCCTTCATGCATTTCTCTTAATTCTTCAGCACGTTGCGGATCACATTTTAAAGTGATGACTGGCTTGCGATCGACATCTCCCCCCATCATGGCGAACATCTTTCCACCTATATGATAACGATCTGCCTGCCACTCAGGTTGATAGTCGTGGGTTGCTCCTTGTAAAGAAAGACAAAATGCCTGTAGTGTCTCTTTTTTCATTCTATTAGCTCCTTTTTAGATGTCTTCTATCTTTCTATTATATCGACAGCTGCGATTGTTGTATCTATACTTCTTTTCAAGACGTCAGCAAGAACACAAAAAAAGCACAGAAATAAAGGTCTGTGCTTTTTACTGATATCCGAATATTTCTTATTCAAACGCCTTCTTAAGCTGATCGCTCATCAAATGCCAAGCCTCTTCAGCTATCTTTAAATCTCCGGCATGAGTGAACGCATGAGGAACTCCTTTAAATTGTTTGTATGTGACATCTACCCCTGCTTCTTTTAACCTGTCCGCATAATGCTCAGCTTCTTCAGCTAGTGAATCCTTCTCAGCTGTGATAACAAGAGCTGGGGGCATTTGTGCTAACACTTCTCTCTCTGCAAAGACTGGAGAAACGAGCGGATTGTGCGGATCTTGACCTTGCAGGTAGAAGGCATTAAACAGTCTCGCCATTTCCACTGGAATTGCTTCTTCAAACGCTGGCTTTTGTGCTGGATCAGTAGCCAAATCAAGCGGCGGATAATCAAGCACTTGATAGACAATCGGAAGTTTGTTCCCTTTTTGGATATCAAGCAAACAAACCGCTGTTGCCAAATTCCCACCTGCACTATGTCCACCAATGGCTAATCGATTTGGGTCTATTTGTAGTTCATCAGGATGTTCATATAACCATTTCATCACATCGTAGCATTCATGAAGAGCGGCCGGGAAAGGGTGCTCCGGTGCCAGCTGATACTCCACATTGACGACGATACACTCCGCACGATCTGCTATGACCGGACACCAATGATTATCCATTTCAGCACTTCCAAGGATAAAACCGCCCCCATGCAAATTCACGAAAACAGGTAGGGGTTGTTTCAATGTTTTCACAGGTTTAAATACCCACACCTTTGTTTCACCAGCACCCGTTGGGATATCATATTCCATTTTGTTCACTTCAGGAGGGTGGACTGGCTTTAGTTCTGATTGACCAGCTAATGAATCTTCAGCTGGTTGACGTAATGACTCAGCCATTTTGATTTGTTCGTCTAAGTTCATGATCTCAGCTCCTATCTTATTCTTTTATCTCTATCCATTCGTTACGAATTTCGCCTTTTCCTTCAATGTCGTCAGAGAGTCGTTGCTTTTTATCTATCTCCCCATTTTCAGCTCCTTTGAAACAAACATTCCCCCTATGAATAAATAAAAAAAGCACTGCGGCGCTAAGTCCTCAGTGCTTTTCATATATTATGATACTTGTTGTTCGACTTTCACTCGTTTAATAAAGAAAGCAATTACCAAGCCAATCACTGTCATGATGACAGCAAAGATAAAGGCATGCTGGACGCCATTTGTAAAGGCGAGCAGCCGATTGACTGGATTTGCGGGATCAGCCACATTTTGCATAAAACTGCGAGTTCCTGATGAAAGGATCGAGATACCAACCGCAGTCCCAATCGCTCCTGACACTTGCTGCAATGTATTCATAATCGCTGTACCGTGCGGATATAGCTCTGGCGGCAGCTGATTCAAACCGTTTGTTTGGGCAGGCATCATGATCATCGCAATCCCAACCATTAACGTAATATGAAGCGTCACGATATAACCGATTGACGTATTCATACTTAAGTTCGTGAAGCCAAACATGGTCGCTGCAACGATGACAAGACCTGGGATGACAAGCCATTTCGGCCCAAATTTATCAAAAAGCCCACCCATGATTGGCGATAGCAGTCCATTGATAATTCCACCTGGCAATAGCATTAAACCGGCTGTAAATGTAGACAGTGCCAAGGACGTTTGCAGATATAATGGCAAAATCATCATAGCAGACAGCATCACCATCATACACACTAAAATCAGAAGTAACCCGATCACAAACATTGGATATTTAAATGGGCTTAAATTCAACATCGGTTCTTTCATGTTTAACTGTCTTAGGGAGAACACAAGAATGCCAATGACACCTACAACAATCGCCACAATCACATGCATACTGCTCCAGCCGCCGCCTTCACCAGCACTGCTAAAGCCATACACAATTCCACCGAAACCGATGGTTGATAGCACAATCGATAAAATATCGATTTTCGGTCTTGTGGGTTCCGTAATATTTTGCATAAAAATATACCCAAATACGAGTGCAGCAACCAATAACGGAAGCGAAATCCAAAAAATCCAATGCCACGTTAACGATTTAAGAATGAGACCAGAGACCGTTGGACCCACTGCTGGGGCAAACATAATGACAAGACCGATAATCCCCATTGATCTACCTCTTTTATGAGGTGGAATGATGACCAAAATCGTATTAAACATCAATGGAAGAAGCAAGGCTGTTCCTACTGCCTGCACCACACGTGCCACCATTAAAATACTGAAGACAGGTGCAACGGCCGCAATAAATGTACCGATGATCGAAAAGACCAGTGAGGTGATGAAAAGCTGTCTTGTTGTAAACCATTGAAGAATGAGGCCTGAAATTGGAACAAGAATCCCTAGTGTTAATAAATAGCCGGTTGTAAGCCACTGAGCAGTCGTTGCTTCAATACCAAAATCTAATGTTAAACTTCTCAGCGCCATGTTGAGTGCCGTTTCACTAAACAGTCCAATAAATCCAGCTGTGATAAATGAAATAATAATGGGCAGCGTTCGAATGTCGGAAGCTGCTGTTTGCTGTTTGTTCATATTAAGTTGGCTCCTTTTCTTTTTCAATTTTGATAAACCATAAGTAGTTAGGCTGGACAGAAATGAGCCACTTCAATGTCTAGGAAAAGACAGACAAAACCTGTCTTTCCGCAGCGAATTGTGCAATTTTTTCAATTGAGTAGCCGGATTCATGAATATAAAACATGAGTTCAGGCGTCATTGGAGAGGACATACATAATGTCGTCAACTCAATGTCTTGTATGTTCGCTTCTCCTTTTACTTTCGCTTCCTCGAGCAAATCACGAATGATTTGTTTGAGTGATTGACTGTAATGACAATCATATACTTTACTTGTCTGCTCTAAGTTCCCAGAGATTGTGAGCATGCGAATCCAATCTAAATGATGACCGACGATGAGATGAATTTCTTCAAGAACATATCGTAAACGCTCACGAACCGGCTGATCACTGATTTTCCTTAAGTAAAGATGCAGCGCAGGGATCAGTTGTTCAAATTTTTCTCCAAGGATCGAAAGGCATAAATCACTTTTATTGGCATATCGGCGGTAAAGAGTACCCTGTCCAACACCAGCTGTTTTAGCAATTTTATGCATACTGACATTCTCTACACCAAACTCTTGAAACAAAGAAAAAGCGACCTCTTCAATTTCCTTTCCAATATCCTTTTCCATGATGCTTCACCTTCTTTACCTTCATCCACCTTGCATATATCTCTATGTGTAAATCAAATTTCTTTCATTTTCATTAGGACAATTGTACCGGTATTATCTTACGGACAACTGTCCGCTTTGTCAATCATTATTTTTTAATCGATATCATTTGACTGGATCTCTAAGTGTAACTATAATAGTTACATCAAACAATTGAGGTGATCTTATTGAATACATTCCTATTCGTTCATGGTGCATTTCAAGGTGGCTGGTGCTGGGACCAAATAACACCTGCTCTTCAACAAAAAGGTCATAAAGTAGTTGCTATTGATTTACCTGGCAGCGGCGAAGATGTTACGCCTCCACAGGACGTATCACTAAAAAGCTATGTAAAAAAAGTTGTTTCAGCAATTGAAAAAATAGACCAGCCTGTCATTTTAGTAGGACACAGTATGAGCGGAATGGTCATATCACAAGCAGCAGAGGAAATACCAGAGAAGATCAAAAAACTTGTATACGTCTGCGCCTTTGTCCCAGAGAATGGACAAGCCGTCAGTGATATTGCATCAGGTGGTCCTAAAGCAGCGTTGAACGAAAAGGATCAGACCCTTACATTAATAGAAGAATTCATTGCAGAGAATATGCTCAACGAAAGTTCGGAGGAAGATCTGCGATTGTTCAAAAGGAATATACGCCCACAGCCTGTTCAGCCTTTTGAAGATAAGGTCTCTCTAACAAATATACGCTTTGGACATGTGCCTAGCGTCTATATTGAAACAACAAAAGACCGCTCCATTCCGATTGACTTGCAAAGACAGATGTATGCCACTAGATCTTTTGAACGTATTTATACCCTTGATGCTGATCATTTTCCTTTCTACTCGCGAAAGAAAGAGTTTGTGGAGTGCCTAGTTGACATTGCCCAGCCACAGTAAAACATGAAATAGCATACAAAAAAGGCCTTAGACAATGACCTTTTCAGATATTTGATGAAGGGCTAAATGATCTTTATTTTAGCCCTTTGTCTTATTCTCATATTCAACCAACCATGTGATGAGCTCCTCCTTATGAAGCTGTTCCCCATACCTTACTGCTTCTTCTATCAGATGGTGATCATGGTTCTGTCTGATAAGAATGAGTGCCTGTTGATAATCTTCAGTCACAGGCTGTTGAAATGAAGCTCTATTTATTTTTTGAAACACGCCAATCATGATACTTGCTTCGTGATAGCATTGTCTTGCCACTAATGAAAGAATGATTCCTATTAATCCACGAGTGAAAATCCACGCACCTTGATACATTAATCCCAGCATCAGGACCTTTTTAAAATACAAAATAGATTGTTTAGTATGACCTTGTTTCAAAGCTAGATAACCTAGGTTCTCATATGGTGCTGACAGCTCCCACTTATCGTTTACTTCTTCAAAGTACTCAATACTGCTCTTGAACAGTTTAGCTGCTTGCTCATCATTTCCTTGCTTCATTTGAATCAAACCATACGCATTATAAGAACTAGCTATATTCCATACATCCTTTGCCCTTGTAGCTACCTCTATGCTTTCTTTAATATAACGTTCGGCTGTCTCTAAGGAGTGAGTCTTTAAAGATATATAGGTCATTAAGCGCAGAGAAGATGAAATATAAGAAGACATTTTATATTTCCGGGCTATTTTTAAACTTTTAGATGCACTGATCAGTGACTGATGATCCTGCCCCAAAATAAAGAGCAGGACGCCTTGTCCATGATATACTTTTGCCAGCAATGAATCATGCCCATCACCTGCTGGCAGTACACTAAGAAAACGCTCAAACCAAAGGGCTCCTTCATCTGTGCTGCCTTCATGCACCCAAAACCAATACATCGCCCCAATTATACTCAAACCTATTCTCTTCTCTTGTTCATTAGTCTGTGCATAGCAGGATGTGAGGATATGAAGAACATGAGCATATTCATCTCTGATGGATGCTAGAATAATATCTCGGCTTGATGTTCTAAACTTCTTATCCATTTCAAGAACAAACTGTTGATAGTACGTCACATATTGAAAACGAATGACTTTTCTACATTCCTCACTTTCTAATGCATTGAACTGCTCTTGTGCATATTGTTTAATTCCTTCTAATAAAAAGTACCTCACTCGACGACCGTCAATTGACTGTTCAATCGAAAGCAATGACTTATTCACTAAGCTAGAAACCAAATGTAACACTTCGTCACTCTTTCCCTCTATTAGAGAAGATGATCCGCAAACCTCTTCAACGGCCTCTAAAGTAAAACTACCTACAAACACACTTATTTTTCTAAGTAATTTTTGCTCCTCTTGTGTCAGCAATTGATAACTCCATTCAATCGCAGCCTTTAAAGTCTGTTGACGCGGGGCTGCCGTTCGTTTTCCTTGTGTTAGGAAGGAGAGCAATTGATCTAACCTCTCTAGGATCTGTTCTAGTGTCAAAATATTCAGACGGGAAGCAGCTAATTCAATAGCTAATGGTATCCCGTCCAGCCTAGTACATATATCAGCGATGAGTTGTATATTGTGTTGAGAGATAACGAGATCAGGAACAATGGATTTCGCACGTTCAATAAAAAGACGAACCGCTTCAAATTCTAGTAGATGTTCCATCTGATAGCTTTCATCTTTCTTTGGTTTTGTTAATGGAGAAAGCCGATATACCCGCTCTCCCTGAATATTTAACGGCTCCTGGCTCGTTGCGATAATACTGATATTTGGTGCAGCAGACAGAAGCTGATCAATGAGTTCCGCACATTTTTGAATCAGGTGTTCACAATTATCAAAAATGAACAATAGTTTCTTATGCCTGATAAACTCGAGGATTGATTGTAATTCTGGCTGATTGGATCTTTCTTTTATTTCAAGCTGTGAATAAAGGAAATGTGTGAATAAAGCTGCATCTTGAAGTGAGGAGAGCTCCAATACATACATACCATCTTCATATAGATTTGACAGAGTTTGTGCTGTTTTCATCGCTAAAGATGTCTTGCCAATTCCTCCAGGACCTACAATCGTTACACATTGAGGCGTCGCTAGAAAACGATGTAGATCCTCTATTTCCTTGTTTCTGCCGATAAAGTGGTCCATTCTTTTTCCCATCACAGTTTGTAATGAAGCTGTATGTAAAGTCTCCGTTGGCGTGTCAATCAGGTTCAGATCACTTATCTCAGGCTGAGTGAGCAGATGATCAAACCAAACATCATCGAATGAAGGAAAGGAGCGGTTTGATAAAGAATTTGCCTCAAACGCTCGTTTTGCTGCTCCCCAAAGGTGTTGAGCTTCTTGTTTTTCTTGACCCTCTATAAACTTTTCTTCTATCAAAAAGGTATAAATGAGCTTTTTTAAGTTCGTTACACTTGGCATACGGTCACCGTTTTCCCATAACTGTACAGTTCTAGTATCTACACCGATCAACCTTGCTAAATCGATCTGCCTCATTTTTGTACTGGCATTACGGGCCGGTCTTGTCCTTAATTGTTTTATGAGTTGATCAATCCAAGCTTCATGGTTTGTCATTTTATCACCCAGATTCAATTTTCTTTTATTCAGACGAACAAACACGAACTAACCTACATTCTTAAAATTCCTCTCTAGCGGTAACATCATCATGTACCCATCAAACAAATAGGAGTGATGAATATGCCTTTAACCCGTGTATCTATGATCAAAGGTCGTTCCCTTGAGGCTAAAAACGAAATAAGAGACATAATTGGACAGGTCATTGTTGACCATCTAAAGGTTCCTAGTGATGATCGTTTTTTAATTATAGAGGAACTCGAGAAAGAAAACTTCAATTTTCATCCGACTTGTTTAGAAATTGAACGATCTGACGAATTGTTGATCGTACAAATATTTTTAAATATTGGCCGTCCAACAGAAATGAAAAAAGAATTTTATAAAGAATTAAGCAAACAATTGCACCAATCCGCCAACGTAAGAACAGAAGATCTATTTATCAATTTGATCGAAGTAACCCAGGATAACTGGTCTTATGGAGACGGAATTGCACAATTTGCTCTTTAAACTACATTTGAAAGGAAGAGAAACATTATGAGTACCCTTTTATATATTACCGCACACCCAAGCAGTCCTTCTGAATCATACAGCTTAACTGTTGGAGAAGCATTCATCAGCGCCTATCAAGAAGCACATCCAGAAGATCGAGTGGTTCGCCTTGATTTATATAAAACAGACATCCCGCAAATTGATCAAGATGTGATTGAATCTTGGGCAAAGCTGCAATCTGGACAATCATTTGACGAATTACAGCCAAATCATCAGAAAAAACTAGAGGCCCTTGCACATTTGCTTGATCAATTCTGTCAGGCCGATAAGTACGTGTTCGTCAATCCTATGTGGAATTTTTCACATCCACCTGTCATGAAAGCCTACATTGATGCCATTTGTATGCGTGGTAAAACCTTTCAATATACGGAACATGGACCTATTGGACTATTAAATAACAAAAAAGCAATTCACATTCAGGCATGCGGGGGCATCTATACGACCGGACCCCAGCAGGACAAGGAAATTGGCAGCAGACACTTACAAACCGTTTTAAACTTCATCGGTGTAACTTCCTTTGACAAGATCTTAGTAGAAGGCATGTCTTACACACCCCATTTAGCCGAAGAGATTAAAACAGCGGCAGTTGATCAAGCTAAAGAAAAAGCAAAAGTTTTTTAAAATAAAAAAGGCCAAAAACTCAACTATCCTTTATGAGTTTTTGGCCTTTTTCTGTTTATACCATTCTCTTTCATAACTTCTCATGAAAGAAGAGAAGAATCTATCAAAAAGTCTCTTTTAATATCATATATTAGACCGATTTTCCCTTTTGAAAGAATCATGTATGATCAATAAAGAAAGCGCTTCCATAAAAGGAGAGGAGAATGCGAATATGTACCGTATGAAACGAATGTTGATGCTGGTTGCCACTGGATTAGTCTTGAGTTTGTCCACTTTTACAGCGAGTGCCTCGGCACAAACGGGTGGATCGTTTTATGAACCTTTTAATAACTATAATACGGGGTTATGGCAAAAAGCCGATGGATACTCGAATGGAAACATGTTTAACTGTACGTGGCGTGCAAATAACGTGTCGATGACATCATCAGGTGAAATGCGTTTATCGCTCACAAGTCCTGCCTATAACAAGTTTGACTGCGGAGAAAACCGCTCCGTTCAAACGTACGGCTATGGGCTATATGAAGTCAACATGAAGCCCGCCAAAAATGTGGGGATCGTCTCTTCTTTCTTCACTTATACGGGACCGACTGATGGTACGCCTTGGGATGAGATTGACATTGAATTTCTAGGAAAAGATACGACAAAGGTACAGTTTAACTACTATACCAATGGTGTAGGAAATCATGAAAAGATCGTCAACCTTGGTTTCGATGCAGCGAACTCTTATCACACGTATGCATTTGACTGGCAGCCAAACTCTATCAAATGGTATGTCGATGGACAATTAAAACATACCGCCACCACTCAAATTCCTCAAACACCAGGGAAAATTATGATGAACCTGTGGAATGGTGCAGGTGTCGATGAATGGCTTGGCTCCTACAACGGTGTTACCCCGCTCCACGCACATTATAACTGGGTGCGTTACACAAAAAGATAACTCTATCAAAAAAACCTGTGACAAGTCACAGGTTTTTCTTCGTTTAATTAGAATGAGTTTTCAGCTGATGAGCGAGTTTTTTCTCATGATTGTGGATAATATCTTCATAACTTTCTATTTTGAAATCCAACCGTTTAATGGTCTCTTCGATTTCCTTTTGTTTTTGGACGAGTCTTTCTCGTTCATTGACCAAAATGTTTTTTCGCGAAGATAACGTATGATCATCATCCTCAAAAAATAAGGCTGTATATTCTCTAAGCGCATCAATCGAGAGCCCTGCATTTCTCATACACTTGATAAATTCAATCCATTGAAGATCATCCTCTGTATAATCACGAATCCCATGATCGTCACGTTTGATTTCCCTAATCAAACCAATATTTTCGTAATATCTAAGTGTCGCAGTGGATAAATCGAGCTGTTTTGCTGCTTGTGCTATTTTCATTGTACTCTCCTTCTTTCTCTTACCTTCCGATCTCCCTTTCCTCATCATCTCCATTTTGAAAAAGAAAGCAAGATGCTTTTGGCTCAATTCTTTTATTAAAAGCCTGAAGAGGGTTTTCTATTGACTTAGAGTTCACTTTAAGACGTACAGTATAGAAGAAAGAATCGAATCTTATTTTTGTAAGGATGATCAAGAATGTGTCAGACGCACCAATCAAACGTTTTAAGTGTATCACACGCCAAAGCAAACTTTGAACGGACGACCATTGAACGAAGAGCGCTTCGTCCACATGATATTTTAATTGATATTCAATTTAGCGGGATCTGTCATTCAGATATCCACAGCGCTTTTGATGAATGGGGCGGCGGCATTTTCCCGATGGTTCCAGGTCATGAGATTACTGGGGTCGTTGCAGCTGTAGGGGATGATGTGACGAAGTTTCAGATCGGAGACCGTGTAGGCGTTGGCTGCTTTGTGGATTCCTGCGGCACCTGTGAATATTGTCAAAATGGAGACGAGCAGTACTGCACAAAAGGAGTCGTCCAAACGTATAACAGCCGTGACTATGACGGGGAGCCGACTTATGGCGGCTACAGTCAAAAAATTGTCGTAACTGAACGATTTGTCGTCAGCATTCCTGATCAACTGCCTCTTGATGCCGCAAGCCCTCTTCTCTGTGCTGGCATTACAACTTATTCACCATTAAAGCACTGGAAGGCAGGTCCTGGTAAAAAGGTTGCTATCGTCGGAATGGGCGGACTCGGTCATGTCGCCATTCAATTCGCGAGCGCTCTAGGTGCTGAAGTGACGGTGTTGAGCCGCTCTTTGAATAAAAAAGAAGAAGCACTGTCATTTGGCGCAAAAGACTACTTTGCTACAAGTGATCCTGATACGTTTCAGACACTAGCCGGTCAGTACGACCTTATTCTCAATACGGTCTCTGCCAACATTAATGTGGATGCCTATTTGTCCTTACTCCGTGTAGATGGAACCTTGGTGAACGTCGGTGCACCGCCTAAGCCGGATCAATTCCACGTCTTTTCATTAATTTCCGGCCGCCGCAGCATTGCTGGTTCACTCGTTGGCGGCATCCAAGAAACACAAGAAATGCTCGATTTCGCAGCTGCTCACAACATCGCACCACAAATTGAAGTCATCAACGCTAATCAAGTTGATGAAGCGTATGAACGGGTGCTGAAAAGTGATGTGCGTTACCGGTTTGTGATTGATATTTCGACGTTATGATTGATATTCTTTGAAATGGCAGTATTTTATTACTTTATGACTGACCGAAGAGAATTCTATGATTTTTTATCAAACGTAAAAAAAGCCACTTCTCTATTGAGTCGTGGCTTTTTTATGGATCGCTATATGCTAACTCCTTTTTCTTTATGATGACCTCGCATAAATGTAACGACCATACTGGACAAGCTAACCAAAAAGCCTAAAATTGAAATCAAAATAGTCATTCCCCCGTTCGGAATAAAAAAGCCTATAGGGATTAAGACAAGGAATGAGAACACAATAAAACATTGATAGATTCCAGATATTACTCTAACCACAATATGATCAAAAAACGACATCACCAAAGGAGGAATAAATAAGAAAACCACCATCCCTACTGACAGCATAAATGGTAATGGGTCCTCTAACGAAATCGTGTTCCTACCCGGTGAATCCTTTGCGGCGATGAACAATACTGCAATCGCCATGAGGAGCGTTGAAAAAATAAATAAGAATCGTTTTAGCATTTCAATATCTCCTTAAGTTGTCTTACATTGTCCACTAATAAACCTTTACCACTTTAGATTTGCTCTTATTTCCGGCAGCATCCTTTAAATAAACGGTTATCAATGCATTTTTCTTCTGTTTTTTTATTTTCACTTTAAATTGTCCATTTTTATTTAATTTTGCAGTTCCTAACTTCTTGTTTTTATGATAAACGTACACTGTAGCATATTTTTCACCTTTACCTGTTATAACCGTTGTATTTTTTGTGATTTTATTAACACTTGGTATAGCGGGAGGCGTTCTATCTAACACTTTTATTGTTTTACTGCCACTTCTCGCTCCATTAGAATCTACTAAATACACAGTGATTAAAGTTCCAGCTTTTTGTTTAGGAATTTTGATTGAATATTTCCCTTTTTTTGCATTTGTAGAGCCTAATTTTTTCTGACCAATATATGCGAAAACTTTGGCATTCGTTTCCGCATTACCTACGATATTTGTTGATTGATCAGTTACTGTGTTTATGCTTGGTGTTTTATCTGGATAAGATGCTTTTAAACGATATGTTTGACTGGATACACCATCCCAATGTCTAGGCTCAACAACAATATAGTATTTGCCCTTTTTTAGATTTAAATCAATAACTGGACTTGTCCCAAAGATATCAGGTAAATATTCCCTAGTGATTTCATTACCGTTCTTGTCGTATAAAGCGATAGAGGCTCCTTCTGTTATTTTATCTAGATTAATCTTCACTTTTCCATCTTTCACTGTTGAAAATTGATATACGTCTCTATCCAAATCCGATTCGTGCTTTGATTTGTAATATTGATTTGAGATGAGCGGACTTGCTGTTTCAAACGTGTCGTTTGGTTCGTAAGTATTTAAATCTCTTTTAAAAGAACCTGGATACGTCACTTTAAGTCGGTACTTAGCATTTGATATTCCTTCCCAATTAGAGGTGTATGGTTTTATTTTGACATAATAGGTTCCTTTTTTTATATTTTCGTGAATGACAATATTCTCTCCAGCATTCCACGTATAGTCAGATACAATTTCATTTTTGTTCTCATTATAGACAGTGACTTCTAATTCAGATGTTTCCTGATCTAAAGTAAGATATAACTCACCATCTTTGTTGGAAGTGAACTGATAAACATCCTTATCAATTTCACTATCAATCGTTGATTTATAATAGGTACCATTAGATACCTTCATGCTTGTTTCAAAAGTGTCGTTTGGTTCAAAGGTTGTTAAATTACGCTTAAAAGCACCTGGATATGTCGCCTTTAGTTGATATGTACCTTTAGTTACGCCTTCCCATTCACTGGGCATAACTTCAATATAATAATTCCCTTTTTTCAATTTATTATCGATAACCAGAGCTTCACCAGGAAATGAAGATTCATTAGAATCTATCTTATTCCCTTTCGAATCATATAGAGTAATACTAAAAGAGGCAGATGCCTTATCTAGCCTGATGTATACTTCTCCATCAGCATTCGTTGTAAAATTGTATCGGTTCATTGAACTTTTGGATTTCAATTCTCCATTTATGGAGACTCCAGATGACATGTTCACCTCTTCTGCACTTGCGAATAAAACAAAAGAAAAACTGAAGATAAATATAAAAACAAAAGATCCCAAAATACGTTTCAATATATTCACCACATTTCCAATTTTTATAGAAAGAACATAATGATTTTACCATATTCCACTCCGGAAAAATATTCATTTAATTGATTAATAAGTAAATTATGACTTCATTTCAATCTTTCTTAATAACAGAATGACTGAACAGTCCGCTTTATAAAGAAAATAAAAGAAATTAATTTATGGAAATTCCGCATATTGTCAATCCAGTATGTTATACTAAACTAACCTTTGAAGCATGAAATTTTTACGAATACCTTGTACCATCTCCCTACTTGTACGTTGAGTAGGGTTTTTTCATGCAAAAAAAACAGGCTCTCCGTAGAGAACCTGTTTTAAAAGAATGAAGATTAAGCAATTTTTTGAACGTTAGCAGCTTGAGCTCCACGAGAACCTTGCTCTACGTCAAATGATACTTTTTGACCTTCGTCTAAAGATTTGAATCCGTCGCCTTGGATAGCTGAGAAATGTACGAATACATCGTCGCCTTCTTCACGTTCGATAAATCCAAAACCTTTTTCTGCGTTAAACCATTTTACTGTACCTTGTTCCATGATTGTTGCCTCCTCGTGCGTTTACCACACAATGTATTATACTATCCTTGCCCAAAGTACCCTCAAGACGAAAAGTCAATCTTCATACTATCCTTTACGCCGAACAAAAATAATTACTTTTCATTATAGCATGAATCGGTAATAATTGCAATTTGTTGATTAGAAAGAAGAAACTCTTCTTTGCAGCGATTTTTCTTGTGCATAAAATCAATTTTTTCAGCACCTAAAGAGAACCTTTATCTAAAATCGACTTAACAAATTATGTTTTTCCCTCTGCATATTTGTGTTTGTCATTTTTATTTACATTTGCTAGGTTAAGTTTAAGCTGTTGGTACTCACTTCTTGCTAGTTCGTTACTTCTCAGGTAATCCCTAAAATTTATTTGTTCGAGTAGATATCTATTGCCCGTTTGATACATATGGATTTGATGTGTACGTGGTTCTCCTTTACTGAAATAGTGTCTTTCAGGTAACACATTGATCCCTCTATAAGAATAACCCAGCCCTTGCAAAGCTGTTACGCACTGTTCTCCGTCAAGAAAATGATTGATTTCGATCGCTATATCAATAATGGGTTTCGCACTCAAACCATTTACTGCTGTACTTCCTATATGGTGGACATTCACTATGTACTGACCGATAACTTCTACTATTCGTTTCTTTTCCATATCAAATTCTTTGACCCATTCAGCAAACCAAGGAACTAAAAAAACTTCCCCTCTTGGTAATCCAAGCATTTACTCAACCCCACTTTATGATTTTGTTGTTCAGTTGGAAATTTTAAATAACTAAACAGAGAACAATCTCAAACAAAAATTCCACTTACTTAAGATGCACCTTCATATTCTAAAGAATCGATCAAGTATCTGCTACAATAAATTGACAACGAACAGTATGAACTAAATACTCTCCATACACGCTAAAATATAAAATTCCGAGAGGAGAAATGAAATGAACCCTTTATTGTTAGATATTCCTTTACAGTTAGAAACAGAAAGACTCATTCTTCGAGCACCACACCAAACAGGAGACGGGAAAATTGTAAACCAAGCAATAAAGGATTCCTTTTCTGAATTAAAAGCGTGGTTGCCATTCGCTCAAAAACTTCCTACTGCTGAAGAAACAGAGATCAATTTAAGAAATGCTCATATCAATTTTTTAAAGAGGGAAAGTTTCCGTTTTCTTATTTTTGATAAAAACAGCAATCACTTCATTGGGACAACTAGCCTTGAGAGGATTGACTGGACCATTCCTAAATGTGAGATTGGGTATTGGGTAAATACTAAATTTAGTGGGAATGGATATATGACAGAAGCAGTGGAGAAATTAGCTGACTTCGGATTAAACAATATCAAATTTAGAAGAATTGAAATAAGGTGTGAATCTACAAACCTTAAAAGTCGGGCTATCCCAGAAAAACTTGGCTTTGTATTTGAAGGCACTTTAAGAAATGATGATTTATCCGCAGATGGCAACAAGCTGACTGACACTTGTTTTTATTCCATCATAAGATAACCTTATGTAGCAATTAAAGTAATGGGTGCATTAGTGTAACAAGAAAAAACATAGCATATTAATTATATGCTATGTTCAGGCTGTCGAGAAAATCTCGACAGCTCTA
>NZ_ASJC01000017.1 GCF_000691145.1 Bacillus altitudinis 41KF2b | reverse complement strand
AATGGCGGAGAAGGAGGGATTTGAACCCTCGCGCCGCTTACGCGACCTACACCCTTAGCAGGGGCGCCTCTTCAGCCACTTGAGTACTTCTCCATTTGGCTCCGCAGGTAGGATTCGAACCTACGACCGATCGGTTAACAGCCGATAGCTCTACCACTGAGCTACTGCGGAAAGTCTGTATTACTTATTGTTATCTAGTTTTCAAAGAACACGTTGGTGGAGCCTAGCGGGATCGAACCGCTGACCTCCTGCGTGCAAGGCAGGCGCTCTCCCAGCTGAGCTAAGGCCCCGATTTAATAGAAGATGGTGGGCCTGAGTGGACTCGAACCACCGACCTCACGCTTATCAGGCGTGCGCTCTAACCAGCTGAGCTACAGGCCCATGAACGATATGCAAATGGAGCGGGTGATGGGAATCGAACCCATGCTTATATTTTACTTTCTCGGTACCTTTTGACTCAACTCAACAATATTTTGAATAGTTATACATTCCAATCGTCAAAATAAAAAAAAGACACCTTTTTAAAAAAGGTGTCTTAACTGGGCTAGCTGGATTCGAACCAACGCATGACGGAGTCAAAGTCCGTTGCCTTACCGCTTGGCTATAGCCCAATAATAAAATGGGGCGATTGATGGGAATCGAACCCACGAGTGCCAGAGCCACAATCTGGTGCGTTAACCACTTCGCCACAACCGCCATACTGATATTTATTTGTAAAGTCCGTTGCCTTACCGCTTGGCTATAGCCCAATAATAAAATGGGGCGATTGATGGGAATCGAACCCACGAGTGCCAGAGCCACAATCTGGTGCGTTAACCACTTCGCCACAACCGCCATAGATGTTATGAATCATATAATTGGCAGGGGCAGTAGGAATCGAACCCACACCGGAGGTTTTGGAGACCTCTGTTCTACCGTTAAACTATGCCCCTATGAAAATAAAAATGGTGGAGGGGGGCGGATTCGAACCGCCGAACCCGGAGGGAGCGGATTTACAGTCCGCCGCGTTTAGCCACTTCGCTACCCCTCCACATTTGAAAAACAGTGCCGGCAAGAGGACTTGAACCCCCAACCTACTGATTACAAGTCAGTTGCTCTACCAATTGAGCTACACCGGCAAATAGTGGTGGCTCGGGACGGAATCGAACCGCCGACACACGGATTTTCAGTCCGTTGCTCTACCAACTGAGCTACCGAGCCATCATCAAAAGATGAATATGTATAAATGGCGGTCCGGACGGGACTCGAACCCGCGACCTCCTGCGTGACAGGCAGGCATTCTAACCAACTGAACTACCGGACCATTAGAGAAAACCGATAGCTCTACCACTGAGCTACTGCGGAATAATAAGACATGTTTCATTATATCTATGCCAGAAAAATGTGTCAAGAATTTTTAAGTGTTTCATTCCTGTCTCATTAGCGACGGCTTTTATAATTTAACATATACTAATATAACAGTCAAGCCTTTCTTCCTTCCTTTTTGTTTTCTGTTTAGACATGACAGAAAGACCCCGACCTCTAACTGAAAGACCAAGGTCTCCTTGCTGCTGCGCTCCCTATAGGTTCATGACAGCTTATACTTTCGCATCCACTTGTAAAAGGTGCTTCTTGGCACCCCTGCTGACCTCGCTGCTTCTGACACATGACCTTTTGTTTTGTGCAGTGCTTCTATCACTGTTTGCTTTTGAATGCGTTCCCTAAACGTGAGCTCTTTTGGAATCTCGGTACATTCTACTGGAGGCAGCTTCTGCTTTTTCTGATCCATCGTCTCTAATACCGCCGTATATTGCGATTCACCAATCCATCCTCCTTTAGGAAACAGAACCCTTATATGTTCAAACAGATTAAAAAGCTCTCGTATGTTTCCAGGCCAATGGTACGCTTCCAGCTTACGAAAAAAAGATTCAGGAAATGTCGCATTCCATTGGTGTTTCTTTTGGTAATAACGATATAAAGCAACAATGTCTTCTTTTCTTTCCCTAAGCGGCGGGATGTTGATTGGATAGACATGAAGACGGTAATACAAATCTTCTCGTATTTTACCTTCCCTCAGCAGTTCGTTCATATTCCGGTGTGTCGCTGTAATGATTCTAATATCCAAAGGGATTTCGTGTGTCCCGCCGAGCGGTACGACTTTCCTTTCTTCAATGACCCTAAGAAGCGCCACTTGCATCGCATAAGGGATTTCGCCAATTTCGTCTAAAAAGAGCGTTCCTTTATGCGCCTGTTCAAATTTCCCCTTTGCTCCATGACGTTTTGCCCCTGTAAAAGCCCCTTCAGCATAACCAAATAGTTCGCTTTCTAACAGGCTTTCAGGTATGGCTCCACAATTCACGGCAATAAACGGTCCTTTATGTCTTTCACTAGCTAAGTGAATCGCTCGAGCGGCCAGTTCTTTTCCTGTACCTGTTTCTCCCCAAATATAGACATTTGCATCTGTTTGTGCCGCTCGTTTCAATTCGCTGAGCGTCTGCTGAAATGTCGTACTTGTTCCAGATTCCCCGGGAAATTGAGCAAAAGAAACAGTTATATTGCTCTTCGCTGCTTCTTCAAGAGAAAAAGACATCCCAAGCAGCTTTCCGTCTTGTTCTGACTGAATGATCTGCTTGTCCCGTGTAACAAATGTATCGTCCATGAGCAGCTCAACATCCATTCCGTACCAGTCTGAAAATCGGTCTCTAATCGGCTTACTTGCCAAAACAATCTGCTTTTTCTCATTACAGACAACATACGGCTCGTCCGCTTCTACCTGCTGGAGACAATGACTGATCAGCTCCATCTCTTTCCTTTTTTGCTGGACCTGAATTTCTCTCTCTATGGCATATGCAACTGTTGAAGCTATTCCAAGCATAAAAGGATGATTTTGATCCGCCATACAGGAGATATCAATGACTCCTATGATCGTGCCGTCTGCATCACGAATAGGGGCCGCTGAACAGCTCCAATGGTGGGAAGCGACTGAAAAATGCTCAGTTCCGTTGATGGCTACGGCTTCCCCAATGACCAGTGCCGTTCCAATAGCATTCGTTCCCACATCGGCTTCGGTCCAGCGCGCGCCCTCCATAAAATTTATTTTTTTCGCTTCGACCAACGTCCTTTGACTTCCTGTCAGACTTAGCACATAACCATCTGCATCGATAAGTAATGCCATCATGTCAGATTCTTTTAATTGCTGACTGATTTTATTTAAGTAAGGAAGAGCTGCATTTAGGAATAGTGAGTACTTCTTTTTTTGAACACTGAATAATTCCTTTTCTAACAACGACTGTCCTTTATCTAAATACGGATTCACATTTGCCTGTTTACATCTGTGCCATGACTCCATCACTCTCTTATCCAGACGAGACCTATCAAGCAAACCTTCATGAACAAAACGTTTCCAAGTATTTAAATAACAAGGCGTCGGATTCATTCCATCCTCTCCTCTGGGGGCTTTTTATCCATTATAGATAATTATAAAAGCGCTTTCAATTATTGGCTGACCCAGGAAGTCATTCGGATAGAAAGTTTCTCTATCAGCAGTGCACCGCTCGCCCATTTGTTTGCAGCAAGGCTTCGTGTATCGCCTCAGAGAGTGTCGGATGTGCCGCAATAAACTGCTCTAATGTATCAGCTGTCAGCTCTGTATGCATCATCACCGCCGCTTGTCCAATCAGTTCTGTTGCATTCGGCCCGATAATGGATACACCTAAAATTTCTTGATATTGCGGTTCGACAATGACCTTTACTTGACCAGCTGGCTGATTTAAAATTAGTGCTTTTCCATTTGCAGAGAATGCAAATTTCCCTATTCGAATCTCCCCATATTGTTTTCTAGCATTCTCTTCATTTAAACCGACACTAGCGATTTCTGGAGACGTGTAGATGCACCTTGGAATCACTTGTTCATTGACCTTTACATCTTCACCTGATGCATGTGATGCCGCAATCGTTCCTTCATGAAAAGCAGCATGAGCAAGCTGAACGCCGCCTGTCACATCACCGCACGCATAGATATGCGACAGATTGGTTTGCATATGTTCATTGACACAGATGCCATTCCTGTCAAATTCAATGCCGATCTGCTCAAGATTCAGCTCTCCCAGCCTCGGCTTTCTGCCAATTGCGACTAAACAATGATCAGACTGGATGTCACAGCGCTCCCCATGATCCTTCTCAACCACCACTTTTTTTGAGCTTGCATCAAGCTGTTTGACTGCTGCTGATGTCAAAATTTCTACACCTGCTTTTTGAAGCTGATCGTAAAGACAGTTAGCTGTATCGTAATCTTCTTCAGGTAAAATGTGTGCTGCCTGTTCAACCATGACAACCTTTGATCCCATTCTGCTAAAGATGCTTGCAAACTCACAGCCGATCACCCCTCCACCAATGATACAAAGCGAATCTGGTATTGAAGGGAGCGTCATCGCATCCTTACTATCAATGATCCACTCTCTGTCAAATGGGGCGAAAGGTAAAGCAGCAGGTTCTGATCCTGAAGCAATAATGATTTGTTTTGCCTGGATGATTTCAGATTTCCCTTCACTTTCTATCAATAGCTCATGTGCTGAAAGAAATGATGCCTTCCCATTTAACACGCTGATTTTGTTTTTATTCATCAAATAACGAACGCCATCAGTCAGCTGCTTGACGACTGACCGTTTCCGCTTTTGAACGGCATCCCAATGAATGACAGGCTCCTTCCCTGGAAGCTCAATTCCAAAATGTCCAGCTGATTTCACATGCTCGTACATATCGGCGCTTTGCAAAAGTGCTTTCGTTGGAATACAGCCTTCATTCAGGCAGGTACCTCCTAACAGGCCTTGGTCGATTAGTACAACCTCTCTGTCAAAACGGGCGGCTGTTATTGCCGCCACATATCCTGCTGGCCCGCCTCCTATAATGACAAGCGTCATTCATTTCACCTTCTTCCTATAAAAGAATGGATACTGGATTTTCTAAATACCTTTTAACAGTTGATAAAAATTGTGATGCCGGCGCTCCGTCCAGCACGCGGTGATCAAATGTCAGACTGAGTGGCAGGATCGTCCCTTTACATAATTCATTCCCACGATAAATTGGCATGTGATCCGCTTTGCCAACGCCAAGAATACCTGCTTCCGGCGGATTCAAAATTGGTGTAAAATGTTCCACACCATAGGCGCCTAGATTCGTGATTGTAAAAGTAGAGCCTTCAATTTCATAGTGGAGAAGTTTGCCTTCACGTGCTTTTTTTCCATACGATTTGATGCTCTTCGCCAGCTCAATAAGTGAAAGCTTTTCCGCATGCCGAATAACAGGCACTGCCAGACCGTGATCTAAAGCAGCAGCGATTCCAAGATGAACATACTCAAAAGTTTCGACTCTATCATTCTGATATTGACTGTTCATTGCAGGATGCTCTAGCAGGGAAAGAACCACTGCTTTGGCTACAAAATCGGTCATGGTTAATTTCATATCGTGTCGTGCTGCGGCTGTTTCGTTCAACTCAGGCTGTAATGCTGTCAGCTTTGTCACATCCGCTTTCATCGTTATTGTTAATTGTGCGCTTGTTTGCAGGCTTTCCATCATTCGCGAGGCAATGGTTTTCCGCATCATGCTTACTGGCTGATGCTTTGGTTCTTTTTGTTGTTTTTCTTTTTCATCAGGAAGTGCCCGAAGCACATCCGCTTTCGTGATTCTCCCATCTGGACCTGTTCCCACTAAAGTATGAATGTCCAGATTAGCGCTTTGAGCAATCTTACGTGCAACAGGGGAGATTTTCTTTCTCTCTTTCTTTTGTTTTGGCGTCAGGTCTTTTTCTTTCTTTTCCTCGATCTGTTCATTTCCTTCACCGATATAGCAGATGACCGTGCCAGGCGGTACACCTTCTCCCTCAGGCACTTTTATATCCAATATGGTTCCTTCTGCAGGTGATTCGATCTCCATTTCAATTTTTTCAGAGTTGATGCTTGCAATGCTTTCCCCTTTATTTACGGTTTCTCCGACCTCTTTATTCCAGACAGATACCGTTCCTTCTTTCATTGACATGCCCAATTTCGGCATCACAACCTCGACAGCCATCTTCCTCTCTCCTTTCTTTAGTTCAAGATCTTGTCATGACTCTTTCCAACCATTTCTAATACGGTGTTCACAACCTTATCAGGTGTCGGCAAATAGATATCTTCAAGCGGTGGTGAAAACGGAACCGGTGTATGAGGAGCCGTCACTTTTTTGATTGGAGCGTCAAGTAAATCGAACCCTTTATCCGCAACCAGAGAAGAAATATCTGCGGCAATTCCGCACCTTGGATTTGCTTCATCCACAATGACAAGCCGATTTGTTTTTTCTACTGAAGTTAGAATGGCTTCTTCATCGAGCGGTGACAAGCTTCTTGGATCAATCACCTCTGCTTCAATTCCTTGGGCAGCTAATTGCTCGGCCGCTTCGAGTGCTGTATGAACTTGTTTGCCTACTGCAAAAATGGTCACATCTGAGCCTTCTCTTTTCACATCTGCTTTGCCAAGCGGCAGCGTGTAGTATCGCTCTGGAACATCTCCTGTGATATTGTAAAGCGTTTTGTCTTCAAAAAAGATGACAGGGTCCTGATCCTCGATGGCTGCCAGCAGCAATCCTTTGGCATCGTATGGTGAAGAAGGCACCACTACTTTCAATCCAGGGATGCTTGTAAATAGTGCATACAAACTTTGCGAATGCTGGGCAGCTGCTCTAAAACCCGCCCCATGTGTCGTTCTAATCGTGATAGGCACCTCTGCTTTTCCGCCAAACATGTATCGAAATTTTGCGCCTTGGTTCAGCACTTGGTCCAAACAAGTACCGATAAAATCATTAAACATAAGCTCCGCAATTGGTCTTAATCCTGTTGAAGCAGCAGCCATGGCCGCACCTATATAGCCAGCTTCACTAATCGGTGTATCAAGGACACGTTCACGCCCAAATTCCTGAACAATCCCTTTTGTTACACCAAGAACACCGCCCCATGCTTCATCATCCTGTAAGTGATCTACATGAGCACCTCCCGCAACATCTTCCCCCATTAAAATGACATCTTCGTCTCTTCTCATTGCCAGTTTAATCGCTTCATTCAAAGCACTAGACATGCTGATTTCTCTTGTCATTTTCCTCTCCCCTTTCTGATTTATTGATACGAAACATATACGTCGGTCAGTAATTCGGATTGATCTGGATATTCACTTTCTTCACTGAATCTCACGGCTTCATCTATCGCTTCTGCTACAGACGCTTCAATACTTGATATTTCTTGATCCGTTAGCAGCTGCTGCTTTAATAATTCATTTTTAAAAAGAGTGATGGCATCTTTTTCTTCTTGATGTTCAGTTTTTTCTTGATTGGTTTTGTAGCGCTGAGCGTCTCCTTCAAAATGACCATAATTTCGATATGTCATGCATTCAATCAATGTCGGACCTTCTCCATTTTTTGCTCGTTCTATAGCTTGTTCTGCTGCTTGATAAACGGCTGTCACATCTTTTCCATCCACTTGAATACCCGGAATACCATAACTGGCGGCTCGATCCACAATCGATTTGCAGCTTGAAGCATACGAAAATGGCGTCGCTTCCCCGTAACCATTGTTTTCTGCGATGAAAATGACTGGCAGTTTCCAGATGGCAGCGAGATTGATTCCTTCGTGAAAAGTCCCTTGATTGTTAGCACCATCCCCAAAAAAGCAAACGCTTACATTATTTTTCTTTTTATATTTAGCCGTGAGGGCTGCCCCGCACGCAAGTGGAAAGCCGCCTCCAACAATCCCGTTGGCACCGAGCATTCCTTTATCAAAATCTGCAATGTGCATAGATCCACCTTTACCTTTACAAAGACCTGTGGCTTTTCCATAGATTTCTGCCATCATTCCTTTTAGATCACAGCCCTTGGCGATACAATGACCGTGGCCACGATGTGTACTTGTAATACTGTCTTGTTCATTCAGATGAGCGCAGACTCCTACAGCAACAGCTTCTTCACCAGCATAAAGATGGACAAAACCTGGCAAGATCCCCTTTGTAAAAAGCGTGTGTACTTGATCTTCAAATTGGCGAATTTCCTGCATTTTTTGATACATCCAAACGGCTTTTTCTTTTGTAAGTGCCATTTCCATGTTAAAACCTCCTATCTTTTTTGCTTGCACTTCTATACAAGCAAAAAGCGTGCCAACATCATGGCGCTTGAAAGCTTAGGATTTGAGCGATTCCCATCGATCAAAAAAGAGACAAAATGAGACTCGCGTCTCTATTTGTCTCAATATGTCTACTTCATCTCACAAAAAAAGCACCCCATAAAGGAATGCATATCACTCTGAACCGATTGTACGCTGCCATTTTAATTTTCCTTTGCAGACGCCGCACACATAACGAGAGGTATCAACTCGCCTTTTCCTGATAAAATACTGACCGCATCCTGTGCAAACATATTCTTGTCGCTTCTGTCCACGTCGTTTATTTTGTACGGTCTTTAGCGCTGTACAAAAACGCGGGGCTCCTACTTGTTTTAATAACTCTTTAAAGGAACGGTCACGATGCTGATAGCCTTTTCCCTCAAGATGCAGATGATAATGACACAGCTCATGCTTGATGATCCCGATTAATTCTTCTCGTCCATGTTCTTCTAGGTATCGGCGGTTCAATTCGATATTGTGTGTTCCAAGTAAATATCTCCCGCCTGTCGTTTTTAAACGGGGATTGAAAACAGCCTGATGGCGAAACGCCTTACCAAAGAACTGCTCTGAAATGTCTTCTGTTAACTGCTGTAACTCTCTCTCGTTCAATCAAGATCGTTCCTTTCTATAAAAACCTCGAACGGGACAATTTCCTCTTTGCATACATTGAAGGTACACCCACTGTTTTGATCAAAGGAGGAATGGGCGATGCCCAACTGGCTGAAAAATCAGATGCAGAAAGCATTTTATGAGAAAAATCATTATCAAATCAAATTGCTTAATCAATGCTGGTACTTCTATAGAAAAAAACATTCAGTCACATCAAGGCACACCCCATCCTAAGGTGCGCCTCGTTTTTTGTTTACTCTGGTTTTAGCATCGAAAGAGCCACCCGACCTTTTGCCTGGTCAACGGAGTCTACCCATACGGTCACAATATCACCGACTGATACAACGTCGAGCGGATGTTTCACAAAGCGATTGCTTAGCTTGGAAATGTGGACAAGTCCATCCTGTTTTACGCCAATATCAACGAATGCGCCGAAGTCTACGACGTTTCTCACCGTTCCTTGTAGCTCCATCCCTTGCTTCAAGTCCTCCAATTTCAACACATCTGTTTTCAAAAGAGGTTTTGGTACTTCATCGCGTGGATCACGCTCAGGTCTTGTGAGCTGATCGATGATATCCTGGAGTGTAATTGGACCAATGTCAAGCTGCTGTGCGGCTTCGTCTAGCTTGACCTCTGCGATTTTCTCTTTTAACTGCTCTGTACCAAGATCGTCTGGCGTCATGTTGATCATACGTAAGAACTGTTTTGTTTCTTTATAGCTTTCAGGGTGAATACCCGTGCGATCAAGTGGATCTTGTCCATCTGTGATGCGCAGGAAGCCGATACACTGCTCATAAGTCTTTGCACCAAGCCTTGGGATATCCTTCAGCTCTTTTCTGCTTGTGAATCTGCCAATCTCTTCGCGGCGCTTGACGATGTTCCCTGCGACGGCTTTTGAAAGACCTGACACATATTGCAGCAGTGCCTGTGAAGCTGTATTAACGTTCACACCGACTTGGTTGACGACCGTCTCCACCACGAAGGTTAACGAGCTGTTTAATTGCTTTTGGCTCACGTCATGTTGGTATTGGCCTACTCCGACAGATTTTGGATCTATTTTTACGAGCTCTGCTAATGGATCTTGTAATCTTCGAGCAATGGATATAGCGCTTCGTTCTTCGACTTGCAAGTCTGGAAACTCTTCTCTTGCCAGTGCAGATGCAGAGTATACACTTGCCCCTGCTTCATTCACGATCAAATATGAAACTGGCTGGTCCAGCTCTTGGATCAAGTCTGCGATGAATTGTTCGGTCTCTCTTGAGGCTGTTCCGTTTCCGATCGCAATGACTTCAATGTTGGATGATTGAATGATTTCTTTCACTTTTTGTTTGGCTTCCGCTTTTTTCTGCACAGGCGGGTGCGGATAAATGACGCCAATATGATGGACTTTTCCTGTATCATCCACGACGGCTAATTTACAGCCTGTACGAAACGCAGGGTCCACCCCAAGTACACGTTTCCCTTTCATCGGCGGTTGAAGGAGGAGCTTTCTTAAGTTTTCAGCGAAAATATGAATGGCTTGTTCCTCTGCTTTTTCTGTCAGCTCTTTTCGTATTTCCCGTTCAATTGAAGGCTGAATCAAGCGCTTGTATGCATCATCAATGGCCGCTTCAATGTAAGGCCTCGCCGTCGTTTGTTTGCCTTTTAAGACTTGTTTATCGAGGTAGAAACGAATATTTTCAGCAGGTGGTTCGATGGCTGCTTTCAAAATCCCTTCTTTCTCACCTCGGTTGACCGCGAGTACACGATGAGGCACAATTTTTTTAATCGGCTCTTGATAGTCGTAATACATTTCATAGACGTTTTTCTCGTCGTTTTCAACGTCTTTTCCTGATGTGACAAGACTTCCCTTTTGGTACGTCTCACTGCGAATCCATTTCCGCATATCAGGATCATCCGCAAGCTGTTCAGCAATGATGTGCTGGGCGCCCTCTAGTGCTTCTTCTGCGGTTGTGACTTCTTTTTCTTCATTAATAAAAGCCGATGCTTTCTTTTTGATCTCATCGTTTGGCAGCTGCAGTAAATACTCCGCCAGCGGCTCAAGTCCTTTTGCTTTGGCTACATTTGCCTTCGTTTTTCGTTTTTGTTTAAATGGTCGATATAAATCTTCGACCTCTTGCAACTTATGCGCCTGTTCGATCTTCTGTTTTAATTCATCTGTTAATTTGTCTTGTTCAGCGATTAAGCGAATCACTTCTTCTTTTCGATTCGTCACATTTTGGATATATGTATAGCGTTCAGAAATGGTTTGAATTTGCACCTCGTCTAGTGAGCCTGTCTGCTCTTTCCGGTAGCGTGCAATAAACGGGACGGTATTGCCATCCTCTAATAGCTGGATTACACTTCCAATTTGTTTTGTTGAAAGCTTTAATTCTGTCGCAATTTGTTTCAATAAAAAGTCAGATGTCTTCATACTTTGCATCCTCTCACTGTGTCTTCTCTTTTAGTGTATCAAAAAAACCGGCAAAACAGAAAAAAGGTCAGCTATTTCATGTAAGCTGACCAAGTACATAGGTGAGATCGTCTTTCTTGTCTTGTGTGTATGTTTCAAGTTCTTTTGCGATGTCTGCAACTGAATGGCTATGCTTTAAACACATTCGCATGTTTGGCACATTCAGCCCGTCTGAATACATAATGAATGTCGAACCTTTTTCGTAGGAATAGGTGTATGTTTTGTATTTTCTAGGTTTACCTGATAGATATCCTGATGTCGGAAGTGGATAAATATAGTCGCCAGAAGGTGCATTCAAGATAAATCGAATATTGCCAACCGAACAATAGGTAAACTGCTGCTGAGAAAAATTCACCTTTAATATGGCCACAGTGGCCCCACGTTTATTTTTCATGGCCTGATTGCATCTATCAATGAGGGTTGTTACATCCTCATGTCCATATTCTTCGACAATTTCGCTGACTAAAGAAGATGATTCATTGGCGTACTGGCCGCTGCCTAATCCGTCTGCTACAGCACAAATTAGTTCTTCATCATCTGCTTTAATAAAAAAACTGTCCCCGCAGCATGATTTTCCTTCTTTGTTCGATTGATAGATAATGGCGTTTACATGCTCATGCTGTTCGATCTGCTTCATTACCCTAGCTCCATAGACGCATCTTCTGACAATGCATCTCGTAGCTTTTTAACTGCCTTCCGCTGCAGCCTTGATACATGCATTTGAGATATGCCGAGTAAATCGCCTGTTTCTTTCTGGCTTTTATTTTGCAAATACGTGAGATTGATAATTTCTTTTTCTCTATCTGTCAGAACGTGAAGCACACTTTCAAGCATCATTTTTTGGTTTACACGTTCGTACCCTTCTTCTTGTGAGCCGACGACGTCTAAAATCGTCACAGTGCTTCCTTCAGAATCTGCCTCTACTCCTTGGTCAACAGACAGCGCTTGATAGCTTTTGCCCATCTCCATTGTTTCAAGAACTTCTTCTTCTGTTACATCTAGATATTCTGCAATTTCTTGTACTTTAGGTGACTTTTGCGTTTCCGTTGTCAGATGATCAACTGCCATCTTGATTCTTGGTCCAAGCTCTTTAATTCGTCTTGGTACATGGACACTCCATGTTTTATCACGTAAAAAGCGTTTGATTTCCCCGATAATGGTTGGAATGGCAAATGCCTCAAATGACTTACCGACAAGTGGATCATAACGCTTAATTGCGCCGAGTAGACCAATCATTCCAACTTGTCTTAAATCCTCATGAAAGCTTTTTCCTTTGGAGTATTTCTTCGCGAGCATATCCACAAGATTTGTATAACACTCAACTAGTGTCAGCTGCGCCTGCTCGTCATGGTTGGATTGATAGCTTTGAATGAGGCGATCCACTTCATCTTTAGTTAGTTTCATAGTTTTGGATGGTTGTGTCATGGTCAACTCGCTCCCTGTTTAAAAACTTTGTCATCGCCACGGTAACTCCGGAGTTTGCTTGCACCTCGACTTCATCCATCAATGTTTGCATTAAGTATAAACCAAGACCTCCTTCTGCCAATTGATCCACCGTATGAGCAGATGTGTACGGCCCTAGGTCTTCCTGCTTTTGCTTAAAGTCAAAGCTACCGCCTTTATCAGCGACAATGATTTCTAGACGATCTTCATAGACAAGAAAGCGAACCGCTACCTCTCCATCTTCGCCATCTGCACCTTTATAGGCATGCTGAACTGCATTAGTACATGCCTCACTGACGGCAATTTTCAAGTCCTCAATCTCTTCGTAGGCATAGCCCATTCGGCTTGCAACGCCTGAAAGAGTCAGACGAATGATGCCTACGTATTCTGGTTTCGCCGGTATTTTCATCTCGATTAGATCTACTGATTCGTTCATTGTACCCCACCCTCTGACTTTGCAGAAATGTCAATGATGTCCTTTAGTCCAGTGATTTCAAACAATCTGACAAGCCGATCCGACAAGTTCTCAAGCTTTAATGATCCTCCTGCTTTTTGAGCCGCTTTGAACAGCCCAACAAACACACCTAAACCTGTACTATCCATGTAAGTAACATCTTTCAGACAAATGTCAAGATGCTCTCCTTTCTCTGCTTTGGGCATAAGGGTTTCTCTCAGCTCAGGAGCAGAGTACACATCGATTTCTCCGCTGACACTAATTTTCGTCTTATGATCTATTTGATGCTCTTTTACAGACATATTCATTATGCATTCACCTCGAAATTCTTGTTTCCTAAAGTTTTATATACCCGCATATTCACTTTCTAAACCTTTCTTTTAAGGACAAGTAAAGTAAAGTCATCGTGAAGCTGAAAATCTTGTAATTTGAGTAAGCTTGCATAGATAGCGTCGACCATTTCCTGTGCTGAATAGGAAAGATGCTCTGCTATGAGCGCTTTGATATCTTCGCGCTCTAAGAAGCCGTCCTCTGACTTGGATTCGGTGACCCCATCTGAAAATAAGATCACCATATCTCCTACGTCCAAATGCTGCTCATACTCCCTGTAATCAAAGTCTGGTGCGATTCCAAGGACAAGACCTTTTGCATCTAAATCGTAAAATTGATTCTCTTTTTTGCAATAGAAAAAGCCCGGCTCATGTCCAGCCGATGCGTACTTAAATTCATGTGTTTCTTTATTATAGCTGCCATAAAACATGGTGATAAACATGCTTGGGTCTACGTTTTGCTCGACCACACGATTAAGGGTTTTGAGCACTTTCGTTGGACCGCTGCCTGACTCTGGCAAGGAATCCATCGCATACTTAATCATCGACATACAGAGCGCAGCTGGAATGCCTTTCCCAATGACGTCTGCAATCGCGATATTGATTGTATCGTGATCTGTTACGAAATGGTAATAATCCCCACTCATCTGTTTTGCCGGCACACTGATGGCTCCGATATCAAATGTGTCTCCTTCTGGAATTTTCGTTTCCAGAAGGGTTTGCTGAACATTTGCAGCAATTTCAATTTCCGACTTAATTTCTTGCTGGATGCCTCTTAGTGTTAAATGCTCCTGGTAGGCAAGTCCGTATCCAATCATGACTTCAATTAAGAAGTCTAGTGAATGAAAGACATCTTCCGGCAAATCAGGGTAAAGCTCCTGAATCACTTTTCGGTGAACACTCACTATTTCTTCAGGAGGTATTTGATGCTCAATGGTTTTACGGCTAAATTTTTGAGCTTGATAAAGCGATGTTTCAGTTAAATCACTGATATAACGACTGAGCAGCTGATGATACCGCTGCTCCATTACCTCCTTAAAATCCATGGTTTCCCTCCTAGCGAAGCCACTTGACAGCTTGTATCTCAGTTCCTTGTTCTGGTGCGGAATCTAATTTAAATTCATCCATCAGTCTTCTGACGCCCGGCAAGCCTGCTCCGAGTCCGCCTGATGTAGAAAATCCGTCTTCCATTACTTTACGTATATCCATAATGCCAGGACCCTCATCGGCTGCGATGACTTTGAGTCCACGCTTTCCGCGCTCCATTACTTCTTCTATACAAATCTGACCTTTACCAGCGTATAAATAGATGTTACGAGCTAATTCTGAAATGGCCGTCGTAATTCTTGCTTGGTCAACTGTTCCAAAACCAAGTTCTTTTGCAACATTGCGCCCCAATTGTCTTGCTGCGACTATGTCCCATTCCGTCAATATTTTTACACAGGATTGGTCTTTCATATCTATTCCCCCAATTCCCGCTTCAGTGTCTCAAGCCCTTGTTCAAGATCTAGTGCTGTCTGAATTTCTTCCAGTGAAATGCCAAGTTCAATAAGCGTCACAGCGACTGCCGGTTGTATTCCTGTTAATACAACTTTTGCCCCCATGAGCTTGGACATGGTGATCACATCACCTAATACCTTGGCGATAAATGAATCAATCATATCGACGGATGTTAAGTCAATGACCACACCGTTTGCTCCTGTTTCATGAATTTTATTCAGCAAGTCTTCTTGAAAGTGAAGAGCTGTTTGATCATCAAGCTCCCACTGTATTGAAATCAGAAGACAATTATATAATTTTAAGATTGGAATCTTCGGGTGATTTCTCAATTGGTTATCCCTCCAATGAAACAATTTTTCGATTTGTCATTTCCAAAGCAGTTTGAATTCCTTTTTGAAGGGTATTCTTTGTTGTAACCTGAGATAAATCAATTCCAAGGTTAACGATCGTTTGGGCTATTTCTGGGCGAATACCGACAAGTAAACACTTCGCTCCTACTAATCTCACAGCCTCTGACGCTTGAATGATATGGTGGGCCACCATTGTGTCCACGACAGGTACACCCGTGATATCAATCAAGACGACCTGTGAGCGATGTTTGACGACACCATTAAGCAGGTTCTCCATAATTTTTTTCGCACGATCTGTATCAATTGTTCCAACAAGTGGCATGACGGTGATGTGCTCAAATACAGGGATTAGCGGGGCAGAAAGTTCCTGCAGCGCAATTTTTTGAAGGCTGACGGTTTTTTCCCATGAGATGGAATACTGGTTTAAGATCTCATTATGGATGGGTGTGATGAATCGATCGATTTGCCAGATGAGGTCATGACTTTCTTGTGTTGTATCTTTGTCATCGTTCATTTTTTCATATAAATGTGTACGGATTTCTGTTAGACCGTTTGCCAGTAACTTAAGTGATATACCCATTTGAACAATTTTTAAAGCAAAATTTTGCACTTTTTCTTCAAAATCCTCATGATCCCCCTCTGAAAGAGATGTAATGATGAGTTGAACATATTCCGAACAGATGGTTTCATACATTTTGTCGTTCAGCATCATGTCCGTTTCTTTTTCTCCGAGTCGTTTTAAAATGTCCGTCCACTCTTTTTCTAATTCCTTTTGGTGCTTTCTTGCAAAAGCTAACACGATATGATTCGACATGTTTTACCCCCTACTTACATTTAAAGCTCTTCTCTAGTCTTTCTTCATTATAACGTTAAAAAAAATTGAACACAAAAAAAGTTGCTCCCAGTAGAGCAACCAAGTATCACCATATTAAAAATCAATAAGAGCCAAACTAACTTGTAAGGCTTCATCAACCTTCTCCATCATCTCATCATCAAGATGTGTGATTTTATCTGTCAATCTTTGTTTATCGATCGTACGAATCTGTTCCAAAAGAATGACAGAATCTCGTTCAAAGCCGTAGCGCTTTGCATTAATTTCGACGTGAGTCGGTAATTTCGCTTTTTGTATTTGGGCTGTTATGGCTGCAACGATAGCAGTCGGGCTGAAGCGATTTCCAATGTCATTTTGAATCACCAATACCGGGCGAACCCCGCCCTGCTCGGAGCCAACAACAGGAGATAAATCAGCAAAGTAAACATCACCGCGTTTAACAATCAAATGTTTAACCCCCGCTGACTAATCGCTCAACTGTATTCTCAGCCTCAAATTCTGCGTATTGTGCCTCTGAAGAGATATTCAGATTAATTTTCGCCATCTCCATGTAGCCGCGTCTCATCGATTCACGATTTTGTCGAATATTACGTTCACGAATATACGTTTTTGTCGCTCGGTAGATCAATTCATTTCTTGTTACCTTATCCTGCTCTGCTACTCGTTCGATCTCAGACATTAAAGCCTCCGGCAGTCGAATCTTCATTTCATTTGTTGCGCTGGATTCAGACAAAAAACATACACCTCCACAAAACTTACGGATACCGTTTCGATCCATTCCAAGACTAATCATACCATTATTCAATGCACAAGCAAAGCTGTTTTTTCATGATTTCTTATTAGAACATGAAGCGGCTCGCCACCCGTAAATCAAGATGATAATGGAGTTCCTCTTTCCCATTATACGCTTTTTTCCGAAAATCATACGGTATTTCCAAAATCTCTAAAAAAGGGAGAATGTTTATGATGCCTTTGTAGAATAAAAGAGAACGATGTCAGTTTGAACATCGTTCCCGTGGATGCTGTTTATAAAAAGCTTGGACCGCCTTGAAGCAGCGGATTTCGTACACGAACCCTTTCGCCGTCCTCTATATAGACTCTTGGGACGCGGTAACCAACAGAACATGTGACTTCGTAGTTAATGGTTTCAAGCCGCTTGGCTATTTCATCGACAGATATCCTGTCTTCGCCTTGTGTGCCGATGAGCACGACTGGCTCCCCTGCCGGAATGTCCTTTTTCAAATCAACCATGAATTGATCCATGCACACCCTTCCAGCAATTTTTCGGCGTTTTCCGCCAACGAGCACTTCTGTTCCGGCAAGCTTCCTGATCCAGCCGTCTGCATACCCGATTGGAATCGTACCAATCCATGTATCTTGATTCGCTGTATAAGTTGCACCATAGCTCACGCTCTCACCCTTTTGAATGGGCTTTACATGTGCAAGTTTTGTATGAAGAGATAATGCTTCTTCCAGTTGAAACGGCAATTCATCCTTGATTTCTTCCGACGGCGACAGCCCGTACATACTGATGCCAAAACGAACCATATTAAATAAAGTGTCTTTAAACCTTAGACCTGCTGCACTGTTGGCGCAATGAATGAGCAGTTTGTCCGTATGAAGCGGTTGAAGCAATGTTTTAAACGTATCAACCTGCATACCGAAGTAGTTTTCATCTTTTTCATCCGCTGTGGCAAAGTGAGTAAATACGCCTTCCAGCTGTAAAAAAGAATGATCGTGGACAAGCTCTTTTACTTCGCTCACCTGCTCGATTGTTTTCACACCTAACCGATTCATGCCGCTGTCGATTTTCAAGTGGAAACGAATGGGTTGTCCCATCTGCCCTTTCATCACTTTGACGACTTCTCTCAGCCAATCGATCGAGTAAGCGGTCATGATAACGTTGTATCTAACGGCGACTTTGACATACTCTGACGGTACTGCGCCGAGCACAAGAATCGGGGCTTTGATGCCTTTATTTCTTAAAGAAATGGCTTCATCTAAAAAAGCGACGGCTAACAGGTCTGCTCCTGCTTCGAGGGCAGCTCTTGCCACTTCTATATCTCCATGTCCATATGCATTGGCTTTCACAACAGCCATTAGTTGGACGCTTTGACCAATATGGTCTTTCATATGTGAAACATTATGCTTGATTGCTGTTAAATCAATTTCTGCCCATGTGTCTCTATAAAAGGCATTTGTGTCCATTCATCACACTTCCCTATTGAATGATTCAATACTTCATTATGATACTAAAAATCCAGAATAATGTGAAACAACTCAAAGAAAATCAGCCCCTGCACAGGGCTGATTTGTTGTTATGTTAAGAATCTCGCCTATTTCGCTGACTGTCCTTCTACACTTTTGGCGACCATTAAGAGTTCTTCTTTCGATAAATCACTTGAAGAAATTAAGTAGTCAACTCCATCAGATGTCCAAGAAAGAGATTTGTCTGTCAGAACACCCACTGTCATGCCAAGATCGACTGGCTCGCCATTCATCGTCACAGGCGTAGACGCTTCTGCTACCCGCGCTTTTTCCTGAATGAGCGTGAAGGATTTCTTTCCGCCATACGTCATCACATACCGCTTTCCAGCATCTGTTGTCATTTCTTTCTCTTCCATTTTCTTCACGCCCTCTGGCATATCCACAGGCGTTTTCACAGCAAAGCTGTCAGATGGATCTGCGCTTGTGGCAACATCCATTTGAGAAAGTGTCATATTTTTCTTCTCATCAAAGGCGTCTTTGTCAAAGGATTTGTTGAATTCAAAGTGAGAGAATTCTACTTTCACCATTGGCTTTTTATCGCTATCCAGTACTTTCACACTAGCAGGCGCCATTGTTTTTTTATGAAAGGTAATCTCTTGGGTCGGCAGCATTTGGTTGTGCTGATAGTTGGTTTTTGTTTCAAAAACGTACTTCGACTCTTTTGCTTTGAACTGAGCTGCACTGTCATTTTTAATGTCTTTCACAAGTGATTCAAATAAATACACCTGACTGCTGTTGTTCGGCCAATCACTATGGAAGCGGAAGCTTTTGTTTAATGAAGGTGTCAGCACAAATACACCATTGCCATTTCTTAAAATGACTTGACTCTGATCCTTCTTCGGATTTTCTAAATAGACACGGTAAAGCTCCGGCTTCTTGTACCAAATTTCCACATGGTATTCCTGCGGATCATTTCCTGTCTCAATGGTCATTTTTGCTTTGGCTTTGTATGATGTCATTTCCTCTGCCTTTTTGTTTAAATCTCCAACGATATCTTGTTGAGATTTTTGACCGCATGCGGAGAGAATCAATACAAAAAGGATCCCCGTTACAAGCAAAACAAAGCTTTTTCTCACCCTTTTCAACCCCTTCGTTAATTGTGTTAAAAGGAAGAAACCGCTTGTTTGACTTTAACAGTACGCCTCAAGAGTTAACTGCGTACCGCGAACCATCAAAGCCTGTTAGCAACTCGCCCTTCCTTATCGCACTACCCAATATATGAAGGGGGGACAAACAATATGCAGACTAGCTTGACAACCTTTCAATTAAAACTTGTGCTGCAGCATATTCTTTTGTGTGTGTAATGGATACATGAACGTAGTCTTCTTTTGTTTTCTCACTTTTGATGAGGGGTTTTCCGTTCGCATCTTTTTGTATCTCGATGTCGTGAAAGCTGATATACTGACCAATTCCCGTACCGTATGCTTTTGCGAATGCTTCTTTCGCCGCAAAACGCCCTGCCAGAAACTCCAGCTGTCTCTTTTCACTTAGTGTGTGAAAGACTTCCTGTTCACGTAAAGTCAAAATTCGTTCTGGTAAACGGGGCTGCCTGCTAAGAACTCGTGACAGCCGGCCGATCTCTACAATATCCATACCGATTCCTTTAATCATGAGGTACCTCCTATGATACTCGTACTAATTTGGATGTTCGCTTCATAAACGTGTTACTATAAACTTACCATTATCTAGTCAAAAGGGGTTTGTTATGTTTATTCGAACGGAGAGCTTTCAACAATTTATTAGATCGTATCCAATCGTAACAGCGATCCTTGCTTTGCAAATCGGCCTATGGCTTTTATTTGCGATCCCTATTCCAATGATCCAGCTTGGGCAGGACCATCTCGTTGGTTTTAATTATGGTGTTGCAGCAGGAGAATGGTGGCGGCTTTTAACGCCTATTTTTCTTCACGGAAGTCTGACACATATTCTGTTCAATTCCATGTCGCTCTTCCTATTCGCTCCAGCACTTGAGTATTTGCTTGGAAAGGTTCGATTTCTTGTGATTTATCTGGGTGCTGGATTCATTGGCAATCTCGGAACCTATTGGGTGGAGCCTTTAGAGTACGTACATGTCGGGGCTTCTGGTGCGATATTTGGTTTATTTGGCGTCTATCTTTATCTTGTCCTATTTAAACCGCATATGATGGACCGTGGTAATTCTCAGGTGATCTTAACGATTCTCGGCGTCTCTGTTATTATGACGTTCGTCAACTCGAACATCAACATCATGGCCCACTTATTTGGATTGATAGGCGGCATGATCCTAGCACCGATCACTCTATTCTTCCATTCAAAAAAACGACGCTATTAAGCTCATAAAAAATGTCGATCACTCCGTTTAACGGGAGCTGATCGACATTTTTTGTTTAAGTTGATTGATTCGTTTCATAGGAATACCAATCGCATACACGTTCAGCATCTTCCTCTTCAAGGTGATGCACACCAAAGGAATCAAGCAAGGCAGAGGACTTCACAAAGGTGTGAATACTTGCCACCCGCCCTTTCTTTTGAAAATAGGATTGGGTCATCGTATAGTTTTGCATTCGTTTTCTTAAAACAATTCCGGTGGTCTTGCCGATACCTCTTGTCGTTAATTGAATCAGTTGATCTTTGATCACATATCCTGATTGTTTATAGGCTAAATACCCAAAAAACAAGGCAAATGGTAATGGAATCAGCGCCAAATACCCCCATGGTGGAAAACGTACAGAAAGGATTATACCTACAAGTAATGGAACAAATCCGTAAGATATCAGATAACGTTTTAGTGAACGCTTCGGCACTTTTTTCAATTCACTTTCTGGTGCCAGCTGATATTGATCTGTAAATTGCGTTAACAATTCATTGATCTTTTTCTTCCGTATGAGTGGAAATAAGACAGAAGAGGTCTCTTTTTCTGTAATGGAACCTCCTGCGCTGACAAGCATGACCGTCGCAAAACCAAATGGTTCACGCAGAATATTTTCTTTGATTTTCACTGCTTGAATTCTCGCAAGCGGAATGGTCATTTGATGCCTTTCGATGAGTCCTCTGGTGATGATGATGTCTTTCCCTTTTCGTTTTGCGGTAAAATTCGCATATTGAAGGGCTGTTACCCCAACACTAAGAATCCACGCAATCAATACGGCAATAAATATGAGAATCGCATAAATCTCAACACTCGCATGACTTAAAAAAGAAAACCGTTTAAGGAATCCGTCCAAAGGTAGAATTTCATCTATTTGTGTGTAAATGGCGAGACACCCAGAAATAATGACGCCGATTCCGCTTGAAGTGGTCGCAGCCAAAAGCAGCTCTGGTATACCCATTCGGTAGGAAACACTGATTTCTTTTTCTACAGGCTGTTGCGCTGTCAGAGAATCAGGGAAATCTAAATTTTCATCAATCATTTCTTCTTGTTGCAAGCTTTTCTTCCGGTTGAAAATCGATTGCTTTAGTTGCTCAGCTTCTGCTTTTGTAATGGCCGTCAGGCTCACTTCAGGTCCATCCGTCCCGCCTGCCGTTTCGATTTGCACCCGAACCAAACCGAAAATCCGCTGGAAGATGCCTTCACTTGTATTCACCGTTTGAATTCGTTCTAACGAGATATACTTTTTCTTTTTGGTGATGACACCTGATTCTACTCGAAATTCATCGTCTTCCATTCGGTAGGTGAATCGTCTCCATGCTAAAACGGTTGAAACAGCTTTCCATAAAAGAAGCACCCCAAGAATAATGAACGCATAAAAACGAATACTTGAATTCGAGTTCACAAAAATAAGCACGAAAAAAGGGATAATGAAGTTTTTGATCATGGATACGGCATCTGATATAAAATCAATGAACATCGAGATTGGATGTACACGTTTTGGTTCAGACATCATCTTCCGTCACCCTTGCTAATCGAGATATGTAATCGCGAAGCTCATCTGCCTCTTCTAATTCCAGTGCCGGAATATCATGCACTGTCGCAGCCGTAGAAATTTGAACAGATGCCAACCGGTAGCGCCTTAAAAGCGGCCCTTGAGATGTATCCACATGCTGAACACGTACCATTGGCACAATGACACGTGTGACACGAATCAATCCGTGCTGTATTTCAATTTCGTTCTCAAATACTTCATAGCGCCAGATGTGATGACGGATTTTCGGTATGAGCCAGATTCCGAAGATGACCTGTAAAATCCACAAACCGATGAGGATGGCTCCAATCCAATATGGCCATTGAAAATAATAACTAGCTACAAATACCCCAATGATGATGAATAAGAAAATCAATGAGATAATTCCATTTTGAAGACGCCATACTTTTAATCCATTTAAGCTGATTTGACGTTGCGGCTGTTTTCTCACATTCTTCCCCCATTCTCTTACTTTTCTATCAATATATTACGAAAGAAAGCCTAAAAAGTTTCATTAGGACTGTTAAAAAAAGCGAACCCTGCAAAGGATTCGCTTTTGAATTAGTTGTTATAAGATTTCTTTTGACGACGATCGTTAGAAGAACGATTGCGGTCATTTGAAGAACGCTTTTTATCACCGTAAGATGAACGGCTTTTTCCGCGATAGCCGCCACCACCGCCGCCGTCTCTGCGTTTAGAAGAGCTGCGGTTGTTACGATTGCGTTTTGAAATCATTGGTGCTTCATCTGTCAAACGAACAGGCGTTGCATCCGGCTCTTTTGTCATCATTTTGATGGCAGCCGCAACCACTGTAACAGAATCATGATCTTCTAACAATTCAGCAGCTGCTGTCATGTAGAAGTTCAAGTTGTTTTCACTAATGATTGTGCGTAGACGGTCAACTGTGACTTGTTGTTGTCCTTCAATTGCCTCGTCTAGAGTTGGTTCTTTCATACGATCCATTTTACGCTTAGTCGTTTGCTCAATCGCACGAAGCATATCTTTTTCACGTGGTGTGATGAATGTCATCGCCATACCTGTACGTCCAGCACGGCCTGTACGTCCAATACGGTGTACATAGCTTTCTGGATCTTGTGGTACGTCGAAGTTATACACATGTGTAACACCTGAGATATCAAGTCCACGTGCTGCAACGTCTGTTGCGACAAGCACATCGATTGAACCTTCTTTAAATTTACGAAGCGCAACCATACGTTTCGCCTGAGTCAAGTCACCATGAATTCCTTCAGCTGTATAACCTCTAAGGTTTAATGCTTCAGTCAATTCGTCAACGCGGCGCTTTGTACGGCCGAAAACAATTGAAAGCTCTGGTGATTGAATGTCAAGAAGACGAGTCAATGTATCGAACTTCTTACGCTCGTGAATATCCAAGTAGAACTGCTGGATGTTAGATACAGTCATTTCTTTCGCTTTTACTTTTACATGTTCTGGGTTTGTCATGAAACGTTCTGCAATACGCTTAATTGGTGCAGGCATTGTCGCAGAGAATAAAAGTGTTTGGTGTTCACTTGGTACATTTGAAAGGATCGCTTCAATGTCTTCGATGAAACCCATGTTGAGCATTTCGTCTGCTTCATCAAGCACGACTGTTTCAACATTTTGAAGACGCATTGTGCGACGATTAATGTGATCAAGTAAACGTCCTGGAGTTCCTACAATGATATGAGGATTTTTCTTGAGCGAACGGATTTGACGGCCGATATCTTGTCCACCGTAAATCGGAAGTACACGTGCACGCTTGTCTTGGCCGATTTTGTATAGCTCTTCAGATACTTGAATCGCTAATTCTCTTGTTGGCGCAATGATGATCGCTTGGATGTTAGGAGACGCTGGATCGATTTTTTCTACAAGAGGAATACCAAATGCTGCAGTTTTTCCTGTTCCTGTTTGTGCTTGTCCGATGACATCTTTATTCTGAAGACCGAGAGGAATCGTTTCTGCTTGAATCGGTGTTGCTTCTTCAAATCCCATGCGGTTAATAGCTTTCATGAGACTTTCGCTTAATTGAAAATCTTGAAACGTTATAGTCAATTTATTCAAACTCCTTCTAATTGCTGTTTCAGTAATCTCGTGAATGATCATTAAAAACTGCCCTTTGTATGAAAGGACAGGTCCATTATATACAAAGCCCGAATTACCCTACATTATATCTTACCATTACACTATTTGTTTTTCAACAAGACAGAAATGGATATATCTACTGCTCGACAATGACTGATTCACCTTCACTTTGATCTCCGTCCATCCATTTCCACTTTTCAAACAGTTGGATTTTCCCGTTATCCAGCTGCTTAGGGGTGGAATGACATGAACCGCTTCTCATGCTGCCATCCTTACTTACATGATGATATCTAAAATGAAGTGCTCCGTCTTTATTCACAGTTCCTACAAGTACGCCAGATTGAATACTGCCGCCTTGATATGTGCCCGTTAAAATATTCCCGTCCTGACGATATTGAAATATGGTTCCTTCCGATACTTCCCCATTGCTCGAATTAGACTGCGGGACAAAGGTTTTTCCGTCATATTGAAACAACCGAATCGACCACCTTTTCTTACCTATTGTAACATAGGCCTGTCACTCATTCGACAAAAATGATGCAAATTTTAACAAGTGGGATTCAATTTATATTAGTTTAGCCACATTTTAGCTTTTCTATAGATTAAATTGTTTTTTTAGAAATTGTTCGACTTTCTCAAACAATTGCTGTGCACAAGGCTCATGACAAACGTGATGTTTACAATCCGGTAAATAGAACATTTCTTTCTGACGGGACGGGATTTTATGATAAATGAATTCTGCACTAGAAGCGGGGACGATCCCATCGCTTTCACCTTGAACGATCAAGACAGGTAGATGAAGCTTTTCAAGAGAACCTTTCGTTTGCTTCACCAATTTCATAAATTCTACAGCAGCTGATAGCGGTGTACTCTTCAGCTTATGACGATATCGATCATACAATGGGTTCGTATCAATCAAACCAGACAAGGATTCCTTCACCATCTGCCTTGTGTCTTGAATCATTTGTTTTGGGTTAACATATTTAGCAGCAGCACTTAACAGAACAAGACGGGCCACTGGATACTTCGCTGCTAAATATGAGGCAATCATCCCGCCCATAGAAAAGCCGACCAAATAAATGGTGTCACATGTTCGGTAAAGGGATAAGAGTTCTAATTCAGCGGTGGCAATCCACTCCTGATAGAGAATGCCTTTGAGCTGAAGTTCCTCCCCATGCCCCGGAAGCGTGACAGATTGTACCGTCCAATCTGTCGTCTGCTTTAAATATTCCGCAAGCGGCTCTACTTCATACGGGGCACCAGTAAAACCGTGTATACATAGACAGCCAATCACCCTGTCACCTTCTTTGCCGATCTGATTTATAGTGCAGTAATCACGTCTTCCAATCTCATGCCACGGGAAGCTTTGACAAGAACGACATCGTCAGGTCCTGCCACATCCGCTAGTTTTTTCTTCAGTTCTTCTTTGTCCATATAAGAAGATACACGGTCGTCTCCAAATGCTTTCTTTGCTCCTTCAGCAATGAATGCGCCAAGACGGCCAAACGTTAAAACATGATCAATAAACTCAGGCTTGATGTACTCCCCTACTTCAAAATGATAGGTCTCTTCTTCACTGCCCATCTCCAGCATATCTCCGAGAACGAGTATGCGGTTAGCAAAGCCGTCCATATCTCCTACAAGATCAATCGCTGCCTTCATCGACGTAGGACTCGCATTATACGCATCGTTGATAACCGTGATGCCCTTATCTGTTTTAAACAGTTCTAAACGCATGCCTGTCAATTTCGTTTGCATTAGCCCTTGGGCAATTTGTCTTTCATTCAGACCGAAATGCTGGCCGATTGCAATAGCTGCAAGAGCATTCTTTACATTGTGTTTCCCTAATACAGGAATGAGAAACCCTTGAGCATATCCCTCCACTTGAAATTCAGTACCTTCAGCGAGTTGGTGGATGTGAATCACCTTGATATCACAGTCCTCTGATTCCCCAAATGTTTTTACGCTACGTTCAAGGGCATTTGCTCTTTGGCGGAGTAAAGGCTCGTCTCCTAAATAATAAAAAGTCCCATGCTCTTTTAACCCTTTTGTGATCTCACATTTTGCATCTGCAATGGCTTCTCTTGATCCTAGATCCTGCATATGAGATTCTCCAATATTGGTGATGACAGCTGCATCAGGTTCAGCGAGATTAGATAAAAATTCGATTTCTCCTTTTGCACTCATGCCCATCTCTAATACAGCAATCTCTGTTTTTTCTGGCATTGCAAGGATGGTCAGTGGAAGTCCAATATGATTATTAAAGTTGCCATCTGTTTTATGGACTCTGTATGTCGTTTGTAGGACAGAATGGATCATGTCTTTCGTCGTTGTTTTGCCATTACTTCCAGTAATACCGACAACTTGAGGGTTTTCCTCTTTTAAGTATGATTTCGCAAGCTGTTGGAGTGCTGTCAAAGTATCCTCTACAAGAATGACAGGTACACCGGATGGTGGGTTCGCTTCTGTTTCATTCCAAAGAACCGCTGCCGCTCCAAGCTCCACTGCTTTTGAAGCAAAAGTGTGACCGTTAAAATGTTCCCCGATAAGCGGGATAAATAGTGCGCCTTTTGATACTTTTCGTGTATCTGTTGTCACTCCGTGTATCTGTTCTTCGCCAAAAGCTTCATTCGATAATGTGCCACCAGCCATTTGGGCGACTTGTTTCACTGTACGTTTGATCATGTTTTTTCGCCTCTCTTTCTCATTTCACGTTTGAAGGAAAAGAGACACTACCTGTAGGATAGTGTCTGCTTGCTTCTTACATTAAAAAGTGGTTTTAATGGTTTGTTTTTCTTGATGGCGTTCAATTGCAAGTGACACCAGCTTCTCAATCAGCTCAGGATACTCTACACCAGTATGTTTCCAAAGAAGCGGGAACATACTAAAAGGTGTGAATCCTGGCATAGTATTCACTTCATTGATCAGCACTTTGCCTTCTTCTGTTAGGAAGAAATCTGCACGTACGAGGCCAGATCCATCAATGGCTTTAAATGCCTTGATCGCCATATCGTGAATCGTCTTGTACTCTTCCTCTGACACACTCGCAGGAATGATCAAATCTGTATCGCCATCTTCATATTTTGCTTTATAGTCATAAAAATCTGTTTTAGGTGCAATCTCACCAACGACTGAGCATTTCGGCTCGTCATTTCCTAATACACCAATTTCAATTTCTCGTCCTACAACGCCTTCTTCCACAACAACACGACGATCATATTGGAAAGCCAAATCAAATGCTGTTTGCAGCTCTTCTTTGCTGCGGCATTTACTAATTCCGACACTTGATCCCATGTTGGCAGGTTTCACAAAACAAGGATACCCGAGAACTGCTTCTACCTGTTCTAGACTGTCTGATATGGCTTTCTCATAATCCTTTTTATTGAAGGAAAGGTGCTTTGCCTGCGCAAGTCCAGCTTGAGCAAACACATCTTTCATCATGACTTTATCCATACCCGCAGCAGACGCGAGAACGCCGTTACCAACATACGGGATATTCAATAGTTCAAGTAACCCTTGCATGGTCCCATCTTCACCATTTGGCCCATGTAGCAATGGAAAGACAACATCAATCTTTTCATCAGCTGCTGCAGGCTGTGGAAACATGCTTTCATTTAAAGAAGTTGGTAAAAACGTCTTTGCATTTTGTTCAAATTGAAGCATTTTGACGTTTGATACTGGTTCAGTGAGTTTTTCTCCTCTTAGCCATTCGCCCTCTTCTGTAATATAAATTGGATGTATATCGAACTTCTCAGTGTTAAGTGCTTTTGTAACTGCAAGGGCTGTTTGCAGTGATACATTATGTTCGGCTGACTTTCCGCCGTAAACCAATCCTAAACTTATTTTCAATGGATACTCCCCCCACTAAAATTCATCTTTACTATCTTATCACTTTCAAGCAAAAATGCTCTAATTAATTTTTGTTGTTACGGAATTGAAATGATTTGTAAAGATTGTAAGCGCCCCCCCGAGCATTTGTATGTCATTCGCCTTTATTTTATATTAAAATGACATTGAAAAGGAGTTGTGACAAATTGAAAAAAATTACAAGCACTGAACAATTCAACGAAATCATTCAATCAGACAAAGAGGTCATCGTTAAATTCTTTGCGACATGGTGCCCTGATTGCACTAGAATGGACATGTTCATTCCAGACATTTTAGAGGCTTATGCTCAGAATGAATGGTTTGAAATAAACAAAGACGACTTTCCTGAGTTAGCGGAAACGTATCAGGTCATGGGAATTCCTAGCCTGTTAATTTTCAAAAATGGCGAAAAAACAGGTCATTTACACAGTGCCAACGCTAAATCACCTGAAGAAGTAACGGAGTTTCTTCAAGAACACGTTTCATAACTCATTTGAATGGAGACATCAGCCAACTCATGCTGGTGTCTTTTTTTATATCCTTTTAAATCAAATCTCTTCATAAGACGAGATGTACGGCTAAAACGTTTCAACATAGGCAGGAATGTTTGATCTGATTTCATGACAAGGTTTGACAGCGGATTATTTCCTGGGAAAGAATTCATCGTCGATATGGATGGGAATATGTCGGTTACGTGAATTTTCTGAATTGAATCTTTACTTATGACATTCTGCTTTGTATAATGGAGTTGCTAATTGAAAATGATTATCAATTTCATCTATGTGAAATCTTATAGAGTCCATTCTACCAAAGGAGCGTTGAGTTACATGTCTAAGAAGAAAATCAAAACGTATCAGCAATTGATTGAAGAAAACAAGGAAGCGATCATGCGAGACCCTAAGATGATGGAAAGTATATACGCAACCATCGACAAAAAGCACCAGAAGCAGCTTGCCACTGCTGGACGTGAATCATAAACACAAGAAGAGCAGTAAAACAGATGGCTGCTTTTTTATTTGCCTGAAGAAAAGAAAAAGCCGATAAAATCTATTCTTCGATTTTATCGGCTTTTGTTTTAATGTGATTTCGCTACACGGTCTTGTTTCATTCCTAAATAGATGAGCATATATGTTAGATAACCCATTGTCATCGTTAAACCACCGAAGAAGAATTGTGAAAACACGGGTTCTTCAAATGTCGTAACGGCAGCAAGAACGATCCAGCTCGCATATAAATAGACCATGAACCATTTCATGTTTCTTTTAAGTGTATACAGAAAGAAAAGACCCGCTAATGAAAAGATCCCTAGCGCTAGTCTGAAATAAACAAGATGATCAAACTGGAAGGCAAAAGACACAAACGAAAACGACAACAGCAACAAAATAGGTAAAGCCGTAATAAAATTTTTCACGATAGTGCCACCTCCATGACTCTGTCTTATTATAAGACAAAATCAGCCGGTTATCGTGAAATACAGACTCGTTTTCACAAAGATGTCACGAATTTTTCTTGTTATTTGACACAATTTTTACACATTTACATCACGCTTCCAAAAAAGGAGCCAAGCAGCACCAACAAAGAAAACGAAATGCGCCCCTACAATGAATAGCGAAAAAAGAGGGCTCATGCCCTGAAAGAGCGGCGGACCTTGAAAACTGTATTGTGTGAAGTCCGTATTAGCGAAAAGTAGAATCTTCCCCCACTGATTTTCTAACAGAGACATGATCGACACTAATGATTTCGCCGCGTATAAGACGAAAAATGAAGTCACAAGTGCAATCAGACTGTTTCTAAACAAACTTGAGCACAGAAAAGCAAAGCTTGCCATCATGACCACTTCCACCCACTGTGATCCAATCACAGCAAATGTGTGCAGAAATAACCGCCCAGTGCTTTCATCAAAATCAGTACCAAAGAAAATAAGGCCAAAAAGAAAAGCGAACACATAATAAAAAACAAACAGGTAAAGGACCATCAGCACAAGAGTGATGTATTTTGACAAGAAAATATGAAGCCTTGTCTTCGGCCGGATCAACAAGAACTTGATGGTTCTTTTTTGAAACTCTGTTGAGATCAATGTGGCGCCAATCACGACAGCGAACACTTGTAAAATAAACACAACATTCGTGGAATAAGCAAAATAGTTCGCGACTGTATCTTGCCCGCCAAGCCCGGAAATGACTCGTTTCAATGCTAGCGCCATCGTCAATTGAAAGACAACAATCAGTCCAAGTGCAATGAATGTGATCTTTTGTCTCGTGATTTTTTTATGTTCATTCTTGATGAGTTGAAGCATCTGCCGTCCCGCCTTCCGTCCATTTCATAAAGGCCTCTTCAATTGATTGTTTTTGAGGCGTCATTTCAAGTACATCAAATTCTGCTAAGACAAGCTGTTTATTCAGCTCCGGCACACGGTCTTTATTCAATTGAACCAGCACATGCTGATCCCTTTGTTCATATGTATATCCTTGCGTATCTAGCCATGAAACTGCCTTTTCTACTGGCTGAATATTCATCAGCACCTGCTCTTTTCCTTCCATGTCGCGAAGGTTTGTATTGGCTTTGATCTGTCCTTTTTGGATGATGATCATGCGGTCACAAAGCTCTTCTACTTCATGCAAAAGATGTGTAGCAAATAACACAGAGACACCTTCTTCTTGTACAAGTATTTGCAAGTGCTCTCGAAACTCCTTCATTCCTGCGGGATCAAGCCCATTTGTTGGTTCATCTAAAATGAGCAGATTGGGCTTATGCAAAATGGCTTGTGCAATCCCGAGCCTTTGTTTCATCCCTAGTGAATACGTTTTGACCTTCTGTTGAATGGCGTGCTCCAGACGAACTCTTTTTACCACTTCAAGAATGCGCTCTTCTGAAACTCCATCATGCATAGACGCATACAGCTCAAGGTTTTCAAAACCTGTTAAATATGAATAAAATTCCGGATTTTCTATGATCGCCCCAACAGTTGACATCGCCTTTTGATGATCATCATCTTGAGAATATCCATTTATGATGATCCGGCCGTTGTTTTTTTTCATCAAGCCAACGATCAATCGAATCAAGGTCGTTTTTCCAGACCCATTTGGTCCAAGTAAACCGACAATTTCCCCTTGCCTAATGTCCATCGAAATATGTTGCAAAATTTGATGCCGACCAATTTGTTTATCGACGTTCTCTATGTGTAAAACAGCAGACTGCAAAGTGGTTCCTCCTTCTAATGTAAAACCTATGGCGGCAGTTACGGCTGCTCATCCTGTAAAAAGTATATCACGCTAGACAAGCCGTTCCACGAAAAAAAGGGCTGATCCAGTCAGCCCTTTCAGATTGTTGACAAAGGGCTAAAATGAACTTTATTTTAGCCCTTTGTCTTCTATTCAGCGTGATAGAAAGCCCTTGAAGTCTAGGAAGGACGAGCACTGGCACGGAGCGAATTTGACATTCGTGAGTACCAGCGCGCAGGACTGACAAAGAATGCGAGGGTTTGTCTACACGCTGAGGGCTGATCCAGTCAGCCCTTTTAAACATTACATTGATACATGAGGTGATGATGCATCTTTCTCATGTTTTTTCTCAGTTTCTGCGACAATCACTGCACACGCTGCGTCACCTGTAATATTGACAACCGTTCTTGCCATGTCTAATAAACGGTCTATCCCAAGGATCAGCGCAATGCCTTCAACAGGAAGACCGACAGAATTCAGTACCATGGCCAGCATAATCAAGCCAACTCCCGGTACGCCAGCAGTCCCGATACTGGCTAATACAGCGGTTAATACAACGGTGAGCATTTGCATGAGCGTTAACTCCACACCAAACACTTGTGCAATAAAAATAGTTGCAACCCCTTGCATAATCGCTGTCCCATCCATATTGATCGTCGCGCCTAACGGCTGCACGAAACTAGAGATCGGCTCAGGTACTTTCAATTTCTTTTGAGCGGTTTCCATTGATACGGGAAGAACAGCATTACTGCTTGATGTACTAAATGCCACGACCATTGCAGGTGAAAAGTCTTTAAAGAATGTAAAAGGATTCCGTTTTGCAAATATCGCCAATGTGGAACCATAGGTGAGAAAGAAATGAACCAGTAGCGCTACTAGAACGACTGTAAAGTACAGCCCCATGGCTTTAATGGCATCAAGACCTTGGCTTCCAATAGCCGTTACAATTAAGCCAAATGTTCCGTATGGAGCAAATTTCATGACCACGCCCACAAGGTACATCATGAGTTCATTGCCTTGTTCTAATATTTTGAGTAATCCTTCTGTTTTTTTACCTAGTACTGCAATACCTAGGCCTAAGAAAACACAGAAAACAATGATTTGTAGCATATTGCCTTCGACTAAAGATTGAACTGGATTTGATGGAATGATGTTTAATAATGTTTCAGCTGTAGATGGCGCTTCTTGAGGTTTGTATTCTGCCCCTTTTGTATCGAATGAACCAAAAGAACCTGGTTTAATCAATAAGGCTAAAGCCATTGCAATGATAATAGCGAATGTTGTTGTCAGTAGAAAATAAGAGATGCTTTTTGCGCCGATTCTGCCAAGTTTTTTCGGATCGCCAAGGCCTGCTACACCTAGTGTGATCGAAAAGAAGACAATCGGTACAACTAACATTTTAATCAGGTTTAAGAAGATTTGACCTAGAGGTGTAAATAGATAAGGGTCTAACACTTTGAATACATTTGGAGCAAAAATGTTGAGCAGTAGTCCTGTGATTGCACCTACAATTAAAGCAATAATAATTTTCGTCGCAAGCTTCAATAAAATCTCCCCTTCCTCATCAAAAAGGCCCACGAGAGAGTCTTCTCGTGGGCCTGCGTGTCCATACGTGTACCACTGTCTACTCTCTTCACGCTGATGAGGTTAGCTGACGGGTTAGGACGAAGAGATGTCCTTTTTTCTTAAAATAAGAAAAATTCACCCCAAAAACTTGGGTCCCCCATTCCTTTAGAAGGATTAAGCGTGTGGTAATATGATATTTTCATACTATTTATACCTTATTTTTAGAAAATTGTAAACAGGTTCATATGAACTTTTTAATTACTTTCTTCCTTATTCGTGACCTCCAAGATATCTAAGATAAACACAAAGATTGGGATGCCGATAATCAGGCCCCAAATGCCAATATAGTGTTCAGAAAAGATCAGGACAATAAACGTGAAGAAAATAGGGAGCTCTGTTTTAGCTGACATGAGCTTCGGATTTAAGAAGTAGGCTTCAATGGCATGGATGATCACGATCACCAGCACAATATATAGGACGTACATTCCGCCTCCAAGTGTATACGCAATGATGCTGAGTGGAACGAGAGAGATGACCACACCCGCTACCGGAATTAAACCTAACAAGAAGACCATGACCGCTAATCCAAATAATTGCGGGAAGCCCATAATGCCAAGCGCAATTGTCGTTAAGACACAGTTAACTGTTGCAATGATGAACTGTGCTTCAAGTACCTTACCAAATGTTCTGGAAAACTTACGTCCAAAGAAGGCAATTTCATGATAGAACACGGAGATTTTACTCGTTTTGAACTTATTCATGAATTGAATGAGGCGTTCCTTTTCGAACAGGAAGAACATGCTTAATATTAAGGACATAATGACCTGGATACTGAACGTGCTGAAATCTGTTAAGTATGTATAGAGGAAATTAAACCCTTTCTCGAAGAAAGAAGATATTTTGAAATCTCCGAACACATTGGTGACGACGTCAAAGAAGGGTAAATCTTGTGGATGATCTGCAATCTTTTTCCCTAAATGAAATAACTGTTCCACCTGTTTCGCGATGATGGGCACAAACACAAAGCCGCCAAACGTCAATCCACCAGCTAGAAGGATGTACAAAATGGTGATGACTGATTTCTGTCCTATTTTCAGGAAGCGATTTAAAAAGCCTCTTATGACCTCTTCTAACCGGTTCATTAAAAAGGTGAAAATGAAGGTCAGGAGAATTAAATTCATCATTCCTCTTAATAGATATAATGCTGTGGCTAATACTACAAATACTGAAAACCTCTTGACACCAGGTTTTTCGAACAATTTAAAAAATGCCGTCATACGTTACACACCTGCCAGGACTAAAGTCTATTTTTCGTTGGATCTCATATTCATTATATCGGATCTTTCTGTAAATTATATAACAAAAGGTCAATGAGGTCTTACGATTCGTCCTAAATTAATCAAGCTTTTATGTTTTTTCTTTTTTTACACAAGAAAAAACCGAACCCCATGTAGAACATAAGGTTTCGGTTTTTGGTTGTTTTTATACTAAACAGCCTGCTTGATATTTCGCATTTCCTGTAGCGCTGTTTTACTCTTCGCTTCGTCAAATTCCCCTTCACTTTTCGCTACAACAATTGTAGCAATTCCATTTCCAATCAGGTTCGTAATCGCTCTTCCTTCACTCATGAAACGGTCGACCCCTAATAGCAGTGCAAGACCTTCTAGCGGGATAACCTGAAGTGCAGCAAGTGTAGAAGCTAGCACGATAAATCCGCTTCCTGTGACTCCAGCTGCTCCTTTTGATGTGAGCATCAGAACAAGGATAATCGTGATTTGCTGTCCGATGGATAGGTCCACCCCAAACACTTGCGCTAAGAAGACCACGGCCATGGACAAGTAGATTGAGGTTCCATCTAAGTTAAAGGAATAGCCTGTCGGGATGACAAGTCCAACAACCGACTTAGAGCACCCGTAGCGTTCCATTTTATCCATCATTCTTGGCAGAACAGATTCTGAAGAACTTGTGCCAAGAACAATTAAAATTTCATCTTTGATAAAACGGAGGTAACCGAACAAGCTGAAGCCATACATTTTACAAATGATGTTCAGCACGACGAAAATAAACAGGAACATCGTCATATAAACGGAAAGCATCAGACTAGCCAGTGGTTTAATTGAAGCTAAACCGAAGTGTCCGATTGTATAAGCCATTGCTCCAAATGCCCCTAATGGCGCGGCACGCATGATGTAACCAATGATTTTAAAGAAGACAAGCGACAGTTTATCAAGCCATTCGATGATGCCTTTCCCCTTCTCGCCAAGTGCAGCGAGCGCAACACCGAATAAAATAGAGAAGAATAAGACCTGTAAAATATCTCCCTTTGCAAAGGCATCTACCATGTTAGATGGCACAATGTGTGTGACAAACTCCATCCAGTCGATACCCTGTCCCCCATTTTGGGTATATTGCGAGACATCCCCTTTTTCAAGCTTACTATAGTCAAGACCTGCTCCCGGCTTCATGATATTGACCACAAACAGTCCGATGACAAGCGCAAGTGTCGTCACAACTTCAAAATAGATAAAAGCTTTTCCCCCAACTTTTCCAACCTTTTTCATGTCCCCCATCTTGGCAATTCCAAGAACAATGGTTAAGAAAATAATGGGTGCAATGACCATTTTCACTGCATTAATAAATGTGTCACCAAGCGGCTTCATTTCTTTCCCGACGTTTGGCCAAACCATCCCAACAATGATCCCGATAATGACAGCTGCAATGACCTGAAATGTCAGGTTCTTCAATAGCCTCTTCATAAAAAATCAACTCCCTCACCCTTTGATGTAAACGCTTAACTGTTATCTGTAGGTAAATGATAGCGATTTCATCAAAGGCTGTGAAGCTTATGGACATATCGTACATTTTGGTCTTTTTGGTCTCTTAGTCAGAATGTACGATATATTTATTCACAGGGCGTCCGACCCCGCCATATTGCATATCTAATTTCAGCTCGCCTTCTTTTACAAGGAAGTCTAAATAACGGCGTGCTGTGACACGTGCAATCCCAAGTGCATTGGCTACTTCCTCTGCAGACTGCGCTCCTTCTTGCAGACGCATGTAGGCTTTAATTTCATTCATCGTATGCACATTCAGCCCCTTAGGAAGCCATGTCTCTTCCTGCTTAACTGCAGGCTTTCGTATGATATCATCGAGCATCTCTTGAGAAAATTCTGCTGCGGTACGAATTTTTGATTTAAACGCTTTATAGCTTTCAAGAGATTCTTTCATCCGTTCAAACTTAAATGGCTTAATGATATAATCTCGGGCACCATTTTGAAGCATGGTGCCGATCGTCTCTTTGTCCTTTGCTGCCGAAATCACAATCACATCCACCTGTATCTTTTGCTTTCTGATGTCTTGCAGTGTTTTGATGCCATCTTTTTTAGGCATATACACATCGAGCACCACAAGATCTGGGCGAATGTCTTTGATCAGCTGGATGCCCTGCTCGCCATTTCCTGCTACAGCCGCAACTTGAAAGCCAGGGACACTCTTAATGAACTCTTTATTGACTTCTTGCACCATCGGATCATCTTCAATTAATAGCACCTTAATCTGAGTCATCTGTCTCTCTCCTCTATTGTCATTGGGAATTCGATTGAGAAGGTGGTACCAATGCCGATGCTTGATGTGACTTCTACATTTCCCATTCCTTTGTCGATAATCGTTTTTACAATATACAGCCCGTAGCCTGTTCCGCCTTCTTTACCGTGAGTAAAGCCTTTGTCGAAAATATGAGGAATCATGTCCTCTTCTATTCCAGATCCATAATCTTCAATTAAGATCGCGAGGACATCCTCTGTTTGATCAATACTAATAGAAATGAGTTTTGTGTCTCTTTCTACAGTATCATACGCGGCAAAGGCGTTCTCGATCAGGTTGCCAAGCAGCTTCGTCATATCATGCTGATCCAGCAGCTCTGGGAAATCGCGCAGATTGCTATTTTCATCTACTTCAACCTTTATGCCTAGCTCCTTGCCCCTTCTTATCTTGCTCATCAATAAACCTGCAACTGCATCATGCTGTATCACACGGTGGAGAAAGTCCGTCACATGCTCCTGCTCTTCGGTCGTTTGAAACGCTAAATCGAGCGCTTGATCGGCTTTCCCCAGCTGAATTAATCCCGCAATTGTATGAAGCTTATTCATATGTTCATGATTTTGCACCCGCAGGCCATCAACGAAGTTCTTCACCCCGGTTAATTCCTCCGCCAATTTGGCCGCCTCTGTCCGGTCCTGAAAAATCGCAACCGCTCCGATGATTTTCTTTTTCATCACAATTGGAATTCGGCTGCTCATGATCCGCTTTCCGCTCATATGAATTTCTTCATTGTAGACGGGTTCTGCGCGATCAATGATTTCTGGAAGCCTTGTATCTGACAGCACATCCCAAATATTTCGGCCCACTACATCACCTGTCACGCTGAAAATTTGCTTCGCTTTTTCATTAAAAATGGTGATCATGTGCTGGTTATCAATGGCAATGACCCCTTCATTAATGGAATGAAAGGTAGCGGTGCGTTCCTCTAGCATTCTGACAATCTCATGCGGCTCCAGCTTAAACATTTGCTGTTTGATATGACGGGCGAGCAAAAATGAACCGACAAGCCCGAAGCTGAGTGTGAGCAGAAGGATCATGAGGATATCCTGCTTCATTTCTCCTAATATATCTGCCATACTCGGCAATGTTCTTCCGACTAGTACAACCCCTGTTTGGTTAAATTTTTCATCCTTTACTGGATAAAAGGCTCTAATGGCTGTGCCAAGCTCTCCCTGTGCTTCTGAGAAATAGATATGCTCTGCAAAGGCAGGTTCTTCATCTGTCCCCTCAGAGCGCTGGCCAATCCTTGTTTTCACTGGATGTGTCAATCGCATGTGATCCATATCCATGACAACAATGTAGTCAGCATCTTGGATAATCCGAATCTCTTCAATGGCATGCTGCAAACGCGAACGCTCCTTTGTCTGATCATCCAATGCCTGCTTTACCTCATTCATCTCAGCTACTGTTCTTGCCGTGTTCATGAGCCTTTTTCGAAGTTCTCGTTCCTCTGTTTGCTGAATTCCCCCGACCAGAACAATTCCTCCGATTAAAAGGGCAAAAATGACAACGAAATATGTGAGGATGGTGAGCTTCCATCTAATAGATAATTGTTGTAATTTCAGTCGATTTCTCATCATTTTTTCACCTGTATCTTTACGAATTCTTCCTCTGTCAAGTATCCTTGACATAAGGGGGATCTGACGCATGAAGAATTTACTCGCCTATACGCTATTGCTCATCATCGGTTTTGTAACCGCTTTATACTTTGGTTTTTATCATATGATGCCTAAATCAGCGACGACCTTCGACGATGAACAGACTGGGCTGAAGGATCAGCTTGTGTTCAAATTCAGCCATGTTGTCGCAGATAATACCCCAAAAGGGCTGGCTGCAAAGAAATTTGCTGAGCTTGTTCATGAAAAATCCGACGGCAGGATCAGCATTCAAATCTTTTCAAACGGGAGTCTTTATTCTGATATCGAAGAAATTAATGCACTAAAAGAGAATCAAGTTCAATTTATTGCTCCGTCTACGTCAAAGCTCGGCATGCTGTCCCCTGAATGGCTGGCACTTGATCTGCCCTTTGCCTTTTCTAACTACGATGCTGTCCAAGATGGGTTACATGGTGCGATTGGACAGAGACTGTTCGGCACACTGCAAAAAGACGGACTAAAGGGAATGGCCTACTGGACAAATGGCTTTAAGCAAATCACTTCGAATAAAGGCCCAATCAAGCAGCCTAGTGATTTAAAAAAGCAATCTCTCCGTATTATGCAAAGTGACATGATTGAAAAACAATTCAAGCTTCTTGGCGCAAAACCCTATCAGGAATCGTTTAATTCAACGTTTCAGCTGCTAGAAACAAAAAAAGTAGACGGTGAAGAAAATACAATTTCAAATATTTATTCAAAAAAATTCTATCATATACAAGACTATATGACGATCAGTAATCACGGGTATTTAGGGTATGTCGTCTTAACAGATCAATCCTTTTTTGATCGTCAAACACCTGAGACGAAGCGAATTTTACTCGAAGCGATGGAAGAAACAACGGCATGGAACGAAAAACATGCCGAACAAATGAACAAGGATCAGCTGGAGGAAATTAAACGCGAATCTCCAATTGCCATACACGAATTAACACCAGCAGAGCGGCAAAAATGGATGAAGGCTCTTGATCCGCTCTATGATGAAGCAGAAAGGATCATCGGTTCCACCTTGATCAAACAAATCCGCGAGCTCCGGGCACGCTATGAATATTCTCCGATTCAAGCGTTTGAAGAAGATGCTGAGACCAAATAAAAAATCCCTTCGAGAAAGGGATTTTTTTATGCGCCGGAGTCACGCTGTTCTTGCTGAGCAAGCTCCTCTAATCTTGATAATATTCTGCGCTTTCGATATTGCATGATGCCTGTTTCAGCTATTCCTTTTAACTGTGAGCGGTTGGACGCTGCACCAAACAAAATCCCCGCAATTGGGACAAGTTGAAACAGCTTCTTCCAGCCAAACGAATCACGGTAGTTATATACGACCTCACGCCATCCTTGAATTTGAGAGATCATGTTTTCATGCTTCCCTTCTGATGCATGATAGCTCTTCAGCTCTTTTAATATTGATTTTTTCCCAACAACGTCAGCAGAATTCAGCTGTAAACATTTAATGATAAAGACTCGTTCTTCTTTATTTTTCGGATCATAGCCATAGGTGACGGCGATATCCTGTAATGTTTTTAAAGAGAGACCGAGGACAGCCGGAATATCTGCCGCTAATGTAAACATACCTCCGACACCTGTTGTCGCACCTTGCACAGTGGCGAGGTTAGTTCGGTTTTTCCCCATCTGATCACTAATGGCATCCATGACCTCGATCGGAGCCGCCTCAATATCTTCAATACGCTGAATCGATTCATCGGCACATTTCTTTTGAAATTGATGAATAATGCCTTTCTCTGACGTCAAATAGACACCGCCTGATTGAATGTAGTGCCCCATCTCATCTAATAACACACCGATTTTTTTTTGAATAAAGGCAGGGGTCAGCTTGTCCAGCATTTGAAATGGAAGCCGGCTGAGTTTCTCCCAAAACCATACCTTTTGCTGGTCTTTCTCCCACTTTTCAATCTCTTTTAATTGTGCTTTTAGCCACTCTCTTTCCTCCATGCCATTTGCCTCCTTAGATGCCGTTCAAGTATATGTCTGTTATTATACACAATCCTTGTCCATCATACGTATCGAACATTGAAGTGGTTCCGAAAGGTTTTAATCTCTTTTAAAACGGTTATTGCTTAGTAAACAAACAAAAGAGGAGTGATCAACATGTTAGGATTTCTGATTTCATTAGTTGTGGCGATTGTCATTGGTCTCATTGGGAGTGCACTCGCTGGAGGAAGTGTGCCAGGAGGCTGGATCGGTTCAATGATTGCCGGGCTTGCAGGTGCTTGGATTGGTCATGGATTACTTGGAACGTGGGGTCCTAGTCTGGCAGGATTTGCGATCATTCCAGCGATCTTAGGAGCAGCCATTTTTGTCATTATTTTAAGCCTGATCTTCCGCAGCGTTGGATCAAGGGTTTCTTAAAAAACGATACAAAAGAAGAGGAAGCAGAGGATGCACCGCCTAAGATCAGAGGCGGTGTCAGCGTGTAGACAAACCCTCGCATTCGTTGTCAGTCCTGCGCGCTGGTGCTCACGAATGCCAAATTCGCTCCGCGCCAGTGCTCGTCCTTCCTAGACTGCAAAGGTTTTCTATCACGCTGAAAAGAAGACAAAGGGCTAAAATAAAGTTCATTTTAGCCCTTTGTCAACAATCTGGCACCGCCTAAGATAAGAGGCGGTGTTTTTTATGTTTTGATTGACAAGGTATCTATTTTTTTCACTTACATATGATAAACAAACCTATTAGTTCAGATAGTTGACTTTTCATGAAGATGGGCATATGATGATTAAAAATTGCATCGAGGAAACTTTTTGTGCCAAAGCAAAACTTTGTAGAATCTAGGTGATGACATATGACAAACAAATACATCGAGGCACAAGCCCACATGTCAGTGGCAGCGGAGCGTGCACTTGAAGGAAAGGTGAAGGGATTTAGAAGGCTCCTTCCTTTTCTCGGGCCTGCTTTTATCGCAGCCATTGCCTATATTGATCCAGGAAACTTTGCGACCAACATTGCGGCTGGCTCGAAATATGGCTACCTTCTGTTATGGGTCATTCTCATATCCAATCTCATGGCCCTACTCATCCAGTCTTTGTCTGCAAAGCTAGGAATCGCAACAGGGAAAAATTTACCTGAAATTGCTCGAGAAGAGTTTCCAAAACCAGTCTCGATCGGTTTATGGATTCAGGGCGAACTCGTCATTATCGCCACAGATTTAGCCGAATTTATCGGGGCTGCCCTTGGTTTATACTTACTCTTTCGTATCCCGCTGCTTGAAGCATCGATTATTGCAGCGATCGGTTCTTTTGCCATTTTAGAGCTCCAAAGACGAGGTTATCGAGCGTTAGAAGCAGGAATTACCGGCATGCTGTTTGTTGTCGTGATTGCTTTCGCTGTACAAACCTTTGTGGCTAAACCTGATCTTGCAAGTGTCGCCGGTGGACTGTTCATTCCAAGGTTTGAAGGGACAGACAGCGTACTGCTTGCCGCTGGTATTTTAGGCGCTACGGTGATGCCGCATGCGATCTATCTCCATTCAGCCTTAACGCAAAGAAGAGTTGTCGGCAGAACGGAAAAAGAGAAAAAGCTGATTTTTCGTTTTGAGTTTTTAGACATCCTCATTGCGATGGTAGTTGCTGGCGCTATCAATGCCAGCATGTTGATTGTAGCAGCTGCTTTATTTTTTAAAAATGGTCTTTTTGTTGAGGATTTAGATGTAGCATTTCAGCATTTTGGCACTCTCGCAGGTCCTGTATCAGCGATCTTATTTGGTGTAGGTCTGCTTGTAGCCGGACTTTCCAGTTCTTCTGTTGGTACACTGTCAGGCGATATTATCATGCAAGGTTTTATTCAGTACCGAATTCCGCTGTATGTCCGCCGGCTGATTACCATCATTCCCCCTATTGCGATCATTGCATCTGGGGTCAATCCGACATCTGCGCTTGTGATGAGTCAAGTGGTCTTATCCTTTGGCATTGCGTTTGCTTTAATTCCGCTCATTTTGTTTACAAGTAAAAAACGAATTATGGGCGATTTGACGAATGCTCGCTGGGTGACCGGAATATCTTGGGTGATAGCAGCTCTTGTTGTCGCACTTAATCTGTTTTTAATTGTGGATACGTTTATGTAAAAGACAGTGATCAGGCTGTCTTTTATATCGGGTTGTGGTAGAATTTCCCTTGAGAGGATGTGATCACATGTTTTTTTATCAGGATCAAGATCTATCCATGCGGCTGCTTGAACCAAGAGACGCGAGAAGTCTGTATCTGCTCATCCAACGCTCAAGAGAGCACTTACGTGAATGGATGCTATGGGTCGATTCGACGCAGACAGAAGAAGATAGCATGGCGTTTATTCAAGGTGCCATGCAGCAAGCTTTGCAAAACAATGGTTTTCAAGCTGGAATCTGGTCACATGGAGAACTCGTTGGTATCATTGGCACCCACCAAATTCATTGGATTAATCGGACGGTTTCCATTGGCTATTGGCTCGGGGAAGGCTATCAAGGAAAAGGCATCATGACAAAAGCATGCAAAGCGGTCATTCACTATTTATTTGAAGAGTGCGGTCTGCACCGCATTGAAATAAGGGCCGCTGTTGATAATCAAAAAAGCAGACGCATCGCAGAGCGTTTATCTTTTTCACTTGAAGGCATATTAAGACAATGTGAATGGCTGGGCGACCACTTTGCCGATCACTGTGTGTACGCACTTTTACAGCCTGAATATATGAAACAAAAAACGAATTCGATCAATCAGCCTACTTAATTGTGTCGATTGGATGAACTATTTTACAAAGTGAAGCTTTGTAGTATCCGTTGTGATTGGCATCTGATAAAATAGAAGGAAAAAATCGAGGTATGATGTATGTCTCTTATTATTTTATTTTACTTATGGATTGTCCCTTTATTATTTGGCATTTTCTTCTCATTCCTAACAAAGAAAGCCACATACAAACGCCGCTTTGTCCCATCGTATAGCATGGCTGGACTCAGCATCGTGTTTCTCATTCTGGCACTCGTCTTTTCAGCCAGTCATTTTCTATTCATTTGCGGTATGTTCCTATTTGCCACTACACTTGTCGGCACAGGCATCCCGTTATTTTTAGCCTTTACTAAAACACCTTCATAAACAAAACCACCTTTTCGCAATGGAAAGGTGGTTTCTTTTTTACTGCTGAGGCATTCGATAGGTCATCGTACCATTTGGGTTTTTTTCAATTACTTTCACAATGTCTTGAAGGATCTCTGACGCTCGATCATTTGAGTCATACTTGCCGAGCGTCTTGACCCAAGAATCGCCGCCTGCGATAGACCCTTCAATCTTTTTACCGGTTACTGTGACTTCGTGAACATTAACGAAACTTTGTTCGTTTTGTGTGAAAATCCATAGCATTGGTTGATTCCCCTTTTTTGTGGTGGTTTATTAGCCTCGTTTTTAAGATACATTTATACTCCACAACGTATTGAAATTCTCTCACTTATTCAGGTTATGAACCAGGTGTTTCTCAATTTCCACATCATTACCATAAACTTCAAAGTAAGAAAAATCGAATGCTCTAATTTCAATATCTGCTAAAGAGTGTTGAATGCCCTCATCTTCTTCTGTTTCAGGCATTGAATTCAAATCCCATTCAATCTGTAAACCTTTTTGAAATCCTATAAAGACACCTGATTCAAATTGAACAACTTGTCTTACACTATCTATTAATTGGTCTGTTGACATTACACTCAAATCTTGGCTTGGGAATAGCTCAAAAAGAGAAGAATGAGTCGAACCAAAGACATCAAATACATACCATTGATAATCCTGTTTAAATTCCTTAATACACAAAAGAATCTCAGCAAGTTGATCACCTAAGCAAGATAATTCATCGTTAAAATATTCCATACCTCTTATTTTTAATAGAAACGCTGATTCCTTTACACCCATTCAAATCTCCTCCAAATTATTCTTTAAAACTCCATGATCCATCCTTAAAGACCGCAAGATGAGAGTGTGGATTTGTGTGATCACCTCTACCATGATCCGTCCAATCTGTTCTTTGTATCGGCGTACCATCTTTCCCCCATTCGAGGGTTTGAATGTACCCCTCTTTACGCCCTTTCCTATAACCAATTTGCGTATGAGGAAACTGTGAATCTGGTTTATGAACCGTTCCATTGATTAACTTCCCATTCTCGTATTTTGGCAGACTCGCATTTTTACCATTTATATCTTTCGGGATATATTTGGGCTTTTTAATGGAATCTAAATTACTTTTAACTCCCTTCGCCCCAAACGGCAAAAGCATGCTCAGCGCCGCATTCATACTCGCTTCCTGCTGTTCTTTCGAGACTTTATTTCCAAACATGTCTCGACCCGTAATCGCTTCGCTGAAGCCGTTGGTCGCAGTAAGACCGTATAAGCCTTTTTGTGATGTTTTCAGGGCGTCAAAGGATTTTTGAGATGTCTTGTAAATGTCGACTGCTCTGACTGCGGCGGACGTGGCTTGAGTCGTTTTATAGACGGCTTTTCCGCCTTTGAAAATGCGTCCTGCCCAACCGACGATTGGGATATAGCCTGCTGCTGCCATGCCACCTGCAGCGACTCGTTGGCCTGCCGTGAGTTCCTCGCCTGTGATTGGATCAATGCCTGTTGCTGCTCGTTTTGCATCATTCACACCGGTTAGCTCATTGACAATGTTTCCCCCATAATCAAGGGCTTTTTCATACCAAGGACGGTTGGCGAGCGCTTCTTGTTCCTTTGCGATCTTGCGGGCTT
>NZ_ASJC01000016.1 GCF_000691145.1 Bacillus altitudinis 41KF2b | reverse complement strand
ACGGTCAATTTGTAACGGATACCGGAGCGAATATTTTCGATATCTACAAAGAAGAACTTCTGAAAAATCCATACACAGCAGAAAATGCCCGCATTGCTGCATCACATTATGGTGCACAGCTCTTTGATCTAGCGAAGAACGGGTATGATTCTATTCCTGATTTGGTGCTATCTATTGGTTATGAAAACGGGTCTTTATATGATATTGGACAAAAGGTGAATTACGGAGTTAAGAAAACGATAGATTAAAAAAACGCACCTGATATTTGCAAGGTTTGATCATGTGCGTGTACATGCCGTGTTAGAATATCAATCACATGTTTGAACAACAACAGCTACAAATCCCATAAGCGATACAAAGGACTCTATAACAATTTATGTTACAGAGTCCTTTCTATTTGAAGTGTGTTGTTTCGCTGTTCAATGAAACAGCCACATGGTAATTTTGACTATAGTTGATGTTTTTCACTTTTTTATTGATGAAAATGTTAAAATGATGAGTAGCGTATTTTTTTATGAAAGGACGGTGCTTGGCATGACGGAACTTCTCGATGACCGGCTGCCGCCGCAAAATATAGAAGCCGAGCAGGCCGTATTAGGTGCTGTTTTTTTAGAACCATCTGCGCTAACGCTCGCTTCTGAAGTATTAATTCCAGAGGATTTCTATAGAATGTCGCATCAAAAGATTTACAATGCGATGCTTGTACTTGGTGATAGAGGGGAACCGGTTGACCTTGTCACGGTGACATCAGAACTTGCCAATACAGACTTACTAGAAGAGGTAGGCGGGATTTCGTATTTAACAGATATTGCGAACTCTGTCCCAACTGCCGCAAACATTGAATATTATGCAAAAATTGTGGAAGAAAAATCTATTTTAAGACGTCTGATCCGTACAGCGACAACCATTGCACAGGATGGATATACGCGTGAGGATGAAGTAGAAGATCTATTGAGTGATGCTGAAAAAACCATTATGGAAGTGGCTCAGCGTAAAAACTCAGGAGCTTTCCAAAACATTAAAGACGTTCTTGTTCAGACATATGATAATATTGAACAGCTTCATAATCGAAAAGGTGATATCACTGGGATTCCAACGGGTTTCTCAGAGCTTGACCGGATGACAGCTGGCTTCCAGCGAAATGACTTGATTATTGTAGCGGCTCGTCCGTCCGTAGGGAAAACAGCCTTCGCGTTAAATATTGCACAAAACGTTGCGACCAAGACAGATGAAAGTGTCGCCATCTTTAGTTTAGAGATGGGCGCTGAGCAGCTGGTCATGCGTATGCTTTGTGCCGAGGGAAATATCAATGCACAAAACCTAAGAACCGGTAATCTCACAGAAGAGGACTGGGGTAAGCTGACAATGGCGATGGGTTCGCTATCAAACAGTGGGATTTTCATTGATGATACACCTGGTATTAGAGTAAGTGAGATTCGCTCGAAATGCCGCCGTTTGAAGCAAGAAAACGGGCTTGGTATGATCCTGATTGACTACTTACAGCTCATCCAAGGGAGTGGACGATCAAGCGATAACCGTCAGCAAGAGGTATCTGAAATTTCTAGGGCTTTAAAGTCACTAGCAAGAGAACTTGAAGTGCCGGTCATTGCCTTATCACAGCTTTCTCGTGGGGTAGAGCAGCGTCAGGACAAACGTCCGATGATGTCTGATATTCGTGAATCAGGAAGTATTGAGCAGGATGCCGATATTGTGGCGTTCCTTTATCGTGATGATTACTATGACAAAGAATCAGAGAATAAGAACATTATTGAAATTATTATTGCGAAACAGCGTAACGGTCCAGTTGGAACGGTATCACTGGCTTTCGTGAAAGAATATAACAAATTCGTCAACTTAGAGAGAAGATTTGACGATGCGGGTGTTCCGCCCGGTGCTTAAAGCCCAGCTCAAGAAGCTGGGCTTTTTTGATCCATCTACATCGAAAGAATGACTGAAAAACAGTCGAAATGAGGAGGAGTGGGAGAAAAAGAGAGCGTATACTAAAGGGAGAGAAAAGGAGTGATGACTGATGAAGTTTCAACAATTCGAAGCCGCTCAATTACGCATCGCACGTCCGACCGTCAACATGAAAGAGGTTGTTTCTTTTTATGAAGAAGGTTTAGGGCTGAAACGAATAGGCTCATTTGATCAGCATGAAGGGTATGATGGGGTCATGCTTGGGCTTCCTCACCAGCATGTTCATCTGGAAATCACCAAACATGAAGAAGACGAAAGCTTGCCTGTTCCCCACCCAGAGCAGCTGCTTGTATTCTATATTCCGGATGAAGAAGAATTTCAGCAGATGAAAAAGAGACTGATCGCATTTGGCGGACGGCATGTCACCTCTACGAACCCGTACTGGGATCGAGGAGGCGTGACGATTGAAGATCCAGATGGATATCGAGTGGTGCTCATGAATACAGAAGGAATTACACCTGATTAAGAAAGACTCCCATCTTGTGGGAGCCTTTTTTGTTAGCAACGAGGCGTGACACGGAGCTTCAGTGCTTTTAGTCCATACATACCGCTGCTTGTCATTGGGACGTAAGAGAGAAGCTCTAGTGATTCATATCGTGACTGTATGGCTTTGATGGCAGTGCAGGCTTCCAGGCGAGCAAGTGGTGCGCCTAGGCAGAAATGAATGCCGTGGCCAAAGCCAATATGGGGATTAGGGTGCCTGTGTATATCGTACTCATGTGCGTTTGGAAATTGACGCTCATCCCGGTTCGCAGAAGCAAGAAAGACAATCACACTGTCTCCCTTTTTCAAGACTTTTCCTCCAAGTTCGGTGTCTTCTGTGACATACCGGACGATGGTAGGCGCAGGGGCACGAAAACGGACAGCCTCCTCCACAGCTCGAGGAATGAGGTCAGGTGATTGAGCGAGCGCTTCATACGACCCCGGATTTTCTAACAAACTAAAGATCATATTGGAGATCAGGTTGGTGGTCGTTTCGTTGCCTGCTAACAGGAGAAGATTGCAGAAAGGAATTAATTCGTCTGCGGACAGCTTATCTCCATCTTCCTCCGCTTGGATTAAAAGCGAAATCAAATCCTCACTAAGGTTCTGCCGCTTCTCTTCAATGATGTCAGCAAAAAACGCCATCATGTCCGCTTCGCTTTGATCCCGTGTTTTTTGCCATTCAACGACATCTTTTTCATGTTCACTTTTAGGCATGCTGACGAGAATATCGGACCATTCTTTAAAGGATTGTTTATGTTCTGTTGGCACACCTAAAAGCTCTGCAATGACTATGACAGGAAGCGGATAGGAGATGTCTTGAACAAGATCAATCTCTTCCTTACCTTCTATTTGTGCAATGAGATCATCCATTAACTCTTGAATGCGTGGTTCCCACAATTTCATCACCCGGGGTGTAAAGGCTTTGCTCACAATGGAACGGATTCGTGTATGTTTTGGCGGGTCCATCATGACCATTGTTTTCATCAGTGAATGTTTCCGGTGGTCTTGAGGAGGTTGACTAGAAAAGGTATCTTTATCGATGGTGACGCGCTTTGCTTCTTCATAGGTGAAGACACTCCATGTTTGGCTGTGTTCATCAAAATGAACAGGGGATTCTTGACGCATTTTGGCGTACCAATCAAATGGGTGATACGGGTCCTGCTTATTTTTCCCTCTTAATAACGCTTTCTGAACGGCACTAGGTGTTGTTGTTTCCATGATCATCACTCCTTATGGGTTGTCAGATGATTCCTTTTTTTCACTGTGTTAGATTTAAAGGTAATTCATCAGGAGAAAGGATTCAACCAACAGAAAAGAGAAATCTGTTGAAGAAAATGGGAAGGGGAGAGCGGCTTGTGGCGGACTGCTACAGAGGGGATAAGCGCACAACTGAATCAAAGCAACAATTAAGAAAAGCGTTATTTCAGTTATTAAAGGAGAAGGAATGGGGGAAGATTTCTGTACAAGATTTGACGAACAAGGCAGGAATCCATCGCACCACCTTCTATCAGCATTATGAGGATAAGTTTGACTTAGCTCAGCAGGTCATGGATGAGATGTTTGATGTCATGAAAACCGCTATTTTTGCTCCTGTACATGAAAGTGAGTGGAAGAGCGATCATGCAGCATATGTGTATATTTATCGCTTTTATCAGCATTTGCAGGAACATGAAGAGGAGTATCAGATTCTCTTGAAAAGGGGAAGAGAGCTTAATATTCATCAGACGGCCAGTGCTTTTTTTGAAGAAAGTTTTACTTTGGGGCTAGAAGAAGTCACAGGTTCAACACCTGATCCACAACACGTTCCTCTCGAGATGCAGAAGCAATTTGTCATTTCTGCTTATGTTGGAACAGCTGAGTGGTGGCTGAGAAAAGGTAGACCATACTCACCCGACTTTATGGCAAGTTCGATGATTCAATTGATTGAAAATCACTGAACAAACGGAAATGAGAAAAACAGTAATTTTGATCGAAATCTTCTTGTTTAAGCGTAGAATGAGCAATTAAAGCGCTTTTCCTCACATGTAAAACGAACAAAATTTGATTTCAAGATATTAATGTTCGGATTTCACGTTGACTTTTTCATTGTCCATTGATAAAATAAATGTGTTTGAAAGAGATAACGTTTTGAAAGGTTAACGGAGGTGCACGATATGTCTTCAGTAGTCGTAGTAGGTACGCAGTGGGGTGACGAAGGGAAAGGGAAAATTACCGATTTCCTTTCAGAAAATGCAGAGGTGATTGCCCGTTATCAAGGGGGAAACAATGCAGGTCACACAATCAAATTTGATGGAGTGACTTACAAGCTACACCTCATTCCGTCCGGTATTTTTTACAAAGAGAAAACTTGTGTCATCGGTAATGGAATGGTGGTTGATCCTAAAGCGTTGGTCACTGAGCTTGCGTATCTTCACGAACGGAATGTGAGTACAGATAACCTCAGAATCAGCAATAGAGCCCATGTCATTCTGCCTTATCACTTAAAATTGGACGAGGTAGAAGAAGAGCGGAAAGGGGCTAACAAGATCGGTACGACGAAAAAAGGAATCGGACCAGCTTATATGGACAAAGCTGCCCGCGTCGGAATCCGTATCGCAGATTTATTAGATCGTGAAGTATTTGAAGAGAAGCTTGCCCGTAATCTAGAAGAGAAAAATCGTCTTTTAGAGAAAATGTACGACACAGAAGGCTTCAAAATTGAAGATATTTTAGATGAGTATTATGAATATGGTCAGCAAGTGAAAAAATATGTTGTGGACACATCTGTTGTATTGAACGATGCTCTAGATGAAGGCCGCCGTGTTCTTTTTGAAGGGGCACAAGGCGTTATGCTTGATATCGATCAAGGAACATATCCGTTCGTGACGTCATCTAACCCAGTGGCTGGAGGCGTGACGATTGGTTCTGGTGTAGGTCCTACGAAAATTCAACATGTGGTCGGCGTATCAAAAGCTTACACAACTCGTGTAGGTGATGGCCCATTCCCGACAGAACTCCATGATGAAATTGGCGATCAAATCCGTGAAGTTGGCCGTGAATACGGTACGACAACTGGCCGCCCGCGCCGTGTTGGCTGGTTTGACAGTGTTGTTGTCCGTCATGCGCGCCGTGTGAGCGGAATTACAGATTTATCTCTTAACTCCATTGATGTACTGACAGGGATTGAGAAATTGAAAATCTGTGTTGCTTATAAATTGAACGGAGAAATCACTGAAGAATTCCCAGCAAGTCTAAATGAATTAGCGAAATGTGAACCTGTCTACGAAGAAATGCCAGGTTGGACAGAGGATATTACAGGCGTGAAAAATTTAAGTGAACTGCCTGCAAATGCTCGTCATTACTTAGAGCGCATTTCACAATTAACAGGTATTCCACTTTCTATCTTCTCAGTCGGACCAGACCGTTCCCAAACGAACGTTGTCCGCAGCGTGTACCGTCCATCATTATAGACTGATCAGACACCAGTAAAATTACACATTTTACTGGTGTCTTTTTTTGTTTAAATATTCCTTAATTTCTACGGAATGCTCTTCCTGTCATTACCAAAATGTGATAACTGTATAAAAAGGAAGGAGCGTTCTAGTGAAAGAAAGAATACGATTATTAGATATTTTACGAGGTTTTGCGATATTAGGTACATTGGGTACAAACGTCTGGTTTTTTGCATACGCAGGGGATACCTTTGCGACAGATCAGATTGCGGATGAATATGAAAATGGTAGTTTTCTTGAAAGTCTTGTCTCTATGTTCGTTTATGGCAAAATGCTATCGCTGCTCACAATCATGTTTGGCGTAGGGCTAGAGCTGAAATACCAGCAGGCGAAAAGAAAAAATACGACTTGGCCGGGTACATATTTATGGATTCTTTTATTCTTATTGATTGAAGGCTTTGTCCATTTTGCGCTAGTGATGGAATATGATGTGCTCATGAGTTACGCCATCACGGGTTTGCTTGTGGCGTTTATTGTCCGTGGAGGAAGTCGGCCCATCAAAAAAGGCATGATTGTCTCGGGTGTCATTCATTTGTTGGTGACGGCTTTTCTCGTTGTATTTTCTTTCTCTGAATTGGAAACTGAATCCTATGACGAGAGCAGTGAACCAGTGTACGAAGAACAACTACCGGAGACATGGATATCTCAAGTTCAAGACCGATTACAGCATTTTTTGATGTACCGAGAAGAAGCGATCTTTATTATCCCAATGAATACCTTTTTGTTTTTATTAGGTGTGCGGATGATGAGAGCTGGTGTATTTTATGCAAATGAGCGTGGGCAAACTCTGCGGAAAACATTATTCAGAATGGGTTTGTGGATTGGACTGCCGCTGAATGCGCTCGTCTTCGTACCAAATGACATAGTAGAATTCGTGGTGCGCTATGTGTTTTCACCATTCCTCTCTATTTTCTATATTGCTGTCGTGGCGAAGCTTCTAGCACGCACGGAGTCATGGTTCATGTGGACTTGGTTTGAATATGTAGGGAAAATGGCGCTTAGCTGCTATATCCTGCAAAATGTCATCTGCTCGCTTCTTTTTTACAGCTGGGGATTGGGTCTTGGCGGTCAAATCAACGCCCCCCTTATCGTCTTGTCATGGCTGTTCATTTCACTTCTGCAAATTGCCATTTCAGCCCTTTGCTTACACGTCTGGCGAATTGGGCCAATGGAGTATATCCGATCACGGGCACTTCGCCGTGTGACAATGAAGAAAGCATCTTAAAGGGGAATAGATACAATGTTTTTCAAAAAAACGACGAAAAGAGAACAAGCCAATGCACAAAAAGCAGCAGGATCGGCGTTTGTTTTTTATCTTCTAGCATTAGGAGGACATGCGTCTTACGCTTTTTTTCAAGGTGAGAGTACACCTGTGACTTTTGTGATTTTAATGACAGGTCTTCTTGTGTTTTTCACCGCAGATTGGCTATACAACAAAAAACATTCATAAAAAAGAAGCCCTCTGATGAGAGCTTCTTTTTTATTTTAGGCTTTTATATTGGCCTTTTAAATTTTTACGAATGTATTGAATGATTTTGCGCAGTTCGTTGGCATGTGGTCTGCCAAATGGACTTGTTTGTCTTTGCTGATAGAGGACTTGGCCTTTTTCATTTAATAAGAAATAGGCAGGTTCTCCGTGCACCCCGTGGTCTTCGTATGGGGTATCTTCCCCGTGATAGAAGACTTCATAGGCTTTCAATGATGTGAGGTTTTGGTCAGACATGATGGGGAAAGAAAGTCCCTCTTTGTCTGCAAATTCTTTCAAGTCTTCAGGGTTATCCGTTGAAATCGTCATTAAGTGAATATCCTTTTCTTGAAAATAGGATTGCTGTTTTTCCAGCTCTTTTAATTCCTCGACACATACTGGGCACCATGATCCTCTAAAGAAAACGAGGAGGTGCCAGCTTTGATGCTCCTCTAAATGTTTGTAAAACTCAATGTGATCGCCCTGCACTGTTGGCAGTGAAAAATCGGGCATTTTATCTCCTAATTTAAATGAACTCATCCTATGCTTCCTCCTTTTTCAATCACCATGCTGTTTGTTTCTTGTATAACCAATATTGGTCGGAATCAAACGTTTCTGTGTGCTGGATTGGGCAGTAGCCATTGATTGAATGAAGGCGCTTGCAGGATTAGGCGGTTTAACAGAAGATATCAAATCCGACACTTTTTTTAAAAAAATGTCGAAAAACGTATTGCCATATGTAATTACTCTATGATATTATAAATCTCGTTGTTGCAAAGGTCTCTGAAACTTGTTAAGATGCGATTTTCCAGCTTTTAAAGCGATTGGTTTGACGCAATACAGCTTCTTCAGATTCACTTTTCACAAACCGAGAGCCATTAGCTCAGTTGGTAGAGCATCTGACTTTTAATCAGAGGGTCGAAGGTTCGAGTCCTTCATGGCTCACCATGTTTTGGCCCGTTGGTCAAGCGGTTAAGACACCGCCCTTTCACGGCGGTAACACGGGTTCGAATCCCGTACGGGTCATTGATTTACTTTAGCGTTAAGCTAATTTTTCCTCACTTGCTTGAAGGAGCACCACGATTGCTTTTTCGGGCAAGTTACTGAGGTCCGGTAGTTCAGTTGGTTAGAATGCCTGCCTGTCACGCAGGAGGTCGCGGGTTCGAGTCCCGTCCGGACCGCCATTTATACATATTCATCTTTTGATGATGGCTCGGTAGCTCAGTTGGTAGAGCAACGGACTGAAAATCCGTGTGTCGGCGGTTCGATTCCGTCCCGAGCCACTTCCAAACGCATCTGCAATCGCAGGTGCGTTTTTATTATGAAAAGAAGGCATAAAAAGGGAGAAGCCGGACCTAGGTAGGGCCCGGCTCCATAAGAAGAAGACGTTACATGTATATAGACGTTTGGTGACTGGAAAAGTTTCAATAAAAAAGGAAAAAGTCATCAAATCTTTTGGGTGAAGTTCTTCTATCCAACGTTTACTAGCAAAGAAAGCCGTTATTATTTTTATCTTTGCCTCGTAAAACGTTATAATAGACAGTGAGCCTTTTTTTCATAAATGAAGAAGGCGTAATGTGACATGCAAAATGGAATGACATAGATGCTAAAAATGCAGGAGGAAATCACAATGGAAAAAAAGATTCTTGTCGTAGATGATGAAAAGCCGATTGCGGATATATTGGAATTTAACTTAAGAAAAGAGGGCTACGAGGTTCATTGTGCGTATGACGGAAATGAAGCCCTTGAAATGGTAGAAGAAATTAAGCCAGACATCATTTTGCTCGACATTATGCTGCCGAACAAAGATGGCGTTGAAGTATGCCGTGAAGTGAGAAAGAAATATGATATGCCGATTATCATGCTGACAGCAAAAGACTCTGAAATCGATAAAGTCATTGGTCTTGAGCTTGGCGCGGACGATTATGTCACAAAGCCATTCAGTACACGCGAGCTGCTTGCACGTGTAAAAGCAAATTTAAGAAGACAGACGGCTGCTCCGCAATCAGAGGAAGAATCTGAATCAAATGATATCGAGATTGGTTCACTTGTGATCTACCCAGATGCGTATGTCGTGTCTAAGCGTGACGAAACGATTGAATTAACGCATCGTGAGTTCGAATTGCTTCATTACTTAGCGAAACATATTGGACAAGTCATGACACGTGAGCACTTACTGCAAACGGTTTGGGGCTACGATTACTTTGGAGATGTCCGTACAGTAGACGTGACAGTCCGCCGTCTTCGTGAAAAAATTGAAGACAACCCTAGCCACCCGAGCTGGATCGTGACAAGACGAGGCGTCGGCTACTATTTAAGAAACCCAGAGCAGGACTAAGATTCTTATGAGTAAAGTAGGTTTTTTTCGCTCGATTCACTTTAAATTGACCTTGATTTATGTGCTGCTGATCATTGTCGCCATGCAGATCATTGGCGTGTACTTTGTGAAGCAGCTAGAGCAGTCCTTAATTAATTCATATGATAATTCCTTGAATCAGCGAATCTACTCGTTATCGTATTACCTAGAACAAGATTCATCGAAAAGCAAGGCAGAATTAAAAGAGGATGCTCAAAAGATATTAAACGATTTTAACAACAAAGATGAGTCTAATGAAATTTCTGAAGTCAGCTATATTGACGAAAGCAGAGAGGTCATTGCCTCTGTGAATAACGGCAGTCAAGAGATTGCCGGGAAGAAAATCACAGATCAAATCATTAGCCGTATTTTTGCGGTTGGCAAAGACTACGAAAAAAAATTCTATGACCCAGAATCGAATAAACGAGTCCGCATATCAGCAACAGCCGTGAAAAATGAGAACCAAGAAACCGTTGGTGTCATTTATGTGGTCTCATCCATGGAAAGTGTTTTTAACCAAATGCGAACGATCAACACCATTTTGGCGACGGGTACACTCATCGCACTTGGGACGACTGCTCTACTTGGTATATTCATATTCAGAACCATTACACACCCAATTTCGGATATGAGAAAGCAAGCGATCGAGCTCGCCAAAGGGAACTTTTCCAGAAAGGTCCGAAAGTATGGACATGATGAGATTGGTCAACTAGCAACGACATTTAACCATCTGACGAGAGAGCTGGAGGAAGCGCAGCTGATGACAGAGGGTGAGAGGAAAAAGCTTTCTTCTGTTATCGCCTATATGACGGATGGCGTCATTGCCACGAATCAAAACGGGGCCATTATTCTATTAAACAGCCCGGCACTAGAGCTTTTGAATGTTTCACGTGAAACAGCTCTAGAGATGCCGATCACATCCTTGCTTGGCTTAGAAGAAACTCATACATTTGAAGATTTAGTCGAAAATCAAGACTCCATGCTGCTAGAAATTGAACGTGAAGATCAACTGTCTGTTTTGCGTGTCAATTTCTCAGTGATTCAGAAAGAGCATGGGAAGATTGATGGCTTGATCGCGGTCATTTATGACGTAACCGAGCAGGAAAAAATTGATGCGGAACGTCGTGAATTCGTGGCGAACGTATCGCATGAGCTGCGCACACCGCTTACGACGATGCGAAGCTATCTTGAGGCACTCGCTGAAGGTGCGATTGGTGATAAAGAGCTTGCGCCAAGGTTCCTCAGTGTCACGCAAAATGAAACAGAGCGCATGATTAGACTTGTGAATGACCTGCTCCAGCTGTCTAAGTTCGACAGCAAGGATTATCAATTCAATCGTGAGTGGACGAATTTTATCAGGTTTATCTCGCTCGTCATTGATCGTTTTGAAATGACGAAGGAGCAGCATGTCGATTTCATCCGCAACTTGCCGCAGCGTGAAATATATGTGGAAATTGATCAAGATAAAATCACTCAGGTGCTCGATAATATCATTTCCAATGCTATGAAATACTCGCCAGAGGGTGGACACATTACGTTCACTGTCGATTTGGATGAGGAGCAAGGTCTTGTGTTATTCAGTGTCAAAGATGAAGGAATCGGTATTCCGAAGAAGGATATGGATAAAATCTTTGAACGTTTTTATCGAGTGGATAAGGCAAGAACAAGAAAACTTGGCGGAACCGGCCTAGGTCTTGCGATTGCAAAAGAAATGGTTCAGGCTCATGGCGGAGATATTTGGGCTGACAGCATTGAAGGAAAAGGAACAACGGTAACCTTTACCCTTCCGTACAATGAAGAACAAGAGGATGATTGGGATGAAGCGTGAGACCTTTAAAACCATTATATTGACAATCCTAATTGCGATCAGTCTTGTGTTTACGTGGAATATTTGGATGTTCCAGCCCGTCATGCAGGATCAGGCGGATGCCGGTACACAGGTCGTGGAAACGAAGAAGATTTCAAGCGACGAGCCTCGGAGTCTCATTGATGTCGTGAAACCGCGTGAGATGTTCATCCATTCCAATGGAGAGCATTTCAAAGTGGATCAAAAGGAACTCTTCCAAAACTTTTGGAATGATGTGAGCCTGTGGGATGTCAAAGAGATTGCCGATGTGTCGGACCAATATTCCGAGCAGAAATTTAAGAATTTCTTCTATGGACGCGAGGGGCAAGGCAAAACATTGGATCTTGTGTTCAATGATCCGATTCCAATTGATATTTTCCAAGCGCTGTTTAAATGGCCGAATAAATCCATTGAATACAACTCATTTGACCGGATGATTGTGCCGTTCGCTCAGCCGGATAAGGCCAATAAGAAAGTCTATTTGGTTTCATACAGCAAGGAAACGGTGCTTGAGCTGACGATTGAATCAGCCAACTATCGTAATCTGATGGATAGTATTGCAGCCGCTCAAAACGAGATGCCGCGCTATGATCTATATACTTTCTCTACGAATTCAAAACGAGATTTCCTTCTGCCGCAGAAGCAAAAGCAGCTTGAAGCGAAAATGTTCTTTATCGAAACGATTAAGACAAGCAAATTCAAGGACGCTTTGTTTACAGACCCAAGTCTAGTTGGGGAGGAATCTAATTTAAACCGGACGGTGTATACAGATGGAACGAGTCGTCTTGAAGCAAATCAAAAAGACCACCGCATCCAATATCAGCATCGTAATATCAATTCTAGTACCGTATTCCAAACGGGAGATTTGATCAAGCGAAGCGTGAAATATTTCAATGATAACGGAAGTTTTACCGATAATTATCAATACTTCGGCATCAACAGCAACCAGCAGCTGTCCTTTAATATGTTTATGGATGGACTGCCGATCGTCAACAGCACAAAGCATCCATTTGGTATGACATCACTTGAAGTACAATGGGCGAATGATGACATCTTGAGTTATAAGCGTCCAAACTACATTCTCGGCAACAAAGCGAGTCAGAGTGAACAGGTCAAACTGATGAATGGGACAGAGCTGAAAAACTTGATCATCAAGCAGACGAAGTATGATGATTTAGAGAAAATTGAACAGATTTTCCCTGCCTATCAAGCGACATCCACGGCATCAGATCAGGATCAAGCGATGTTTGTCTGGCTAGAGCCGGTATGGTGTATGAAATATAACGGAAAAACCGTCATTTTATCGAATGATTTGCTGACAGAGGGGAGCGAGAATCATGGAGTGGAATAAGACCAAAACGATCTTTATCCTAGCCTTTCTCGTTCTCGATATCTTTCTAGGTTTTCAATATTTTGAAAAGCGTTCGACCGATCATTTTGCGATTATCGAAAAAACAGATACGCTGGAAGAAATGAAGGCAGACGGAATCAAATATGGCAATCTATCAGATGAAGCGAAGATTGGATACCGCATTACAGCTGAGAAAAAGCAATATACGAAAAAGGATGTCGACGGATTAGCTGATCAAAAGACGAAAAGCACATTCCCGAAAACCGAGAAAGATGATCCTGTCACCCTGCTTGAAATGACCTTCAATAAACCAGTTGCATTGCCGAAAAAAGATATGAAAACAGCAGCGACCAATCTTGTGAGCCAGCGTTTGCTGGATGGCAAGAATTATAAGCTCTGGAGCATCGATGAAGAAACAGGTGAAATCGTCTTTTTCCAAACGTATAAAGGAAAATACATCTTCCAAGAAGGTCTTGATGACACCGAAACCATCGGGAAGATCACATTGGATGTGAACGATCAAAACGAGGTCGTCTCGTATCGGCAGTCGATGGTGACATCGATTAATGAAGTGAGAAAAGAAACCCTTGTCCCGGCGCTTGAAACGGTGAAGGACTTATATACACAAAATATGCTGAGCCAAAACACGACAGTGAAAAAAGTGGAGCTTGGCTACTACACGCAATACCCAGGTGCAAGCACTCAAGTCATGGTTCCTGTATGGCGAGTAGAGATTGAAGGCGTGGCAACTGGTTCAAAGAAAAAGACAGAGGAAGAATATTTGATCAATGCCATTGATGGCTCAACCCTTGATCATATAGAGAAAGAAGACAAATCTTCATTGGAGTGAGAGAACATGAGCTTGCAGTTCAGTGTACTAGCGAGCGGAAGTACGGGGAACGCTTTTTATTTAGAAACAGACGAGCATGCTTTTTTAGTAGATGCGGGCTTAAGCGGCAAACAGATGGTAGAGCTGCTTGGTCAAATCGATCGCAAGCCTGAAGACTTGGACGGAATTTTTGTCACACACGAGCACTCAGATCATATTAAAGGACTCGGTGTGATGGCAAGAAAGTACAAGCTTCCTGTCTATGCAAATGCGAAAACATGGAAGGCGATGGAGTCACATATTGGGAAAGTGGATACGGAGCAGAAATTCCACTTTGATATGGAGACGGTTCAATCATTCGGCGGACTCGATGTTGAATCATTTGGCGTATCACATGATGCGGTAGAGCCCATGTTTTACGTATTCCATTATGGCGGGCGTAAACTTGCCCTTATGACGGATACAGGCTATGTGAGTGACCGGATGAAAGGGATTATTAAATCAGCCAATACGTTCGTATTTGAGAGCAACCATGATGTCGGCATGCTGCAAATGGGGCGCTACCCCTGGAGTATTAAACGCAGAATTTTGAGCGATGTCGGACACGTATCCAATGAAGATGCAGCTCTTGCTATGACAGACGTGATTGGAGACGCCACCTCACGCATTTATTTGGCCCACTTGAGTCAAGACAACAACATGAAGGACTTAGCCCGTATGGCGGTCCAGCAGACGCTTGAAATGAAGGGCTTTGTTGTAGGGGACGGCTTTGATTTATATGATACGGACCCGAAAAAAGCAACCCCGCTTTGCGCCGTATGATTTTTACAATCGTATGATTAAGATAAGAGCTTCTTACCAACACTATATACATCATCTATTCACTGAAAGGAAGGAAACATAGTGGATTATCGCGATGTAGAGTGGAAGCCGAGACGAAGCAGAAAAGGATACTTCCTATCTGGTCTGATCGGTGTATTGGTAGGAGCTTTTTTAATGGGATTCTTTTTCCCCTATGTGTCTGGACAAAGCGGCAGCCCCTTTGGCTGGCAGTCAGCTGGAGATCAGCAGGCATCAGATGGCCCTTTAAAGACCGTCAATGTGAACGTGAATGATGCGGTCACAAAAGTGGTATCGAGTATGTCGGATACGGTTGTCGGCGTCATTAACATTCAAAAGTCGAGCTTTTGGGAAGAAGGCGGTGAAGCAGGCAGCGGGTCAGGTGTGATTTATAAAAAAAAGGGTGACACCTTTTATATTGTGACCAACCATCATGTCATCAAAGGCGCAAACCAGCTTGAAGTGAGCCTTCAGGACGGGACAAGGATCGGGGCAAATCTTGTCGGCAGTGATCAGCTTATGGATTTAGCGGTACTCACGGTCAAAAGTGATAAGATCAAAAAAACCGCTGCCTTCGGCAATTCAGACCATGTCAAACCAGGTGAGCCTGTCATCGCCATTGGAAATCCATTAGGCCTTGAATTTGCTGGCTCCGTCACACAAGGTGTGATTTCTGGAACGGAGCGTGCGATCCCTGTTGATTCTAATGGTGATGGACAGACGGATTGGAATGCGGAAGTTTTGCAAACGGATGCCGCCATTAATCCTGGGAACAGCGGCGGAGCCTTGATCAATATGGACGGCAAAGTGATCGGCATCAATTCAATGAAGATTGCTGAGTCAGAGGTGGAAGGGATTGGGCTGTCTATTCCTGCGAATCTGGTGATCCCTGTCATAGAGGATTTAGAGCGCTATGGAGAGGTGAAGCGTCCGTACCTTGGTGTTGGGATGAAATCACTAGCAGATATTGCGAGCTATCATTGGCAGGAAACGTTAAAACTGCCATCAAAGGTCACAACCGGAGTCGTCGTGATGAGTGTCGAGCCTTTGTCTCCAGCAGGGAAAGCAGGGTTAAAAGAGCTGGATGTCGTGACGTCGTTTGACGGCAAGGAAGTACAAAACATCGTCGATCTGCGTAAATATCTTTATCAAAAGAAAGTAGGCGACAAGGTAAAGGTGCAATTTTACCGAAGCGGAAAGAAAAAATCAGTCGAGATCAAACTCTCCCAAACCGATCAGTTCGGTGGCTAGCCAGTTCCTATAAGGGACTGGCTTTTTTTACATGCCCGGCATATGATAAAGAAAAGGGGGAGATACGATTGGTCACATTACTACCAATGTCGCAAACAGATTATGACGTCTTGATAGAGAAGGCCATTAAGCGGTACGCAGAAGAAAAGGTACACGCAGGGACATGGAATCAGGAAGAAGCGCAAAAGAACGCAGAGGAACAATTTGACCGGCTGCTTCCTGAAGGACTTCAGACAGAAGATCATGAGTTGTGGAACATCTTACATGGAGAAGAAGCCATTGGATGGGTATGGCTTTGCTATGATCCAGATCATCCCCAGCATGAAGGCTTTATTTATAATTTTATTTTGTTTGAAGCGTATCGAGGAAAAGGGTTGGCAAAACAGGCCATGGCGGCATTAGAAGAGCAGGCAAAGTCATTAGGTGTGAAGAAACTATCGCTGCATGTCTTTGCCCATAATCAAATCGCCCGCTCACTTTATGAGAAAACGGGATTCGCTGAGACTGGGATTTACATGAGCAAGCCTTTATAAAAAAAGAGAAGTACCGTGCGGCGAGCGTACGGTACTTTTTTATGTGGACATCATGGCATCTTGCGCCGTGACTCGGTATAGGTCGACTTTGCATTTCACAAACGCACGGATGATGGCTGGGACTTGAGCTTCTGAACGAATCAACAATGAGGTCTCGTCATCTCTGATCACAAGGTCTGTTCCCACACTTTGTAAGTACTGCGTGAGAACAGGCTTCACCTCATCATCAATCCATGCATGCTTGAAGGTGGCACGAATGGTTGAGGACGTGATGGTTTTCTCTTGAGGATGAGTACTTGAGGACACGATTTTTCCTTCAGATATGAAAGCTGTTTTGGTACAAATAGGCTGGGTGAACCTTGGCTCGTCTGCTGTTAAAAAGACAGTTTTTCCTTCAAATTTTAACGATTCAATCACCCGCTGGATATGTAAGATAGAATCTGCATCAATATCCGCAAAAGGCTCATCAAGTAAAATAAAGTCAGGCTGATGAGCGATGGCCTGAGCCATTCCGAGCCGCTTCTTCATCCCAGGTGTAAAGGCACCGACTTTCTCTTGATGATAACGATGTAAGCCAACAAATTCGAGTAATTCTTCATAATAGCTCGTTTTTTGGCGAGTACCCGTAATTTTCGATAAATAGGCAATATGCTCAATAGCAGTCAGCCCTTCATATAAATCTGTATATTCAGGCAGAACACCGATATGATGACGTACTTTTTTTAACGACGTCATGTTCATCATGATAAACGTGCCAGAGGTGGGGCGGGAGATCCCTGTAATGATATTAAAAAAGGTTGTCTTACCAGCACCCTTCGGTCCAATGAGGCCGAAGATATCCCCTTGATGGATATCAAGATCAATATGATTTATTGCGACTTTTGTCCGATATTTTTTTGTCAGCCCTTTTGTGTGAAGCACTTAGACATCCCTCCTCTGAAACAGTAGTGCAGTTCCAACGAGTAAGACAACAGTCAATGCGGCATTCATCAGCACATAGGTCAGCGGTTCACTCCAGCGCGCATAATAATAAGGCGTCACGTATTGGAACCAGTGAATCAACCGTTCTGAAGAAAGAACAGACATCATGCTCATGATTGGAAATAGAAAGGAAAACAACATGCCAACAAACATCGATTTCTGTGGTGTTGGAAAGAGCATGGACAAAAACAAAGCACAGGAGATGCCGACACTGATAAACGTTAATATTTTTAAGGCATCAGAGAACAGAAAACGATGTGAAATCACCATATTTAATATATATGTGGTCATAATGCAACTGAGCCAAAACAGCATCAGCCCAAGATATTTCCCGATGACAATGTTTAAACGGGTCGTTTTGCTGACGAGAAAACGAATGGTTTTCAAATGAATTTCGCGGCTCAAAATATCATGAGATAATAAAAAAATAAGGAAGAAACCAAATAACGAAATCACTAGTTCATTCCCAATGGAATAAGGGTCCTTTGCCTGTTCCCACTTCCCTTGATAAGCAGCTATAAATGGAAGACTTGATACAAAAGTAGATAAAATGAAAATAATAACAATAGTTAAGATGGATTTTGTGCTTTTGAAGAGCTGCTTAAATTCATTCATACAGATGGTCCACACACACTGTACCTCCCTTCATCTTTATTATACCCCTAGAAAAGAAAGACACCATATCTCGCTCTTTAACATTTGCTTAAATTTTATAAAAAAGAAGACTCTTCCAGAACATTTAACTCATTTTTAAAAATGTTCAGAAAAATATCTTGATTTATCAAAAAACATCATGTATGATAGCTTTAATTCAAGATAGTTAAACAGGCAATGACGAGAGAAAGTACAATCATCAATTTTTCCACAGAGAGCTTCGGCAGCTGAAAAGAAGCAAAAATAATGATTCGAAAAATGGTCTCTGAGCCTCGTGCTGAACATATCCATGATATTAGTAGGTGACGACGAGAGTTGGTACTCGTTATCAAAACCACAGTATATGAGCCAAATTGGAGCTTTGTACTTGTAGAGGCTGTTTAGCGCGAGCAAACAGTAAATAAAGGTGGTACCACGAGACAAATACCTCGTCCTTATGATTCATAGATAAGGATGGGGTATTTTTTATTGTCCACTTTTTTTCATACAAATGTTCAAATGTTCCACGTGAAACACCACAACCATTTTTTCAAATGAAAGGGAGATTAACATGAGTGAACATGCATTGGTTTTACAATCAGATTTCGGTATTGATGATGGAGCGGTCAGCGCAATGTACGGCGTAGCCAATACAGTGAGCAGCGGCATCCGCATTTTTGATTTAACTCACAACATTCCCCAATACGACATTTGGGAAGCGTCTTATCGCTTGCTTCAGACGGTCACATATTGGCCGGAAGAAACGGTATTTGTCTCCGTTGTTGATCCAGGCGTTGGATCAGAGCGAAAGAGCCTTGTCGTCAAAACAACAAGCTCACACTACATCATCACACCTGATAATGGGACACTTACGCATGTCGCACAGGATATTGGCATCGTGGAGGCTCGGTATTTAGATGAAACCATCAACCGTCTGCCGAAGTCAGGCAAATCACATACATTCCATGGTAGAGACATTTACGCCTATACAGGCGCGAGAATTGCTTCAGGTGTGATTTCTTTTGAAGAGGTCGGGCCAAAGGCGAATATAGAGGACATTATTCACCTTCCAGTCGTACAAGCTTATGCGGAAGAAGAAGTGATCACAGGGACGATTGATATTTTAGATGTGCGGTTCGGAAACCTATGGACAAACATTCATCATACGTTATTTGAACAGCTTTCAATCAATTATGGGGATGCAATAGAAGTTACCATTGCCAACGGGCCAAAAAATGTGTATAAAAATATCATGACCTATGGACGATCTTTTGCCGATTTAAAGGTAGGCGAACCACTCGTATATGTCAATTCACTCGATCATTTAGGCGTGGCGATCAATCAAGGGTCATTTGCAAAGGCTTATAACATCGGTACAGGCACAGGCTGGCGCCTTTCGATTCGCAAAGCTCCGCGCATTATATACGAATAAGAGGAGGAAACATCATGGCAGGTAAACAACTTTCAACGAAAACTGTCGTTGCCATCGGAATTGGCGCAGCCGTCTTTGTCATTTTAGGACGCTTCGTCTCCATTCCAACTGGGATTCCGAATACACAAATTGAAACATCGTACGCGTTCCTTGCGTTAATGGCCGTGCTATTTGGTCCTGTTGCAGGCGCATTGATTGGATTTATTGGTCATCTCATTAAAGATGCCACCACATTTGGACCTTGGTGGAGCTGGATTATCGTTTCGGGTGTGGTTGGTTTATTGATCGGCCTCATTTCGAACCGTTTAAAAGTAGAAGAGGGCGACTTTGGCTGGAAAAAAATCATGCTCTTCAACGCCGTCCAAGCCGGCGCACAAGCATTAGGCTGGTTTGTCATTGCGCCGGTACTCGACATTGTGATCTATGCAGAACCTGCAAATAAAGTGTTTGTTCAAGGTATCGTGGCAGGAATCTCAAACATCATCACAGTCGGTGTACTAGGCACCATCATCATTGCGGCTTATGCGAAAACAAGAAGCAAAAGCGGCAGTCTATCGAAAGAAACATCATGAAGCAAGGTGGAACACATAAATGAAGAAACCGATGATTCAATTCGAACATTTCGGATTCAAGTATCGCAGTCAGGCAGAACCAACATTGAAAGATGTCAACCTGACCATCTATGAAGGAGAAAAAGTCCTCATCGCAGGCCCGTCTGGATCGGGAAAAAGCACACTAGCCCATTGTATCAATGGGCTAGTTCCTGCGTCTTATAAAGGTTCTATGGAAGGAAGTCTCCACATCGGCGGGAAAAATGCAGAGAAAGAGAACATTTTCTCTCTTTCACAGCTCGTCGGAACGGTGCTGCAAGATCCTGATGGACAATTTATCGGGCTGACTGTAGGAGAAGATATCGCGTTCACACTTGAAAATGATCAAGTCACACGCGAAGAAATGAAAACACGTGTCGAGAAAGCGGCAAAATTAACAGAGGTAGACGGCAAACTGGCATCATCCGTGCATGAGCTGTCAGGCGGTCAAAAACAACGTGTCGCTATTGCAGGCGTACTTGTCAACGATGTCGACATTTTGCTGTTTGATGAACCACTGGCAAGCCTTGATCCCGCAACAGGCAAAGAAGTGATCGATCTCATTGACCGTCTGCAAAAAGAAACGAAAAAAACGGTCGTGATGGTGGAACATCGATTGGAAGACGTCCTCTTCCGCCATGTCGACCGCATCATCGTTGTCAATGACGGCACGATTGCAGCGGATATGACACCAGATGAATTGCTCGCCTCGAATGTATTAGAAGCGGCGTATTTACGTGAGCCTTTATATGTGAGAGCGATGAAATATGCAGGCATTCCGATTGCAGCAGGAGATCAAATCGCTAATTTACAGCATCTCACCTTAAATGACGAGGCAAAAGAGAAAATCGAGCAATGGATGGAAGCATCTGAGCCATCAGTCGAGCAGAATGAAGCGCCGGATTTACTAGAAGTGCGTGAGCTGAGCTTTGATTATCCGACAAGACCTAACACACTGAACAACATCTCTTTTACCGTCAAAAAAGGAGAAATGATCAGCATCGCCGGTGCCAATGGCGCAGGCAAGACGACACTATCCAAGGTGCTCTGCGCATTTGAAAAGCCAACAAAAGGGACAATTCATCTAAATGGCGATGACATCACAGGAGACACCATCAAACAGCGCTCCGAACGAATCGGTGTCGTCATGCAAAACCCAAATCAAATGATTTCGAAACAAATGATTTTTGATGAAGTCGCCCTCGGTCTCGTTTTAAGAGGCGTAAAAGAAGACGACATCAAGGATCGTGTAGAGCGGGTTTTAAAAGTATGCGGGCTGTATCCATTTCGGAACTGGCCGATCTCAGCCCTTAGTTTTGGACAGAAAAAGCGCGTCACCATCGCATCGATTCTTGTGTTAGAGCCAGAAATCATCATTTTAGATGAGCCAACGGCCGGTCAAGATTTTAGACATTACACAGAGATGATGACGTTTTTAGAGCAATTAAATCAGCAGGGAGTCACGATCTTGATGATCACCCATGATATGCATCTCATGCTCGAATACACAACAAGAACCATTGTCATTTCAGATGGAGAAAAAATCGCAGATGATACACCAGCCAAAGTACTGACAGATCAGTTGCTAGTCCAAAAGGCGAGCTTAAAAGAAACGTCGCTATATGAACTGGCGCTGAAAGCTGATTGGCCGAATCCAAATGAACTCGTGGATCGCTTCATTGAGGTTGACAGAAAGGAACGAATGACATGGCTGTAGACATGCTGTCTTATATCGATCGCCCGTCGCCGATTCACCGGCTGACAGGCGCCACCAAACTCATTTGCTTTATCCTCTGGTCATCCGCAGCGATGCTCACATATGATACAGGCGTATTAGTGTTTATGCTAGTTGCCAGTATCGTGTTCTTTCAGCTATCAAACATACGATTTCGTGATATCTCTTTCGTAGTGATTGTCCTGGCGATTTTTCTTGTGATCAACAACATCGCCATTTACATCTTTGCTCCCCAGCAAGGTGTCGCCATCTATGGAGCGAAGCACGAGCTGTTTCACATTGCAGGCTGGTACAACGTCACACTTGAACAGCTTTTCTATCAATTGAACATTACACTGAAATACGTGACCGTGATGCCAGCGGCGCTTTTATTTATCGTGACAACAAATCCAAGTGAATTCGCCTCATCGCTCAGCAGAATCGGGGTCAGCTACCGGATTTCGTATGCGGTAGCGATTGCTCTGCGCTACATCCCAGATATTCAGCGTGATTTTCGAACGATTGCCATTTCTCAGCAAGCAAGAGGCATTGATTTATCGAAGAATGAAAAACTGGGAAAACGGATTAAAAATGCGCTGTCGATTGTGATGCCGCTGATTTTCTCCAGCCTAGAGCGGATTGAAACGATCAGCAATGCGATGGAATTGCGCGGGTTTGGAAAGCATAAAAAGCGCACATGGTTTACGGCGAAAGACTTTCAAAAAGCAGATTATGCGGCGTTAATCTTTGTTGGAGCGGTACTGATTGTGTCGCTAGTGATTACATTTGTTAGAGGAACGAGATTTTACAATCCGTTTTGATAGAAGGAAGCCTTCACAGGAGTGGAGGCTTTTTTATTTGGTTTGTGGATAAAAGGTGTGGAAAATGGTAAAAGACTATTAACATGTGAATAAATCGGTTATATTGAACAATGAGCGAAACACTTGTGAATAACCAAACAACATAGTGGAGGAATTAGAAACTTATGAACAAATCACTTTATGCTTGTGCAGAACATATAGAAACCGTACTAGACATGTACATAGATGATCACGAAACACCGCCAGAATTCAGAAAAATCGAACATACACACAGCTTATCCACAACCTGTGAATTGTGCGATGAACCTGCAATATATATAGTGGGGAACGAATGATCGGACACAAAATACACAAATTTTATCCACAATTGTTGATAACTTATATGAATAACTTGTTCTTAAGGTGGGGATGACCTGTGAATATATCAATTATCACAGTAGGAAAATTAAAAGAGAAATATTTAAAGCAAGGCATAGCCGAATACACAAAACGATTACAAGCCTACGCAAAAATCGAGATTATTGAGCTCGCGGATGAAAAAACACCCGAGAATCTCAGCGATCAAGACATGAAAATCATCAAAGACAAAGAAGGCGAACGCATCCTAAGCAAAATCAACCCAGACGCCCACGTCATCGCCCTCGCCATCGAAGGAAAAATGAAAACTTCCGAAGAATTAGCCGATACAATAGATAAGCTGGCAACATACGGAAAAAGTAAGGTGTGTTTTGTCATAGGCGGATCCCTTGGGTTAAGCGATGCTGTGATGCAGCGTGCGAATGAGAAGTTGTCGTTTTCGAGGATGACGTTTCCGCATCAGTTGATGAGGCTGGTGTTGGTGGAGCAGATTTATCGGGCGTTTCGGATTGTGCGGGGGGAGCCTTATCATAAGTAGATAAAATCTATTTATAACTTTTCATCTATTTGTAAACCTAAGGAAAAACTATTACCTAAAATTTATTTATTTTAGTTATTTGCTATAATTAGTATAAATATTGCTGCGAAACGGGGTTTAATAGATGAATATAGTTCTGACAAGACCATCAGCAGCACCTGTGATTCAGGCGCTTCGTTCTATTGGATATAATGCTAGTACAGCCATTGCTGACCTTGTAGATAACAGTCTAGATGCTAAGGCATCAACTATTAAAGTGAATTTTACCTATAATGATACAGATGGAATGATTACCATAAATGATAATGGTTTGGGTATGACTGAATATATGCTTCAAATCGCTATGAGCATTGGTTCTAAAGACCCAAGAGAGCGTAGAAGAACAAACGAGCTCGGTCGTTTTGGTATGGGATTGAAAACGGCTTCTTTTTCACTTGGAAAGCGATTGAGTGTTTTGACAAAAAAAGATGGAGTATATTTTGAGAGATGTTGGGATCTTGATCATGTATCAGAATGTAATGAATGGCAACTCTTCACCAAAATTCCTGAAGAAATAAAATTGCAACTAGACGATATAAAGGGGGAAAACGGCACAATCGTCTGTATTGACAAGCTTGACCGATTTATGGGGGTTGGACGAAAGCGCAAATTAAAAGAAACAAGTTTCTATAATAAAGTTTCTCGTATTAATAGACACCTGGAATTTGTATTTCACTCTATACTGGAGAAAAAAGAAGTAAGTCTGTTTATCAACGGTAAAGAGATAGATCCATGGGATCCTTTTATGAGGAGTCATCCGAATACACTGGAAGGCGAAATGCAGATTCTTAAAATTAATGATAATAGAATCAAAGTGCAGTATTTTATTTTGCCTCATGCCTCCCATTTAACAGAGTCTGAATATAAGAAGGCGGGCGGTTACAAAGGCTGGCGTGATCATCAGGGATTATATATCTATAGAGAAAATCGTCTTTTATATTTTGGTGATTGGATGGGGCTGTTTCCCAAGGATGCAGCTTCACAGCTGGCCAGGGTGCGCATCGATCTCCCGAATTCAGCTGACTCAGACTGGCAGGTTGATATAAAAAAATCGGGCATTAATTTGCCTGAAGACGCCAAAAGAAGACTAGAAACCATTTCATCCATTGCACGAAAAGTTTCAAGGGATATTTTTTATTTTCGGACACAGTCTGGTCCTAGAAATCCTTCGATTAAGGGAAGTTTAAATACATGGGAGCAGTCAGGAAACGAGGATGGTCCTCAATTTATTTTAAATCGAAATCATCCGATCCTTTCTGAGTTGCTTAAAAATTTGGATGATGAACATGCAAAACTCTTAAACTTATATTTGAAATTTGTACAGCTTGGCTCGCCAAGTAATATTATAGATGCTCCTAAAGTTCCAGAAGAAGAATTGCAAAAGGTTTCAGACAGCAAGAAAGAATTGGTAGTCCAATTTGCTTCTTCTATGATGCAGTTAAATGTAGCTGAAAACGAAGAACAGCTTTTGAATATTTTGTTAACGCAACCTGCATTTGATGAATTAAACCGTGCAACTTTAAAAGTAATTTTATTGGAGGCGAATTTGAATGTCAGCAATTGATTTGAAAGATTTTTTTGAACAGAACTTTTTAAATACCTATTATTACCTAAAAACAGTTTATAAAAATCAGGAAGAGGCAGCAGAAAAAGCCTTGGAATCAGCAAGAGGATTAGCGTCGGCCGAGAGCCCTATTGACGATCCAACATTTCAAAAGTGGTCACTTGAAATGTACATGAAGTACAAAATTGGTTTGGAAGTTCCAAAGAATTATGTAATGAGAGAGTCCAAAGAAAAAAGCTGGTTTGAGCCTAAGATGGTAGCTAGCGGATTTTTCTGGTCCAGGTATCGTAGATATCTCTCCACTTCGAAAAACTGGCCTCTTGAGGCAGTTACTGCAATAGATGAAACAACGAATCAGATAATGGCATCTATAGGAAATCCAAGCTCGATAGACCCATTCGATAAACGTGGGCTTGTATTAGGTTATGTTCAGTCAGGTAAAACAGCTAATTTCACTGGCTTAATCAATAAAGCTTTTGATGTTGGCTATATGCTAATAATTGTGCTATCAGGTATTCATAATGATTTAAGAACTCAGACACAAATCCGTTTGAATGAAGAGGTAATCGGGAACCGAACAGACAAAGATGGAAACCCAATAGGAGTTGCTCAAATAAGCGCAAATACAGCTGATCATATCATTTCTTCTTGGACAACAGAAGACCATGATATCAAATCAAGCCAAAGGGGTACTTTTAACCTAAACTCACCAACATTAATGGTCGTTAAGAAAAATAAAACCGTACTAGAATCGCTTCGAGATCAGTTAATTTATCATCGGGATATATATAATTTGGATATTCCCGTCTTAATTGTTGACGATGAAGCAGATCAGGCATCTGTTGATACTTCCAATCCTGATAAAAATGAAGATCCGAAAACGATCAATCGCTTGATCAGGCAAATCCTTGAAATTTTTAATCGAAAAGCTTTTGTCGGATATACTGCAACACCTTTTGCAAATCTTCTAATCAGCAATGAAGGAAATACAAATGAAGAAGGAGATGACCTGTATCCAAAAGATTTTCTTGTCGGCCTACCAAAGCCGAAGGAATATTGCGGACCTGAGGAATATTTTAATGTGGAAGAGGACGCGGAAGATACTCGCCCGAGTCTGATCCGCCATTTGCGTCAAGAAGACCTCGATGTATTTACAAAAATTAAAAAGAAATCTGACGCAAATAAATTCGAAGAAGTTCCTCCTCAAATGCGTGAAGCAATACTTGAATTCCTGCTTGTGATTGCTATTCGCAATCTGAGAGGACAAAGAAATAAACATAATTCAATGCTCATACATACTTCTCGTTTTAAAGATGTCCAGTCAAGTGTAAAAGACGCAGTTGAGCGGGCGTTTGATGCTATATCAAAGCAATTACAGTATAATGCAGAAAGCACTGTGATTGCAGAACTACAAGAACTTTATGATAATGATATTCTCCCAACAAGTAAAGATTGGCCGAATGAAAATCACCCAGAATTTAGCTGGAATGAAGTATATAAAGAATTGATGAATTGCTGTGAAAGTATCCAAGTTTTTGAGATAAATGGTAACAGCCGGGATGCATTAGATTACCATCAATATAAAGAAGAAGGATTAAATGTTATTGCAGTAGGTGGAGACAAATTGTCCAGAGGATTAACATTAGAAGGCTTAAGTATCACCTATTATTTCCGTAATACGCTTATGTACGACACTCTCATGCAGATGGGACGCTGGTTTGGCTATAAAAAGGGTTATATGGATATATGCCGCATTTATACTTCTAATGAGATTGCTTCAAATTTTGAACATCTGTCTATTGCGATGATTCAACTTCGACAGGAATTCGACCGTCTGGCTACAATGAAGAAGACACCATCTGAATATGCGATCAAAATGCTAAGCCATCCAACAATGAAGCTTACGAGTCCTTTGAAAATGAGAAATGCAGTTTCTTCAAATGTCATTTATGCTGGTACCCTACAACAGACAAGACTGTTTGATCCAAGTGAAGATGTAATGAAAGGAAACATGGATGCGACTGTTAAGCTCGTTAATATACTTCCTTTAACAAAGACAACATACAAAAAGACCGACTTCTACTCGACATCTGGTGTGCACGCAGAACACATCAAAGGATTTCTGTCAGAATATCGAACGGCTGACAGTAATATTGTAAATTCTGCACTAATTGCTGACTATATTGACAGAGTGAACAAAGAAGGAGAATTATTAAATTGGACTGTTTCAATAGTAGAAGGTCAGCGCAAATCTTCTCTTGGCCTATCAGAATACCCGGTTGAATTAGGAAAAATCAGTTTGAAATCTGCTTCTGCACTTGGAAATAAGGTCAAAGCGCCTGAGAACATGTATCAAATTAGAGACATTGGGGCTATTGTGTCTCCTAACCATGAGGATATGGATTTGGACTTCGATAAAATTAAAGAAATTAAAGAGCGTAAAGATAAACGAGGAGTGCGTTCAAAGGAAAATGGCCTAATGTTAATATATCCTTTGCATCCAGAAGTTCCTATCTTTAAGAGTTTAGATGTGAAATTCTCCTCGAAACTAGTGCCAATTGGAATTGCGTTTTCTTTCCCGGCGACGGAAATTGAAGAGAATGGCGTCTATCAGACAAATAAAACGATATCTAAATAACCTTTATTTAAGGAGAGTATATGTGTTGAACCTAAAAATAGAGTTTGATGATATGATACAAGAACTTCGAAGCCAGGATGAAAGTGAAGTATATAAATTGAATGTTTTGACTTATGAGAATCCAATTATGTTTGCAGGGATCGACCCTGCTAATCATCATCGGCAGCTGTACATTGATTTGGGCACAGAAGGATGGGACAAGGATCAGGAAAAAGCATTGCCCAAATGGAGGGGAATGTCCGTTAAGGTGGAATACTTTGAAAAACTATCCCTCTTAAAGGAACATTATTTTCTTGTTATCCGACAAGAGGATGAACAAAGCCCAGAAATCTTTGAATTTGTTCTGCAGAATCTCGCTGATCACCTGGCAGTAGCTGAAGAAGAAGTTTCTCTTTTTTCAACAGTCTATAAAGTACTTGATCGATGGAGGACTTTCTTTCAGCGAGGAGGATTTAAGCGGCTTTCAGAAGAGCAACAGCGTGGGTTGTTTGGGGAATTATGGTTTATTAATGAATGGCTGGAAAGGCATCCTGGCCAACCGCCTCTTATAATTGAACATTGGGAAGGACCGACGAAAGGTCGCATTGATTTTAAAGGAAACAAATGTGGAATTGAAATCAAAACAATTAATGAAAAATTATCAAAAACGATTAAAATATCAAATGAAAATCAGCTTAAGCTGAATGAAGCTGTATCTTCAATTTATCTCTATGTATGTTTTCTAGAACAAAGCCGTACACATGGGCTTTCTCTTCAAGAACTGGCAGGTCAGGTTCGTATCAAGCTTGCAGAAAGATCTGAAAGAATTGCACTCATTTATAGCGATTTATTGACTGATCTGGGGTTTAGAGAAGAAGAATACGAAGATGTGCTTTATTTTATGGAAAAAACAGAGGTGTATGAGGCTGGTAAAAATTTTCCTCGCTTATTAAAGGAACATCTGCCAAAAGGAATTTCACATGTAAGTTATAATATTGATCTGACTCATTGTGCAGCATATGAGAAGCAACTGGAAACTATATATCAAATGTTTAGAGTGGAAGGATAAAAGATGATAGAAACAAGACAAAGAAAAGAATTCCTGCTCGATTTTACAGAAGAGTTAGAGGAAAAAGCGATAGAATCTGGTAGTTACCAGGTTCCTTTCCTGGAAAAAATGATCTCCTTTATGGATAGACCAGATGAACCTGAAATTCTGTTGCCTCCTTTTAGGGATTCTGGAAAAAATATTGCTGTAAATGCCTATTCTTATGACGAAGAGAATCAAGTATTAGATGTTTACGTTGTTGATTATAACTTTGAGCAGAATGAAAAAGATTTACTTTCCATCAACATGACTGCTGTCACTGAAGTAGCCAATAGGGTAAAACGATTTATTACAAATTCAAAAAGTCTCCTTCAGACGATTGATCATTCATTGGAAGCCTACGATCTTGCTAAAATCATCAATGAAGTAATGAATAGTTTAAATGAGATTAATATTTTTGTTATAACAAACATGTATTATACTTCCAATAAGCCTGTAGAAATAACCATCCCTGGAATTGAAACTGTTAATGTTCAAGTATGGGATATTGATCGAGTTCAGCAACTGATCACTTCTGAGCAAGCTATTGAAACAGACTACATAGATTTTGAACAGGACTACGGTGAAACATTTGAGATGATGTTTGTCCCGGACCCCTCAAGTGGTGTGAAGGATTTTGAATGTTATATAGGTTATATTTCTGCTGAGTTACTAGCTAAAGCATATGATGAATGGGGACAAAAGCTTGTTGAGCGAAATGTTCGATCATTCCTTCAAGCAAGGGGCGGAACCAACAAAGGCATTCGCGATACATTAAAGGACCCTTTTCAGCGTAAAATGTTTGTTGCCTATAACAATGGTATATCAACAGTAGCCCGTACTGGTAACTTTGAACCAGTAAAAGAAGGAGTAAACCAATTTAAGATTAAGGGATTAAGTGGCTGGCAGATTGTTAACGGAGGTCAAACGACAGCTTCCATTCATAAAGCTTACAAGGATGGGATCAGCTTGAAAGATGTCTATGTCCAGGCAAAACTTACTATCCTACAGGTTAATGAATTTACTGAAAAAGATCAGCACCAGATCGAAGATGAGATGATTTCACGCATTTCACAATATGCCAATACCCAAAACAAGATTAATAAATCAGATTTATTAGCCAATACACGTTTCATGTCTGACCTTGAAAAATTTTCGAGAAATATCTGGATTCCTGGAATAGATGGAAGAAGGTCCGAAAGCAAATGGTACTTTGAACGTGCCAGAGGGCAGTATATGGTTGATATTAACAGGCGAAAAAGAGGCAAAGAACAGATTGACTTCAAGAAACAATATCCGAAAAATAAAGTCCTCACAAAAGTTGATATGGCTAAATATTTCATGTCATGGGAAGGCTATCCTCATGTTTCCAGTAAAGGCGGGGAGGAAGCTTTTAAGAAATTCATGGAGTTAAATAAGAGCTTTTGGAGCGGAAATACCCTCGATAAAATAACATTATCTGTCTATCAAAAACTAATTGCGCGAGCTATTATTAATCTTAGGGTAAAGAAAATTGTTGATGAAATGAAGCTAAGAGGTTACAAAGCAAATGTCCTTTATTATACAACTGCGATGTTTCATCAAATATATAGTGAACAGATAGATTTAATTAAAGTGTGGGAAGAACAATCCTTGTCCGAAAAATGGGATGATATCATTCGAATAATCGCAGAAAAGACATTGTCCTATCTTAGGGAATCTGCGGGAGAGCGAAACGTTACACAATGGGCGAAGCAAGAAGCATGTTGGATTCAGTATAAAGAGACCTGCTCACAAGAATTAAAAAACTTGATTTAGTATTATCACCCTAATCCTTCTACAGAGATTCAGGGTGTTTTTCATTTAAGTATAGTGTTTTATAAATATGTGAATATGATTAACTGAGTGTCAAAAGCCATGCATAAATTCATTTTCCTTAATGAAAATTAACTTTATTACATACTAGTCTTTTATATTCACTCGCTGGTCTTTGCAGTCATTTTAGAGAGTCTTAGTGAGACATTATTAGACATGGATTGGAACACTGTAGGTTTGTTATACTTTATACCTTATAAAAAAATCGGCTTTTGCAAACTCTGAAATCTCCCTTGAGAAACCAACAATAAACCATTTGATATAAATATAATTATGATATAATTGAAAAGTTAATTAAAAAACAAATTTACGAACTTATGTTCTTTTATTGAAATATAATATGAAAGATTACTTCTTAATGAAGTGAGGTTTTATAATGAAAAAATTTAAAGTAATGGATCTTTTTGCAGGGGCAGGTGGTCTCAGCAACGGCTTTGAACAGACAGGCAGGTTCGAAGTGAAAGTCGCTGTCGAAATTAATGAGAACGCACGTAAAACCTTTAAAATAAACCATCGTAATGACGTCATTTTACATGAGGATATTACAAAGCTTCAATATACAGACAAAAATGGAGAAAAGATTGGTGAATTCCGTGATATTGATGTGGTGATAGGTGGACCACCATGTCAAGGATTTTCCAATGCAAATCGGCAACAGAATACATTAATTTCTTCGAATAATAATCTTGTTAAGGAATATTTGCGGGCGATTGAAGAAATTCGTCCCATAGCTTTTGTGATGGAAAACGTGAAAAGCATGGAGTCAGAAAAGCATAAGTTTTTTTTGAGTGAAGGGGACGAAGTTGAGCTTGATAAGCTGGAAATTGAGCCTGTGGAAGAACATATTAAGATCGGCAGAAGTACACTTTATTCTGTTATATTAAGAAATTTCCTTATGGATGCCTACAAACAGCGGAAAGATCTAACCCCTTTTATAATAAGTAACGAACTCTTTTCTAAATTAAATACACTTTTAAAACATGCTAAAAAGAAATCGCCTATGGATTTATTGAACTTTATAGAAAAAGAAGCAAACTATAAATTTTTTATGAAGGTAATAAACAAGCAATGGCATAGTCAGCATTGTGAATATTGGAATAGCCTATACCAATTAGATTGGACTGACTTGGGAGAAAAGCTGAAGAACCTTTTAGACAAAACAACTGAAAATCTCACTTCATATACAGATAGCCTTGAAAACATTCTTGAGGCACAGAAGGTAATACGCAAGATTTCAGAAGTAATTAAAAATAAAGTTTTGTTATTCGATATAGAAGTAAATAATGATGATATTGAGATTATCATTAAATCATTCAATGTGTTTGATTATATTAAAAGAAAGTTTACCAAGTTAGGTTACGCATTAAATGAGGATAAGTATATTTTTAATGCTGCTCATTATGGCGTGGCGCAGGAAAGAAGCAGATTAATTTTAATGGGCATCAAAGAAACTTCTTTAAAAAAGGAAGCAGTTAAAACGCCTGAGCCACTTTTTCATAATAGGAAAGAGTATAACAAAATCTATGATGCAATAGGCGATTTAGAAAACATATCACCCGGTGTAAATGTAAAAGATGATGAACTTGATAAGACTTCCCATCAACCGCTACTCAATAGTCCTCTTAATGATTACCTTAATAATATAGATAAGGTATATAACCATGTTAGAACTGAATCTGGTGAAGTAGCTCAAAAAAGGTTTAAGGCTTTAAAAGAAGGTCAGAATTTTCATAATCTGGATGAATCTTTGAAAACTACCTACACAGATCATAGCAGAACACAAAATACGATTTATAGAAGACTTGCATATAATGAGCCTTCAGATACTGTACTTAATGCTAGAAAATCAATGTGGGTTCATCCAGTTATAGACAGAGCTATCAGTATTAGAGAAGCAGCTAGGTTACAATCATTCCAGGATTCATATAAATTCTGTGGGTCAAAAGACTCGCAGTATCAACAAATAGGGAATGCGGTTCCCCCATTGCTTGCTAGGGCTGTTGCAGAGGGAATTTTGCAATCTTTAGGTGAAGAGGTTGAGGGGAATATTAGAGAAATACTTTTGCCTAAACATGTTGTTGAAAATTGTGTATATTCTGGAATGAAAGTTCGCAGGTAAAGGTCTGATATAGACTTTTGCCTTTAAACTTTTTATATACTCCCATTACATAACTTGTAAATTTTAAAGTGAAACATAATTAAAATTAAAAAATTACTCTCTGGAATTAAGTTAGGGTAAAAAATCCAAAGAGAAATCATAAGGTAGGAAACACACCATGCACACAATCAAAAAAATAGGCAAAACCTTCTCCTACATCACACCAGTATCACTCACCGACCGCCCCATCCTAGGCATGGTCGAAGGCAATAACAAAACATTAATGATCGATGCCGGAAACTCAGAAGATCATGCGAAATATTTCATCCAAAAAACCTTAGAACACGAGAACGCCAAGCCTGATCTCGTTGTCCTCACGCATTGGCATTGGGATCATATCTTTGGTCTACCGGCGTTGCCTCATGCGGTTTCAATTGCTTCTGCAAAAACCAGAAAGGAAATGGAGAAGCTTCTTCCGTTTTCTTGGTCAGATGAGGCGATTGATGAGCGGGTGAAGGAAGGAACGGAGATTGAGTTTTGCGCGAAGGCGATAAAAGAAGAATTTAAGAATCATCGAGAGATTCAGGTCGTCTTACCGGTTGTGACGTTTGATCGTCGGATGGAGATTGATCTTGGCGGGGTGACTTGTGTTGTGCAGCATGTTGGGGGTGATCATGCCGCAGATTCAGTGATCGTGTATGTGAAAGAGGAAAAAATCCTGTTTCTTGCTGATTGCATTTATCCGAAAATGTATGCTGAAAAAGTACATTATACGGTAAAAGAAATCTTGCGTCTTTTAGATGAGTTAGATGCATTTGATGCTGAAACGTATATTCCTTCACACCAAAGACCGTGGACAAAAGAGGAGTTTCGTCAGGAAACAGACAAGCTTCGGATGATTGCGAAATTCACCGATCTTTGTGGTGGAGATCAACAGAAAATCACGATAGAATATCAAAATTACGTGAACAGAGAATTGAAAGAAGATGAACTAGAAACCATTGCTTACTTTGTAAATGGTTATTAAATAATTATGGTGACTAAACAGAAAAAGTCTCATTTGAGTGATTTCCCTCAAACGAGACTTATTTCATTTCTATGGTAAACCTACAAAGTCTTCTGCATCACGAACTGTGACAGACATCTGTTTTGCATTAATAATAATGACACAATCCCAAGTGGGCTTTATTTGCAGTTCATCATTCTCATCAATACGAATAATCCCTTTAAATTCAACAGTCTGTTCTAGAAAGACCATTTTCTTTTCTGTATCATCTTTGACGGCTGTTAAATGTTCAGGATAGTGAATCGTCCAATCATAAAAAGCGGTTTTCTTCATAGTTCCTCCTATTTTCATTCGTACACATCTCCGAATACTTCTTTTGTTTGCCGGATTGTCAGTGATTTATTGGTTGGATCAATTGAAATGACACAATCCCAAGTAGGTTTGATTTGTAGCTCGTTGTTGTCATCCATCCAGATGATGCTATTTAGTTCAATAGATGGCTCTAAAATGACCATTTTCTTTTCATGATGATCGGTAATCGCCGTTAAGTCTGCTTGTAAATGGATGGTCCAGTCAAAAAAAGTGATTTTTTTCATTGTTTCTCCCCTCATCTTCGCTTATATTTCCATTATAACCTGAGTGTTTTCTGACACCATTTTTTATCAATTTTTCTATTAATAGAGAGGTTACTTACAGATGGACAAAATAACTAACCCATACGACACGTTCAAAACCAAAATATCGAAATATCCAATTGAACAAAATCATTGGCAAGTCTTCAAAGATGGAACAACGATTAAACAATTAAAAGCGGGTACATGCATGATCAAGGCTGGCGATCCAGTGAAGCATGCTTATTTCTGCATAACAGGTCTCTTCCGTCTCTTCTATTTGTTACCGGATGGCAGGGAGTACAACGTGGCTTTTACGTTGGAAGATGATTTTGCTACTTCTTATGCAAGTATGATCAACGGGCAGCCTTCTTCTTATTCGATTGAAGCGATGGAGGATTCTATCGTGATTGAAATTCCGTATGATCTGCTTCAAATGTTGATGGACAGAAGTCATATGTGGGAGCGGTTTGTTCGGGTGAGTGTAGAAAGGCTGTATACGAGAAAGGAAGAGCGTGAGAGGGAACTGCTCTATTTGCCAGCCATTGAGCGATATCAGGCGTTTTTATTGAAATATCCCGGGTTACATCAACGTATCGCTCAATATCATATTGCCTCATATATCGGTATTTCTCCAGTTTCGCTGAGCAGGCTACTGCATCCTGCTGAACATTAACCTATGTTAATGCACATTCTCTAGATCTGGCGTACAATCATCACATCATAGAAGAATCGAGGGGCATGATGATGAAATATATGATGGTTGTTTTATTAGAGTTCTATCCATCTTGGCTTGCTTTACCACGAGAGGAGCGCAGAACCCATGCGGCTTCGCTGCAAGAGTTGATGCAGAAATATGAGGAACATGTGACGGTGCGCTTTTTTGATGCTGAAGCTCTTCCAGGTAAGGATTACACAGATTTTGTGATGTGTGAAACAGATGACCTGAAGTTCTATCATTTTATGTGGGAAGAGATTAGAGATTCTATTCCTTACACAAGTGGTTATGTCAAAATTAAAGAGGTCATCATGGGAATGGAAGATGCTTTTCAAACATATGAAAAAGAATCTCTGAAAATGGATCAGTAATCGAAAACCACCTACTATCAGGTGGTTTTTTGCACATTCTATTTTTTGGTATAATCAGGGGTAAGGTAAGAACGGATAAATTTTTGAACTGAATCGGAGGTACTTATGAAGCAGCTTTATATGAAGCAAAAGGTATTTAGTCTGAGCGGCAGGTTTACTGTAAAGGATCAGCAGGAGAATGATGTATATGTGGTCGAAGGCAGCTTTATGAAGGTGCCAAAGACGTTCACCATTTTGAATACAGAACGAGATGAAATCGCTGTGATTACGAAGAAAATGTTTACCTTTTTACCGAAGTTTGTAGTAGAAGTTGATGGTCAAGAGGTATTGACGATCAAAAAAGAATTTACGTTCTTCAAAGCCAAATATTCAATTGATGCTGCGGGTATCGAAGTACAAGGGAACTGGTGGGATATGAATTTCCAAGTGCTGCAAAGCGGCGAAATGATCGGTCAAGTGAAGAAGGAATGGTTTACTTGGGGGGATAGCTATAAGGTGGATATTTTGAAAGAAGAGATGGAGCCTGTGATGATTGCATTGGTTGTTGCGATTGATTGTGTGAAGGCGGATGAAGCGGCGTCGAGGTCTTCGTCGACGACGATGAATAATTAATTGGAGGGTTTAAAAAGTTGGACAACCTCACCCGCATTTTAAGATTAAGAGATGCAGAGATATGGGAGTATGAATTTCTCGATAATAAAGACATCATCGTCTATTTCTCGATTACAGATTTAAATAGAAAAGCAACGATTCATGATAACCCTCTGGCCACTCAAGAAGAACTGGATGAAAGAGATAATTACATATCAATGGATGTGCACAGCCATCTAGATCTCAAGAAAACGCTAGAAGAAGATATATTTGATGACTTTATCACCAATATCTCAGCTTTAGTAGAGCATATGCATGATTTTCACAATGCGCATGTTTTTATTCACATGCATGTTCATGACAAAATCGAATTGACAGATTTTCAGTTAGAAAAAGATGAAGAGATGCATGGCGATGAAAAAGAACAACTCTATACATTTAAACGTTTATGGATTCAGCAGGCATGTTTTCAATTGGTCGAACAACAATTAAATCGAAAAATCACAGACATGTCTAACAGTAGGTTTTGCCAAGATCTAAAGTGAGGTGAGCAAACGAATGACATTCCCATACAAAGTATTTCAAACAGTCGTCGAATGCGGCAGCTTTACAAAAGCTGGAGAGAAGCTTGGGCTGACGCAGTCTGGGGTGAGTCATAATATGGCGAAGCTTGAGTCAGAACTTGGGATTGTGCTGCTTCATCGGAATCGAAACGGGCTGTCGCTGACAGATGCAGGTGAGCGGGTGATGCCGCATATTCGCCAAATCATTCATCATGCGTCATTGCTTGAGCAGGAGGCGGCGTTGATTCAAGGGATGGAAGTGGGGAGCATTAAAATCGGCACGTTTTCTAGTTTTTCTTCAAAAATGCTTCCGCAGCTGATTCATCGTTTTACGAAAAGTTATCCCAATATCCAATTGGAGTTATACGAAGGCGGCTATGAAGAGATTGAAGAGTGGATCGCGTCTGGCACAGTTGATCTTGGGTTTTTAACACAGCCATCTAGAGATTTGGTAACTGTTCCACTGTTTCAAGATGAATTGGTGGTGCTCATGCAAGAGAGTCATCGTTTCCATACAAAGAAGGTGATGGAAGTCGCTTCGTTTCAAGATGAACCGTTTATCATGCCAAAAGCGGGCTGTGATCAACTCATTAAGAAAATATTAAAAGAAAGAGGCGTAAAACCCCATGTTTTATTTGAGATTGGGGACAACAATACGCTCATCTCTATGGTTCAGGAAGGCATTGGGCTCACGATCATTCCGAAGTTGATTTTGCCGCCTCAGGTGCCTCATGCGAACGTAATTCCACTTGAGACCAGTGTTTATCGCGAAATCAATATGGCGTTTAAATCTTTTAACGCAGCCTCTCCCTCTACTAAAAGATGGATTGAAGCGGTCAAAGATCATTTTAAATAGATTCAGCTTGAACGAGAGTCTCTATTCAAGCTGATCAATTTATAGCGTGATCACCCCACGAATGGTAATAACCGCTGCACCTGCTACTTTAATCACCGGCTTTGCTTCATTCGGAATGACCGTGATACGAAGCAATCCTGGTCTGCCGATTGCATCACCTTGAGCAATGCGCAGATGAGTGGTTTCTTGCTGAGGAATGATCCCTTCCAAATACAGATATCCGGCTAATGCTCCGTTTGCTGCTCCGGTTACAGGATCTTCGGGTATACCAATGCCAGGTGCAAAATCCCTTGTATAAAGATCACAGTCCTTTGTGGCTTGAAACGTATAAAGATGAGTCGTTGTGATACCCTGCGCTTTATTCATTTTCCCTAAAGCTGCTAAGTTTGGTGCCGCTTGATCAATGTCATCCTGATGTTTCAGCGGAACCAGGAGATGCCAGTTTCCGGTGTTTGCTAATTTTATAGGATAGGATGGATCAATCCTGTCACTGCTTATACCGAGCATGTCACTAAGCTCTTCTACATCGATGATAAAATCTCGCGTCTTTGGCGTGACCTGTGTCATCTCCACATCCACAACTTTGCCATTTTCCTCGTGCCATATAACGGGAACATGGCCGATCTTTGTTTCTAACACAACCCCTGATTTTTCTTTAGCCATCCCTAGCTCCGTCGCTAAAAGCCAAGTCAACCCAACCGTCGCATGCCCGCAGAAATTGACCTCTTCCGTTGGAGTGAAATATTTCACTCGATAATCAGCTTTCTCATCATGTGCCGGCAGTAAGAAAACGGACTCGGGTAAGTTCAACTCCTTGGCGATATTCTGCATCTCATCCTCCGTTAACCATTCCCCATCCAACACCACCCCAGCGGCATTACCTCCAAATTTCTCAGTTGTAAACGCATCGACATGATACACCCTAATATCTTTCATCTGACGAATCCTCCTAAACATGTTGTTATGTTCATCATAAGTTTGTATGATGCATTCGTAAAATGAATCTTTTGAATGTGATGAATTGGAATTGTTCATGTAATATCAAACAACTAGGCGCTAAGGGCGGAAAGGTCTTACCGTTACAGGAAAAGGAATGTCGGAGAGTAGTAAGACGGTAAAGTCGTTTAAGGCTGAAAGAAAATAATATCGGATCAAAAGGCAGGTTCAAAGAGAATCTGCTTTTTTTGTAGTATGCTTGAACAAAACAAAAAGAAAGCGAGGGGGTCAGCATAGCTTTAGGAGGATATATCAATATTGGATTGGTATTCTATGATGACATTCATTTAACAATCACTTTTCGCAAACTGACTGACTTTTTAACAAAAAAAGGAATATTGATAACGAAGGTAAAGTTTAGTCAGGACGCTAATGGCGAAGCATGGATCGAACATGATGTAAAAGAGAATAAAATCAAAAACAATTACTTGGAAGCCTATTATACAGAATTTGAATTGACGGGAACATGTCTAAAGCATACGACCATGAATATACAAAAAGAAGCTGGTTTTGTTGGATTCGTTCTATATTTAAAGTGGACAGAGGTTGTTTCACATGATGTCGTTCGTATTCAACAGGAGATCGTACAGTGTCTTGTAGAACTTTATCATACTCTTACGTTCGAGTATGCATTCATTGGTCATGAAATGGAAGTCGAGCTTCATCCAGATGATGTTGAAAAGAGTCTGCAAGAACATCATGCTTTTCCAGTTGTTCTTATAGGTAAAGGGGATTGTTTAGTCATTTTTTATGGTGATACTCTCATTGACGGGCTAACTACTCAAGAGAGAGGGAAGAAATATTTAAAGGTTAAAAGAGAACAGTAGAAAAGCCTCCTGAATGTATCAGGGGCTTTTTCCTTTCATCACCCATAATAATTATTCGCTTGAATAAAAAATTGGGATTGTGTGTAGTTATATGTGATTTTCGAAAAGTCGAAGGGCTGGCCGTTTGTGAGATGAAAGACCGTCTCGACGCGGAGAGCGGGATCGTCTAGTTTGAGGCCGAGGTGCTTTGCTTCGGTATCGTTCAGTTTGCCTACTTGTAAGTACATATCGGAGAAGCCGACTTTGAGTCCAAGACCTTCACTGACGAATTTAAATACAGAATCGGCTGCAATTTCTGTGTTGAGGTAAGGAATAATGGTTTTCCGGTAATAGGACTCTTCTAAACATAAAGTTTGTCCATTGATGTAACGAATGCGTTTAAGGTAGAAAACATCCTCATCTGGTTCAATGTTTAAATTCAGCGCAGCTTCTTCTGGCGGTTTGATGGTATCTAACGTGAGAACTTCTGATGTCAGTTGAAATTCCTCTAAATCTTTTTTAAACCCTTGGTTGGATAAAAGGCTGATATAGCCTTTGCGTCTATGCCTTCTCACAAAGATGCCGCTGCCCCTCACCTGATAGACAATCCCTTTTCTTTCGAGTAAATCTAATGATTTGATAATTGTACTTTTGCTCACAGCAAATTGATTCATGAGCGTCTCAAGCACAGGAAGTTTGTCTCCTTGCTGTAGCTCATGTGTGACAATATATTTTTCAATATCGCTCGCAATTTGTTGATACTTTAACATAGCCATTCCTCTTTGTTTTCACGATTTATTGTCTTTGTATTATAGCACATCCCGATTTCTTTTTGATATGCAAATTGAAATTATATAGGTATTGATAAATTGTACCGGTATAATTATAATGTACATATACTAGTAGTGATAAAGGGGGGTTTTATATGTCAAAAGTGAGGGATTATCAAAAGCTTGCAGAAGACATCTTAGAAGCAGTTGGCGGAGAAGAAAATGTGGTGAGTGCTGCAAGATGCGCCACGAGGCTGCGTTTGGTGTTGAAGCGTTCTAATCCAAAGGCAAAAGAAGCAGTCAACGCCATGCTTGGCGTCATTACAGTGGTGGAAAACGGTGGTCAGTTTCAGGTTGTGATCGGTCAGCATGTAGGTGAGGTATATGAGCATTTTTCCAACCTTGTTCAGCTCCAAACGTCGGATGATGATCAGCCGAATGAAAACAAAGGAACGATACTGAATCGGGTCATTGCGACCATGTCCGCTGTGTTTGCGCCATTTGTGTATATTTTAGCCGCAGCTGGTATTTTACAAGGTGCACTTATCTTAATAAATTTGATATTTCCAAGCTTCTCGAAAACAGGAACTTATGAAGTGTTTAGCTTTATTTCTTGGGCACCGTTTACGTTCTTGCCCATTTTTATTGCGATCACTGCAGCCAAGCATTTCAAAACAAATATGTATATCGCGGTTGCTTGTACAGCAGCGCTTGTCAGTCCTTCTTGGACAGAGATTGCTGGACGTGTAGCATCAGGGGAAGGTGTGACCTTTTTAGGGATTGCGTTATCTGAAACGGTTTATACATCATCCGTCTTGCCACCGCTTTTCTTAGTATGGATTCTTTCCTATGTAGAAAAATTCTTAAACAAACGAATTCATGAGGTTGTCAAACCGCTATTTGTCCCATTTCTATGTATGGTCGTCATGGTTCCGTTAACCATTCTATTAATCGGTCCTCTTTCGACAGCAGGTGCAAATGGGATTGCAAACGGATACAATATCTTAGCTGAAAATGTACCAGCTCTGGCAGGGGCCATTATCGGCGGTTTCTGGCAAGTACTCGTGATTTTCGGTGTTCACTGGGGCATCACGCCAATGGTACTTGCGAACTTTGAACAATATGGACGTGACTCCTTTCAGGCATATCAAACCATCGCTGTTATCGCTCAAGTCGGTGCGGTGCTGGGAGTTATTTTAAAAGCAAGAAATCGGGAAACACGGAAAGTTGGGGTTTCAGCTGGAATCACAGGACTCTTCGGTATTACGGAGCCTGCGATTTACGGTGTCACCTTACGTTTTAAAAAGCCGTTTATTTTCGGGTGTATTTCTGGAGCAGTCGGTGCCATTGTGGCCAGCTTCTTTACGCCTTATTACTTTGCATATGCAGGGCTGCCTGGCCCTCTGACCATTGTGAACGGAATCAGTGCAGATTATCCAACGTCTATCATTGGTATTTTGATTGGTGTGGCCATTGCGCTGATATTACCAGTTGTGCTTATTCAATTGTTCGGTTATGGGGAAGATACGGTAGACCAGCCAGCTGGTGAAACACCTGTTAAAGATCAAGGCGGAGAAACGACACAAGCTTCTATGAACAATGAAGAAATGATCACGGCTCCACTTACAGGAAAGGTGCTTTCGTTATCTGAAGTGCCAGATGCCGTATTTAGCTCTGGAGCGATGGGGAAAGGCTTTGCCATTCATCCGACCGATAACAAACTGTTTGCACCGTTTGATGGCAGTGTCGTCATGCTTGCACCAACAAAACATGCGATTGGTCTGCGTTCTGAATTTGGTGTGGAGTTACTTGTTCATGTAGGAATTGATACGGTCTCTCTAGATGGATCGGCATTTACACTCAATATCAAAGAAGGCGACAAGGTGAAAAAGGGTGAATTGTTGATGACATTTGATCAGGAAGCAATTGAAAGCAAAGGATTACAAACAATCACACCTGTTATCATTACCAATACCCAAGCATACGAAGATGTGATTGTAGAGAAACGTTCGACATGTCAGCCAACTGACGTCATGATGACAATTGTGAAATAGGAGGAATAGATAATGACTTTACCAAAAGATTTCTTATGGGGCGGGGCATTAGCCGCTCATCAATTCGAAGGTGGATGGAATGCAGCTGGCAAAGGGCCGAGTGTTGTAGATGTCATGACAGCAGGTGCTCATGGTGTTCCAAGACAGATCACGGAAACGATAGAAGAAGGAACTTTTTATCCAAACCATGAAGCCATTGATTTCTACCATCGTTACAAAGAAGATATCGCCATGTTTGCTGAAATGGGATTAAAATGCTTACGAACATCGATCGGCTGGAGCCGAATTTTCCCTAAAGGGGATGAAGACGAGCCGAATGAAGCAGGCTTACAGTTTTATGATGATGTGTTTGATGAACTGATTAAACATGGCATCGAGCCTGTCATTACGCTGTCTCACTTTGAAATGCCCCTCCATTTGGCAAGAGAATACGGCGGATTCCGAAGCAGAAAAGTCGCTGAATATTTCGTAAAATTTGCGGAAGTATGCTTCAATCGTTACAAGGACAAGGTCACGTACTGGATGACATTTAATGAAATCAATAACAAAATGGACGTCAACAACCCGTTGTTCCTTTGGACAAATTCAGGGGTATCTGTCAAAGAAGGCGAAAATGCCAAAGAAGTCATGTATCAAGCGGGACATCATGAATTGCTTGCAAGTGCATGGGCAGTGGCAAAAGGAAAAGAGATCAATCCGTCCTTTCAAATTGGAGCGATGGTGTCCCACGTGCCAATTTATCCATATTCCTCGAACCCAGAGGATGTCATGCTGGCAGAAGAATATATGAGACAGCGCTATTTCTTCCCAGATGTCCAGGTGCGTGGCTACTATCCAAGCTACGCGTTAAAAGAATTTGAGCGCGAAGGCTATCACATTCCTTTTGAAGAAGGGGATGAAGAAAGTTTAAGAAAAGGAAAAGTAGATTACCTTGGCTTTAGCTACTACATGTCAACAACGGTCAAAAGCGATGTGGTATCTGATCACAACGGAGACATTGTCAATGGAGCACTGCCACATGGTGTGGAAAATCCGTATATCAAATCAAGTGACTGGGGCTGGTCCATTGATCCGACAGGCTTAAGATATACATTGAATCGTTTTTACGATCGCTATCAAATCCCGCTATTCATTGTGGAAAATGGCTTTGGTGCCATTGATCAAGTGGAAGAAGACGGCTCTATTCATGACCCAGAGCGAATTCAATATCTCGCTTCTCATATTCAAGCACTGAAAAAAGCGATTGAATATGACGGTGTGGACCTCATCGGCTACACACCTTGGGGCATCATTGATATCGTTTCATTCACAACCGGTGAAATGAAAAAACGCTACGGCATGATCTATGTTGACCGCGATAACGAAGGTAATGGTTCAATGAAGAGACTCAAAAAAGATTCATTTACTTGGTACCAAAACGTCATTGCAACGAATGGTGAAGAAGTGTAACAAAGGAAAATGCAGACCCGGATGAGTGTGGTATACGCTTGTTCGGGTTTTTGTGTTTCTTTCGACAAAAATGGTGCGCATATCCTTTTGTTAACAAGAAATAAGTCTTATAATTTAGATAGAATATTTGATGATGAAAATAAGAGAAGATAGATGGAATGGGAGAGGTAGTAAATGACGAAATGGTGGATGGTTCGTGCGGGTGACCAAAACGAATTAATTACAATTTGGGAAGAGAAAGGCATTGCATCGATAGGGTGGCCTAAATTAGGTAATCCAAAACAATATCAAACAAAGCAAGAGATGAATGCTCGAGCTGATGTCATATTCGCTGAGAACAAACCTTTTACGAGAAGAAGCTGGGTCAGTCAGGTATGGAGGTTTAGTAGAGAAATCAAAAAGGGAGATCGAATCATTACGTACATAAAAGAAAGCCGTGAATATCGAGTAGGTACGGTGATTGCTCCGCATTTTTTTGATGAAGCAGTTGGAGATAAAATGTATCCAAATCATATTCAGGTAAATTGGGAACCAATAGCAGTTAAACGAGATTCTCTCAGTCAATCAGCTAAGAACAGCCTCGGTTCTATATCAACTGTTTTTCGTGTAGATGATTGGGGGAAAGAGATTGAACATTTACTCAAAAACCCTACATCTATATCAGCGCCTGAAGATGAAACCGAAGAAGATGAAATTATCGAAGATTTAGTCAGCAAAGCTACTGTCATGATTGAAGATAAAGTAGATAAATTGGACCCGTGGCAAATGCAAGACTTAGTCGGAGGCTTACTGCAAGCAATGTCATACAATGTTCGCGTGAGTCCAAAAGGGCCAGATGGCGGTGTGGATGTATTAGCTTATAAAGATGCATTTGGATTTGAAAAGCCTATTATTAAAGTACAAGTAAAGCATCGGAAAAATTCAGCCAGTTCGCCAGAGGTGCAGCAATTATTAGGTGCTAATCCAATGAATGCTAACAGTTTATTTGTTTCTACTGGTGGGTTTACTTCTCATGCAAAAGCTGTTGCTAAACATAATGAGGTTCATCTAGTGGACTTAGAAGAGCTCGTAAATCTTATTGTACATTGGTATGAATATATGCCAGCTGAGACAAGATCCTTATTACCTCTGAAAAAAGTGTATGTACCTGAGTGATCTTTTTATTGTCTATGTTTCAATAACTCCTGAATACAAAGAAAAAAGAGGGTAATGACGGTAAAATAGTTCATTGGATTCTGAAAGATATTGATGTTCATTGATAATTGAAGAAGAATCCACAGACTGAATACCACCATAACAGCAGGAATAATTAATTTATACACAATGGTTCTCCCTTCTAGAGTAGTGCGGTTTTAGTTGGCATTGTCTCATATCATTGTAGAGGTTGAAAAGAGGTAAAGGTTTTAATAGGTTCTATCACATAATTCGGTATAATTGGTCTATAAAAACGATAAATGGTAGATAAAGAATAGGAGTTGTTGAAATGAATCAAACTCTGCAAATGGGTGCCAATACCGTACTAAACTCTCCAAAGGGGCAATTATTCATCAGTTATGAAGTGTCATCTGCAATTGATATTTCTTTAACGGCGTTTCTCTTAACAGATTCAGATCTAGTTCAAGGAGATAATGGCATTATTTCTTACAATCAGCCGGAGAGTGCTACGGGTGTCGCGACACTTTTACCAGCAGAGATATCAGATCAGTTGAAAAGACATCAATTGAATTTTGATATGAGCAAAGTGCCTGTCGGAATCACAAAGATGGCTATTACACTAACAGAGGATCGAGGAATCGGCTTTTCTCATGTGAAGAATCTGAAAGCAGAAATTCGAACAGGTGATGAGGTGCTATACCTAACACCAGTAAGCTTTACAAATGAAAAGGGTATTGTCGTAGTAGAGCTATACATAAGAAATAGTGAAACGAAAGCACGATCCATCTGGCGTGGCTTCGATTCTGGATTGGAAGGGCTATGCAAGCTTTATGGGGTAGAGGTTGAACCTGATGAACAGGGTGTTTCTACACCTCCTCCAATGGTTTCTGAAAAACAAATTAATGAGCCTGCTCCAATGAAAACAGCCGCTAAAGAGAAAGTCGCTGCACCTATTAGCTTAGAGAAAGTTCAAGGTAAAATTAGTCTAGACAAAGGTCATAAACCGATCATCATTGAAAAAACACCAGAGATTACGGCTACAGTATCTTGGGAGTCTGGAACCGATTATGATATTTACGCATTGGTCTATACGAAGTCAGGAAAGCAAATAGATGTGGCCATGTTTGGCGCAAAAGGTGTTCCCGCTCTCAAAAATTACGGTAACGGGGCTGTTGAGCATATGGGAGATGTCGGTAGAGATCGTGAATCAATGAAAACAGAAGTCATTAAACTAAGGTTAAATGATGATATCCTTGCGGTGGTACCCGTTGTTTACTCTGCTCAATCAAATGGAACAGGTTCTTTCTATAGATATAGAGTGTCTATGAGTATCGATAATCATCAAGGAACGTCTGTCACGATTCACGCGAAACATGCAAATGACAATGATCGAATTTATTCTTGTGTTCCAGGTATTCTTCAAAACACAAATGATGGCGTGATCATCCGTCCACTAGAGCTTTACAGTAAACCAAACTCTGAGCGTAGACCGAAGTTAAAAATGAAATATTCAAATGAGATCGATGTTTTGATGGATAAAGGACCAATCAATGACTATAAGTAACGTGAACATGTGGCTAGACAGAGTATAATGAACTGTCTGGCCTTTTCTATATCCCTACAATGGATAAACTCGTTTATCCAAATGAGAGGGTAAATTGAATAGAGAGTTCATTCCATTTTTTATGTCATTTAGCCTATTTTTCCGTTTTGGAGGTCACGGTAAAATAGACTTTATGATCAATAATGGAGGGAGTGGCTTAATCTGGGCAAGATACTTGATGCAAAAGCACTAACCAGTGCCATGGATACAAGGGCAAAACACTATCAGGAACTCCACGAACAAATGATAGATTTAAAAAAGGCACTTCAAGGTGTTGCCAATCTCGGTGACGACTTCACTGGAAAAGGTGCCG
>NZ_ASJC01000015.1 GCF_000691145.1 Bacillus altitudinis 41KF2b | reverse complement strand
CTCTCCGAAAAAGTACAAAACCGAAGTTTTGCTTTTCGCCAGTTTGACTGACTACCTATGATGTATCATAGGATTTTTTTATAAAAACTCGAATTAACAGGTACGTTTTGTCTTGTTTAGTTTTCAAAGAACTCGTTTGTCACTCTCTCAAAGCGACCACTTAAATATATCATATATCTCTATCAATAGTCAACATTTTTCTTGAAAAACATTTTATTTTTTAAGAAGTTTTTGTTATGAAAGAGATAAAAAATAGAGCCTCTTTTTGCTCCTTTGAAAGATTAACACATATCTATGAAAAAAGCATTATAAACTTCAAAAAAAATCATGTTTTTTCAAAAAAAAATAAAGCCGGTGAAAAACCGGCTTTATCTTTACTCAGATTGCTCTTGATCTGACTCTACATTTTCTACGTTTTCTTCACTATTCTCTTCATCGTCTTCTGGTGATTGTTCTACTAATGCCACTGTAGCGACATGTTCATCATCACCTAGACGGATCAGACGGACACCTTGAGTGACTCGGCCTGTTGTGGAGATATCTGAAACAGCCATACGGATGATGACACCACTACCTGTAATAATCATCAAGTCTTCTTCAGCTTCAGCGTTAGTCGCCTTCACTGCAACAAGCGGACCGTTGTTGTCAGTGATCTTGCACGTTTTCAGACCTTTACCACCACGGCTTTGGACACGATATTCTTTTTCAGGCGTTAATTTTCCATAACCTTTTTCAGTTACGATCAATACATTTGCATCTGGCTCAAGGATTTCCATTCCAACGACGATGTCATCCTCAGAAAGTGTGATCCCTTTAACTCCAGCTGCTGTACGTCCCATTTCACGAACATCTGTCTCGTCGAAACGAATGAGCATTCCTTTTTTCGTTCCGATGATGATTTGTTTTTCACCATTGGTTAAACGAACAGCCATCAATTCATCTTCATCACGCAGGCTGAGTGCAATCAAACCGTTGTTACGGATGTTTGCAAATTGAGACAATGACGTTCGTTTCGATACACCGTGTCTTGTTGTAAAGAAGAGATACGAATCTTCATCAAATTCGCTGACTGGAATAATGGCGTTTATCCACTCTCCCTTTTCTACTTCAAGAAGGTTAATAATCGGAATCCCTTTCGCTGTTCGTCCGAATTCAGGGATCTCATAGCCCTTCGCTCGATAGACCTTCCCTTTATTAGAGAAGAAGAGAATCGTATCGTGCGTAGATGTTGAGATCAGCTGTTCAACGAAATCATCTTCGTTGGTTCCCATTCCTTGTACACCTTTACCACCTCTTTTTTGACTGCGGTATGTTGATGCAGGCAGGCGCTTAATATAACCATTATGAGTCAGTGTGATCACAATATTTTCAACAGGAATCAAATCTTCGTCTTCGATTGTTTCTATACCCGCTGTCACAATTTCTGTGCGGCGCGTATCATTGAAGCGTTCTTTGATTTCTGTTAATTCTTCTCTAATGATTTCTAGAACTTTCTCATTGTCTGCTAGAATGGCTTTCAATTCAGCAATCAATTCAACAAGTCCTTTGTATTCATCTTCTATTTTCTCTCTTTCTAAACCAGTCAAACGCTGGAGTCGCATATCGAGAATGGCCTGTGCTTGTTTTTCAGACAAGCTATAGTTTTCCATCAAACCATTTCTTGCAATTTCAGCAGTTTGAGAGCCTCTAATTAAGGCAATGACCTCATCTAAGTGATCAAGTGCAATTCTTAAGCCTTCTAAAATATGAGCTCTTGCTTCCGCTTTACGCAATTCATACGCCGTTCTTCGACGAATGATCACTTTCTGATGCTCAAGGTAATATTCAAGACATTGTTTGAGAGACAACACTTTCGGCTGTCCATCAACAAGTGCAAGCAAGTTAATACCGAAGGACGTTTGAAGTGTCGTTTGTTTATAAAGATTGTTTAATAGAACATGGACGTTTGCGTCTCTTCGTAGTTCAATGACAATTCTCATTCCATTACGGTCAGATTCATCACGAAGATCTGTAATGCCATCAATCTTTTTATCACGGACAAGATCAGCGATTTTTTCGATCAAACGAGCTTTATTAACCTGGTAAGGAATCTCGTTGATGATAATGCGCTGCTTACCACTAGATGTTTCTTCGATATTTGACTTTGCACGTAATGTAATAGAGCCGCGTCCTGTTTCATACGCTTTACGAATACCGCTTCGGCCAATGATTTGTCCCGCAGTTGGGAAGTCTGGACCTGGAATGATGTCCATTAGTTCCTGTGTCGTCATTTCAGGATTTTGACTAATTGCCAATACCCCATCAATCACTTCACCTAGTTGGTGAGGCGGGATATTCGTTGCCATCCCTACAGCGATTCCAGTTGCCCCGTTCACTAATAAGTTCGGGAACCTAGCAGGCATAACGACTGGCTCTCTTTCACTGCCATCGTAGTTATCTTGATAATCAATGGTGTCCTTTGTGATATCACGCAGGATCTCCATCGAAATTTTAGAAAGACGTGCCTCGGTATAACGCATGGCTGCTGCACCGTCTCCATCGACAGAACCAAAGTTCCCGTGCCCTTCAACCAGCATATTACGATAGTTGAAATCTTGCGCCATCCGAACCATCGCTTCATATACAGCGCTATCACCGTGAGGGTGGTACTTACCGATAACTTCCCCAACGATACGAGCAGATTTCTTAAATGGTTTATCACTTGTCATACCTAGGTCATTCATCGCATACAAAATTCTTCGATGCACGGGCTTCAATCCGTCTCGCACATCTGGTAATGCACGCGAAACAATAACACTCATTGCATAATCTAAAAAGGACGTACGCATTTCATGGCTAATATTCACTTCGCGTACATTTGGTGTATGTTGTTCACTCACTATAAGAACCTCCCTTTACGTATCACATGAAATAAATTATGTGGGAGTAAAATATGTATTTATCTTCACAAGACTATTCTCCATTATATCAATAATCTTGCCTTTATACACATTTATTTACTAGAAAATCAACGAAACGTAGAAAACCAGGACATTCGTTTCACGCCCCTGTTTCTTGAAAAACAACCTTATTCCAAACAAGAAATAAGGTTGCTCTCAAGGGGGATACCTATCTAAATATCAAGATTTTTTACGTATTGTGCATTTTCTTCGATAAAGTTACGTCTCGGCTCTACTTTATCTCCCATTAGCATTTCAAAAGTCTCATCAGCATCGATTGCATCCTCAAGTGTAACTTGAAGAAGTGTTCTCGCATCAGGATCCATTGTTGTTTCCCAAAGCTGAGTAGCATTCATCTCTCCAAGACCTTTATAACGCTGAAGTCCAGGTTTCGGTGTTTGAGGCAGCGTTTTTAACAGTTCATCTAGCTGTTTATCGTTATACACGTATTCAACACGTTTTCCTTGCTGTACTTTATATAAAGGCGGCTGTGCAATATACACATAACCGTTTTCAATGATTTCACGCATGTAGCGATAGAAGAATGTTAGGAGTAGCGTCCGTATATGCGCTCCATCAACATCAGCATCAGTCATGATCACAATTTTGTGATAACGTGCTTTCTCTAAAGTGAAGTCTTCTCCGATTCCAGTCCCTAGCGCTGTAATCATTGAACGAACCTCGTTGTTAGATAAAATTTTATCTAGTCGGGCTTTTTCAACGTTTAGGATCTTCCCTCTTAACGGTAAGATCGCTTGGAAATGTCGATCACGACCTTGCTTAGCAGATCCGCCCGCAGAATCTCCCTCTACGATATAAAGCTCAGAGATGGAAGGATCTTTAGAAGAACAGTCTGCCAGTTTCCCAGGCAAGCTAGAGACTTCCAGTGCACTTTTACGTCTTGTCAGCTCACGTGCCTTTTTGGCAGCCATTCTTGCACGAGCTGCCATCACACCTTTCTCCACAATTTTCTTTGCAGCATCAGGGTTCTCTAAGAGGAATTTCTCAAGTGCTTCGGAGAAGAGGGAGTCGGTAATGGTTCTTGCTTCTGAGTTACCGAGCTTTGTCTTCGTTTGTCCTTCGAATTGAGGGTCTGGATGTTTGATAGAGATAATGGCTGTCAAGCCTTCTCGTACATCTTCTCCGCTCAAATTCGAGTCACCATCTTTGAATACGCCATTTTTACGAGCATAATCATTGATGACACGCGTCAGACCGGTTTTAAAGCCAGCTTCGTGTGATCCGCCTTCATATGTGTTGATGTTATTGGCGAAAGAATAAATATTGCTTGTATAGGAATCGTTGTATTGCAGTGCAACTTCAACGGTGATTCCGTCTTTTTCACCCTCGATGTAAACTGGTTCTTCATGAACGACTTCCTTCGAGCGATTCAAATGTTCTACATAGCTCTTAATACCGCCTTCATAGCAGTATTCGTTTCTTCGCTCTTTGCCTTCACGTAAGTCTTCAATGATGATGTTGACGCCTTTTGTTAAGAAAGCTAACTCACGTACACGGTTAGCAAGTGTGTCGTAATCAAATTCAATGGTTTCAGTGAAAATTTCTGGATCTGGCACAAAATGAGTCGTTGTCCCTGTTACATCTGTTTCACCAATGACCTCTAAATCTCCAACTGGAACGCCGCGTTTGAATTGTTGATAATGAATTTTTCCATCACGGTATACGGTCACGTCCAAGGTCGTAGATAACGCATTAACAACAGATGCCCCTACACCATGCAGACCGCCAGATACTTTATAACCGCTGCCGTCAAATTTACCACCAGCGTGAAGAACCGTCATAATGACTTCTACAGCAGGACGTCCCATTTTTTCGTGAATCCCAACAGGAATTCCGCGGCCGTTATCTTTCACTGTGATGCTATTATCTTTTTCAATTTGCACTGTAATGTCTGTACAATAACCAGCTAAAGCCTCATCAATACTGTTGTCGACAATTTCCCATACAAGATGGTGAAGTCCTTTTGCACTGGTTGACCCAATGTACATTCCTGGACGTTTTCTAACCGCTTCTAGTCCTTCGAGCACCTGTATCTGATTTTCATCATAACTATTATGTTGCTGTTCCATTGCCACGTACATTCACCTACACTTTTCTTAAACGATATATTTATATGAATTGAGCTTTTAGACTTCAATTTCAATCACAAATGAAGCACGTTTTTTGAGCGTGCTTGAGGAAAGAGGAGAGTAATACACGGATTCAGTTGTGACGACGATGGATTTGGGTGTCCCTTGTGACAACGAAATGATTTGTTCTTCTTGTTTTTGAAGAAATTCCTCTACAACAGAAGATGACCTCATTTTGTAATCAACAATTGCGACAATCTCTCGTGTAGAAACAACACAATCATCACCTAAATGAATATACAAGACTCACACCTCATTTATCAGTCAATTACTTTTCCACTGGCTACTCTGAAAATTTCCGCTTCTTTCAGGGTGGCGTGGTCGATGCCTTCAACACTCGTAGTGGTGACAAAGGTCTGTACACGTCCCTGAATGGTATGGAGCAAATGAGACTGTCTGTAATCATCAAGTTCAGATAAAACATCATCGAGTAGAAGAATTGGGTATTCACCGATTTCTTCATGAATCAGATCAATTTCTGCCAGCTTTAGTGAAAGAGCTGTTGTTCTTTGCTGCCCTTGAGAGCCATATGTCTGAACATCCCGACCATTCACAAAGAAAAGAAGATCATCTCTGTGAGGCCCCCATAGCGTCACCCCTCGGTCTATTTCTCTGTCTCTTAGTTTCTGAAACGATTCTTCATAGCTATTTTTTATTTTCGACAAGTCTGACGCTTCTGATACCTCTATGGCCGTCTGGTATTGGAGCGTGAGCGTTTCCAGCTCTCTTGAAATCCCAAAATGCAGCGGCTGCGCCCATTTTTCGAGCTGTTTCGTAAAAGTCAGTCGTCTTTTGACAACCTTCGCTGCCGCATCAATCAACTGCTCTGTTAAAATCTCCAGCATCGCTTGATCCGTTTGCTTTCTTGTTTGCAATTGTTTCAAGTAATGATTTCGCTGAGTGAGGATTTTTTGATAGAGCGATAAATCATGCAAGTAGACGGCAGACACTTGTCCAATCTCCATGTCGAGGAATCTTCTGCGGATTTGCGGGCTACCTTTCACAAGGCTGAGATCCTCTGGTGCAAACATGATGGTGTTCAAGGCACCAACATAATGACTGAGTTTCTGTTGTTCAATGTGATTGACCTTGCCCTTTTTTCCTTTTTTTGAGATCACGAGCTGCATGGGGAGTGGACCATTTTTTTTGATGACTCTACCTTCTATTTTAGCATAGTCTTCGTCCCATCGGATAAGTTCTTTATCATTTGACGTACGATGAGACTTTGCCATCGACAATACATAGATCGCTTCCATCAGGTTCGTTTTACCTTGGGCGTTCTCACCAATCATCACATTCACCTTATTGTCGAATTGAAGCTCGGTGTGTTCATAGTTTCGGTATGAAGTTAACGCCAGACTTTGAATGTACATGTATTGTCACCCGTTTCTAATTCACAACTTGAAATGTGCCGTGACCTTCTATCTCGACAACATCACCTGGGTATAATTTGCGTCCCCGTCTATTATCTGGCTCTTGATTGATGAACACCTCATGTTCACTTAAAAACCACTTCGCCATTCCACCAGATTGAATGACTTCGGCTAATTTCAAAAACTGCCCTAATGTAATCATTTCTGTTTCAATCGTTATCAGATTAGGCATTGTATCGACCTCTTTCAATATCACTAATATCTAATTGTACTAAAAAACAAGACAAGAAGGAAAGGGGGAAAGCGAACTGGGATGAAAGAAAGCTGAGGAAACGAGGAAAAAAGCTGCTGTGCGCTCACACAGCAGCCATTTTAGACCAAATTAATACGTTCTAACTGGAAGAATCAATTGCAAAATGGAATCATCATTTGGCGTTCGTAATAGGAATGGTCTCATTGCGCCAGTGAAACTGACATGAATCTCTGTTCCCTCTAATACTTTTAAAGCATCAAGCATATATTTCGGACTGAAAGAGATTTTGAGATCCTCCCCTTTAATGTCATCTGCTTGCACCGTTTCAACTACTTTACCGATTTCAGGCGAATTAGAAGAAATTTCAAGGCTTTGCGCAGGATCAGCAGAAAGCTTCACAACGTTGTTACGCCCTTCTCTTGCTAAAAGTGACGCGCGATCAATCGCTTGAAGGAATTCTTTCGTATTCACCACTACATCCGTTTTACTTTCTTGCGGAATGAGGCGAGCTGTATCTGGGTAATTACCATCCAGCAATCTTGAGAAGAACAGCACGTTCTGTGCTTTAAAGAGAACCTGTGTCTCCGTAATGACGATGCTCACAAGATCTTGTCCATCATCAAGAATTTTACTTAGCTCTGTTAAACTCTTTCCAGGAATGACCACATTGTACGAGCTTTCCTCGTTAATATCCAACTTCGCTTTTCTTAAAGCAAGACGATGACTATCCGTTGCTGTGCATATTAATTCACCTTTTTCAACCTTCCAGTTTACACCTGTCAAGATAGGTCGTGTTTCTGAGGTGGACACTGCGAAAACCGTTTGACGGATAAGGTTTTTAAGCAAATCTGTTGGAATTTGAAAAGCATGATGCTCTTCAATTTGTGGCAGATGCGGATATTCTTCAGCATCTAAGCCGTTTAAATTAAATTCTGCTGAACCAGAGCGGATGATGGTCAGATGATTTTGTTCTACCTCAATTTCGACAGTAGACATAGGCAGTTTCTTAACGATTTCGCTAAAGAAGCGGGCTTGCAGCACAATACTTCCTGGTCGATCAATTGTAATGACTTCTAAATCTCCATCTCTTTGAGGAATAAAAGATTCGATTGAGATATCAGAATCGCTCCCTGTGAGAGAAACCCCTTCGTCAGATGCAACAATTTTAATCCCTGTCAAAATAGGAATCGTTGTTCTAGAGGATACGGCCTTTAATACATCTTGGACACTTTCAACAAGACGATCTTTTTGAATCGTGAATTTCATAGTGGTCCTCCTAATTTTTCTTAATGACATGTATATATATTTATTTAATAAAAATCGTAGAAGTACTAGTAGGGCTTGTGAATATGTGGATAAGTCAGTAGAAAGAAAGGAAAGACAGCCTATCCACATGTGGACAGACTGTGTATGACTATGCTCTAGTTATTCACATTTTCCCGTACTTATCTTATCAGCTTGATTATTTTAGTTGTTCTTTGATCTCTTTGACATGCTGCTGAAGCTGTTCATCTTCAACGATTAATTTTGAAATTTTCTCATGAGCATGAATGACGGTCGTATGATCTCGTCCACCAAATTCTTCTCCGATTTTAGGTAGAGAGGAATCTGTCATTTCTCTAGAGAGATACATCGCAATTTGTCTTGGATAAGCAACTGATTTCGTACGTTTCTTCGCTTTGAAATCTTCTAATCGAATATTAAATTGCTGCCCTACAATTCTTTGAATATCTTTAATTGTAATCACCTTAGGTTTCGATGAAGGAATGATGTCCTTTAGGGCTTCAGCTGCTAGATCAGCATTGATGTCTTTATTGATTAAAGAAGAGTAAGCAACAACACGAATCAAAGCACCTTCCAGTTCCCGAATGTTGCTGTCGATTTGATTGGCAATATAAAGCATGACTTCATTCGGAATGTCTAAACCTTCTGCTTTTGCTTTTTTACGTAAGATCGCAATACGCGTTTCTAGATCTGGCGGGGTAATGTCTGTAATTAAGCCCCATTCGAATCGAGAGCGTAATCTGTCTTCAAGTGTCGGAATTTCCTTTGGCGGCCGGTCACTAGAAATGACGATTTGCTTACTTTCTTCGTGAAGTGTGTTGAATGTATGGAAAAACTCTTCTTGTGTTTGTTCTTTTCCTGCTAAAAATTGAATATCATCTATCAAAAGCACATCTACATTCCGATAGCGATTACGGAAATCGACTGCTTTGTTGTCCCGGATTGAGTTGATAAATTCATTTGTAAATTTTTCAGATGATAGATAGACCACTTTGGCTGATGGATTATGGTCGATGACGTAATGACCGATCGCATGCATTAAGTGAGTCTTTCCTAAACCAACGCCCCCATAAATAAAAAGCGGGTTATATGCTTTTGCTGGTGCTTCTGCGACTGCAAGTGAAGCGGCATGAGCAAAACGGTTGCCTGAACCAATAACAAAAGTATCAAATGTATATTTTGGATTCAGCATATTTTGTGGAATTTCAACGGGTTCTTCTTTCGACATTTTTTTGATTGGAGATTTTGGCATGGCTTCCTCTTCGTCCTGATTTTGAGGAATGATAAATTTGATGCTGAGCTCTTCGCCTGTCAGTTCATAGATGGTATCTGCAATTAAGTGAAGGTATCTTGACTCGAGCCAGTCTCTTGCAAATTCATTAGGTGCAGTAATAGTCAGCGTATCTCCTTGAAGAGAATGGGCTTTAGTGGACTTCATCCATGTTTCAAAACTAGGTTTGCTCAATTTTGTCTCTATTTTTTGAAGTGCTTTATTCCACAGATCCAAAATATTTTCCATAAGGCTTCTCCCCCCTCCTTTTCTTTTTAAAATGACCAGTATCAAACTGTTATAGAACACGAAAAAGAGCAAATGGTCATCACCATTCGTGCACATACTTTGTTGAAAACAATTAATATAGTAGAAAAACGTCTTTTCGACAAATTACACAGGTTGTGGATAAACAATTCAACAAGCTGTGTAATAACTTTCCACAGGTTATCCACAAATTGTGGATAAGATAAATAGGCCAGATAAGTAATTAAGAGTTAAAACACAAATATAATATCAAAATAAACAAGATGGTGCAATGGGTGTCACAAACTTATCCACACACTTTACATCCTGTTGAAAAATAATTATCCACATAGGTTATTTGTGTGAAAAAAATGTCGATAATGGATGTGGATAGTCAAAATATGCCGGAAAAATATCCACAACCTTGTTTTGAAGGTTTTTTTGAAGGAAAAAAAGAATAAAATGCTGGAAACTAAAAAAGAAGGTTTCTTCACTTGATAACTTGTGTTATGCTTATAAGGTTGATAATAAGAGTTTTATCATTGATATTGACAATCGATGGGTTACACAAATATAATGAGTTAGACTGTCTTAAACAGCTATTCCTCAGGGAGGTGTCATAAATGAAAAGAACGTTTCAACCAAATAACCGTAAGCGTAGTAAAGTTCATGGCTTCCGCAGCCGTATGAGTTCTAAAAACGGACGTCTAGTTTTAAAGCGACGCCGCAGCAAAGGTAGAAAAAAATTATCAGCTTAGGCCACTGAATAATGTCAGTGGTCTTTTTTACATAAAATCGTAAATGAACTGTCAGTTTTTATCGGAGTGGAAGAAAACATGAAGAAGCGAAACAGGCTAAAAAAAAATGAAGAGTTTCAAACAGTGTTCAAAAAAGGTCAATCAATGGCTAATCGCCAATTCGTCATTTATCAGCTGGACCAACCAAATCAAGAAGAACTGCGTTTAGGATTGTCTGTCAGTAAGAAGATAGGTAATGCAGTGATAAGAAACCGGATTAAACGATTGATCCGTCAGGTGTTCTTAGAGGAAGGTCATAAGCTAAAGCAAGAAAAAGACTACATTGTTATCGCACGAAAACCAGCAAGCGAATTGACCTTTGAAGAAACAAAGAAGTCTCTCCAGCATTTATTTAGAAAATCCGCTGTTTATCAACAACAACCGAAAAAGTCTTCGTAATAGAAACTTTCGTTGAATCAATTTTTAAAAGCGCTTCCTTCATCTAGTGAATAAAAATGAAACCACCACTTTGTAATGAAAAAATGTTACCATACTGATTAGGTGAGTCACTTTCGTAATCAATTCCAACTTAAATAAAGTTTGAAGTAATGGGAGGAATCTTGTTGAAAAGGCGATTATTACTAATATTTAGCTTGATTGGCGTGTTGGTTCTATTGGCAGGATGTACACAAATCAATGAACCAATCACATCAGATAGTAAGGGATTCTGGAATTCTTACATTGTATACCCGCTATCTCAATTAATCACTTACATGGCAAACTTAACTGGTGAAAACTATGGTGTAGCGATTATTATTGTAACTCTTTTGATTCGTTTGCTCATTTTACCATTAATGATTAAACAGTTAAGAAGTACAAAAGCAATGCAAGCACTTCAGCCAGAACTAAAGAAGCTTCGTGAAAAATATAGCTCAAAAGACCAGAAAACACAGCAGCAGCTTCAACAGGAAACAATGGCTCTTTTCCAAAAGAATGGTGTAAATCCATTAGCAGGGTGTTTCCCAATCTTAATTCAAATGCCAATCTTAATTGGTTTTTATCATGCGATCATGAGAACAGCTGAAATCAAGAAGCATACTTTCTTATGGTTTGACTTAGGCAGTCCAGATCCATTATTCCTGTTACCGATTATTGCAGGTGTAGCTACTTTTATTCAGCAGAAGCTAATGATGGCTGGCAATCCTTCGGACAACCCTCAAATGGCGATTATGCTTTGGGTGATGCCAATTATGATCATTGTATTTGCAATCAGTTTCCCAGCGGCACTTTCACTGTACTGGGTTGTAGGTAACATTTTCATGATCATTCAAACGTTGGTCATTAAAACACCTCAAGTAAAAGTTGATACAAAAGAAAAAGCTGGCGGGAACAAAAAATGAAGGAAATAACTGCTGTCGGTCGCACAGTCGAAGAAGCAGTAGATTCCGGACTGAAACAAATTCAACTACTACAAGAAGAAGTAGATATCACAATAGTAGATGAAGGAAAGAAAGGGTTTTTAGGATTATTTGGTAAAAGACAAGCTGTTGTCAAGTTAGTAGAAAAGCGAGATGCGCTCAAATTAGCAACACAGTATTTAGATAAAATTGTTAAATCAATTGATCCTAAAGCAAACATTGTTTCGAAAAAAGAAACGAAAAAGATCTCTTTTCACATTAATGGAGACAAAACTTCATTAATGATTGGAAAAAGAGGACAAACACTGTACTCTTTAGAAACCTTGGTGCAGTTAGTGTTTAATTCTTATTCTGATCAGTATCATCATATTACAATTGATATTGGAGATTATAGGAAGAAACGACAAGAAGCACTTGAACAATATGCAATCAAAACGGCAAACCGTGTTTTAAAAACGAAGAGAAAGGTTCATTTAGAACCGATGCCTTCGAATGAACGAAAAGTCGTTCATGATACGATTGCAGCATTTTCTAAAGAACTTGCCACGGCATCCGAAGATACAGGCAGCAAGCGTCATGTTGTGGTGATGTATAAAAAATAGCAGAAAGGCTAAGATTCAGCAAAGCTGGATTTTAGTCTTTTTTTATTGAAAAATTACCTTTTAATAGTAGATTCCTCCTTTATTTCTAAAAAGTTAGTGTGTTATTTAGATCGAAAACGTCATTTTCCCTTAGTTGCAAAGGGAGAAGGGCGTTTTAATTTATTGGATTTAGGTGTAAGATGTGAAGACAAGTTTAGAACGTCGTTATTCACATGTGGATAAGTTAAGTGTTAAAATAGACAGGGTGCAAAACTGTGGATAATTAAATGTGGGCTACTTTCGCTTCGCATGCATTTGTGGTATCTTTAAATTTTGGATTAAGCGTTTTTGATATAGAGATGGACAACGTCCATTTAATAGATATAAGACTGTCTATTGAATAGAGAAAGAGGTGAATGAGCGGTGGATACAATTGCAGCAATTTCTACACCAATGGGTGAAGGGGCAATTGCCATTATACGTTTAAGCGGGCCTGATGCAGTTCAGATTGCTGATCGCATGTATAAGGGGCCTAAGGAGAAAAAACTTGTATCAGTGGATTCTCATACAATTCATTATGGTCATATTGTAGATTCAAGTACCGAGCAAGTGATAGAAGAGGTCATGGTGTCTGTATTAAGAGCGCCAAAAACATTTACGAGAGAAGACGTTATTGAGATCAACTGCCATGGCGGAATTGTCACGGTCAATAAAGTCTTGCAGCTTGCTTTAAAAGAAGGAGCGAGATTAGCGGAGCCAGGTGAGTTTACAAAACGTGCTTTCCTAAATGGAAGAATCGACTTGTCACAAGCAGAAGCCGTAATGGACTTGATTCGTGCAAAAACTGATCGTGCGATGAATGTCGCAATGACTCAAATGGAGGGACGTCTCTCCGGTTTGATTAAACGTCTTCGTGGTGAGATATTGGAGACACTTGCCCATGTAGAAGTGAATATTGATTATCCAGAGTATGACGATGTGGAAGAAATGACACATCGAGTCTTAGTTGAGAAGGCGACATCTGTGAAAAAGGAAATTGAATCGCTTCTAACGACTTCACAGCAGGGGAAAATCCTACGTGAGGGCTTATCTACTGTTATTATTGGAAGGCCAAATGTTGGGAAGTCTTCCTTATTAAATAGTCTTGTTCAGGAAACAAAGGCGATTGTGACCGATATTCCTGGAACAACCAGAGATGTCATCGAGGAATATGTGAATGTAAGAGGAGTACCGCTCCGTTTAGTAGATACTGCGGGTATACGTGAGACTGAAGACATTGTTGAGCGTATTGGGGTCGAACGATCAAGACAGGTCTTAAAAGAAGCTGACCTGATTTTACTTGTGCTCAATTATAGTGAAGAGTTATCTGAGGAAGATATTAAGCTATTTGAGGCTGTCTCAGGTATGGATATTATTGTGATTGTCAATAAGACTGATCTTGAGCCTAAACTTGATGTAGAAAAAGTAAAAGAGTTAGCGAAAGATCGTCCAGTCGTGACAACATCTTTATTGCAAGAAAAAGGGATTGATGAGCTTGAAATGGCTATTCAATCATTATTCTTCACTGGCTCAATTGAAAGTGGAGATTTAACGTATGTGAGCAATACTAGGCATATTGCGCTCCTTCAAGAAGCAAAACAATCGATTGAGGATGCTCTAGAAGGAATTGAAATGGATGTACCGATCGACATTGTTCAAATAGATTTAACACGCTGTTGGGAGCAGCTAGGTGAAATTATTGGGGATGCTGTTCATGAAAGCTTAATTGATCAGTTATTCTCTCAATTCTGTTTAGGAAAGTAAAGGGAGGAACAAAAGAAATGGGTTATGAAGCTGGCCAATATGATGTAATCGTCGTCGGTGCCGGTCATGCTGGTGTTGAGGCTGCTCTTGCTTCTGCAAGACAGGGCGCCAAAACACTTGTATTGACCATCAATCTCGATATGGTTGCTTTTATGCCATGTAATCCGTCCGTAGGAGGTCCCGCTAAAGGGATTGTCGTCAGAGAAATTGATGCGCTAGGCGGAGAAATGGCACGAAATATAGATAAGACACATATTCAAATGCGTATGCTGAATACTGGGAAAGGACCTGCTGTCCGTGCGTTAAGAGCGCAAGCAGATAAGTTTCAATATCAGCACGAAATGAAAAAAACAATGGAAAATGAACCAAACCTAACAATGCTGCAAGGGATGGTAGACCATTTAATTGTAGAAGATGATGAATGTAAAGGTGTTGTGACTCAAACAGGTGCAAATTATCGCGCGAAGTCTGTTGTTCTAACGACTGGTACTTTCTTAAAAGGCCGCATTATTTTAGGGGATCTTTCTTATTCAAGCGGTCCTAATAATCAGCAGCCTTCCATTAAATTATCGGATCATCTAGCAGAATTAGGATTCGATTTGGTTCGCTTTAAAACTGGGACACCACCTCGAGTAAACAGCCACTCGATTGATTATAGTAAGACGGAAATTCAACCAGGTGACGATGTACCACGTGCGTTTTCTTATGAAACTGTGGAATATATTACAGATCAATTACCATGCTGGTTAACATACACGAGTTTAGAGACTCATCAAATTATTGATGAGAATCTTCACCGTTCTCCTATGTATTCAGGTATGATTAAAGGAACAGGTCCTAGATACTGCCCGTCTATTGAGGATAAGGTGGTTCGTTTTAATGATAAACCGAGACATCAAATTTTCTTAGAGCCAGAAGGCCGTAATACGCAAGAAGTGTATGTTCAAGGTTTATCTACAAGTCTGCCAGAGGATGTACAGCAACGAATGCTGTCAACCATTCCAGGACTTGAAAATGTACAAATGATGCGAGCGGGTTATGCCATTGAGTATGATGCGATTGTGCCTACACAATTGTGGCCGACACTTGAGACGAAGAAAATTTCTGGATTATATACAGCTGGCCAAATTAATGGTACCTCTGGTTATGAGGAAGCTGCAGGTCAAGGAATTATGGCAGGTATCAATGCAGGAAGAAAAGCATTGGGTAAAGAAGAAGTCATTTTAAGCCGATCTGATGCATATATCGGTGTTCTCATTGATGATCTTGTCACGAAGGGTACAAATGAACCTTACCGTCTTTTAACTTCTCGTGCAGAGTACCGCTTACTTCTGCGTCATGACAATGCTGATTTAAGATTAACGGAACTTGGATATAACATTGGTTTAATTTCTGAAGAGAGATTCCAAGCATTCACACAGAAAAAAGAGGCCATTGAAGCAGAGAAAAAACGTTTATATTCTGTCATTATTAAACCTACAGTAGAGACACAGGAATATATTCGTTCACTTGGTGGAAGTGAATTGAAGGACGGTATTCGCGCTAGTGATCTGATGAAGCGCCCAGAGATGAACTATGAATCTGTTGTGAAACTAGCTCCTGCTGACACATCGCTTCCTGCTGATGTGTGTGAACAGGTAGAGATTCAAATTAAATATGAAGGTTATATCGAAAAGTCGCTCCAACAAGTTGAAAAGCTGAAAAAGATGGAAAACAAAAAGATTCCGGATCGAATCGATTATGATGCCATCAAAGGGATTGCAACTGAAGCGAAGCAAAAGCTAAAAGAAGTCCGACCGCTTTCTGTTGCACAGGCTTCTCGTATTTCAGGCGTTAACCCTGCTGATATTTCTATCCTTTTAGTGTATTTGGAGCAGGGACGTATTGCGAAGATAGCAGAGTAGAAAGGATGTCGGCATGAACATTGAACAATTTACAGCAGCACTAGAGGAGAAAGGGATCACTCTTTCTCCAGTGCAGCTTGAACAATTTGAAACTTACTTCCATATGCTTGTAGAATGGAACGAGAAGATGAATTTAACGTCCATTACAGAAAAGGAAGAAGTATATTTAAAGCATTTTTATGACTCGATATCAGCAGCATTTTTTATTGATTTTCACAATGTGACAACAATTTGTGATATTGGAGCTGGTGCTGGTTTTCCAAGCATTCCTCTTAAAATTTGTTTCCCTCATCTACATGTGACCATTGTTGATTCTCTCCAGAAACGCATTACGTTTCTCAATGAGTTAGCAAAAGGGTTAAACTTACAAGATACTACTTTTTATCATGATCGTGCGGAGACCTTTGGACAACGTAAAGATCAACGTGAAAGCTATGACCTTGTCACCGCTAGAGCAGTTGCGCGCTTATCTGTCTTGAGCGAACTATGCCTGCCTCTTGTGAAAAAGGAAGGATTGTTTGTTGCATTAAAAGCATCTGCTGCAGATGAAGAGATGCAAGCAGGAAAAAAAGCTTTCACTGTCCTCGGAGGAGAGGTTGTTGAAAAGCATTCCTTTGTTCTTCCTTTAGAAGAAAGCGAACGGAACATCATTGTCATTGAAAAGAAAAAACAAACACCAAAAAAATATCCTAGAAAACCAGGAACACCTAATAAATCACCAATAGAAGGTTGATCATGTAAAAGGTCGGTTTTTCTTCAATATTTATGATTTTACAGAAGGAAAAAACATGAGAAAATAGAATTATAAAAAGGTAGTTTTTAAAGGTGGTGTAGGTTCATGAAGCATTCACTCTCACGCTTCTTCGGGCTTGGTGACAAAGAACAACCTGAGCGTGATACCGAAATAGAGGCAGAGATTGCTGAGCATGATACATTAAAGGAAGAGATACAGGAGCTCCCGGTCGACACAATTATGCCTAACCGTTTTCAGCCACGCACCATTTTTTCAGAAGAAAAGATACAAGAGCTGGCCACAACCATTCATACCCATGGCATTATTCAACCGATTGTTGTTAGACCAACAGAAGAAGAAGGAAAATATGAACTGATCGCCGGCGAAAGACGTTGGAGAGCGGTACAAACTCTTCAATGGGAGAAAATCCCCGCTATTATAAAAGATTTTACTGATACGGAAACGGCATCTGTGGCATTGATTGAAAATTTGCAAAGAGAAGAGCTGTCTGCAATTGAAGAGGCTCATGCTTATGCACGTCTTTTAGAGCTTCATGATTTAACGCAAGAAGCGCTTGCTCAGCGTTTAGGTAAGGGACAATCGACTGTTGCAAACAAACTAAGACTTTTAAAGTTGCCTGAAGAGGTACAGCAAGCCATTTTGGAGAAAAAAATCTCTGAGAGGCATGCCCGTTCACTTGTACCTCTAAAGCTTCCAGAATTACAAATCACGCTGTTGCAGGAAATCATTGAAAAGCAGCTAAATGTGAAACAGACTGAAGAGCGTGTAGTGAAGATGCTTGAACAAAAAACAGATCGCAAACCGAAGCCGAAACGTAAGGCGTTTAGCCGAGATACGCGAATTGCGATGAATACCATTCGTCAGTCTCTCCATATGGTAGAAGATAGCGGACTTAAAATAAATACCGAGGAAGAAGAATTTGAGGAATATATCCAATTAACCATTCGCATTCCTAAATAGAAAAAAGCTGATGAGCATTACTCGTCAGCTTTTTTTGTCTTTCCTTCCCTTAAATTCATGATATTTACTTATTATTAATTAATTGGTAAAATATGATTTTCATAGTAGAAGGGAGGTGACATATAACCAATGAAAATGAAAAAGACTATTTTTGCTATTATCTGTTATTTACTAATCTCTTTTTCTCTTTTTTCAAATGAAACGACTGTGTTTGCTGTGAGCACGTCAACGAATCATGATACTCATTCAGCGGAAGAAACGATTACAAAAGAAGAACTCAGTGCTCTGAAGAAACAAGGTGTGGTTTCGACAGATGTAACGGTTCAACAATTAAATCAAGAGCAAGCGTCTCAGGACGATGCGATCGATGTCATCACAGCTGATGATGATTTGGAGAACTATGGCTTACGGCAAAACAAACAGGATGAAATGGTAACAGATGAAAGGCCGAATACCATTCGCCATCTTTTTGGTAAACCGTATCCTGGAACCGATATTATGCCTCAAAAAGGGGATATATTGGTGACGAGCACTGGTGCTTTGAATGGTTTAATTGGTCATGCAGGCATCGTCATTAATGAGAAAAGCTATGCATCCATTCCTGGGTTCCGGCAGCATCCAAATATTGATTCCATTCAAAGCTGGTTTCGCTATAGTGCCAATACAAAGGTGATTCGGATTAATCATCAGGAAAAGGCAGATTTAGCTGGGGATTGGGCGCACGATTACGTGAAAGACCATCCGAAGGCTCGATATTCGATCACTATGTCTATTCAATCCTTGGACCCTACTTATTGTTCAAAGATTGTATGGCAGGCTTACGCGAAAACCGGGGACGCTGTTGGACATGCCACATTTACCATTAAAGCACCCTATGGGTTTTTGAAAAAGAAGAACTATAAAACAGTGACACCTAAAGTCATTGTGAGCGAAGGCCGTAAAATTGGCGGGTTAAACTTTTGATTGTATCTCCCTCACTTTTCATGAAAAGTGGGGGTTTTTTGTCTCGTTATTTTCTTCAAAAAGATATATTAATATATCTTCTAAGCGCGTTTTTATGCATCTATCCATGTACGGAAACACAGATTCATTCACGAATTTATAATGGAGAAACAAAAAAAGCAAACGTTTCATACTTTTTTTGATAGAATAGGAAGTATGAATGAATGAGAAACTTGTTAAGTTGAAAGTGGGTGACATCGTGGGGAAAATCATAGCGATTACCAACCAGAAGGGCGGCGTTGGGAAGACGACAACTTCTGTTAATTTGGGTGCGTGTTTAGCATACATAGGAAAACGAGTGTTGTTAGTTGATATTGATCCGCAGGGAAATGCCACGAGTGGTATTGGGATTGAGAAGGCCGATGTAGAGAAGTGCGTGTACGATATTTTAGTAGACGATGCAGATGTACTTGATGTGATTAAGACGACAGAGGTCGAAAATCTTGATGTCATTCCTGCGACGATACAGCTTGCAGGGGCGGAAATTGAGCTTGTGCCTACGATCTCACGTGAAGTGAGGCTGAAAAGAGCACTTGAATCTGTGAAGCAAAATTATGATTATATGATTATTGACTGCCCGCCATCACTTGGGTTACTGACGATTAATGCGTTAACTGCATCCGATTCTGTTTTAATACCGGTTCAGTGTGAATATTATGCGCTTGAAGGATTGAGTCAATTGTTGAATACGGTTCGTCTTGTGCAGAAACATCTAAATACCGACCTTGCCATTGAAGGTGTCTTACTGACAATGCTTGATGCAAGAACAAATCTTGGAATCCAAGTCATCGAAGAAGTAAAAAAATACTTTAGAGATAAAGTCTATCAGACCGTGATTCCGAGAAATGTGAGACTAAGTGAAGCGCCTAGTCATGGGAAACCTATTATCTTGTATGATCCACGTTCAAGAGGTGCAGATGTCTATTTAGACTTAGCAAAGGAAGTGGATGCGAATGGCTAAAGGTCTTGGAAAGGGTATTAATGCACTATTTAACAATGTGGATTCCAATGAAGAAACTGTCGAAGAAATTAAGTTGAAGGATTTGCGCCCGAACCCTTATCAGCCAAGGAAAACGTTTGATGATGATGCATTGTCTGATCTCAAAGAATCAATTCAGCAGCATGGTGTTTTACAGCCGATTATTGTTCGTAAATCGATTAAAGGATATGACATTGTTGCAGGAGAACGCCGTTTCCGTGCAGCACAACAAGCTGGTTTGACAACGATTCCTGCGATCGTCAGGGAATTTTCAGAAACACTGATGAGGGAGATCGCTCTTTTAGAAAACTTACAGCGCGAGGATTTATCTCCATTAGAGGAAGCGGAAGCCTATGCCTCCTTACTAGATCACTTAAGTGTGACTCAGGAGGAATTAGCTAAGCGATTAGGCAAAAGCAGACCGCATATTGCGAACCACCTTCGTTTATTAACATTACCGGATGAAGTACAGAAGCTGATTGCGGATGGAACATTATCCATGGGACATGGACGCACGCTGCTTAGTTTGAAAAACAAAAAGAAGCTGGCGCCATTGGTAAAGAAGGTCGTGGACGAAGGATTAAATGTCCGTCAGGTTGAGAAACTTGTTCAGCAATTAAATGAAAATGTTCCACGTGAAACAAAGAAAAAAGAAGCACCAAAGGATCGCGTGTTGAAAGAAAGAGAATCTTTCTTACAAAATTACTTTGGTACTTCAGTGACGATCAAGAAACAGAAGAAAAAAGGGAAAATTGAGATTGAATTTCTCTCAAATGAAGATTTAGAAAGAATCCTTGAATTGCTTTCTACGAGAGAATCATCGGAATGACCATCTTGATATGAGGTGGTCTTTTTTATATTCTTCCCGTGATATTTTGAATAGGGGTGAAGAGAGAACGGCTTTTTTCTCTCGTCCAATCCATTTGATCAATGTGGGATAGACTTTCAGACAGTGTATTGGCCATAGACATTACAAGATGAAGACGTGTGTTTTGGAGAACGAAGTATTCCATAAAACCGCTCACGTTGACGATTCCATTAATATGAATATTGCCTACTTCTGGCAGCTCTTTTTGCACACCTGCACCGGGCTTTAACGGTCCTTCTCCAATTTGAAACGATCCTACACTTTTCACTCTCCCTAAACAGGCATCAACGGCTACGATAAATGGGTGTTTATGAGCTTGTTCAATTTCAGCGAGCTTTTCCTTTAAATTGACCGCATGCACTGGGTCAGAGAGAGTGCCGTATACATGCAGCTTTTTTAAATCAAGACTTGAAAGCTTTGTTCCTACAAGTGGACCTAGAGAGTCACCGGTTGAGCGGTCTGTTCCTATGCAGACGATGGCAACGGGTCTTTTTCCTGCTTTCTGAAGATGCGAGAATAAAATACTTTTAAGCTGCTGAATGGCATTTGTATCCGTATGGGACACGTATTCTTTCACCCTATTTCTTAAAAAAAGACCGTTCTTGCTATTCATAGGTCTCACTTCCTTGTCATAGTAGTTAGTAACAGTATACGGAAACAAGCTTAATTCTATACCTATGAGGTGATGATTGTGTGGAAGGCTGGTTCAAGGTGGACGCTTTTAATTTTAGGAAGCTTGATAGGAGCGGGATATGCCTCTGGTCAAGAAATTTGGCAGTTTTTTGGCCTTGATAGCGGACTAGCCATTCTACTGTTTACGCTCATGTTTATGCTGTCGACCTATGTGGTGTTAAAAATCAGTTATGAGGTGCGTGCTGATCATTTTGTGCCGGTGTTAGAGCGTCTTGTAGGTCCTTGGCTGGCCAAGGTGTATGATATTTTAATTGTTCTTTATCTATTCACGACAACAACAGTCATGATTGCCGGTGGCGGGGTGACACTTGAGATGTATCATGTGCCATTTTGGGTTGGAATCGGTGCATTTTGTTTATTCTCATTTATGATTTTTTTCTGGGATGTGAAAGGGCTCTTATCTGTGAATGCCTTCATTATACCAATTTTGGTGGCGGGGCTCATCTATGCGTTTGTTTTTTATTATATGAATCATGATCATATGTGGAGAATTGATTTTGGCCAGCAATACAATTGGCCTGCCAGTATCGTCTTTGCTTCTTTGAATATATTATCTGTTGTGGCGGTGCTATCTTCAGTGGGGAAAGAAATGAAGGGGCTTGGAGAGGCCAAGGTTGCAAGTATATTAAGCGGTTTGATTTTTGGTGTCATTTCTTATGTGTATAACGAAATACTAGTTGATATTTCTGGGAGTCTTTCAGCAGAAGGGATTCCTTTGTTTACAGTATTAGAGGGGGCACCAACATCATTGTTTGTGTTTATGACCATTGTTCTTTGTTTAGCGATTTATACAACAACTGCTGCGGGATTATTTGGTTTATCCAGCCGCATGCTCTCTTTTGTACGAATGCCCCGCTGGTTCATTGTATTCATCATGCTTCTTTTGATGGCACCTTTAACCTCTCTTGGATTTGCTGATTTAATTGCTTTCTTGTATCCGATTTACAGCTTGCTCAATCTTTATTTGCTTGTCTGTTTAATGCTGTATCCGATTTTAAGTAAAAAGATATTTTTCCGTTCTAAAAATTATACTGATAAAATAAAATAAACACCTCTCTTTCAAAGAGAAGTGCTTATTTTATCCGAATGGAATCAATCGCTTCCTTGATATCGTCATATACAGGCATGTGCTGGAGACGCTGCATGCGTTCCTCTATTTCTGAGATGGCTTGTCCCTTTAAATGCTGGGATACATGCTGTTTGACAATGGTTGTCTGGTTCATCATGTCTTCTGTTTTGGATAATTGGTACTCCAAGTGCATGCGGGTATTTGCCAATTCGTCGTGAAGCCGCATTTTCAGCAATCGCTTTAAATCTTTTCGTTGTCCTTCTCTGCGCATGGCCTGAATAGCGGCAATTTCTTCAGGTGATTGAGATTGTGTTTGTGGTGCAGATTGACTTTCGAATACAGACATGGAGCGGCGGGCACTCACATTTTGCAAGAAACGCTGGGCGTCACTAGGAGGTTTATTTTGATTGATCATATGGCGACTCCTTTCTTAACGAATACCCATTTGCATCGCAAGGCGTCTATCTGCCTTGGCATAGTCATCACCCATTGTGTACATATGTCTTGAAAGGGTGGAAAGTTCTTGTTCGTAGTCTCTCAAGGTGTACAAGGCATTCAGTTGTTTTTCATGAGAATAAAAGGTTGATTGCGGCTGCTCCATCCTTACTTCCTCTAACAGTGCTTCTACATCGCTATGGGTTAATAAATCATAGTGACCGAAGCCGACAAGTCCTTTCAGTTCTTGTTTTACATGATGGACGGCATCTTTTACACTATCATCAATTCCATCTATTTTCTCAAATACAGTGTGTACTTCATGTTCAATAATACTTTGTAGATCATATGATGAATTTTTTAGTAAATGGGATTTTATGATAATTTCAAGCCCGCTTTGTGCATATGCACGGCCTGAATGGATTTCTTGTAAAAGCATCGCTGTAAAACTTGTATTGTGATCAAGCTGTTCATCTAAAATACGAGCGGTTCCATTCGAATGGAATGAATACCCATTTACTTTGAATTCTCCTGAAACGAGAGCTAAAAATGCATTTGTATCAAATGATTCGTTCCACTCTATATTCATTGATGCAAAAGCTGATCTTAAAAAGGTGTCAATTTCTCTTGGTTTATATTTTATGGATTCTTGGACCGATCCCTGCTCCCGGGGTGGTACGGTGTACTTGACTTGTCCAACTCCATGATCATGGCGATTGAGTAAACCTACATAATGATTGGGTTGAATATATTCCGTGAGAACATGGGTATATTTTCCTTCTACTGCTTTTTGCTGAATGGAAGGTGCCAGGCTGCTCCATATATTTGGGCTATCGAATGTGATGGCTTTTTTGACAGCTGGCTGTTCTGTCGCAATGTAAGCACAAACAGCACCGGCAAGCGCTTGTCCAGTGAGATAGATGGTTGCATTCGGGTGCTTCTGACAGACGTCCTCGATGTATTCCTTCCCTTTAAAAAAGACATGATCTTGTTTCCCGGCTAAGGATTTTCTTTCAATGGGGTAGGCATAATCCGTTTTTAACAATGATTGGGTAGCCGTTTGAACATCTTGTGTCGATGTCACCGTCATTTGTTTTGGCAGAGGACAGTGAAACGCGACAATGAACTCATCTGACTGTTCCTGCTGCATCGTTAAACCATATAATTGATGATCTATTTTTAGAAAATCGTTGACAGTGAGCGTATGCTGACCTACTTCTATCGTATGGTTCTGCTGGTAATTCTCTGCGTTTCCAGCGTGATCGGATATGATTTTATAATCTTTGTCGGTTAATCTATCCTTTCGATTGACCATCGTACCTGCTCCCTCACATAACATTTATGCAGATATCATAAATCAAAAAATATGGAAAAACCACAGCGTTCTACCAATAAAAACCTTTTGACCTACAGTGTTTGTGACAATATTGAAAAAAAGCGGAGTTTAAGTAACTATTGGTCACAAATAAAATGATCTAAAAGAAGGGTTTTTTCTATAAAAAAGAACGGGATTGATACATGACAGCGGCTCTTTATTTTGTGCATTGCTCTCCATCGGCATTTTTTTGTACAATAGATTTAATGAAGTGAGCAAGAGAGGTGAATGCTGATGGCAGACAAAGCATTTGGGTTACATGACGTCGTTGAAATGAAAAAACCCCATCCATGTGGTGCCAATCGGTGGAAAGTTATTCGTTTGGGCATGGATATTCGTATTAAATGCGAAGGGTGCGGGCACAGCGTGATGATCCCAAGAAGAGATTTTGAACGAAAAATGAAGAAAATTCTCGTCAAGCATGAGGAGCCAACTGCTTAAGTAGGCCTCATGCTTTTTTGATGAAATTTGTCTTTTGTTCAGAGAAACAGCTGCAATTTCTCATTTTAAAGCTCCGATTTAGTCTTTTTGGTAATGTTTCTTCTATTGAAAATGCATGATGGTTAGCTTGTCTTTTCATGTAAACCTACTTATAATTGCTCTAGGTTCATATTACGCAGTATAACGAGCACGTTTCATATAGAGGAGATGAAAGAATGGCTTTAACAGCTGGTATTGTTGGCTTACCTAACGTCGGGAAGTCAACGCTATTTAATGCAATTACACAGGCTGGAGCGGAGTCTGCTAACTATCCGTTCTGTACCATTGATCCAAACGTCGGAATTGTAGAAGTTCCAGACGAGCGTTTGCAAAAACTGACAGAATTAGTGCAGCCAAAAAAGACAGTTCCGACTGCTTTCGAATTCACTGATATTGCTGGTATTGTGAAAGGTGCATCTAAAGGAGAAGGTTTAGGGAATAAATTCCTTTCTCACATTCGTCAAGTAGATGCAATCTGTCACGTGGTGAGAGCATTTGCTGATGATAACATTACACATGTGTCAGGTAAGGTTGACCCAGTGTCAGATATTGAAACGATTAATTTAGAATTGATTTTGGCTGATCTAGAAACGGTTGAAAAGCGTTTAACTCGTGTGAGTAAGCTTGCGAAACAAAAAGATAAGGAAGCGGTAGCTGAATTTGATATTTTGGAAAAGCTGAAGGACGCATTTGAAGCTGGAAAATCTGCAAGATCGGTTGAATTTACAGATGAGCAGCAGAAGCTTGTGAAGCAACTTCATTTACTCACGTCAAAACCTATTCTGTATGTAGCAAATGTGAGTGAGGACGAAGTAGCAGATCAGGACGGAAACGAATATGTACAGCAAATTCGTGAGTTTGCATCTGGCGAAAACGCTGAAGTCATCGTCGTTTGTGCGAAGATTGAGTCTGAAATTGCAGAGCTTGAAGGAGAAGAGAAGCAAATGTTCCTTGAAGAGCTTGGCATTAAAGAATCAGGTCTAGATCAGTTGATTAAAGCGTCTTATTCACTTCTAGGTTTAGCTACGTATTTCACAGCAGGTGAGCAAGAAGTACGTGCTTGGACATTTAAAAAAGGAATGAAGGCGCCGGAATGTGCTGGAATCATTCATACGGACTTCGAGCGTGGATTTATTCGTGCTGAAACGGTTGCTTATGAAGATTTACTAGCTGGCGGAAGTATGTCTGCTGCAAAAGAAGCAGGAAAAGTTCGTTTAGAAGGTAAAGAATATATAGTGAAAGATGGAGACGTCATTCATTTCCGTTTTAACGTATAGGTTCTTGTCATAGGCAAAGTAATTTGTTATAATATACAATTGTGAGTAATATAATTTATTGCTCCTTGCCCGTATAGGGCCGCTTAGACCAAAAGGAGGTGCAATCAGATGAGAAAGTACGAAGTTATGTACATCATCCGCCCAACAGTTGACGATGAGGCTAAAAAAGCAGTTATCGACCGTTTTAATAACGTGTTAACTTCTAACGGTGCGGAGATCACTGGAACAAAGGATTGGGGTAAACGTCGTCTTGCATACGAAATCAACGATTTCCGTGAAGGTTTCTACCAAATCGTAAACGTTCAATCTGACGCTGCAGCAGTTCAAGAATTTGACCGCTTAGCTAAGATCAGTGACGATATCATTCGCCACATTGTTGTTAAAGAAGAAGAATAAATCATTGAAATATATATTTAAAGGTGGTCTTTCAATATGCTAAACCGTGTTGTATTGGTCGGAAGACTAACAAAAGACCCTGAGCTTCGCTACACGCCTAATGGTGCGGCTGTAGCCACGTTTACTCTAGCTGTGAATCGTACGTTTACGAATCAATCTGGAGAGCGTGAAGCCGATTTCATTAACTGTGTTACTTGGAGAAGACAAGCCGAGAACGTGGCTAATTTCTTGAAAAAAGGAAGTCTTGCCGGTGTAGACGGTCGCTTGCAGACAAGAAACTATGAAAACCAGCAAGGACAGCGTGTCTTCGTGACAGAAGTTCAAGCTGAAAGTGTTCAATTTCTTGAGCCTAAAAGCGGCGGTGCTGGTTCAGGTGGATACAGCGGCGGTGGCAATAGCGGAGGCCAGTATTATGGCGGTAGCCAAAATGATCAGAATCCATTTGGAAATGAACCAAGTCAAAATCCATATGGCAATCAAAACAACCAAAATCGTAATCAGGGAAATAGCTTCAATGATGACCCATTTGCGAATGATGGTAAACCGATTGACATCTCCGATGATGATTTGCCATTCTAATTGATCTGAAAAAAATGACCAAAGGAAAGGTGTGAAAACAAATGGCAGGTGGACGCAGAGGCGGTCGTGCGAAACGTCGTAAAGTATGTTTCTTTACTTCTAACGGAATCACGCACATCGATTACAAAGATGTTGATCTTCTTAGAAAGTTTGTTTCTGAGCGTGGTAAAATTTTACCTCGTCGTGTAACAGGAACTAGCGCTAAGTATCAACGTAAATTGACATTAGCGATTAAAAAATCACGTCAAATGGCATTACTTCCATACGTTACTGGTGAGTAAGTCGTTGACTTAAAAGCGAAGGGCCTTGAGCTCTTCGCTTTTTTTATTTGTCTCACTTTTATGAGAAAGCCGTTTCTGGCAGTCTAACTAGGGGAAGTATGTAAAAAGAGAGTCAACGTGACAGTTTGTTCTATACAAATACTAGGTTAATCTGTCATATTGGTATTTTAAAATATACTTGCAGTCAGGGCGTGGGAAGATGATTGAATTTAAGAATGTATCGATGCAATTTTCTGATGACCGCTATGCCGTTCAATCTGTTGATTTGGAGATTCAGAAAGGTGAATTTTTTGTATTGATTGGACCTAGTGGAAGCGGGAAAACGACGACTTTGAAAATGATTAATCGTCTCATCTCTTCTACAGAAGGTGAGATTTACATAAAGGGTCGAACCATCAGCGATTATGATATTTATGAGCTGCGCTGGGATATTGGTTATGTGCTTCAGCAAATAGCGTTGTTCCCTCATATGACCATAGAAGAGAATATTGCTGTAGTGCCAGAGCTGAAACAATGGAAGCGGACTGAGACGAATCAGCGTGTTGATGAGTTGATGTTCATGGTGGGGCTTGAGCCTTCTACCTATCGACATCGAAAGCCAGCAGAGCTTTCAGGAGGACAGCAGCAGCGAGTCGGCGTAGCACGGGCACTTGCTGCTGATCCTGAGATTGTCCTAATGGATGAACCTTTTAGTGCGTTAGATCCACTGACGAGAGAGAAATTACAAGATGATCTGCTTGAGTTACAGCGCCGTATTCAAAAGACCATCGTTTTTGTGACACATGATATGCAGGAAGCCATGAAGCTTGGAGATCGAATATGTGTGATGAATGAAGGAAAAGTGGTGCAGGTTGGACGCCCAGAGGAATTGATTCAGCATCCAGTTAATCCATTTGTGCGGGAGTTTGTTTCAGGAGCTGCCCGTCATGTAGACCATCAAGCATTTGAGCTGACAACTATTTATCAGCCCATGCCTCAAGATGATCTGTTAGGCGATGAGGCGGTCTCCATCCATGCGACGCTGGAAGAGGTTCTATCTCGACTGGCAGAGCATGAAGAGCTTGTTGTTGAAAAGGATGGGGAACGGATCGGGCTCATCACTCGTCAAGCGGTGATTCAGTATTTAGCCGGTACTTCTGCTGAGAGGGGCGAGACACATGAATGAATGGACCAGTGTGCTATGGGCTCGAAAAGATCAGCTCGGACACGCCTTACTTGAGCATATTCAAATTTCCTTCATTGCGTTATTTCTAGCGATTTTGATTGCCATTCCATTAGGGATTTATTTAACGAGAGTCCCTAAGATAGCAGAGTGGATCATTGGGGTGACGGCTGTCTTGCAGACAATTCCGTCTTTGGCGCTGCTTGGACTGCTGATTCCTCTCGTTGGGATTGGTCAAGTGCCCGCAATTATCGCTCTTGTCGTCTATGCTCTTCTTCCTATTTTAAGGAACACATATACAGGCATTCGTGAGGTCGATCCGTCGCTGCGAGAAGCGGCGCTCGCTATGGGAATGAATCACCGCAAACGCTTATTAAAAGTAGAACTCCCTCTTGCTATGCCGGTGATCATGGCAGGTATCCGAACGGGGATGGTCCTGATTGTAGGGACAGCCACTCTTGCAGCTCTTATTGGGGCAGGTGGATTAGGGAGTCTGATTTTGCTTGGAATTGATCGAAATGATATGTCTTTGATCATCATTGGAGCTATTCCAGCTGCATTACTTGCGCTCTTATTTGATGTGGTTTTGCGGACACTTGAGAAAATCTCCTTTAAAAAAACCGTGATCTCTGTGACGGTCTTTGCTGTAATAGCAGGAGCAGTTGTCGCTGCCCCATTGCTGTTTCAACAAGAAAAGAAAGAGATCACCATTGGAGGGAAGCTGGGGTCAGAGCCTGAAATTTTGATCTCCATGTATAAGCTTTTAATTGAGCAGGATACAGATATCCAAGTCAATCTTAAGCCTGGTCTTGGTAAGACGTCCTTTGTTTTTCAAGCACTGCGGTCTGGTGATATTGACATCTATCCTGAATTTACAGGGACAGCGATTTCTGAATTTCTGAAAGAAACAGCGAAAAGCACGGATAAGGAAAAAGTGTATGAGCAAGCGCGCCAAGGTTTGGCGTCATCCTTTCAGCTTCAGCTTCTTCAGCCGATGGCTTATAACAATACATATGCTTTAGCCGTGCCTCAATCACTAGCGGATCAATATGATTTATCAAAGATTTCAGATCTGGGTCAAATCAAGAATCGTATACGTGCTGGCTTTACTTTAGAGTTTTCTGATCGTCAGGATGGATATTTAGGCATTCAAAAAGCTTATCAGTTTTCTTTTGACGATGTGGTCACGATGGAACCGAAACTTCGATATCGCGCCATTCAAAAAGGGAATATTCAGTTGGTCGATGCGTATTCAACAGACAGTGAATTGAGACAATACAAATTGAAGGTGCTTGATGATGATAAGCATGTTTTCCCGCCCTATCAAGGAGCGCCCTTGCTAAGACAGGAGACATTAAAAGAGTATCCTGATATTGAGGCCTCTCTCAACAAGCTTGCTGGTCAAATCACAGATGATGAGATGAGAGAAATGAATTACGAAGTCAATGTGAAGGGGAAAGATGCATTCCAAGTAACCGAAGCCTATTTAAAAAAGAAAAAATTGCTTCAATAATCAAGGGAAAGCAGGTCTGCTATAACAAAGCGGCCTGCTTTTGAAAAGAAAAAAACAAAAATCATTGACATCTATTTCAAAAAGGAATATCCTTAATTCGAGATAAATATATTTTTTAGTCATATATCTCGAATTCGAGATAATATAAAAGCGTCAGTCAAGACATAATGAGTAGGGACATGTTACGTCATGAAGAGGAGGTCATTAGAAGTGAAGAAAACAGCAGGAATTCACCATATCACAGCAATTGTTGGTCATCCTCAGGAGAACGTTGATTTTTATGCAGGTGTTTTAGGTCTGCGTCTCGTGAAAAAGACCGTCAATTTTGATGATCCAGGCACATACCATTTATATTTTGGAAATGAAGGAGGTTCTCCAGGTACCATTATTACGTTTTTCCCTTGGCCAGGTGCACAAAAGGGACAAATTGGAGCAGGTCAAGTAGGTGTGACAACATATGTCGTACCGACCGGTGCCTTCTCTTTTTGGAAGGAACGGCTTGAGCAGTTTGACGTTTCTTATGAAATGATTGAACGCTTTGGTGAGGCCTTTCTCTCTTTTGAAGATCCGCACGGTTTATTGATAGAACTTGTAGAGCGTGAAGAAGGAAAACAGAATGACTGGACATTTAATGGGGTAACACCAGAAGTAGCGATTAAAGGATTTGGTGGAGCTGTTTTATTAACTTCACAGCCTGAGCAAACGATGCAGCTGCTAGAGCAAACGATGGGACTTGAAAAAGTCGGCACTGAAGGAGATTATGTGAGATTCCGTTCGTTTGGAGAAATCGGCAATGTCATTGATGTGAACAAGACACCTGTTGCACGAGGACGTATGGGCGTGGGTGTTGTACATCATATTGCGTGGAGAGCAACAGATGATCAGGATCAATTAGATTGGCAAAGACATGTGGCGCAAAGCGGATATCAAGTGACGCCTGTGCAAGATCGAAATTATTTCAATGCGATTTATTTTAGAGAGCTTGGCGGCATATTATTTGAGATTGCGACCGATCCTCCAGGGTTTGCACACGATGAATCTGTGGAAACGATGGGTGAAGCGTTGAAACTGCCACCGCAATATGAGGCGCAGCGTAGTCAAATTGAACAAATCGTGCTGCCGATTGAGGTAAGAGAAATCAAAGGGAAAGGAGATTCATGATGAAGCATCTTTTTCAAAAAGGAAAGAATGAACAAAAACCTGTCCTTCTCATGCTGCATGGAACTGGCGGGACAGAGCAAGACTTATTGCCGCTTGCAGAAGTGGTAGATCCTGAAGCATCTGTTCTTAGTGTGAGAGGAAATGTATCAGAAAACGGCATGCCGCGTTTTTTCAGGCGTTTGGCAGAGGGTGTTTTTGATGAGCAAGATTTAATTGAGCGTACAGAGGAATTATATACATTTATCGGGGAAGCAGCAGATAAGTATGGATTTGATCGTCACAATGTGGTAGCCATCGGCTATTCAAACGGGGCGAATATTGCTGGAAGTCTGTTATTCCATTACGGAGATGCGCTGAAAGGAGCGATCCTGCATCATCCTATGGTCCCAAGACGAGGGGTTTCATTACCTTCATTAGCGGGGAAACAAGTCTTTATAGCAGCTGGTGAAAATGACCCAATGTGTCGCCCTGAGGAATCTCAGGAACTAGAGCAACTGCTTCAGGAGGCGGGAGCTTCCGTAACGCTTCATTGGGAAAATCGTGGACATCAGCTAACGAGAGAAGAAGTCGATGCTGCGGCATTGTGGTATCGTCGTCAATTTAAATAAGGTGGGGAATACAGGTGGGATTTTTACAGAAGCTATTTGGGCAAACCAAACAAAAGGAGATGGAACAAATGGAAAACGTAAAACTAGCGATTATTTATTATAGTTCAACAGGTACAAACTATCAGATGGCAAAATGGGCTGAGGCTGGAGCGAAAGAAGCTGGTGCTGAAGTCAAAATTTTAAGAGTTCCTGAATTGGCACCAGAAGCAGTTGTTGCATCAAATCCAGCATGGAAAGCACATTTAGATGAAACAAAAGATGTCCCTGAGGTTCAGTTAAGTGACTTAGAGTGGGCGGATGCCATTATTTTCAGCATGCCGACACGTTTCGGTAACTTACCGGCTCAAATGAAACAATTCTTAGACACAACAGGCGGTTTATGGTTCCAAGGGAAACTAGCAAACAAAGCAGTGAGTGCGATGACATCTGCACAAAACCCAAATGGCGGACAGGAGCAGACAGTTCTGAGCCTGTATACAACGATGTTCCACTGGGGAGCCATTATTGCCGCTCCTGGATACACGGATGATTCCCTATACGGCGCAGGGGGTAACCCTTACGGTGTGAGTGTGACTGTTGACCAAAATGGAAAGATCCAAGAGGATGCAGAAGCAGCCGCAAAACATCAGGCGAAACGTACAGTGAATGTAGCAGAATGGATCAAAAAAGGTCAAAACGCTTAATAGATGTATACAAAAAGAATGCAGCCACTCCGCTGCATTCTTTTTTCATTAATAAGGATCTGAAGGGGTGCTGTTGTTGATCGCATCATTGACAGCCTGTGCCGCGCCTGTTGATCCAATTGGTCCGCTTGGCTCCTCTTGTTTGAAGGCTTTTAAGCCATCGGCCACACGTTTTCCGTAGTCAGGATCAGCTTTTGTAAAGTTTTCGATCATTTGGTCTTGGATGTCTTTTTGGCAGGTAGCTAAGGTGTTGACTAAGTTTTTAATCAGTTCCTCACGTTCCCAATCATTGAAGCGGCGATAGGTTTCTCCCGCTTGTCCGAAATTGTTCGGGCGGTCAATGGCTTCTCGTTTGACTTCACCCTCTACAAAAGGCGTATGATCCTTTCCATCTTGCTGCGCTTCTTTTAATCCCCCGAGAATGGACGGTTCATAATTCACATGGGGGTTTTGTCCTTTTCCTTGATCCACATGATATTCCATTTGCCCATCTCGCTGATTGGTGGCAACATGCTTTTTCGGGGCATTGATCGGCAGCTGTAAATAATTTGGCCCGACACGATATCGCTGCGTATCAGAGTATGAGAAGGTACGTCCTTGCAGCAATTTATCATCTGAGAAATCTAATCCGTCTACAAGAACCCCCGTCCCAAAGGCAACCTGTTCCACTTCTGCAAAATAATTTTCTGGATTTTTGTTTAGCACCATTCGTCCGATTGGTTTCCATGGATAGTCATCCTTGTACCAGAGCTTTGTCGGATCGAGTGGATCAAAGTCTAGATGGGGGTGGGTGTCATCTTCCATGATTTGCGCGTATACTTCCCATTCAGGATGATCCCCTTGTTCAATGGCTTCATATAAATCCTGTGTGGCATGATTAAAGTTTTCCCCTTGAATGGCTTGGGCTTGTTCTTGTGTCAGGTTGCGAATCCCTTGCTTCGGTTCAAAGTGATATTTGACCAGTACTGCTTTTCCTTCATGATTCACCCATTTATAGGCATGGACGCCAGAGCCTTGCATGTGCCGGTATGTGGCAGGAATGCCCCATGGCGAGAAGAGAAATGTCACCATATGTGTTGCTTCAGGTGATTGTGAAACGAAATCAAAAATGCGCTCACCATCCTGACGATTGGTGACAGGGTCAGGCTTAAAGGCATGAACCAAATCAGGGAATTTCAAAGCATCTCGAATAAAGAAAATTTTGAGGTTGTTCCCAACGAGATCCCAGTTGCCGTCTTCTGTATAAAATTTGATCGCAAATCCCCGCGGATCGCGTAAAGTTTCTGGTGAATGTCCGCCGTGAATAACAGAAGAGAATCGAACGAAGACAGGGGTCTTTTTTCCTTTCTCTTGAAATAATTTGGCTCTTGTATAAGTGGAAATGTGTTCGTCACCGAATGTACCGTAGGCTTCAAAGTATCCGTGTGCGCCGGTACCTCGTGCGTGAACGACACGTTCAGGGATGCGTTCACGATCAAAATGACTGATTTTCTCTAGGAAATCGTAGTTTTCAAGCGTAGTCGGTCCTCTATTCCCAACGGTTCTCATGTTTTGATTATCTGTTACCGGGTGACCTTGGCGATTCGTCAAGGTTTCTTCTGACTCTGAAGATGATGTAGGCTGTTGATCTTCTTTCAAGGTAGAATCCCTCCTTCAATATCTCCCTAACAATATGGTCATGTTGCGCCCTATTTCATACAAGGATTGATATAATGAGTGAAAACTTTTATGAGGAGCGGACCTAATGATTCGATTACACTGCCTTCACGCACATCCATCTAATATTTCTTACATTGACGACGCTTTCTATGACACAGGATTTGATCTGCATCACATCGTCGATTCATCATTTATGGAACGAGCCAAACAAGATCCCGCATTTGATCTTGAGCAGCAGCAAACCTATGCGATCAACAGACTCATGCAAGAAGCAGAGGCTGATCTTGTTTTATTAACGTGTACACAATACATTGCGGCTTTGGGGGAGCAGCAGCACCTGTTCAAACAACCAATTGTTCCGATAGATGAGCCGTTATTTGAGCAGATTTGTGAGCGAGAGGGTCCGCTTCAGCTAGTGTTTTCAAACCCAGATACAGTAGAAGGAACGATGAAGCGACTGTCTTCATATGTAAAAGAGCGGGGAAAGCAGTTGAAGGCAGAAGTGGTTGTGCTAGAGGATGTCTTTCATCTTTGCTTGAACGGTGATATACAAGCCTACCATGAGCGAATCATGGAACAGTTAAGGCAATCTTTGAAGCAGCAGCATGGAGATATTTGTGTGATGCAGCTCTCGATGGTTCACGCTGCAAAGCAGGTGGAGCAGGAAACAGGAGTGTCCATCATTCATCCGCTATCACCACTCAAACCATTTGTTTATCAAAAAATAACGGCTTTAAAAGAGTGAACCTGTCAGGTTCGCTCTTTTTGTATAGAAACGTAAATGGGATGACATGTTAAAAAAATAATGGAGCGCAAACTATTTTTAACAGGTGCGCGTCTATCCAATGTAAGAAATAACAGATGCGCATTTAAGATAAAGGAGCTCTTTGTAAAATGAAGAAACGAAAGATTGATGATCAATTTGCGGATTACGTAATGGAGCATAAACACAGTTTTTATCGATTGTCCTATAGCTATGTCAAAAACCCAGAAGATGCGATGGATGTCGTTCAAGAGGCGATTCATAAAGCACTCAAATCTGTTCACCGATTAGAGGATGCGACCAAGATGCATAGCTGGTTTTATAAAATCGTCGTAAACGCTGCCCTCGACTTTTTACGAAAGAAGAAGCGTGTGCAAGTGACAGACGATGACACGCTTGAATTTTTATCGCAGGGTGAATCGGATGTCTATGAGGATCAAGATGTCAGACGGGCGATAGAAGATTTGCCGGAGATGTATCGGGCCATCATTATATTAAGATTCTTTGAGGATTTAAAGCTAGAGGACATTGCTCATATTCTTGGAGAAAATGAAAACACCATTAAAACAAGATTATATAAGGCGTTGCGGCTTTTAAAAGTAGAATTATCGCAGGAGGAAATATAAATGGATAAGCATTTGGAGCAATTAAAAGAGGAATATCTAGAAATCCCTATTCCCCCGGAATACGATGCTATGGTTGAACGGACATTAAAACGAAAAAACAAGCAACCTCATTTTCAGAAATGGACGATCGGACTTGTTGCTGCGGCTGCTTTATTTGTCACAACTGTGAATGTCAGTCCGCAGGCAGCAAGAGCGATTTCAGAAGTACCCGTCATTGGAGAGCTTGTGAAAGTCGTGACGTTCACAGAATTTAAAAAGAGCGATCAGGGAACAAATATTGATCTCAAAACACCACACGTTTCAGGGCTTGGGGACGGAAAATTACAAGACAGCCTGAATCAAAAATATTTAGCTGAAAACAAAAAGCTGTATCAAGATTTTGAAAAGGAAACAAAGGGTTATAAAAATGGTCATTTGAGTGTAGAGAGCGGATATGAAGTAAGAACAAATAATGATCAAATTCTTTCACTAGGTCGATACAAGGTGACGACTCAGGCTTCTGCGGCAGAGGAAATGACATATGATACGGTGGATAAGAAAAACCATGTACTCATTACATTACCAAGTCTATTTAAAGATGACCGTTATATTGATGTGATTAGTGAAAATATTAAAGAACAAATGAAGAAACAGATGAAAGAGGATTCAAATAAGATTTACTGGATGACGAAGCAAGATACGGTTGATCCGTTTAAGAAGATTCAGCCAGATCAAAGCTTCTATATCAATTCAAAAGGCAAACTGGTGATTTCCTTCAACGAATATGATGTGGCGCCTGGTTACATGGGTGTAGTTGAATTCACGATTCCAACAAGCGTGCTAAAGGATATTCTTGTCAGCGATATGTACATTCACTAAAAGAAGAAAAAAGACTGCTGAAGATGTCAGCAGTCTTTTTGAGTTTATGAAGAAAGTGCGTCTGTTAGTGCAGGCACGACTTGTTTCTTTCTTGATACAACACCTTTTAGTAAAGCAGTGTTGTTTTCAAGTGTGACATTAAATGCTTTTTCTACTTTTGCTGCTTCAGCACCAAGTGCAAGCGCAAGAGAGTCATTTTCTAGAATGTCTGTGATCACTAAAACAAATAGATCAAGACCTTTCGCTGCGATAACTTCATTGATTTTTGCTTCGATGTCAGCTTGTCTTGCTGTTACTTCAGCAATATCAACTGTATTAACTTGTGCAATTTCGACTTTGCTGTTACCTAGTGCAAATTCTTTTGCATCCAGTGTGATTAATTCTTGAACTGTTTTTTGGCTTAGGTCAGCTCCTGCTTTCAGCATATCTAAACCATATACTTCAGGGTCTACTCCTGCGATTTTTGCCAGCTCATGCGCAGCATCAACATCCTGCTGTGTGCATGTTGGGGATTTGAATAGCAAGGAATCAGAAATGATCGCAGACAAAAGCAAACCAGCGATTTCTTTTTCAATTGTGACTTGGTGCTCTTTGTACATTTTGTTTAAGATCGTTGCTGTGCAGCCAACTGGCTCAGCACGATAGTAAAGAGGTTCACTTGTTTCAAAGTTGGCAATACGGTGATGGTCAATGACCTCTGTCACTTGTACTTGATCAATATCGCTTACACTTTGTTGGAATTCGTTATGATCGACAAGAATGACTTGTTTTGTTTCGTTTGCAGCCGTTTCAATGAAACGAGGTGCTTCTTGTTTAAAGAAATCTAATGCGTATTGTGTTTCTCCATTGATTTCTCCAAGTCTGACAGCTTCTGCTTGAACGCCAATTTTGTTTTTCAGATCAGCGTAAGCGATAGCAGAGCAAATCGTGTCTGTGTCAGGGTTTTTGTGTCCGAATACGAGTGTTTTTCCCATGTGAATTCTCCTTCTTACTTTTATTGATGATGTTTCTATTCTAACAGCTTTTGACCTTGAATTCAGGGTTTATAGCTAAGAATAATCTAAAAAATTGTAACATGCTGTCTGAAAAGTTGCATGTACAAGACGATCTAAGTTGTTCCACGTGAAACGTTCTTGAGATAGCCTGCATTTTACTTGAGATTTACGGCTATGGTAAAATAAAGGTTGGGTCAAGATATGACGGAGCGTACATCGTACGTATACATAGAAGTACACATTGAGCAAGATATAGAAAAATGATTGGATTGAGGTGAAGGTGTGAAACAAACAAAAGCGTTAGTAGAAGGCGCTATCATGATCAGTATTTTTGCGGTAATGACGCTGTTTTATTTGTATGTGCCACTTTTAGCCATTATTTTCTTCATGGCTGCTCCGATTCCGATCATTCTCTATACAATCAGGCATGGCTTGAAAAAAGGAATTGCGGCTGGCGCTATTGGCATAGTGATCAGCTTTTTAATTGGGTCTATTAATGGGCTGTTAAGTGCGCCAATGCTGATTGCTGTTGGAGTAGGTATGGGTGTTTTCTACAGCAGGAGGCAGCCAGGTCAGGCGATTATTACGGGTGCGCTGATCTACTTATTCAGTTTTCTCATTTACTTTGTTGTCAGTGTCCAGCTGTTTCAAGTAGATATACTGGGTGTTGCAAAGGAATCAATTGACCAAATCATGCCGATGGTAGAGAGTACCTTAAAACAATCTGGCGCTTCTGATCAGGACATAGCAAAACAACTCAAGCAGTTTAGAGAATTGCAGGATACGGCATTAAATTCTTTACCTGTAGCGCTTTTGATTTTTGTCACGCTGATGTCTTTCGTCAATCATTGGTTTGTGCGGCCGTTGATCAAACGGTTTGTTCCAGACATGCCAGCTCTTAAGAAATTTAAGGATATGCGACTGCCAAAAAGCATGGTATGGTATTATTTACTCACACTGCTTTTGATGCTGATTCAGCCGGAGAAAGGCAGCTTTTTATCGCTCGTGCAAACGAGTGCTTTTCAAATTTTATTTATACTGGTGCTTATTCAGGGCTTTTCTTTTATCTTCTATTATTGCCACGAAAAAAACATCTCAAAAGTGGTACCCATTTTTGCCGTCGTATTGACGATTCTCTTTCCGCCAATCGGTGTGATTGTGCGTATTATAGGGATTGCTGACATAGGCTTTGATTTAAGAGAAAAAGTAAAAACAAATAATTCACTCTGAATGTTGAGGAGTTGATATCAGTGCCAAGCTTCTATCGAAAACCTGTCATCAAGTATCCGATCTTCGCGTTAATTGTTCTTGCGGTGATCACAGTCCTCCTCAACCTTTATTTTAATTGGATCATAGGAGCGGTTGGTCTTTTAGTCCTTGCGGGTGTGCTCTACTTTTTAAAGTGGGCAGATACGCAGGTGCAAAAAGAGATTGATTCATATATTTCAACATTATCCTATCGAGTCAAAAAGGTTGGAGAAGAAGCATTAATGGAGATGCCAATTGGTATTATGCTGTTTAATGACCAGTATTATATCGAATGGACCAATCCATTTCTCGCTTCGTGCTTCCATGAAAGCACACTTGTCGGCAGATCCTTGTATGATACATTTGAATCCATTGTGCCTCTTATTAAACAAGAGGTTGAGACAGAAAATGTGACGCTGAATGACCGGAAATTCAAAGTCATTATTAAACGGTCAGAGCGCCTTTTATATTTCTTTGATGTCACGGAACAAGTGCAGATTGAAAGACAGTATGAAAATGAACGAACGGTGTTATCTTATATCTTTTTAGACAATTATGATGATGTCACACAAGGTCTCGATGATCAGGTGCGCAGCGCGATAAATAGTGAAGTCACATCGCTGTTAAACAATTGGGCACAAGAATACGGCATTTTCTTAAAAAGAATTTCATCTGAACGATTTATGGCGGTATTAAACGAGAGCATCTTAGCAGAGCTTGAAGCGTCGAAGTTTTCCATTTTAGACGAGGTTCGTGAGAAAACAGGGGCACATAGCGCCACACTTACCCTTAGTATTGGAATCGGTGCGTCTGTTCCTTCTTTAAAAGAACTTGGCGCACTTGCGCAGTCGAGTCTTGACCTTGCCCTCGGACGAGGCGGGGATCAGGTAGCGATTAAACAGCCGAATGGGAAAGTGAAATTCTACGGTGGAAAAACCAATCCAATGGAAAAACGGACACGAGTACGCGCACGGGTCATTTCACATGCTTTAAAAGAAATTGTATCTGAAAGCGGTAATGTCATGATCATGGGGCATAAGTTCCCCGACATGGACTCTATTGGTGCCTCGATCGGGATTTTAAAGGTTGCTCAGGCGAATGGAAAAGAAGGTTACATCGTCATTGATGCCAACCAGATTGGGGATAGCGTTCAACGCTTAATTAGTGAAATTAAGAATTATGAAGAACTTTGGTCCCGTTTTATCACGCCTGAGGAAGCGATGGAGCTTGCAAAGGATGACACATTGCTTGTGGTCGTAGATACACATAAACCGTCGCTTGTGATGGAAGAACGACTGCTAAATAAGATCGAAAACGTCGTTGTCATTGACCACCATAGACGTGGTGAGGAATTTATCCGTGATCCTTTACTTGTCTATATGGAGCCGTATGCTTCATCTACAGCAGAACTGGTGACAGAGCTGTTAGAGTATCAGCCGAAGAAATTGCGGATTAACATGATTGAGGCCACAGCACTTCTTGCTGGGATTATCGTGGATACGAAGAGTTTCTCCCTCAGAACGGGGTCAAGAACGTTCGATGCAGCATCCTACCTTCGTGCAAAAGGGGCAGATCCTGTCCTTGTGCAAAAGTTTTTGAAAGAGACAGTCGATCATTACATCAAACGGGCAAAGCTCATTCAGCATACAGAGCTGTATCAAAATCAGGTAGCGATTGCTTCCTTGCCGTCTGACAGATCTGAGTATTATGATCAAATTACGATTGCACAGACGGCTGATTCTCTCTTGTCGATGAGTGAGGTTGAAGCATCGTTTGCTGTCGCAAGGCGAGATGACGATACGGTCTGTATTAGTGCAAGATCGTTAGGTGATATCAACGTTCAAATCATTATGGAAGCATTAGATGGCGGCGGTCATTTGACTAACGCTGCGACCCAGATTTATGGTATAACCATTGAAGAAGCGGTAGAGAAGTTAAAAGCTGCCATAGACGAATATTTCGAAGGAGGGGTTCAAAGATGAAAGTCATCTTTCTAAAAGACGTAAAAGGCAAAGGAAAAAAAGGCGAAGTCAAAAATGTAGCTGACGGATACGCTCACAACTTTCTCATCAAACAAGGGTTAGCTGTTGAAGCAACTCCAACGAACCTAAGTGCATTGGAAGGGCAGAAAAACAAAGAGAAAAAGAATGCCATCCAAGAGCTTGAGCAAGCGAAACAATTAAAAGAAACACTTGAGGCGCTGACAGTGGAACTCACTGCTAAATCAGGTGAAGGCGGTCGTCTATTTGGTTCGATTACAAGCAAACAGATCGCTGATAAATTGCAAAAAGAACATCAAATCAAACTCGATAAGCGTAAAATCGAGTTGAATGATGCCATCCGTGCGCTAGGATACACAAATGTACCGGTGAAGCTTCACCCAGAAGTACAAGCAACATTAAAAGTGCACGTCACAGAACAAGCATAAACAGAAAAGAACCCGTCTCCTCGTGAGACGGGTTCTTAGCGTGTAGACAAACCATCGCATTCGGTGTCAGTCCTGCGTTTCGGTGCTCACGAATGTCAAATTCGCTCCGCGCCGATACTCGTCCTTCCTAGACTGCAAAGGTTTTCTATCACGCTAAAAAGAAGACAAAGGGCTAAAATAAAGTTCATTTTACCCCTTTGTTTATGATGGATCTGAAATATAGACGCTTCGTCCAGCACGCATACCGGATATAAACATAAAAAATAGGACGATGATAAAGATGATAATGGCTGGCGTCCATGTATGTGTCACATCAAAAAGGATACCGATCATGAATGGACCAACAGCGGCTAATAAATAACCGAGTGACTGCGCCATTCCAGAAAGGGCAGCTGCTTGTTCCATATTGGTTGTTCTTAATCCAATAAATGTGAGGGCAAGACTGATACTGGCCCCTTGTCCGACGCCGATGAATAGCACAGAGATGACAAGAATAGGCGTCGACCCTCCGAGAAGGAGACCAATCATGCCGAGTAAATACACAAGGACAAGGCCGACGACAAGCGGTCTTTGCGTTTTTAATTTTTCTGCAAAAACGGGCGTTAAGAAGGTCGATGGCAGACCAGTGAACTGCATAATAGAGAGCATCCATCCCGCTGTCGCCAGGTTCATGCCATGTGATGTCAAAATATCAGGAAACCATGCGATACTGCTGTAGAAAAGGAATGATTGCAAGCCCATAAAAAAGGTCACCTGCCATGCGACACGTGAACGCCATATTGGCTGCTCTTTGAGCGAAATGCTTTTGACAGCAGCTGTGTTCTGATGAAGAAGCTGCGGCGCCCACACCATCATCGCAAGAAGGGCAAGTCCGGCCCAGACAAGGAATGATGTATTCCAGCCCCCAGGCATCGCATGACTGAGCGGAACGCTGACACCAGATGCAAGTGCAGCAAAAACGGACATCGATGTCGTATACACGCTTGTCATTAATCCAGCATGTGCAGGGAATTTATGTTTCACAAGTCCAGGTAAAAGCACATTACAAATCGCAATCCCGACGCCAACTAGCGCCGTTCCCATCATTAAAAAGGTGATGCTACCAAATGAACGAATGACAATCCCAAAGAGCAGGACAGCAAGCCCAAGCCAAAGTGTTCGTTCATTCCCAAGACGTTTTCCGATTTTAGGTGCAATAGGAGAAAGCAATGCGAATGAGAGCAGTGGTAATGTCGTGAGGAAACCAGCAAGTCCATTTGAAAGCTGTAAATCAGAACGAATGGCACCGATCACAGGACCAACAGACGTAATGGCTGGCCTCAGGTTAAAGGCAATGAGTAAAATCCCAGCAATCAGCAAAATGGTTTGCCCTGTACTGCGAGGATGAAATGTTGATTTTTCTAGTTGTTGTTCCATGAATGTAAACTCCTTTATTTCTTTAAGGACGATCTTTCTTCTGTTCAAGCTCCGCTAATTTAGCTAATAAGATGTGCTGCGGCATATGCATGATTTGCTCTAACGGTACATTGAGTGATACAGCAAGCTTTTGTGCGGTATCGGCTGAGATTTGTAAAGGTCTCATGCGCAAATCCCTCCTCTTTCAATCTATACGTTCCAATATACCATATCGACTTTGTGACTTGCTGATAAAAAATTTGGGTTTTCTTTTATAAAACCACTTGATGGCCGATAAGAAATTTTTTTGAAATTGTTTCAGATGGTGGCCCTCTCCTTGTTCAATGTGAAAGTGAAGCTTTCGTTCCTGCATCCCTTTCTGTAATAAAAGATCATGGAGTTGTTTGTTGAATAAAGGCATGTGCTGTTGGGCAGATGTTTTGCCTTTCCCTTCTTCACTGCCTACAGACAAATAGACAAGGTGGTCCACAGACTGAATGCTTTGTTGTTTAGCAAACGATAGAAAATCTGGATACCAAAATGACCCGGAGAGGGACGCGATGTTTTTAAAAAGGTCAGGGTACATGAATAAGGTATAAATAGCAAAGAGTCCACCTAATGAAGCACCTACGTGGCTATGTTCATGACCGGTCTGTTTAACTGGGTATTCTCTTTTGATATATGGAAGCAAGTCATTTTCTAAAAATGACACATATGTCTGTGCCTCACCTTTAAAGTCAGGGAATCCAGAATGCAGTGATGATGCTTTCCATGGTGTATATTCGTCAAGTCGATTGAAGGGGTGTATACCGACGATGATGATTGGCGAGATGGTTTTGGCTTCAATCATGCTTTCGATCTCTAGCAGGTGGGTTCTAAACAAAGAAGAGCCATCTTGTACAAAGACAGCTGGAACATCAATAGAGGTGTCCGGTGGAAGGTAAATATCAAGCTGCCGCCCGTTCAATTCGTCATATAGAAACGTTCCGTTCATGTGTATTCTCTCCTTCAAGTTTTCAAGCTCCGCTGAAAAGAAGAACAAAGGACTAAAATGTTTAGCCCTTTGTCAAGATGCGCATCTTTTTAGTTGGTTTGATCTAGCCATTTGACAGCCTGATCAAGGAAGGTTGTTTTGCTTAGTGCTGTTCCTCCCTGAAGCATAGGATCAACGACATTTTCATTGATGTGTCCATTTTTCACAGCTTTTAGGCTGTTCCAAATTTTATTTCCCTCTAAGTCCTTCAATGCATTTGGATTCGATGAGTTTTCCTCTTGGGAGAACTGAACAAAGATATAATCAGGATTGAGTTCGCCTAGGCGTTCCAATGAAATCATTGCTTGTGCTTTGGCTTTTTTGATATCACTTGGTGCTGTAAACCCTAAGTCCCCATATAAAGTAGAGTTGAAGTATACGTCTTCAGGGTACACGTACAGGTCGCCCTGTCTAATGCGTAAAATGACAGCTGTTTTGTTGTTGCTTTTGTCTTTCAGGGTTTCTTTCGCTTGTTTGAGATCTTTCTGATAATCAGAAATGATGCTTTTCGCTTCTTCACTTTTTCCAGTCAGTTCACCGAGTAATAAAAGGTTGCTTTCCCAGTCGGAAGAGACATGTGATACTGGGATCGTCGTTTGGACTTTATCTAGTTTTTTAATTGTTGCAGGCGGGAACTTGGTTGATCCGAGTATCACGTCTGGTTTTAGTTTTAAGATTTTTTCTAGGTTTGGTTCAGTTTTTTCCCCAATACCTTCTGTTTTTGCCGTAATGTCTTTAAATAATTCAGGGAAAGTGCCGCCTACAGTAGAAGCACCAATAGGGTCGATACCAAGTAGTTTTGCATCTTCCATCGATTCTAGGCTTCCAGCAATGACGATTCGTTTCACTGGTGTTTTCAGTTTGTACGTTTGATCTAAGTATTTGATATTTGTTTCTGCTGCTTCAGCTGACTTGCTTTTGGTTGTGTTTGAAGCCGGTTTATTTTCTGCAGCACCACAGGCTGCTGCGATGATCGTCATGATACAAAGGATAAGCAATGCAAACCATTTTTTCATTTGTTTTCTCCTTTAACTGATAATTGTTCTCAATTAAAGATTGTAGTAGTCATTCGTCCTTTTATCCATAGACAATGATCTGTCTAGTGATGGACTTTTTACGGAAAAAAAGATAAAAGGTCCTGAATGACTCGTTGATGACTGGCTGCTGTGTATTCACGCCAAGGGTCAGAAGCGAGTGGATAGACGGCTTGTTGCGTCACAGCCTTGAGATTTTGCCAAGCCTCCTGTTGCTTTAATTTTTGATAAAAAGCAAGGGTTTTTGGTTCTTTATGCAACAAAAGGAAGATGGCATCTGGGTCTAACTGCTGTATAGAGTGAATGCTGATTTTTTTTTCGATGAGCTGGCCATCATTCTGAAAAGCTGGCAGAAGGCCAATGTCATGAAAAATTACTTCTGACAAGGTGCGATTGACAGATAAGTAGAGCTGATCTTGAAAGATACGAAGAGGCAGGACGGTTCTTGGTGGATGATCAATAACGCATTCCTTTTTCGCTTGATTAACGAGTTCTTCGTAATGAAGCAGCCATTCTTCTGCTTCCCTCGTTTCGTTTAAGAACAGAGCTGTTTGTCTGAATTGAGTGCGCCAATCCAATTGTGTGAATGGAACAAAGTGAACAGGACAAATGGTTCCCAACGCTTGTTTTTCTGCCTCTGTCACATGATCATTGGCAATGATCAGCTCAGGTTGTGCTTTCTTCAATTGCTGTAAATTGGCTTCAGCGTGCTCGTTGATACGATGTGCACTCAGATGGATCGGAATTTCTTCTGCATAATGCTCAAAATCATGTGCTGTCCATTTAGGGTGAAGAGGGGCAGCATATGGGATGATATGAATAGGTGTGAGCTGCCCGAGTATGGAATGGCCATAGGCAGCCATTTTCCGTTGACGGCTTTTCATATAAGCAGAAGGAGTGATACCCGTTTTTTTCTTAAAGATGCGGCTAAAGTAATAGGGGTCTTGATAGCCGATGTCCTGTGCAATGTCTTTGAGCTTTGCATGACCTTTCGCCATGAACTGTTTGGCTCTAGCCAGTCTTTTCTTGGTGATATAATCAGTGACACTCACATCAAAATGCTTTTTAAATAGCTCGCTGTAATGATTGGCGCTGATACCAGCCATATGAGATAGACTTGTAAGGCTGAGAGGTTCTTCGGAATGTTGATCGATATATTGTTTTGTTTTGAAAAGGGCATGTGTTGTGTCACAAATGTCTTCTTTATGCAGTGTGAAAAGCTGCAGGATGAGCTGTTGAAAAAGGGTTTGGCTTCTAAAAAAGCTAATGGATTCAGGTTTTTGCCATTCTGCTGTCATGTCGGACAGTAAAGAATGAATTTGTTCAATCGAGCTAATATCGATAAATTGCCATACATTCAGTAAAGATCGGGCTTGTTCAGTTGATACTTCTTCTATGTTTTGACCTTGCGGCGTGTACATCTGAAAGCGAAACAGATAGAGCTCGTGTTTTTGATAAGGCTCTGTTTTCAACATAAATGTTTCCCCAGGCATCATCGTATAGAGTGTCAGATTTTTCAATCGCCATCTTTGATCATTCAATGTAAGTAAACCGCTGCCGCTTATGTTGAAGAGGAGGCAGAAAGTATCTGACAACTGCTGCTCCGTATGTGGAAGATCTGCATTATTTATTTTTTCAGTATATGTTAATCGATAAATGCATTGTTCAGCATTTACCTTTGTACATAATTGATGATTGTTTCCCATAAAACCACCTGATCTCTTATTAATTGATAAACATTCTCAATTGAATTGTATCAGAAAGAGCTGGAAAATGGTGTGTTTATTCTGTCAAAAAAGCACCCTGATGGAGATCAGGGTGCGTAGGGTATAGAGAAATACTTGCATTCGTTGTCCGTCCTGCGCCTGTGATAAGGGCAATCTTTTGAGATAGATCACTATATTTCGTGTGTTCACTAGCTTTTTTTCATGTCTGTGGTTGTTAAAGGATCATCATGATAGAGTGCAAAACGAAAAGCATAATTCATCAGCACCGGCAAAACGGACGTATGTCCTTCTTCAGGGAACTCGTGATAGGCAGTATGCAAGCCGTATGACGATAAAGGCAACATACGATTTGCTAGTGAATTGGCATGATCATTCATTTGACATGGATGATGTTTTTCTAACTCACCTACACCTACAAGCAGCCTGACATCCATAGGCACCTGACGTATATAGTTGGTGAATTGGTGTTCTTTTTCTAGAAATAATTTTTTGTTCCAGTGGATAGAAGGGCTCCCTGCAATATATGTCTGATAAGCATCAGGGTGCTCAAATAGTGTGTGTAATACAAAAAGACCGCCAAGAGAATGCCCAAACAGTGTTTGACGACTTTGGTTGATCGGAAAGCGTTGTTCGATATAGGGCTTTACCGTCATTTCTAAAAAAGAAAAGAAAGTAGAAGCGCCGCCATATGTATGGTTGGAGAAGTCCTTTCTTTTCCTCCCAATGGAAGCATCAGGGGCGGTAAGAGTGAGATCATAATGCCTAAGCGGATGATAGGATTCTTCTGTTTGATAGCCAATTCCAACAATGATTGCAGGTATGATTCCTGTTTTTTCAGGTCTTCTTGACTGTAAACGAATGGCTTCGACCATTGTGCCAAAAAGCGAATTTCCATCAAGTACGTACATGACTGGAAAACCAGCCGCTGGAGGAGTAGCATTCGGTTTAAATATAAAAAGTCTGTATGGGTGTGCTGTGATATCCAGTTGCTCCGTCCCAGGTATAAAAAAGGGGCGGCTTTCTCCGAAAAGTGAATTCTCAGTACCCATTCCTTCAGGGTGTTTCAACATATATAAAAATTCCCTTCCTCAAAATGATCCTCATATGGTGATAAAAGCAGACTTGTGAATATTGGTTGGATGAGAGTATTACTTGAAAACTTCAAATGAAAATGATTCTCAATTATCATGTGAGCACACCAAATAATAATAGTTATTAATTATAAAGTCAAATGTTCATAAAGTTATATAAATGTTAATTTTGCCCAATTCATTGGTGCGGCCTGCTCTGCTTCTATATTTTGCGTCGGCAGCCGGTCATCGAGAAGTTCTGCCATACCAAGCACCGTCCTTTCATACAAAAATACACTACTCTTCTTTTTAACATTTTCATTCATAACAAAATGAAATGGTCAGTCGGGGTTCTGCTAGAGAGCGTGTTGAAAGAGGAGGGGCTGTTTTAAAAGTGGCGAAATAACATATAACATCAAAAATGAGGCAATAAAAAAAGTAAGGGATGTGCCCTTACTTTTTGATCAATTGGTGTACATATCTGTTAACATCATTCACTTAAAATCCATCTGTGACATCATATTCGTAACGGATATCGGCTTTGACATTGCTCATAGTAGATCTCGCGGTAGCTTTTGCGTTGTACTTAAAGCTCCATTTTTGAGCGACTCTTAATTGATCATCCAGAGATATACGATAAGAACCACTTGTTGCAGAGGAGAAAAGTGATTGATACCAAATGTTACTATCACTAGCCATTAGTTTGTGTGTGACATTCCCTTGGTTGGGTGTTTGAGTGCTAGTTGTCGTAATCGATTTGACAATTGCACTTTTAGGAATAGAAGAATTGTTCGTTAAATCCATTGTAATGACAGAAGAATCAACCCCTAAAAAATTTAAAGAAGAATTCCCCAAGTTTGTAGCCGTCCCCGTAAAATTGAATGTCCCATTTCCAGATTTGATACGATCTTGAATGGAAACAGAAAAATACATGTCTCCGGTATATGTACCACGGGTTACTTTCACAAAATAAGTTTCTGAAGTTGAAGTCACGTCACCAGTATTTGCAAAAATAAAGGGTGTTACTGAATCAGGATTAATTACTTCTGTTTTCGCATCAGAATATTTTGAGTTATAAACCTCGATTTTCATCCCAGTATATTGCTTATTATACGAACTTCTGACATAAACTCTTTCACCTTTATTGATCGTAAACTGATAATACGCTTCATTTTCACCTTCAGGTAAGATTGTCGTGTCTGAACGACTATTTTTCCAATATCCCATTGAACTTGCAGTGTTAGGACTGTTATTCCCGGTAATTGCTGCTTCCGCTGACTTAGGTGCAAAAAAACTAGTAACAAGCGCCAATAATAATGCTGGTAATAATAAACGTTTAAAGATAGTATTTGTCATATATTAACCCTCCTTGTAATAATTACTATATCGACATTAAACTAACAAATTTTAACTGAATTGCCGATATATTTAATAATCACTATTTTCTTAAAAAAGGAGAATCAAAATGAATATTAATACGTCATATACAGCCAGTTCTTCGAACAATCTGAACCAAATAGATTCTAAAGGTCAATCAGCTATTAAAAGTACAAATGAAGTGATGACCGAATCTGATAGACGGATGAAAATATTAGATGAAAAATACGAAAAAATAAATGAACAAAACAAACGATTCAAAGATCCTCATGGTCATATATTTGATAAGTATCGAAATCCATACTCTCCTTATTTCAGAAGTGACCTAACCAAACCAGAAAGAGATGCTGCTTACTCTATGGAAATTGGTTGGGCTAACCATGGGAGAGGAGGGTATTATAATTTTAATGATGCCGCCTTCCGTAATGAAAATCGGTACGACCCTACCCAAGAAAGTGTCGAAAAGAAACTATTAAATCGTCAAAAGGTGAACGAACAACTGCAAGCTTTGTTTTCTACCAATGGTTTGAATATTCCTAAAAACGCCAATTTAACTTTTACCATTGATCCAAATAATTTCAAATTAGTGGTGAGCGGATCAACTGATGAATCATTGATCAAACAAATAGAAGACATATTAAATACAAGCAACAATACAAGAGAACTATTTTTCCATATTATGAAAAGTAGAAATGATGATTCGACTCAATTCACGCCGGATTCACTTGCAAAGTTCCACCTTGTCAATCAAATCAAAACGGTGACAGGCTTCGACTTAAAAGATTTAAGCATTGTAAACGGTCAATTTGTAACGGATACCGGAGCGAACATTTTTGATATCTACAAAGAAGAACTTCTGAAAAACCCATACACAGCAGAAAATGCCCGCATTGCTGCATCACATTATGGTGCACAGCTCTTTGATTTAGCGAAGAACGGGTATGATTCTATTCCCGATTTGGTGTTATCTATTGGGTATGAAAACGGGTCTTTATATGACATTGGACAAAAGGTGAATTACGGAGTATCAAAGTGAAGATCAATACATCAAATGCAGCAACTGCTCTAAACAATCAGAACTTTACCGACTTCAATAGCCAATCAGCTATTAAAAGTACAAACGAAGTGATGACCGAATCTGATAGACGAATGAAAATATTAGATGAAAAATACGAAAAAATAAATGAACAAAATAAACGATTCAAAGATCCCCAGAGCCATATATATGATAAGTATCGAAATCCATACTCTTCTTATTTCAGAAGTGATCTAACTAAAGTGGAGAGAGAAGCTGCTTATACGATGGAAATGAGTTGGGCAAGGAATAATAAAGGTGGACAATATGACTTCAATGATGCTATTTTCCGTAATGAAAAACGGTACGATCCTACCCAGGAAAGTGTAGAAAAGAAACTATTAAATCGCCAAAAGGTGAACGAACAACTGCAAGCTTTGTTTTCTACCAATGGTTTGAACATTCCTAAAAACGCCAATTTAACTTTTACCATTGATCCAAATCATTTCAAATTAGTGGTGAGTGGATCAACAGACGAAACCCTAGCCAAACAAATAGAAGATATACTGAATACAAGCAACAATACAAGAGAACTATTTT
>NZ_ASJC01000014.1 GCF_000691145.1 Bacillus altitudinis 41KF2b | reverse complement strand
CCAATCGGAACTGGTCTTTTTTGTGTTTTAAAAAAGGAACAAACACTCGATCTGGCATGGATACATATACTAAACTATCATCTAAAACATTCTTAATTTTGTATACAATTGAAAGCGCTAGGGCATACTGAAGCTATAAGTGGAGGTGTCACAATGAGCAAAAAAGAGCGAGAAGCAATTTGTTTGATTTGTGAAGAGAAAAAAACAAAGGGAATTTATTTATATCATCAGTTTTTATGCCGAGATTGTGAACGGAAGTTAATTTCTACATCAACCTCGGATCCTAGTTATGCTGATTATGTAAGAAAGCTTAAAAATCTTCATACGCCGCCTTTGTATTCATAGACCATTAGATGGTCTTTTTTTATGGGCAATCGGGGATTGGGCCTGTTTTTTGGAACTTAGTTTGGACATCAACCGTAATAAATAATAAGATAAACAGAGAGCCTGATTATTCATAGGAGTCGATGAACATGAAATCAATTTTTTACACATTTGTATGGGCCGTTCTCTCTACTCTTTTTTCGCTGGTGATTTTAACTGTCAGTATTGGTGTTTTCCATCATCATGTTGGATTGTCGATACTGTATGCGATGATTGGGTGGGGTGTGATGTTTGCAGGAAGCCGATGGGCTGCCTTCCAGTTGTTTTTGAAGAAACACGGACTGTCTCGCAGTGATTATGTATATATTAAACAGCATCTAAAAGAAGCCGGGCAAAAGCTGGTTCGTTTGAAGAAAGCTTTATTTGCTGTGAAGAACGTACAGACGATCAAGCATAATTATGAAATTCTTCGGCTTGCACGACGCATCTATACGATAACAAAAAAGGAACCGAACCGGTTTTATGATGCACAGCGGTTTTATTTTGAGAGTTTGGATTCTGTTGTTGAATTAACTGAGAAATATGCACTGCTGTATAATCAGCCGAATCGTAGCCATGAGCTTGAAATGACATTAAGCCAAACTCGAGTCACGCTGACTGAACTGCAAAAGCAATTGACGAATGATTTACAGCAAGTTTTAGGAAGAGATATAGAAGCACTTCATATTGAACTTGAAGTGGCCGATAAAATGATTAAAAAATAGACATGAAAGGAGTCAAACTCGATGAAACCAGAAGATCCAGTCATACCACCAGCCTCATCTACTACAGATCTTCCGTTTCGGGTGTTTGATACCTTATCTGATGAGGAAAAGCAGGAGGCGCTACAGCGAGCTGAGAAGATCCCTGACCATCCACAAAAACTGCTTTTCTATGGCACACGTGTGCAGGAACGATTGTTAGAACAATCAAAACAAATGATGCAATATGTGGAGAAAAAAGATATTGATCAAATCGGAGACGTTCTAGAAGCTTTTTTGCAGCAACTGCATTTAGTGGAGCCAGAGGATTTATTGCCAAAGAAGCGAGGCTTTTTTTTAAGGTTTTTTCAGCGAGAAAAGCGTTCTACTCAGGAGATCATATCTCGTTTTAAACAAGCAGAAGCACAGATAGAGAGATTGTCAGCAAGGCTTCGTTACGCCAGAGGCGTGTTAATTTCGGACCATAAGTTATTGGAGCGTTTATTTGAAGAAAATCAATCATACTTTCAAGAGATGACGTTACAGGTTGCAGCAGTTGAAGCAAAATTGACGCTGTTAGAGCGACATGCCCTAACAGAATCAACACAGTCACATGATCGGACATTAGAGGAGCAATTGATGAGTCGGGAAGTCGATGAAGAAGAATATATGGAGAGATTAAAAGAACGGAAGTATGATTTGCTGTTGAGCCGTCAAATTGCACTGCAATGTAATGCCCAAATTCGAATGATTCAGCATACAAACCATACATTAGCCAATCATATTCAATCAACTGTTTCCGCATCAATTCCTTTATGGATCAACCAAATGTCGATTGCGTTCAATCATATTCAGCAGCGAGCCAATTCAGCGCTTGAGCAGCGTATCCAGCAAACATATGAACAGGTATCGAAGCAGCAAGGACAGCTTCTTGAAGATGCATCCTTAACGCCTATAGATACGTTGAAAAAGGTTCAGCGCCAATTGGCCGAAACATTGCAGGAAACGTTGGAGGTAAAAGAACATGGGAGCCAAGAACGAGCACAATTAAAAAGCAGCATGTATGAGGCAGAGCAGAAGCTGGTGAATCATAAACCAATAAAGGAATGAGAATCCATCTTTCAGTTCACTTGTTTGAACGTTATAATAGATATAAGATATCGTTTAAGTGAAAAGGGTCGATTTGTTTGAAAACACCTTTATATACAGCATTATCACAACATGCGGAAAAGAAGCCCTATTCTTTTCACGTTCCGGGACATCACAATGGAGATGTCTTTTTTGATGAGGCACGGTCCTATTATGCATCCATTCTTCAGCTGGATGTGACAGAACTTGAAGGTCTAGATGATCTTCACCATCCGACTGGGGTGATTCAAGAGGCAGAGGATTTATTGGCAAAGCTATATGGAGCTAAACAAAGTTTTTTCCTTGTGAATGGCACAACCGTTGGCAATTTGGCAATGGTGATGTCTGCGTGTCAGGCTGGGGAGGGCATTTTCGTTCAGCGAAATTGTCATAAGTCTGTGTTCCATGCGATTGAGCTTGCGGGAGCGACGCCTATTATGTTAGAAACTGAGAGTGATCCGTACTTGCACGTCCCAACTCACGTGACGGAGGAAACAGTCAAACAAGCTATGGCGACACATCCTAACTGCCGGGCAATCGTTTTGACATATCCGAACTACTACGGACATGCAGCGGATTTATCAGGGCTCATTCAAATGTGTCATGAAGCTGGCATCATTGTATTAGTTGATGAGGCGCATGGTGCTCATTTTGTATTAGGCGGTGCCTTTCCTCCATCTGCCCTTTCCTATGGAGCAGACGTGGTGGTACAATCAGCACATAAAACCCTTCCGGCAATGACGATGGGGTCTTATCTTCATCTTCAAGGAGACCGAATTGATGTGAAGCGGATAAAGACGTTATTAACGATGCTTCAAAGCAGTTCACCTTCCTATCCAATTATGGCTTCGTTAGATGTGGCGAGAGCTTATGTGGAGGAGTTGAAGGGAAAAGGGTTAATGGACGAAATCATGAGAGACTTGGCAAATCTGAAAGCACAGTTCAATATGATCTCCAATCTCGAAGTGGTTGAGTCTGACTCTTTACCTATGGATCCATTAAAATGTGTCATTCGTTCAACAAAAGGGCTGACAGGCTATGAACTAAAAAAGGTGCTTGAGTCGGTGGAGGTTCACCCAGAACTTGCGGATGAACATCAAGTCTTACTCGTTTTTGGTCTAGGACAGACAAAGGACGTTCCTTTTACAGCTATAGAGCAGGCTCTTCAGCAAAGTGATTCATTGCTTATAAAAAAAGAGCCTCAAACGGGATCGCTCTTCTTAGAGCACGATCAGCAAAAGCGAGATGTAGAAGCTGTTCCATTCGAAAAAGCAGCTGGCCGGATTAGTGCAGAATCGGTCATTCCCTATCCGCCTGGCATTCCTTTGATGATCAAAGGAGAACCTATTGAATCAGATCAAGTTGAGACGTTAAGCCGTTTGCTTGGGCATCAAGTTCATGTGCAAGCAAGTCAGGTGATTCACCAGAGAAAATTATATGTTTATATAGAAGAGGAGACACTATGAGCGGTATGTTTATTACGTTTGAAGGGCCAGAGGGTGCTGGAAAAACGACAGTGATTCGAAAAGTGTACGAAGAAATGGAACGTCAAGGCTATGCAGTGATGGCGACACGTGAGCCCGGAGGCATTGACATTGCAGAGCAAATTCGTGAAGTTATTTTAAATGAAAAAAATACAAAAATGGATGCAAAAACAGAGGCATTGCTCTATGCAGCAGCTAGAAGGCAGCATTTGGCTGAAAAAGTAGAACCGGCATTGAAGCGGGGGGAAACTGTTTTATGTGATCGTTTTGTCGACAGCTCCCTTGCTTATCAGGGCTATGCGAGAGGGCTTGGGATTGAAGAAGTCAAATCCATTAATGATTTTGCCATTGATGGCACGATGCCGCAAATGACCATTTACTTTTCCATTACACCAGAGGAAGGTCTAAAGCGAATTGATGCCAATCAAGGAAGAGAAAAAAATCGATTAGACATGGAAACACTGAATTTTCATCAAATGGTCAGAGAAGGATATGAGCTGCTGATTGCGCAATCACCAGAACGATTCCGTGTAGTAGATGCGTCTCAGCCTGTTCAGGATGTCTTTAATGAAGTGTTTCAGCTGATTCAGGACACATTAAAGAAAAATCAAATATGACCTCATTCCCAATCGTTGTTATAATATAGAGGAAGACATCGGCATGTCACCTGTGCCTAAAATGAAGGAGGCCAATCAAATGAAATTAATTGTTGCCGTTGTACAGGATCAAGATAGCAGCAAGTTATTGAAAATATTGACCGAACATCAATTCGGCGTGACAAAATTAGCTTCGACTGGTGGATTTTTAAAGTCTGGGAATACGACTTTTATCATTGGTTGTGATGATGTCCGAGTGGATAAAGCGTTACAGCTAATCAAGGAAAATTGCCGTAAACGTGATCAAATGATCGCGCCTGTATCACCAATGGGTGGAAATGCAGATTCATATGTACCATACCCTGTTGAGGTTGAAGTTGGTGGAGCTACCGTCTTTATTCTGCCAGTTGAACAATTTCATCAATTTTAAGGATGGGTTGCTGTGAAAATTAATCAAGATATGCGGCTGCTTTTAGAAAAGCGTGAACTTCAAGCGATGAAAGGAAGCCAAACTTCAGCATCGTTTAAATCATCGATGGAGACACAAAGTGGTAAAATGCGTTTAGAGCAGCTGACAGTCATGCTGAGCGATATCGAAGTCTTCGGCAAGAAACTGACAAAGTCACGAAACCTTAAAGATTTGGCTAGGTTTAAAGGACTTGTGAAACGCTTTGTAAAAGAAACAGTCGATAATGGATTAAATATAGAGACATCAAGGAGCTTTGACATTTATGGCAACACGCGAACACTCGCTTTAGTCAAAGCATTAGATGAAAAGCTGATTGAGTTAACAGAGGATATGATGAATCAGGAGAAACCCTCGATTGATTTGCTTGAACGTATTGGAGAAATAAAAGGTTTATTGATTAACCTTTACACATAGAGAGTGATAACATGGCAATTAGCTGGGATGACATGAATGAGTTACAGCCGCGCGTCATGCGGCTGATTTTTAATAGTATTGATAAAGACCGACTGGCTCATGCTTATTTATTTGAAGGAAAAAAAGGGACAGGAAAGCTAGATGCTGCGATGCTTTTAGCGAAGAGCTTTTTTTGTTTGGAAGCAGGAGTGAAACCATGCGAGTCCTGTCAAAACTGCAAAAGAATTCAGTCTGGCAACCATCCTGATTTACATCTAGTGCAGCCTGACGGTCAATCAATTAAGAAGGCACAAGTGCAGGCTTTGCAGGAGGAATTTACAAAAGCAGGCGTAGAATCGCATCGGAAAATGTATATCATTCTCCATGCGGACAAAATGACGGTCAATGCTGCGAACAGTTTATTAAAGTTCCTAGAGGAGCCCAACCGGGAAACGATGGCAGTTTTAATCACTGAACAATCGCATAAAATGCTGGATACGATTATTTCAAGATGTCAGATGCTTAGCTTTCAGCCGCTACAGCCGCAATCTTTGGAGCAGCAGCTTTTACAAGAAGGCGTGTCTCAGGATCTTGCAAGGCTTTTGTCGAATTTAACCAATAATTTAGCAGAAGCACTCGAATTAAGTCGAAATGATCAGTTTGCAGAGTCTAGAGCGAAAGTGATAAAATTGTATGAAGTCTTACACCAGCGAAAAGAACATGCATTTTTTTATATACAAGATCAATGGATGCCTTTTTTCAAAGAGAAAGACCTTCAAGAAACTGGTCTTGATATGCTTTTATTTATATATCGTGATGTATTGTCGATTCAAATAGGAAATGAAGATAAAGTCATTTATCAAGACTTATTCCAGACAATGAAGCAGCACGCGCTGCATTCCACACAGCAGATGGTGACGAATCAGATCCTTGCTGTATTAGAAGCGAAAAAGAGACTTCAATCCAACGTGAATGCCCAAGGGCTAATGGAGCAATTGGTGTTGATGTTGCAGGAGGGATAAGCTTGTACAACGTAATTGGTGTTCGCTTTAAAAAAGCGGGCAAAATCTATTATTTCGATCCTAATGGATTTCATATAGAAAATGATAGTTGTGTCATTGTAGAAACAGTCAGAGGTGTTGAGTACGGGCAAGTGGTCATCGCCAATAAAAAAGTAGATGAACACGATGTGGTTCTCCCTTTGCGTAAGGTGATTCGCGTCGCAGACGAACGAGACCGGCTCATCGTTGAGGAGAACAAAGAAGCAGCGATGGCAGCCTTTGACACATGTCTTCAGAAAGTAAGTGAACACGGCCTGGAAATGAAGCTGGTCGATGTCGAATTTACATTCGACCGCAACAAGGTCATCTTCTATTTTACAGCGGATGGCAGAGTAGATTTCCGTGAGCTGGTCAAGGATCTTGCATCTATTTTTAAGACGAGAATTGAACTTCGTCAAATCGGTGTAAGAGACGAGGCAAAAATGCTAGGCGGCATTGGTCCGTGTGGACGTATGCTTTGCTGTTCAACTTTCTTAGGAGATTTTGAACCTGTGTCCATTAAAATGGCAAAAGATCAAAACCTCTCGTTAAACCCTACCAAAATTTCAGGGCTTTGCGGCCGTTTAATGTGCTGCTTGAAATATGAGAATGATGAGTACGAAACAGCAAAAGAACAATTACCGGACATCGGTGAAACGATTCAGACGTCTAATGGCTCTGCAAAGGTAGTAGGGCTTAATATTTTAGAACGAATTTTGCAAGTTGAATTAACCGGGCAAGAAAAAGTGATAGAATATACTTGGGAAGAATTATTACAAGAAGGCGTTGTATCTGCACAAACAACTGAGTAACGAGGTGTGCCACCTTGGATAAAAAGGAACTATTTGATACGGTGATTAATTTAGAAGAACAAATCGGTTCTCTTTATCGCCAGCTAGGTGATTTGAAAAATCATATCGGTGAAGTGATTGAAGAAAATCATCAGCTGCAGATGGAGAATCAGCACTTGCGTGAACGTCTGGATCAATCCGATCGAGATAAATCGTCTGAGGCAGAGCATGATTCTGCCCAGAAGCCAAGTCATTCTGATATAGGAGAAGGTCATGATAACCTAGCTCGTTTATATCAGGAGGGCTTCCATATTTGTAATGTACATTATGGGAGCATTCGGAAAGAGGGAGACTGTTTGTTCTGTCTGTCATTTTTAAATAAAAAATGAGAAAAGGCTTCCGCTGAATCGGGAGCCTTTTTCACAGGAAAAGAAAGGATACATCATGGTTTCGTTAAGAGAAGATGAACGTTTAGACTACTTGCTTGCAGAAGATATGAAAATTATTCAAAGTAAAACGGTGTTCGCCTTTTCATTGGATGCAGTGTTATTAGCAAAATTTGCGTATGTGCCGATTCAAAAAGGGGAGATTATTGATCTTTGTACGGGAAATGGCATCGTTCCATTGCTGCTTTCGACGAGATCTAAAGCCTCTATTACAGGGGTTGAAATTCAAGAACGCCTGTTTGATATGGCAAAGAGAAGTGTGGCGCATAATCAACTGGAGCAGCAGATTGAGTTGATCCATGGTGATTTAAATGATATGCCTAAACGGTACGGAAACCACAAAGTAGACGTGATTACTTGTAATCCGCCATATTTTAAGACTCCTTCTAAGGATGAAATCAATGAAAATGAGTATTTGGCGATCGCACGTCATGAGATTCATTGTACATTAGAAGATGTCATTCGTGTTTCTTCCACTTTGCTAAAGCAAGGAGGCAAACTGGCAATGGTTCACCGTCCTGGACGGCTGCTTGAGATTGTTGAAATGATGAAGAAATACCGAATTGAGCCAAAACGAATTCAATTTGTATATCCGAAACAAGGAAAAGAAGCGAATACCATTTTAGTGGAAGGCATGAAAGATGGAAAGCCGGATTTGAAAATTCTCCCGCCGCTTTTTGTTTATGGAGAAGACCAAGAGTATACAAAAGAAATCAGGACGATACTGTATGGAGAAGCATAGTCATTATTTCTATGTATTGAAATGTGCAGATGGTAGTTTGTACGCTGGGTATACAAATGATTTACAAAAAAGGCTGACTGCCCATAATAGTGGGAAGGGTGCAAAGTATACGAGAGCCAGACGGCCGGTGGAACTTTATTATCACGAATGTTTTTCAACCAAAAGAGAAGCCATGCAACAGGAATATCGTTTCAAAACGTGGACACGTCGAAAAAAGGATATGTATATAGAAGAAAAGCGAATCAAAAAGGAGGCGGCACATGAAAAAGACACAGAAAAGCTTTGATGGTCAATCAGAAATGGGTATTCTTTATCTCGTACCAACCCCGATTGGAAACTTAGAAGATATGACATTTCGAGCGATACAAACGTTAAAAGATGTAGACTATATTGCCGCAGAAGATACGAGACAAACGAAAAAGCTTTGTCATGTCTATGAAATTGATACCCCATTAACGAGTTATCATGAACATAACAAAGATAGCAGTGGTCACAAGTTAATCGAATGGTTAAAAGAAGGAAAGAATATTGCACTCGTGAGCGATGCGGGTTTACCGACGATCTCTGATCCAGGAGCCGAAGTGGTTCGCGACTTTACGAACATCGGAGGCTATGTCATTCCGTTACCTGGTGCAAACGCAGCACTTACGGCGCTTATTGCGTCAGGAATCGCACCACAGCCATTTTTCTTTTACGGTTTTCTTGATCGTCAAAAAAAGGAAAAGAAAAAACAGTTGGAAGCATTGAAGAAACGCCAAGAAACAATTATTTTCTATGAAGCGCCCCATCGGTTAAAAGAAACGCTGACTGTGATGAAAGAAGTGTGGGGGAACCGGAATATTGCCATTACGAGAGAACTGACAAAGAAATTTGAAGAGTTTATTCGTGGAGATTTAGAATACGCGCTGACTTGGGTGACAGAACAACAAATCCGTGGTGAATTCTGTCTCGTCGTACAAGGAAATGATCAGGATGAAGAAGAACTGAATGAAGAAGCTTGGTGGAATTCTTTATCTGAAAAAGAGCACGTGATCCATTACATAGAGGAAGGGTTAACGTCAAAAGAGGCTATTAAACGTACTGCGGTCGAACGTGGTGTGCCAAAGCGGACGATCTATGATGCGTATCATATTGAACAATAAAGAAAGGTTCTTGCAAACGGTGCAAGAACCTTTTTATATAAAACTTATTTTTGTGATTGAAGTTGGTTTTGGATTTCGTTAATGATTTGCTCTGCACCTTCACGGCTAAGAACTAATTTACCATTAGCAAGTTTAAGGTTATCGTCTGATACTTCACCTGTTACTTGGCAAGTCATGTTTGGTTTATATTTTTTTAGGATAATTTTTTCATCATCAACATAAATTTCCAAAGCGTCTTTTTCTGCGATTCCTAACGTACGGCGAAGCTCGATTGGAATCACCACGCGTCCTAATTCGTCAACTTTACGTACAATACCTGTAGATTTCATCTTCATTCTCCTCCCAAAAAGTTCTTATTCTTAATATAATATTATCTTCGTCATTATTCGACAAATTCCTTACATTCCTAGCATAACAAGGTTTCCATAAATCGTCAATCATTTTGTTTACTATTGTTTGTAAAATATGACTCTTAAAGTCAAAGGACCTTGAAACTACCGGTGTATAAGGATTTTTCAGAATTTATCTATAAAAATATGAAAAATGACGATAACAGATTAACAAGACTTTTGCCCTAATTTAGCCAATTGTAAATCTGGAAATAGATTTCATACGACAATATTCGACAAAATGTCGAGCGTTTTGTCGTTTTTTTCGAAAAACTCATCTTTTTCGTTCATTTCAATCTGTTCTATGTATATATGCTTGATCTTAAAGGCTAAGATGGTATCATAGAGAAAGCACAAGTGCAAAACATAATGAAATGATCTGACACATTTTAATGAAGTATGATGACCGCTCTCGTCCATTGGGCGGGAGTTTTTGACATTTACACACAAGCAGGAGGTTCCGACATGCCGGAAAAGAAAAAAACGTTTTATCTGACTACACCAATTTACTATCCGAGCGGAAAATTACATATTGGACATGCTTATACGACAGTGGCAGGGGATGCCATGGCTCGATATAAACGTCTGCAAGGCTATGATGTGATGTATTTAACGGGTACTGATGAGCACGGACAAAAAATTCAGCAAAAAGCTGAAGAACAAAATATTACACCGATTGAGTATTTAGATCCGGTCGTTGCTGACATTAAATCATTATGGAAGAAACTCGACATTTCAAACGATGATTTCATTCGTACAACGGAAAAAAGACATACGAAAATCATTGAGCAAGTCTTTCAAAAGCTGCTTGATCAAGGAGATATTTATTTAGATCAATATGAGGGCTGGTACAGTATTCCTGATGAAACATTCTATACGGAAACACAGCTTGTTGATGTTGAGCGAAATGAGAAAGGGGAAGTCATTGGAGGGAAAAGCCCAGACAGTGGACACCCTGTTGAATTGATTAAAGAGGAATCATATTTCTTCCGTATGAGTAAGTATGCTGATCGCTTACTAGACTATTACGAAAAGAACCCGTCGTTCATTCAGCCTGAATCAAGAAAGAATGAAATGATTAATAACTTCATTAAACCGGGGTTAGAGGATTTAGCTGTATCAAGAACAACCTTTGATTGGGGCATTAAAGTACCTAATAATCCGAAGCACGTCATCTATGTATGGATTGATGCGTTATTCAACTACTTAACAGCGATTGGCTACGGAACCGATCAAGATGAAAAATATAAAAAATATTGGCCTGCCAACGTACACCTAGTTGGGAAAGAAATTGTACGATTCCATACAATTTACTGGCCAATTATGCTGATGGCACTTGATCTGCCGTTGCCAAAACAAATTTTTGCACATGGCTGGCTGCTCATGAAAGATGGCAAAATGTCTAAATCAAAAGGGAACGTAGTAGATCCTGTTACGTTAATTGATCGTTATGGTCTTGATGCTCTTCGTTATTATCTGCTACGCGAAGTACCATTTGGTGCAGACGGTGTGTTTACACCAGAAGGATTCGTGGAACGTGTAAACTATGACCTTGCCAATGATTTAGGAAACTTGCTTAATCGTACAGTGGCGATGGTGCAAAAATACTTCGACGGTACATTAAGCAGCTATAAGGGACCAGTCAATGAGTTTGATGAGGAACTAAAAGCTGTAGCTGAACAAACGGTGAAAGCCTATGAAGAAGCGATGGAAAACCTCGAATTCTCAGTGGCTCTTTCAAATGTTTGGACATTAATCAGCAGAACAAATAAATATATTGATCAAACAGCTCCATGGGTGTTAGCAAAGGATGAAACAAAACGAAAAGAACTGCATTCGGTGATGTACCATTTAGCAGAATCACTCCGAATCACAGCTGTGTTGTTAACGCCATTCTTAACAAAAACACCTGAGAAAATCTTCTTCCAGCTTGGAATTGAAGAAGAGAAACTCAAAAGCTGGGAAAGCATTCTTTCTTTCGGTGCGATCCAAAAAGCGACGGTACAAAAAGGTGAGCCGTTGTTCCCTCGTTTAGAGGTTGAAGAAGAAGTGGCATACATTAAAGAGAAGATGCAGGGAAGTGCGCCTAAGGTAGAAGAAGAGACAGTTGAAATAGAAGAAACTGAATTACCTGAGCTGGGTGCCGAAATCGCCTTCGATGATTTTTCGAAAGTTGACCTTCGTGTAGCACAAGTATTGGAAGCAGCACCAGTGAAAAAAGCTGATCGTCTCTTAAAGCTTCAGCTTGATTTTGGATTTGAAAAGAGACAAATTGTCTCAGGGATTGCCAAGCATTATCAACCAGAAGAATTGGTAGGGAAGAAGCTCGTCTGCGTAGCGAATCTCACACCAGTTAAACTAAGAGGGGAAATTTCCCAGGGAATGATTTTAACTGGAGAAACTAGTGGTAAATTGCAGGTTCTTGAAGTAGATCAATCTCTAGCAAATGGAACGAAAATTTTATAATTTAACAAAGGTGTTCCACGTGTAACATTTCGTCGAACACCTTTTGTTTTTCAGAAGAATTGTCGAAAGGAGCAATCAACCATGTTATTTGATACACATGCCCACTTAAATGCTGAACAATATAATGAAGACTTAGAGCAGGTGATTGAAAGAGCCAAAAGTGAAAAAGTAGAGAAGATTGTGGTGGTCGGGTTTGATCGTCCAACCATTACGAGAGCGATGGAGCTAATTGAAGCATATGATTTTATGTATGCAGCCATCGGCTGGCATCCTGTTGATGCCATTGATATGACAGATGAAGATTTGGCTTGGATCAAAGAATTATCTCAGCATGAAAAGGTTGTTGCCATTGGAGAAATGGGTCTAGATTACTATTGGGACAAGTCGCCAAAAGATGTGCAAAAAGAAGTCTTTAGACGTCAAATTGCTCTTGCAAAAGAAGTGAATCTGCCAATCATCATTCATAACCGTGACGCTACGGAAGATGTAGTGACGATCTTAAAAGAAGAAGGAGCGGCAGAAGTCGGAGGAATTATGCACTGCTTTACTGGCAGCCTCGAAATTGCAAAAGCGTGTATGGAAATGAACTTTTATATCTCATTCGGTGGACCTGTGACATTTAAAAATGCGAAAAAACCGAAAGAAGTTGTCAAGGATATTCCAAGTGATCGTCTTCTGATTGAGACAGACTGCCCGTATTTAACTCCAGCGCCATTTAGAGGGAAACGAAATGAGCCGAGCTATGTGAAATATATCGCAGAACAAATTGCTGAATTGCGAGAAATAAGCTTTGAAGAGCTTGCTGCATTGACAACAGAAAATGCGAAAAAAGTTTTCCGTATAAACTGACAGTATATGATGTCAATCCTTGTTTAAGCTTGTCCAATTGTGAAACATAACGAAAAAGTTCTACACGTTTGCGCCTCCTCATAGGATAAGTTGTCGATAAGTCTTTCTTCCCTTCCTTCCAAAAATCTCCCATAATAGGTTTACAATCGAGCATTTTTGTACAGTGGGTGGAAGGGTTGACAGGTTTTGAGATACTCTATATAATCTCTCCGAGGAGAAGGAGGCGTTTTTCATCGTACAAAAAATGAAAAATCTGTTTTCTGTCAAGCTAGGAAAAGGCAAGGTTTTATTTCTAGTCGCTTGCTTGCTTTTAGCTGGAACTGGGACGGCTTACGGTGCGCATGAGCTCACCAAGCAGTCTATTACCATTTCAATCAATGGCAAAGAGAAGACAATTCGTACACATGAAGAGACAGTAGCACAGCTGCTTTCAGACCTTGGAATAAGGACCAGGGCGGAGGATCATATCTCTCCAAGTCTAAATACAAAGATTCAAGACAACATGAACATTGTGTATGATGCGGCTATACCGGTTCATCTCACCCTAGATGGGAAAGAGAAAACGATATTGACAACAGATCAGACGGTTGGAGCATTATTGAAGAATGAGAAGATAGATATTGGGAAGCACGATCAAGTAACTCCAGGAAAGAATGACAAGATTAAAAAGAATATGGATCTTGTGGTTCAGCAGGCCTTCCAGGTCAGCTTAAACGATGGAGGAAAGGATAAGAAAGTGTGGACCACTTCGACTACGGTCGCTGACTTTTTAAAGCAACAAGAGCTGAAGCTCAAGAAGCACGATAAGATCAAACCTGCGTTACATAGTCACCTTTCTAAAAAAAGCGCAGATGTGAAGATCACTCGGGTGGAAAAAGTCACCGATGTAGTGGAAGAGAAAATTGCTTTTGATACCAAACATAAAAAGGATCGATCTCTTGAAAAAGGAAAAGAGAAGGTGCTTGAAAAAGGTGAAGAAGGTAAATTAAAGAAGCACTATGCCATTGTGAAAGAAAACGGCAAAGTGGTGTCTAAAGAATTAATTAAAGAGGTTACTGCAAAAGACAGTAAGGATCGTTTAGTGGCCGTTGGTACACAAGTGTCCAAGAAGGAACCTAAAGCGTCACCTGCGGTTTCAAGAAGTAATGAATCTTCAGGAAAAGAGTTCTATGTGACGTCTACAGCCTATACAGCGAGCTGTGCTGGATGTACGGGCAGAACGTCTACAGGCTTTAATTTAAAAGCAAATCCAGGTGCGAAGGTCATAGCAGTAGATCCGAGTGTCATTCCGCTGGGCTCTAAAGTGTATGTGGAAGGCTATGGGTATGCCGTTGCATCAGACACTGGATCTGCTATAAAAGGGAATAAAATTGATGTGTTCGTCCCAAGTAAGTCGGCAGCTTATCAATGGGGAAATAAACGAGTGAAAATTAGAGTGCTCAAATAAACACATCAAATCATTTATATGAACAGAGGGCTTTGCGCACCCTCTGTTTTTTTGGTTATAATAGAAGCACTGTTTTCTAATTAATTAGACGCAAAAGCAGCATGGAAGGTTTCATTTTTTGACAAAAAAATGTAGATTGTTTTTGCAAGCGGAGGAATACATGAAAATCAAAGAAATCATTGTGGTGGAGGGTCGTGACGACACTGCTAGAGTAAAGATGGCAGTTGATGCAGATACGATTGAAACGAATGGATCTGCCATTGGCGATACAGTCATTCAACAAGTGCGTCTTGCTCAGGAGACGAGGGGGGTTATCATTTTAACTGATCCTGATTTCCCTGGGGAAAAGATCCGTAAAACCATCGCAGAGGCTGTCCCTGGCTGTAAGCACGCCTTTTTACCAAAACACCTTGCGAAAGCGAAGCGGGACAAAGGAATTGGTGTTGAGCATGCTTCCTTGGATAGTATTCGAGAATGCCTTGCTCATGTCCATGAGGAAATGGAAGAATCAGAAAGCGAGATTACGTTAGACGATTTATTTGACGCAGGCCTTATCGGAGGCGAAGCATCAAAACGCCGCCGCGAACGATTAGGTGTGCTTTTAAATATAGGATATACAAATGCGAAGCAGCTGCAAAAGCGTCTTCACATGTTCCAAATAACGAAAGAGGATTTTATTGCGGCCTTAAAGACCGTCATGCAGGAGGAAGCCGATGAATAAAGATATTGCGACGCCCATCAGAACGAAGGAAATACTGAAGAAGTACGGTTTCTCTTTTAAAAAGAGCTTAGGGCAAAACTTTTTAATTGATACGAATATTTTAGATCGCATTGTCGATCATGCAGAGATTACGGATGAGACAGGTGTGATTGAAATTGGCCCTGGTATCGGTGCGTTGACTGAACAGCTCGCTAAACGGGCAAAGAAAGTCACGGCTTTTGAAATCGACCAGCGCCTATTGCCGATTTTAAACGATACGCTTTCTCCATACGATAATGTCACCATTATACATCAAGACGTATTGAAGGCAGATGTAAGAAAGGTGATTGAAGAACAGTTTGCTGACTGTAAAGAAGTAATGGTCGTAGCAAACCTTCCTTATTATGTGACGACACCAATTATTATGAAATTGCTTGAAGAAAACCTTCCATTGAAAGGAATCGTTGTCATGCTGCAAAAAGAAGTAGCAGATCGCATGGCTGCTGTTCCTTCATCAAAAGAATACAACTCTTTGTCGATTGCAGTGCAATTTTATACAGAAGCGAAGACGGTCATGGTTGTGCCGAAAACGGTTTTCGTCCCACAACCAAATGTGGATTCAGCGGTAATCAAACTAACTGTTCGTGAAACGCCTGCGGTCTCAGTAGACAATGATACGTTTTTCTTTCAACTGATTCGTGCGAGTTTTGGCCAACGCCGGAAGACATTGATGAATAATTTGATGAACAATCTGCCAGATGGCAAGAAACATAAAGCGATCATTGAAGAAGCCCTTGTAACAGCTGAGGTTGATGGGAAACGCCGTGGTGAATCATTATCAATCGATGAATTTGCCCGTTTGTCCAATGTTTTACACAAAGCCCTTTCATAAGGGCTTTTTTCTTTTGGTTTTCACCACTTCACCTGTTCAGGCATAGGCTAGAAAGAACAACACACCTGAAAGAAGAACAAGTGTAGCGTAAGACGATACCAACAGGATAAGAGCCTGATTGTGGAGTGAAAAGCATGCAATTTCAAATAGGAGATATGGTGACGAGGGCATCCTATCAGATGGATATTATGTTTCGTATCATTCGAATTGATGAGACAGACCAGCACGAAGCCACCGCCATTTTGCATGGGAATGAAGTGAGGCTGATCGCCGATGCGAAGATGTCAGATTTGGTCTTGATTCAAAAAGAGGAGCAACTGACAAGAGAGAAAGACGATGAACGGAAAATTAACGAATCGCTCGACTTACTCAGGCAAGATTATCAGCTGCTTCGTGAAAAACAAGAGTATTATACGTCTGGACAATATCAGCATCAGGAGCAGTATTTTCATATGCCCGGAAAGGTTCTGCATTTAGATGGAGATGCTTCATACTTAAAGAAATGCTTAGATGTATATGAAAGAATTGGTGTACCTGTGTATGGTGTGCATTGCCACGAGAAGAAAATGCCAAGCATGATTGATTCATTAATTGATCAATACCGGCCTGATATTTTGGTCATCACAGGACATGATGCGTATTCTAAACAAAAGGGCGGTGTACACGATATCGGTGCATATCGTCATTCTCGTCATTTCGTTGAAACGGTTCAAAAGGCAAGAAGGAAGGTTCCGCATTTAGATCAGCTCGTGATCTTTGCAGGTGCCTGCCAATCTCATTTTGAATCATTAATTCAAGCAGGTGCTAATTTTGCAAGCTCACCCTCACGTGTCAACATTCATGCACTTGACCCCGTCTATATTGTTGCCAAGATCAGCTTCACTCCATTTGTAGATCGAATCAACGTGTGGGATGTGCTCCGAAATACACTGACGAGAGAAAAAGGTCTCGGAGGGATTGAAACAAGGGGTGTTTTAAGGGTAGGTATGCCATATAAAAGAGACCATGAATCGACATAACCCGACTGATTTCAGTCTGGTTTTTTTTATGCTCAAAAAGAAATTTCATATGAATACATAATTCACCGGAATTTGAGAAAAATAGGGAGGAGAAAAGGTAGAAGTTTGTCAAAATTATTTTGTTGACAATGGCTCGTGTTGGTTGATATAATTTAATTTTTATTTGACAAAAATGGGCCGTTGTTGTATAATTATCTCAGTGAGGTGGATGCAATGGCGAAGACTTTGTCCGACATCAAAAGATCGCTTGATGGTAACTTAGGTAAACGTTTGACGTTAAAGGCTAACGGAGGCCGCCGAAAAACAATTGAGCGTTCGGGCATTTTAGCTGAAACGTACCCTTCTGTTTTTGTGATTCAATTAGATCAAGATGAGAATTCGTTTGAAAGAGTTTCTTACAGTTATGCAGATATACTGACTGAGACGGTCGAATTAACGTTCGATGATACCGCTAGCTCAGTCGCCTATTAATGGGCAGTGAACTTTTTGTTTACTGCTTTTTGTTTTGCCTTTTTTTCTGTATGGGAGGCTGTCCATTATTTGAAAGGGGTAAAAGGCAGGAATCGATGCAAAATAAGAAAGCCACAAAGGAGTGGCGATGATTCGAATTCTCGACCAAAGGGGCTGTTTCGTTTGGGTAGACGCCGAGGCATTATGTCAGATGAGTTCAAATACGAGCTGGCGAAGGATCTTGGATTTTATGATACCGTCAAAAATGGAGGCTGGGGAGAGATTCGTGCGCGTGACGCAGGAAATATGGTCAAACGTGCCATTGAATTAGCTCAACAGCACATGGCTCAAGAAGAGAATCAACGATAAAGAAATGATCAGGGATACCTCGGGTGTCTCTGGTCTTTTTTGCTTGAAAAAGTGAGTGTGCTGGGGGCAAAAGCCAATATTCATCAGATCCATCAAATGTGATACAATATTGATACTTATGTTTAGATGGAGAAGTAGGTGAAATGTTTGCGTATTTTAGAAAAAGCACCGGCAAAAATTAATCTCTCACTTGATGTTCATGGAAAAAGACCGGATGGATATCACGAAGTGGAGATGGTGATGACAACAATAGATCTTGCAGATCGACTAGAGCTGACGGAGCTGGACAAAGACGAAATCCGTGTATCATCTCATAATCGTTTTGTGCCAGATGATCAACGGAATTTGGCTTATCAGGCAGCTAAATTATTAAAAACAAGATTCGGTATTCAAAAAGGCGTATCGATTGTCATCACAAAAGCAATTCCCGTCGCAGCAGGTTTAGCTGGAGGCAGCAGTGATGCCGCAGCAGCGCTTCGCGGCTTAAACCGTTTGTGGAAGTTAAATCTCACGTTAGATGAACTAGCTGAGCTTGGAGCGGAGATCGGCTCAGATGTCTCTTTTTGTGTACACGGAGGGACAGCGCTAGCGACAGGACGTGGAGAGAAACTAAAGCATATTGCGACACCGCCGCATTGCTGGGTGATTTTAGCGAAGCCGGTGATTGGGGTATCTACAGCTGAGGTCTACAGACAATATGACGCAAGCAAAGTAGAACACCCAAATGTACAGCGTATGATTGAAGCAATTGAAGCGAAAGATTATAAAGAGATGTGCGGCTCACTCGGTAACGTGTTGGAATCTGTGACATTAAAGATGTATCCGGAAGTCGATATGATTAAGAGACAGATGAAGCGTTTCGGAGCAGATGCTGTATTAATGAGCGGCAGCGGGCCAACTGTATTTGGCTTGATTCAATATGAATCGAAGGTACAAAGAATATATAACGGACTGAGAGGATTTTGTGATCAGGTTTACGCTGTCCGCATGATCGGCGAACAAAATACCCTTGATTAAATCCGTATATTAAGTTATATTATTCATAAATTATTCGGGTTCTGGGGGTAAGTTCATGAAGTTTCGTCGAAGCGGCAGATTGGTGGACTTAACAAATTATTTGTTAACCCACCCGCACGTACTAGTACCTTTAACTTTTTTTGCAGAGCGATATCAATCTGCAAAGTCCTCTATTAGTGAAGACTTAACGATTATCAAACAGACCTTCGAACAGCAGGGAATAGGGACTTTACTTACTGTACCTGGCGCTGCTGGCGGAGTGAAATATATTCCAAAGATTCATTTAAAAGAAGCAGACGAAGTCGTAAACGATATCGGAGAGGCATTATCAACTCCTGAACGTGTGCTTCCTGGCGGTTATTTATATTTAACTGATGTTTTAGGAAATCCATCGATTCTTGCGAAAATCGGTAAGCTTTTTGCGACCATTTTTTCGGATCGACCGATTGATGTTGTCATGACTGTTGCGACGAAAGGTATTCCGATTGCCTATTCTGTTGCAGGTTATTTAAATGTGCCTGTTGTGATCGTTAGAAAAGATAATAAGGTAACTGAAGGATCAACTGTGAGTATTAATTATGCATCAGGTTCTTCTAACCGAATTCAAACCATGTCACTTGCAAAGCGAAGCTTAGATAAAGGATCCAATGTGTTGATTATTGATGACTTTATGAAAGCAGGCGGAACCATTAATGGCATGATGAATCTTCTAGAGGAATTTAATGCAAATGTTGCAGGGATCGGTGTTTTATTAGAAGATGAAGGCGTAGATGAACGTCTTGTCGATGAATATGTATCACTTTTAAAGCTTTCAACCATTGATATGAAGCAGAAAATCATTGAGATTAATGAAGGTAATTTCCACGAGTTTTTTCATTCGAAAGCTTAAGTTTTGATCAAACATGTATTTGAATGGGAGAGATTGATATGACAAAAGTTGTTCAAACCAAAAACGCGCCAGCAGCCATTGGACCTTACTCTCAAGGGATTATCGTCAATAACATGTTTTACAGCTCAGGGCAGATTCCATTAACGCCAGCTGGAGATTTTGTGAATGGAGATATTAAAGAACAAACACATCAAGTGTTTCATAATCTTAAAGCCGTCCTTGAAGCAGCGGGTGCTTCCTTTGAAACAGTCGTGAAAGCAACGGTTTTCATTAAAGATATGGAACAATTCGCTGAAGTGAATGAAGTGTACGGTGAATACTTCCATACACATAAGCCAGCTCGTTCATGTGTAGAAGTAGCCAGACTTCCAAAAGATGCACTTGTAGAAATTGAAGTTGTGGCATTAGTGAAATAAACAGACCATCTCTTTGGAGGCCGTTTGGTTTCATTATATGTATGAAAAGGCATCGGCATGATGTCTTTTTTTACGCAACCGATGTAAGCGCCGTCATCAAAATGACAAAAAATGTATAAATATCCCGATATTTCAAAAAAAGTTTAAAAAAAGAGCAGGAGAATCACCACAATCGTTGAATACCTAATTAATGCTTTTATATTGGGAAAAGGTGGTGAACTACTGTGGAAGTTACTGACGTAAGATTACGCCGCGTGAATACCGATGGTCGCATGAGGGCGATTGCATCCATCACGCTGGACCACGAATTTGTTGTTCATGATATTCGTGTGATTGATGGAAACAATGGCTTGTTTGTTGCAATGCCTAGCAAACGTACGCCTGATGGAGAGTTTCGCGACATTGCACATCCAATTAATTCAAGCACTCGGGGTAAAATCCAAGATGCTGTTTTAAATGAGTATCATCGCTTAGGCGAAGAGGAAGAGACAATTGAATATGAAGAAGCTGGAGCTTCTTAAAGATATGTGAACCTAAAAAGACAGCTTTAAGAGAAAATGAATGTTTTCTTTTAAATGCTGTCTTTTTTGCGTTTTTCCTCATGATTCTTTTAAGTTTCAACCATTAGAAAATTAATGTACTTCCTCTTGTATCCTTGAAATCAGTCCTTATTTAGGATATATTTTTCTATGGATAATAGGGATATTGGAGGCCAATCAATGGATAAGCGGTTCGCAGTGATTTTAGCAGCGGGAAAAGGAACAAGAATGAAGTCAAAGTTATACAAAGTACTTCATCCAGTTTGCGGAAAGCCAATGGTCGAGCATGTGGCAGATCAAGCGTTAAAGCTATCTTTAGCCAAGCTTGTGACGATTGTCGGTCATGGAGCTGAGGACGTCAAGGAGCAGCTTGGGGACAGAAGTGAATATGCACTTCAAGAAGAACAGCTGGGAACAGCACATGCCGTCAAACAAGCCAAATCGTTCCTCGCGCAGGAAAAGGGAACAACCATTGTCATTTGTGGAGATACACCATTATTGACAGCGGAAACAATGGAAGCCATGTTAAGCGAGCATCAAAAACAACAAGCGAAAGTGACGATTTTGACAGCACACGCGGATGATCCAACAGGTTATGGACGTATTATTCGTGATGAAACAGGTGCTGTAGTAAAAATCGTCGAGCATAAAGATGCAAATGATGCTGAACGTCAAGTAAATGAAATTAATACTGGAACCTATTGCTTTTCAAATGAAGATCTCTTCCGTGTGATTGAGCAAGTGTCAAATGAAAATGCACAAGGTGAATACTATTTGCCGGATGTCATTGAAATTCTAAAGAATGAAGGACAGACGGTTGCAGCGTATCAAACACCACATTTTGAAGAAACACTTGGAGTCAATGATCGTATCGCTCTATCACAAGCAGAGCAATTCATGAAGCGACGTATTAATCATCAGCATATGAAGAATGGTGTAACCTTGATTGATCCTGAGAACACGTATATCTCGCCCGATGCAGTCATCGGTGAAGATACAATGATTTATCCTGGGACGGTCATCAAAGGGAATGTAAAGATTGGTGCAGATGCCACAATCGGTCCGAACACTGAAATTGTTGATAGCGTAATTGGAGATCGGACAGTCATTAAGCAGTCTGTTGTCTGCGATAGTGAAGTTGGGGTAGATGTGACAATTGGACCGTTTGCTCATATTCGCCCATTGTCGAAAATTGGCGATGAAGTGAAGATCGGGAATTTTGTCGAAATCAAGAAAACAGTTTTCGGTGACCGAAGCAAAGCGTCTCATCTCAGCTATATTGGAGATGCAGAGGTCGGAGCGGATGTAAACCTTGGTTGTGGATCTATTACAGTTAATTATGATGGGAAGAACAAATTCTTAACGAAGATTGAAGATGGCGCATTTATTGGCTGTAATTCAAATCTCGTTGCACCAGTCACTGTCGGAAAAGGGGCATATGTTGCAGCCGGTTCAACGGTTACAGAAGATGTACCGCAGGATGCATTGTCTATTGCTAGAGCAAGACAAGTCAATAAAGAAGATTATGTGAAAAATATTCATAAAAAATAATCCAAATACCCGGAGGTTTACCATGTCTAATCGTTATGCTGATGCGAATTTAAAGATATTCTCTTTGAATTCAAACCCTGAACTTGCCAAAGAAATTGCCGATCGTATCGGAGTTGATGTAGGAAAGAGCTCTGTTAAACGTTTTAGTGACGGTGAAGTCCAAATCAATATTGAAGAAAGTATCCGTGGCTGTGATTGTTATGTTATTCAATCTACTAGTGCGCCAGTCAATGAGCACATTATGGAGCTACTCATTATGGTAGATGCACTAAAACGCGCTTCTGCGAAAACGGTCAATATTGTCATCCCTTATTACGGATATGCACGTCAAGATCGTAAGGCGAAACCTCGTGAGCCAATCACGGCGAAGCTTTTTGCGAACTTACTTGAAACAGCAGGTGCTACACGTGTCATTGCACTTGACCTTCATGCGCCGCAAATCCAAGGTTTCTTTGATATTCCAATCGATAACTTAATGGCTGTGCCAATCTTAACAAACTATTTTGAACAGAAAAACTTGAATGATATCGTTGTTGTGTCTCCTGACCACGGTGGTGTTACGCGTGCGCGCAAAATGGCGGACCGCCTGAAAGCACCAATCGCCATTATCGACAAACGTCGTCCGAAGCCGAACGTGGCTGAAGTGATGAACATCATTGGGAACATTGAAGGCAAAACGGCGATTCTCATCGATGATATCATTGATACAGCTGGTACGATTACACTTGCTGCAAATGCACTTGTGGAAAATGGAGCGGCTGAAGTCTATGCTTGTTGTACTCACCCAGTATTGTCTGGACCAGCAGTAGAACGTATTACAAACTCTAAAATTAAAGAATTAGTTGTGACAAACAGTATTCACTTAACAGATGACAAGAAAGTTGGAAAATTCATTCCGCTTTCAGTTGGGCCTTTGCTTGCAGAAGCCATCATCCGTGTACATGAAGAAGAATCTGTGAGCTACCTTTTCAGCTAATTTTCTGATTGAAAAAGGCCCTAGGCATCAGCTTGGGGTCTTTTTGCTGTGATAAATGAAAGTCAAACATGTTTAAAATGATTCAGTTATGGGTATTTATGAAAGTAGTGACAAAAAAGAAATAGGATGGTGCTGAATATGGCAACTTTAAAAGCAAATAAAAGAACTGATTTCAAACGTTCCACACTGCAAAAAATCCGTCATTCAGGACACGTTCCTGGTGTCATATACGGAAAAAATACAGACAACCTGGCTGTTTCATTAGACAGTATTGATTTATTAAAGACATTACGTGATGAAGGAAAAAACACAATCATCACATTAGACGTTGGCGGTGAAACAAAATCTGTGATGGTAACAGAACTGCAAACAGATCCGTTGAAAAATGAGCTTGTCCACGCTGATTTCCAAGTGGTCGACTTACAGCGAGAAATTGACGCAGATGTACCTGTACAACTCATTGGCGAATCCAAAGGTGTAAAGGATGGCGGTGTGCTTCAGCAGCCACTATTTGAGCTATCCATTACAGCGAAACCAAAGGATATCCCGCAAAATATTGAAGCTGATATTACAAACTTAGAAGTAAATGACGTACTAACAGTTGGTGATCTGACTGTTCAATCTACGTATCAAATTAATAATGATCCAGAAGAAGTTGTTGCTTCGATCTTACCGCCTCAGCAATCAGAGGTTCCTGAGCCAGATAGTGAAGAGGAAACGCAAGAGCCTGAGGCCATTAAAGAAAAAGATGATAGCGAAGAATAACTGGTCAATTAGAGACGTAACCCTCCCGCGGTTACGTCTTTTGTGCTAGAATGAAAAGAATTCATACGTTTTGCATGAGGCAATCACATTGGCTCATTTTTTAGGCGTGTGCATGTGCGACAAAGGAGGTTATTGGTTTCATGATTGCGTTCGTTGGATTGGGTAATCCAGGAAAAGAATATGAAAAAACAAGACATAACGTCGGGTTTATGACAATAGATGAACTATCAAAAAAATGGGACATCCCATTAAATCAATCAAAATTCCATGGACAATATGGAACTGGGTTTGTTTCGGGGCAAAAGGTTCTACTTGTGAAGCCTCTTACATATATGAACTTATCAGGGGAATGTGTGCGTCCGCTGATGGATTACTATGATATTCCCCTTGAACATTTGAAGGTCATCTATGATGATCTTGATTTGCCAACGGGACGGATTCGTTTGCGTACAAAAGGAAGTGCAGGCGGACATAACGGAATCAAATCGTTGATTCAGCATTTAGGTTCACCAGAGTTTGACAGATTCCGTATCGGCATTGGCCGTCCACAAAACGGCATGAAGGTCGTCGATTACGTACTAGGACGCTTCTCAGAGGAAGAACAGCCTGATATCTCATCTGCTATTCAAGCATCTGTTGAAGCTTGTGAAGCGGCTTTAACAAAGCCATTTTTAGAAGTGATGAATGATTTTAACAAGAAGGTATAAGAATGATAAGCAAAGCACATACTGATCATAAAATCTCAGCATGGGAGGATCACGTATGGCTTTGCACTATTACTGCCGGCACTGTGGTGTAAAGGTTGGCAGTCTAGATGAATCCGCTGTCCAAAGTGAAGCACTTGGATTTCATCACTTAACAAATGAGGAAAGAAACGATATGATTTCTTATAGGGAAAATGGTGATTTACATGTACAAACCATTTGTGAGGATTGCCAAGAGGCGCTCGAAAGAAATCCTGATTACCATCAGTATCATACCTTTATTCAATAAAAAGCTTTGGTGTAGATAATAGACCAAAGCGTTTTTCTGTTTTAAACAAGCAGGGAGGAGGAGCCAAATGAAAAATATACAATCATTTATCAAACAAAGTGATGATTTTCAGTCCATTTTTAACGGACTAAAAGAAGGGTTAAAAGAACAGCTGCTCGCCGGACTATCAGGCTCCGTCAGATCTTTATTTACAGCCGCCATATCAGACGAATTAAAGCGGCCGATGTTTATTGTGACACATAACTTATATCAAGCGCAGAAGGTCACAGATGATCTAGCAAGTGTGATGCCAGATCGTTCGGTCCTTCTTTATCCTGTCAATGAACTCATTGCATCTGAAATTGCTGTGGCAAGCCCTGAGCTTAGAGCGCAGCGTCTTGATGTATTGAATCGTCTCGCGAATGGAGAAAATCCGATTGTCGTGACCCCAGCAGCTGCAGTGCGTAGAATGCTTCCTCCTGTAGAGCTCTGGAAGGAGAGTCAGATCCATTTAAAGGTTGGTGAAGAAATTGATTTGGAGGCGTTTTCAAAACAACTCGTGCAAATCGGTTATGACCGGACGTCCATGGTCGCTGCGCCCGGAGACTTTAGTGTGCGCGGAGGAATCATTGACATTTATGCGTTAACGGAAGACCACCCGATCCGTATAGAGCTGTTTGATACAGAAGTGGATTCTATTCGGTCCTTCCACTCTGACACGCAGCGTTCATTGGAAACACTTCAAGAAATCAAGATTGGCCCGGCGAAAGAGCTGATTGTAAGAGGGCCTGAACGAGTGAGAGCGATTGAACAGCTTGACGAAGGTCTTGCCAGTAGCTTAAAGAAATTCAACTCGGATAAACAAAAAGAACTGCTCCATCAGAATATTTCTGCTGATCGTGAGAAGCTGCTAGAAGGTATTGTGACACAAGAAATGACGAAGTATCTGTCCTATTTCTATGAAAAGCCTGCTAGTTTGCTAGATTATACATCGCAGGATACGATTATCATTCTAGATGAAATCAGCAGAATTCAGGAGATGGAAGAACAGCTTGAACAGGAAGAAGCAGATTGGACAATTAGTCTGCTGGAAGAAGGGAATATTCTGCATGATCTAGCCCTTTCCTTCCCATTTCAAGAGCTGTTCAATCAGCAATCGAGATCGATTCTGTACTATTCCTTATTTTTGAGACATGTTCAGCAGACCAATCCGCAAAATATCGTCAATGTATCTAGTAAGCAAATGCAGAATTTCCACGGCCAGATGAATGTGCTTGCAAGTGAAATTGAACGCTACAAAAAGCAGAATTATACGGTTGTCTTTTTAGGTGCGGATGAAGAGCGGACAGAGAAGTTGTCATCTGTCTTGCATGATTATGACATTGAAGCAGCTCTTGCTAAACCTGATGCTGAGCTTGTCAGCGGGCAAGTATATATTTTACAAGGTGAGCTTCAAACCGGTTTTGAACTACCTTTATCCAAAATTGCTGTCATTACAGAGGGTGAACTTTTCAAGAAACGTGTGAAGAAGCAGGCACGTAAGCAAAAGCTGACGAACGCAGAGCGAATCAAAAGCTATTCAGAGCTGCAAGTGGGCGATTATGTGGTGCACATTAACCACGGGATCGGTAAGTATTTAGGAATTGAAACGCTTGAAATTGGCGGCATTCATAAAGATTATTTAAATATTCATTATCAAGGAAGCGATAAGCTTTATGTCCCTGTTGAACAAATTGATCAGGTGCAGAAGTATGTTGGGTCAGAAGGAAAAGAACCAAAGCTATACAAACTAGGCGGTAGCGACTGGAAGCGCGTGAAGAAAAAAGTAGAATCATCTGTGCAGGACATTGCAGATGATCTAATTAAGCTGTACGCAGAACGTGAAGCAAGCAAAGGGTATGCCTTCTCGCCTGACCATGAGATGCAGCGCCAGTTTGAATCTGCATTCCCTTACCAAGAAACAGACGATCAAATTCGCTCGATTCATGAAATCAAGCAAGACATGGAGCGGGAGCGCCCGATGGATCGTCTGCTTTGTGGAGATGTGGGCTATGGAAAAACAGAGGTGGCGATTCGAGCGGCCTTCAAAGCCATTGCTGACGGGAAACAGGTGGCACTGCTTGTACCAACAACGATCTTAGCGCAGCAGCATTTTGACACGATTATGGACAGATTCCAAGACTATCCTGTTAAAATTGCTCAGCTTAGCCGCTTCCGTACACGAAAAGAAACAACAGAAACCTTAAAAGGGCTGAAAAACGGAACGATTGATATGGTCATTGGAACGCATCGTCTTCTTTCAAAAGACATTGTGTACAAGGATTTAGGACTGTTAATTATCGATGAAGAGCAGCGCTTCGGTGTAACGCATAAAGAGAAAATTAAGCAAATGAAAGCCAATATTGATGTGCTGACGTTAACGGCAACACCAATTCCCCGCACGCTTCATATGTCGATGCTTGGCGTACGTGACTTATCTGTTATTGAAACACCACCTGAGAACCGTTTCCCAGTTCAAACCTATGTTGTCGAGTACAATGGTGCGTTAGTTAGAGAAGCCATTGAGCGAGAACTGGCAAGAGGCGGTCAAGTGTACTTCCTTTATAACCGAGTGGAGGATATTGAACGAAAAGCAGATGAAATCTCGATGCTTGTTCCAGACGCAAAAGTAAGCTACGCACACGGGAAAATGAGTGAGAACGAGCTGGAATCCGTGATGATTAATTTCCTAGAAGGTGAATCGGATGTACTCGTCAGTACAACCATTATCGAAACGGGCGTAGACATACCAAATGTGAACACGCTCATTGTTCACGATGCTGATAAAATGGGGCTTTCCCAGCTGTACCAGTTAAGAGGACGAGTTGGGCGCTCGAATCGTGTGGCCTATGCTTATTTCACTTATCGAAAAGACAAAGTGCTTTCTGAAGTTGCAGAGAAAAGGCTTCAAGCCATTAAAGAATTCACCGAGCTCGGATCAGGCTTTAAGATTGCGATGCGTGACTTAACGATTCGAGGAGCAGGAAATTTACTTGGTGCACAGCAGCATGGATTTATTGATTCTGTTGGATTCGACCTTTACTCTCAAATGCTGAAAGAAGCCATTGAAGAAAGAAGAGGCGATACGACTGCTCAAGAAAAATTTGAGCCGGAAATTGATCTCCAAATTGATGCCTACATTCCAGATACTTATATTTCTGACGGCAAGCAAAAAATCGAGATGTATAAACAGTTTAGAGCGATTGGATCTATAGAAGAGCGGAAAGAGCTTCAAGATGAAATGATTGACCGATTCGGAGAATATCCGCAAGAAGTGGCTGATTTGTTCACGATTGCGACGATGAAGGTGTACGCTGTGCAGGAACGTGTCGAGTTGATCAAGATGGAGAAAGGCATTGTCAGACTCACTCTCGATGAAAAAGCTAGCAGCGACATCGATGGTCAAAAATTATTTGAGCTTGGCAGTCAATATGGACGTGATATCGGTCTTGGCATGGAAGGCAGCAAGCTGATTATTTCTGTCCAAACAAAAGGCAAGAAAACGGAGGAGTGGCTTGAAGTCGTTCTTCGTATGCTTCGAGGTCTTCAAGATGTGAAAAAAGAAACCATTCCATCTTCATAAAATTTTGTTGGTCTCTCGTGTATATTACGTTTGATGTGACGGATACTAATCTCAGGGTCAAGTGGTGAATGTTGCATAAAGTGGACGCTTTTGTTCCATTCACCCAACACATCATCAAACGAAAGAGAGGCAGCAGTGAATGAAAGCAACTGGAATTGTACGCCGCATCGATGATCTAGGTAGAGTGGTTATACCGAAGGAGATTCGCAGAACATTGCGCATCCGGGAAGGAGATCCGCTTGAGATTTTCGTCGACCGCGATGGAGAAGTGATTTTGAAGAAGTATTCACCGATTAGTGAGCTAGGAGACTTTGCGAAGGAATATGCTGATGCTTTATTCGACAGTTTGGGTCATTCTATCCTCATCTGTGATCGTGATACGTATATTGCTGTATCCGGCAGTTCAAAAAAAGAGTACTTAAACAAATCCATTAGTGATTTACTTGAACGAACTATGGATCAGCGTAATTCTGTATTAGAGGACAGCAAGAAAGAAATTCAGCTTGTGGATGGTATTGATGATGATGTATCAGCTTATACCATTGCACCTATTGTTGCAAACGGAGATCCAATTGGCGCCGTCGTCTTATTTTCTAAAGAGCGTTCAATGGGAGAAGTGGAGCATAAAGCGGCAGAAACGGCAGCTGGCTTCTTAGCCCGTCAAATGGAACATTAGGTCTAATAATTCTATATCATTTTGATAAAACGAAAGAATGCCGATGAGATCATCTGATTTTGTCGGCGTTTTTTATATGGGATGAAACAAAACAATGAATGTATCGTCTACTCCTTAGAAAGAAACGGCTTGCCAGTCACGTATGATATAATGAGTGCGTTTAAATGTAGGTATATTTTTTGATTGAACATAAAGGAGTCATCCATGAAAAATGCTGTGAATCAGCCGCATTGGCTTTTCCAAGGTGCGGTGATTTTAACCATCGCAGGCTTGTTATCAAAGGTACTGAGTGCCGTATATCGTGTCCCTTTTCAAAATATCGTAGGAGACACAGGTTTTTATATTTATCAGCAGGTCTATCCCTTTCTTGGCATTGCGATCATGCTCGGCACCACTGGTTTTCCTGTAATGGTGTCCAAGCTTCTGAGCGAGCATGGTGAGGAGAATCGCCGAATCATTACAAAGGTATCCTTGGTGTATATCACTTTGCTGAGCTTGGCCTTATTTCTTTGTTTATACATAGGAGCAGGCACAATTGCGAATCTCATGGCGGACAGTCAATTAATGTTGCTCATCCAGATGAGTTCGTTTGTGTTTTTATTTCTGCCGCTTACCGTGATGCTGAGGGGTGTTTTTCAGAGTGATGGGCTGATGCTCCCCACTGCGGTCTCTCAATTGGCTGAGCAACTCATCAGAGTAAGCGTCCTGCTTGTTTTATCTTTCTATTTTGTGAGACATAGCTATTCGCTTTATGAAACAGGAGCGGGTGCGGTGTTCTCTTCTATAGCTGGAAGTGCGGCTTCACTCATTTTGCTTCTTTTCCTTTGGCTGACCTATCGGAAGCGGTCGGCAGCGAGCAAGACATTAAAACAGGCTACACTGCGGAAAAAAGATGTGCTGAAGAGTTTGGTGCTGTATACATTGACGATTTGTGTGAGTGGATTGCTGATCCTATGGATGCAAATGATCGATGCTTTTCACTTGTATGCGCTACTGCGCAGTGAGGGACTGAGTGAAGCAGCTGCAAAGGCGGCAAAAGGCGTATATGACCGAGGTCAGCCGTTCCTGCAGCTCGGGACGGTGTTTGCAATTAGTATCGGGACGTCTCTTGTTCCGTTTTTGTCGTCGGCCTTAAGAAAAGGGCAGCATGAAGCAATTCGTGAAAAAGTACGTACATCGTTTAAGGCAACATCGGTGCTGGGGATTGGTTCAGCTGTCGGTCTTATATGTATTTTATCGTCTGTGAACATCATGCTTTTTCGTAATGACTTAGGGACAGATGCGCTGCAAATATTTTGCATATCCATTGCCTTTACATCAATGGCGATTACGCAAACCGCTTTACTTCAGGGTCTGGGACATACCGTGTACCCAGCTGTTGTGGTCCTGATCAGTGTACTGGTGAAATGGGGGCTGACGCTGGCTCTTGTCCCGTTATTCGGCATTTATGGAGCCGCATGGTCGACTGTTTGTGGGTTTCTCGCCGCCGCTGCGCTCAATGCGGTGTATTTGAAGCATAAAGGGTGGATTTCAATAAGAGAGCTATTCCCAGTGAAAATTCTTTTATCAGCAGCATTCATGGCTGTCGTTTTAATTGGATATCAGGCATTGTTTTCTTGGGTCATTCCCTTTGAGAAACGTCCGTTTTCTGTTTTAGAGAGCCTGACTTCAGTTTTTATTGGTGGTTTCGCCTTTTTATATAGTATTCTTAAGCTAGACGTATTTACGGAAGAGGAATGGAGACTCATTCCATTAGGAGAAAAGATTTTATATTTTAAACAGATGAGAGGGAATCGAAATGGCAGGTAAGATTACAGTCGTTGGTCTTGGGGCAGGCGACATGGATCAGCTGACGCTCGGTGTATATAAGCAGCTGAAGCAGGCGAAAGAAGTATACATGAGAACGCAGGATCATCCACTCACCGCAGAATTGATGCAGGAGGTCCCGTCTCTGACCTTTTTTGATGAGATTTATGAAAAGCATGATCAGTTTGATGCAGTGTATGAGGAAATCACAGACATTCTCTTCCGAGAGGCTGAGGAGAAAGATATTGTGTATGCAGTACCAGGTCACCCGTTTGTGGCGGAAAAGACAGTGCAGCTTCTTGTTTCACAACAGAAGAAGCGCGGGGTTGAGGTGTACGTGGCTGGTGGACAAAGCTTTTTGGATGCGACGTTTAATTCCTTACAGATTGACCCAATCGAAGGGCTTCAATTCGTTGACGCAGGGGATATGAGAGCGGATGATCTGAAGTTGACCCAGCATGTGCTGATCTGTCAGGTATATGATCAGATGACAGCCTCGAATGTGAAGCTGACCCTCATGGAAAAGCTACCTGACGATTATGAAGTCTTTATCGTAACGGCAGCTGGAAGCAGTCAGGAGCAGATTACAGGTGTTCCTTTATTTGAACTTGATCGAGATGTGTCGATAAATAACTTAACGAGTGTTTATGTACCTCCCATTCAAGATGAAAAGCTGCTCTATCAGCAATTTGACACTTTCCGCGAAGTCATTCGTATATTAAGAGGTCCTGGCGGCTGTCCTTGGGATCAAAAACAAACGAATGAGTCGCTCAAACCATATTTAATTGAAGAATGTTATGAGCTGCTGGAAGCCATAGATGAAGACGATCCAGATCATATGGTTGAAGAACTCGGAGATGTACTGCTGCAAGTTTTACTCCATGCCCAAATTGGTGAAGATGATGGTTATTTCTCAATGGATGACGTCATCCAGCATGTCACAGAAAAAATGATTCGACGACATCCGCATGTGTTTGGTGATACGGATGTGTCTGAAGCATCAGATGTCGTCGCCAACTGGGAAAAAATCAAGCAGCAGGAAAAACCGGAGCGTGCAGCATCTATTTTGCAATCCATTCCAACGACTCTTCCAGCTTTAACAAAAGCCTATAAGCTCCAAAAGAAAGCAGCAAAAGTGGGCTTCGACTGGACAGAAGTAGAGGATATTTGGAACAAATACGAAGAAGAAAAGCAGGAATTCCTTGTGGAAGTGGCAGATAAGACGGATGAAGGTGCAACAAAGCAAATGAAGGATGAATTTGGGGATCTTTTGTTTGTTCTCGTCAACATTGGAAGATTTTATCATCTAGAGCCTGAAACCGCCCTCTCTTCTGCAAACACAAAATTTATGCGGCGCTTTCAGCATATTGAACAAAAAGCAAAGGACATAGGGCGTTCACTAGAGGACTTGACCTTAGAAGAAATGGACGATCTGTGGAACGATGCCAAACGTATAGAAAGAGGTGAACATACATGAGACTAGATAAATTCTTAAAAGTGTCTCGTCTAATTAAAAGAAGAACATTGGCAAAAGAAGTAGCTGATCAAGGGAGAATTTCCATTAATGGCACGCAGGCGAAAGCCAGCTCTGACGTGAAAGAAGGGGACGAGCTTCAAATTCGCTTTGGCCAAAAGCTTGTGACTGTTCAAGTCAACGAGTTAAAAGACACAACGAAAAAAGAAGAAGCTGCTGGCATGTATACCGTGCTAAAAGAAGAGAAAACAGCAGAATAGGGCTTGTTCTAAATGTCCCGCCTGTCACATACAATGCAGTAACAATGCAAGTATGAGATATGGGGGATGTATAAATGAATCAATATTATAATCAACCTCAAGGCACGAAGTTGTCATCAGAAGCCGAGCATCATGTCACAATGCGCAACAGAAAGCATTTAGATATTACCGGGGTCAAACAAGTCGAGAGCTTTGATAATGAAGAATTTCTGCTTGAGACTGTCATGGGAGTCCTCGCCATTCGCGGAGAAAATCTGCAAATGAAAAACTTAGATGTAGAAAAGGGCGTTGTGTCCATTAAAGGGCGTGTCTTTGACTTAATCTATGTAGATGAGCAGCACGGGGAGAAAGCTAAAGGATTTTTTAGCAAGCTGTTTAAATGACACTGACGGTCCAGTTTTATACGATGCTTTCGATGGCGGCGATGGGCATCTGGCTGGGCGCATCGCTGGATACGTACAAGCTGTTTGTGAACCGGGAAAAAACAGCAAAATGGCTGCTGGTCATTCACGACCTCCTTTTTTGGGTGGTGCAGGGTCTCTTATTCTTTTATGTCCTGCTGCTGACCAATGAGGGAGAATTCAGGCTTTATATTTTTCTAGCTGTTGCTTTAGGTTTCTCGATGTACCAGGCATTGATGAAACAGCTGTATATGAACATCCTCAAGTTTGTAATGAGGTGTATTTATCAGACTGTTCTCGTCCTGAAAAGGCTGATCATGTCGATGGTTTTCCAGCCCATTCGCTGGATCGTCGGTTTGATCATAAGTGCTCTTCTGTTCTTGTTCCACTCGCTCTTACGCCTTGTTCGTTTTGCGTTTCGACTCGTGTGGAAGGTGCTGTATATTGTTTGTTATCCGCTTATTTGGTTACTCAATGTGACCATTATTCATCGAATTCCCGAAAAATGGCGAACATCAATGAGGTTGTTTTTCTCAAAAGGAGCAGGAATTTTACAAGGGATCAAGAAATTATCTCGTACCATGAAAACGAAATGGAAACAATTCTGGACAAAGTAAGAGAGGAGGCCTTCATCCTTGAACGAGAGAAAAAGAAATATCGCACAAATTCAAAATGATTATCAAAAACAAATGGAACAGCAAGCGCAGCGCCTAAAACGCAAACGCCGGGGACTCCTTAGAAGGCTTACCGTGTTTGGAGTCATTGTGCTCATGTTTGCTGTTTTGGTAACAAGTGCCCTCTGGTCGCAATCGTCTGCATTGAAAGAAAAAGAAGAGAAGAAGGTTGCGCTTGAAAAAGAATTGAAGCAATTACAAACAAAGCAGGAAGATATTTCTGATGAAATCAAAAAGCTGAAAAGCAAAGAATACGTACTCGAACTGGCACGACGGGACTATTATATGTCTAAAAAAGGCGAAAAAATCTTTGATGTGGGCAATAAGAGCGATTAGCCTTGTTGACACTTAAAATTCAGTTTATGTATAATTGAACAAATGAGATTTTTTTATAAGTCTAAGGAGGAGCACTTTTTTTATGTCGATTGAAGTTGGCAGCAAGTTACAAGGGAAAGTTACGGGCATTACAAATTTTGGAGCTTTTGTGGAGTTGCCAGGCGGTTCAACTGGTCTCGTTCATATCAGTGAGGTAGCCGATAACTATGTAAAAGATATTAATGAGCATTTAAAAGTCGGTGAACAAGTTGAAGTGAAAGTGATTAACGTTGAAAAAGACGGTAAAATCGGCTTGTCCATTAAAAAAGCAAAAGATCGTCCTCAACAACAACAATCAAGACCGAGCAGAAATGATTTCCGTCCGAAGGAATCGTTTGAGCAAAAAATGAACAAATTCTTAAAAGATAGCGAAGATCGCTTAACATCTTTAAAACGTAACACGGAATCAAAACGTGGGGGGCGCGGAGCAAGAAGAGGTTAACTTGTTGCTGCTTTCTATATATTTTTCACAACAAAGCATCTGCTGTTTAGCGGGTGCTTTTTTTAATACAAATTCAACGTTTTTTGTGCATTTGCCATTTAATTTAAAACTTTCTATTGACGGACAAGCTAATCCTTTGTATTATAGTTCTTGTGCTTCTTAGCGCATTTTACATTTTCCCGACCATCTTTTATGGGGCCTTAGCTCAGCTGGGAGAGCGCCTGCCTTGCACGCAGGAGGTCAGCGGTTCGATCCCGCTAGGCTCCACTTTTTAAAAGATTATTTTATATCATGGCGGTGTAGCTCAGCTGGCTAGAGCGTACGGTTCATACCCGTGAGGTCGGGGGTTCGATCCCCTCCGCCGCTATCCTTTTAAAAAGAACAATAAGCAACTAGGCTCCACTTTTTAAAAGATTATTTTATATCATGGCGGTGTAGCTCAGCTGGCTAGAGCGTACGGTTCATACCCGTGAGGTCGGGGGTTCGATCCCCTCCGCCGCTATAAAGGACCTTTAGCTCAGTTGGTTAGAGCAGACGGCTCATAACCGTCCGGTCGTAGGTTCGAGTCCTACAAGGTCCACCATCTATACGGAGGAATACCCAAGTCCGGCTGAAGGGATCGGTCTTGAAAACTGACAGGGGTGTCAAAGCCCGCGGGGGTTCGAATCCCTCTTCCTCCGCCATATTTTTAAAAAATGATATCAGGTAACACGGGTTCGAATCCCGTACGGGTCATCTTCAAAACAGCTTTCTACAGGAAAGCTGTTTTTTTGTGCTTTCGTAAAATTCTGATGAAAGACATCGACTTTCAAGAAAGTATGCCTTTTTGGTAAATAAAGCGTCGAACGTTTTATGGAAACGACAACTTCTTTTGACAAAATTTCTTTTTCACCTTCGCTATAATGACAAGCAACGAATATCAGGTGGGGGATGAAAAGATGGAAAAACTAGAAAGAAGAACTGATTTAACGGGAGCCGGGTTTGAAAGAATCAGTGCAGGGTTAAAAAAGATGAAAAACCTGTTTCTTCATCATACGCATTCTCTTTTTTTCTATAAAGGGTTTATTTATGTTGTTCTGGGCTTTTTATTGGGACGAGCCTTTATCTTATCTGAAATTATGCCGTTTGCATTGCCTTTCTTTGGGTCCATGCTGCTCATTAAAAGGGATAAAGCGATGCTTGCTTGTCTTGCTTTACTCGCTGGGGCGATGACGATATCACCTCAAAATGCATTATTCGTATTTGCGTCATTGATCGTGTTCCTCCTCATGTCAAAGGTCGTTTCTTTTATCATCAAAGACCCGGTGAAAACATTACCGGTTGTGATTGTGCTCTCAATGCTGATGACGAGGGGAGCTTTTGTATACCTCGAGCAGGGTGCGGTTCAAAGCTATGACTATGTGATGGCAGGGGTTGAAGCTGGACTTGCCTTCATTTTGACACTGATTTTTCTTCAAAGTTTGCCGATTTTTACAGTCAGGAAAATCAAACACTCCTTAAAGGTTGAAGAAATTATTTGCTTTATGATATTAATCGCTTCAGTTTTAACAGGTCTGGCTGGGATCACATTTCAAGGAATGCAGGCAGAGCATATTTTGTCACGATATGTAGTGCTGAGCTTTGCCTTTATTGGAGGAGCGAGTATTGGTTGTACAGTGGGTGTTGTAACTGGATTAATTCTTGGTCTCGCCAACATCGGCAACCTTTATCAGATGAGTCTGCTTGCCTTTTCGGGCTTATTAGGCGGATTACTAAAAGAGGGGAAAAAAGCAGGAGCCGCCATCGGCTTGATTGTGGGTTCTTTACTAATCTCCCTCTACGGTGAAGGGTCAGCAGGGCTAATGACCACGCTATATGAATCACTCATCGCAGTTGCACTGTTTTTGCTCACGCCACAGTCAGTAACGTCCAAGGTGGCAAAATATATTCCTGGTACGGTAGAGCATGTACAGGAACAGCAGCAATATGCCAGAAAAGTACGAGACGTGACAGCAAAAAAGGTAGATCAATTCTCTAATGTATTTCATGCGCTGTCTGAGAGTTTTGCGACATTTTACGAATCCATTCCTGAGGAGAAGAAGCAGGAAGAGGATGTAGATCTTTTTTTAAGTACGATCACAGAACGTTCCTGTCAAACGTGCTATAAGAAAAATAAATGCTGGGTGCAGAACTTTGATACAACCTATGAACTCATGAAACAAGTTATGCATGAATCTGATGAAAAAACGTACGAGCATAACCGGAAGTTGAAAAAGAAGTTCAGTCAGCACTGCTCAAAATCAAAGCATGTAGAAGAATTGATTGAAGAGGAGATAGCTTACTATAAAGCAAACCAGACCTTAAAGAAAAAGGTCCAAGACAGCAGGCGCCTTGTGGCCGAACAACTTATGGGTGTCTCACAAGTCATGGAGGATTTTTCCCGGGAAATAAAACGAGAAAGAGAGCAGCATTTTATTCAGGAAGAGCAGATGATAGAAGCACTTCAGAACTTTGGAATTGAAATTCAGCAAGTTGAAATTTATAGCTTAGAACAGGGAAATGTTGATATAGAGATGAGAATTCCCTATTGCCAAGGTCATGGGGAATGCGAAAAAATCATCGCTCCAATGCTCTCGGATATTTTAGAAGAACAAGTTTTAGTCAAAGCAGAGCAGTGTGCGGAGCATCCAACAGGTTATTGTCATGTTGTATTCGGTTCTGCAAAATCGTATCGAGTGTCTACAGGTGTAGCACATGCAGCGAAAGGTGGAGGATTAGTATCTGGAGACAGCTACAGCATGATGGAGCTGGGTGCAGGTAAATATGCCGCAGCTATTAGTGATGGGATGGGAAATGGAGCAAGAGCCCATTTTGAAAGCAATGAAACGATCAAGTTGTTAGAAAAAATTTTGGCGTCTGGTATTGATGAAAAAGTAGCGATTAAAACAATTAATAGCATTTTATCTTTACGGACAACAGATGAAATCTATTCCACATTAGACTTATCCATCATTGATTTACAGGATGCGAGCTGTAAGTTCCTCAAGATTGGCTCCACTCCAAGTTTTATTAAACGTGGTGATCAAGTGATGAAGGTACAGGCCAGCAACTTGCCTATTGGCATTATTGATGAATTTGAAGTAGAAGTGGTGAGTGAACAGATGAAGGCAGGAGATCTCCTTATCATGATGAGCGACGGTATCTTTGAAGGACCAAAGCATATCGAAAATCATGATTTGTGGGTCAAACGAAAAATGAAGAGCTTTAAAACAGAAGATCCGCAAGAGATTGCTGATTTATTAATGGAGGAGGTCATTCGCACAAGAGCAGGTCAAATTGATGACGATATGACGGTTGTCGTCATTAGGATCGACCACAATACACCAAAATGGGCATCCATTCCGACAGGTACATTCTATCTTCAGAAACAAGAGATTTCTTGAAATATCGTATAATATGAATTTCTTCTGGCGATGATGGGGATATAAGCATTCAGTTACAATCCCAGGAGGAATGAAGATGCGAAAAGGTCACGTAAACCAAATCTTACTGATTACAGATGGCTGCTCAAATCATGGGGAAGACCCACTTGCGATTGCCGCATTGGCAAAGGAGCAAGGGATCACAGTCAATGTCATTGGCATTATGGAAGAGAACAGACACGATCATGAAGCGATGAAAGAAGTAGAGGGGATTGCTCTAGCAGGCGGAGGCATTCATCAGGTTGTCTACGTTCAGCAATTGTCTCAAACCGTACAAATGGTGACAAAAAAGGCGATGACGCAAACGTTACAAGGTGTTGTGAATAAAGAATTGCAGCAAATTCTTGGCAAAGATACTGAAATTGAAGAGCTTCCCCCAGATAAGCGTGGAGAAGTGATGGAGGTTGTGGACGAGCTTGGTGAGACGGTTCATCTTCAAGTGCTTGTGCTTGTGGATACGAGTGCAAGTATGAAACCGAAGTTGCCAACGGTCAAAGAAGCACTCATCGATCTATCTATTAGTCTAAATTCGAGAATTGGTGAAAATCAGTTTGGGATGTGTGTATTTCCCGGGAAAAACTCAGATGCAGAAATTGTGTTGAACTGGACGCCTCGGTTCGATTCGTTATCATCGATTTTCCCGAAGCTGACAACAGGAGGAATTACACCGACTGGACCAGCAATTCGAGAAGCACTCCAGCATTTCAAATCAGTTCGTTCACGAAAAGGGCTGCTTGAAGCGAAGGAAGAACATGATGAATTCGGCTTCTAACATCCCATTAGGTACAATGATAAAAGGAAAATGGCATCACCAACATTACCGCATTGTAAAAGAGCTGGGAAAAGGGGCGAACGGTGTGGTCTATCTGGCCGAATCGCCAAAGGGGCAAGTGGCCCTTAAAGTGAGTGATGACAGTATGCTCATTGCATCTGAAGTCAATGTATTAAAATCCTTTTCAAAGGCTCCTGTGAAAACCATGGGGCCTTCTTTTTATGATATGGATGATGCTCTTTATCCTGGTATGTCAGAGAAACGGTCGTTTTATGTCATGGAGTATGTCAGAGGACCATTGCTGCTTGAATTTGTGAAACAAAAAGGCGATGAATGGATCGTCGTTCTCATGATTCAACTGTTGTCTAACCTTGCTCACTTACATAAGGAAGGCTGGATCTTCGGTGACTTGAAGCCTGATAATCTCATCGTTTCAGGCCCCCCAGCTACGATTCGATGTATTGATGTTGGAGGAACAACGAAGGCAGGAAGGGCGATTAAGGAATACACCGAGTTTTTTGACCGCGGCTACTGGGGCTTCGGTACAAGAAAAGCAGAACCTTCTTATGATTTATTTGCTTTAAGTATGGTCATGGTGAACTGTGCCTATAAAAAAGAATTTAAAAAAGGGGCAGAACCAGAAAAACAGCTTTATCGAGCGATTGAAGGACATCCTTTATTAAAGCGATATGAGAGGGTGTTAAAAGCGGCTCTCCAAGGCAAATATCAATCAGCGGCAGACATGAAAAGCGCGATGCTGAAAGAAGGACAATTGCTTGCTTCAAGAAAATCACGACAAAAGAAGCCATCACAGCAAAATAGGCAAAAGCCAGCTGTTCCCCAACATCAACAGGTCGCACCTTCACGATCAAGAGTTGCTGCTGCGAAAAGAACATCGGTACGCAAAAAATCAGGCGGTCTTTTTGAAACCATTCTCATCTTATGCAGTGTGCTCGCTCTTTACTGTGCCTATGTGGTTTTATTCCTATTATAGAGCTGTAAAAAAGCAGGCTTCTTCTTTGCTTGGAGCTAATGAAAGTGATAGGATATGTATATCTTTAAATTACCTGCTCTTTGTGAGGAGGAAGTTGTGAATAGAATTGAATCTTTTTTGAAAAAACATGATGTTTTCCTTGAAAATACGACAGTCATTGTCGGGGTATCTGGCGGACCAGATTCTATGCTCTTGCTGCATGAACTAAACAAACGTCGAAAAGGTTCCTTTCAGCTGATTGCAGCCCATGTAGATCACATGTTCAGAGGAGAAGAATCCTTTGCTGATTTGGCATTTGTTGAAGCGTACTGTAAAGAGCATGAGATCCTTTTTGAATCGGCTCGTATACAGGTCACCCAATATGCAAAAGAAAACCGCTTAAACAAACAGGCAGCTGCAAGAGAGTGCAGATATGCTTTCTTTCGTCAATTGATGGAACAGTACAACGCTCAATTTATAGCGCTTGCACATCATGGAGACGATCAAGTAGAAACAATGGTGATGAGGCTGACAAGGGGGACTGTTGGAATAGGACTTGCAGGTATGCAAGCAAAGCGCCCTTTTCATGAAGGGTGGCTGATTCGTCCGCTGATTGGATATTCTAAGGATGATGTACTCACTGCTTGCGAAAAAGAACAAGTTCCTTATGTCATTGATCAAAGCAATCACACCGATGACTACTTGAGAAACCGGATCAGAAGACACGTTCTTCCCGTGTTAAAAGAAGAGGCACCTCATGTGCATGAAAGCTTTCAGTTTGTAAGTGACATGCTGACTGAGGATGAGCAGTACTTGCAGGCATTAACAAAGGATCAAATGCATCAAGTCATTACGAATCAAACGCCTAAGCAAATTGAGATCAAAACGAAGCCTTTGCTTGACCTGCCTTTGCCTTTACAAAGAAGAGGCATTCAACTAATATTAAACTATCTTTATGAAAACACTCAATCAGCGTTTTCAAACCAGCATATTCTAGGGACTTTGGACTGGTTATCTCATACTGATCAACCGTCTGGATCATTAGATTTGCCAAAAGGTTTACAAGCTGTCAAATCTTATGATCACTGTATGTTTACCTTTGAACGATCGCTTGTCATAGATCAGTCATATACTCATCATTTACAAGGTGAGCTTGGCGAGGAACTTTTTCTCCCGAATGGACAGTCTATCTTGGTATCAAATCATGTTCCGAAGGATGCACGGAACGGAAACTATTTTTTCTTGCTTCAAAAAGATCATGTTCGTCTTCCTTTGATCATTCGCTCACGAAAAAACGGTGATCGAATCAAACTTAAAGGGATGAATGGATCAAAAAAGGTGAAAGATATATTTATTGATAAAAAAGTGCCTCTTGCAGAAAGAGACAGCTGGCCGATCGTCACTGACTCGGATCATCAAATCATCTGGATCCCAGGTCTGAAAAAATCCGTTTTTGAAGAAATTGATATGACAAACAGCGATCTCATTGTATTACAATATAGACAGCACGAAAATTTGTAGGGGGCAAGCAAAAGCATGAAACAAGATATTGAAAAGATTTTGATCTCAGAAGAAGAGATCCAGCTAAAAGTGAAGGAACTGGGTGCAACATTAACCAGCGATTATGATGGTAAATTTCCCCTGGCTATTGGTGTTTTGAAAGGGGCTCTTCCATTCATGGCAGACCTGATCAAACACATTGATACATATTTAGAGCTTGATTTTATGGATGTATCTAGCTACGGAAAGTCTACCGTATCTTCTGGAGAAGTGAAGATCATCAAAGATCTAGATACTTCTGTTGAAGGAAGAGATATTCTAATTATGGAAGATATCATCGACAGTGGGTTAACTTTGAGTTATCTGGTAGAGCTTTTCCGATACCGTAAAGCAAACTCCATTAAAATTGTGACATTGCTTGATAAACCAAGCGGCCGCAAAGCAGACATCAAAGCAGATTATGTTGGGTTTGAAGTACCAGATGCATTTGTTGTTGGCTATGGATTGGATTTTGCCGAACGTTACCGAAACCTCCCGTATATTGGAGTGTTAAAACCATCTGTTTACGAAGGCTAATGAGCACACGTTTACATGAGGTTATTGGTTGTGTTGGAATGATTTTCTATGATACTATTGAACATAGTTGTGCTTACTGTGGGAGGAGGTAAGGAATGAATCGGGTTTTTCGTAATACGATTTTTTATATACTTATTTTATTACTTGTGATAGGGGTTGTCAGTTGGTTAGGATCCCCTAATCAAAAGCCTGAGAACATGTCTTACAGCAAATTTTCGCAAAATTTAAGTGCGGGAAAAGTGGAGAGTATCTCCATCCAGCCTGTAAGAGGGGTTTATGAAATTCGTGGTCAATTAGATGGCGCGAAGAAAGATGAATACTTCATTACCCACGTTCCAGACGGTCAAGGAGTTGACCAAATTTACAGTGCACTGAAGAATACAGATGTAAAAGTAGAACCAGCACCTGAAACAAATGGATGGCTGCAAGTTCTGACAACCATCATTCCATTCATCATCATCTTTATCCTGTTCTTCTTCTTATTGAATCAAGCTCAAGGCGGTGGAAGCCGTGTCATGAACTTTGGTAAGAGTAAGGCGAAGCTTTACACAGAAGAGAAGAAACGTGTGAAATTTAAAGATGTTGCCGGTGCGGATGAAGAAAAACAAGAGCTCGTAGAAGTGGTTGAATTCTTAAAAGATCCACGTAAATTTGCGGAGCTTGGCGCAAGAATCCCTAAAGGGGTTTTACTAGTAGGACCTCCAGGTACAGGTAAAACATTGCTTGCGAGAGCATCTGCAGGAGAAGCAGGCGTTCCTTTCTTCAGCATCAGTGGTTCTGACTTCGTCGAGATGTTCGTCGGTGTCGGTGCATCACGTGTACGTGATTTGTTTGAAAATGCGAAAAAGAATGCACCTTGCTTAATCTTTATTGATGAGATTGATGCAGTGGGTCGTCAGCGTGGAGCAGGTCTTGGCGGTGGTCATGATGAGCGTGAACAAACGCTTAACCAGCTTCTTGTTGAAATGGATGGTTTTAGTGCCAACGAAGGGATTATTATCATTGCTGCAACGAACCGGGCAGATATCCTAGATCCTGCATTGCTGCGTCCGGGACGTTTTGACCGTCAAATTACGGTTGACCGCCCAGATGTCATTGGCCGTGAAGAAGTACTGAAGGTTCATGCGAAAAACAAACCGCTTGATGATACAGTCAACTTGAAAGCCATCGCAAGCAGAACACCAGGGTTCTCTGGGGCAGATCTTGAGAACTTACTAAACGAAGCAGCACTTGTTGCTGCCCGTCAAAACAAAAAGAAAATTGATATGCGTGATATCGACGAAGCAACTGACCGTGTCATTGCTGGACCGGCTAAGAAAAGCCGTGTCATTTCGAAGAAAGAACGCAATATCGTGGCGTACCATGAAGCAGGTCATACCGTCATTGGACTTGTCCTTGACGAAGCTGACATGGTGCATAAAGTAACGATCGTTCCTCGTGGTCAGGCAGGCGGTTATGCGGTCATGCTTCCAAGAGAAGACCGTTATTTCCAAACGAAGCCAGAGCTTCTTGATAAAATCGTCGGCTTGCTCGGCGGTCGTGTTGCAGAGGAAATTACGTTTGGTGAAGTAAGTACAGGCGCTCACAACGACTTCCAGCGTGCAACAGGCATTGCAAGAAGAATGGTCACAGAGTTCGGTATGTCTGATAAACTTGGTCCACTTCAATTCGGTCAATCACAAGGAGGTCAAGTATTCCTTGGCCGTGATTTCAACAATGAGCCGAATTATAGTGAAGCGATCGCTTACGAAATTGACCAAGAAGTTCAGCGCTTCATCAAAGAAAGCTACGAACGTGCGAAACAAATTCTCACTGAGAATAAAGATAAGCTAGAAATCATCGCACAAGCTCTTCTAGAAGTGGAAACATTAGATGCTGAACAAATCAAATCTCTTTACGAAACTGGAAAGCTTCCAGAGCGTGTATACGCAGATGACGAAGAGAAAAACGATGATGTGAAAGTGAACATCAAGAAAAAAGAAGAAGACGAGGAGATTTAATCTCCTTCTATAAAAAGCTGTCGGGCTCACCGGCAGCTTTTTTTATTTCGAATCATGAATGGATCGGTTTCGAATTGTTTACAAATGGAACTCAATTCGTGTATGGTATGATAGAAAGTCGAAAAATGCTCTTTTTGAGACACTATTCAAAGTGGTGATGAAGTTGTTACTCGTGATAGATGTAGGAAACACAAATACCGTTTTAGGTGTTTATCATAATGGCGATTTGAACTACCATTGGCGGATTGAAACAAGCCGTCATAAAACAGAAGATGAATTTGGTATGGCAATCCGATCCTTATTTGACTATGTAGGGCTGATGTTTGACCAGATAGAAGGGATTATCATTTCTTCTGTTGTCCCGCCAATGATGTTTGCTCTGGAAAGAATGTGCGAAAAGTATTTTCACATTACTCCTCAAATCGTTGGGCCTGGCATGAAGACTGGATTAAACATTATGTGTGATAATCCAAAGGAAGTCGGCGCTGATCGAATTGTAAACGCAGTGGCGGCCATTCACCTGTATGGGGCCCCTCTCATTGTGGTAGACTTTGGAACAGCCACAACCTACTGCTATATCAATGAACAAAAACAATACATGGGTGGCGCAATTGCACCGGGTATTACCATCTCAACAGAGGCTTTATATACAAGAGCGGCTAAGCTGCCAAGGATTGAAATTGTTCGTCCGGATCATATCGTAGGGAAAAACACGATTAGTGCGATGCAATCAGGTATCCTGTATGGATATGTTGGTCAAGTCGAGGGAATAGTGAAACGGATGAAGCAGCAAGCCAAACAAACACCGAAAGTCATTGCAACAGGCGGTTTGTCTACATTGATTGGAAATGAATCAGACTGTATTGATATTGTCGATCCGTTCCTCACATTAAAAGGACTCCAATTAATTTATGAACGCAATCGTGTCGGTGTATTATAGGAGGGTTTAATCAAAATGGATTATTTAGTTAAAGCGTTAGCATATGACGGGAAAGTCCGTGCGTATGCTGCGAACACAACAGATACAATCAACGAAGCGCAGAGAAGACACCATACGTGGCCAACTGCTTCAGCTGCAATCGGCAGAACAATGACAGCGACTGTCATGATGGGAGCCATGCTGAAAGGCGAGAATAAATTAACTGTCAAAATTGAAGGCGGTGGGCCGATCGGAGCCATCATTGCAGATGGAAACGCAAAAGGTCAGGTGCGCGGATATGTCTCAAACCCACAAGTTCACTTTGATTTAAATGAACATGGGAAGCTGGACGTTAGACGTGCTGTTGGAACATCGGGAACGTTAAGTGTTGTCAAAGATATCGGACTGAAAGACCACTTTACAGGGCAAACGGAAATTGTCTCAGGTGAAATTGGAGATGACTTTACTTATTACCTGGTCTCCTCTGAACAAGTGCCATCCTCTGTAGGTGTGGGTGTTCTTGTCAATCCAGACAACTCGATCCTTGCAGCAGGCGGTTTCATCATTCAATTGCTGCCTGGAACTGAAGATGCAGTCATCGAAAGACTCGAAAAGAGATTATCAACCATTGAACCGATCTCTAAACTGATTGAAAAAGGGATGACTCCTGAAGAAATTTTAGAAGAAGTGCTCGGTGAAAAACCTCAAATCTTAGAAACTGTACCTGTCGAATTTTCTTGTAACTGCTCAAAAGAACGGTTTGCCAACGGTATTATCAGCCTAGGGAAAGCCGAAATTGAGGATATGATTGAACAAGACGGACAAGCAGAAGCTCAATGCCATTTTTGTAACGAAACGTATGTATTTACAAAAGAAGAGCTAGAAGAGCTACGTGAAGAAATAACCCGCTAAGCTCTAAGCAGCGGGTTTTCTTTTTAGAATGGAAAGGAGACGAAAGATGAGACTGAAAGCAAGAGTGGTGTGGACATTTATCCTCGTTCTGCTCATGATTAATGCCGTTGTCATTGCATATGTATTAACAAAGTCACAAATGTCGCAGGCTTCTTCAAATGGGAAGAGCGGTGAAGAAATTGCTTCTATTGGGAAAGAGAAAGTCACACGTCAAGAATGGTTAAAGAAAATGGAAGACCGCTACGGAAAGGCAACACTTGAACAAATGATCAATCAGAAGGTAGTCAATCAGCTTGCGAAAGAAAACAAGCTGGAGGTATCTTCAAAAGAGATCAATCGTGAGCTGCTGATGCTGAAAGCGGTATCTAATAATTTCTATGAAGACGGTCATACAAGTGAAAAGGAATGGAAAGAGCAGATTCGTTATCAAATTTTATTAGAACAGCTTCTAACGAGAGATGCGGTCGTTTCTGAAAAAGAAGCCAAATCCTTTTATGAAAAAAACAAAGACTTGTATCAATATGATGACTCATACCGAATTCGCCACATTGTTGTGAAAACAAAAGACGAGGCACAAAGTGTATTAAAAGATTTAAAGGGCGGATCTAGTTTCGAAGCTGTAGCAGCTGAACGATCCACCGATCGATATACCTCTCCTTACGGCGGAGATCTTGGATTTGTCACAGAAGAGCAAGAAAGCATTCCAGCCCTATACATACAAGAAGCCCAAAAGCTTAAGCCAGATGAATGGACGAAAGAGCCGATCGAGATCAAAAATGGTTATGCCATCATACAATTAAAAGAAAAATTAAATGGCCGCTCCTTCTCTTATGAAGAAGTCAAAGATCAGATCAAAAGGCAGATCGCCATGGAAGATCTGGGTGAAAAGGCGAATGTCAAAACCCTGTGGAAAGAAGCAAAAGTCACATGGTTTTACGATGGAGAGCAGGACTAAAAGCATTGACAAAATTTTTCGAAATTGATAATTTAATATTAATACAATAAAATTACTCGGAGATAGAGGTGTTAGTGATGGCTCGTATTGCAAATTCAGTTTTTGAACTAATAGGAAATACACCAGTCGTTAAATTAAACCGTTTAGTAGATGAAGACAGTGCGGATGTCTACTTGAAACTTGAATATATGAACCCAGGCAGCAGTGTAAAAGATCGTATTGCGTTAGCGATGATCGAAGATGCTGAAGCAAAAGGTACATTAAAAGCTGGTGACACACTCATTGAGCCAACAAGTGGAAACACAGGAATCGGTCTTGCGATGGTCGCGGCTGCAAAAGGAATCAATGCGATTTTAGTTATGCCGGATACAATGAGTCAGGAGCGCCGCAACCTTTTACGCGCTTACGGTGCAGAGCTTGTATTAACACCGGGTGCAGAAGGAATGAAAGGTGCCATCAAAAAAGCAGAAGAATTAGCAGAAGAGCACGGATACTTCATGCCTCAGCAGTTCAGCAATGAAGCCAATGCTGAGATTCACCGCCGCACAACAGGGAAAGAGATTCTTGAACAGTTTGACGGCGACCTTGATGCATTTATTGCAGGAGTTGGTACGGGCGGTACGATTACAGGTGCTGGTGAAGTCCTGAAAGAAGCCATCCCATCTATTCAGCTTTATGCGGTAGAACCAACAGATTCTCCTGTACTATCAGGCGGGAAACCAGGTCCGCATAAAATTCAAGGCATCGGAGCAGGGTTTGTTCCGTCTATCTTAAACACAGAAGTATATGACGGCATTATCCAAGTGAAAAACGAAGATGCATTTGAACTTGCAAGAAAGGCAGCGAAAGAAGAAGGAATCCTTGGTGGTATATCTTCAGGAGCAGCCATTTATGCAGCGCTTCAAACAGCGAAGAAGCTTGGTAAAGGGAAAAAGGTTCTAGCGATTATTCCAAGTAATGGTGAACGTTACCTTAGTACGCCGCTTTATCAATTTGATTAAACAATACACCCCAGCATTTGCTGGGGTTTTTTCATGAATTCTGAAGATGGAAAGCAAATACTATTTTCTAATTAAAATGGATTGCATTACAATAAGATTAATGAAAATAAAAAAGGATGATTACATGACACAACGTAGGCCGATGGGCATCAAAATTCCTTTTACGAAAGATGCATTCTTGAAACGATACGAACAATTAACGGCTCATGAATCACATCACGTCCTTCTTGAAAGTGCACGTGGCGGAGAATACAGTATTGCCGGCATTCATCCGATCGCTAAAGCGAAAGGGAAGGACGGGATGACCACCATCCATTATCAGGGTGAGGTGTTTTTCAAAGAGGGAGATCCTTTCAGGGCATTTGCTGATTGGTTTCAAACCCTTCAAACCGAAACGAACGACGAATACCCTGACTTCCAAGGTGGAGCGATTGGATTTTTAAGCTATGATTACGCAAGATATATCGAGCATTTTAAAATGCTGTCCATCGATGATTTGAAGACGCCTGATTTGTATTTCCTCGTATTCAATGATGTCGCTGTCTTTGATCATAAAGAAGACGTCCTCTGGCTGATGACTCATACAGAAGGAGACGAACCTGTCAGTGAAGTTCATCAAAGACTCGAAGAATTAAAGCAAAGCTGGACAAGCACATCAGAAGAATTAGCACATTCACCTGTCAACGTGTCTTCTTCGGAATGTGTACCTGCTGCACCTTTTACTGAAGAAGCTTTCGGGGAAGCTGTAGAAACGATTAAACAATATATCGCGAACGGTGATGTGTTCCAAGTGAACCTATCGATTAGACAAGATGGACAGCTTCATACCCACCCATATCATTTATACAAAACATTACGTCACGTGAATCCATCTCCATATATGTCATATCTGCACACGCCAGATTTCCAAATTGTCTGTGGATCTCCAGAGCTGCTTATTAAGAAAAAAGGCATTCAGCTCGAAACAAGACCGATCGCTGGCACAAGATCAAGAGGCAAGGATGATGCGGAAGATCAAGCGCTGGCAAAAGAACTCATTGAAGATGAAAAAGAACGCGCAGAACATGTGATGCTCGTTGATCTTGAGCGGAATGATCTTGGACGAGTGTCTACTTATGGCTCAGTCAAGGTGAACGAATTTATGGCCATTGAGAAATATTCACACGTGATGCACATTGTATCAAATGTCCAAGGGGAGCTGCGTGATGATTGTGATGCAGTAGATGTCATGAGAGCTGTATTCCCAGGCGGCACGATTACAGGTGCGCCAAAAGTGAGAACAATGGAAATCATAGAAGAACTTGAGCCGACAAGGCGTGGGCTTTATACTGGATCTATAGGCTGGTTTGGATTCAATCAAGATATGCATTTTAATATCGTTATTCGTACGGCTTATTGTACAGGGGGCAGAGCCTTCATGCAGTCAGGTGCAGGCATTGTCATCGATTCTGTACCAAAGCACGAATACAAAGAATCGATTAAAAAAGCCTATGCAGTGAAAAAAGCATTACAGTTGAGCAAAGAAGAGACTATTTTGAGTTAGAGGTGAGCAGAGTATGATATTAATGATTGATAATTACGATTCATTTACGTACAACCTGGTCCAGTATTTAGGTGAGCTTGGGGAAGAACTGATTGTAAAACGAAACGATCAAGTCACCATTCAAGAAATCGAAGAGCTCAAGCCAGACTTCCTGATGATTTCTCCAGGACCTTGCAGTCCGGATGAAGCAGGAATTAGTATGGAAGCGATCAAACATTTTGCTGGGAAGATTCCGATCTTCGGTGTCTGTTTAGGTCATCAATCCATTGCACAAGTATTTGGTGGAGATGTCATTCGTGCGGAGCGGTTAATGCATGGGAAAACATCAGAGATTGAACATGACGGCAAAGGTGTCTTCACGGGACTCCAAAATCCGCTCGTCGCAACGAGGTATCATTCATTAATTGTTAAAGACGAGACGCTGCCGGAGTGCTTTGTCAGAACAGCGAGCACAAAGGAAGGCGAACTCATGGCCATTCGCCATAAAGAACTTCCGATTGAAAGTGTTCAATTCCATCCAGAATCGATTATGACGTCCTTCGGTAAAGAAATGCTCAGAAATTTCATTGAAACCTATCGTAAAAAGGGGAATGAAGTAAACGCATGATCATTTACCTGAACGGTCAGTATATAGAGGAGAAAGACGCGACTCTTTCTCCTTTTGATCATGGTTTTCTATATGGCATCGGTGTATTCGAAACATTTACCTCTCTAGCAGGACAAGTCTTCTTGTTAGACTGGCATCTTGAAAGGCTCAATCAATCATTGCGTGACCTTTGCATCGAATCCACAATAGAGAAACCATTTGTACTCGACATCATTCATACATTATTCAAACAAAATCAAATAACGGGCGGTCATGCGAGGATCCGCTTCAATGTTTCTGCGGGCAGAGGCAATGGATTTTCTGCAGACCCTTATGAGGAGCCTGTTGTTTTTGTGATGATCTCCCCATTCCGGCCTGAATCAATAGTAGATGAAAAACAGGGAATCATTCTTGATACAAGAAGAAACACACCGGAAGGTCCAAGACGGCTCAAGTCGCATCATTACATGAACAACCTGCTGGCGAAAAGAGAAGTAGGGAACGACCCGTCGGTAGAAGGGATCTTTTTAACAAAAGAAGACGATGTGGCAGAAGGAATTACGTCAAATCTATTTTGGCGAAAAAAAGATGTGATCTATACACCTTCACTTGATACCGGTATTTTAAACGGGGTTACCCGTCGATATTGTATCGAAACGCTGCAAGCTTCGGGGATCCCACTAATAGAAGGAAGATATCCACTTTCACACTTGCTCTCAGCTGATGAGGCGTGGATGACCAATTCGGTTCAGGGAATTGTGCCTTTTAAAAATATCGGAGACACCGTCCTGCAAAACCACAACCGAACGATTTCGACCAAGCTGAGAACAGAATATACAAAAGCACGTCTAGACTATAAAGAGTAGGTGGACACAATGACACAACAATTGATAAAACAGCCTAAAATCATACAAGCCAAGCACCATACCCTTAGTTATGAAGAAAAGACATTGGTCATGGGCATTTTAAATGTCACACCGGACTCTTTTTCAGATGGAGGAAAATTCAATCAAATGGATAAAGCGCTGGCTCATGCAGCGCAGCTCATAGAAGATGGGGCGCATATTATTGATATTGGCGGTGAATCGACTCGGCCGGGAGCGGCACTTGTCTCAGAGCAAGAGGAGCTTTCAAGGGTCATTCCTGTCATTGAGAAGATCACAAAAGAATTGGACATACCTATTTCTATTGATACGTATAAAGCCCATGTCGCAGATGAGGCAGTGAAAGCGGGAGCCTCAATCATTAATGATGTATGGGGGGCGAAAGCTGATCCTCAAATGGCGCATGTGGCAGCGAAGCACAACGTGCCAATTATCTTAATGCACAATCGACCAGAGCGGAATTACACCCATCTGATTTCAGATATGATTGCAGATCTGAAAGAAAGTGTTCAAATTGTAAAACAAGCGGGTGTCCGTGATGACATGATTATATTAGACCCTGGTGTAGGATTTGCGAAAAATAAAACTGACAACCTCATGGTCATGAATGAACTTGAACATTTTTGCCACCTTGGATATCCGCTGCTTCTAGCAACATCCCGCAAACGATTCATCGGTGCAGTTTTAGACCTGCCGCCTGAAGAACGTACTGAAGGAACGGGTGCGACGGTCTGTCTTGGGATTCAAAAGGGCAGCGCGATGGTCCGAGTGCACGATGTAAAAGAAATCGCAAGAATGGCAAAAATGATGGATGCCATGCTGAATAAAGGAGGCGCTTATCATCGATAAAGTATATGTAAACGGAATGGAATTTTACGGCTATCACGGTGTATTTGCAGAAGAGAATAAACTAGGCCAGCGCTTTCGTGTGGACCTAACAGCTTCACTTGATTTAAGTAAGGCAGGACAAACGGATGACCTAAATGAGACCATCAACTATGCTGAGCTCTACAACATCTGCAAAAATATTGTAGAAGGAGACCCAGTGAACCTCGTTGAAACGCTGACGGAAAGAATTGCAAATCAAGTGTTAAAGGACTTTTCGACAGTTCAAGAATGTACAGTAAAAGTAATCAAACCAGATCCGCCAATTCCAGGACACTATCAGTCCGTTGCCATTGAAATGACGAGATCACGCGCATGAACAATACAGCATATATCGCTTTAGGCTCAAACATAGGAAAAAAGGAAACCTACTTAAAAGAAGCTGTCAAAAAACTTCACGAACATCCAGGTGTTCAAGTTGAATCCATTTCATCTATATATGAGACAACACCTGTAGGCTACGAGAATCAGGATGACTTCTTGAACATGGCTGTGAAGATTTCCACCTCGCTTCGTCCTGAAGAACTTCTATCACTGACTCAGAACATTGAGCAGGAGTTAGGCAGAACAAGAGAAGTGAGGTGGGGTCCACGGACAGCTGACCTTGACATTTTACTTTATAATCGTGAAAATATTGAAACAGAACAACTTGTAGTGCCGCATCCTAGAATGTACGAACGTTTATTCGTTCTTGTTCCGATGAGTGAGATTTGCCCAGAAATCGGCGAAGCCCAGATAAACGCCGTAACAGACCAAGAAGGTGTAAGCATATGGAAAAAGACATGTGGGGTAGAAGAATTCGTGCATACCGAAAGCTAAAAGGGTATACTCAGGAAGGGTTCGCCAAAAGACTAGGCATCTCTGTCTCTGTCTTAGGGGAAATTGAGCGAGGCAATCGATTACCAACAAACCAAATGGTTGGTCAAATAGCAGATGCTTTAAATATAACGGTGGAAGAACTTTCACCAATACTTGAAGAGGAAAGGAGGGGACTAGATGTTTAAAATCGGAGATATCGAAATTAAAAACAAAGTAGTGCTCGCACCAATGGCTGGTGTGTGTAACTCTGCTTTTAGACTCACGGTGAAAGAGTTTGGAGCGGGCTTAGTCTGCGCTGAAATGGTCAGTGACAAAGCGATCTTGATTAATAATGCCAGAACGATGGGCATGCTGTACATTGATGAACGTGAAAAACCGTTGAGCCTTCAGATATTTGGGGGAGAAAAGGACACGCTCGTAGAAGCGGCCAAGTTTGTAGACCAGAATACAACGGCGGACATTATTGATATTAATATGGGGTGTCCTGTACCAAAGATCACGAAATGTGACGCAGGAGCGAAATGGCTGCTGGATCCAAACAAGATTTACGAAATGGTATCCGCAGTCGTAGAAGCTGTAGATAAACCTGTTACGGTGAAAATGAGAATGGGTTGGGACGAAGACCATATTTTCGCTATCGAAAATGCCCGTGCTGTTGAACGAGCAGGTGGACAAGCGGTTGCGCTTCACGGACGGACACGTGTGCAGATGTACGAAGGAACAGCGAATTGGGATATTATAAAAGAGGTCAAACAATCTGTTTCCATTCCAGTCATCGGCAATGGAGATGTCAAAACCCCTCAGGATGCAAAACGTATGCTTGATGAAACGGGTGCAGATGCTGTCATGATCGGAAGAGCCGCACTAGGAAACCCGTGGATGATTTACCGGACGGTTCATTATTTAGAAACGGGTGAACTAAAAGAAGAGCCTAATGTGCGTGAGAAAATGTCTGTGTGCAAACTTCACTTAGACAGACTCATAGACCTGAAAGGCGAGCATGTGGCTGTCAGAGAAATGAGAAAACATGCAGCATGGTACTTAAAAGGTGTCCGAGGCAATGCAGATGTAAGAAACCAAATCAATCAAAGTGAAACGAGAGCGGAGCTTGTAAAAGTTCTAGATGACTTTACGATCGAAGCCGAGGCAAAAGAGCTTCAAAGAATAAAAGTAGGATAAGACTATCTTTCTTTTTGTAGCTCACTGCTAGTGCACGTACTGGCAGTTTTTCTGCTTTTCTCTGCAAAATACATTATTGGAGTGATATAAATGAGTAATGAAGGGCTTAATAACGAAGAATTAAATGATCAATTCCAAGTAAGACGTGACAAAATGAATAAAATGAGAGAAGAGGGTATCGATCCATTCGGTGAACGATATGACCGTTCTCATCAATCTGCACAAATTATTGCTGAATATGACGAGTTTTCAAAAGAAGACTTAGAAGAAAAAGCAGCTCAAGTAACAATTGCTGGCCGTATGATGACAAAGCGTGGAAAAGGGAAAGCTGGCTTTGCACACATCCAAGACTTAGAAGGACAAATTCAAATCTATGTACGTAAAGATAGTGTAGGAGAAGAAGCTTACGAATTATTTAAAAGCTCGGACCTAGGCGATATTATCGGTGTGACGGGAACCGTATTTAAAACGAATGTAGGAGAACTTTCAATTAAAGCGACTAGCTTTGAGGTTCTTACAAAAGCACTTCGCCCGCTCCCTGATAAATATCACGGACTAAAAGATGTAGAACAACGCTATCGTCAGCGTTACCTTGACTTGATTGTCAATCCAGAAAGTAAGCAGACGTTCATCATGCGAAGCAAAATCATTCAATCAATGAGAAGATACTTAGATTCAAAAGGATACCTAGAAGTTGAAACACCAACAATGCATAGCATCCCTGGTGGTGCATCAGCGCGTCCTTTCATTACTCATCACAATGCACTTGATATGCCGCTTTATATGCGTATTGCGATCGAGCTGCATTTAAAACGTCTGATTGTCGGTGGTCTAGAGAAAGTATATGAGATTGGCCGTGTATTCCGTAATGAAGGTGTATCGACTCGTCACAACCCAGAATTCACTATGATCGAGCTGTATGAAGCATACGCAGACTACAAAGACATCATGAATCTGACAGAAAACCTGATTGCTCATATTGCCCAAGAGGTGCTAGGGACAACAACCATTCAATATGGAGAAGATGAAATTGATCTCAAACCTGAATGGAAGAGACTTCATATGGTTGAAGCGGTCAAAGAAGCAACAGGTGTAGACTTCTGGCAGGAGATGTCTGTTGAAGAAGCAAAACAGCATGCGGCTGATCATGGTGTTGAAATCACGAAAAATATGACAGTAGGTCATATTATCAATGAGTTCTTCGAGCAAAAAGTAGAAGAAACATTGGTTCAGCCTACATTCATTTACGGACACCCAGTGGAGATTTCTCCATTAGCTAAGAAAAATCCTGAAGACCCGCGCTTTACTGATCGCTTTGAGCTGTTTATCGTACGCCGCGAGCATGCAAATGCATTCACAGAGCTAAACGATCCGATCGATCAAAGAGAACGCTTTGAAGCTCAATTAAAAGAACGTGAAGAAGGAAACGACGAAGCACATCTAATGGATGACGATTTTGTTGAAGCGTTAGAATACGGTATGCCTCCAACAGGTGGTCTAGGAATCGGAATCGACCGATTAATCATGCTTTTAACAAATTCTCCATCAATCAGAGATGTACTGCTTTTCCCACAAATGAGAAACCGCTAATACATCAACCAAAGCGCCATTTTATTTATGGCGCTTTCTATTTTTCATAAAATGAAACTTTTTTTAAAAAAACTATTGCAAGGAAAGAATCCAGATGGTATATTATTATTCGTTGCCGCAAAACAGCAACGAGGTTGAAAAAAGAAAATGAAAAAAGTTCTTGACTTCAACCGAAGCGAAATGTTAAGATATTAAAGTCGCTTACGAGCGATAAAGAAAATGATCTTTGAAAACTAAACAAGACAAAACGTACCTGTTAATTCGAGTTTTTATAAAAAAATCCTATGATATTTCATAGGTAGTCAGTCAAACTGGCGAAAAACAAAACTTCGGTTTTGAACTTTTTCGGAGAG
>NZ_ASJC01000013.1 GCF_000691145.1 Bacillus altitudinis 41KF2b | reverse complement strand
ACCGCGTCTAAATTTAGGGGGTCACTTCACTGATGAAAAGGCGGTTTTTTGACATTAGATACTCTTTGAATATGCCACCAGACGCTGAGACATATGATTCACTTCATCAACTGAAGCGTTCACTTGCTCTGTTAAAGCAGCCTGTGTTTGCGTAAGAGCTGTCATATTGGAGATATTTTCAAGAATTTGATCGATTTGTGTTTTCATTTCAGTTAAACTAGATTCGATATTTTCTGTCGCATTGGCACTATGAAGCGCTAGCTTACGCACTTCATCGGCAACGACTGAGAAACCGCGTCCCTGCTCGCCTGCTCTTGCTGCTTCAATCGCGGCATTCAAACCAAGCAGATTCGTTTGGTTTGCCACTTCTTTGATTAAGTCTGAAATGTTCTTCGTCTCATCTGCACTGTTTTTCGCCAGATTAGCAGCAGACGTTGACTGCTCTTGAGCGACAGCAAGCTCTTGTGCTTGGTTTGTCACAGAACTGATGCCAGATACCATTTCACTAATAGAACTTGAAAGCTGCTCTACTTGAGAAGCCATTTCATTCGCTGTTTTTTCTTTATTTTTTTCTAACGTAATATCACGAATCGTTCCTGCGACACGTAAAGGGACACCCTTCTCATCACGAATGGTTTCACCGCCCGCATGATACCAGCGATACTCGCCATTTTTACTCTGCAATCTATAATCAATGTCAAATGGTGTGCGGCCAGAATGGTCATTTAAGTGATCCGCAAAAGCTTGGAGAGCCGATTCTTTATCTTCAGGATGCAAACGATCACTCCAGCTGCTCAACACGTTCGGGAAATCCTTTTCATCTGTAAAACCAAGCGTTTTTCTAAACTGTGGAGACCACCAGAATTCATTGTTTGGATTGACAGGATCGCCAGCCTCTACAACCATATCCCAAGGCGCTTCCACAAGCGCACGGTTGATCAAGTCATATCTTGTCACGAATGCTTGCAGCTCTTCTTCTTTCAATTTCTGATCATGAATATCAAAAAGAGCCCCTGCCACACGAAGAGGTACACCATTTCGATCTCGAATCGTCGTTCCAGTTGCTTTGAACCAGCGATAATCGCCATTTTTCAACTTCAGACGATACTCGATATCATACGGTGTACGGCCAGAATGATCCAATAAATGCGTAGAGAATGCATTCAAGGTGTATTCCTGCTCATCTGGATGAATTCGAGATGCCCAGCTGTCTAAGACATTCGGAAAATCGTTTTCATTTTGGAAACCTAGCATTCTGCGGAAATCATCCGTCCATGTGAATTCGTTTTTTGGATTCACAGGATCTCCTGCTACAACCGTCATATCCCATAGACCCACTTGAATGGCTTTTGTCACTAAATTCATACGCATATGAATATCTTCTTGCGCTTCTTGCATCTTTTGCAACGCTTCATTTATTTGAGCCACTGCTTCTATTGTTTGACTAAAAGAGAATGCAGCAGTATCAATTCTGGCTGAAAAATCTCCCTTCTCAATTCGTTGAACTAATTGACTGCTTTCACTTAGAAGGGCTCCCGACGATGAATCACTTGCTTTTCTCATAAACATCTTCAATAACTCCTTTCATTCTTTCATACATTTTTGAAATATTTTACAGTTATAAACAATTCTTTATTAGGACTTTAGTAATACAAAAGATATATCGACAAAAACTGAAAATTGTTTATGTCAGAATGAAGGCAAATGTTCATTTTTTCACGAAGTTTTAGGTTTTGGGGATGGGTCATGGAAAAGATTTATGGAAGAAAACGGCTCATTTGATAGAATCAACCGCCTATTTTGTCTGAAAAATCTCTTTTTTTATATTGACACTGACCGCTCGAAAAAAGAAAATGGAACATAAGCATTTTAAAAAAGGAGAACGTCATGAGCGCGAATCAGGAACAACACGAATTAAAAAAGCTTTTATCGCCGCGTCATATTCGCATGATTGCGATGGGCGGGGTCATTGGTACAGGAATCTTTAAAGGAAGTGCCGATACAATCGGCTTAGCAGGTCCTGGAGTTATCTTTTCCTATGTATTTGCTGGATTGCTTCTTCTCATTGTCATGGCGGCTTTAGCTGAAATGGCCATCGTCTACCCGGGGAATAACCTTCGCGACCTCATACAGATTGCGCTTGGTCAACGTTTTTCATTTGTTGTCGGATGGGTTTACTGTTTTATGTGGCTCACTGTATGTGTCATTGAAATCATTGCAGCGGGGAGTTTACTTCAATATTGGATGCCAAACGTACCTTTATGGTCTTTATGTTTACTTTGCTCGCTCTTAGTCATCGGAATTAATTTAAATAATGTAAAATACTTTGGTGAAATTGAGTTTTGGTTCGCTGGAATGAAGATTTTCGTTATTATTGTGTTTATTATTCTCGGTGCTGCATTATTATTTGGAATCATTCCGAGCGAACAAAGCACGCCTGTTCTCACCAATTACCAAAACTTTGTCCCGAACGGATGGGGTGCTGTCTTTGCCTCATTATTAGTGGTGATCTTCTCGTATGGAGGCTCTGAATTGATCGGGCTGACCATTACAGAAACAAAGGATGCAGAAAAGGTGTTACCTGGTGTTGTCAAAAGTATGATGTGGCGCATCATCTTGTTTTACACACTGCCGATTTTGATTATTTGTGGACTCATTCCTTGGAATCAAATTGATCCGAATAACAGTCCTTTTGTCCAAGTCTTTTCAGCAGCTGGCATGCAAGGTGCCTCTCACTTCATTAATTTCGTCTTAATTACAGCCGTTCTATCTGCCGCCAACTCTGGTATTTACGGCACGACAAGAATGATTCATTCTCTATCTAAATCAGACGGCGGTCCAAAAAAGCTGGCACAGGTCAACAAAAGAGGTGTACCTATTTTAAGTTTATGGGTGACCGTTCTGTTTCTTTTAATCGGAACATTCTTTGCTTACTTGTACCCAGATCAAATTTTCAGCTATATGCTGGCTATCCCTGGTTTTGCGGTTTCTCTTATTTGGATCAGCATCTGTCTGGCTCATTTGAAACTGCGTCCAAGATATCCGCAGGAGCCGTATTTCAAAGTTTGGTTATTTCCGTATTTCACTTTATTTGCTGGTCTTGTACTCAGTATCAGTTTTGTTCTGTTCCTATTCAGACCAGAGAACTTACCTAGCTCGATTATCAGCATCGGTTTCTTAGCAGCCGCCATCATTGCTTCATTTTTAATGAAAAAGAAAGCTTAGAAACGAAGCAAAAACCCGCCTCAGTGGCGGGTATCAGATTGTTGACAAAGGGCTAAAATGAACTTGATTTTAGCCCTTTGTCTTCTTTTCAGCGTGATAGAAAACCTTTGCAGCCCTAGGAAGGACGAGTACTGGCGCGGAGCGAATTTGACATTCGTGAGCACCAGCACGCAGGACTGACAAAGAATGCGAGGGTTTGTCTACACGCTAAGAGCTATCGCCCATAAAGCGATAGCTCTTTTGATTATCCGCGCAAGACGGCTTGATACGTATCTTCTAATGCTTTCAATACGTTTGTATGAACAGCCGTGACTTCTTCCTCAGTCAACACCCCGCCTCAGTGGCGGGTTTTTTCATGAGCAGCTGCTGTGACTTCGAAATCGACAGACGCTTTTGGGATGCCGTTGATGATGATGGTTAATGTATGAATGCCCTCATAGTGCTTTCTCGTTGTCATATTTTGAAACGACTGTGACCGGACAAATTCTCTATGCAGCGTCGATCCTGTTTCAAATTCTGTGATTTTAAATACCTTTTGATTGCGTGTACCACGAGCTTTCACGTAATCAACAGCATACTCTACGCGCAGCTTTAATGGCTTATCTGCCTGAAGAATAAAATGAAAGGTCAGCTTCTCTCCAATACGAACGGGGTCTTGCATCACCTTCAAATCCATTACTTGGATAGACGGATCATCTCCATAGCCAAATAAAGCCATGATATCTGGATCGCCTTTTTTCAATAACGTACGGGATGCATGTTTGACAATCCAGTTTGTATGTTCATTGGTTCCATACCAGCTTTTGACCATTTGCTTCATGAGGTCTGGCTGAATTGCAGAAATATCATTTAAATGATTCGCTACACTTTTTTGCACATACTTGGCCGAATCTGACTTCAAGTTTTCCAAAATGGGCAGCGTGACAGAAGGGTCCTTTTTCAGCGCAGGGACGGATAATCCCCACGGCAAACGAGGCCTGCATCCTTCACTAGCGAGACGGCGAATATGTTCATTTTGATCCTGTGACCACACAAGCATCTGCGCCAGCATTTTCTCTTGATCTTGTATGAGAAAAGGTCGAACGGCAAATTCAGCAGTGGAAAACGGTGTAAAGAATTCAAGTGTTTTGATCGAGATATCCCAATGGTCAACACCATATGTCTCGACGTAGTCTGGAAATACGAGCGCACTGAGCCCTGTAAAATGCGGTGCTGTCTGACGCAGTACATCGATTGCCTTCTCATAATCCTCAGGCAGACAAGCGTGCATCGATTCAGTCACTCTTCTCATTCGTCCTTTTAACTCCAGCTGCTCCCAATCCTCTTGAAACACGAGCTGCTGAAAGTGATCAGCATCAAATACAGTTGACGCTTGCGCAAGTTTTTCTGCTAAATGTTGAATAAATGGTTCATTATATACATGTTTTAAAGGTTCGATCATGTCCGCCTCCCATAGCTCAATATCATTATTTTATCCTAAATTGTCAAAAGCGGCATAACAACAAGCCAAAAACAGCCCAATCCCGAAGAATTGAGCTGTTGTGCCGTTATATAAACATATTAATGATCATAATAAATGCAATGGCGCTAACGGAAATGATGGTCTCCATAGCCGTCCATGTCAAGAACGTCTCTTTAATGGTCATACCAAAATACTCTTTGATCAGCCAAAAACCAGAATCATTGACATGAGACAAAATCAGTGAACCCGCTCCTGTTGCTAAAACAAGCAGCTCTCTGCTCACATCCGGCATGGATGCAGCGATTGGGGCTACAATTCCGGCCGCTGTCATCATGGATACTGTAGCAGATCCTGTTGCCACACGAATAACCGCAGCAATTAGCCAGCTAAGTAAAATCGGTGAGATTGGGGAGTGTTTGGCTAAATCAGCAATATAATCCCCAACACCTGAATCGATCAGTACATTATTGAACGCTCCGCCTGCACCAATCACAAGCAGAATGGAAGCGATCGGTCCCAAACATTCATTACTAAATGACAGCACTCGGTCACGGCTCATCCCTTGTATAAAGCCAAGACTAAAGAAAGAATACACTGTCGCAATCAATAAAGCTGTTATGGGATCTCCAATGTACTTGAACATCTGATACCACATACTATCCTCTGGCAAAATAATGTCCGCCAACGTGGCAAGCAACATAAGAATGACCGGCACCAAAATGGTAAACATCGTATTCGCAAAACCAGGAAGCTTCCGATCAGCATGTCGTTCCGTGAATTGCTTTCTGAGCAGCTCTGGAACTGGTTTATATATTCGTTTTCCAATCCACTTACCATACAACGGTCCAGCAATAATAGCTGTTGGCAAACCGACGATGATTGAAAAGAAAATCGTTTTCCCCACGTTGGCATGATAGATGCCTACTGCTGCCATTGCAGCTGGATGAGGCGGGACTAACCCATGCACAACAGACAAGCCTGCGATTAATGAAATCCCAATCGTCACAAGCGAAATGCCCGTTTCAATCGCAATGGTAAAGAGTAAAGGAATGAGAAGAACAAATCCGACCTGGAAAAAGACAGGTATCCCCACGATAAAGGCTACAAACATCATCGCCCAATGCACATTCTTCGTCCCAAAACGACTGATGAGTGTTTGAGCGATCCGCTCAGCGCCCCCTGACTCGGCCATCATTTTCCCAAGCATGGTCCCAAGCGCTAGCACTATCGCCAGTAATGATAACGTGTTCCCTAATCCCGTTTTAATCGATTGAATGATTTCCTGTAAATCCATTCCTGTAGCAAAACCTACTAGCATAGAGGTAATAATCAAACTCACAAACGGATTCAACTTAGCGACTGTAATGAGAATGAGTAAAAGGACAATCGCCGCAATCACAATGAATAAAAGCATGTTCTCCCACCTTTTCCCCGATGTTTAACGATTTTGTTTTAATTGCAACGCACTAATGACATCAAATTCATCCTTCAGTTTGTCATAGAGACGCTCATATAAATAAAATAGCTCTATGTATGTTTCGTTGTTCTTCATATTTGGTTCATGGCGGGCAGAAATACGAATCCATTCCTGCACCTCTTCTATCTCTTCCATATGACCTAAACTATGAAGTGCAAGGACAGCCGCCCCAAGTGCGGAAGCCTCATAGCTTTCTGGAACGAGCACTTCTCTACCCATCGTATCTGCCAAAATCTGTCGCCATAGAGGGGATCTCGCAAATCCACCAGAAGCCCTGACATCCTTCGCTGGACCTGTTAAATCTCTTAGTGCCACACCGATCGAGAATACACTCATAATGACGCCTTCTAACACGGCTCTAATAAAGTGCTCGCGCTTATGCTGAAGACCAATCCCGAAGAACGTGCCTCTTGCGTTTGGATTCCAATAAGGTGCACGCTCACCTGTTAAAAATGGTAGAAACAGCAGTCCTTCTGAGCCAGCTGGAACCTTCTCTGCAATATCAATCATCAGATCGTAAGGGTCTACACCTAGACGCTTCGCTACCTCCACCTCTGACGACCCAAATTCATCCTTCAGCCATCTCAGCATAATCCCGCCGTTATTGGTCGGTCCTCCGACTACCCAGTGCTTGTCCGTCAATGCATAGCAAAATGTTCTTGATTGCTCATCTGTAATCGGCTGATCTACGACTGTACGTACTGCACCACTTGTCCCAATCGTGACTGCTACCTCACCTTTGCCAATCGCACCTACACCAAGATTCGCTAGGACACCGTCATTCGCACCCACAACAAATGGTGTATCTTCTTCAATGCCCATTCGCAGCGCAATTTCTGGCTGAAGCCCACGCAGCTGATGCGTCGTTGGAACAAGTTCAGACAGCTGATTCACCTGAATTCCTGCAATACGTAGGGCCTCCTCGTCCCATTGAAGCGTTTCCAATCGGAACAGTCCTGTTGCTGATGCAATTGAATAATCGACCACATACTGACCGAAGAAATGATAAAGAACATACTCTTTGATGGAAATGAATTTTGCTGCCTGATTGAAGACGTCAGGTGTCACTTCCTTGATCCATCGTATTTTTGAAAGCGGTGACATTGGATGGATCGGTGTTCCGGTTCTTTTATAAATTTGAAAGCCATCTAAGTCCGTTATGATTCGTTTCGCTTGTTCTGCACTTCTGTTATCAGCCCAAATGATACTGTTTGTTAATGCTTTTCCATTCTCATCCATGACGATTAAGGAATGCATCGCCGTACTAATTCCCACACCTATGAGGTTTTTTGCATCAAATGCTGCTTTCGTCAAGGCGCCTCTTACACTCGCAATCACAGCATCTAAAATATGTTCAGGGTTCTGCTCAACCCATGCTGGCTGGGGGTGAATGAGGTCATAAGGAACAGAATGTTTTGATATGACTTTCCCCTGTGGTCCAAATAGAACCGCCTTTGTACTTGTTGTTCCAATATCCAAACCAATTACCGCCTGGTTTCCCTTCATCTGTATCACGCCCAATCATTGATTTGAAATAAAGTGTCGTGGTGCCGGTGTACCTGATAAATCCCATTATAGGAATATTTTTTTCGACATTCAACGATCAAAAAGAAAATAATTTTCATTTAAAACCTTAGAATCGTTACCACAACAGCATTTTTCACTAATAGAAAAATTTATTTTTGAAACCATTACACTCTTTTTTGAGAGATGGTTTCTCTCATTTGCTTTAAGTTTGTTAATGTTTCCTGCTGCCTTAAATGTGCAAGCGCAAAATATAGCACATCAATCACAGTAAGCTGAGCAAGCCTAGCAGACATCGCTTCCGTTCGGAAAGCCGTTTCTTGCGTTGATGTATACAGCGTGACATCTGCAAGCTGACTCAATGGAGAACGCTGATAGCTTGTAATGCCAATGGTTTTCGCTCCTTTTTGCTTGGCTGTTTTCATCGCATCCAGTAAATCCTTATTTCGACCAGAATGAGATATACCAAGCACTGTGCTCTTTTGATCAAGCAGACCTGCCGACATCGCTTGAAAGTGAGAATCTGTATGAACAATACAGTTGATGCCTGTTCTCATAAATTTGTGGAAAGCATCTGTGGCGATGAGGCCAGACCCACCACTGCCATAAAACTCTAAGCGCTCTGCCCCATGGATTAATTGTACGGCTTTTTCTACATCTTCTGGATTCAACAATTGAAAACTATCCTTTAATGCAGTGATGTTCGCCTGAAATACCTTTTGCATAAAAACGGCAGTATCATCGTCAAGACTCATCTCTTCATCTACATAATCAGGCTTCGTTTGGTCTATTTCCTGGGCAATAGCAATCTTCAAATCTTGATACCCCTCAAATCCAAGCCTTTTACAAAGACGAAAAATCGTTGCCTCTGAGCTCGCTGTCTTTTTGGCAAGCTCGACAATCGACAAATGGATGATGTCGCGGGGCTCACTTGTAATGTGCTCAGCAATTGCTTTCAGTTTTGGCGGCAATCCTCTGCTTGCTGCCCTTATCTTATCCATACTACTAAAACTGACAGAAGCCAATTGACTTCACTCCTTCCTCATTCATGTTAGCGCATACATTTCCTCATGTTCCCATCTTATAAAAAAGAAGCCTGTTTGCACAGACTTCTTTTTTAAGAATTCAAGACTTTGATCATTAAATCAAAAAACCCTTCAGCATCTACATCCATACACACTTGAAGATTGCGATCTTTTCCCCATTGGTGCTGAAAATCACATATCATTTGACCATCGCAGAACTCACTCTTCGTCTCCACTTCTACATGAAAAGCCTGTGTATTCACAAGTTGTTTATCAATTGCAAGACTTACAGCAAGCGGATCATGCATGGCACATGCCCACACCCCATTCCGCTCAAAATAGCGCTGGCGGTAAATGCTTGTGCTCTCTCTGATATAACTGGCTAACGTTTCATTTTGAATGGCATTAATTCTCTCATCCGTTAACAAGACCTGTCTCGTGACATCCAGCCCTACTTGAGTCAATGAAGGGAAACCAGCCTCCAGCACCAATTTCGCCGCTTCTGGATCTGCATATGTATTAAATTCCGCAACTGGTGTGACATTCCCCTGTCCCTGCACGACACCCCCCATAAAAATGACTTCTTTCACATGATGAATCAGCTCAGGGCATTTTTTTACCGCAAGGGCTAAATTCGTTAACGGCCCTGTCAACACGAGCGTAACCTGCTTCGAATACTTCAGCACTTGGTCAATGATAAAATCAGGCGCAAAACCTTCATCTGCGGTCTTCTTAGGCCGGGCGTCCTTTAAAGCGCCGCCAATTCCATCCTCCCCATGCACCCGATGTTCATAATGAGGGGCTCTCAAAAGAGGCGTCGCTGCACCTTTGATGACAGGGATTTCCTCTGCCTCAACCAGCTCAAGCACTTTACACGTATTCAACGTAGCCGCTTCAACAGACACATTCCCGCACACCGTTGTGATCCCCAACATATCAAACCGCTTACTTTTCACTGCAAGCAAAATACCAATCGCATCATCAATTCCAGTGTCTACATCCAAGATCAATTTCTTTTTATTTGCCATGTTTGAAAGCTCTCCTTTAAATGAAAGTGTTTTTATTGATTAATAGCATATTACTTTAGTCATCATTTATAGGGAACAAATTGATAACGGATATTTTTTACTCTTTTTCTCCAATATCGTTGAGATACTGTTCACGTTCTTTTTTAGAGAGACTATTCAAAAAATTTTCTTTCACTTTAGGTTCATCTTTATATTCATCCCAGTCTATAAAACGATCTGATAAATCAGGGGAATGACTCATCGAACCGATTTCGTTAGTTTTGTATATTAATGATGCAGAAAAATGATATTTTTCTGCATCGTTATTTATATATCCATCAACTGTGACATAACCCATAGGGCTTATAGATACATTTTTTTTAAATGTGATGGTTTTAATAAAATTGTGAATATCTTTTTCATGTAAATATTCTTCAATTTTTGGTTTCATCTTTTCTGCGAATTCTTCGGCCTTTTCTTGATCGCTTTTCTCTTGCACTACTTCATCTGAAAAACTCTGATGAATGTACTCTACAACAAACACAGTTACGGAGATGACGGCGACCACAATTATGATAGAAAATTTCATGATATTTTTCATAAAAAGCAAAACTCCTTAATGAACTTTAATCAGCTGACTATTGAATTTGGCAAAATAAAAACAGGTAGGCTAGTACCTGTTTTACTCTTTTTCTCCAATGTCTCTCAGATACTGATCACGTTCCTCCTTAGTAAAACTTTTAAGGTAATTTTCTTTCACTTCCGGCTCATCTTTATATTCTTCCCAATCTATAAAGCGGTCTGATAAATCAGGGTCATAACTCATTGAACCGATTTTTTTAGCTCTATATTGTAAAGAAGCTGAGAAACCGTACTTTTCCGGTTCATCATTTACATAACCATCAATCGTAATATCTCCCATTGGGTTAATGGTCACATCTTTTTCAAACGTTATGGTTTTTATAAAGTTATGAATATCTCTTTTGTGTAAGTGCTCTTCAATCTTGGGTTTCATCTTCTCTGCAAACTCTTCTGCTAATTCTTGATCACTCTTTTCTCTTTCTTCCACGATATTTTTTCCTCCCGCATCGTTTGATTCTTTTTTCTTGTCAAATTCTAGAATAAGTAAAATCACTGAGATAACTATGACGAGAACTAGAACACATATAATTTTAATTGTATTTTTCATTTAAATAATATCCACCTTTTATTGATATAATAGAGATATTTTTTGTATAATAAGCGATAGATCTAAAATAGATATTTATACCACTACATAATATAATTACCAAATATAAAGATAACAGGAGTGTTAATATTGACCATAAAGTCAACTCGATTTAAGCTTACTGACGAAGACTATAAAGAAATATCAACAAAATCTTATGCTATTAAAAACTATAAGGACTATAAAGAAATAGAAATTAGCAATGATAGAAAAATGTATGTCATTGACTATAAAGAAACAGAAAAAGGGCTTAACTCACTAACTCTGGTATCAAAGGATGACTTTATTCGATCCGGTAAAGGCAAAGACCTCACCAAAATCAAAAACGCCGTCATCGCCTACCGCGGGTCAGAACCGATTGGCGCAGGCCAATATAAAGATACCATTAAAAAACATGGAAAAAAAGAGTCAGATGATCTTCTTTCTACCATTTTGACAAAGCTTCCTCCTTTTAGCCAGTCAGAGACGTCAAAGGAAGTCACGACGAAGATGACGACAGGGACAACGACCTATACAAATGAGATTGTACAAGATTGGTTGATTTCAGATACGAAGTATTTGATTAAAAATATCCCTTTTGAACACGGCGCAGAGAATCAAATGGTGCAGGCGGACCGGTATGCAAAAGAGATCCATAAGAAAATGCCGAATGCGAAGATGTATGTGACAGGGCATTCACTTGGCGGGTCAAATGCTTCTTATGTTCTTGTCAAAAATGATTTTATTAAAGGCGGGGTCACCTTTGAGAATCCGAATATTTACCCAAATCTATCGGATGGTCTGCAAGCCAAAGCATTAAAAGGTGATTACCGCAATAGATTAACAGAATATATCAATCTCAATGACGGGCTATCTCTCTTAAATCGTCATACGACAGAAATCGGTCGTGTGAAAGTGATGTATGATGCCGCTTTACCTGAAGGCGTCGATTACACTGAGGACTCCTCAAAAGCCGTCCAATTTATGAAAAATCTCCTCAATCGGGCAATGAGTGTGAATCCTTCACTTGATGCGAATTTATTTCTTGAAGCCCTCGCCGGCAGCCATGGCTTAGACCGGTATTCCTTTTCGTCAGATGGCTCCGTTCAAACCATTGATGATATGTTGAGAAAAAACCCTTCTCTCACTGCCGCCATGTTACATCAATTGAGCCAATCAAATGTTCACCCGCAAAGTGTGGTAGCGATTTTAATCAAGTCGCATGTTCTCATGAACACAGGTCGTACATTCTCCACATATGCCGAGCACCATATGCAGCAAATCATTCGCAAAATTGAGAAACTCGATGACAAAGTGGATCAATCGGTGGAACGCGTTCGTTCAAGATACAAACAAATTGTCGGTTTTGGTTCGTATGACCAGCTGACGGCTTCAGATGTGGATGCTGTCATTCGCCACTTAAAAACAGAGGGTCTTGAAAATGAGTTCTATTCGGTCAAAAAGTATGATGCAGCGATTGATCATGCGATGGATATGAAAAGGTGGATGGACTCAATATCAGATGATATGAGCCAGCTAGGAAAACAATACCACGATGCAGATACAACCCTTGCCAAGAATATGGGGATTTCTTAAGGAGTACGACAAATGGAATTTTCAAAGAAACAACCAACAGACGCAGATCGTTTTTTGCAGAGAGTCACAGATACGCATACATCTAGCTCCATCTTCTCTCAAGCAAACTTTAACACGGAAGACATGACACCAGCAGAGCTGGCTGCTTTGAAGGCAAAGATCAAAGAAGAACAGAAAACAGCGCTGATCAGAGCCATCCGGCATCAACTTCAAAATGAATTTGCAGAGGATCGCCAAGAAGCCAAAAAAATAGTAGATCTGATTGATGACCTTCTGATTAACGTGTACAAACATCAAAGGAACATCCAAACCCATATGTCAGGTGAAGCCATTGACGCCTTAATCGAAAAAATCGAACAAAGACTCACATTTTTTGAACTGAAAGAAGATGTTCAATCCGCCATCGACTCGATCGGCATTTAAATGAACCTGTCATCCGGTGAATCTTTTCCCCGTCTCACTCGTATATACTAAAAGAGTGATTGATTTGAAAGGAGATCTGTTTGTGGGATATATGTTGTTATTTTCGGTTGTGATCGGTCTTGTCCTGACCCTTTTGCTCACACCACTCAGGTTAATCGTTAGAAAGAAAGGAACTGAACAACAGGTGCCGCTTATGTGGATTGCGGGACTGGCACTGCTGTTTATCATCGGGATTTTCGGCTTCTACTACATCACCAATTTAGACCGCAACCCATCATCACTGTGGCTCATTGGACTTGTTGTGACAGCAGCAGGTGCCTTTTTATCAGTGGGATTGGAGCGGAAGATCAAGGGCGTATTATTTCTCATTTTATTGCTGCTCGGTGTTTATATGGCAACCGCTTTTCTATTTAATGCAAATGAGAAATTCGACGTGTCTAAGATGGAGCAAAAAGTCGAAATCAAAGCGTTCGATGAGACAGAAACACCTGCGAGTGTACCACCGCAATTTGCTCGCAATAAGATGAAGAAATCGTTCGGACAGGTGCCAAACACGAGTTACTACGAGCTTGGCAGCTTGCAAATTCAGAAGGTCAATGGTGAGTATGTGTATATCGCCCCCGTCGAGTTCTCCGATTTCTTTAAATGGATTCGTTCTGGTAGCACACCGGGTTACTTTACATTAAGTGCGACCGACTCATCTGCCAATCCAAAGTTTGTGAAAACCGAGATGGTCTATACGCCTTCTTCCTATTTCAATAAGGAAATTGAGCGGCATATCCGTCTTCAGTACCCAGATTTGATTTTCTATGGAGACACGCAGCTCGAGATCAATGATGATGGCAAGCCTTATTACATCCAAACATTTGGAGATTTCATCTCTGCACGAAACGGGTTTAAAGCTTCCGGTGTAGTTGTTGTGGATGCCAAAACGGGTGAAACGAAGAAATATTCCTTAGACAAAGTACCAGCCTTTATTGATGGCGCTGTGTCACCAGAGGCCGTCAGTCTGCAAAATAGTTACTTCGGCAACTATGTTCATGGTTTCTGGAACAGTATGTTTGGAAAATCAGATGTGAAGCTGCCTTCTGATGAGGGGACTGAAGCCAATGTAAGTCCGGTGTTTGATTCAAAAGGGGATATGTATTACTTCACAGATTTCACCAGTCCAAAAGAGGGCGTTGATTCCATGCTCGGGTATGCACTAACAAATGCCCGAACAGGAAAAGCCACGTATTATACGGGTAATCTTGAAGAATCCTACATGGATTCACAGGGAGCTTTGCAAATTATTGAGAAACGATTTATCGAGAAGAAATGGAAGGGCCGCATGCCGATTCTTTATAATTTCTATGGGGAAGCTAGCTGGCTTACACCTGTTCTCGATTCAAACGGGTTCCTGCAAAACTACTTTATTGTTTCGGCAGCCAATCCTGAAATCGCCGCATATGCTTCTACACCAAACGAAGCACTAAGAGCCTATAAAACAGCTCTTCAAAAAGGCGGCGGTACCGTCAATAGTTCATCGAAGCAAGAAAAGAAAGAGTCAACAGGTAAAGTGAAGAGGGTGTATAAGGAAAAGACCGGTGATTATACAACCGTCACCTTCTTACTAGACGATGGGAAAAACTACACGATGTCTTCTGAAAAAGAGCCTCTTATTATTTATTTAAAAGAAGGGGATCAAGTCATCATGAAGTACACAGATACAGGTGAGATTTTCCTACCAGTCGATGAAATCAACATCAAAGGATTATAAAAAAAGACGTTTCTCCTACTGCGGAGAAGCGTCTTTTCTCTCTTTTCTCAACAACTCAACAAGCAATTCCTTATTCTTATTCCCACCTGTCATCGGGGATTCAACATAGGAAAATGTCCGTTTAAAGTCCATTCCCCTCACAGAAATGACAGCCAATTCCCCGCCAATGCTGCCCCGCTGGAGCACATATTTAGATAAAACAGACAGCCCCATTCCATGAATGACAGCTTCTTTAATCGCTTGATTGCTGCTAAATGTCACAAAGGTTCGCGCTTTCAGTCCATTTGATTTCAGGACGTGCTGTAAGTATTCTCCTGTCCCAGATCCTTCTTCTCTTGTGATCCATGTTTCATTTTGCAATTGATCAATGGTGACATCCTTTTTCTTTGCAAACGGATGGTCTAATGGTGCAACGATATACAATTCATCCTCTAGAAACGTTTCTACAGAGAGTTCTTTGTCATTGGTTTGTCCTTCGATCAGTCCGATGTCGACATGGAATAAGCGAACATGTCTGGCAATCGCCTCTGTATTATCAATAACTACCTCAATATCAACATGCGGATAAAGCTGATGAAATTGTGCCAAGATTTGCGGCAGCACATACTCCCCAATGGTAAAACTCGCTCCAATCGTGAGCTTCCCTCGTGCCAGATGATGATGCTCATAAATATCCTGCTTCGCCTGTTCATATAAACGAATGATTTGTTTTGATCGATGGTACAGCATATCCCCAGTTGGCGTCACCGTTAATTGCTTTGGCGAACGATTAAGCAGAACCGTCTGAAATTCCTGCTCCAAGTTCTTAATGTGAAGACTGACACTCGGTTGAGAAATCCGCAGCTTCTGAGCTGCTTTTGTAAAGTTTTTCTCTTCTACCACTGTCACAAATGTCTTCAGTGCATCATAATACATCTGTCCCTCTCCTATCAGAAATCTTAATCCTACATCTTCAATACATATATCTTACTAATTCCTTTCCAACTCGTAAAGAACAGCCTAAACCAATCAATTTAATAAAAATATTTACTAATTTTTTTAAAGACTCTATACTGAAAGGAGATATTTTCTATAGGAGGTGCTGACTTGGCAGCTAAAATAAAGGACATTGCGGAAAAAGCCGGATTATCCATCGCCACCGTGTCTCGCGTATTGAACCAAGATCCCAACCTATCTGTTACAAATCAAACACGTGAGAGAGTATACGCGGCAGCAGAAGCTTTGTCCTATCAAAAAAAGACATTCAAACATTCACTAAAAAAAATTGCCTTTCTCTATTGGATGACTGAAAAAGAAGAGCTTGAAGATATTTATTTTAAATCCATTCGTCTAGGCATCGAGGAACTCACCAATACCCGAAGCTTAAATGTTACCGCTTACAACCCATCTGATGGTCTTCATTCTATTGATCCTTCTACAGAAGGCATCATCGCCATCGGTCGATTTAAAAAAACTGAGCTGGATCAATTATATGCGATCACAAAACATATCGTCTTTATTGATACATCACCAGATGAAGACCGCTTTGATTCTGTGAAACCAAACCTGAAACGAATTGTAGAAAAGATTATTGATTCTTTTATCGAGAAACAGCACACATCCATCGGATTTATTGGCGGGACAGATCTTGATCTCAATACAAATAGGCGGATTCCAGATATTCGTGAAACGACCTTCCGCCAGTACACGACAGCACACAACAAACTGGATGAACAATTGGTCTATATCGGTCACCATTTCTCTGTAGATGAAGGCTATTCATTGATGATGAAGGCGATCGACGAGCTCGGTGATCACCTGCCAACCGCTTTTTGTGTCGCAAGTGATCCTCTTGCGATAGGCTGTTTACAAGCATTAAATGAACGCGGTTTTTCTTTACCAAATCGAGTGAGTGTCTTTAGTATCAACGATATTCACGTCTCTCAATATGTGTCACCACCGCTCACAACTTATCACATCCATACCTCTTTACTTTGCGAGACAGCTGTCGATTTACTTTTAGAAAGACTTGTTGATGGCAGAACATTACCAAAAACCGTGCTGATTGCCTCAGATCCTGTCTTTCGGAAAAGCACGATATAAACAGCTGGAAGGCCTGCCGTATGTGGTGGGCTTCTTTTCTCTTTATTTCAGTAAAAAATTTTACTTAATAAATTTAATAAAATGTGTTTACTTTTTTTACTCAAGTTGATATTCTCACATTAAGAAAGCGTTTTCTTATCATCTGTGAAAAAAGAACGAGAGGGGATTACGAATGAAAAAGGGAAAATGGGCGACATTATCGGCAGTCGTTGGTACTGCTGTGCTGCTACTGTCAGCATGCGGACCAGGAGATGACAATTCAAGCGGTACACAGCCGGCATCTACAGGTACAAAGACCTTGCTAGTGTGGGAGGATGTCAAAAAGTCTGATGGGATTCAAGACGCTGTCAAAGAATTTGAAAAACAAAACGACGTGAAAGTCAAAGTAGTCGAAAAAGCATATGCCGACCAAATTGAAGCGCTTCGTCTTGATGGCGCAGCCGGCACTGGTCCAGATGTCATCACCATGCCTCACGACCAAATTGGATCAGCTGTCACAGAGGGATTGTTACAAGAAATCAAACCAGATGAAAAAGTGATCAATTCCTTCACAGACGAATCGATTCAATCACAAACGGTAGATGGCAAGCTGTATGGCCTGCCAAAATCCGTTGAAACCACTGTGCTTTTCTATAACAAAGACCTTGTGAAAAAGGCACCAACGACACTCGATGGCTGGTATGACCTTTCGAAAAAGCTGACAAAGGACGGGAAATACGGTTTTGTTGCGAAGTGGGATGAAATTTATTACGCACAAAGTGTATTAGGCGGTTCAGGTGGCTATATTTTCAAACAGAAAAACGATGGGTCTTATGACGTCAATGATATTGGTCTTAATAACGATGGTGCCATCGAAGGCGGAAAATACATTCAGACATTCTTTAGCGAAGGACTTTTCCCGAAAGGCATCATTGGTGAGCAAGGAATCAATGTCCTCAATTCCTTATTCACTGAGAAAAAGGCAGCGGCTGTGATTTCTGGTCCATGGTCATTTGGTCCTTATAAAGAAGCGGGTATCGACTATGGCGTGACGGAACTGCCAACACTCCCTAACGGAAAACATATGAGCTCGTTCTTAGGTGTAAAGAGCTACAACGTCTCCTCTTATTCTAAAAATAAAGAACTTGCCGAGAAATTTGTTGAGTTTATCACGAACGAAAAAAATTCGAAAAAGCGCTTTGAAGTCACAGAGGAAATTCCACCAGTGAAAAAGCTGATGAAAGACCCAGTCATTACTGAAAACGCTAATGCGGATGCTGTTTCAAAGCAAACGAAATATGCCACGCTGACACCGAACAATCCAGAGATGGCAGAGGTGTGGAAGCCGATTGACAGTGCATTAGGACTGATTGCGACCGGCCGTACCGATGTGAAAAAGGCATTTGATGATGCGGTCAAACAAATCGACTCGCAAATTAAAGCGAATCACTCCAAATAAACATCAAGCGCAGGTAGCTGTTCATCTATCATGCTGCCTGCACTTGATCTAATTTCATATGAAGTAGGTGTTAGACGTGACGGGTAACCTTGAACTAGACCGCACACACATAGTGGAATCAAAGACACACCGGAGACGGGCGCTAATGTTCTCTCTTATACCCGGGATGGGGCAAATATACAACAAACAATATGGCAAAGGGGCACTCTTTTTCCTGTTTGGCGTTTCTTTTCTAGTAGTGTTTTATGATTTATTCAATATTGGCTTCTGGGGGCTGTTCACACTTGGTACGATGCTGCCTCGTGACAACTCTGTTTTCCTTTTAGCAAAAGGAATTATTGCACTTTTAACAGCTGGATTTGGCATCGGTTTTTATGTACTCATGATACGAGATGCATTTATGAACGGAAAGAAACGTGATCAAGGGATTCCGCTTCATTCCATCCGTGCTCAATACCATCAGCTCATCGACCAAGGCTTTCCTTACTTAATGAGCACTCCTGCTTTCTTTTTACTTCTATTCTCTGTTGTCTTTCCTATTATGTTCAGCTTTGCGCTGGCCTTTACAAACTATGATTTATACCACTCGCCTCCTGCCAATCTCATTGATTGGGTAGGCATCAAAAACTTTCAAAATATCTTTTCAATCGATATTTGGAGAGACACATTCATTGATGTACTAGGCTGGACGGTCGTATGGACGTTGGCTGCATCGACCCTTCAATGTGCTGTCGGCATTTTCCTAGCGGTTCTGCTCAATCAAAAAGATTTAAAAGGAAAACGGTTTTTCAGAACGATTTTGATTCTGCCGTGGGCTGTTCCAGGATTTGTGACCATTTTGGTGTTTGCTGGATTGTTTAACGACACGTTTGGTGCGATCAACAATACCCTTTTTGCATCGATTGGAATTGATCCAAAACCATGGCTGACAGATCCATTTTGGAGCAAAATCGCTCTTATTGCGATGCAGACTTGGCTTGGTTTTCCTTTTGTGTTCATTATGACAACTGGCGTTTTGCAGGCCATTCCTGAAGATTTATACGAGGCTGCAACCATTGATGGGGCAAATTTCTTTCAGAAATTCCGTTCCATTACATTACCGCTTGTCCTCTATTCAATTGCACCTATATTAATCACGCAGTATACGTTTAACTTTAACAACTTTAATATCATCTACTTATTTAATGGCGGAGGACCGCCTGTGGCTGGCTCAACTGCTGGGGGCACAGACATCTTGGTGTCTTGGATTTACAAACTGACGATGCAATCTTCTCAATATGCACTCGCTGCCGCTGTTACGATCTTACTGTCAATCTTCGTCATTGCCATTGCACTTTGGCAGTTTAAGAGAACGAATTCATTTAAAGAGGAGGACATGATGTGATATGGGATCAAAACAAAATAAGCTCATTCGTCTGAGTATCACTTATTTCATCCTTTTCATCGCCTCCGTATGTATTCTATATCCACTCCTTTGGACGATCGGCGCTTCCTTTAATCCTGGGAATAGCCTGATGAGCACAAGCATGTTTCCGAAGAATCCAACGTTCAGCCACTTTACAGAACTCTTCTTCGGTCAGGGAGCACTTTATGCAAAATGGTATTGGAACTCAATGAAAATCAGTATTGCGACTATGCTCTTAACGTTGATCCTTGTTAGCTTTACAGGTTATGCCTTTTCTAGGTTCCGATTCAAAGGACGCAAGAATGGACTGATGCTCTTTTTGCTGCTGCAAATGATTCCTCAATTTTCAGCGCTAATCGCCATTTTTGTATTGGCTCAAATGCTTGGACTCATTAACAGCCACCTCGCATTGATTTTGATTTATGCAGGCGGACAAATCCCGATGAATACGTATTTAATGAAAGGTTATCTTGATGCGATTCCAAAGGATCTCGATGAATCAGCCAGAATGGATGGCGCAGGGCATTTCCGGATTTTCATCCAAATTATTATGCCGCTTGCCAAGCCGATTTTAGCCGTTGTTGCCATCAACTCATTTACAGGACCGCTGGGTGATTTCATCATCTCCAGTGTCATTGTCCGCTCACCCGAAATGTATACGCTCCCAATCGGTCTATACAATCTTGTATCAGACAAAATGGGTGCCAGCTACACGACCTTTGCAGCCGGGGCTTTACTCATTGCGATTCCAGTTGCTTTATTGTTTCTTGTTTTACAAAAACAATTTGTATCCGGCCTCACACAAGGCGGGACAAAAGGATAAGGGGAGATTTGATGAAGAAATGGTTGCTTGTCACTGTTGTCGTTTTCTTTCTGATGGGGTTAGGTATTCTGCCTGAAGCAAAGGCTGATACGATTTCGGTGAAACCGATCAATGGATTGCAAGGTGATTTCATCAAAGGAGCCGATATCTCCATGCTCGCAGAAGTGGAGCGAAGCGGCGGCAAATACTACAATCAAAACTGGCAGCAGGTTGATCCGCTCAAGCTATTAAAAGAGAAAGGTGTCAACTATGTGCGCATCAGACTCTGGAACCATCCATACGACAACCAAGGCCGTGCCTATAACGGCGGGACAAACGATTTAAACACCGCCATTGCTCTATCGAAACGTGCAAAAGCACAAAACATGAAAGTGCTGCTTGATTTTCACTACAGTGATTTCTGGACCGATCCCGGTAAACAGTTCAAACCGAAAGCTTGGACCAATCTCTCGCAAAGCGATTTAGAGAAAGCGGTTGGCACTTACACAAGCGATGTGCTCAAAGCGATGAGAGCACAAAATGCCCTACCAAATATGGTGCAGGTCGGGAATGAATTGAATTCAGGTATGCTTTGGCCGAACGGAAAAAGCTGGGGTGAAGGCGGCGGTGAATTTGACCGACTCGCTGCTTTGCTAAAAGCGGGAACAAATGCTGTCCGCTCTGTCGATTCAAACATCAAAGTCATGCTTCACCTTGCACATGGAGGAGACAATGGCGCATCTCGCTGGTGGTTTGATGAAATCACCAAACGAGGCGTTTCGTTCGATACGATCGGTTTATCTTACTACCCGTATTGGGACGGGGGATTTAGCGGTCTTACTAACAACATGAATGATATTAGCGCCCGCTATAACAAAGATGTCATCGTGGTCGAAACCGCCTACGGCTTTACAACAGCAAATGGTGACAACCTCGATAACTCATTTAACCAAGATTCAGTCAATACGGCCGGTTATCCAGCATCACCACAAGGGCAGGCATCTTTTATACGAGATCTATCAGAAAAAATTTCACAAGTAAAAAACAATCGCGGGAAAGGGTTCTTTTATTGGGAGCCACTTTGGATTCCAGCAAAAGGTGCGCCATGGTCTAGTCAATACGGGCTCGCTTATATTCAAACAACCGGCACAGTCGGGAATGCTTGGGAAAATCAGGCCATGTTTGATTTCAACGGAAAAGCCCTGCCTTCTCTTGATGTATTTAAACAAATGACACCGTAATTAAACAGATAGGACGTGACAAAATGGGAAAGCGTTACCCACTCGTTCACCCAAATGTGAAAGGCTTTTTGCATGGTGGCGACTATAACCCTGATCAATGGCTTCATATGCCGGAGATCATTGACGAAGATTTTCGTTTAATGAAGCTTGCACACTGTCAAACATTCTCTATCAACATTTTCGCTTGGAGCAAGCTCGAGCCAAAAGAAGGGGAATATGATTTTGCCTGGCTGGATGATATCATGGACCGCTTGGCAGCGCAGGGAGCTCACGCCATTCTCGCCACGCCAAGCGGAGCAAGACCTGCTTGGCTCTCGCAAACATATCCAGAAGTCTTACGCGTTGAAGCAAACCGCCAGCGCAACTTACACGGACTTCGCCATAATCATTGCTTCACCTCGCCGGTTTATCGAGAAAAAACGAATACACTCAATCGTTTGCTCGCTGAACGCTACAAGGACCATCCAGCGCTGATCATGTGGCACATTTCAAATGAATACGGCGGTGAATGTCATTGTGATCTTTGCCAAGAAGCATTTAGAGACTATTTGAAAGACAAATACAACCATGACCTTGAAGCTTTGAATCAAGCATGGTGGACGGGATTTTGGAGCCACACCTTTACCGATTGGTCGCAAATCGAGTCACCAGCCCCTCATGGCGAGCACATGATTCATGGCATGAACCTAGATTGGAAGCGTTTTGTCACAGCGCAAACGATCAATTTTTATCAAAATGAAATTGAACCGCTGAGAGAATTAACACCTCATGTGCCAGTAACCACCAATTTTATGGGCGACTATCCGCATATGCGTCCATTCCTTGGACTGGATTATCATCAATTTGCAAAAGAAGTCGACGTGATCTCATGGGATAGCTATCCGGCATGGCATAGCGGCAGAGAAACCACTGCAGAATTAGCGTCAAACGTCGCCTTCGTTCATGATTTGTATCGTTCATTAAAGGGCGGTCAGCCGTTTCTTGTGATGGAAAGCACACCAAGCCTCGTGAACTGGCATGAAGTGAATAAGGTGAAGCACAAAGGAATGGCACACCTCTCTGCCATGCAGGCAATTGCCCACGGGTCCGACTCCGTCCTTTATTTCCAGTGGAGACAAGGCCGGGGCGCCTCTGAAAAATTCCACGGCGCTGTTGTGGATCATTCAGGACATGAACACACGCGTGTGTTTCAAGAAGTCGCTGATTTAGGAAAACAGCTGGAGCAGCTTCAACCGATTGCGGGTACATCCGTTCAACCAGAGGTCGCCATCATATATGATTGGGAAAACCATTGGGCAATTGATGATGCGCAAGGCTTAAATAATACCAACAAACGCTATGTAGAGGCTTGCCAAACTCACTATCGCAGTTTCTGGAAAAAGGGCATCCCTGTTGATATTGTCGGGATGGAAAAGGATTTCTCATCCTATCGAGTGCTTGTGGGACCAATGCTTTACATGATCAAACCAGGTGTGGCAGAAAAGATCGAAGCATTTGTCAAAGAGGGCGGCATTTTTGTGGCAACGTACTGGAGCGGCATGGTCGATGAAAACGACCTCTGTTTCCTTGGTGGTTTCCCCGGTCCTCTCCGTCATGTACTTGGTATTTGGGCAGAGGAAATCAACACATTGATGCCAGATGAACACGTCTTAATGACCACAGGAAATGGGCGCACTTATCATGTCGGGCAATATTGCGAGTCCATTCATCCTGAAACAGCCTCTGTGTTAGGGCATTTTGAGAATGGCTGCTATGAAGGACAGCCCGCCCTTACTGTCCGTCCATTTGGCAAAGGGAAAGCATACTATATGGCTTCTGAAAATGAGCAGGCGTTTTATGATGATTTTTACGAAGATCTCATCACAGGAATAGGGATAAAACCGATCCTATCCTCTTCAATTCCAGAGGGAGTCAGTGTCCAGAAACGAACAGATGGATCGCAGGACTTTGTGTTTATGATGAATTTTACAGAACAGCAACAGAACATTTCACTAGATTCAGCGGAAAGCTATGAAAATATGCTGACTGGACAGCATACATCTCAACGGTTACAACTGAATCCTTACGAATATGTTATTTTGAAAAAATAGTGTGAAAGAAGCGTCCATCCAAAGGGCGCTTTTTACTTTTTGTTGAATCTAAATACCTGTATATTTTCTCCCGATAGTAGATTATAAATAGAAGTATTATTTTTTATCTAAATTTTTTGACATATTAAACACCACACCCTGATTGGCCCCGCCATCCTTTTTTACCATTGTATAGGTATGAAAGCGGTTGCCTAATACTCATATTTTTGATACTCTTTTTTTCAATGCAAATGTGGGATTGCATTGGTAAAAAAACAAACAAATGTAAACGGTTTATTGTAGGGGGAGGGGCTTATGTTAACGTTTGTTGGATTGTTGATTATTTTAACGATTGTTGTTTTGCTGATTTGGGGGAAAGCAAGTCCAATTGTCGCCATGGTCATGGTGCCTTTAATAGGGGCGCTCATCGCAGGATTTGGTATCAATGACATTCAAACTTTCTTTGAACAAGGGATTATCAAAGTATTGCCAGTGGCGACCATGTTTATCTTCGCCATTTTATTTTTTGGCATTTTACAAGATACAGGGTTCTTTGAACCTGTAATTAAAGCGTTAATCAAGCTGACAAAAGGGAATGTTGTCACAGTTGCGATGGGAACTGCCTTGATTGGGGTCATCGCACACTTAGACGGAGCAGGCGCTACAACCTTTTTATTAACTGTACCTGCACTGCTTCCGCTTTATAAAAAATTACATATGAGTCCTTACTTACTGCTATTGTTAATCGGGACGAGTGCTGGATTAACCAATATGGTGCCTTGGGCTGGCCCCACAGGACGGGCAGCGAGTGTCCTTAATATGGACCCATCTGAACTGTGGGTACCGCTCATTCCCATTCAGTTGATCGGGGTCGTGCTCATATTAGGAATGGCATTCATTTTAGGAAAAAGAGAAGAAAAACGAATTCGGGTGAAAGTTGCAGCAAATGAAGTAGCTGCGGTTCAATTAGAAGGCGCTGATTGGGATCGTGCCATTCAATCAATCAGCGAAACAGGCGATGCGTCTTTAAAGCGTTATCACTTAATCTGGGTCAACTTTATTCTATTTTTAGCTGTTGTTGTCCTTCTCGTGCTGAACGTGATTCCTGCTAGTTATATGTTTATGATTGGTCTTTCACTAGCACTTTTGGTGAACTATCCGAATGTGAATGTACAAATGGAGCGAATTAAGGCACATGCTCCAAGTGCACTAATGATGGCGGCTGTTATTTTCTCCGCAGGTTCTTTTTTAGGGATTCTTGAAGGAACGGGCATGCTAAAGGCGATTGCAGTGGACAGTATTCACATTTTGCCAGCTTTCTTACTGCCATTTTTACATATCATTGTGGGGATATTTGGGGTTCCGCTTGATATGCTGACAAGTACGGATGCCTATTATTATGCACTCTTGCCGATTGTCGAATCGATTACATCAGAGGTAGGTGTGTCAGGGACATCTGCAGCATACGCCATGATGATTGGAAATATCATCGGCACCTTTGTCAGCCCCCTTGCACCTGCTGTATGGCTTGCCATCGGTCTTGCAGGGGTCGATATGGGGAAACATATCCGCTACTCCTTCTTTTGGATGTGGGGGTTCAGTATCGTTTTACTCATCATCGCCAAACTGATTGGCATCATATAAAAAGAAAGACATGCGCAAACCAGCGCATGTCTTTTTCTTTTGAATTATGAAGGATATTCACTCGTGTGAATGTCTGTTTTCGGTTTTCTAATCAGTGACATCAATCCAACGATTAGCAACAAGATCATCGGAACGAAAGCAAGACCAACAGTTCCAATTAAAAGAGTCACAGCGGAAACCAAGAAAAGAATACCAGAAAGCACGGCACGGCGGTCTGTTTTCAAAACAATCACACCAACAAGGGCTAAAACAGCCGCAATTGCGGAAACAACCATAAACTGAACGCCAAAGGCATGAACCGATGCCTCAAGTGTTTCAACTGGCAAGGCACTGCCTTCCTCTTTTAACACTTCATTCAATTCTTCATAAACTGCTGGGTCCACAGAGAGCATCAATGCCCCAAAACCAACACCAATTACGTTGAGGACAATACTGATAATCCCCATAATTTTTTCACCTTTACGCTTAATCATTGATAGAAACCTCCTAAAAAGTTAAATTAACCTGTTTTTACTTCTCGCTTTTGGAAGACGATTAAAGCAACCGCCAAGAAGATGGCCCAATAAATGACTAGGACCGTTAGTGAGAAACCTAGGGACATGCCTTCGATAACAGTAACCTGTTCCATAAAGTATTGGGATGGATCATTTGCGAATAACAAATATTTTGTCCAATCAAAGAAGAGCATTAAAATACCTGTAATCGTTCCACCTACAATATAAGCTAACACACTAATGGCAATGGAGATAGCTTCACTTCTGAAAATTGTTGATATAGCGAACGAAAGTGTCCCTAACACAACAAACATTGCGCAATTAGCTAAATAATAAAAAACCATATTGGCAAACTGCGAACGTTCAATCACTTCACCATTTTGATAGATCACACTCACATAATCAGTATTGAGTCCGAAGAAAATGGCACCCAATATAAATGACAAGATAAACAGCACCACCACCAGTAGAAGAGCATACAGTTGCACCGTAATATATTTAGATATTAAGATTTTTAGTCTTGATGGTGGGCGAATCAATAATAATTTAATTGTACCATGCTTGTATTCAGCCGAGACAATGGTGGAAGCGATAATGATCACAAACACACCTACAAGCTGAAGTAAACTGGCGTTTGTTTTCACATAGTCCCATACACTGTCGCTAAACTGATCAGCTGGCGGCAAGTTATGCTTAATTCGATAATCATTAATAGCGATCTCTTTTTCAAGGTTTCTTTTAAAGTAACCATTTTCTATTTCTTTGAGTTCCTTCTTGTTCTCAGTATTCATCATCTCTAGCTGGGCTTTCCATGCTCCAGATGATTGATCTTCGTCGTTTGTTTTAAGTGCAAAAATCAACGTCGCAATCATACCTAAAACAAGAAGCCCAACCATAATCCAAGTACCCACACGATAACTGATTTTCATCCACTCGTTTTGAATGAGGCGAATCATACGTCTGCCTCCTTTTTACCTGTTAAGCTTAAGAACTTATCTTCTAAGGTTTGTTTTTCTATTTTGATTTCGTACAAATGAATAGAAGCCTCGCTCAAATGACGAATCAATTGTGGCATTTTCTCTTCTAGGATGGAGAAGAATAAGTACTGCTCCTCTTCTCTAACTGTGATGCCTTCCTCAAATGCTTTAATGAGCTTTTGAGTTTCTTCTAGCTCACTTGATGCTACTTTCATACGATAGTTGACCAAATCATCCTGCTTCGTCTCTGCACGCTGATCCTCAATCGCAATCAGCTTTCCTTTTTGGATAATGGCGAAACGATCACACATCAATTCCATTTCTGACATGAGGTGACTTGAAACAATGACAGCAAGCCCTTCTTCCTTTGCCAGCCTTCTCAAGTAATCTCGTATCATACGAATTCCCTCTGGATCTAGTCCATTGGTCGGCTCATCTAAGATTAGCAGTTTCGGTTTATGTATCAATGCCTGAGCAATCCCCAAACGCTGCTTCATTCCTAATGAAAACGTACGGACACGCTTATGTTTCACATGCTGCAAACTAACTAGTTCTAGCAGTTCATCAATTCGACCTTCATCCACTTTTCCATTCATTCTGGCAAAATGAACAAGGTTTTGTCTTGCCGTTAAATGATTATACATTTCTGGATTTTCAATAATTGCACCGACATCTTGGATGGCATGCTGATATGAGGTTTGAATACTATGACCATTAATCAGAATGTCACCGGATGTAATGGGAGAAAGACCGACCATCATGCGAATGGTTGTCGTTTTTCCTGCGCCATTCGGTCCTAAGAAGCCAAAGACTTCGCCCGCTTGGACAGAGAAACTCAAGTCTTGAACAATCTTTTTCCCGCGAATATGCCTAGATACATGTTGCAGTTCTAAAACGTTCGTCACGTTACCTCTCCTTCTTTGTCTAAGTATCATCTATCATCTATTTCCTGATAAACACCATGATCCGTCAAAAATAGAAGAACACTTCCATATGGTACAGCAATGCCCAAAAGTTGTGAAGGGGATTAGGCAAAATTTAGAGAATCATCTGCCTTTTTTAAGGTAGAGTTAAGAAAAGCGTGAATTTTTATAAGAAAAGAGGCTTGATTTTTTAAAAAAAGAATGATTTTCAATAGGTACATATGTATGAAATGATGTTTAAGATTATACCTTTCACCTATAAATATCGAAATAAAAAAGAGGCTGATGATCGACAGCCTCTTTTCATATATTATACTTTCTTCACAAACTCCGATTTTAACTTCATCGCGCCAAAGCTAGGAATTTTACAATCAATGTTATGATCGCCTTCGACTAAACGAATCCCTTTGACCTTCGTCCCTATTTTTAAAACCGAAGAAGAACCTTTGACTTTTAAATCTTTAATCACAGTGACCGTGTCACCATCACTTAATAGATTTCCATTCGCATCTTTGACAACAAGCTGCTCCTCTGCCGCTTGTTCTTGTTCTAGCGACCATTCATGCGCACATTCTGGACAAATAAGCATGCTGCCATCCTCGTATGTATAGGTTGAACTGCACGATGGACAATTCGGTAGATTAGACATTTGTGTTTCCTCCAACTTTTTTTCATTTAGAACCATTTTACCACATTTCTATAGAAAGGAATGTGATAGAAAAGGAAACATTTTTCATCATTTACTTATCTCTTCCAAATGTTATGACAGCCGCAATATTCCTTGCTGTTCTCTCTACATGCACACTAGCATCATGCATGGCTTCAGCCAGAGTCGTGATGCCTGGGACAATACTAAAAAGTGCATCAATGCCATGATCATGTACGACTGCACTGTCTTTTGAGAGGGACCCAGCGATGCCAATGACAGGGAGTCCATATTGTTTCGCAGCTTTGGCTACACCGATCGGCGTTTTGCCGTAAATGGTCTGCTGATCAATCCGCCCTTCCCCTGTAATGACTAGGTCAGCGTCCTTGAGTACGTCAGCAAAATGTACGGCTTTCAGTACAATATCAATTCCCTTTTGCAGATCAGCCTGTAAAAAGCCTAATAAACTCGCGCCGAGTCCTCCTGCCGCTCCTGCACCTGCCGCATCCCCAAAGGAGACATGAAGCTGCTGCTTAGCCACTTGTGCAAAATGAGATAAATTCTTGTCCAACAGTTGAACCATTTCTGTATCTGCTCCCTTTTGAGGACCGAACACAGCAGACGCTCCTCTTTCACCAGTTAAAGGATTATCCACATCACACGCCACTTCCAGACGGACTGATCGCAATCTTGGATCCAGTCGAGATAGATCAATAGAAGCTAATTGATTCAGTGATCCACCGCCCGGCGTGAGGTCTTGGCCTGCTTTATCGAGAAAAGAAGCACCTAAACCTTGCATCATGCCAACGCCACCATCATTTGTTGCGCTTCCGCCAAGCCCAATGATTAAATGCTTCGCTCCTTTATCCAGCGCTGCAAGCATTAATTCTCCTGTCCCTCTAGACGTCGTGAATAAGGGGTTCCGTTTTTCTGGCGGAACAAGATGTAATCCTGATGCTGCTGCCATCTCTATGACAGCTGTCTGCCCATCTCCCAACATACCAAAAAAGGCATCCACAGGTTTGTCAAGCGGACCTGTGACCACTTGCTGGACAATGGTTCCGCCTGTCGCATCCACTAACGATTGAACTGTGCCTTCTCCTCCATCTGCCATTGGGATTTTCATATATTCTGCATATGGCAAAATAGAGCGAAATCCTCGTTCGATGGCACATGCTGTCTCATAAGCAGATAAACTTTCTTTAAATGAATCTGGTGCGATCACAATTTTCATCCAAAAACCCCTCGTTTCTCATTAAGTCCTCAGCCGAACAGCTGGAAAATACCAAAGATAATGGTCGATACCACAGTTAATGTCAAACCAATTAACGATTCAAAGGGCATTAATTTCAACCGTTCTTTTATATCCATTTGAACACTTCCCGCCGTTGCATGGAAAAAGCTTCCGTGCGGCATATGATCGAGAACAGTTGCGCCAGCGTGAATCATAGCTGCGCCTGAAAGGGCAGATACACCAAGACCAATAAGAGTTCCGCTAAATACACCACTTGCAACTGCCGTCCCTGCAGTTGTCGAAGCTGTGGCTGCCGACATAAAAATTCCAGACGTTGGTGCAAGCAAGTAAGGAGGTAATCCCGAAGCGTCAAGCGCCTGAATAAATACCTCTTTCATGGAAGAATTCGATACAATTCCAGCTAATGTGCCTGTCCCTAGTAACATGATCGCTACACCTGACATTTTATGCAGCCCTGACATCGCATAATCATTGAGAAACTTCCCTTTTTTCATGAAAAGAGCGCCAACAATTCCTCCTATTGGTAAGGCAATCATTGGATCAATATTTATTTGAAACAACGGTCTTAAGGCTAACAAGAGAATGGTCACAAGCGGGCCTATAAGCGCTTGTAGAAAACCAGGTACTTGAACCTCGCCTTGGTCAGCTCCCTCTTCCAGAACAGGTGTCCCTTTATTCGCAAGCTTTTTGGCTAATACATATGTGACGGCTATCCCGAAAATAGCCGGTATGACACCTGCCGCCATCAGGGAAGTAAGCGGTACACCAAAGGCATCAGAGGCTGCAATGGCATTCGGATTCGGTGACATGATATTCCCCGCCTTCCCTCCTCCAATCATCGCAAGTAAAATCCCCGTTTTAGAAAGTTTTGCACGCTTGGCAATGGCAAGTGCGATTGGTGCTACTGTAATGACTGCTACATCTACAAAAACACCCACCGTTGTTAAAATCATTGTTGCAAGTGCGAGTGCTAAAAGTGCCCTCGCCTCTCCAAGTTTTTTCACGATGGCCTCCGCAATAGATAACGCTGCACCCGACTCAATTAAAACCCCTGCCAGTACACCTGCCGCCATGATTCGAAGAACAGCCGGAATCATGTCCTTTGCGCCTTCCATCATGACGTTCACGGTCTGCACAACATCTACACCGCCAACCAAACCGCCAATAAATGCGCCTGCCAGCATGCCATAAGCAGGTGATACTTTTTTTAGAATGAGAACAATAGCGATCACAAGCGCAGTCAATGCGCCCAATGTACTTACTGTCACATCTCCACCCATACTCCATCCCTCCTGATTGTCTTTTCTTAATTGTAAGCGTTTACCCATTGGGATCGAGTTGTGAATCTAGATGAACTTCTTTTATTTATTTCTTTATCCAGTTGTGCAAATGCACAATTAAGACAGTTGATGGTCCAATTGTGCTATGTACAGCTCCATCAACTGTTTCACATGACGAGGATCTTTTCCGGTCAATGCCTGGATTTTATCTAAACGATATCGCAGTGTATTGCGGTGAATAAATAGACGATCAACGATTCTTTGTAAGTCCCCGCCCTCTTCAATGTAAACCTTTAACGTTTGAACGAGTTCCGTTTCTTGTATCAGCGGATGATAAAAATCACTCCACCGTTTGCCCTCTTTGGCGGCTCTCGCTTTTATAAACAAGCTTTCAAGCTGATAAGATTCAAAGACATATATGCTTTCCTCTGGATGGAGCACCTTTCCTAACCGCAGGGCCTCTCTCGCATGCTGAAAGGACAACGGTAATTGACTCATATCCTCAGCGACAGTTCCTACACCCACGAGCACTTGTCCATCAACTGCACCTGCCATTGTTTGTTGTAGCTGTTTCATCACATGCTTGAATTGATGGTCACATATCGGCTGTCTTAACAGGATCAATTCATGACGGAAGGTCATGCCTAGTAAATCATCCGCATTCTTATCGTATTGAATGGCATGCATCATTTTGTGTACCGTATCCTCGGACGATGGAATCGGCTGAAAAACAATAGCCATTCGCCGCTTGTCTAAATCCATTCCAAGCCAGTCAGCACGGTGCTTCAGCTGATGATCACCCATGTCAGACTCGGAGATGAGCTGATTCACAATTTCACTCTCTATTCGCTGCCGCCACTGGAAGCGTTCAAGTAGAAAAGACTGCTCTAATACGAGCTCAGCTGCCATTTTCACCAGCTCGGCATGATGACGAATATCCCCTGGCTCACCCGTAATCCCAATGACACCAACAACTTGTTCGCGAAAGCAAATAGGCAGATTGATTCCAGGTCTCACGCCTTTTAAGCGGTGGGATGTCTCCTGATCAATCTCCACACTATCTCCGCTTGACAGCACTAGACGTGCTCCATCATGTTTTTGTCCAATCCTTTTTCGTTCACCAGACCCAATAATGACACCATCCGCATTCATGACATTGATGTTTTGATGTAAAATATGCATCGTACGTTCAACCATCTCTTGCGCCAATTCACTGGTTAAAAATTGCATTCAGCATCTCTCCTGAAGGGGTTTTCATTCAATGTATCATAGTGTCATTGCACAATAAATGCAAAGCTGAAAAAAACAGCCGTTGACAAAGATACGCCAAAAAGTGTTTAATCAAATCAAGGGACCGACCGACAGTCTAGTCAAAAGAAAGGATGGCTTTATGAGAACCGTTAAACATCCTGAGGAACGCAAAAATGACATCTTAAATGCAGCAGAGAAGCTTTTTTCAACCAAAGGCTATCAGCAAACCACAATTATTGACATCCTCAAAGCCGTTGGCATTGCAAAAGGCACATTCTATTATTACTTTACTTCCAAAGAAGAAGTGATGGATGCAATCATTGACCGGATCATAAAAGCAGATATCATCGAGGCAAAGCGTATTGCCGCTGATCCAGATATCTCAGTGGTTGATAAATTATTTCGCATCATCATGGCACAATCTCCTAAACAGGGCAGCCATAAAGAAGGCATGATCGAACAATTTCATCAGCCTGCTAATGCAGAGATGCATCAAAAAAGCTTGATCAAAGCCATTACAGAGCTATCACCCGTTTTAGCAGAAGTCATTCAGCAAGGGGTAGAAGAAGGGATATTTCAAACGGATTACCCGCAAGAAACTGTCGAATTTCTCCTCGCTTCTGCTCAGGTTATCTTTGATGAGGGACTTTTCCAATGGACCGCAGCGGAAAGCATACAACGAGCTCTAGCATTTATCGCAATCCTTGAAGCCTCATTACATGCAGAAAAGGGAAGTTTCTCCTTCCTTCTCCAACGTTTAACTGGAGAACCGGAAGACAATAATCAGTGATTGGTCACTTCAATACCAATCCTGCATACATTATAGACTGACGGTCGGTCTAAAAGGAGAGTGATTTTCATGTCGTTATCAGCCAAAAATGGCTCCACCCATTTTATCTATCTCGTTCTCGGGCAAATTATTTCCGTTTTCGGGTCTTCCTTGATTCGTTTTGTTCTATCTTTACACGTCTTGGATATGACACATCGTGTTGATTTATATGCTCTGCTTTTCGCTTTATCCAATATCCCGCTCCTCCTTTCGCCATTAGCAGGAGCAATTGCTGACCGGTTTAACAGAAGAAATTTGATGATTTTATTTGATGTTCTTACTGGCATTATGATTCTGGCTTTTTATTTCTGGTTATTTTCAGGTCATGATTCACTTTATATGATTGGAGCCGTCATGATTCTCCTTGGTGTCATGAGTACGTTTTATGCTCCTGCTGTGATGTCCAGTATTCCTCAGCTAGTGAAAGAAGACAAATTAGAACAAGCGAATGGCATCGTGAATGGCGTGCAGGCCCTTTCAGGTGTTGTCGCTCCTATCATTGGCGGCGTTTTATACGGACTCATTGGGAGCCAGGTCATCATAGGCGCTAGCAGCATTGTATTTTTTCTATCAGCATGCATGCTTTTACGGTTAAATATCTCTTTCTCACCTAGCCCACTCGCAGAACCGATGACCAAAGTACTCTTGAAAGATATGAAACAAGGATTTTCCTATATCGGAAGCCAGCCATTTTTAAAAAGAGCCATGCTGCTTGCAGCGCTGCTAAATTTCATCCTCACACCATTTTTTATCGTTGGAGGTCCCATTATTTTAAGGGTCACAATGAAAAGCAGTGACATCATGTACGGAATAGGAATGGGTATCATTGAGTTTGCCGTCATCGCAGGCGCCCTGCTAGTTGGGCTTGTAGCGAAACATTGGCGCATTCCTACTTTGTATCGCTGGCTGCTCGTCATCGCAGTCATTTTGCTGCCTGTTGCTTTTTCAACATCCAAGATGGCTCTTCAATTTGGTACATTTCCAGCCTATTTTCTCTTTTTAGCAGGGTGTCTCCCAATTGCCATGCTGCTCACCATGATTTCGATCGTTGTCATCTCACATGTGCAAAAGAAAACACCCAATGCTCAATTAGGAAAAGTCATGGCCAATCTGACAATGGTCTCTCAATGTGCTGCACCGCTCGGTCAAATGATGTACGGGTTCTTGTTCAACACTTTTTCCGCCAGCATGTATGTGACCGTGTTAATCGTCAGTGCCTTGATGTTTGCACTTGCCTTCCTTACAAAAAATATGCTTCGACATGAAGGAGAATCAGCCTCATGAGATTGACGTTTATCAAGAAAGACCTAACCCGCCACCGTCTCATTTCAATCGGCTTAACCCTTTGCATCATGATGACATCATTTTTAGCAACAAGCGCTGCGCAAATGACAGTCCAGTTGAATGGTTCCATTTCTGATTTACTCCAATCAGCCAAAGCACCAGACTTTGTCCAAATGCACGATGGGAGCTTAGATGAAAAAGCGGTCGATACATTTTCAAGTAAACAGTCGATGGTGAAGGCACATCAAATTGTTCCAATGATTCCGATCGAACATGTCAGCATCAAGTTCGGGCAGGAGCCTGCTCAAGCGGGTGTGATGGATCATTTATTTGTAAAGCAAAATCGCTATTTTGATTTCCTTTTAAACGAACGAAATGAAAAGCTCACTGTCAATAAAGGAGAAGTAGCAGTCCCTATTTATTTTCAACAAAAATACCACTTAAAGATTGGCGAAAGGTTACTCATTACAAAAGGCTCTCATCAATTCTCTTTTCAAATCAAAACGTTCTTACGAGATGCCCAAATGAATCCAAGTCTTGTCAGTTCAAAGAGATTTCTTCTGCATGATGCGGACTGGGCGGCACTGAATCAAGTGTTTCAAAAAAAGGAGTACTTAATTGAATTTTTATTGCATGTTGCTGGTCAAGCAGATGCTTTTCAATCACTCTATCAATCATCTGAGCTGCCACAACAGGGGCCTGCTGTCACATTACCCCTGCTTCGCATGCTGAATGCCCTAACAGATGGTATGGTGATCGCCATTCTCCTTCTTGTCTGCTTTCTGCTCATTAGCATTTCTCTCCTCTCTCTTCGTCTCGCTATGACCGCCGCTATAGAAGAGGATGAACGTGAAATTGGAATCTTAAAAGTACTTGGAATCCCTTTATCAAAAATCAAACAATTATACGTTGGGAAATATGCTGTGCTTACCTGTATAGGGTGTATAGCAGGATATTTAATGACGCTCATGTTTGGTGATTTGTTTACAGCCAATATTCAGCAATATATGGGGAATCGCCTCTCTTTTATTCATCAGGTGATCCCGCTTTTGGTGTCAATTTTGACGGCAATGATCGTCATCTCATTCAGCTATGCTGTCCTAAGGAGATTTGGACAAATATCAGCCGCTCAAGCCATTCAAGGCGGCATAAGCTCACCAATCCATAAAAAACAAATTCCTATGCACCTCCAGAAAAACAGATTCCTCCCAGTAAATTTTTGGTTTGGTTTGAAAGATCTGTTCTCGCGAATAAAGATGTATTCAACAATTACTTGTATTATCGCGCTTTGTACATTTTTAATGTTGATGCCGATTCAGTTATGGTACACATTACAATCACCAGATTTCATCACATATCTTGGCTCAGGAAAAAGTGACCTTCGAATTGATATTCGGCAGGGAAATCATTTAGAGAAAAGTACAAATAAAATAGAGTCTATGATTAGCGAAGACCAAGACATTCAAACATCTGCCGTCTATGAAACAACTTCTCTACAAGCCAAAACAATGGAGAATACATTAGAAACGCTCTATTTAGAAACAGGTGATCTATCAGCATTCCCTCTCACCTATTTACAAGGAAGGGAACCGTTGAAGGAGGAAGAGATTGCTTTATCGGTGTTGAGTGCTGACTCACTTCAGAAAAAGATAGGCGAAAAAGTCACTCTCGCCACAAATGGGCAGCAAGTTCAAAAAATGGTTACCGGCATTTATCAAGACGTCACCAACGGAGGGAAAACTGCTAAAGCATTATCTCAGCCTTTTCCTCAATCATCCCTTTGGAAAACCATTCAAATACAATTAAAACAAGGAATAGATATGGCAGGAAAAAAAGCAGCACTTGAAACAAATATGTCTCCTGCAAAAGTGACAGATATGAAAGAATATGTGCATCAAACAATAGGAAGCACCGCATCTCTAGTAAAAGTGATTGCATTATTTTCAACCATCGCAGCTTTTGGAACAGCCAGCCTCATGTTAATGATGTTTCTACACATGTTAAGGGCGAAAGATTTAAATCGTACTCACTTGTTAAGGACGATTGGTTTTTCTCAAAAAGATTTAACCTATCAATACTTAACAAGTTTTATCGTCGTTCTCTCTATTGGTGCCTTCATTGGAGCAATCGCTGTTCATACTATTGGTCCGGCGTTAATGAGTGCAGGCGGAGCATCATTAGGAGCATCCAGCCTTCAGTGGTTAGCCCCGAAATGGGTTTGGATCGTGTATCCTCTCCTGCTGTTTATGGTGAATTTAACTGTCATCTCGTGGTTATTGAAGTCCTTTTTTTCTAGTAAAATCAGCCGTCATACACTTTCATAAGGAGATGTTTCACATGGAACAATTAATTGAAGCGAAACAATTGTCTTTACAAATTGATTCATTAAAAGGACAAAAACAGACCATTCTTAGAAATATTCACTTAACCATTAAACGTGGAGAATTTGTCACCATTATGGGACCTTCAGGATGTGGAAAAACCTCTTTGCTTTATCAACTTAGCGGTATAGAGACATCCTCCAGAGGGGAAATCAAATATAAAGGTCAACTGCTATCAGAAATGACAGACAAACAGTTAACAGCTTTGCGCTTATCAGAGATGGGATTCGTCTTTCAACACAGCCACTTACTAAAAAACCTCAATCTATTTGATAACATAATTGCTGCAGCTTACTTAGCGAAGAAAATGCCGAGAAAAGAAGTCAATGAACGAGCAAAATATCTAATGGAGAAACTTGATATTGATCATTTAGCTGATAGATATTTATCAGAAGTATCAGGAGGACAGCTCCAAAGAGCCTCTATCTGTCGAGCTCTTATGAATAAACCAAACATTCTTTTTGCAGATGAGCCCACAGGTGCTCTAAATTCAAGCACCACAAAGGAAGTCATGGATATTTTTTCACTAATCAATTCTGAAGGAACAACTCTGCTTCTCGCCACCCATGATCCAAAAGTGGCCCTTTGCTCTGAAAGAATTTTGTTTATGAATGACGGTGAAATTTCAGCTCATTTAAATTTAGGAAAATACGATCGCTTCACCGCTGAGAAACGAGAGGCCTTGTTAAACAAGTGGTTACAAAACTTAGGGTTTTAATTGGTGTCAAACAGGCAGAAAGCTGCCTGTTTTATTTTTTCTTACACTCAAAGGAGTAATCCATAGTCAAACTATTTGTTTCTAGTATGATTTTGCCGTCTTCTTGTTGACAAGATTCTGTCAGCAACTCAATTTCTTTGCTATAAAAGTATCTCTTTGAGATATAAAGAGTGACTAAAACAAGTAAAAGCGTCGTCATCACAATTGTCATTTGCCAGTTTAACATTTGAAATCTTTTTTTCATTTCAACATCCTTTCTGAAAGGTCAACACTTGTCTCGGATATTCACCTTTCTCAGTAACTACCAGTTTCTTTTCCAAAATCATCTAGCAACATCATAACTGATTTTCCCTTCTAGATCGACCTTTCATTGTTCTTTTCTCATAGCTAAAATAGCTTTATTTCATATATTCAGATGGTATTGTCGACCATAAACTTAAAACTAATAGTATCTATCACGTTTTTAGACTTCCAAAAAAAGATTTTACTCATTTGAATAAACAATCAATCATCATTACAATAACGTACATCTCATGACATAAGGTCCTTTTTATTACCTCCTGTCAATCACCTCCCAGAAACGATTATATTTTACCAAAAATTGTGATATCGTTTTTTATTGAAACAGGCGAAAGGATGTTAAAGAGGTGAAATTTCCATGAAAATCATTTCAGCTGAACAGGTGGGGAATCGTTTAAATGATTGGCGAATTGCCATTCGTAAGCATGATGTACACAATGCAAAGACAATCTACACAGAATTAAAGGAATTACTTCAAGAGATGGAAGAGAATCAGGAGGTCTTGACCTACTATTCATTGCTAGAAGGCAAGTTTAAGCTCATGTTATATGAACGAAGAGGTAAAAAACTAAATGAACCGACAGTGCTAGAATACCCTTCTAAAACAAACGACTTAATTGAATACTATTTTTACCTATATAAAGCTCTTTACGCTTCATATAACAGAGACTATGCATCAGCCATCGGACTGTTTAAAATTGCTGAGAAAAAACTACAAAACATTCCTGATGAAATAGAAGTAGCAGAATTCCATACGAAGGTCGCAAACCTATATATGATGCTTCGCCAAAGCCTGATTTCACTTCATTATATTCAGAATGCTATCGATATTTTCAAAGGGCATGATGGCTATGAAAGAAGACTGGCAGCAGCTTTTGTGATTGCAGCCACCAACTTCATGGATATTGGCGATTTCAAAAGAGCTGAGAATTACTACACAAAAGCATTACACATCTCAAATCAATTAAACGATCATTTTTTAGCATCACAGCTTTATCACAATATCAGTATTCTATATGCTGAAGTTGGAGAATCAAAAAAATGTATTGATGCCCTAGAAAAGGCTCTTAGTGATGATGACTACCTTTCATCTTGTTATTTCGAACACTCCATGTTTATGTTACTAAAAGAGCTACTCTCCATTGATGAAAAGTCGCAAGCTCTCTATTATTTTGAATTGGTCAAACAAAAACAAGAAATAGACAGAAACCCCATCTATACAGCAAAAATGAATTTTCTCTATCACCTATATTTCACTGAAGACATATCCAAAAAAGCTAAAACCTGTTTCGATGACATCAGTATTCTGAAAGAATTAAAGGATGTTGAAGGTGCCCGTGAATTAAGTGCACTAGCTGCCAAACACTTTGAAGAGCTGGGTTCAATTCACCAAGCATACCTCTTTTTGAAGGATGCCTATCAATTGGAACACACTACACTTAATTGGAGGAATTATGATGAAAAAAGTGAGTTTACTCATTTTCGCTTTAGCTATCGTTGTTTTCGGACAAACGGTGTCTTACAATTCGTTAAATGATACAAATCTTGGCCCAACAGAACGACCTATCGGAACATAAACCGATACAATACAAATAACCACTTGCCTTATTACAAGGCAAGTGGTCCACATTTATTTCAGTTCTTGATAAGAAATGAGGCGGTGAATATGTACCGCCAGATACGTAAGTTCGTCATTTGGAATAACAATACTATGCACCTGTTTAATATAATCTTTGATTTTGAAAGCTACATCCATCGCTTGAGGATACAAGTGTGCAATTTGTTCAAACAACTCATTTTCTTGATCTGATAATAATTTATTTGCGTAGAATCTTTCAACAAAGAATTTCACATGTGTAATAAATCGGCTGTAATGAATATTCTCTTGATCCATTTTCATATTCAACGTATAGCGGACAAGATTCACAATACTTCCGATCATCTTTGCATACTTCATGCCATCTTTGGAATCGGACTCTTCACCTAACGCATTAATTAAATGGAAGGCGATATTGGCCGCTTCTTCCTTTGGTAATTGAATGCCCAATGTATTGTTGACTAACTCAAGCGCATAATTACCTACTTCAAATTCTTCGGTATAGTAGTTTTTGATTTCCCAGTATACTCGATTTGTAATATTAATGTTCTTCTTGTGCCGTTCTACTGCAAAATTCAAGTGGTCCATCAAGGTAAAATAGACACCAGAATTCAGACTTGAGTTTAAGCGTTTTTCAGCATATTGAACAATATGCTGAGTTAAATCGATAAACTCTTGTGGCATTGAATCTAATAGTTGGAGAAATTCCTTCGCTCTCATGTTATCGACAGACATAAACACTTGATCTGCCTTCTTTTCTTCAATCATTTGACCTGGTTTTTGTCCATAACCAATCCCACGGCCGAATAGAACCATCTCCTGTTGGTTCTGATCTTCAGCCAGAACCACACTCGAGTTTAAAACTTTTTTGATTTTAAACATCGTCATCACCTGTTTTCATGATTGTGGTTTTTCAATCAAGCGATTCACCATTTGTTTCAATGACCTTTTTGTACCAATAAAATGAGTCTTTACGAGAACGTTTTAATGTACCGTTTCCATCGTCATCTTGATCTACATGAATGAACCCGTATCGTTTTGACATCTGTGATGTACCTGCACTAATAATATCAATTGAGCCCCAGCTCGTATATCCGAAGAGGTCAACGCCTTCTTCCACCGCTTCTCTCATTTGGCGGAAATGCTCTTTGAAATAGTTAATACGATAATCATCGTGAATTGATCCATCACTTTCAACAACATCTTTTGCACCCATGCCGTTTTCTACAATGATCAGTGGTTTTTGATAACGATCATATAATTCTATTAAAGAAATTTTCAGACCAACCGGATCAATTTGCCATCCCCAATCAGTAGATGGAAGGTAAGGATTTTTGACCCCACGGATGGTATTTCCATCCGTTTTTTCTAATCCTTCATCAGCTGATTCAGTTAAAGACATATAGTAGCTGAACGAGATAAAATCTACTGTATTTTCTTTTAAAATAGAAAGATCATCTGATTCCATTTGGATATGAATGTTTTTTCTCTCAAGCATGCGCTTGATAAGCGGCGGGTATTCACCAAATACCTGAACATCTGCATAGAAATAGTTTTCTAAGTTTTGTTTCAATGCCCGCTTCACATCATTCGGATGACAAGTGTGCGGATACGTTGTTAATTTTGTCAGCATACACCCTACTTGACTGCCTTGTATGATGCGATGACAATCTGCTGTTACGAGTGCAGAGGCAATGAATTGATGATGGAGTGCTTGATAAACCGTCTCTTCCTCTTTCCCTTCTGGGCAGCGATCAGGAATAATTCCTGCTGTAATAAAAGAGTGGCGGTGAATACTATCTATTTCATTAAAGGTCAGCCAATATTTCACATCATGTTTATAGCGTTCAAAACATACATTGGCGAACTTAACAAAGAGATCAACGACTTTTCTTTCAACCCAGCCATTATATTTCACGCTCAGTGCTAACGGCATTTCATAATGTGACAGTGTCACAATCGGTTCTATGTTGTGTTTTTTCATTTCTGCAAATACACGATCGTAAAATTGGAGTCCTTTTTCATTTGGTTCGTTCTCTTCTCCAGTTGGGAAGATACGGCTCCATGCAATAGAGATGCGAAGAGTTTTAAAACCCATTTCAGCAAATAGAGCCAAATCCTCTTTATAGTGATGATAGAAATCAACACCTCTGCGTTTTGGATACTTTTTATCATCTGGGTCTTTCATCGCTCGATCTATATTTTCAGAAGTAACAGCTAGATGCCCTTCATAATCTTCTACACTCAAATTAGACCTGTACATCGCAATATCAGCAACAGATGGGCCCTTTCCATCTACATTCCAAGCGCCTTCTGCTTGGTTGGCGGCAATGGCGCCGCCCCATAAAAATCCTTTTGGAAAACCTTTTATTGTCGTCATATGTTTAGCCTCCTAATTGGGTGATAACCATCAATGTATCTTGGCGATTGACCTCTTGTAATGGCTGTACCTTAATATCATATTGATCTGTATTCGTGATGACAGCAAGCGTAACTGGATCGTATCCTGCTTCCATGATTTTTTCTACATCAAATTCAATGAGTAAATCCCCTGCTTGTACACGATCTCCTGCCTGCACTTTTGGATAAAAATACTGTCCTTCCAACTGTACAGTATCAATGCCAATGTGGAATAATACTTCCACCCCTTTGTCCGTTTTCATACCAAGTGCATGGTTTGTTTCGAACAGCAAGGTGACCTCACCTTCTACTGGTGCATATAGCGCTCCTTCTGAAGGAATAATGGCAATTCCGTCTCCCATGACCTTTGAAGAGAATATATCATCTTTTACTTCAGATAGAGAGATCATTTGACCAATCACAGGGCTTTTGAAAGTTTCCCCTGCTCCAATTTGTTCAGCAAATGCATCTTGATCATTTGTCTTTTCTTCTACTTGTTTATCCTTACCTAATACAAAAGCAGCGATAAAAGCAACAACGAAGGAAATGACAGCTCCAATGACAGCAAACATTAGATTTCGTGGAAGCTCATCTGATATAAACATCGACATACTTGCTAATCCAGGACCAACAAGTACAAAGGCTTGTATACCAACTAATCCAATGAAGATCCCGCCAACAAACGAACCAATCATGACACTTCCAAGTACGCGTTTATTTTGAAGTGTCACACCATACAAAGCAGGTTCTGTGATGCCAAAAAATGCTGAAATTCCTGCCGAAATGGCTGTTGATCTGAGTACCTTGTCTTTCGTGCGTAGTGCCACTGCGAAACATGCTCCACTTTCCGCAATATTATGCGCAAGTGATGCTGGTAAATAAAGTGCTTCTTTCCCGAGGTTCCCCATCGTTGTCACTGCATAAGGGACCATTGCTTTGTGCATGCCTGATGCAACCATAAACGGGAGTACCGCTGCTAAGATTGCGACAGCTACCCAGCCTACTGTATTAAACATCGCAAGAATAACGGATGAAAACCCTTGTCCCGCCGTAAAACCAAGTGGTCCTAATAACAGTAACGTAACGGGTACAGTAATGACTAATGACATCATTGGGACAAAGAAAATCCGAATTGGTTTTGGTGAAAATCGTGTGAAGAATTTTTCCATTTGAGCGTAAAGCAATACAGAAAGGATTGCTGGAAACACTTGATACGCATAAGCTATATTTTTTACGTCGAATGACATTAATTGCGCACCTTCAGTAAGCATGGCTGTCATGTTCGGAAGAAGGAGTGCACCGACTGCTGATAATGCGACCAGTGGGTTTACCTTTAGTTTATTTGCCGTTGTGACAGCGACTAGTAATGGCAGGAAGTATAGTGGTGCGTCACCCACCATGTTCAGTATTTGATAGGTTTGGCCTTTTGCATCAACCCAGCCTAATAAAGAGAAAAGGAGAAGAAATGATTTTAAAATCCCTCCGCCTGCGATAGCCGGAACAAGCGGCTGGAAGACACCCACAATGAAATCTAATAGAACTGTGCCTACTTTTCTTTTTTCTTTTGGCTGATTGGATGGCACGCCTTGCCCAGACGAGCTGCCTCCCATTAAATTTGTTACCTGTTGATACACTTCAATCACGTCATTTCCAATGACCACTTGGCATTGTCCTGACATTCTGACAGCTATGACACCTGGTGTTTTTTCTAATGCTGGTACATCTGCTTTTTTCTGATCAATTAGTGTGAAGCGAAGTCTTGTTGAGCAGTGTTCAAGGTGCGCAATGTTTTCTTTACCACCTACATGCTGTAAAACATCTTTGGCGACTTGTGTGTAATCCATTTTTTCTCCTCCTTTTCTCATACATGAGACCTATATTTTGGCAATAAAAAAAGGATCTAAAACGACAAATTAAAGAAATTCATCGTTTTTAGATCCTGCCTGCATGACCAGTCACATGTCTAATTTATTTATATTGGATTTGTTTTTAGTATATATTGATTATATGAAAGCGTCAACATTTATTTTTCTAAAAATTATTAAGGTCTATATACCCAAAATACTTTTCTTTATTTACTTAAAGCAACTCTTTTGTTCCTTCTATCATCAATCAACCAAATGTTTCTCCATAAAAAACCAGATAAGTTGATTCACTCATCTGGTTTAAGATCACCTATTTTCTCTTTTCTTCTGCTTTCTTTTTAAATGCTTTCGCTTGTTTTTCATATTCCTTTTTCGTGACAGCTTTTAACTCTACCGAATCTCCTGTCATGATATATGGTTTAGGGAGTTTTTTATATTCCTGACGCGTGAAAGCTCTTAACTCTATTGTACCGTTGGTCTTTTTAACTGGCAGTTTGATTGATTTTGCATCTCGATCAGTCGAACCTATCAGTACACCTTGTTCAATTATAGGATCATAGCTCATGTCTAAAAATCCTCCACCATCCGTAAAGCCTCCGACTTCTAATTTCATTTCTTTATATGGCTTACAACCATCTTCAGAAACAGTTGTTATTAGAAAAGAGCCGAGCCATCCATTCTCAATATGCATGCTTTCCACTTGTAAAAATAGTTGTTTGTCCTCTGCCGTATATAGAAAACCATATACCTTCTCCACTTTATCCCTGAAGTGTCTCATATTGTCATAAAATCTAGTTTCTGATGTATCAACTAGATGTTGATGTCGATCTTGAATTTTTTTGTGATACGAATCTAGCTTTTTTCGATTGATTGCTTTATATATCCTGCTTTTCTTATCACCTTGTTTTTTCACAGATAGGTCTTTACCGGACATTCGAACTTCGTATATGATTGTTTCTTTGCCTTGTTTGACTCGAAATTCATAACCGTTTTCCTTTGAACTCCCGGACACTACATATTGTTTATTATATATTTTGGGATCCCACCATATTTCTTCTATATACTTTTCGTTTAGATGCCCCGTTACTTTGCCTTTATTCTCAGATATCTCAAACCAGCTCATTTTATCCTTCGTTTTATACGCAAATGCATAGGCATGATTCAATGAATTCTTTTGTGCGATTGCTTGATATGCTGTCCAGCCGCCTCCACCTAAGACGAGTACTGCCAGGATAGACACGACCCACATTTTCAATTTACTCATAGGTACCTCCACTCAAATATGTTTTGAAAAACCTTCAAGATCCCTATTTATTCTGATCGTCCTGAAATGCCATTCACAACAATCATCTGTTCCAACACGATCTATTTTTGCCATTCTTTCGCCTTCTTTTTGAATGCTTCCGTTTGTTCTTGATATTCCTCTTTCGTGACCGCTTTAAATTCTATGATCCCGCCTGCCATTTTAAAAGGAAATTTAATGTATGTTGCGTCTCGGTCAGTTTCCCCTAAAATAAAACCCTTTTCAATTGCAGGATAAGTACTCAAATCAAACATTATCCCATCTGAAACTCCACCTGCTGTATGTTTCGTTTCTTTATAAGGTTCACCACCATCTCCTGGGACCTTTCTCATTAGAAAAGAACCTGCCCATTCAGACTGCATATACATTCGTTTTACTTTTAAAAATAGTTGGTATGAACCATCCTCTGCTGTATACAGATAACCATAAGCGCCTGTTACTTTCTTAATGAAGTTTCGTACATAATCATGAAATCTATTTTCCGTGTCATCCATCAGTTTCTCATATAGAGTATGAATGTCCTGTTGAACAGCACGTAGGTTTTTTTGATCAACTGCTTTGTATGTGATGCTGTGCTTTTCACCTTGTTTTTTCACAGAAAGATCTTTTTCGGCAAGGTGAACTTCATATGTGACCGTTTCTTTCCCTTGCTTCACATAAAATTCGTAACCGTTTTCAATTGATTTTCCGGTTAATTGATATTTGTTGATAAATAGATTGGGATCATAATGCCTTTGCGGATTTTCCTCTAAAATGGTTTCGTTCAGCTGGCCTGTTACTTTTCCGTTTCTCTCCGTTACCTTGAACCAGTTCACACGATCATGAGTCTTATATGCAAAGGCGTAGGGATGATTCAAACCACTCTTTTGTGCGATTGCTTGATAGGCTATCCAGCCGCCTCCACCAATCAGTAGGACCGCCAGAATAGTCATGATCCAGATTTTCGATTTACTCATATGTCCCCTCCAAACTATAATCGTTCACTCTATATGAAGGATTCATCTCATTGATTAACCAATCAGTGATCTCTTCACCTCCTTTCTAGCATTTATTTTTTTCTCATACCTCTTGTATCTGCAGTTATACATCGTTTATCATATATCTAAATGATATATCTTTTAGATAGGTGTGTTGATCAATGAAAAAATACAATGATACGACATATGCGATTTTGGGGATTTTAACGACAGATTGTAAGTCTGGGTATGAAGTGAAGCAATTAATTGATAGGAGCTTGCATCACTTTTGGAAAATTAGTTATGGACAAATTTATCCAGCTTTAAAGTTAATAGTCGAGGAAGGGCTTGCGAAGGTTTCACCCACTTCTACAACTGGCCGCTCAGACAAGCGGGAATATCATCTAACTGAAAAAGGGCTGGACACGTTGAGGCAATGGCTGGCACAGCCGCTCGATCAAGTACCATCAGAACGAAATGAGGTGTTATTAAAGTTATTTTTTGGTCAATATCTTTCGTTTGAGAAAAAATTGGTGCTTTTACAGGATTATGAGAGGCAGCTCCGTATCCGTTATGAGACATATGTTGCGATTGAACAAAACATTCAAGAGCTGTATCCAGATGAAGCTGATGCGAAGTATTGGCTGTATACGTTAAATTACGGAAAGAAAGTGGCGCAGGCTGGAATTGATTGGTGCGTGGAGACCTGTGAATCAATGAGGAAAGAAGGTTGAACAAATGAAAAAAAATATACGTGCAGGCAGGTATACAACAGACAATTCTGAGCCGATTGTTGTGTTCATTATCGGAATGAGAATCAATAAACGCTGGGCTGTCCATCAATGGCTGCCAGTATTTAAGGCGATGCCGGGGATGATCAAAGAACTTTATACACATCAAGATGAACTTGGTTTTCTCGGGACAGAAAATTACTTCGGTTTACGCACCACCACCATGATCCAATATTGGAAATCAACAGAGGACCTCCTTGCCTATGCCAAGATGGAGAAGCATTTGGCTGCTTGGAAAGGATTTAACCAAAGAGCACGACATAATGACGCGGTCGGAATTTATCATGAAACGTATCAAATTCAAGCCGGCTCATATGAATCTATCTACGTGAACATGCCTTCATATGGATTGAGCCAAGCGAAAGCGCCCATCCTAATTGGAAAAGGGAAAGGAAAAGAAACTGCAAAAGAACGCCTTTATACAACAAATTCCTAGAGCTGATTCTCTAGGAATTTCTTTTTGCAACCATCACAAAATGTTTTAATATGCGGGCAGTTAATCCCCAAATGGTGTAACGATTGTAATCATAAAACCACTCTTCAATCGAACGACTCCCCCAGCTGTATTTTTCACCATTCATGATTTTTTCATAAGGAAAGTCCTCTCCTGGTGTTGGCTGCACCGATACATGGTGTAAGTACGGTTCGTATTGGCTGAGCCATGATAGAGGCACAGTAAAGGTCTCATCTACTTCTTCTTGATTAAAGGAATGTTTGACCTGCTGTTCATCAATGATTCCGACAAATGGATATACCACAAAGGATGGAGAGGCAATATAAGGGCTGAGTTGTCCTAAAACCTTGACGGATTCGGGCGGAATCCCTAGTTCTTCATATGTTTCCCGCAGTGCAGCTTCTTGTGCGGTTTCGCCGCCGTCGAGTTTGCCTCCTGGGAAGCTAATATCGCCAGGCTGTTTTCTCATCGTCAGTGATCGCACTTCAAATAAAACATGCCATTCCCCGTTTACTTGCACCAAAGGGACAAGGACTGCCGCTTTGAACGCTGTCTCTTCTCCGATAAATAGCGGCTGTGATTGATGTAAGTCACTTTTTAATTGATCAATGAACATGGGCATCACCTATTTTCTGTTTCTCTTTTCTTTAGCGTATCATTGATTCTCTTTTGAATAAAGGCGATCTTTCTGACAATTATTTTTATCATTTTGACAAATATTCTTATCAAAATGAATATAATACTTTACAATCAAGATAACATTTTGATCAGAGTTGAGGTGACAGAATGAAAAATCGGCTAAAAGAGCTGCGGGCACGTGATGGTTTAAACCAGACGGAGCTTGCGAAACGGGCAAAGGTTTCCCGCCAGACGATCAGCTTAATGGAACGAGATGAATTAATGCCATCTCTCTTACTTGCTATGAGGCTTTCACGTATTTTTCAAGAACCCATTGAACATATTTTTCTATTCGAGGAGGATGAACTCACATGAAAACTGTATACAAAATGCTCTTAGGTGCTCTCCTTGGTTTTCTCGGTGCTTACTGTTTGCTGGCAGCCGAATTTGAGCTGACACTTCTGCAAGCTGCATTTGAGGCGACCCTTGTCATCACTGGCTTGACAGTTCTATTCATCATTTATTGTTTTTCAGGCATTTCACGCATGAAGAAAAGAGTCTCTCTTTCAGTATCCGGTGATGAGGAGGATGAACTAGAGGTAAAACAGTACCGAACCTTTACTGATGTAACGTTAGCTAATACGGTGAGTACCATTTTATCGATCATTGCAATTGGTATTTCCATCGTGACTGAGCAGCCACTCTGGCTGATTCTCACAAATGCTGCCTTATTTTTGATCACCGTCATTCTTTCTTATGTGTCGACCTCTGTCCTAAAGCTCGTCTATCCTAATCGTCACCTACCTAGTCCAACCGATAAAGATTATGGCAAAAAACTGCTCGCCATTTCTGATGAAGGCGAAAAGCATGTGATGCTCGATGGGCTTTTTCACACTTTTCAAATGATGAATATTTTATTGACCGGTGCCATGTTTATTTTGATTGTCTATTCTCTTGGCGCCAATCACTCTCAGCTCTTCTCCATCATCGTCGTTGGACTTGTTCTGATCATTCTTAATGCATACTATATGTTGAAGATTAGAAATCGTTAAATAAGCAAAAGCACAGCCATTTAAAAAGGCTGTGCTTTTTTCGTTCATTATGCTGAACGGCGTTTCTTTCGTGCATAAATCAAAAATAAGAACCCAAACCATACGGGTGTCAATAACAATGCTGGACGTGTTGCATCAGCGAAAAGCATGATGACAAGAATAGCAGCAAAGAGCACAAGAACCGCTATATTCACAAAAGGTGTAAATGGCGCTTTAAAGGTAGACGCCTTATGCAGTTCAGGACGTGTCTTCTTATATTTCAGATGGCATATTAAAATAATACTCCATACCCAAATGAAACAAATGGCACTGATCGTTGTCACAATACCAAAGGCTTGTTCAGGAATCAGCTTGCTTAAAAGAGCCCCTACTGACACCACAATCGTCGACACAAACAGGGCATTACTTGGAACAGCATGCTTATTTAGACGGCCAAAAGATGCCGGTCCTTGTTTTTGATGACTGAGATTATACAAAATTCGGCTCGTTGAGAACATACCGCTATTACAAGCAGACGCCGCAGATGTCAGGACGACAAAGTTGATGAGTCCCGCCGCTACTGGTATCCCAATGAGTCCAAAGGTTTTCACAAAAGGACTTTCTGATGCACTGAGTTCTGTCCATGGGTTGATGCATAGTAATACAAAAATCGCACCTACATAGAAAAAGAGAATTCTTAATGGAATTTTATTAATCGCAGACGGGATATTTTTTTGCGGATTCGCTGTTTCTGCTGCTGACACACCGACAAGTTCCACGCCCACATACGCAAAAATCACCATCTGGAATGACAATAAGAAGCCTGTCACACCATTTGGAAATAATCCTCCGTGTGACCACAGATTCGTTACCGTCACGGGTCCTGCATCTGTTTGAAAACCAATGATTAACAGGACAATTCCAACGCCAATCAACAGTAATATCGTAATCACTTTAATCAGTGCAAACCAAAATTCCATTTCTCCAAAAAGCTTCACCGTTAATAAATTAAATCCTAGTAAAATCAATAAACAAATAATAGCAGGAATCCACTGCGGTATATCAAACCAATACTGCACATACACCCCGACCGCAATAACATCCGCCATCGCTGTCATAATCCAACAAAACCAATACGTCCATCCTGTCACAAAGGAAGCCCATGGTCCAAGATAATCCTCTGCTATATCCGTTAAAGATTGATAGCCCGCCTTAGATAAGAGCAATTCTCCAAGTGCCCTCATGACAAAAAAGATGGCCATTCCGACAATTAAGTACGCAAAAATGATCGATGGTCCTGCCAATTGAATAGCCTTTCCAGACCCTAAAAATAGCCCAGTTCCAATCGTTCCGCCAATGGCAATTAATTGAACATGACGGTTTGATAAATCTCGCTTTAACTCTTGTTGTGCCAATTTCAACACCCTCCTACGACACGATCCTATACTGAAATAATGAACTCTCAAAAAGTCCATAAAAAAAGAGATTGGATGCGCTCCAATCTCACGGTCATAAAAGAATAGCAAAATAGAGAAAAGCAATACACAGTATGATCCATGCATCACAAATACAATATTTCGTACTCTTCTGTCCTTTTGCCTGAGATTGTGAACCCTTCGGCGCCGCACATACATGCGGTCTCTCCAGAAGCTGCTCCTGCCATAGTGTGACCCACAGCAATCATAGCCTTCGATATTTACTTTAAATGTTGCTATTTCTGAATAATTTTATATTTTACGCCTCTAAAAGAAAGCTGTCAATGGTAATCTTTTAAGATGTTGTTTCCTCCTTATCTGAAGCCGATATGACATCACTTCATCAACACCCCTTGATTAAGGTATAATGAAACAAAGAATGTTCGGCTAGTTTGGTGGAGACATCCATCTTGATGATGAACCATAGTTAGGCAATCCAATGAAGTTGGTGAAGACAAATGAAAAAAATGAACAAACAGCGTGTGACATTACAAGAAGTCGCTCGGCATGCCGGTGTATCGACTTCAACGGCCTCACTCGTTGTTCGCAACAACCCTAGGATCTCTGAAGCCACCCGGAAAAAAGTGCTGCAATCCATGGAGGATTTGGGATACGTGTACGATCGCGTCGCTGCCAACATGCGGTCGAAAAGTTCAAATATTGTGGGTGTGATCGTCACGGATATTTCAAACACCTTTATTTCTGAATTTTTAATTGGTGTGCAAACCACACTTGAATCACTTGGCTATACCGTTTTACTTGGGACAACCTTTGATAGTGTAGATAAGCAGGAGCGTCTCATCTCCACAATGGTAGAGCACCGAGTGGGTGGAATCATCTTAAATCCAGCATCGAAGAGCTCGACACGAACGGTGAAACAATTAAACAACATTCGCACACCAAAAGTATTGGCAAATCGTGAATTAGCAGATGTCCATTGTGATTATGTCGGCGTTGATTATGAACAAGGTACTTGGATGGCGGTGCGTCATCTTCTTCAAAAAGGGCATCGCCGCATCGCTTTCTTAGGCGGAGTCAAATCCTCCTCGACTTGGATTGAACGGATGAAAGGGTTCAAAAGAGCCCATGATGATGAAGACCTGACGATGGATGAATCTCTTATTATCGATATGGTACCTACCCGTGAAGGCGGGAAAGAAGCCCTTGCCCAAGTGATTGACCTTCCCGAACCACCTACTGCTATTTTTTGCTTCAGTGATTTAGTGGCGTTTGGGGTGATTCAAGAATTGGCAGCGCGTGACATCAAGCCTGGTGAAGACATTGATGTAGTTGGATTCGATAACATCCCTGAAGCGGAGATGTATCACCCGCCGCTCACCACAGTCTCATCATTTCCACGATCCATTGGAGTCAAAGCAGCCAACCTTTTGTATCATAAAATGAACGAGCAGGATGAAGAACTGCAGCGATTGATATTAAAGCCTCAACTTCATATTCGAGAAACCTCGACATGATCATGAAAAGGAGAATTGCAAAGCGATTCTCCCTTTCAGATTGTTGACAAAGGGCTAAAATGAACTTGATTTTAGCCCTTTGTCTTCTTTTCAGCGTGATAGAAAACCTTTGCAGTCTAGGAAGGACGAGCACCGGAGCAGAGCGAATTTGACATTCGTGAGCACCGGAGCGCAGGACTGACAAAGAATGCGAGGGTTTGTCTACACGCTGAAAGGAGAATTGCAAAGCGATTCTCCTTTTTTTATTGAGCAAGTCAACTATTTCTTTATTACATTTTTCTTTTTTTAAATCGCAAAGTCATAAACTTGACACATTTTAAACGCAGGAGTATATTTATCTCGTTGCTTCTTTTAGTATATCGTTATACCTTTTGTGAACATATCGTTATTTATGATATCAACTACAGTTAAAGATGGATCTTTTGATTCTGATCAAATCGAGGAAGTCCATCAACTTATGATAACTGTTATTATTTTTAATTATTTAGTAGAACGATGTACTTATTTGAAGAACAGATGAATATTCATTATTTTTTCATCAATCACACAAGGGGTGTTGTGATGGACTTAATATTATTTACGTTTAAGGAAATAACAAAGGGTAACAAGAATTTGGCCCGAACAGGGTTTCAAATATAGGAGTGGGAACATGAAAAATCCATACATTAAATCATCACTTGGCATGTACTTAAACTATTTCATGCTAGGCATGATCAATATTATTGTGGCATCAAACATGGAAAGCTTATCTGAACGCTACCATGTAGATATTCCAAAAATCAGCTTGCTTGTATCAGCAATCGGTATCGGTAAATTAATTGCTCTCTTTTTCTCTGGTAGGCTGGCAGACAGCTGGGGGCGAAAACCTGTCATTATTACAGGTAACTTTCTTTACTTATTATTCTTAATTGGGATTCCAACGACGACCAATTATACATTGGCTTTCATTTTTGCCATTTCCGCAGGGATTGCAAACTCATTGCTTGATTCAGGGACATATCCTGCTTTGACAGAGTCATTTCCTAAAAAAGCAAGTTCAGCTTCTGTATTAGTGAAGGCGTCTGTATCAATTGGTGCGACTGTTCTTCCATTTATCTTGGCATTCCTTATTGCACATGACATCTTCTGGGGCTGGGCATTCTTTGGTCTAGGACTTCTTTATTTACTTGTAGGCATTTACTTGATCTTTATGCCGTTCCCAAATCATAAGCAAACGGCTTCTCAAAACGATCTTCCCGTTCAAGAGCAAATGAAGGAAGAACCGAAAATGTTTGGTGAAGGTTTAGCTGTTGTACTTATGGGATTCACGTCTACTGCATTATTTGTCGTATGGCAAACTTGGCTTCCACAGCTCGGGTTGAAATTGATTGGGCTTGGCTCAGGACAAGCGACGCAGCTTCTTTCTTATTTTAGTATTGGTGCACTCGTATCTGTTCTATTGCTTTCAATCGTATTAGATAAATTCATTTCACCAATTATGGTCGCTATTATTTACCCAATCGGGGCATTCCTTGCCATGCTTTCACTATTTCAAATCGAAACATACGGCATTGTCATTGTTAGTACCTTTTTCTTAGGATTATTTACAGCCGGCATTTTCCAGTTGGCGATGAGTATTATGATGAAATTATTCCCTACAAACAAAGCAACAGCTTCATCATATGTCAACATTGCGGCAAGCTCAGCGTTTATCCTTGTTCCGCTTATTACAAGCGGACTCGTTAGCACGTACGATATTAAAATGACTTTATTCTTCGATATGATCATTGCGGTCATCAGCGTATTGTTAGCAGTCTTTGTTTTACGACGCATGAAAAAATTGTTTAGATAATTAAAGGAGATGTCAATCATGACAAACATACATGAACGTAATATTGATGGAAAAACAAAATTAGTCGGTCTTCTTGCAACACCAATCGGGCACAGCCTGTCACCACGGATGCACAACCTTGGCCTACACTAACAGGAATCAACTATGCTTACCTTGCTTTTGAGGTAGGAAATGATGAACTAGAAGCAGCAGTAAACGGGATGAAAGCAATGGGTGCAGCTGGATTTAACGTATCCATGCCGAACAAAATGAAAGTGCTCGATTACTTAGATGAACTAGATGATTCTGCAAAATATACTCGCGCAAGCAACACAGTTGTGAACAAAGATGGCAAGCTGGTTGGCTACAACACAGATGGTCTTGGTTACGTAAGAAACTTAATTGAACATGGCGTTGAATTAGCTGGACAAAAGGTTACACTTGTTGGATCTGGCGGCGCTGCAACACCGATCGCCATTCAGCTTGCACAATCAGGTATTCGTGAAATTAGTATTTTTGCTCGTAATGATCAATACTTTGTTCAAGCAGAAGAAAATGTAAATTACATCAACAACGAAATGAAATCATTCGGTGTCAAAGCGAATATCTTCCCACTTGAAGACAAAGACGCTTTCCGTCGTGAAGTAGCTGAAAGTGCGATCTTAGCAAACGGGACAAGCCTTGGCATGAAACCATTAGATGAGCTCAGCATTATTGACGATACACTTGATGTATTACGCAAAGACTTAATCGTGACAGATGTCGTCTACAACCCGCAAAAAACAAAACTTCTTGCTCAAGCACAAGAAGCGGGTGCCAAAACGATTAACGGTCTTGGCATGATGCTATGGCAAGGTGCCCTTGCGTACAAACTCTTTACTGGCGAGGATATGCCGGTTGAACAAGTGAAACAAATTCTATTTGAAAATGACCGTTTCTAAACGAAACACATAAAAAAGACGACCTCCGCTTTGGAAGTCGTCTTTTTTATTCGTGTATCATCACACGGCGATATCGATAAAGGATATACATCGCCCCGATGATCGCAACAACAGCCACACCCGCATCAAATATAAAGATTTGTAAAATCGTCGAGTGGGTTTCGATCAAACCAGTGACGACCGGAATCACAATGGCGGACACTCCGCCTGCTGTTGAGATAATTCCTGTCATCGTCCCTTTGTTTTTCCAGAAGAACTCAGCCATTACGGTTAACGTCAGCTGAAAGACACCAGCTGTTGAAAAGCCCAATACAAATGCATTGACGGTCCCGATGACTGGAGACTTCACGACCAATAGCACACAGATAGAGGCTAATGTAATAATCGGATAGAGTAGCAGCACGGTGACCGGACGAACAATGCGGCGCAAAAGAAATGCGAGCAATAAGACAGACAGCAAACCGCCCATGCTATAGTAACTAAGCAGCTTCACAGCACTGCCAGAAGCCATCCCCAAAATTTCCTCACCGTACGTAGGCAGCCAAATTTGCGGCAAGGCGTACAGACCATTTGATGTAAAACTGATCACAATCAGTGCGACCCCTTCTCTCCAAAACGTAGGCTCTGATGAGAAGCGCGGAAGTCCATCATGCTCCGTCACCTGAACTTGCTCCACCTTGCGATGATTCGGAAATGGCAATGTCCACAGCATGATCACATTCACTAAATAAATAAAAGCAGGTAAATAAAACGCAAATCCATAAAACAGATCATGCTCTGCTAAAAAGAAAATAGCGAGCGGCAGAATGGTCGCCCCAATCGAAATAAACGCCTTCACCATCACATTTGCAGATCCCGAGTTTTGAGGAAAAGCTTCCATTAAAGCCGGATACGTCCCTGCATCCATCGCCGAATTCGCCACCCCTGCCAAAATCGCAAACGCAAACGCGATTTGATAATTCGGAGACAATGGGATTCCAATGAGGAACACTGCCATCAGCACCCCCGAAACCAAAATGACCGGCTTTCGTCCAAAACGATCTGACAGTACGCCCGATAGACCATACGTGAGCACCCTGCCAATACCGAGTGCAGAGATCATATAACTTATCCCCGCACTATTTGTATCTAATTGTTTGATCAAAAATGGCATATTAGAAGCCAAAATAATATTGACCATACCTAATAAAAAATAATTGATATAAAGACTAGAAGCCGTTCTCAAATACGGATTCCTCATGCTGACACACCCCTCAACACATTGCAATGAAGTGACAAATAATGGTTACGCTTACAAGATTCATGCGTGAGGAGAAACAGCTTTGCAACCTTCACGTACTTGAAACATCTCATCATTTCATGCAGCTCACAGCTTACATGCCCTTCATTTATCAAGCATCTCTTCAAATTTTCACTAGCTCTTATTTTATATGAATGTGAAAGGTAATGATAGTGAATTGCTTAAATTTGAGGGAAATGGTTATAGAGAAAAATCCCTGTCATTTTTTGAAATGAAGCTTGATCTAAACTCACATTCCCCAAAAACTAAACTCATAAAAATATTCTGTACGCTCTATGCATAATCCAAAATGAAAATCCTCTGCTATTAAAATGAAATCTCCGTATCCACTTAAAAATTTGGTTTGCTCAAGAAGTTGATTTAAATGATGAAACACTTCATCCACATTCACTAAAAGCGCTTCAATTTCATGATCTCGGAAAAAAAGCAATCTCCCTTGTTCAGGAGTCTCTTTTATCCTCCCGACCATTTCATTTAACATTTGTGTAGACTTTTCAATATGCTCTAGATAGTTGTCTCCATGTATTTGACTTTTATGTTCTCTCGATTGCAGGAAAGTAAATACCTTCTGACAAAAAAATTGATTCTCTTCGACCTCCAAAAAAGGGGGTTCTGGAAGTGTCATATAGCTTAATTCGTTTATTAAGTGCTTTCTTCTGCTTTTTCTTTTTAAGGTTTCGATTTTTGTTTTTCCTTTATTATTCATAGGAGCACCTCCACAAGGCGTATAAACATTGCTCTCTAGACATCTCCCCCTTGAAAATTCCACCAGGCTACACGGTGGAATGAACTGATTTCTAGATAACTATGCTTTTTTTCAAAATTTCCGGATATAAATCTAGGAAATCAATATAAATGGGGACTTTGTATAATTACATGTACGTAATAATGAATCTTATGTTGTTTAAAATCCCGAATAAATACATTCCTACTTACTCTTTTTACAATGTGACATTTTTCATCAGTGTAAATTAAATAATCTTGATCAGTATAAAACCAATCAAGATCTTATTTCATCATTAAATTTCAGCAATAACGGACTAATTTGAATGTATTTTTGAAATGAAATCTCGAAGAACTGTCTTTGCTGGTAGGTTCGCAGTAGTAGTCAACATTTGATTTATACGTTCTGTAATCTGAGGATGTTTCAGTACTATTTTTTTACCCTCTTCAATAGGATAACTTCTTAATGTATCAATACAAATCTCAAATAATTCCGCATCATTAGTATTCAGCAAATCCAATAAAATATGAAACTCATATTCATTGCACTCATTATCGAGACAGTACGCAATTTTTCGCTGCCACTCTATTAGTTTATTGAGTACCTGTTTTGATAGTTCTTCCCAATCGTTTAGGCTAAAATACAAGAGTATCTCACTTACTAGTATTTATCAGCGGATAAAAGTTTATCCAGTTCTATATACATTTTTAATGCTCCAATGATGGTTCCACATATTTTTCTTTTTAAGCATTGTTTGGTTTTTATTCATTATAAGACCACCACCATAGAAACGGCAAAACAGAGAAGCACTAGCCTTATTAACCTCGTAGAAATACATACAGTTTTATTTCCACCAGTTAGATGTAATTTCTTTTAAATGAAATTCTATAAAATCTATCACTTTGCTATAGTCATCAGAGCTAAACTCCTGAATAGGATTGTCCCAATCTGTATTTTTAACTATTAGAACAAGATAGTTGCCATCTGAAGATAAATCGGGATACCAACCTAAGTCCAATGTTATTGATGATTTCTCATGATAAAGCTGTAACAAACTTTCAGTGAACATAAACCATCTTTCATCTTCTGTTTCTAACTTTCTAGGGTCAATTTCCCAAAAATGATTATAACGGACATTCCAACCTTCAGTTATCCTCAAGGGATGAATGTTTACTTCCGGAATATCAAGTTTCACATGCTTTCTCATCTTTATCCGACCTCTTTGTTAATTTTATAGTTATTTTATTCCTAATTTGTTTAAATACTTATTTAATCTATCACCAGCTATTGGATGACCGTGATACACATTACCACTCGTTAGTTCTCCTCTAATCCAACTAGTAGATTTTCCATTATCATAACCAACAACTTTACCAGTATCATAAATGAAGTAAAAATTATTATTGCCATTATCAATGATATGCCCTCTTTGAAGAGCTTCTTTTTCTATCACTTTATTATTTATTTCAGGTAGGTATTGAGCATTTCGTCTTCCGGTTTCACTAAAACGTTTCGCTTCTTCGGCAGTTCTAGCCTTTAAATGCTTATTATCATGATGAGAATATACTGCACTATTTATCTTTATTCTAAAATCTTTTCTACCATAATAACTTTTATGAGCAATTTCATCATGCCTTTTTGAAATATTAGGTATACCTGAACTCTTTACACCCATCTTCCCATGAAACCCTTTTGCCCCAAACGGCAAAAGCATCCCAAGCGCCGCATTCATACTCGCTTCCTGCTGTTCTTTCGAGACTTTATTTCCAAACATATCTCGACCCGTAATCGCTTCGCTGAAGCCGTTAGTTGCGGTGAGTCCATATAAGCCTTTTTGAGATGTTTTCAGGGCGTCAAAAGACTTCTGTGATGTCTTGTAAATGTCGACCGCTCTTACTGCGGCGGACGTGGCTTGAGTCGTTTTAT
>NZ_ASJC01000012.1 GCF_000691145.1 Bacillus altitudinis 41KF2b | reverse complement strand
TGTCTTGTTTAGTTTTCAAAGATCATCTTCGCCGTTCTTAGCGGCTTTAATAATATAACATTTCGCTTCATCTTATGTCAACAACTTTTTTCAAGTTTATTTCCCGAAGCGTTTGTGTTTGTCACTGTGTGTCAGCGACGATTAATAATATATCACGAAAACATTCTGTTGGTCAACGCCTTTTCATAACTTTTTTTAAAATAGTTTTATCGTGCATGTTAAACCCTTGTCCTGCATACAATCAAGTAACAATCTTGGACAAGGCAGGAGTGTTTGAATTGAGTCGATTATATGTGTTGCCTATTAAACGGCTGAAGCAAGTAGTCATTATTCTTGTAGCAGCCCTTGCAGCTGCAACCTTTTTTTATGTACAAAAGGCACCGCCGCTGTCGGTATTTAAAACAGAACAAGGGCCCCGAGCAATTTATAAAGGAGAGACCTCATCAAAACACGCATCCCTTACATTTAATATTGGCTGGGGAGACGAGAAGGCTGTTCCTATTTTAAATGTCCTCCGAGAGTACGATATAAAGAACGCCACTTTCTTTCTGTCTGCTTCTTGGGCTGAGCGTCACCCAGATATCGTGAAAAGGATTAAAGAGGATGGCCATCAAATTGGCAGCCTTGGCTATGCATATAAAAATTATAGCCAGCTGGAAGAAAACGAAATTAAGCGAGATCTTGTCCGTGCACAAAATACATTCCAAAAGCTTGGACTGGAAGACATTCAATTATTAAGACCGCCAACTGGGCAATTTAATGAAACGGTATTGAAAATTGCAACACAGTATGGCTATACCGTTGTCCATTACAGCATCAATTCTCAAGATTGGCTGAACCCGGGCGTCGACCAGATTGTTCATAATGTAAATGATCGAATGAAAAGCGGAGACATTATTCTCCTTCACGCCTCAGATTCAGCCACCCAAACCGCTCAAGCCTTACCAGCCATTTTAAAACACTTAAAAGACAAAAATTTAAGAAACGTCACGGTTGGCGAGCTTATCTCTAATACAAAAACAAAGTCAACTGAGGTTAAGTAGCTTTTGCTTTTGAAAACCGCGGCATAGCTAATAACTGAAACGCATTACAACCTAATAGCGGAAATAGCATTAAATATAGCCAGTCCTCTTCATTGACTCTAAGCGCCGGAAACCATTCTAACGACGTGATGACGACCATGAGAAACATTGCAGAAATAAATGTTTTCTTAGAGGACTGCTGCTGTTTAAAATAAGACACGATCAATGCAAACACACCGATAAAAACAGGCAGCCACAAGTATGGAAGAAATGATTCATTCTCCCCGAAAAACAAAAACCGCAAATAAGCTAAATCAAACAGCACGAAAATCACAAGGAATAACTGAATGGTATTCCATAAAGAATGCGACCTGAAAATCTCCAGCGCAAACCGGTGCACTGTCAAAAAGACAACAAACCCCATCTGACTGATTACACTAAAGATCATCCCCACACCAATAAACCAAAATAACACAGACGCAATCTCTAAAATCTCAAACGATACAAACAGCTTCTGATATTTCCCCCACTCCAGCGCAAAACCTACCACGCTTGTAATGACCGCTCCAACAGCCAGCACAGAGAAGAAAAAACGAACTAAATCCCGACTTTTCATTGAATTGACCCAACCCCTATTTTTGTTATGTATAAATTCACGTGAAACATTCATATTAAAAGTAAGACATGTAACGAAAGGAGCCACAGTATGTCAAAAGGCATCTTGCGTATAATGAGCTGTTTTCTTCTTTTATCTCTAACAGCTTGTGCTCCCAAAACCCAATCCTCATCTAATATGGACTATGACGAAACGAAAAAAATGGTCGTCGATATTTTGAAAACAGATGACGGTAAAAAGGCCATTCAACAGTTATTAAATGACGAGGCAATGAATGAAGCTTTGGTAATGGATGAACAAACTGTGAAAAAAACAATAGAGAAAACACTAACTTCTGATAAAGGCAAAGAGTTCTGGAAGAAGGTCTTTGAGGATTCTAAATTTGCCGAGACTTTCGCAAAATCCATGCAGCAACAGCATGAAAAGATGTTAAAACAATTGATGAAGGACCCTGACTATCAACAGATGATGATGGATATTCTCAAGGATCCTGAAATGGAAAAGAAATACGGTGAACTGGTCAAAAGCAAAGAGTTCAGAAAGCACTTAGAGAAAGTCATCACAGAAACATTAAGCAGCCCTCTCTATAAGAAGAAATTCGAAGATGAGCTAAAAAAAGCAGTCTCTGAAAGCAGCAATGATTCCGGTTCACAAGGAAGCGGCAGTTAAACATCACCCGAGTGGCACAAGGTCCACTCGGGATTTCATTATGCTTTTACTGCTAATTGTTCAATGACTTTATTGGCAATGTGTTGATACACTTCCCCTGTCGGATGACTCGCATCATAGACAGAAGGTGCAAAATCGTCCTCATTCCAATCAGGCTGTCTTAAAGGGATTTGACCAAGAACTGATACACGCAGCTCCTCCGCCAGCTTGTCCCCGCCGCCCTTTCCAAAGACATATTCCTTCTCACCTGTTTTTTTGCTTTCATAGTAACTCATATTCTCAACGACCCCTAGCACCTCGTGATCTGTTTGCAGTGCCATTGCGCCTGCTCTAGCAGCAACGAAAGCCGCTGTTGGATGCGGCGTTGTCACAATGATTTCTTTACAGCTCGGAAGCATCGTATGAATATCAAGTGCCACATCACCTGTTCCAGGCGGAAGGTCTAATAGTAAGTAATCTAATTCTCCCCACTCTACTTCGTGGAAGAAGTTATTTAGCATTTTACCAAGCATCGGTCCTCTCCAAATGACCGGTGCGTTTTCTTCAACAAAAAAGCCCATTGAAATCACTTTGACGCCAAAGCGTTCCACAGGAATAATCTTTTCCCCTTTAACTGTCGGTCTGACGGTGATTCCCATCATATCCGGTACGCTAAAGCCGTAAATATCAGCATCGATCAGTCCCACTTTTTTCCCTAGACGAGCCAGTGCCACAGCCAGGTTAACGGAAACGGTTGATTTCCCAACTCCGCCTTTTCCACTCGCAATCGCTAAGAACACAGGTGGATTTTTAGAGTTGAGCAAATTTTCTTCCTCATCCTGTGACGGCATAAACTTTTCAAGCGTTTCTTGAGGCAGTTCTTCAAAACGAAGTCCTACAGTGTTCGCGCCGGCTGCTTTTAAAGCTTGTACGATGTCTTGCTGCAGCTTCATCTGCTCAGCAGTGCCTGTTTTGGCAATCGCCACTTTTAAGCTCACATGCTCTTTTTCAGGCTTTAGGCTGATTTCCTTGATGGCATCCAGCTCACCAAGCGGTATATGAAGGAAAGGTTCGTCCATCTTCCCAACTAGTTTTCTCACATCATCTTGTCCGATCATAGCAGAACCTCACCCTTTATTGAATTCGTTTACAATTCAAGTATATCATACATATCCTTACAATGTCTGTCCTCTTTGCCTGCGATAAACAGGAAAAAGCCCCTTATTCAGGCGGCTCTTTTTGCTCTGTTAAATATCTGAGAATGCCTTTATAAATCGAAGCAGCAATTTGATCCTGATATTTAGGAGTCGCCAGCTGACCAGCCTCTTTTGGATTCGATAGAAATCCGATTTCGACAAGCGCTCCTGGCTTCGTGACATTTTGCATTAAATAAATCCCGTTGATTCGCTTCGCCTTGCGATCTGTGTTTTCAAGGTTGTTGCGCAATTCATCTTGAATGAACTTCGCTGCTTTTTCATTCTCTTCATACTTTCCGTAAAAGAACGTCTGTGCCCCGCTCCATTTGTTCGATGGGATCGCATTTAAATGAATGCTTAAATAGAGATCCGCTTCAGATTCGTTGATGGCTTTCACACGGTTTCTCAAGTCCTCCGCTTTCTTTCTGGCATAACCCTTTGTATTCTTTGATGATAAATCAGAGTCATCTTCCCGGGTCATGAGAACAAGTGCTCCCTGCTCCTGCAAATAGTCTCTTATCTTCATGGACACATCCAGTGCAATCTCTTTTTCGAGCAACTCGCCGCCAACAGCACCGCCATCTGGACCGCCGTGACCCGGATCTAAATAGATGATCTTGCCGCTCAAAGGCAAGTTCCACGATTTCCACGAATCATCATTTAGAAACTGAAATCTGAATAAGAATAAGAGGACAATAAACCCGATTAAAAACCCTGTCCATTTCAGCTTTCTTTTCATCCCTGTCCCTCCCATACACCATTATTTTATAGATATGGGACAAGGGCTGGAAATATGCTTAGTGCAGGCGAAGCTTATGCCTTTTTTCTGATTCCCGAAAGCCTTCCTGCCACCACTTACTTAAAAATTCCTTCGCAAATGGATACAGACACGACATCTTACGCTCCATTCGAAACATATTCCCCCACGATTGCAAACACCCTGCTAGCTCCTCAACCAGCTCATCTTCTTCATGAACTGACCGCTTTTTTATATCATCGAATGATTCACCATACTTACTCGACTCACCGTATCTCCCACCTGCTAAAAAAGCCTCAATGGCGAAATCAATACAGCCATCACTCATAATCCCAGCTGGATCATCTGCAAATGGGAACAGCTTCTTCGTGAATTTCTCTGAAGCGACCGTCACCTGTTGAAGAGACAATGTACGCAACAGCTTCTTTTCAAGCGTGACATCTCGTTTTGTTTTCAATTGATAAAATGAAAGAACTTCTGCCATGGACTGAACTCCTTTTTTTCTTTGTATTGTTCGTTGGTTTGAACAAAACATGCAGTTCAGTAAATGGAAATCATGAAATAAGTGGTGGAAATGGGACCTTATGATATAATGAATTTTTATATAGAAAAAAGATAAAGGGGCAAAGTAAATGAAAAAGTGGATGTATATCCTACTACTAATGACAGTCATTCTATCCGCTTGCAGTAGTCAAGCCAGTGAGAAAGAAAGCGACATGAAAGGAATAGAAGACATTTCCTTAAAACAGCTTTCTAAGCACAAAAATTCTTATATTGGAGACAATGGAGCAGTCGGCGCTATTTTATCAGATCTTCCAGGTAACGTGATTCGCGAGTATGAAATCGTAGATGAAAAAGCGCTAAAAGTGACATACGGCGTGAAAGAAAATACCAATGATACAGAAGAACAGTTTGATTCATTTTGGTTTGATAAGAAGGATACCATTGAAAAAAACTACTTATATAATGCATTGGCACTTTTTATTCTTATCGATAACGTGGAGCAAGTGACACTCAAGATGAACGCTAAAGACGAGCCATCCGTCACGTTTAAAAGAAAACAGCTAGAAAAAAAGCTGCCTCACTCTTTTAAAGTGTACAAAGACGATACAGCGCTTTGGCAAAAGGAACTGGTTGATGGAGTTGTGAAGTCAAAAGATAAACGTCAAGATGTATACAAAGCGTTTCCGGTGAAACAATCATAAAAAGCAGAGGGATGCCACCTTCTGCTTTTTATTTGAAATCAAGCTGCAGCTTCATCCCATCATGCGTGGCTTCAAACCCTAATTTTTCATAAAAACAGCGTGCTTCTGGCCTCTGTTTGTCAGTTGTCAACTGAATCATATGACACCCACGGTCATTTGCGCGTTGAATAGCCCATTTTATCAACAATGTGCCAATTCCTCTTCCTCTATGAGTCGAGGCTGTACGAACTCCTTCTATTGAAGCTCTCCATCCTCCTTGATACGTTAGAAATGGAGTCATTGTTAATTGGAGAACACCGACTACCTCTTCCCGATCACAAGCGACGATTAGTTCAATATTGGGATCCGCTTCGATCGAATGAAAGGCATTGAGGTAGCTTTCTCTTAATGGACGAGAGTAGCGTTCTCTCTTTTGGCCTAATTTGTCATCTGAAAGCATCAAAACGATGTTGTCGAGGTCTCCTTGGACGGCTTCTCTAAATGTCAATTGATTCATATTCAATGAACACACCTCCTATCACGGAATGGAAGCCTTTATTCATTTGCCAAAATACCAATTGATAGCGTTCTCATATAAAATTTTATCCGCCGCTTCCTCATCAAACATCTGTTGAATCAATTCAATATCACCGTATTCAAATGGCCGTTTCGCCCTTGTAGAGGGAAGATCTGTACCAAACATCAGTGCATCAGGATTCGTTTGATAAATAGACGTCAATGCCTGTTCGACCTTTAAATCAACACGCCCAAAGCCCGTTGCTTTCACACGAACCCCTTTATCAACCAGCTTGAGCAAATGCGGCAAGCCTTCTTCCGATAAGCCTAAATGATCAATCGAAACGGCCGGCAGCTGTTCAAGCGTAGAGGAGATGTCAGGGAGATGCTTGGCGTCTATGTAGAGCTCACTATGCCAGCCCACCAGCTCATACACCCTTCTCGCAAAATAGTCGAGCTTTGAAATATCCTCCGAACCGCCCCGCTTCACATTAAAACGTAAAGCCTTGACCCCATGTTGATTCAAATGAACAATCTCATCGTCAGTTGCTGTAAAAGGTAATTGTGTCACACCGCAAAAAGCCGGTCCCATTTCATCTAGTGCTTTCAACAAATAGCCTTGATCAAAACCCTGAAATGAGCCTGACACAATCGCTCCACCTACAATCCCTAAATCAGCCGTCTCTCTCCTATAATCATTCACCACATAACTCGGCGGTGTATACCCTTGGTTTTCTTGAATGGGAAAATCAAAATCAATGATATGAAAATGTGCATCAAAGATCCTCATGCCCGCGCCCCTCTTCTGCTTATTTGACCTGATTATATCAATAGAGAAAGCCAAGGGATATTTGGAATGACGAATTACTTCATATCATGAAAACTTATCAAGTTTTCCATTCCTCTCGTAAGATGGCATAATAAAACTCATCCCACCACTCATTTCCTTGTGGTATACATTTTTTAAAATATCCCTCTCTTCTCATCCCCATTTTCTCCATCACTCTCCATGACGGCACATTTTCAGGCTGACAAGTGGCAATGATTCGATGTAAATTCATTGTGTGAAAACCATGATGTAGGACAGCAAATGCAGCTTCTGATGCAAAGCCTTTGTTTTGATATGCAGAATTGAAGACCCAGCCAATTTCATATGTGTGCTCACCAAAGTAAGGATGAAACACGATATGCCCGATGCATGTATGATCTTCTTTTAATAGAACAGCAAAATTCTTGGCCGTCTTAAGACGATTATTTTTGACAAATTCCTGCGCCTCTTCTTTAGAAAAAACACCTTCTGGCATATACTTCATCACCGCTAGATCAGATGTATATGCATAGACATCCTGCCAATCATCCTCATTAAACGGTCGAATGAGACATCTTTCTGTTGTTAGATTCATAAATGCCATCCTCCTTTAACATCATTTTTTAAACAAAAACCTGACTATGATCATATTTTATATGTTTCCAGACAGAAAATAACACAAATAAAAAAGCACCAGCAGGATGCTGATGCTTTTCATATAGGGTTTGTCTGTACAAACCTTTGTAAAACGTCCATACAATATAAAATTGATTAACGTTTTGAGAACTGAGGTGCGCGACGTGCGCCTTTAAGACCGTATTTCTTACGCTCTTTCATACGAGAGTCACGAGTAAGAAGTCCAGCACGTTTAAGTGGTGTACGGTACTCAGGATCTACTTCTAGAAGAGCACGAGAGATACCGTGACGAATTGCTCCAGCTTGACCAGAGAATCCACCACCGTGAACATTTACAAGAACATCGTAGCTGTTAGCTGTTTCTGTGATGTTCAAAGGCTGTTTCACGTCTTCGATTAAAGCAGCGAATGGAATGTATTCAGTAATTTCACGATTATTAACGACGATACGGCCTTCACCTGGAACTAAGCGAACGCGCGCTACAGAACTTTTACGACGACCTGTACCGTAATATTGAACCTGTGCCAAATTGTTAACCTCCCTTATAATTAACCGCGAAGTTCGTAAACTTCAGGTTGTTGTGCTTGATGTGGATGCTCAGAACCACGGTACACATTTAATTTTTTGAACATTTGACGACCTAGTGGACCCTTTGGAAGCATACCTTTGATAGCAAGCTCCAACATTTTTTCAGGGTAGTTTGTACGCATCTCAAGAGCAGTTCTTTGTTTCAAACCACCTGGGTGCATCGTATGACGGTAGTAAATTTTGTCCGTCAATTTCTTACCAGTTAATTCGATTTTCTCAGCATTGATGATGATCACGTGATCACCTGTGTCAACGTGTGGTGTATAAGTTGGTTTGTGCTTACCGCGCAAAAGTGATGCTACTTCAGTAGAAAGACGACCTAGAGTCTTGCCTGCCGCATCAACCACTAGCCATTTGCGCTCAATTGTGCTTGCGTTCGCCATTGGTGTTGTACGCATGAGTTTCCCTCCTAAATAAATCAATGAATTTTCCTGAATCAAATGCTACGTTCTATTTCAAAACACAGATAAGTCTTCCGGGGCTTATTTGTGGGGTTGAAATACATACCATATGATATCTTATAACTTTCTGCTTCCTGTGTCAAGAACATGTTACACCTGGTTTAGTTGTCATAGAAAACTTCCCATAAATACAGTCCGTGACTGGGCGCAGTCTTGCCTGCCGCTTCGCGATTTCGGGCGGCAAGCATGGCTTTTATCTCCTCAGGGTGAAATTTACCAGAACCAATTTCAAGTAACGTGCCGGCTATAATTCGCACCATGTTGTATAAAAAGCCATTCCCTCTCACACGCATTTCAAGCCCGTCTGAGACGTTTTTCCACTCGAGGGCGTAAATCTCCCTCACCTTGTCCTGAACCTCTGTATTGGCCGCACAAAAGCTTGTGAAATCATGTGTGCCAATCAGGTGCCCAGCAGCTTCTCTCATTTTATCGACATCCAGCGGATAAGGATAGTGACAGGCATACTGTCTCGTAAACACATTTTGGTGCGTTTCCGTTGAGACCCTATAACGGTACTCCTTTGAAACGACACCAAATCTAGCATGAAATGACTCATCCACTTCCTCAGCCTTTAGAACACGAATGTCATCTGGCAGCAAACTGTTGAGGGCAAAAGGCCATCTTTCCATCGGGATGGCAAGCGGGGTGTCAAAATGGATGACCTGCCCCTTTGCGTGAACGCCACTGTCTGTCCGGCCGGAAGCCACAATCGGAATCAGTTCGTCTTGTTTATGCATTCTAGCAAGGGCAGATTCAATCTCCGTCTGAATGGTTCGCTGTCCTGGTTGCACTTGATACCCTTTAAAATGTGTCCCATCGTATGATACGGTACATTTTACTTTCATCTAGGCATCACCTAATTTCTAAGCAGCACAAGGAGTGCTGTTAACAGGATGAATAGAAGCAGCGTGAACGTGTCTTTCATTCCCCAGACAAGCTGACGGTATTTCGTACGACCTTCTCCCCCACGGTAGCCTCTCGCTTCCATAGCGGTCGCCAATTCCTCCGCACGCTTAAACGCACTGACGAAAAGCGGGACAAGCAATGGGACAATCGCTTTTAAACGATCTTTCACGGGTCCGCTTGTAAAATCAACACCTCTTGCCATTTGGGCTTTCATGATTTTGTCTGTTTCTTCGAGTAAAGTCGGAATAAATCGAAGAGAGATAGACATCATAAGAGCAAGCTCATGAACAGGCAGCTTGATTTTACGGAAAGGATGCAACAGCTTCTCCATACCGTCTGTCACTTCAATAGGTGTTGTGGTCAACGTCAGAAGTGTTGTCATCATGATGAGATAGACAAAACGGAGTGAAATGAAAATCCCCTGTTTTAGACCTTCTTCATAAATATTCAGAAAACCAAAGTGAAAGAGCAAAGCGCCATCCTTTGTCATGAAGATATGCAGAATAAAGGTAAACAGAACAATCCAAAGGATGGGTTTCATTCCTTTGAGAATAAAGTACAGCGGCACCTGAGACACCATCACCACAAGGATCGTAAAGACCCCTAAAAGCCCGTAAGTGATGTAGTTATTCGCAAAAAAGACAATAAAGACAAAAAAGAAAATTGATAACAGCTTTGTCCTTGGATCAAGACGATGGACAAAGGATGTACCTGGCACATATTTGCCGATAATCATACTATCCATCATGATGTCGTGTCCTCCTGATATAAAGCTGTTAAGGCTTCTGCCATTTCATCCATGGTCAGAAGCGGTCTTGGAAACGTCAGCCCCAGCTTTTCTTCGACAGCCTGCTGGAATTTGATCGTTTCCGGGAGGTCCAGTCCGAAAGAAGACATGTCGGTACGATTGGCAAATAGCTCCCTCGGCGTACCTGTCGCTTTTACTGTTCCTTTGTGCATCACAATCATTTGATCCGCATAATGAGCGGCATCTTCCATACTGTGTGTCACAAGGATCGTCGTCAGGTTGGCTTTTTGATGAAGCTCATAGAACATGTCCATGATTTCTTTACGTCCGCGTGGATCTAATCCCGCAGTCGGCTCATCAAGCACAAGCACTTCTGGCTCCATCGCTAGAACACCTGCAATCGCCACACGTCTCATTTGACCACCACTTAATTCAAAGGGGGATCGAGATAACAAGGATTCAGGAAGGCCTACAAGCTTCAGCATCTCTTTAGCCTTGGCTTCCGCCTTTTCCTTTGGAACACCGAAATTCATCGGACCAAAACAGATATCCTTTAGAATCGTCTCCTCAAAGAGCTGATGTTCAGGAAACTGAAACACGATGCCGACCTTTTTTCGAAGGGGTTTCAGTTCCTTCTGCTTCTTATTGGCTTGTAAGACCGTATCTCCAAGCGCAATGCTCCCTTTTGTTGGCTTGAGCAGTCCATTTAAGTGCTGCAGCAACGTCGACTTGCCGGAACCCGTATGACCAATGACAGCAACATAGCTGCCTTCTTTGATGGAAGCATTGACATCATACAAAGCGAGACGCTCAAACGGCGTTTTCATTTGATAACGATGCTCTAATTCTTTGATCGTAATGTCCATAGCTCTTTCACCAATCCTTCTTGTGTCAAATGGGCATTTGCAAGCGGCACACCTTGCTGCTTCAATTGCTTACTCAACCGGTAGGAAAATGGCAGATCAAGTCCAATCTGAACCAGCTGTTCATCTAGTTCAAATACTTCCTCTGGTGTTCCCTCGGCAAATTTCTTCCCGCCATTCATCACAATAACGCGGTCTGCCTTCGCAGCCTCGTCTAAATCATGTGTGATGGAAATGACCGTGACCGTTCCTTGTTCCTTCAGCAGTCTGACGGTTTCTAACACTTCTTCACGGCCAATCGGATCAAGCATTGATGTTGCTTCATCCAAGATCATGATGTCAGGGCTTGCGGCAAGTACACCAGCGATCGCTACTCTCTGCTTTTGCCCGCCTGATAGATGGTGCGGCTCTTGATCAAGAAACTCCTGCATATTGACCTGTTTGACAGCCCAATCTACACGCTCTATCATCAATTCCCGCTCAACCCCGTTATTTTCTAAACCAAAAGCCACATCATCACGAACCGTTGAGCCAACGAATTGGTTGTCTGGGTTTTGAAAGACCATGCCGACCTTTTTGCGAATATCCCAAACACTTTCTTCTTTCAGCTCAATCTCACCAACCTTGACCGTTCCTGCATCCGGTAAAATGAGCCCATTCAGTACACGGGCAAGTGTGGATTTACCTGAACCGTTGTGGCCAACAATGGCAAGCCATTCATTTTGATTCACATGCAATGACACTTGGTCTAAAGCGGGCTTGTCCGCATCTTTGTGATAACGAAATACAATGTCTTTTACGTCAATTAATGTCTTCTCCATCTCTACCGGACCTCCTCTCAGCTCAACCTCTACTTTGCCTATTGCTAAAAAGCCGTAGTATCTAAAAAAGGGCATAGATCCAGTTATGAACTGTCCCGCCCTTTCTTAGATACACGATATGTGATTAAACTAATTCAATGACAGCCATTGGTGCGCCATCGCCGCGACGAGGTCCAAGCTTCATGATACGAGTGTATCCACCTTGGCGATCTTCGTAGCGAGTTGCAACGTCAGCGAATAATTTTTGAAGTGCATCTTGGTTTGTTTCAGCGTTAGCTACTTCGTTACGAATGTAAGCTGCAGCTTGACGGCGAGCATGAAGATCTCCGCGTTTGCCAAGAGTGATCATTTTTTCAACTACAGAGCGAAGTTCTTTCGCACGTGTTTCAGTTGTTTCGATGCGTTCGTTGATGATCAAATCAGTCGTTAGGTCACGAAGCATTGCTTTACGTTGTGCACTAGTGCGTCCTAGCTTTCTGTATGCCATGTGATGTCCCCTCCTTAATTAGAGATGCTGTATGAATAAAAAACACACGAAAATCCTAGTTCACAATGAAACTAGTCAATCGTCTTTACGAAGACCCAGTCCAAGTTCTTCTAGTTTCGCTTTCACTTCTTCAAGAGATTTACGTCCAAGGTTACGAACTTTCATCATATCCTCTTCTGTCTTGTTAGCAAGCTCTTGAACAGTGTTAATACCCGCACGCTTCAAACAGTTGTAAGAACGAACAGAAAGATCAAGCTCTTCAATTGTCATTTCAAGCACTTTTTCTTTTTGGTCTTCTTCTTTTTCAACCATGATTTCTGCATGCTGAGCTTCGTCAGTTAACCCAACGAAAATATTTAGGTGTTCAGTTAAAATCTTAGAACCTAGAGCGATCGCTTCTTTCGGTCCTGTGCTTCCATCAGTCCATACATCTAGTGTTAATTTATCATAGTTTGTGATTTGCCCAACACGGGTGTTCTCCACTTGATAAGTTACACGAGATACAGGTGTATAGATTGAGTCGATCGGAATCACGCCGATAGGCTGATCGTCTCTTTTGTTTGCATCAGCAGGATTATACCCGCGACCTCTTTGTGCAGTCAAACGAACACGGAAGCTCGCATTTTTGCCAAGAGTTGCGATGTGAAGATCTGGATTTAAGATTTCAATATCGCTGTCGTGTGTAATATCAGCAGCTGTTACAGTTCCTTCATCTTGTACATCAATTTCAAGCGTCTTCTCTTCTTCAGAGTAGATTTTGAGTGCAAGCTTTTTAATGTTTAAGATAATCGTTGTAACATCTTCAACCACGCCTTCGATCGTTGAGAATTCGTGTAAGACACCATCTATCTGGATCGATGTTACAGCTGCACCAGGAAGTGAGGATAAAAGGATACGACGAAGGGAGTTCCCTAAAGTGGTACCATATCCACGCTCAAGTGGCTCTACGACAAACTTGCCATACTTGGCATCGTCGCTGATTTCAACCGTTTCGATTTTTGGTTTTTCAATTTCGATCATCTAATAAAACCCTCCTTCAAAACGTCGAAACCTCGAATAGAATCATATGAGATTCCATCCGAAATTCCTCATTGTTTAGTCCCGTATGTGCTCAGGCAACGAGTCGTGTATTCGTCTCATAAATAACTGTATCATAACCCATTATTGACAGGGACACAAAATCTATACAAACAAATTACACGCGGCGACGTTTTGGTGGACGGCATCCGTTATGAGGAACTGGAGTTACGTCTCTGATTGCAGTAACTTCAAGACCTGCAGCTTGAAGCGCACGAATTGCAGCTTCACGACCAGAACCAGGACCTTTAACAGTTACTTCAAGTGTTTTAAGACCATGTTCGATAGAACCTTTAGCAGCAGTTTCAGCAGCCATTTGTGCAGCGAAAGGAGTAGATTTACGAGAACCTCTGAATCCTAATGCACCAGCACTTGACCAAGAAATTGCGTTTCCATGAACATCAGTAATCGTTACAATCGTGTTGTTGAAAGTGGAACGGATATGAGCGATTCCAGCTTCAATATTCTTTTTCACGCGACGTTTACGCGTATTTTGTTTACGAGCAGCAGCCATTCTTTAACTACCTCCTTTACTTATTTTTTCTTGTTAGCTACAGTACGACGCGGACCTTTACGAGTGCGCGCGTTGTTTTTTGTGTTTTGTCCACGAACAGGAAGTCCTCTACGATGACGGATTCCGCGGTAGCTTCCGATTTCAATTAGACGCTTAATGTTAAGTGAAACTTCACGACGAAGGTCACCTTCTACTTTAAGTTTGTCAATGATATCACGGATTTTACCTAGTTCGTCTTCAGTTAGATCGCGAACGCGAGTGTCTTCAGAAACACCTGCTTCTTTAAGGACTTGTTGAGCCGTCGTACGACCAATTCCAAAAACATATGTTAAAGAAATGACAACACGCTTATCACGTGGAATATCTACACCAGCAATACGAGCCATGATTTGGGCACCTCCTTGTTATTAGCCTTGTTTTTGTTTATGTTTTGGGTTTTCACAGATCACCATTACTTTTCCTTTTCTGCGAATCACTTTACATTTTTCACAGATAGGTTTAACAGATGGTCTCACTTTCATGTGTTTCCAACCTCCTTCTTCCGGAGTTGCTTTATTTGTAACGGTACGTAATTCTACCACGAGTTAAGTCATATGGAGATAATTCTACCGTAACTTTGTCTCCAGGTAAAATGCGAATGAAGTGCATACGGATTTTTCCTGATACATGAGCCAAAACTGTATGACCATTCTCTAGTTCAACTTTGAACATTGCATTTGGCAAAGTTTCTGCTACAGTACCTTCCACTTCAATTACATCGTCTTTCGCCATTCAAGTGTTCTCCCTTCTTCAAATCAGTAACTTGCTCTCTGATAAATGTCCAAATGAGATGTTCTCAATTGTCCATCTATCACCCGACCTGTTTTGAATATACTGTTCTGAACTTCCGGAGATACGCAATCATAAAAGGTTAAATGATTGATATTTTTTCTTAGGAGAATGAATTTACGCTTTTCTCCGTCTGCGATTAGTACATGGCAGCCATCGAACACGCCGATGACAACTGTATACTGATCTTGTTCTTTCCTTGGACTATACAGACAACCTGCCCGATTTGGGCCTGAAAGGCTTCAGTGAAGACCTAAATCTTAGTCAGTATATCAAAACCTGTATCTGTAATCGCAATCGTATGCTCAAAGTGAGCACACTTTTTCCCATCAACCGTTACAACCGTCCAGTTATCAGCCAGTGTTTTCACATATCGGCTGCCTGCGTTCACCATCGGTTCGATGGCCAACACCATTCCAGGTTTGAGCCGTGGGCCTTTGTTCGGCGGACCATAATGAGGAATTTGAGGGTCCTCATGAAGATCCTGTCCGACCCCATGTCCAACATATTCTCTAACAACTGAGAAATTCTCACCTTCAACATACGTTTGTATGGCATGGGAAATGTTTGACAGACGTTCACCTGGCTTTGCTTCCTGTAAGCCCTTATATAGAGATTCCTCTGTGACTTCCAGTAGTTTGCGGTCCTCATCACTGATTACCCCAACTGGATAAGTCCAAGCAGAGTCACCATGATAGCCATTTAACTTTGCGCCGATATCGATACTAATGATGTCTCCATCACGTAAAACCCGTTTACCAGGAATACCGTGAACGAGTTCTTCATTCACCGAAACGCAAATGCTCCCGCGAAAACCATTATACCCTTTAAAAGATGGGATTGCACCCTGCTTTGTAATAAAACGTTCGGCAATTTGATCCAATTCTTTTGTCGAAATACCTGGTTTTATGTGTTTCTTCAGCTCTTCATGAGTCAGTGCGACAATGCGTCCAGCTTCTCTCATAATCTCAAGCTCGCGAGGAGTTTTACAGATAATCATTTATTTAATCCCCCAAGCAGGTCCTTGATATCAGCGTAAACATCGTTAATGTGCTTCGCACCATCAATGTTTGCAAGATATCCTTTTTCTGAATAGAAATTCAGTAAAGGTTCAGTCTGCTTTAAGTTCACTTCAAGTCTTGTAGAAACGGTTTCTGCATTATCATCTGCACGTTGATAAAGCTCGCCTCCACACTTGTCACAAACATTTTCTTTCGCAGGTGGATTAAATACTAAATGATATGTTGCTCCGCAATCTTTGCAAATTCTTCGGCCAGTCAGACGCTCCATCAAAGCATCTTTATCGACTTTAATATTAATGACATAATCAATCGTTCTGCCAAGGTCCTTTAGAATGTCTTCTAAAGCTTCAGCCTGAGCGACAGTTCGCGGAAATCCGTCCAGAAGAAAACCTTGTTCACAATCATTCTTGCCAAGTCTTTCTCTAACAATACCGATTGTGACCTCATCAGGAACAAGCTCTCCTTTATCGATAAAGGATTTTGCTTCGAGTCCAAGTTGTGTCTCCTCTTTCATAGCAGCACGGAACATATCTCCTGTTGAGATATGAGGGATCCCATAATCATCAACAATTCGTTCTGCCTGAGTGCCTTTACCAGCACCCGGAAGCCCCATTAAGACTAAGTTCATTTCGGATTTCCCCTTCCTTACTTAGAGAGGTTGGGCAGGAGCCCAGCCCTCTGTTTTATTTCATAAATCCACGGTAGTTTCGTTTCACTAATTGGCTTTCAAGCTGTTTCATTGTTTCAAGTGCAACACCTACAACAATGAGAAGACTTGTGCCGCCAATTTGTGCAGCGGAAGGTAATCCAGCGAATTGAATGAAAAAGATAGGAAGTATTGAAATCACGGCTAAGAAAATGGCGCCCACAAACGTGAGTCGGTACAAAATGCTCGTAATTCTATCTTGAGTCATTTTCCCTGGACGAACTCCCGGGATATAGCCACCCTGCTTTTGCAGATTTTCAGCCATTTGTTCAGGGTTTACTTGGACAAAGGCATAAAAATATGTGAAAGCAACAATCAGTGCTACATAAATCGTCATACCGATTGGCTTAGTATAGTCAAAGTTGTTAGTTATCCAGGTTGTCACATTATTTGTTCCGAAGAACGATGCGATCGTCTGCGGAGTAATAATGAACGAAACGGCAAAGATGACTGGAATCACCCCTGCTGGATTCACTTTCAATGGAAGGTGCGTTGCTTGACTAGCAGACATTTGTGCACGGCCAGTTCCTTTTGAATATTGAATCGCAATCTTTCTCACTGCCATTTGAATGTAAATAACACCGATAACAATGACAAGAATAGCAATCACAATAAGGGCAATTTTCAGGATTTGCATGAACAGCTGTCCATCTCCACCTACAAATTGCTGAGCGTACACTTGCTTTAATGTTTGAGGGATACCTGCGATGATACCGGCAAAGATAATAATCGAAATACCGTTACCAACACCGTGAGCAGTAATCTGCTCTCCCAGCCACATTAAAAATGCTGTTCCCGCAGTGAGTACGACCGCAATTAAGAGATACGTTGAAACACCTGGGTTTTCAATCAGCATGCCTCCTGCCATATTGTTAAATCCATATGACATTCCTAACGCCTGGATAAATCCTAGAACAATTGTAAAATACCTTGTGAATTGTGCTAATTTTCGGCGGCCAACCTCTCCTTGCTTTGACCACTCAGTAAACTTCGGTACAACATCCATCTGCAAGAGCTGGATGATGATCGAAGCAGTGATATACGGCATAATCCCCATTGCAAGAATGGAGAATTGGAAAAGTGCCCCGCCCCCAAACGTGTTGAGGATTCCGAAAACACTCATTTGATCCTGTGCCTGGAGAACTTCGGCGTTCACATTAGGCACAGGGATGAAAGCACCTATACGAAAGACGACTAACATTAAAAGTGTAAATATAATCTTATTCCGTATATCTTTCACACGCATAAAATTGGAGATTGTCTTAAACAAGTTAGATCACCTCGGCTGTACCGCCAGCAGCTTCAATCGCTTCTTTAGCAGAAGCAGAGAATTTATTGGCTTTTACAGTTAATTTTTTTTCTAATTTACCGTTGCCAAGAATTTTTACTCCTGCTTTTAACTTGCTTATTGCACCAGTCTCTAGAAGAAGTTCAGGAGTGACTTCCGTTCCTTCGTCAAAACTGTTTAATCTGTCTAAGTTGATTACCGCGTAATCTTTACGGTTGATGTTTGTAAAACCACGTTTTGGAAGGCGTTGGAATAAAGGCATTTGACCACCTTCGAATCCAGGGCGTACACCGCCGCCAGAACGAGCGTTTTGACCTTTATGACCTTTACCAGAAGTTTTACCGTTACCTGATCCAATACCACGACCAACACGGTTGCGTACTTTACGTGAACCTTCTGAAGGCTTCAATTCATGAAGTTTCATTTGGGCACCTCCTTATCGATTAAAAATGTTTTATTGTTCTTTAACAGAAACTAAATGAGACACCTTGTTAATCATGCCGCGGATCGCTGCATTGTCTTCATGTACGACTGTTTGGTTTGTTTTCTTTAGACCAAGAGTACGAACAGTGACACGCTGATCTTCCGGGCGACCGATTACACTGCGTTTGAGGGTAATTTCTAATTTATTTGCCATTATTGTTCCCTCCTTATCCTAACAGGTCTTCTACAGATTTTCCACGAAGCTTCGCTACATCTTCAGCACGTTTAAGTTCACTTAAACCTTGAAGTGTTGCGCGGATCATGTTGATCGGTGTATTAGAACCTAGAGATTTAGAAAGGATATCAGCTAGACCAGCAAGCTCAAGTACCGCACGCACTGGGCCTCCAGCGATAACTCCTGTACCTTCTGAAGCAGGCTTCAATAGAACGTTTCCTGCACCGAATCGACCGATGATTTCATGTGGAATTGTAGTTCCAACCATTGGTACTTCAATTAAATTCTTTTTCGCGTCTTCAACAGCTTTGCGGATCGCTTCTGGTACTTCTTGTGCTTTACCAGTACCGAATCCTACATGACCGTTTTTGTCACCGACAACAACTAAAGCTGCAAAACGGAAACGACGTCCACCTTTAACAACTTTCGCTACCCGGTTAACCGTAACTAAGCGTTCTTCTAACTCTAATTTGCTTGGGTCAATACGACTCATTCGGATGTGTCCCTCCTTCTTTTATTAAAATTTAAGTCCAGCCTCACGAGCAGCTTCAGCTAGAGCTTTTACACGTCCATGATATAAGTATCCTCCGCGGTCAAATACCACGTTAGAGATGCCTTTTTCAACAGCACGTTTTGCAACAAGTTCGCCAACTTTAGTAGCAGCTGCAGCGTCAGAACTATTCTCGATCTTTAACTCTTTATCAAGAGTAGAAGCACTTACAAGTGTTACACCGTTAACATCATCAATTACTTGAGCGTAGATGTTCTTGTTAGAACGGAAAACGTTAAGGCGAGGTCTTTCAGCAGTACCTGAAAGTTTCGCACGAACACGAGCGTGTCTTTTAAGACGAGTAGCGTTTTTGCTAGTTTTCGTAATCATCCGAGTCACTCCTTTCTTCACATTAAGCGATCTTACTTACCAGTTTTTCCTTCTTTACGGCGAACGAATTCACCTTCGTAACGAATTCCTTTACCTTTGTAAGGCTCTGGAGCACGGACAGCGCGGATGTTAGAAGCTAGAGCTCCTACACGCTCTTTATCGATACCTTTAACGATTACTTTCGTTTGAGATGGAACTTCTACTTCAACTCCAGCCTCAGGAACGATTTCAACTGGGTGAGAGTATCCAACGTTAAGAACAAGTTTGTTTCCAGATTTAGCTGCACGGTAACCGACACCGATTAGTTCTAAACCTCTTTCGAAACCTTTAGATACACCTTCAACCATGTTTGCAATTAAGCTACGTGTTGTACCATGTAATGCACGGTGTTCTTTATTTTCAGACGGACGGCTTACAGTTAAGACGTTGTCCTCAATTTTAATTTCCATATCAGGGTGAAATGCACGAGTTAGTTCACCTTTTGGTCCCTTTACTGTCACTGTGTTATCGTTGTTTGTCACAGTTACTCCTGAAGGGATCTCGATTAGCTTTTTACCTATACGAGACATACCAAGCACCTCCATTCATCTTAAACTTTTTTTACCATACGTAAGCAAGTACTTCTCCACCAGCTTGTTTAGCACGGGCTTCTTTGTCCGATAAAACACCTTGTGATGTAGAAATAATTGCGATTCCAAGTCCGTTAAGTACACGTGGTACTTCATTTGATTTCGCATATACGCGTAAACCAGGTTTACTGATTCTTTTAAGACCAGTGATAACACGTTCGTTGTTTTGGCCGTATTTAAGGAACAAACGGATAATTCCTTGTTTGCTGTCTTCGACGTACTCAACGTCACGGATAAAACCTTCACGCTTTAAGATTTCAGCAATTTCTCTTTTGATTTTTGAAGCCGGTACTTCTAGCTTCTCATGACGTACCATGTTCGCATTGCGAATACGAGTCAGCAAATCTGCAATCGGATCTGTCATAACCATTATTTAATAACCTCCTTCCCATTTATGGGGATTACCAGCTGGCTTTTTTAACGCCAGGAATTTGTCCTTTATATGCAAGTTCGCGGAAACAAATACGGCAAAGTTTAAACTTGCGAATTACTGAATGTGGACGTCCACAACGTTCGCAGCGCGTATACTCTTGAACTTTAAACTTTTGTTTGCGTTGTTGTTTCGCAATCATAGACTTTTTAGCCACGATTTCGCCTCCCTTTCATTGATTATTTCTGGAACGGCATACCTACTTGAGTTAATAACTCACGTGCTTCTTCGTCCGTGTTGGCAGTCGTAACGATAACGATATCCATACCGCGGACTTTTGTTACTTTATCGTAATCAATTTCTGGGAAGATTAACTGTTCTTTAATACCAAGCGTGTAGTTTCCACGACCGTCGAAAGATTTCTTAGAAATCCCGCGGAAGTCACGTACACGTGGTAAAGATACAGAAATAAGTTTATCAAGGAAATCGTACATGCGCTCTCCGCGAAGTGTTACTTTCGCACCGATTGGCATTCCTTCACGTAGACGGAATCCAGCAATAGACTTCTTCGCACGAGTAACGACAGGTTTTTGACCAGCGATAAACGTTAATTCTTCAACAGCAGTATCGATTGCTTTAGCGTTTTGAACGGCGTCACCAACACCCATGTTGATCACGATTTTTTCGATTTTTGGCACTTGCATTACTGATTTGTATTCAAACTTAGAAACTAATGCAGGTGTAATTTCTTTTACATACTTTTCTTTAAGGCGGTTCATGAGAAAGACCTCCCTTCCTTATTTACTATTTATCTAGAACTTGCCCAGATTTTTTCGCTACACGGACTTTCTTTCCGTCCTCAACTTTATATCCAATACGTGTCACTTCACCCGTTTTAGGATCAAGCGGCATTACGTTTGATACGTGGATCGGCGCTTCTTGTTCAGAAATTCCGCCTTGAGGGTTAGCTTGGGTTGGTTTAGAGTGTTTTTTCACAAGGTTAATACCTTCTACTAAAACACGGTCCTTTTTAGGGAAAGCAGCAAGGATGACACCTTGTTTACCTTTATCTTTACCAGAGATAACCACTACTTTATCGCCCTTTTTAACATGCATTTAATCGCACCTCCTTGAGTCGCGGATTGTATTCATTAAAGTACTTCTGGTGCTAAAGAAACAATTTTCATATAGTTGTTTTCACGAAGTTCACGTGCTACTGGTCCGAAGATACGAGTTCCACGTGGGCTCTTGTCGTCACGAATGATGACACATGCATTTTCATCAAAACTGATGTAAGATCCATCGTTTCTACGAGCTCCGCTCTTAGTACGAACGATAACTGCTTTCACAACTTCACCTTTTTTGACAACGCCTCCTGGTGTTGCTTGTTTAACCGTACAAACAATGACATCACCGATGTTAGCCGTTTTACGTCCAGAGCCACCAAGAACTTTAATCGTTAGTACTTCGCGTGCGCCAGAGTTGTCAGCTACTTTTAAACGAGTCTCCTGTTGAATCATTAATGTTACCTCCCTTCGGAAAAAGAAATCCGAACTTTATTAGATAATAACAGCTTCTTCGACAACTTCAACTAGACGAAAGCGTTTAGTCGCAGATAATGGACGAGTTTCCATGACCTTTACGATGTCTCCGATTTTTGCTTGGTTGTTTTCATCATGTGCTTTGAACTTTTTAGAGTATCTTACACGTTTGCCATAAAGTGAATGCTTTTTGTATGTTTCAACTACAACAGTGATGGTTTTATCCATTTTGTCAGAAACAACACGACCTTGATACACTTTACGTTGGTTACGTTCGCTCATGTTTGCGGGGCCTCCCCTCTAATTATTATTTATTAGCAGCGATTTCTCTTTGACGAATCACAGTTTTCATGCGTGCGATTGATTTACGCACTTCACGAATGCGAGCAGTGTTTTCAAGCTGCCCAGTCGCTAATTGGAAACGAAGATTGAAAAGTTCTTCTTTAAGAGACTTTACTTTTTGTTCAATTTCAGCAGTGGTAAGGTCACGAATTTCATTAGCTTTCATTTGATTCACCACCAATTTCTTCACGTTTTACGAACTTCGTTTTAATTGGCAATTTGTGAGATGCAAGACGAAGAGCTTCACGAGCAACTTCTTCAGACACACCAGAAATTTCAAATAAAACTTTGCCCGGTTTTACTACAGCTACCCAGCCTTCTGGAGCACCTTTACCGGAACCCATGCGGACCTCTAGAGGTTTAGCTGTGTATGGCTTAGAAGGGAAAATTTTGATCCAAACTTTACCGCCACGTTTCATGTAACGAGTCATAGCAATACGAGCAGCTTCGATTTGACGGTTAGTGATCCAAGAAGCTTCAAGAGCTTGGATACCGAACTCACCGAAATGTACTTCCGTGCCGCCTTTTGCACGACCACGCATTTTTCCACGATGTTCTCTGCGATACTTCACGCGTTTTGGCAATAACATATTATTTTCCTCCTTCCGCAGTATTCTTCTTAGTTGGAAGGACTTCTCCACGATAGATCCATACTTTTACGCCAAGCTTACCATAAGTAGTATCAGCTTCAGCAGTAGCATAGTCGATGTCAGCACGAAGTGTGTGCAATGGAACAGTACCTTCACTGTAATATTCAGAACGAGCAATATCTGCACCGCCAAGACGACCAGAAACCATTGTTTTGATTCCTTGTGCTCCAGCACGCATTGTGCGTTGGATTGTTTGTTTTTGTGCACGACGGAATGAAATACGATTTTCAAGTTGACGAGCGATGTTTTCAGCAACTAGCTGAGCATCAAGATCTGCTCTCTTGATTTCAAGAATGTTGATGTGTACACGTTTGCCAGTTAGGCTGTTAAGAGCTTTACGAAGTGCTTCAACTTCAGATCCGCCTTTACCAATTACCATACCTGGTTTAGCCGTGTGGATTGTGATATTTACGCGGTTTGCAGCACGTTCGATTTCTACTTTAGAAACAGACGCGTCAGACAAACGCTTGCTGATGAATTCACGGATTTTCAAGTCTTCATGTAAGAAGTCAGCGTAATCTTTTCCTGCGAACCATTTAGATTCCCAATCACGAATGACGCCAATACGAAGACCTACTGGATTTACCTTTTGACCCACGGATTATCCCTCCTTCTTTTCTGATACAACGATTGTAATGTGGCTAGTACGTTTGTTAATTGCGCTCGCACGACCCATAGCACGTGGACGGAATCTCTTAAGTGTTGGACCTTCGTCAACGAATGCTTGAGTAATCACTAGGCTGTTAGCGTCCAACTCGTAGTTGTGCTCAGCATTTGCGATAGCAGATTTTAATACTTTTTCAATAATTGGTGAAGCAGCCTTAGGTGTAAGGTTTAAGATAGAAACTGCTTCTCCTACTTGCTTACCTCGGATCAGGTCCATTACTAGACGTGCTTTACGAGGAGCAATACGGACTGTTCTTGCGACAGCTTTAGCTTGCATTTAAAAGCCTCCTCTCATTAGCGTCTTGTTTTTTTATCGTCACTAGCATGACCTTTGTAAGTACGGCTTGGTGCGAATTCGCCCAATTTGTGACCTACCATATCTTCAGAAATGAAAACAGGTACATGTTTGCGTCCGTCATAGACAGCGATTGTGTGACCGATGAATTGTGGGAAAATTGTAGAACGACGAGACCAAGTTTTTACGACTTGCTTTTTGTCAGTTTCATTCAATTTCTCGACTTTAGCCATCAAATGATCATCAACAAATGGTCCTTTTTTTAAGCTGCGAGCCATTGTGGAACCTCCCTTCGTGATTGAACTACGGTCCTAAATGAACCGTAGACAACCCCGTTACTTGTTTTTACGACGACGTACAATGAATTTATCAGACTTGTTGGTTTTCTTACGAGTCTTGAATCCAAGAGTCGGTTTACCCCATGGAGACATTGGTGATTTACGTCCGATTGGAGCGCGTCCTTCACCACCGCCGTGTGGGTGATCGTTAGGGTTCATTACAGAACCACGAACTGTTGGGCGTACGCCTTTCCAGCGAGAACGTCCAGCTTTACCGATGTTGATTAGTTCGTGTTGTTCGTTTCCAACTTGACCGATAGTCGCACGGCAAGCAGAAAGGATCATGCGTACTTCACCAGAGTTCAAACGTACAAGAACGTATTTACCTTCTTTACCTAGAACTTGAGCAGAAGTACCAGCAGAACGAACTAATTGTCCACCTTTACCTGGTTTTAATTCAATGTTATGCACAACTGTACCAACTGGGATGTTGATAAGTGGAAGAGCATTACCTGGTTTGATGTCAGCTTCTGGTCCAGAAGTAACTTCAGTACCAACTTGGATTCCTTTCGGAGCAAGAATGTAACGTTTCTCACCATCTGCATAGTTTACAAGAGCGATGTTCGCTGAACGGTTTGGATCATACTCGATTGTAGCAACGCGTCCAGGTATACCGTCTTTATCACGCTTAAAGTCGATGATACGGTATTGACGTTTGTGACCGCCACCTTGATGACGAACAGTCAATCTACCTTGGTTGTTACGTCCGCCTTTTCTGTGAAGCGGTGCAAGCAACGATTTTTCTGGTTTGTCAGTCGTGATTTCAGCAAAATCTGAAGTAGTCATGCCACGACGACCATTACTGGTTGGTTTATACTTTTTAATCGCCATTTTGAATTTCCCTCCTTCTTTTTAAGATTTACGCTTCAAAAATTTCGATTTCTTTGCTGTCAGCAGTTAATTTCACGATCGCTTTTCTGCGACGGCTAGTCATACCAGTGTAGCGTCCAACGCGTTTTGATTTACCTTTGTAGTTTTGAACGTTGACTTTCTCAACTTTCACTCCAAAGATTTCTTCAACAGCGTCTTTCACTTCTGTCTTGTTAGCTCTGACATCAACTTCGAACGTATACTTCTTCTCTGTCATTAGATCAGCAGAACGTTCAGTAATGATAGGGCGCTTTAGAACATCACGAGGATCTTTCATTATGCAAGTCCCTCCTCTACTTTTTCAACCGCTGCTTTAGTGATCAGAAGTTTGTCGTGGTTGACAACGTCAAGAACGTTGATACCGTTAGCTTCAACAACTGTTACTCCAGGGATGTTACGAGCAGATAAAGCAACTGTTTCGTTTGCATCCGCAGTGACGATCAACGCTTTCTTCTCAACAGATAACCCTTTAAGGATGCCTGCGAATTCTTTCGTTTTCACTGCATCAAGAGTAAGATCTTCAAGAACGATGATGTTGTTGTCGATTACTTTAGAAGACAATACTGACTTGATAGCCAAGCGGCGAACTTTTTTAGGTAATTTATAAGAATAGCTGCGTGGTGTTGGACCGAATACGATACCGCCTCCGCGCCATTGTGGTGAACGGATAGAACCTTGACGAGCACGACCTGTACCCTTCTGTCTCCAAGGTTTACGACCTCCGCCACGTACTTCAGAACGAGTTTTTACTTTGTGAGTTCCTTGACGTAAGGAAGCTCTTTGCATAAGAATAGCATCGAATACTACGCTTTCGTTTGGCTCAATTCCAAACACAGAAGCGTTTAATTCGATTTCACCGTTAGTAGAACCGTTTTGGTTAAATAATGCTACTTTTGGCATGACTTGTTTCCTCCTTTCCTAAGAGAGTTATTTAGTTTTAACTGCACTCTTTACAGTTACTAGAGATTTTTTAGCTCCTGGTACGTTACCTTTGATCAAAAGAAGATTGCGTTCTGCATCAACTTTAACGATCTCAAGATTTTGGACAGTGATTTGCTCTCCGCCCATACGTCCTGGAAGAAGTTTACCTTTGAATACTCGGTTTGGATCAACAGGTCCCATTGAACCAGGACGACGGTGGTAACGTGAACCGTGAGTCATTGGTCCGCGTGATTGTCCGTGGCGTTTGATAGCCCCTTGGAATCCTTTACCTTTTGATGTTCCTGTTACATCTACGATATCTCCATTTGCGAAAATATCAACTTTGACTTCCTGACCAACTTCATACGCATCTAACTCCACACCGCGTAATTCTTTTACGAAGCGCTTAGGAGCAGTTTCCGCTTTAGCAACGTGGCCTTTCTCTGGTTTGTTAGAAAGCTTCTCACGTTTGTCGTCAAAACCGATTTGGATTGCTTCATAGCCATCCGTGTCAGTAGTCTTCTTCTGAAGAACAACGTTAGCAGCAGCCTCAACAACAGTTACAGGGATAAGATCACCGTTTTCTGCGAATACTTGCGTCATACCAATTTTTCTACCTAAGATTCCTTTGGTCATTCGTCACACCTCCTATAATATGTGTTTTCTATTTGAATTAAAGTTTGATTTCGATATCTACACCGGATGGTAAATCTAAACGCATAAGTGCATCAACTGTTTGCGGAGTTGGATTCACGATGTCGATTAGACGTTTGTGAGTACGCATCTCGAATTGCTCACGAGAATCTTTGTACTTATGCACCGCACGAAGGATTGTGTAAACTGATTTTTCAGTTGGAAGCGGGATTGGACCAGATACACTAGCACCAGAACGCTTAGCCGTTTCAACAATCTTCTCAGCAGATTGATCAAGAATTCTATGATCATATGCTTTTAAACGAATACGAATTTTTTGTTTTGCCATTATTTTCCCTCCTTTTCGCCTACTTACGTTAGACAGTTCTCCGTGAGAAAAACCTGATCACCTTGCCATGGCAAAGCGGCCGGGTGTGTCAGCAACCTCTCACTTCATCGCAGTCAAAGACCAACATGCACTATTGTACCAAATTGGCCTGCGTGTTGCAATAATAAATCGGATAAATTTATGATTTGCACACTTTTCATATTATACAGGGGTTCAGCCTATAAATCAAGCTTTCCCTGAAGATGATGTGTAGCTGTCTTCCTGACGATACGAATAAATTCTTCTGGCTCTTCAATATGCGGAGAATGCGCAGATTCTTTAAAAGTAAACCACTCTTTTATTGGTGCTGTAAGTTGATCAACATATGGTTTTGATACAGCAGCTGGTGTAATCATGTCATGTTCACCGATGATAAAGTAGCAGGGTATTAATATAGAAGAAACTCGGTATTGAATGCTTTCGTTCATCAGCTCGTCCCACAGCATATCCTGGCTATACTTCTGTCCCATAAGGAATTTCCACTTATCTTTTAGCTGATAATGCTTACTAACGAGAAATGCGTACAGCATTTGAAAAAGTGGCTTCCACCTATGCGTGAGCCCTACTTTTGCGAACTCTTTGTATAGAGAGAACAAAGCATGAGCAGAGGTGCGTTTCCAAGGAGGTGGTGTCAGCAATCTTAGACATCTACTGAAGAAATGCTTGTCTTGATATTTTTTTAGAAGAAGTTCGTACGATACAATATCCTCTTTTAATACATCAACCACCTGACTAATTCCATAATAGGCATGATACAAATCTGGTCGTTTATGTACAGCTTGTATCGCAATTAATGATCCCCATGAATAACCCGCAATGTATATTTTCGTTTGATCATTATAAGAAAGCAGTTTTTCTGTAAGCTCAATCGTATCCTCTACGAATTGCCCAATGGTCATAGAAGACTCAGGAATGTTTTTTTGATAAGACAGTCCTGCACCGCGCTGGTCCCAATGAACAACAGTGAAGTCTTGATCAAGTTCCTTATGAAAGGAATCGATATAACTCATCTGAGCTGACCCTGGGCCACCGTGTAAAAATAATAAAACAGGTTTTGTTTTTTTCGCTTGATCTTCTTTTATCATAATCCATTGATCAAGCCCGCCAATCAGCCACTTTTTCAACATTATCTTCGCCATTCCAGTGATCCTCTCGGTTCCATTTAGATTCTATAGCTTATAGTAGCCGTTATGCACTGGAAAAGCAAAAAAAGAGACCCTTTTGCAAGGAGTCTCTTTTAACTGTTATTACTTAATGATAGTAGAAACGACGCCAGAACCTACAGTACGTCCACCCTCACGGATAGAGAAACGAGTTCCTTCTTCGATAGCGATAGTAGAGATAAGTTCAACTTCCATCTCAGTGTTATCGCCAGGCATAACCATTTCAGTACCCTCTGGAAGATGTACGATACCAGTTACGTCAGTTGTACGGAAGTAGAACTGCGGACGGTAGTTAGTGAAGAATGGAGTATGACGTCCACCCTCTTCTTTAGAAAGTACATAAACTTCAGCTTTGAAACGGCTATGTGGAGTGATTGTACCTGGTTTAGCAAGTACTTGACCACGTTGGATATCTTCACGAGATACACCACGAAGTAGTGCACCGATGTTGTCACCAGCTTCAGCATAGTCAAGAAGTTTACGGAACATTTCAACACCTGTAACAGTTGTTTTACCGTTTTCTTCTTGAAGACCGATGATTTCAACTTCGTCACCGACTTTAACTTGTCCACGCTCAACACGACCAGTAGCAACTGTTCCACGACCAGTGATTGAGAATACGTCCTCAACTGGCATCATGAATGGCTTCTCAGTGTCACGCTCTGGAGTTGGGATGTACTCATCAACCGCATCCATAAGTTCGAAGATTTTTGCTTCGTAATCAGCATCACCTTCAAGAGCTTTAAGAGCAGAACCTTTGATAACTGGTACATCGTCACCAGGGAAGTCATAGTCAGAAAGAAGGTCACGAACTTCCATTTCAACAAGTTCAAGTAACTCTTCATCGTCAACCATGTCACATTTGTTAAGGAATACTACGATGTAAGGAACACCTACGTTACGAGAAAGTAGGATGTGCTCACGTGTTTGTGGCATTGGACCATCAGCAGCAGATACTACTAAGATCGCGCCGTCCATTTGAGCAGCACCAGTGATCATGTTTTTAACATAGTCAGCGTGTCCTGGGCAGTCTACGTGTGCATAGTGACGAGTTTCAGTTTCATACTCAACGTGTGCAGTTGAGATTGTGATTCCACGCTCGCGCTCTTCTGGAGCACCATCGATTTGGTCATAAGCCATAGCTGTACCTTTACCAGATTTCTTATGAAGAACTGTTGAGATAGCAGCAGTTAGAGTTGTTTTACCATGGTCAACGTGTCCAATTGTACCAATGTTAGCATGCGATTTGGAACGGTCGAATTTTTCTTTAGCCATTCTAAAAATCCTCCTTAAAGGTTCATTGTATTTGGTATGAGTGATAGAAAGTGAAGAGTTACCTCCCACTTTCTGATCTTCAATAGTAGTTATACTTTAGTTTAAAGGCAAAATCAATTATTCACCTTTATTTTTTTTGATGATTTCTTCACTGATGCTCTTAGGCACTTCTTCGTAGTGATCCATGTGCATAGTGAAAGTACCGCGTCCTTGTGTGTTAGAACGGAGTGCAGTTGCATATCCGAACATTTCAGAAAGTGGAACCATAGCGCGAACAACTTGAGCGTTACCGCGAGCTTCCATACCTTCTACACGTCCACGACGAGATGTGATATCACCCATGATGTCTCCCATGTATTCTTCTGGGATAACGACTTCTACTTTCATCATTGGCTCAAGTAGAACTGGGTTACATTTGCTGACAGCATTTTTCAATGCCATAGATGCAGCAATTTTAAACGCCATTTCGTTAGAGTCAACATCGTGGTAAGATCCATCGAATAATTTTGCTTTGATGTCGATTAATGGGAATCCAGCTAATACACCATTTTCTAGTGAATCTTCAAGACCTGCTTGAATTGCTGGAATGTATTCACGTGGAACAACCCCACCGACGATTGCATTTGTGAATTCGAAGCCTGCGCCTTCTTCGTTTGGTTCGAATTCGATCCAAACGTGTCCGAACTGACCGCGTCCACCAGACTGACGTACGAATTTACCTTCAACTTTTGCACTAGAACGGAATGTTTCACGGTACGCAACTTGAGGGGCTCCTACGTTAGCTTCAACCTTGAACTCACGCTTCATACGGTCAACAATGATATCAAGGTGAAGCTCACCCATACCAGAGATGATCGTTTGACCAGTTTCAGTGTTTGTTTGTGTACGGAATGTTGGATCCTCTTCAGCTAGTTTAGCTAAAGCGATACCCATTTTATCTTGGTCAGCCTTAGATTTAGGCTCGATAGCTACATCGATAACTGGCTCTGGGAATTCCATAGACTCAAGGATAACAAGATTTTTCTCGTCACAAAGAGTATCACCAGTAGATGTATCTTTAAGACCAACAGCTGCTGCGATATCCCCTGCATATACAGTAGAGATTTCTTCACGGCTGTTTGCGTGCATTTGAAGGATACGTCCAACACGCTCACGCTTGTTCTTAGAAGAGTTCTTCACGTAAGAACCAGAATCAAGTGTTCCAGAGTATACGCGGAAGAAAGTTAGTTTCCCAACATAAGGGTCAGTCATAACTTTAAATGCAAGAGCTGCGAATGGTGCGTCATCAGTAGACTCACGTACAACTTCTTCATTTGTATCTGGCAATGTACCTTTGATTGCAGCAACATCAGTTGGTGCAGGAAGGTAGTCAAGCACAGCGTCAAGTACAAGCTGAACACCTTTGTTTTTGAAAGCAGATCCAACAAGAACTGGGTAGAATTCAACATTCAACGTTCCTTTACGGATTGCAGCTTTCAATTCAGGAATTGTGATTTCTTCACCCTCAAGGTATTTTTCCATAAGCTCTTCATCAAGCTCAGCGACAGCTTCAATCAAGCTGCTGCGAAGCTCTTCAGCTTTGTCTTTATACTCAGCAGGGATTTCTTGTGCATCAGAGCGAGTTCCAAGGTCATCTTCGTAGAAGTATGCTACGTTTTCTACAAGGTCGATGATTCCTTCGAATTGATCTTCAGCGCCGATCGGCAATTGAATTGCATGAGCGTTCGCTTGAAGACGATCTCTTAATGTGCTTACAGAGTAAAGGAAGTCCGCACCGGTTTTATCCATTTTGTTAACGAATACGATACGAGGTACTCCGTAAGTTGTTGCTTGGCGCCAAACTGTTTCAGTTTGAGGCTCTACACCTGATTGTGCATCAAGAACAGCAACCGCACCATCAAGTACACGCAAAGAACGTTCAACTTCAACAGTGAAGTCTACGTGTCCTGGTGTATCAATGATGTTTACACGGTAACCTTTCCATTGTGCTGTAGTAGCAGCAGAAGTGATTGTAATACCACGTTCTTGCTCCTGCTCCATCCAGTCCATTTGTGAAGCTCCTTCGTGAGTTTCACCAATTTTATGGATACGACCAGTGTAGTACAAGATACGCTCAGTCGTTGTCGTTTTACCGGCATCGATGTGAGCCATGATACCAATATTACGAGTTTTGTCTAAGGAGAACTCTCTTGCCATTGGGTAATTTCTCCTTCCTTATTAGGGAATAGTTTTTTTAGTTTGGTATAAATCCTACCAGCGGTAGTGAGCGAATGCTTTGTTCGCTTCTGCCATTTTGTGTGTATCTTCACGTTTCTTAACAGCAGCACCAGTGTTGTTAGCTGCGTCAAGGATTTCGTTAGCAAGACGCTCTTCCATCGTTTTTTCTCCACGAAGACGAGCGTAGTTTACTAACCAACGAAGACCTAAAGTCGTACGACGATCTGGGCGAACTTCTACAGGAACTTGGTAGTTAGCTCCACCTACACGACGTGCTTTAACTTCAAGAACTGGCATGATGTTTTTCAAGGCTTGTTCGAAAACCTCCATCGCTTCATTACCAGTACGTTCTTTGATGATATCAAATGACTTGTAGAGAATAGTTTGTGACTTTCCTCTTTTACCGTCGATCATCATTTTGTTGATCAAACGAGATACAAGTTTAGAATTGTAAATTGGATCTGGCAAAACGTCTCTTTTTGCTACAGGACCTTTACGTGGCATCTGAATAGCCTCCCTTCTCTTTTAAAAGGATTTCTATCTGTCTTTCATCTCAATTTCATTGTCAGCTGCCTGACTCCACTGATCTGAACTCAACTTCTAAAAACCCTTATGTTTGTTTATATTATTTGCTTTGTTTAGGGCGTTTTGTTCCGTATTTAGAACGTCCTTGCATACGACCGTCAACTCCGGCAGTATCAAGCGCACCACGAACGATGTGGTAACGTACACCCGGTAAGTCTTTTACACGTCCGCCACGGATAAGTACTACACTGTGCTCTTGTAGGTTATGTCCGATACCAGGAATGTAAGCTGTTACCTCAATCAGGTTAGACAAACGTACACGAGCATATTTACGTAGTGCTGAGTTTGGTTTTTTCGGTGTCATTGTACCGACACGAGTACAAACCCCGCGCTTCTGTGGAGATGTTACGTTAGTGTGCTCTTTTTTGAAACTGTTGTATCCTTTGTTAAGTGCAGGAGACTTTGAGTTTTCAACTTTACTCACGCGTCCTTTGCGTATTAGCTGATTAATTGTAGGCATGTTGTTATTCCTCCCTTCATTACTTTTTTTATAACCCACATACCCAGGTGGTTCATCAAAAGGCAAAAAACAATGCTTTTGCATTTTAAGCATGCAAAAACAAAACAAGTACGCTATAACATAATGGCAACAGCTGCTGCCCCAACTTCAATTCCGCAGGCCTTGCCGAGCTTTTTCATGGAATCTACCACTAAAATGTCTACACCCTTCTCTTGCGCTAGTTTCATTACACTAGCGGTTAAAGCAGGATCAGCATCTTTCGCTACGACGATTTCCTTCACTGAATCTCGTTTCAGAGCTTTTACTGTTTGCTTCGTACCAATAATAATGGATTGAGCCTGTGATACTTTATCATAAGACATCGAATATCCTCCAAAGTAACAGGTTTTATTTTGAGCACCTTGGTTATATTATCATCATGGCAGAAGGATGTCAATATCGTTTGACAGAATATCTTGACATCCTTCACCATTTTTTGATGATTTTTATAGAAATCTTAAGAGAAAGATTACTCTACAGGAACCATATCGTCAGACGGCTGCACTTGTGAAACCGGCTTAACTTTACGGTAGTTTGGCATTCCAGTTCCAGCAGGAACAAGTTTACCGATGATGACATTCTCTTTCAAGCCAAGCAGTTCATCACGTTTTCCTTTGATCGCCGCATCTGTTAGGACACGAGTCGTTTCTTGGAAGGATGCTGCAGACAAGAATGAGTCTGTTTCAAGCGATGCTTTTGTAATACCAAGAAGAACTGGACGGCCTGTTGCAGGACGTTTGCCTTCGAATAGTACTTTTTTGTTCGCTTCTGTGAATTGGTGTACATCAAGAAGTGTGCCTGGTAATACATCTGTATCCCCTGCATCAGCGACACGCACTTTACGAAGCATTTGGCGAACCATTACTTCTACGTGCTTATCTCCGATTTCTACCCCTTGCATACGGTATACTTTTTGTACTTCATGAAGCAGATATTCTTGAACAGCTGTCATGTCAGTCACTTTAAGAAGTTCTTTCGGATCGATTGAACCTTCTGTCAGTACTTGACCACGAGTGACTTTGTCACCTTCAACAACTTTCAGACGTGCATTGTAAGGAGCTGTGTAAGAGCGAGTTTCAACTTCGCCTTGAACCACAATTTCCTGCTGCTTGTCACGAACATCGTTAATTTCAGCAACGACACCATCAATTTCAGAAATGGTTGCCTGCCCTTTCGGATTACGCGCTTCAAATAACTCTTGGATACGAGGTAAACCTTGAGTGATATCGTCTCCTGCTACCCCACCGGTGTGGAACGTACGCATTGTAAGCTGTGTTCCTGGCTCACCGATCGATTGTGCAGCGATGATTCCAACTGCTTCACCGACTTCAACGTCAGTACCAGTTGCAAGGTTACGGCCGTAGCATCGTTTACATACACCATGAGGCGTGTTACATGTAAATGCAGAACGGATCCATACTTCCTCGATTCCTGCTTCAACCACTTCAAGTGCTTTATCTTCATCAATTAGTTCGTTTTCGCCAACAATGACTTCGCCCGTTTCAGGATGAATAATTGGTTTTCTTGCAAAACGTCCGATAAGACGTTCTTCAAGTTTCTCAATAATTTCATTTCCTTCTTTAATGGACTTCGCCAAGATTCCACGGTCTGTACCGCAATCTGTTTCACGGATAATAACATCCTGTGCAACGTCAACGAGACGACGCGTGAGGTAACCTGAGTCAGCTGTTTTAAGAGCTGTATCGGCAAGACCTTTACGCGCTCCGTGAGTGGAAATAAAGTATTCCAATACTGTTAAACCTTCACGGAAACTAGATTTAATCGGAAGTTCAATGATACGTCCAGCCGGGTTGGCCATCAGACCACGCATACCAGCCAGCTGAGTGAAGTTAGATGCGTTACCACGCGCTCCAGAGTCACTCATCATGTAGATTGGGTTGACTTCATCAAGGGACTTCATCAGTTTACCTTGGATGACATCTTTAGAAGAACTCCAGATCGAAATGACTCTCTCATAACGCTCTTCTTCTGTAATCAAACCACGTCTGAATTGCTTCATGACGTTATCTACTTTTGCTTGCGCTTCTTCGAGGATCTTCTGTTTATCATCTAATACGACGATATCAGACACCCCAACCGTAATACCCGCTTTAGTAGAGTATTTGAAACCAAGATTTTTCATGCGGTCAAGCATTTTAGATGTCTCAGTGATATGGAATCTCTTAAAGATTTCCGCAATGATTTTACCTAAAATACCTTTTTTGAACGGCGCATTGATTTCTTGTTTCTCAATCGCAGCTTTGACATCTTCACCTTTTTCAAGGAAGAAGCGGTCAGGCGTTTTTTCTTCAATATTGCTCTTAGTCGGTTCATTCATGTATGGGAATGATTCCGGTAAGATTTCGTTAAAGATTAGTTTTCCAACTGTTGTAATCAACAATTTAGAACGCTGTTCATCAGTGAATGTCACATTCTTCAACGAGTTAGCTGCAACAGCTACACGTGTATGAAGATGCACATACCCATTTTGATAAGCTAGAAGGGCTTCGTTCGTATCTTTGAAGACCATACCTTCTCCGATAGCACCTTTACGCTCAAGTGTAAGGTAGTAGTTACCTAGCACCATATCCTGAGATGGCGTAACAACAGGTTTTCCATCTTTCGGGTTCAAAATGTTTTGAGCAGCAAGCATTAAGATACGAGCTTCAGCTTGAGCTTCAGCAGATAATGGTACGTGAACCGCCATTTGGTCACCATCAAAGTCAGCGTTGTAGGCAGTACATACAAGTGGATGCAGACGAATTGCGCGTCCTTCCACAAGTGTAGGTTCAAACGCTTGAATACCAAGTCTGTGAAGAGTTGGTGCACGGTTTAGTAAAACTGGATGCTCACGAATTACTGATTCTAAAACATCCCAAACTTCCGGCTGCACGCGCTCAATCTTACGTTTCGCGCTCTTAATGTTGTGAGCTAATCCTTTTTCAACAAGCTCCTTCATCACGAATGGTTTGAATAGTTCAAGAGCCATTTCTTTCGGAAGTCCACACTGATACATTTTCAAATGTGGTCCAACGACGATAACGGAACGTCCAGAATAGTCAACACGTTTACCAAGCAAGTTTTGACGGAAACGTCCTTGTTTCCCTTTCAGCATGTGAGAAAGAGATTTCAATGGTCTATTTCCTGGTCCTGTTACTGGTCGGCCTCTACGTCCATTATCAATCAAGGCATCGACAGCTTCTTGAAGCATACGCTTCTCGTTCTGAACGATGATGCTTGGCGCGCCAAGATCTAATAAACGTTTCAGACGGTTGTTACGGTTGATGACACGACGATAAAGGTCGTTCAAGTCAGAAGTAGCAAAACGTCCGCCATCAAGCTGAACCATTGGACGTAATTCTGGTGGAATAACCGGAAGTACATCAAGGATCATCCAAGACGGTTTGTTTCCTGAGTTACGGAAAGCTTCCAACACTTCAAGGCGTTTGATCGCACGTGTACGACGCTGTCCTTGAGCTGTTTTTAGCTCTTCTTTGAGTGTATCTACTTCTTTCACAAGATCGATATCTTGAAGAAGTTTGTTAATTGCTTCTGCACCCATAGCTGCTTGGAAGGTGTTACCGTATTTATCTAAATAAGCACGGAATTCTTTCTCAGAAAGAAGTTGTTTCTTCTCAAGCGGTGTGTTGCCCGGATCAGTCACGACGTAAGAAGCGAAGTAAATCACTTCTTCTAACGCACGTGGTGACATATCTAGAACAAGACCCATACGGCTTGGGATACCTTTGAAATACCAAATGTGGGAAACTGGGGCAGCCAGTTCGATATGCCCCATTCTCTCACGACGGACTTTTGCCCGTGTTACTTCTACACCACAACGGTCACATACAACACCCTTATAACGAACGCGTTTATACTTTCCACAATGACATTCCCAGTCTTTTTGCGGTCCGAAGATACGTTCACAAAAGAGACCATCTTTTTCCGGTTTCAGTGTACGATAGTTAATCGTTTCAGGCTTTTTCACTTCACCAAAAGACCAAGAACGGATTTTATCAGGTGATGCGAGACCGATGTTCATATACTCAAAATTGTTCACATCTAGCAAGGGGCCTACCTCCCTTTTAATCTTCGGGTTATACCCTAGTCACTTGCTCTAATCGTTTCTGCTATTCTTTTGTGACTGCGTCACGTTCAAGATCGACAGGTGCGAGGTCTGCAGCATCTTCGTCATTAGATAACGCTAATCCGTCTGCTTTCTTCGTTTCCTCATCGTCTTCTAAATCTCTCATTTCTATCTCTTCTTCATCGCCAGATAGAATTTTCACATCCATACCTAAACTTTGAAGTTCTTTAATTAATACTTTGAATGATTCAGGGACACCTGGTTCAGGTACGTTATCCCCTTTGACGATCGCTTCGTATGTTTTCACACGACCCACAACGTCATCCGATTTTACAGTTAAGATTTCTTGAAGTGTATATGCTGCACCGTAAGCTTCAAGTGCCCATACTTCCATCTCTCCGAAACGCTGTCCACCAAACTGTGCTTTACCGCCCAGTGGCTGCTGCGTAACAAGTGAGTATGGTCCAGTTGAACGTGCGTGAAGTTTATCGTCAACCATGTGAGCCAGTTTGATCATATACATGATTCCAACAGATACACGGTTGTCGAATGGTTCACCAGTTCGACCATCATAAAGGACTGTTTTCGCATCACGGGACATACCTGCTTCTTCAAGTGTTTCCCAAACATCTTCCTCACGAGCACCATCAAATACTGGTGACGCAATGTGGATGCCTAGGTAACGTGCAGCCATACCCATATGAAGCTCAAGTACCTGACCGATATTCATACGAGATGGTACCCCTAGAGGGTTTAACATGATATCAATCGGTGTTCCGTCTGGAAGATACGGCATATCTTCTTCTGGAAGGATTTTAGAGATAACCCCTTTGTTACCATGTCGTCCGGCCATTTTGTCACCTTCAGAAATTTTACGCTTCTGAACGATGTATACGCGAACTAACTGGTTAACACCTGGTGGTAATTCATCTCCATCTTCACGGTTAAAGACTTTGACATCGTGGATGATTCCGCCGCCGCCGTGTGGTACACGTAGAGACGTATCACGCACTTCACGAGCCTTTTCACCGAAGATTGCATGTAATAGACGTTCTTCAGCTGTTAGTTCTGTTACACCTTTAGGCGTTACTTTCCCGACAAGAAGGTCTCCGTCTTTTACTTCTGCACCAATACGGATGATTCCGCGCTCGTCAAGGTTGCGTAAAGCATCCTCTCCAACGTTTGGAATATCACGCGTAATTTCTTCTGGTCCAAGCTTTGTATCACGAGCTTCTGATTCATATTCTTCAATATGAATAGAAGTGTAGACGTCATCTTTTACAAGGCGCTCACTCATAATGATCGCATCCTCATAGTTGTAACCGTCCCAAGTCATGAAGCCGACCATGACGTTACGTCCTAGAGCCAATTCACCTTTTTCCATAGAAGGACCGTCTGCAAGGATTTCTCCTTTGACGACTTCATCTCCAACACTTACAATTGGGCGCTGGTTGTAGCAAGTCCCTTGGTTAGAGCGGACAAATTTCAGCAAGCTGTATTTGTCTAGGTTTCCTTTGACTTGTTGTCCGTCAACGTCTTCATAACGGCGAACCCAAATATTCTTCGCTTCAACACGTTCTACAACACCTGGGTAACGGCAGATCACAGCAGCACCAGAGTCTTTACCTGATACATACTCCATACCTGTACCAACAATCGGTGATTCCGGCTGCATCAAAGGCACAGCCTGACGTTGCATGTTCGCTCCCATTAGAGCACGGTTAGAGTCATCGTTTTCTAAGAATGGGATACATGCTGTCGCTGCAGAAACAACCTGCTTCGGCGAAACGTCCATGTAGTCAACGCGGTTTCGAGGAACAACGGTGTTTTCCCCTCTAAAACGAGCAATGATATTATCATCGATAAACGAACCATCTTCACCTAATATAGCGTTCGCTTGTGCTACTACGTAGTTATCCTCTTCATCAGCTGTTAGGTAATCGATTCTCGGCGTCACTTTACCTGTTTCAGGATCAACCCGACGGTAAGGTGTTTCGATAAATCCGAAGCGATTCACTTTCGCAAATGAAGATAGAGAGTTGATCAAACCAATGTTTGGACCCTCTGGTGTTTCAATCGGACACATACGACCATAGTGAGAATAGTGAACGTCACGAACTTCCATTCCTGCACGCTCACGTGTCAAACCACCCGGTCCAAGCGCTGATAGACGACGTTTGTGTGTCAATTCAGCAAGCGGGTTTGTTTGATCCATGAACTGAGAAAGCTGAGAGCTACCAAAGAACTCTTTGATAGAAGCGATCACAGGACGGATGTTGATCAGCTGCTGAGGTGTGATCGTGTTCGTGTCTTGAATAGACATTCTTTCACGAACAACACGCTCCATTCTGCTTAAACCAATACGGAATTGGTTTTGCAGAAGTTCACCTACAGAACGCAGACGACGGTTACCAAGGTGATCGATATCATCTGTGTCACCTACTCCATGAAGCAGATTAAAGAAGTAACTGATTGAAGCAATGATGTCAGAAGGCGTGATGTTCTTCACAGCTTCCTCTACATATGCATTACCAATCACGTTGATCACTTGCTCGCCTTCTTGATCAGTTGGTGCATAAATCTTGATAGATTGAAGTTCTACTTCATCCTCTACTACGCCACCGTTTGGATAAAGCTTTCTAAATCCGATGCCGTTTTCTAAGTATGGAAGAACTTTATCAAGCACTCTTCTATCTAAAATTTGACCTTTTTCTGCTAGGATTTCACCTGTTTCAGGATCAACTAGCGTTTCAGCCAATTTTTGATTGAATAGTCTATTTTTAATATGAAGCTTCTTATTAATCTTGTAGCGTCCAACATTTGCTAAGTCATATCTCTTCGGATCAAAGAAGCGAGAGTCTAGCAAGCTTTTCGCATTTTCAACAGTTGGCGGCTCTCCGGGACGAAGACGCTCGTAGATTTCGAGAAGTGCTTTATCGGCATTCTCTGTATTGTCCTTTTCCAACGTGTTGCGTAAGTATTCATTCTCGCCAATGAGGTCAAGTATCTCTTGATCAGAGCTGAAGCCGAGAGCACGCAAAAGAACCGTAACCGGCAACTTACGTGTGCGATCGATGCGTACATAGACTACATCCTTCGCATCAGTTTCGTATTCTAACCATGCGCCACGGTTTGGAATGACAGTCGCAGTAAAACCTTTTTTACCGTTTTTGTCTACTTTACCACTGAAATATACACTTGGAGAACGTACTAACTGAGAAACGATTACACGTTCCGCACCATTAATGATAAAAGTACCTGTGTCTGTCATGATTGGGAAATCACCCATAAACACATCCTGGTCTTTTACTTCTCCAGTTTCTTTGTTAATTAAACGAACTTTTACTCTTAGTGGAGCAGAGTAAGTTACATCACGTTCTTTTGATTCTGCTACAGGATACTTAGGATCCCCTAGGCTGTAATCAATGAATTCAAGAGAAAGGTTACCAGTAAAATCCTCAATTGGGGATATATCTTGAAACATCTCTCTAAGACCCTCATCAAGAAACCACTGATAAGAAGAGGTTTGAATTTCAATGAGATTTGGTAATTCTAACACTTCGCTTATGCGTGCGTAGCTTCTGCGCTGGCGGTGTCGTCCATACTGAACTAGTTGACCTGTCAACTGATTCACCCCTCAAATCATGCGTATTATATGTGTAAAAAGTATTTCTGTCTTTCAAATGTCAGTAAAGAAATACTTTTACAAGACAAAAGAAAAAAGGGTTTCTAAAATAAGAAAACCACATCCAAAAACAAATACCGATTTTATTAGTTTTCCCAAGTATGCATAATTTATACAAAATAGTTGTTTTTTAAGCCTATCAAGCAAAATATACACATTGGCATTTTATAATGTTAACACAGCTAGGAAACTGCGTCAAACTTTTTTAGCTTTGATAATATAGTAGCCCTTTTTTTTCATAACGACCGTCACTTCTCCAAAAAGTTGCTCTAATTTCTCAATCGCAGATGGTCCACCTTGTTTTTTCTGAATAACCACCCACAACTCACCTTCCGGCAATAAATGATCAGCACTTTTTTCAAAGATCGCATGTACTACTTTCTTCCCTGCCCGTATTGGGGGATTGGTCAGTATAGAGGCAAAAGCAGCTGATGAATGAACATTCGAGAACAAATCACTTTGATAGATGCGGACATTATCAATGCGATTATGCTTAGCGTTTTCCTTTGAAAGTTCGACTGCTCTTTCGTTCACATCAATCATATGAATGGTGCGGCCTGTCATTTCGTTTGCTAACGATAAGCCGATCGGTCCATAACCGCAACCGACATCTAAGACGTCGCCATCCAAGTCAGGTTCTTCAAAAGCTTCAATTAAAAGCCTTGAACCATAGTCGACTTCTTTCTTAGAAAACACTCCACTGTCACTTGTAAAAGTAAAGCTACGGTTTCTCAAGGTGAAGTCCCATGTCTGTTTATTGCTTTTCACTGATGGCTTTTCCGTATAATAGTGGTCACTCATGGTGAATGGACCTCCTCTGGATTCAATCGTTTCAGGAGATTAGAAAAGAAAAAGCCCGCCAGTAAAAGCGAGCTTTCCCAAAAGATTAGGCGAAGATTACTTAACTTCTACAGAAGCGCCAACTTCTTCAAGCTTAGCTTTAAGTTCTTCAGCTTCTTCTTTAGCAATACCTTCTTTAAGTGGTTTTGGAGTGTTGTCAACAAGTTCTTTAGCTTCTTTCAAGCCAAGACCAGTGATTTCACGAACCACTTTAATAACTTTGATTTTTTGGTCTCCAGCACCAGCAAGTACTAGATCAAAATCAGTTTTTTCTTCAGCAGCAGCACCGCCACCAGCAGCTACAGCTACAGGAGCAGCAGCAGTTACGCCAAATTCTTCTTCGATTGCTTTTACTAAGTCGTTTAACTCAAGTACAGTTGCTTCTTTAACTGAAGCAATGATTTCTTCGATATTTAAAGCCATTTGTAATTCCTCCATTTTTAAGTTTTTTACGTCAAGTACGCATTAAGCGCCTTGTTCTTCTTTTTGATCTGCAACTGCTTTAGTAGCAAGAGCAAGGTTACGAACTGGAGCTTGAAGAACGCTAAGCAACATAGATAGTAAGCCTTCGCGAGACGGAAGTTCCGCAAGAGCCTTCACTTCTTCTACAGTCGCTACGTTTCCTTCGATAACACCAGCTTTGATTTCTAAAGCTTCGTGGCTTTTCGCAAATTCGTTGATGATTTTCGCAGGTGCGATAACATCTTCGTTACTGAATGCGATAGCGTTTGGACCTGTTAAGAAATCGTTTAAACCCGTTAGTTCAACTTGTTCAACTGCACGGCGAGTCAAAGTATTTTTGTAAACTTTGAATTCTACACCAGCATCACGAAGCTGTTTACGAAGTTCAGTCACTTCAGAAACTGAAAGACCGCGGTAATCTACGATTACAGTAGACAAACTGTCTTTAAATTTAGAAGTAATTTCATCAACGACAACTTTTTTAGTATCGATTGCATTGCTCATGGTTACACCTCCTGTACATTCTTTGTGTAACACTTATACCGATCAGGCCATCACGTTCCTAACGAACGGTTCTCCATATAAAAAGCCTCCATTAAGACATGGAGGCTGTATATACAAGCATACGTTAACGTAAGACTGTGACATATACACCTCGGCGGGTTAATTAAGCCATAAGGCCCCTGCTGTCTACGGTATAAATGATTATTCTATTTTACAACATTTTGATATTATCAAAACGGTTGTGACAAGTCAAGAATTATTTTGCAGAGAAAGAAGATGGGTCCACTTTCACGCCAGGGCCCATAGTAGATGTAACAGAAACGTTTTTCACGTATACACCTTTAGCCGCTGCAGGTTTCGCTTTAAGGATTGTGTCATAGATTGTTGCAAAGTTCTCAACAAGCTTTTCGTCCTCGAAAGAAACCTTTCCGATTGGCGCGTGGATGTTACCAGCTTTATCAACGCGGTATTCTACTTTACCAGCTTTGATTTCATTGATTGCTTTTTCAACTTCGAAAGTTACAGTTCCTGTTTTAGGGTTTGGCATAAGACCTTTTGGTCCAAGTACACGACCGATCTTACCAACTTCACCCATCATGTCAGGTGTCGCAACGATTACATCGAATTCGAACCAGCCTTGTTGGATTTTAGTGATGTAATCAGAATCTCCAACGTAGTCTGCTCCAGCAGCTTCTGCTTCTTTTGCTTTTTCGCCTTTAGCGAACACAAGAACGCGTTGAGTTTTACCAGTTCCGTTAGGAAGTACAACTGCACCGCGGATTTGTTGATCGTTTTTACGAGGGTCTACGCCCAAACGAAAAGCAACTTCTACAGTCGCATCAAATTTCGCTGTATTTGCTTTTTTTGTAAGAGAAACAGCTTCAGCTACATCATACGCTTTAGTACGTTCGATTAGCTTAGCAGCTTCTACATACTTTTTACCTTTTTTAGCCATTATAAAAATCCTCCTTATGTGGTTTTAGCGGAATAACCTCCCACGAATAAGGGTTGCGAACTTGTCAAAACCAAACTCGCAACCCAACAAGACAAAAAATTAATCTTCGATGACAATACCCATACTGCGTGCAGTACCTTCAACCATGCGCATAGCTGATTCAACGCTAGCAGCGTTTAAGTCAGGCATTTTTGTTTCCGCGATTTCGCGTACTTTATCACGCTTAACAGTTGCCACTTTATTACGGTTAGGTTCACCAGAACCAGACTCAATACCAGCTGCTTTTTTAAGTAAAACTGCAGCAGGTGGAGTTTTAGTAATAAATGTAAATGAACGGTCTTCAAAAACCGAAATTTCAACAGGAATGATAAGACCAGCTTGGTCAGCTGTACGAGCGTTAAACTCCTTACAGAATCCCATGATATTAACACCGGCTTGACCTAGTGCAGGTCCAACTGGTGGAGCTGGGTTAGCTTTTCCAGCAGGAATTTGCAATTTAACAACTTTAACTACTTTTTTAGCCACGAGACACACCTCCTTAAAGTCCGTGATGTGGTAATAGGGGAATCCCCCTCCCACTCAACAACTTCATTCTTTATATGAATGACGAAATAACTAGCTAGCGATCTTGAGCGAACTCAAGACGTACCTTTGCTATATTACCACTTCTATACACTCATTTCAAGCTCTTTTAAATTACAATTTATCGATCTGTGTGAACTCAAGTTCCACAGGAGTTTCTCTACCAAACATATTAACGAATACTTTGACTTTGCTTTTATCATAATCAATCTCTTCGATAGAGCCTGTGAAGTTAGCAAATGGTCCATCGATGACCTTGACTGTTTCTTTTAGTTCAAAGTCAATTTCTGTCTTGCGCTCTTCAAGTCCCATTCTCTTCAGAATGGTTTCTGCTTCGCCAGGTAATAACGCTGTCGGCTTAGAACCTGATCCAGCTGATCCAACGAATCCTGTCACACCTGGTGTATTACGAACGACATACCAAGAATCGTCAGTCATGACGATTTCTACTAGCACATATCCAGGGAATACTTTCTTTTTCACTACTTTTTTCTTACCGTTTTTAATGTCCGTTTCTTCTTCTTCTGGTACAACAACGCGGAAAATTTTATCCTGCATGCCCATTGATTCAACACGCTTTTCCAAGTTCGCTTTCACTTTGTTCTCATAGCCAGAGTACGTATGCACAACATACCAATTCTTTTCCATTTTCGTTCAGGACTATTTAGTCCTTCCCTCCCCACATTTCATAATGTCTATTTGACGAATCTCGAGTACCGGTAAATATTTTCAAGCAATTGAAAAAACCCGTAAAACGGGTTTTTTGGCAAGTCATATTATGATCTATTATAGCACGTTCAGCAGACCATTATTCAAGTATTAATGAATTAATTCGATTAATTGTGAGATTCCTATATCAAGAAAAGAGAAAAAGATGGCAAAAAATACGACTGTTAAAATAACAGTGATCGTGTAGCGGACCATTTCGTTTTTCTTTGGCCAGCTGACCTTTTTCATTTCTTTCCCGACACTTTTTAAGAAACTGATAATACGCATGTAAAAGACCTCCACAGATTAAAGAACGCAAATCCTACTTCGTTTCTAAATGTGTTTTATGTGAATTACAAGTCTTGCAATATTTCTTAACTTCTAATCTTTCAGCTGCTGAAGCAACACTTTTCATTGTCGTATAATTGCGGCTTCCGCAGTCTTTACAGGCTAGAGTAATCTTTTTCCTCATATTTACACCTATTTTCTCGACATCATTTCCTTAGTACCTTATCACAGTGTCGAAAAAGCTGTCAATATAGGTTTGATTAGAGACTGATCTCGCGCAGCTCTAAATATTTCTCTAATTTTCTCTTTACTCTTTGGAGTGCGTTATCAATTGATTTCACATGACGGTTTAAATCTTCAGAAATCTCCTGATAGGACCTACCATCAAGATAAAGCACAAGTACCTTTCTTTCCAGCTCGCTTAGTAATTCACCCATTTTCATTTCAATATCATCAAATTCTTCTTTGCTAATGATTAAATCTTCTGGGTTAAGCGCTTTAGCACCGGAAATGACGTCCAATAATGTTCTGTCCGATTCTTCATCGTATATCGGCTTGTCTAATGATACATAGGAATTTAACGGGATATGTTTTTGGCGAGTAGCTGTTTTAATTGCGGTGATAATTTGGCGGGTAATACATAATTCTGCAAAAGCCTTAAATGAAGTAAGCTTGTCCTCTCTGAAATCGCGGATAGACTTATAAAGTCCGATCATCCCCTCTTGGACAATGTCCTCTCGATCCGCTCCAATCAAGAAATAAGATCTTGCTTTCGCACGTACAAAATTGCGGTATTTCGTTATTAAATAATCTAGCGCATCACTATCTCCGACATGAACCCTTTCAATGACTTGTTCATCTTCCAACTGGCAAAATTGCTCTCTGATGGACTTACCCTTGCTGTTGTTTAGATTCACTTCGATCCCCCCGACCGCACCTAGATAGAAATATTATACAATAATGGTTGAAATATCGTCAAGCTATTCCAAGTTTCCCCGCCGCCATTTTTCAAACGTTTTCAATACATCTTCTGACAATTCAATTTTGGATGCTGGTTTATCAGAAGTAATCTTTTTGACACGTGTTTCAATCTTTCGTTCAATCACTTCTATCTCTCTTAAGAGCTCTCGTGCTGACTTACGAAGTGCACCCTGTCCAAAAATCGCCCATTGTTCTGTATAATCAGAGGTCGCCACATGAATTTGCGTCCGAATGTTATTCAAGTCTTGTGCCAGTTTTTCAATCCGCTCATCAGCCGTTTCATTTTCTCTTGTAAAGATGACCTCTACTCGGTGGTTTGTCCGCTTCTTTTCGATTCCTTTGACCATATGGGCATCGAATACGACAATGACTCGATACCCTGTATATGCTTGATATTCTGCTAAATGTTGAATCAGCACGTCTCTGGCTTCTTCAAAGCTGTTTTCTTTTAAGTGCTGCAAACGAGGCCATGCACCTATCATGTTGTATCCATCGACTAAGAGGATGTCCATCTCTATTCTCCTAACGGATAACGTTTTCGATACACTTCATACATCAATAGACTAGCGGCAACTGATGCATTTAATGAAGTGACCTGCCCGGCCATTGGCAATTTAATCAAGAAATCACATTTTTCCTTAATCAATCGGCCAATTCCTTTTCCTTCACTGCCGATGACAAGAGCGAGAGGCATCGTGCCGTCAAATTGTCTGTAGTCCTGCTTCGCAGATGCATCTGTCCCTGCCACCCAGATTCCTCTTTCCTTCATTTCATCAAGAGCTCTGGAAAGATTGGTTACTTTTGCGACCGGGATATGTTCAATGGCTCCAGTAGATGCTTTCGCAACAGTTGTCGTCAAGCCTACCGCTCGTCGTTTTGGAATGACGATTCCATGTGCACCAACAGCATCGGCCGTACGCATGATCGACCCTAAATTGTGCGGATCTTCAATTTCATCTAAGATGATGAAAAATGGTTGTTCATTCCGCTTTTCAGCAATTTGATACAGATCGTCCAATTCTGCATATTCATATGCTGCTACTTGTGCAACGATTCCCTGGTGCTGACCTGTTACCATCTGATCAAGCTTTTTCCTCGGAACATACTGAATGGTGATATTTTGCTTTTTCGCGAGTTCAATGACCTGTTGGGCTTGTCCTTTTACAGTGTTTTCTGCCATCCAGAGCTTGTATAACTCCCGATCTGACTTCAGTGTTTCAATCACTGCATTTTTCCCAATCACATAATCATGTTGCTGACTCATTTGTCTTCCTCCCTGACGTTCCGATTTCAATCGCCTGACTAATCAACTCTTCTAAGCGTTCGTCCTGCTTCTCAATAAATAAATAACCCATGAGCGCTTCAAACGCTGTACTATAACGATACGTTTGAACGTCTGTGTTTTTAGGCACTGTGCCTGATTTTGCATTTCTTCCTCTTTTCAGCACCGCTTCTTCCGCTTCTGTGAAAAAGCCCTTCTGCTGAAGCTCAAATAAAATAGCGGCCTGAGATTTAGCTGAAACGATCTTACTTGCACGTTTATGAAGCTCATTTGGTTTGGTCGCCCCCGTTTGGAGGAGGTGATGCCTCACGTATACTTCAAAAATGGCATCACCCATATAAGCAAGCGCAAGTCCGTTCAACTGTTTTCCGTCTTTCAGCTTTTCAAAATTCAACATGACCTATTCTCCTCTTTTCCAGCGCGTACCTTGAGGAGTATCCTCCAATACAATATTCATGCTCTTTAACTGGTCACGAATTTGATCAGACAATGCGAAGTCACGATTCCTTCTAGCTTCATTCCGCTTCTCAATTAATGCTTCTACCTCTTCGTCAAGCGTGTGCTTTTCTTCTAGTGAGAAGCCGAGGACGGATGTGATTTCTTGGAACAAGCCAATAAATGCCTTGATCACTTCCTCGGAAGTATGATCATTTTCCATATAGTAATTCGCTTGTTTCGCTAGTTCAAATAAAACAGAGATGGCATTTGCCGTATTGAAGTCATCATTCATTTCAGAAATAAATGTCGCTCGCTGCTCTTCAATCTTTGTCAACCATTCAGTGTTATCCTCTGTTAAATTGGTACTGCTCTCAAGGCGATGATGTAGATTTGAATAAGATGTTTTGAGTCTGTTAAATGCACTCTTTGTACTTTCCAATAAGTCAATGGAGTAATTGATTGGATGACGATAGTGAACCGACAGCATAAAGAAACGAAGCACATCTGGATCTTGTTCTTTAATAATGTCATGTACGAGCACAAAGTTCCCAAGTGATTTTGACATTTTTTCATTCTCAATATTAATATACCCGTTATGCATCCAATACTTCGCAAAAGGTTTTCCTGTCAAAGCCTCAGATTGAGCAATCTCATTCTCGTGATGAGGGAACGTTAAATCCTGTCCGCCAGCATGAATGTCAATCGTATCGCCTAAATATTTTTTGACCATCGCAGAGCACTCGATGTGCCAGCCTGGCCGCCCTTCGCCCCACGGGCTATCCCAAGAAATCTCCTGATCCTTTGCGGCCTTCCATAATGCAAAGTCGAGTGCATCCCTTTTCTTTTCACCTACACGAATACGGGCACCTGTCTTTAATTCATCAATCGATTGGTGAGACAGTTTTCCGTAGCCTTCAAATGAGCGTGTGCTGTAATACACGTCACCATCTGCTTCATAGGCGTAGCCTTTTTCAATCAATGTGGCGATAAACGCAATGATATCATCCATATTTTCTGTCACTCGTGGGTGAAGGTCTGCTTTTTTGCAGCCTAATGCACTGACGTCCTCAAAGTATGCTTGGATAAATCGATCAGCAATCGTTGGGACATCTTCGCCTAATTCATTTGCTGCTTTGATGAGTTTATCATCCACATCAGTAAAGTTGGATACGAAATTCACATCATAGCCGCTATATTCTAAATACTTACGTACCGTGTCATATACAATGGCCGGTCTTGCATTCCCGATATGAATGTAGTTATACACGGTTGGTCCGCATACATACATTTTCACCTTTCCTGGTTCAAGTGGGACAAACTCTTCTTTCTTACGTGTCAATGTATTATAAATATTGATTGTCATGATTGTTCTTCCTTTCTGCTCAATGAAGCCAGCTCACGTTTTAGCTTTTCCATTTCTCGCTCCAATTCTTTGAAACGATCAGAAACGGGATCTGGCAAATCTTGATGATTGAGATCACGATTGATTTTCTTTCCATTTTGAACGACCACTCGCCCAGGTATACCTACAACAGTAGAATGGTCTGGTACGTCTTTTAACACAACAGACCCCGCACCAATCTTGGACCCTTTTCCTACGGTAATGGAACCGAGCACCTTAGCACCAGTCGCAATCAGCGCATCGTCCAAAATAGTTGGATGCCGCTTTCCCTTTTCTTTCCCTGTTCCCCCTAATGTCACGCCTTGGAAAACAGTGACGTTATCGCCAATTTCACATGTTTCCCCAATCACGACGCCCATGCCGTGATCAATAAAGAACCGCCGGCCGATGGTTGCTGCTGGGTGAATCTCAACCCCTGTGAAAAACCGGCTGACCTGAGAAATGATCCGCGCAAGAAAATACAGCTTACGCTTGTAAAATGCATGCGCAACACGATGAGCCCAAATCGCATGAAGCCCTGAATAGGTTAGCACTACTTCAAGATAGCTTCTAGCAGCAGGATCTTGATCAAACACAGTATCAATATCTTCTTTCAGCATTTTGAAAAACACATGCTCCCCCCGTTCTTCCCCATCAATCTCTCTTAGGACTTGCTCTCTTTTTTGGACAAATAAAAAACGCCTCTGCCATATGACAGAGACGTTTTGAAAACGCGGTTCCACTCTGTTTAGAAAGCCCTCATTTCGCAGCCTTCTCAACTTCATCCCATAACGGAGGGTACCGCCCTTGCATACTAACATACGTGTTCCTCAAGGGTCTTGAGGGTGCATTTCCAACGTCTGCCCATAAGTCTCTTTCAGCCGGTGAAGACTCTTTCTGTGATAGGCGAAAACATTGTACTTCTCCCTCGCAACGATTTTCCTTATATTTGTTTAATGCGGTTTAATACCGTCTCTTTACCTAGTAGTTCAATACTTTGCGGAAGCTCTGGGCCATGCGTTTGTCCAGTGACAGCCACACGAATTGGCATGAATAGTTTCTTACCTTTATGCCCTGTTTCTTTTTGCACAGCTTTAATGGCAGCCTTGATTTCATCAGGTGTGAAAGACTCAAGACGTTCAAGCTGACCTGCAAACGAAGCCATCACTTCTGGTACTTGCTCTTCTGCAAGAACTTCCTTTGCCTCTTGATTATACTCAATTTGTTCCTTAAAGAACAACTCTGTTAACTCAACAATTTCTGCTCCGTAGCTCAATTGCTCGTGGTATAGAGAAATGAGTTTGCGCACCCACGTGTTTTCTTCTTCTGACAGCTGCTCGCTTACCTTGCCTGCCTTTTGAAGATGTGGAAGTGTAAGTGCCACAACTTGATCAAGATCAAGTGCTTTTACGTATTGGTTATTCACCCATTTTAGTTTATGCATATCGAAGAGAGCTGGTGACTTAGAAAGTCGATTGACATCGAAAATATCGATGAACTGCTCTTTTGTAAATAGTTCCTCTTCACCAACTGGAGACCACCCAAGTAGTGCAATGAAGTTAAACAAAGCTTCTGGTAAATAGCCCAAGTTCTTATACTGTTCGATGAACTGGATAATTGATTCATCACGCTTGCTTAATTTCTTGCGGTTCTCGTTTACAATCAGCGTCATATGTCCGAACAGCGGAACATCCCAGCCAAATGCATTGAAGACCATAATTTGTTTAGGTGTATTCGAAATGTGATCCTCACCACGAAGAATGTGAGTCATTTTCATCAAATGATCATCCACCGCTACAGCGAAGTTATACGTTGGTGTACCATCTTTCTTCACAATAACAAAGTCACCGATGCCGTCTGTTTCAAATGAAATCTCGCCTTTGACCATATCGTCAAATTTGATGATTTCTCCTTTAGGCACTCGGAAGCGGATGCTTGGCTCTCTTCCTTCAGCAATCAGCTTGTCCTCTTCTTCTTTTGATAAATGACTGCATTTACCAGAGTATCGAGGCATTTCACTGCGGGCAATTTGTGCTTCACGCTCTTCTTCTAGTTCTTCAGCCGTACAATAGCACTTATACGCCAAATCTTTCTCTAGCAGCTCGTCATAATATTTTTTGTAAATATCATTACGCTCTGATTGTCTGTAAGGACCGTAGCCCCCATCTTTATCAATGCTCTCATCCCAATCAATTCCGAGCCACTGCAGGTGGCGAAGCTGGCTTTCTTCTCCGCCTTCTACATTACGCTTTTGATCCGTATCCTCGATTCGAATAATAAATTTGCCGCCTTGGCTGCGTGCGAACAAATAGTTGAAAAGAGCCGTTCTAGCATTCCCAATATGTAAATGACCAGTTGGACTCGGTGCATAACGAACACGCACTTCATTTCCCATGAGTTTAACTTCCTTTCATCTGCATCATGTTGTCTGACACCAATTTTTTATAAACGTATTTTATCATCAAAACCCATTCTCATCAAAATGGATTTTACTTTTTCTGAAGAAGTACGGTTGCTTGAGAGGCAATTCCTTCGCCTCTTCCTGTAAATCCAAGTTTCTCTGTCGTTGTTGCTTTGACATTCACCTGTGTGACATCTGCCTCAAGGGCTTCTGCGATTTTCTCACACATTGGCTGAATGTATGGTGCCATCTTTGGTTTTTGCGCCATGATCGTGCAATCGATATTCACCAGTGTATAGCCTTTTTCTTTTACAAGTGCCCACACGTGCTGAAGTAATTTAAAAGAGTCTGCATCTTTAAACTCAGGATCCGTGTCTGGGAAATGTCTGCCGATATCTCCTTCTGCAATCGCACCTAGGCAGGCATCCGCCACAGTATGAAGCAGTACATCCGCATCTGAATGCCCAAGTAGACCCTTTTCATAAGGGATCGTCACACCGCCAATAATAAGAGGTCTTCCCTCTGTTAATTGATGTACATCAAAACCTTGTCCTATTCTAAACATGTTCTAGTACCCTCTTTCCGCATCCATAATTGCCTTAGCAACCAATAAATCATCCGGTGTTGTCAGTTTAATATTGGTATAGTCTCCTTGGACAATATACACACTCTCACCGTGTAATTGTTCCACAAGACTGGCGTCATCTGTTCCAAGAAAGCCTGTCCGCTCCGCATGTTCATGCGCTTCTTTTAAAATAGAATGACGAAAAGCTTGTGGGGTCTGGACTGCCCACAAGCTCTGACGTTCAATGGTTTGTTCCACTTTGCCTTCTTGAACGCGTTTGATTGTGTCTTTCACTGGTACCGCTACGACTGCGGAGCCTTTTTCAATCGCTGCTTTAACGAGCAAGTCAATCTGTGTATGCTTAATAAAAGGCCTTGCGCCATCATGAACAAGCACGATGTCCGCATCTTGCACAGCCTTCAATCCTTCGTATACACTTTGCTGCCGTTCTTCACCGCCAGTGACAAGTGAAACAGGCGTTTGAAAAGCGTGTACCTTCAGTAGCCTTTCAAAGTCACGACGCTCTTCCTCATTGATCGCTAAGATCATGCGTCTGCATTGTGAATGAGCGTCAAACACCTTCAGTGTGTGGATGATGACCGGCATTCTTTTCAATTCAATAAAAAGTTTATTGCGGCCGGCCTTCATTCGCTTCCCCTGCCCCGCAGCCGGAATAACTACTTCATAATACATGTTCGTTCTCCCTTTAGAGCGCCTTCTCCAGAAGTTTTGGCTTCGCAAAAATCATTCTTCCAGCAGCAGTTTGCAGCACACTCGTGACGAGCACATCAATGTCTTTTCCAATATAATTGCGTCCTTCTTCGACCACAATCATTGTACCGTCATCTAAGTAAGCAACACCTTGGTTATGCTCTTTCCCATCTTTGATGACCTGTACCTTCATTTCTTCCCCAGGCAGTACAACCGGTTTGACTGCATTGGCTAGATCATTGATGTTTAACACTGCTACTTTTTGAAGTTCGCATACTTTATTTAAATTAAAATCATTTGTCACAACAACACCTGAAGTTAACTTAGCGAGTTTCACAAGCTTGCTGTCAACCTCTTGAATATCCTCAAAGTCACCTTCGTAAATTTCAACTTTAATATCCAGTTCTTTTTGGATACGATTTAAAATATCAAGACCTCTTCGGCCTCTATTTCTCTTTAATACATCAGAAGAGTCTGCAATATGCTGTAATTCCTCGAGTACAAATTGAGGAATGACCATCACACCTTCTAGGAATCCAGTTTGACAAATATCTGCGATTCTTCCATCAATGATAACACTTGTGTCTAAAATTTTCAGCTTTTTATCTTCTATTTCAGGTTCATCATCAGCTGCTCCTTTTTTCTTTGTGACCTTTGCAGATCGGGAGAACAGCCCCATCATTTCATCCTTCTTCTTAAACCCTACCTGAAATCCAAGGTATCCTAAAAAGAAAGCCAGGAAAATCGGAATAATGGTACCAAAAATATGATATGGGATATTGTTTAGCGGGATCACGTTTACAATAAGATATGCTAGAATAAGTCCAAATACTAAACCGAAACTTCCAGATATAAGATCAGGAAGAGGCGCCTTCAATAGAGAATCCTCGATCCATTTCACCCAATTAACCACATAGCCTGTGCACCATTTACCAATGATAAAGAACACAGCGGCTCCTATTAGTGCTGAAGAGTAAGCATTTGTTATGAAAGGTATGTCCTTCACATTTAACAGCAGAAATAACTCTGGAATGATAAAAATCCCTACAACTGCACCGAAAATGATAAAAAACGCCTGAACGATTCTTTTTAACATACCTTCACCTCCTTTATTTTTCATCTGTCAATCCACCTTCATCTGACATTGATATATGCTTAAGTTTCCTATCATCATGAACAGAAAACAAAACCATCATTAATATACCCATATTCATCCATTTTTAACCGTATTTAAGAAAAATTTCTCTTTTTATAGCTGACGGTCGATATAATGTTTTTCTTGCAGTCTTTTTAATCCTTTTTTTATCTTTTTCGCTCTTACTTCTCCAATTCCTTCTACTTCATCCAAATCTTGTACATCCGCTTCCATAATTCGATCTAGCACACCAAATGCTTCGACCACGTTTTCAACGATTGGCATAGGCAGTCTAGGGATTTTATGAAGTAATCTGTATCCTCTAGTGTACACATATTCGTCAATATTTGTAGATGCTGGATAGCCGAGTAACTTGTACAAAATTGAATCATCTAAAAGTTCAAAGCTCGACATATCTTGGAGCTGTTTCAGCAGCACATATGGATCTTTGATCTTTTCTTTCACGTAATCTTTAATAAATAACGCCGCTTCCTGCTCCATATCTGTAATCAGCTCATTGACTTGCAGACGGATCAAGTGTCCTTCTGTCCCAAGCTCTTTGATATACATATTGATTTCATTTTTGATTCTAAGTACCATTTCATAACGATGCAGCACGGATAATACATCACCAAAGGTCACAAGCTCTTCAAATTCTAAGGCGCTTAACGCAGAAATGGCATGATCTAAAATGGTTTTATATTTCTCAAGTGTTTGTATCGCTTGGTTGGCCTTCGTCAAAATAAAACCAATATCTTTCAGCGTATATCGTCGATTCCCTTGGTATAAGGTAATGACGTTCCGACGTTCAGAAATGGCAATGATTAAGCAGCCTGTCTGCTTTGCTACACGTTCAGCCGTTCGGTGTCTCATGCCTGTTTCTGATGAATGAATGGTTGCATCCGGCATGAGCTGTGTATTCGCATACAAGATTTTTTGACCAGAGTCACTTAAAATAATCGCCCCATCCATCTTCGCCAATTCATATAAATGTGCTGGGGAGAATGCAGAATTAATATGAAATCCTCCATCTACCACACTTTTCACTTTATCGTTATAACCAACAACAATGAGCCCTCCAGTATTGGCTCTTAGGACGTTTTCAATCCCTGCCCGCAGGGGTGTCCCCGGTGCCACAAACTGGACAATATCTAAGAGATCGACTTCTCTCGCTCCTTTTTTCTCTTTTTCCATTTCTATGATCCCCCTAGTGAAATACGAAGTGCCTCTGCTACATTTTCTACACCGACTAACTCAATCCCTCTCGGTTTTTTCCATCCATCTATATTCGCCTGAGGAATAAACATTCGCTTAAATCCTAGTTTAGCAGCTTCCTGCACACGCTGTTCAATTCTTGATACTCTTCTGACTTCTCCCGTCAGACCCACTTCTCCTATAAAGCAATCTGCTTGATGCGGCGCTGCATCTTTAAAGCTTGATGCAATACTAACGGCAATAGCCAAGTCAATCGCTGGTTCATCAAGTTTCACACCACCTGCGACCTTTAAATAGGCATCTTGGTTTTGCAGCAGCAGCCCTACCCGTTTTTCTAAAACGGCCATAAGCAATGACACTCGGTTATGATCAAGGCCAGTAGCCATTCTCCGTGGATTCCCAAAGCTCGTCGGTGAAATAAGTGCTTGTATCTCCACTAGAACAGGTCTTGTTCCTTCCATTGAGGCAACAACACACGATCCAGATACACCTGCTGACCGCTCTTCTAAGAAGATTTCTGATGGGTTTAATACCTCTGTGAGCCCTTCCTCTCTCATTTCAAAAATTCCTAATTCATTCGTTGAACCAAAACGGTTTTTCACTGCCCTTAAAATACGAAACGTATGATGACGCTCCCCTTCAAAATAAAGAACTGTATCTACCATATGCTCTAAAAGGCGCGGCCCAGCAATCGAGCCTTCCTTCGTCACGTGACCAACGATAAAAATAGGAATACCATTCGTCTTGGCAATTTTCATCAGCTGGGCAGTGCATTCCCTCACCTGAGAAACAGATCCAGGAGCTGACGTGATATCGCTTTGATAAACGGTTTGAATTGAATCGACCACAACAAAAGCGGGTTTCATCTCTTGTATAGCAGACGTTATATACTCCATATCGGTTTCAGCCAAAACATGTAAAGAGGCACTTTCAATACCGAGACGGTCCGCCCTAAGCTTCGTTTGTTTGATTGATTCCTCACCAGATATGTATAACACATTCTGATTTTGATCTGATAGCTGTGCTGAAACTTGTAATAATAGTGTGGACTTCCCAATCCCAGGATCACCGCCAATAAGAACGAGTGAACCTTTGACAATTCCACTTCCTAATACTCGGTTAAATTCTTCTAAATTCGTTTTAATTCGGGGTTCTTCGGATGTTTCAATTGCAGATATAGGTGAAGGTTTTTGAATGGTTTGAACAGAATGATTAAACGCACTTCGACGATTTGCCGGCTCTTTACGAACGACCTCTTCTGTCATACTGTTCCAAGTGCCGCAGCCGGGACATTTCCCCATCCATTTGGCTGACTCATAACCGCACGATTGGCATATAAATTTTGATTTTGACTTAGCCATAGATTGAAGAATACAACTCCTTATACTGGTCAGAAAATAAGTAAAGGGAGGCATCCAACTTACTGGTATGCCTCACACTTTTTTCTTACTATATTAGTTCGTAGCAGCCGTTGCTTTTACGACAATTTCTCCATCTTCTACATCTAATACGATATGTTGGCCCTTTTCAATATTGCCTTTCAGCAATTCCTCAGAAAGTCGATCCTCGACGTGCTTTTGAATCGCTCTTCTTAACGGACGAGCACCATACTCAAGATCTACGCCTTCGTCGGCAATCTTGGCTTTTGCTGCTTCCGTCAATTCAATTGAAAGGTCCTGCTCTTTTAGTCGTTTTGTCAATTGATCAGACATGAGAGACACAATCTCTTTTAGATGTTTCTTTTCGAGTGAGTGGAAGACAATGATTTCATCAATACGGTTGATGAACTCCGGTCTAAACGCACGTTTCAACTCACCCATTACTTTGCCTTTCATATCTTTGTAATTTTGACTTTCATCCTGCACGTTAAAGCCAACATATTTATTGCGCTTCAGCTCACTAGCTCCAACGTTTGAAGTCATAATCAAAATCGTATTTCTAAAGTCAACAGTACGACCTTTAGAATCAGTGAGACGACCATCTTCTAACACTTGAAGTAAGATATTAAACACATCAGGGTGCGCCTTTTCAATCTCATCTAGAAGCACGACAGAATATGGCTTTCTTCTCACTTTTTCAGTCAGCTGACCGCCCTCATCATAACCCACATAGCCTGGAGGTGATCCAACAAGTCTTGAAGTCGAGTGTTTTTCCATGTACTCAGACATATCAATACGAATCATCGCTTCTTCATCACCGAAGATAGACTCAGCGAGTGCTCTTGCAAGCTCAGTCTTACCAACACCTGTTGGCCCTAAGAAAATAAAGGAGCCAATCGGACGTTTCGGATCTTTTAGTCCAGCACGGGCACGTCTTACAGCTTTTGCAACAGCAACAACTGCTTCATCCTGTCCAATGACGCGAGAGTGGAGCAATTGTTCCATGTTTAGAAGCTTATCTGTTTCTGTTTGAGCAATTTTTGAAACAGGTACTCCCGTCCAGCTAGAAACAACCATTGCAATATCATCAACAGAAACCTCTGAATTCTCTTGCCCCTGCTTTTCTTTCCAAGATTTCTTCGTCACTTCTACCTTTTCACGCAAACGTTGCTCCGTATCACGAAGAGAAGCGGCTTTTTCAAATTCCTGACTTTGAACAGCTGCATCCTTTTCCTTGCGTACTTCATCCAGCTTTTGCTCAAGTTCCTTTAGATTAGGCGGTGTTGTGAAAGAACGTAAGCGAACTTTTGAACCCGCCTCATCAATTAAGTCGATCGCCTTATCTGGAAGGAAACGATCGGAGATATAACGATCAGAAAGCTTTACCGCCGCCTCAATGGCTTCATCTGTAATAGACACACGGTGATGTGCTTCATAACGGTCTCTAAGCCCTCTTAAAATTTGAATACTTTCATCAACAGACGGCTGATCCACTTGAATTGGCTGGAATCGACGTTCAAGTGCAGCATCTTTTTCAATATATTTACGGTACTCATCTAACGTTGTTGCCCCGATACATTGAAGCTCACCACGTGCTAAAGATGGTTTTAGAATATTAGAGGCATCAATCGCACCCTCTGCTCCTCCTGCACCAATCAGTGTATGAAGCTCATCAATGAAGAGAATGATATTTCCAGCCTGACGGATTTCGTCCATGACTTTTTTCAAACGATCCTCGAATTCACCACGATATTTCGTTCCCGCTACAACGGTTCCCATATCAAGTGTCATGACTCGTTTATCACGCAGAATTTCAGGCACTTCGTTGTGAATAATTTGCTGTGCGAGGCCTTCTGCGATCGCTGTTTTACCAACACCAGGCTCTCCAATCAGCACAGGGTTATTCTTTGTTCTTCTACTTAATACCTCAATGACACGCTGGATTTCTTTGCTACGGCCAATCACAGGGTCCAAGCTGTCCTCTTTCGCAATAGCTGTTAAGTCTCTTGCCAGGCTATCTAAAGTTGGTGTATTGGCATTGCTATTAGATCCTGCCGCAGATGCACCCGTTTCATTGCTGCCTAGAAGCTGCAATACTTGCTGGCGTGCTTTATTTAAGCTTACTCCGAGGTTATTTAAAACACGGGCAGCTACACCCTCTCCCTCACGAATAAGACCTAAAAGAATATGTTCTGTTCCTACATAGGAATGACCCAGCTTTCTCGCTTCATCCATAGAAAGCTCCGTAACCTTCTTCGCTCTAGGTGTGTAATGAGGAATAGCTTGAGACACCTCTTGCCCTCTTCCAATCAAGCTCTCGACTTCTTTTTGGATTTTATCTGAAACAAGGCCCAGTGCTTCTAATGCTTTTGCGGCAATGCCCTCACCTTCACGTACAAGACCAAGTAAAATATGCTCTGTTCCGATGTTCTTATGGCCTAGGCGAATGGCTTCTTCTTGTGCAAGTGCTAATACCTTTTGAGCTCTTTCAGTGAATCTTCCAAACATCATATCGTTTCATCCTCCTGTCCATTCCTATGCATTTCTAAGCGCAGCCTTTCTCTAATAATTGCTGCTCGTTTTATATCTCTTTCATTTGGTTCCAAGGCTCCTCCTGAATATTGCTGAAGGAAGCCAGGCTGTGTCAAAATCATGAGTTCATTCAGTATATTACTTGAAAGCCCCTTAATGATACCTAAATCAATTCCAAGTCGCACATCTGACAAACACTTAGCCGTTTCCTTAGATTCAATCATGCGACAATTAGCCAAAATCCCCAAGGAACGGTACACTCTGTCTTCAAGTTCAATTTTAGACGTCTGATATAATGCCTTACGTGCAGATCGCTCTTGTTCAATGAGCTGCGCCGTCACACTATTCAAGTCATCTACAATATCTTCTTCTGATTGACCCAGTGTCATTTGATTTGAAATTTGAAAGATGTTTCCTATTGCTTCGCTACCCTCACCATAAATTCCTCTGACCACAAGACCTAATTGATTAATTGCAGGAATAATGCGATTCATTTGTCTTGTCAGGGCTAATGCTGGTAAGTGCATCATGACTGAAGCCCTAATACCTGTACCTACATTGGTCGGACAGCTCGTTAAGTATCCTCGCTTTTCTGAAAACGCATAATCCACTTGCTCTTCAATCCAGTCATCTATTTGGTTAGCTGCTTTTAGTGCATTAGCCAGCTGAAATCCTGGGAACAAGCATTGAATACGAATATGGTCTTCCTCATTCAGCATGACACTGATTTCTTCATTTTCTGAAAGCAAACAGCCGCCAAATCTTGATTCTGCTAAATTGGGGCTAATCAAATGCTTTTCAACAAGTACCCTTTTAGCCAAAGGCTGCGTGTCATTCATTCGAATCAGAACAAAGTTTCCAATTTCCTTCACTTCCTGGCTCGCAAACTTTTGCTCGAATTGCTGAAGAACAGCTTCAGCCTCCTCTTGAGAAAACTGAGTTGGGAAACGAACATGCTCTAGATTGCGTGCCAGTCGAATACGACTGCTTAGAACAATGTCACTTTCTGGTCCTTTCTGTTTCATCCATTGACTTAATGCGTCTTGAATAAAATGCTGGAGCGACATGTCGTTAATCTCCCTCCCTCTGCTGAGATTGCTCATGCTCTAATGCACGAATTTGATCTCGAACTTCCGCTGCTTTTTCAAACTCTTCCTGTTCAATCAGCTGCTTCAGTTCTTGCTGCATTAACTCAAGTTTCCGGCGAACATGCAGACTGCCAGCAATCCGTTTAGGGACTTTTCCATTATGGACTGTATTTCCACTATGGACTTTCCTTAAAACAGGATTTAAATACTGATCAAAGGTTCGATAACATTCTGCACAGCCAAAACGGCCTGTTTTCCTGAATTGCTGAAAAGTTAAGCCACACTTAGGACATTGATCCACTTCTCTTGCCTCTTGAAAAATAGATGATCCTTTATTCGCACTTGTGGTAAAGCTAGGATCAATATTCAATAAGCCTGATAATAAGTTGTGAATCGAGAAACCTTGGTTTCCACTCATAGCATATGAATCACTGTTTTCTTTTGCACATTGTTCACATATGTGCATTTCTTGTTTTTCTCCATTTATTACTTTCGTAAAGTGAAAAGTGGCTGGTCTCTCATTGCATTCTTGACAAATCAATCTTTTCACCCGCTTTACTTTAATTTCAAAGCATTTAACATCGCTTTCATCATCCGAGCTCTCAGTTCATCTCGTTCAGGTAAATCAATGTGTAAAACAGAACGGTCCATGACACTAATCATCATCTTTGCTTCTCTTTCGGATAAAATGTTGTTCTCAACAAGACGCATGATGATATGATCAGATGCAGCCTGTGATAAACGATGATATATTTGGGAAATAATGTTGTTCAATAAATCGACTTCATCATTCATTTTGACTTTAATGATACGGATATAGCCACCGCCGCCACGCTTACTTTCGACGATATAACCTCTTTCGCTCGTAAAGCGTGTATTGATAACATAGTTAATTTGTGAAGGTACGCATTGAAACTTATCTGCAATTTCATTGCGTTTAATTTCTAATATTTCTCGACCATTCTGATCCAAGACTTCCTTCAAATACTGCTCGATGATATCAGAAATATTTTGTGCCACTCCGCCTCCTCCTCCATTGACTTTGACTATATTTGACTTTAATCTTACTATAAATTTTTTCGATCGATTTTTCAAGATAATCGCTCAACTAACAATATTATTTCCACATTTATCTGGTGCCAAACGTCCCAAAAACACAAAAAAGACCAGTTCCGATTGGAA
>NZ_ASJC01000011.1 GCF_000691145.1 Bacillus altitudinis 41KF2b | reverse complement strand
TTACACGATCAAAACAAAAAATAGTGTAGAAGACAGTGTCATCAAAGACTTAGTGATCGCAGATCAACTGCCAGAAGGTCTTGAATATGTCGAAGGATCATTAAAAGTAGATGACCAAGCCGTCACAGATGCAAAAGATGACGACAACGGAGACTACACAAAAGGCACAGTGACCGGTCAATTTGGTGATATCAAAGACACGGACTGGCATATGGTTACTTTTGAAGCGAAGGTCACGAAAGGATCTGAAGGTAAAACCATTCAAAATATCGCAGTTGTGAAGGGTGATAATGTTGACGAACCAGACAAACCTGAAAACTCAACAGCGGTAGTACCGCCGCCGCATGTGCCAGGGGTGCCAACAAATCCAGAGCAGCCTTCTCATTCAGAACCGGATACACCTGGTCATCATCTTCCGAACACTGCAACAGAGATGTACAACTTTTTACTAGCAGGATTTGCACTTGTACTAATAGGTGCATCCATATTGTATGGAAAAGAAGAAAAAGAAACGGATAATCGTCCATGTTTCAAAAAATCATCTCAGCTCTATTGATTACAGCAGGTATTTGTCTTGTGATTGTAGGATATATGAAAATCGTTGATGGACAAAGACAAGTAGATCAGTCATTCCAGTCTGCACAAGCAGCCATCCAGCAAAAGGGGAAAGCGGATTCCCCTTTTGTGCCGAAGGCTGGTGAAACCATTGGGCTATTGCACATTCCAAAGTTAAAAGCTGAGTTACCAATTGTAGAAGGAACAGCGGCGGAGGATTTGGCAAAGGGAGTTGGTCATTATCACGAGAGCTATTTTCCTAATGAACAGGGACAAATCGTTTTATCTGGGCATCGTGATACTGTGTTTAGACGAACAGGAGAACTTGTGAAAGGGGATCAACTCGTTATTGAGCTTTCATACGGTCGATTTACCTATGAAATTGAGAAAACAAAGATTGTGAAAAAAGATGATCAAAGTATTATTACACTACAACAGGAAAAGGAAGAACTTATCCTCACCACATGTTATCCTTTTTCGTTCATTGGTCCTGCACCAAACAGATATATCATATATGGGAAGCGTGTTTAGCCATTGGATCAGCCTGCAGCTCCTTCTTTCATTAACCGATTAGAGCGCTTAATCCCTGGATAAACAGGGAATCGTCTATATCATATCTAGAGATGCAGGGGGGGTCAATTTGTTAAGTAAAGACTATGTAAAGTATATAGATAACGTCGGAAGAATTGTCCTGCCAACAGATATAAGAAAAAGGTTGAAAATTCATCCCCGAGATATGGTGGAGATCTATCAAGAAGAAGGTCACATTGTGATGAAGCCGTATTGGCAGGACAAGCCCTGTATCGTCACAGGAGAAGTGACAAACTCCAACAAAGTGCTATCGGGTGGAGTGGTCATCAGTCCAGAGGGAGCGAGACTGCTCCTTCAAGACTTATTGGCGCTTCGCCTGAAAAAAGAGATATAAAAAAAGGCTGTTCTCATCAAGTGAGAACAGCCTTTTTGATCATACTGGATTCAAAATCCGGTTTAAAAATTGCTTTGTTCGTTCTTCCTTTGGTCGTTTGAAGATTTCTTCAGGAGGACCTTGTTCGACGATGACGCCGCCATCAATAAAAATCACTTCGTCCGCCACTTCTTGGGCAAACTTGATTTCATGTGTGACGACCGCCATCGTCCAGCCTTCTTTCGCTAAATCCTTCATGACCTTTAAGACTTCCCCGACAAGCTCAGGGTCAAGCGCAGAGGTAGGTTCATCAAAAAGCATAAGCTCTGGCTGAATGGCAAGTGCACGGGCAATCCCGATACGCTGCTTTTGACCGCCTGACAGCTGGAATGGATACAGGTCTTTTTTATCTTCAAGACCGACCTTTTGCAAGAGCTGAATGGCTTCTTTTCGAACCACTTCCTTTGGACGGCGCTGCACCTGAACAGGACCTTCCATCACATTTTCAAGCACTGTGCGGTGAGGAAACAGGTGATAATCTTGAAACACCATGCCTGACTTCCGGCGAAGCTTGAGCAAATCAGCTTGTTTATTTTTTTTAGAAAAATCAATCGAGAAATCATCGAAGGTAAAGGAGCCGGCATTTGGAATTTCAAGTGCATTTAAACAGCGAAGCATCGTTGTTTTTCCTGAACCTGATGGACCAAGAATCGCCACAACCTGCCCTTTGTTGATCGTAAAATCAATCGACTTTAAAATCTCATTTTCACCAAAGGATTTGTTTAAGCCTTTGACTGTTAGCATGTCGTTCCCTCCTTACCTTGCGACATATCGATCAAGTCGTTTTTCAATTTGGTTTTGAACGAGCGATAGAATGAAGCAGAATACCCAATAGATCAGGGCTGCTTCCATATAAATAAATAAAATTTGATCCAAGTTCGCCGCAGCAATTTCCTGTGATTTACGGAACATCTCTGCCACGAGGATTTGGGAGGCAAGCGATGTATCTTTCACCAAACTAATGAATGAATTAGACAGCGGCGGAATCGATACACGCACTGCCTGCGGTAAAATCACGCGGATGAGCGTTTTGCGATGGGTCATCCCAATTGAATAACCAGCTTCCCATTGTCCTTTAGGAACAGACAGGACGGATGCACGGATAATCTCTGACGCATACGCACCTACGTTTAATGAAAAAGCAATAATGGCACTTGGATATGGATCCAGTGTGATATTAAATGTCGGAAAGAAATAGAAAATAATAAACAATTGCACAAAAAGCGGCGTTCCGCGAACGGCCGACACATAGATGGAGAAAATCCATCTGAGGGCTTTGATTTTAGACATTCTAGCAAGAGCTGTCACAAGCGCGATAAAAAGACCAATAATGAAGGCAATGATGGCAAGGGGGATTGTATAATAAATCCCCTGCATCACCATTGGCCAAAAAGATTGCTGAAGAAGATCCCAAGGAATGACGACTCCTAGGGTATTACTTTGTAACATCTTCACCAAACCATTTCTTAGAAATCTTAGCGAGTGTACCGTCTTTCTTCATTTCTTTTAATGCGCCATTCACTTTGTCAACGACTTCGCCGCTGCCTTTTCTGAAGGCAAAATACGTTTCTTGTGGATCTCCTGTTTCAAATGCAACTTTTAGGTTTTTGTTACCGCTTGTTTTCAAGTAATTCAAGACAGCTAATTTATCATTGAACGTCAAATCAGCACGCCCTTGCTGAATCAATTGAATGGATTGTGCAAGACCTTCAACCCCTTCAATTTTAGCGCCAGCATCTGTAGCTAATTTATTGTAGTTACTTGTTAATGATTGTGCTGCTTTTTTGCCTTTCACATCAGAAAGTTTCTTGATGTCATTGTTATCTGATTTTGTCACAACAATGGCTTGAGACGTTGTGTATTTATCAGAGAAATCATATTGATTTTCACGTCCAGTTTTACCAACTTGGTTCGCTACCACATCAAAACGTTTAGAATTCAGACCAGCAAACATGCTGTCCCATTGTGTTTCTTTGAATTCTGGTTTTAAGTCAAGACGTTTTGCGACTTCTGTGATGACCTCGACATCATAGCCAGTTAATTTATCTGTTTTTTTGTCATGGAAGGTGAAAGGAGCATATGTACCTTCTGTACCGATGGTTAATACGCCTTTATCCTGAATGGACTTCCAAAGGTCACCTGATTCCTTAGACCCAGATTGTTTATTTGCGCTGTCGTTTGCAGCTGATCCACATGCTGTGATCAATGCAACACAAGCGCCTAAAATAATGGCAAAGAACATTTTTTTCATTTTATTCCCCACTTTTCTTGTTGGTATTTACAACATATGATCTTACAGAGAAGCAACCTAAAAGTAAAGCATTTGAAACTAGCTTGAGCGAATCTCACCAACTTTATGCCTTGAACTGGTTGAACGGATAAACGATAGAACTATACCCAAAACAAAAGGTGGATAAAACCAAACGCATTCTCAAACGATGATGAAGAGAGTTCGATTGATGAGAATGTGAGATAGACTACTTAATGGTAAAATATGCTATGATTTTCACATCGAAAGAAGTTTATGTGAGTGTTGATCAGTCGACTTAAATGACTTTTTAAAGTACGATCCTCCAGTGAACAAACGGAATAAAAGGGAAGTGTGATCATTTGCATACATCGAAACAAAAACCTGTCATGATTTTAGTACACGAAATATACGGAATAAATGATCATATGAAGAGTATGATCGATCATTTTGACAAAGCTGGTTTTGAGGTTTATTGTCCTCATTTATTAGGACAGGCTAAACACTTCCCTTATGCCAGTGAGAATGAGGCATATGACTACTTTATGAATAATGTTGGTTTTGATGAATCGGTAAAGATCGTATTGAATGTGGCAAAAGAGTTAAAAACGAAAAATGCAGAGAGAGACATATGTCTGATAGGTTTTAGTGTGGGGGCAACAATTGCTTGGCAATGCAGCCAATATGATCAGTTGTTTACCGGAGTCATTGGATTTTATGGTTCAAGGATAAGAGATTTTCTCGATATGAAGCCTGCCTGCAATACGTTGTTATTTTTCCCGGAAGTTGAAGCATCTTTTAACCCACGGGAGGTTGCGAATGTTTTGGAGAAAAAGGAAAAGCTTTGCGTGAAAATAGTAAAGGGGCAGCATGGGTTCGCCAATCCAGATTCTACGACTTTTCACGCTGAATCTAAAAATCGCTGCTTTCAAGAAATCGATGGTTTTATCAAAGAGTGTCTACAAAAGAAAAATGACTCATGACTGTTTGAAATGAGACTCGAATAGAGGGAAATGAAACCAGTGTGTCATGTAAGTTTGCATGCTGGTTTTTTCGTGCAATTCTTTTGGATATAAGGCATCCTATCAAATGATCAGAATCACCGTATAGTTGTGCGAACATTACTAAAATAAAGACTTTGTTACAGTGACGATAGAAGGAAGCATATTTATTATAAAAGATGTATAATTAGTAGGTTGTTTTAAAAATGGAATAATCACATGGAGACATGTTTTGATAACAGAACATCTTAGAAGAAGGAGGGCATCATTGTGGATGTTGGACAAAATCAGCCCGAACAATTGAAAAGGGCGATGACCTCCCGCCATTTATTTATGATTTCTCTTGGCGGTGTCATTGGGACAGGCTTTTTCCTTGGAACAGGCTATACGATTGGACAAGCAGGGCCAGTTGGAGCTGTTCTTTCCTATATTGTGGGCGGATTGATTATGTATTTAACCATGCTGTGTCTTGGAGAGCTGTCAGTCGCGCTTCCTGTGTCGGGGTCGTTTCATACGTATGCGACGAAATTTGTGAGTCCTGCAGCAGGATTTGCTGTTGGCTGGATTTATTGGCTTGGCTGGGCAGCCACTGTGGCGCTGGAATTTTTATCAGCAGGGCAGCTGATGAGACGCTGGCTTCCACAAGTGGATGTGTGGATTTGGTGTCTCATATTTGGGCTGTGTTTGTTCTTATTAAATGCCAGGTCAGCGAAAGCGTTCGGGGAGTCGGAGTTTTTCTTTTCAACCATTAAGATTGTTGCCATCTTACTATTTATTGGCGTAGGCGGAGCGGCGATGTTTGGTTTTATTCAAACGACGAGCGGGGAACCAGCTCCTTACTTTAGTCATTTTGTGAGTGACGGTCTGTTTCCGAATGGCTTGCTGGCCGTTGTCGTCACGATGATCACGGTGAATTTTTCGTTTCAAGGGACGGAGCTGATAGGGATTGCGGCAGGAGAAAGTGAAAATCCAGAGAAAACCGTGCCTCGCTCGATTCATCAGACGGTTTGGCGCACACTTGTCTTTTTCGTTTTATCTATTTTTGTCTTAGCGGGTATGGTGCCTTGGAAAGAAGCGAGTGTGCTGCAAAGCCCATTTGTCACTGTGTTTGAGAGAACGGGCATTCCTTATGCGGCAGATATCATGAACTTTGTCATTATCATTGCTTTATTATCTGTGGCGAACTCGGGCCTGTACGCCTCTACGAGAATGCTGTACTCTTTGTCGAAGGAAGGAATGGCAGGCAAGGCGTTTAGACGAGTCAATCAGCGGGGCATCCCGATGAATGCCTTACTGCTCACTTTCCTGTTTACAGGTATTTCGTTATTATCAGGATTTTTTGCAGAGAAAACCGTTTTTGCTTGGATCGTGTCTATTGCAGGCATGAGCGCCCAAACCGGCTGGATTACGATTACATTATCACAGCTGCTTTTCCGCAGAAGATATTTGAAAGCAGGCGGAAAGCTGGAAAACCTAAAATTTAAAACCCCTCTTTATCCGGTACTGCCGATCATTGCGATCACGCTGAACTCGATTGTGCTAATCAGTCTTGCCTTTGATGCCGAGCAGCGGATTGGGCTGTATGTCGGCGTACCGCTCATGATCATTGGATATGTTGTCTATCACCGCTATGTGAAAAAACATCAGGTAAAAAGTGAACCGCTCCAGCTGCAAATCCACGGAGATGATGAGATTCGGTTTTAATTCAAAAAAAGAAGCCTTCCCATTTGGGAGGCTTCTTTTTCAATTTAATGCACGCCTTTCATCGCTTTCTTAATCACCGGTGTAAGCAGAAGCATGACACCACATAAAATGATGGCGAGCATGCCGATGATCCCGAAATAGACGGTTTCTGGCACTTTATCAAACAGCTTGACCACTTGTGCATTGATCGCCTGTGCCATTGCATTTGAAAGGAACCAAAGGCTCATCGTTTGCGCTGAGAAGGCAGCAGGTGCCAGTTTTGTTGTGGCTGACAGCCCAACTGGTGATAAGCAAAGCTCTCCGATGACGACAAGGAAGAAGCTTAGAACGAGCCATAGTGGGCTTACAAGTGTATGTGGTCCAGACATGTAGGCAGGAATGATCATGATGATAAAGGATAATCCTGCGAACAGAAGGCCAAGTGAGAATTTAATCGGGGTAGACGGCTGTTTCTTACCGAGTCTGACCCATAACCAAGCAAATACTGGTGACAGGAGCACAATAAAGATTGGGTTCAATGATTGGAACCAAGAAGAGGCTAATGTCATGCCAAGGAAATTCAAGTTTGTTCGCTGATCTGCATATGTCGCTAAAATATTTGAGCCTTGTTCTTGAATGGCCCAGAACATCACCGCAGCTAGGAACAATGGAATATAAGCGAGTACCCTCGACTGCTCCACTGCACTCGTTTTTTTACTAAAATACATCACAATAAAATAAACAATTGGAATCAGCACACCAAGGACACTGACAAACCAAGTGAATAGATTAATCGTGAGCGCTCCTGTTTGAATACCGATGACAGCAAAAACAGCAAGTACAATCACGATCAATGTACCGAAAATTTTGAAGTTCTTGCGTTCAGTAGCTGATAGTGGATTTGTGACATAAGTGCCGGCAAGTCCAAGATTCGGCTTTTTCGTGATGACAAACGTAATCAGTCCAACAAGCATACCAACGGCAGCGAGTGAGAAACCAAGGTGAAAATTCACTTTTTGACCGAGTGTTCCGACAATTAATGGGGCGATAAAACCACCCATATTGATCCCCATATAGAAAATACTGAATCCCGAATCCCTGCGAGGGTCTGTTTTTGTATACAGGTCGCCGACTATGTTTGATACGTTCGGCTTTAGGAGGCCTGTCCCAATAATAATCAGCCCCATACTAATAAAGAGCGCTGTTGCTCCGCTAGGTAGTGCCAAAATGACATGACCAAGCATAATGAATACCCCGCCATAAAAGACCGTACTGGACGAACCAAATACTCGGTCGGCAAGCCATCCGCCAATAATGCCTGACATATAGACAAGCGCACCATAGACAGACATGATCGAATTAGCGGTTGTCTGGTCGAAGCCAAGACCGCCTTTTGTCACCTCTGTGTACATATAATAAATAAGCAGTGCACGCATGCCATAATAAGAAAAACGCTCCCAAAATTCAGTGAAAAACAGTGTGTAAAGTCCTTTAGGATGTCCAAAAAACCCTTTTTGAGGAACACTTTTAACAATTTTATCGTGGTCAATTGTAGACATGGCATAGATCCTTTCTTAAAAAAAGAGATATGAGAAAAATGATATTCTTGTATAGTTCTTGTGTCAATATAAAACTATTCTAAAACAGGAAAATGTTAGTTCAATAGGCGTAAAGACTCAAAAAAATGAAAAATTCGCTCAAGTGAAAATCATCGGAAAGTTATTCCAGAAGAATTTATATAAAATTTGAAATATCGTACAAGCAAACCTTTTCCACATGCATAGGATGACAAGAGGACATGTGTAAAAAGGAGGGGTTTTCATTGGGGGATGTAAATGAATCTGATCTGAAGAAACCCATTGTCAATGTATTAGACTTTGGCGTGATTGCTGACGGGAAAACGGACTGTACAGCGAAACTGAACGAATGCCTGGAATGGACAAAAGCACAGGGCTACTCCCACGTCTGGCTGCCGAGTGGAACGTATCTAATAGATGCGGTGTACAGGGGGGATCAATTTTTTCCTTTTCGTCATGCCGGCATACGAGTGCCAAGTCATATTTGTATTGAGATGGCATCAGATGCCGTTATCAAAGTGAAACCAAATGATTCGTGGGGATATGCAGCCTTTTATATTGGAGAGGTAGAGCATGTGACCATTCGGGGCGGGCGGATTGAAGGTGACCGTGATGAGCATGTGTACAAGGCACTCCCGCCAGAAAGAAAAACACATGAATGGGGCTTCGGTGTGTGTATTGAAGGTGCTTCCCATGTGAATATCGATCGTGTTCAAATCAACAATTGTACGGGAGACGGCATCATTGTCAGTCCGCACGGTTTATTGACCCATATCGAATCGTACTCGCCTGCTTCGTCTATTCATATTTCTGGCTGCACCATCACTGACTCAAGGCGAAACAATATGTCTATTACAGGCTGTGATGGTGTCATTGTGGAAGACTGTTTGCTTGAAAGGGCAGGGATAAACGGGGTCGAGCCAAAAATGGGCATTGATATTGAAGGATACGGGGAAAATGCGACCAACTTGGAGGAACCGCTGAATATTCAAATTCGAAACAACATAGTCAGAGGCGGCGCAGCCAGCTCTATCTACAATTTCAACGGCTATGGTGTGATCATTGAAGGCAATCAAACGGACAGCAGTATCTCCTATGGCTTCGCCACTGAAATGATCATTGCGAATAATTTGATTCGTGCAGTGGGAGGGGGCGTGACAAAAGCAGGGATTACGAGCTTAGGAGTGCCGCTTGATCAATCGGAAAACAATGTGATCATTATTGGCAATATGATTGAAGGATTTGAAAAGGGGATTGATGTGAGGGGAGACAGCGTGCACATCACAGGTAATAAAATCAGTCTTTTTGAAGATGCGGCTGTGTCTGTCTATATGGCCAATCGTATTTTAATAGAAGGAAACCATATTGAGTCAGGGACAAACACACGGCTTAGAAGTACATCGCTGCGTATTTATCAATCAGACAGCATTGTCTTTTCAAACAATACCGTCTACTCTGTCATTGATGCGGCGATGGTCAGAGGAACGAATATTCTCATTCAGCATAATCAATTCAAGGAATTCAGCCGAGGGATATGGGTGCAGGAGGGAGAAGCAGGGATCAACGGCAATCACTTTATTCAAGAAGGACATTCACAGCTCGCATCTTCGTATACGATCAGCGTGACAGGAGATGCAAAGGCTTTCATATGGCAGAATCGTTTTAAGCACTATCAAAACTATGCCGTCTACAGCAATACGACCGCTCCTTTAGAGATTAAAGACAATTCCTTTGAAGAAACGTCCTTATATGTGGTGATGTATATTAAAAATGGCTCACCCCAAATTGGAGATAACCGCTTTTATTTAAATCATTCGATCGGACAGCCGACAGCCGTTTTTCTTGATGAGGTTGTCTCAGCACGTGTGCTACGGAATAACATCATTAATCTCTCTCCTCAAAAAGCGATTGCCGTCCGCACCGTATCTTCCACTCATTCGGTGATTGCCCATAACGTACTAGAGCGCAGTCAATTGATGACGCACTCCACGGACCGGCTCATCGGAAATATTGAAATTGATCCGCCGTAAACGCCTGTAAATCCCTTTTTTTGGAGGTTCAGAAGGCGGTTGACAATCATGTAAAAAGGGCATATAGTAATAATTATTTTTCATTTTTCACAACATTTGCCCTTTTTTTATGGATAAAACCGATTAATTCAATCAGAAAAATGTATCTTGTAAAATAATCACTTGATACAAGGAAGATATAGAAAGGATGAAGAACAAGTGTCACAGCCGAAACGGAAGCTCAAGCTAGGCGTATTCATCGCAGGAACTGGACATCATGTCGCCTCTTGGAGACATCCGAAAGCAGTACCAGACGCAGCCATGAATCTTGATTACTTTAAACAATTAGCGAAAAAGGCCGAGGAAGGGAAGCTGGATTTGCTCTTTTTAGCCGACAGCTTATCAATTAATCATACATCTCATCCAAATGTATTAACGAGATTTGAACCGCTCACCCTGCTTTCTTCGATTGCAGAGTCTACCTCAACAATTGGTTTAGCAGCAACAGCATCAACTACATACAGTGAGCCGTTCCATATTGCGAGACAGTTTGCCTCACTCGATCATTTATCAGGCGGACGAGCAGCATGGAATGTGGTCACATCTTCTATTGAAGAAACAGCGAAAAATTTTAGCGGAGAAGAGCATTTAGCGCACCACAAACGATACGAGCGAGCTGAAGAATTCGTCGATGTCGTCAAAGGTCTGTGGGATTCTTGGGAAGAGGACGCACTTATCAGAAACCAAGAAACAGGAGAATTCTTTGAGTCTAGTAAGCTTCATGAGCTGCAGCACAAAGGTGAATTTTTCTCCGTACGGGGTCCGCTTAACGTATCACGCACCCCTCAAGGACAGCCGGTGATCATTCAAGCAGGGTCTTCTGAAGATGGTCAAAAGCTTGCGGCTAAAACGGCTGAGCTCATTTTCACGGCACAAAACGATCTCGACAAAGCGAAGGAATTTTACCAAAGCTTGAAGGGGAAAGTAGAGGCTGCTGGACGAGCGAGAGAAGATGTCAGCATCATGCCGGGCATCTTCCCAATTATTGCCGAGACAGTAGAAGAGGCAAAAGCGAAGTATGAAGAATTACAAGAGCTGATTGTTCCAGAGATCGGCCTTAGCATTTTACAAAACTACTTAGGGGGTATTGATCTTTCGCAGTATCCACTAGACGGACCGCTTCCAGAGATTGATCCAAGCGCGTCAAATGCCGTGAAAAGCCGCTTTGACCTTGTGATGAATATGGCGAGAAAGGACAACCTGACCATTCGCCAGCTCTACCAATCTGTTGCAGGGTCCCGTGGGCACCATATCTTCATTGGAACACCAGAGCAACTAGCAGATGTGATGGAGACATGGCTCGTTGAGGAAGCAGCCGACGGTTTTAACGTGATGCCGCCATTATTGCCAGAAGGACTTGATGCCTTCGTAGATCGCGTCGTTCCGATCCTTCAGGAAAGAGGCCTGTTCAAAACAGAATACACAGGACAAACTTTACGAGAAAATCTCGGATTAAAACAGCCAAAAAATCGCTACACGACATAAAGGTGAGGTGACTAACGTTGGGATATACGTTTCGTCTGGCAACTGAGGATGATATAGAAGCGCTGCTTGAACTGACAACAAGAGCCTATGAGCCGATTCGTGAGCTCGGCATCCAGTTCCAAGCAGCACATGCAGATATCGCCCTCGTTCAGAAAAATGTACAAAAGAACCTTTGCTATGTAATGGAAGAAAACGGAGAGCTTCTCTCCACCTTATCACTCCGTATGCCTTGGGGAGAACAGCCAGGACCATTCGGCGTTCCGCATATATGGTGGTTTGCTTCAGAACCAGCGGCAAAAAAAGGCACAGGCTCAGCCTTGCTTGAATGGGTTGAAACGGAAGTGCTAAGGGACACACTAAAGGTACCGTATGTCTCTCTCGGTACAGCTGATAAGCATCCGTGGCTCATGGACATGTATGAGCGTAAAGGCTATGTCAGAGCAGGTGAAAAGGATCTAGGCAAAGGCCATATCACCATTTATTTTAAAAAACAATTACGATCAGATATTACACAACCATAAGAGGAAAGAAGGGTGTACGAACATGAAAAACAAAAAGTGGCTAGTTGTTTTATTTGCGGCAATGCTTGCGGTGTTAGCGGCATGCGGCGGGGGCAATCAGAGTGAAGGAAAAGACGAGAAAGTGCTTAAAGTGGGCGCTACAGGCCAAAGCTATCCATTTGCTTATAAAGAAAACGGCAAACTAGTAGGATTTGATGTCGAGGTCACAGAAGCCATTGCGAAAAAGCTAGGCTACAAACTAGACTGGCAGCTGAGTGAATTCAGCGGACTGATGGGCCAGCTGACATCTGGTAAGCTGGATACCGTATCAAACCAAGTTGCGATTACAGATGAGCGTAAACAAACGTTCAACTTTACAGATACGTATGCATACGCAGGAACACAAATCATTGTCAAGAAGGACAACAAGGACATTAAAGGACTTGACGACTTAAAAGGAAAAACGGTGGCGGCTGTTCTTGGCTCAAACCATGCCAAAAACCTAGAGAGCAAAGACCCAGACAAGAAAATCAACATCAAAACATATGAAACACAAGACGGTGTCTTAAATGAAGTTGCAAATGGCCGTGTAGATGCTTACGTCAACGGACGCAGTGTCTTGTTAGCTCAAATTGAAAAAACAGGACTTCCACTCAAAATCGTCGGCAACCCAATCGTATATGAAGAAGTCGGCTACCCATTTGCCAAAGATGAAAAGCACGACAAGCTAAGAGAAGAATTCAATAAAGCGATCAAAGAATTAAGAGAAGACGGAACACTGAAGAAATTGTCTGAGAAATATTTCAAAGACGATGTCACAGTGCCGATTAAAAAATAACAACAGCGGCGGTGAAAAGCAGACATGAATCACATTGATTGGCAGTATATGGTGACGGTTTTTCCAACCTTGATTCAATACTTGCCGATAACGATCTTCATGGCGATTGTCTCCATGGTATTTGCCATTATCATTGGTGTGGTATTCGCGCTTATAACGAAAAACCGGATACCTGTCTTATACCAATTTGCCAAGCTGTATATTTCTTTTTTCAGAGCGGTTCCAACTTTGGTTCAGCTCTTTCTCATTTATTTTGGTCTTCCGCAGCTATTCCCTGCGATGACCTCAATGGATGCTCTAACAGCGGTCATTATCGGTTTAAGTATTAAAAACTCAGCGTACTTAGCAGAAATTTTTAGAGCGGCTCTTAATTCAGTGGATGAAGGGCAGCTTGAGGCCTGTTTATCTGTCGGCATGACAAGATGGCAGTCTTACGTCAGAATTATTTTCCCGCAGGCCGTCAGAAATGCCATTCCAGCGACGGGGAATACCTTTATTGGTCTTTTAAAAGAAACATCGCTTGCCTTTACCATTGGGGTGGCAGAAATGTTTGCGCAAGGGAAAATGATTGCATCGGCCAACTATAAGTACTTTGAAACGTATTTAGCGGTTGGCATTGTGTATTGGGTGCTCACCATCATTTATAGTTTCCTGCAAGACCTATTTGAACGAAAAATCAGCAAACCTTACCGGAATTAAGGAGGTGTGGACATGATCAAGCTCACCAATTTGAAAAAATCATTCGGCGACCTTGTCGTCTTAGACGGAATTAATCTTGACGTGCAAAAAGGGCAGGTTGTGGCCATTATCGGACCTTCTGGCTCCGGTAAATCAACATTGCTGCGCTGTCTAAATCTATTAGAAACGCCAGATGAAGGTACGATTGAAATTGGCGATGCGAAGCTGAATGCGTCTAAATATACACGTAAAGAAGCCCATCACCTGCGCCAGCAAACGGCTATGGTGTTTCAAAACTATAATTTATTCAAAAACAAAACAGCCCTGCAAAACATTACAGAGTCACTGCTTGTGACGAAAAAAATGACAAAACAACAGGCAAATGAAATCGGTATGAAGCTATTGAAACAAGTAGGGCTAGAACAAAAAGCTGACAGCTACCCGGTCACACTATCCGGCGGTCAGCAGCAGCGAATCGGGATTGCCCGAGCCTTAGCGGTTGATCCACATGCGATTCTGCTGGATGAACCAACGTCAGCACTAGATCCAGAGCTTGTTTCAGGTGTGCTTCAAGTGATTAAATCCATTGCCATTCAAGAAACAACGATGATCATCGTGACACATGAAATGGCGTTTGCAAGAGAAGTAGCAGATCATGTGATTTTTATGGCAGATGGTCATATCATTGAGCAGGGAACGCCAACCGAACTATTTGACGAAACGAAGAATGAACGAACAAAACGATTTATCCAAAAAGAAGCAGCGGCTGAAGAAGCATAAGCTGCTTTTTACTCTTTAGAGGGGTGAGTATCAGTGAAATCATTAGGAAATCAAGCTTTAAACAAACGTTTAATGAACATACGCCGAGCGCTTCATGAGCATCCAGAGCTGGCATTTGAAGAATATGAAACGACAAAAAAACTACGAGGCTGGTTAGAAGAGGAAGGGATCACTGTACTCGATTTTCCAGATCTTCAAACAGGGGTCGTTTGTGAAATCAAAGGAGAACAAGAGGGACCAACGATTGCTCTGAGAGCCGATATTGACGCACTTCCAATTGAAGAAGCATCTGGCGAACCATTTTCTTCAAAGATACAAGGGAAAATGCATGCATGTGGTCATGATTTCCATACCGCTTCGATTTTTGGTGCGGCCGTCCTATTAAACGAACGGAAACATGAGCTCAAGGGAACAGTCCGCATTTTGTTCCAGCCGGCTGAAGAAGTGGCGCAAGGAGCGAAACACGTCATAGAGGCGGGCGTCTTAAATGGAGTGGATGCGATATTTGGTATGCACAATAAACCTAACCTGCCAGTTGGCACCATCGGGATAAGAGAAAAAGCGTTAATGGCGAGTGTCGATCGGTTTGAAATCGACATTAAAGGAACGGGTGGTCATGCTGGAATTCCAAATCACACAATTGATCCGATTGCCATCAGCGGTCAGATCACAAGCGCCCTACAACAAATTGTCAGCCGCCGCATTAGTTCTTTGCATCATGCGGTTGTCAGCATCACACGTATTCAAGGCGGCACATCATGGAATGTGATACCTGATCGCGTCGAGATGGAAGGGACTGTTCGGACGTTTGAACCTGAAGTGAGAGCGATGATTCCAGATCTCATGAAACAAATCGTGAGCGGTATCGCAGAAGGGTTTGGCGCAAAGGCAGAAGTGAAATGGCATCCGTATTTGCCTTCTGTGATGAATGACGAGCGTTTGACAAAGGTTGTGGAAGAAACGGCAGGAGCACTTGATCTCGCAGTAGTAGAGGCAGAGCAGTCACCAGGCGGAGAAGACTTTGCCCTTTACCAAGAACGCATTCCAGGCTTTTTCGTCTGGATGGGGACGAGCGGTACAAAGGAGTGGCATCACCCTGCCTTTACGTTAAATGAAGAGGCACTTCCTGTTGCCGCTGCTTTCTTCTCCGAGCTTGCGGTTCGGGCGTTGGAGTCAAGAACATGGAACTAACGAAACAGCTCGTAGAGGCAGTGCTCTCTACTGATCCGCTGCAAGATCAACAGGCCGTTCAAATGGCTCGAAACGGTCTGTTAGACGCTGCGGCAGCAGCGCTTGCTGCAAAAGAGGATGAAGGGATTCAGAAGCTCATGACGCTCGTGGAACAAGAAGGCGGCGCGGCTCAAATTCCTGTCATTGGACAAGGGAAGAAGGTCAGCCGTCAATCCGCAGCCATGCTAAATGGCTACTTGATTCACGCCCTTGATTATGATGATGTGCATTCTGATGTGAGAGGACACCCAAGTGCGGTGATCATTCCGGCCTTGCTTTCCCAGCTGACCAACGGGGAGGCGTACGGTGATCGATTTCTAGCAGCCTACATTACTGGCGTCGAAGTGATGGCAAGGCTAGGTGAATCCATCGGCAAATCGCATTATGAGCGGGGCTGGCATAATACCGGAACTCTCGGAGCCATTGCAGCGGTCTGTGCGATTGGTTATTTGAAACAAGTTTCACAGAAAGAGCTGGCGAAAGCGATCGGCTTTGCAGGTGCGCAATCAGCTGGAATGCGAAAGCAGTTTGGGGCTGATATGAAACCATTACAAGCTGGCCTCGCCGCTCAAACCGCCGTATGGTCCATGGATTTAGCTTGCTCAGGTTTTGGCGGGAGTGAATCGCTTCTGGATGGAGAGCTGGGCTTCTTTTCTCTCTATGGGGATCAGAAACTAGCGGAAAGACGTTTGCTAGAAGACTATGGCACTGCGTGGCGTATCGTGTCGCCAGGTCTATGGTTTAAAGTGTATCCGTTCTGTTCAGCGGCACATCATGCAGCCGATGCGATCGAGTCATTAGTACAAGAATACAATTCCTTACAGGAGAAGATCGAACAGGTCGACGTCATGTTTCCGCCTGGCGGTGATGCCGCACTCACGGAGCGGGCACCTTTGACGGGAGAAGAGGGACGATTTAGTGTCGAGTATGTCATCGCACTAGCAGTGTTTGGACAACCTTTATCACTGGATGCTTTTACGAAAAAAGCCATTTCACCAGAGCTGCGGACATGGATGAAGCGGGTAAATAGAGTATATGATCAAACGATAGAACCCCATCCAGACGCAGTGCCAAAAGGGCGATTTACGATTGTAAAGCTCACCTTATCTGACGGGTCCACCATCAGCAAACGAGTCGATATCCCTCGGGGAGCACCAGGCTGTGCGTTATCGACAGAAGACATCATACAAAAGCTAAGCAGCGTCACCAGCACATCACAGGCAAAGCAGCTTTTACAGGCGGTTGAAGAGGGGAATGACGCTGCTTACTTGCAACTGCTGGCATGACAAGGAAAAGGGCTCATCAATCAGATGAGCTCAGCGTGTAGACAAACCCTCGCATTCGCCCGCAGTCCTGCGTGCTGGTGCTCACGAATGTCAAATTCGCTCCGCGCCAGTACTCGTCCTTCCTAGACTGCAAAGGTTTTCTATCACGCTGAAAAGAAGACAAAGGGCTAAAATCAAGTTCATTTTAGCCCTTTGTCAACAATTTGGGCTCATCAATAAGATGGGCTTTTTTTCATAACAAAAATCAATGAGGTTCACCTCGACACCCAGCTCCATCAAAAAGTATGAATAAAAGATGACCAAAGCATGATAAGTTCATGAAATCGTATCAATCCAATTGAGATTTGAGAAGGAACATGTAAAATAAAGCTACATAAAGAAAAACAAAGGCAACAGCGGAGGCTGATGATGAAAATATTAATGATTGAAGATAACCAGAGTGTTTGTACAATGACGGATATGTTTTTTCAACGAGAAGGATTTCAAGCGGAATTCGTCCATGATGGATTAGAAGGATTGAATCGATTTAAGCAAGAGGAGGATTGGGATCTGCTCATCTTAGATGTCATGCTTCCTTCAATGGATGGTCTGACCATTTGTCAAAAAGTACGCCAGATCAGTGATGTTCCGATTATTATGCTGACAGCAAAGGAAACGGAATCTGATCAGGTGCTGGGATTCGATCTTGGGGCAGATGATTATGTGACAAAACCCTTTAGTCCGCTCACCTTAATGGCAAGAATCAAAGCAGTGAAACGACGTTTTGCTCAAACAACATCTACTCAAGAAGGAGCGAAAGAGGGTGAACGGCTAGAGACCGAACATTTTCAGTTAGATAAAAAAACGAGAGAAGTGTTTCTAGAGGGGAAACGGATCGAAAATTTAACACCAAAGGAATACGATTTGCTGTGCTTTTTTATACAGCATCCTCGGCAAGTATTTTCACGAGAACAATTGCTTGAGCAAATTTGGGGATACCAATTTTATGGTGATGAACGAACAGTTGATGTTCATATTAAACGATTGCGCCAAAAAATCGGAGACGGACCTAAGCCCTTTCTGTATACGGTATGGGGCGTAGGGTATAAGTTCGATGAAGATTAAATATTTTTACCAGTTGCTGATTAGTCACCTTGGGTTATTGCTCATTGCCATCATTATTATCAGCACCTTGATGTCTCATTTTGTGAAAGATATTGCTTATCAAAATAGGGTAGACGAAATGAGTTCGTATGGGAATGAAATTTTGGAGAATTTTAAACAATTGTCGAAAGCCGAGATGAACTTCCGTTTGCGTCCATTTGAAGACATTCTTTCGACGAGACAAATCCGTTTTTTCGTCTTTGATGAAAAAGGGACTGTGCTATCTCAGCAGCAAGAGATGCCGCCGCATGAAGCGTTACTCACAAAAGATTTGTGGGCCAAGCTCGCAAAAGGAGAAGAAATTATTGTCAAGCGAAGTGATTCACGCCGGCTTGATCAAGAAGCATCACTTGTGGCACTTCCTGTCATGGAAGACGGAAAGCTGAAGGGCGGGGTGGTGCTCATAGCTCCTATTCAAGGAGCAGAAGAGCTGATTGCTCAAATGAACCGGTATTTATATATCATCGTGTTTGTGGCATTGACGATTACCTTTATTCTCAGTCTGTTTCTGTCGAAGTTCCATGTGAATCGTATCAAAAAACTGAGAGAGGCAACTGAGAAAATTGCGCATGGTGACTACAACATTCATCTTGAAAACAAACACCTTGATGAAATTGGTACACTAGGTGAGGATTTTAATATGATGGCCAAACGCCTCCAACGATCAAGAGAGGAAATTGACCGGCTCGAAAAGCGTAGGCGACAATTCATTACGGATGTGTCTCACGAATTGAAAACACCGCTGACGACCATTCGAGGATTGGTCGAATGGCTGAATACTGCCGATGTGCCGGCAGAAGAGAAAGAGAAATGCTATGCGCTCATCACTGATGAGACAAAACGAATGCTGCGCCTCGTCAATGAAAATATGGATTATGAGAAAATCAGGTCGAATCAAATCACCCTTCAAAAATTTCACTATCCACTCATTGATACGTTTGAAGTGATTAAGGAGCAGCTGAGCCGAATGGCTGAAGAGAAAAACAATCAGCTCATTGTAGAGGTTCACCCTGAACAAAAGGTATACGCAGATTATGACCGGCTCATTCAAATCCTCGTCAACATCACAAAGAACGCCATTCAATTTACAGAAGGCGGCCGTATTTCTTTGAGAGGGAAAGAAGAGAATGGGGAAACGATCATTGAAGTAGAAGACACGGGAATCGGCATTGCACCTGAAGAAGTCAAACACATTTGGGAACGTTTTTATAAAGCGGATATTTCGAGAACGAATACACCATATGGAGAATACGGACTTGGCTTGTCTATTGTCAAGCAGCTTGTGGACTTGCATGAAGGACATATCGATTTAAAAAGCGAAAAACATAAGGGAACAACATTTATTATTCGTTTACCGCTACCACAAGAAAAGGGCTAAACTCCGTTTAGCCTCAGCGTGTAGACAAACCCTCGCATTCGGTGTCAGTCCTGCGTGCCGGTGCTCACGAATGCGAAATTCGCTCCGCGCCGGTACTCGTCTTTCCTAAACTGCAAAGGTTTTCTATCACGCTGAAAAGAAGAAAAAGGGCTAAACTCGGTTTAGCCCTTTTTGGTGTATCATCACTTATTCTGTTTTGGAGAACGTTAAGCCGATATGAGCAAGTGCTTGCGGTAAATCCTTACGAATGGTGATGTCTTTAAATGAAATATTCGATTGAATCGCACTCAGCGCAAGGTCTTGCTTAATCCCTGTTAAAACAGCTGAAATGCCTAAAAGTCTTAACGTTTGCGCATAGCTGACCAAGTATTGAATGCTTTGTTCATTGAGTCGTTTTGTCCCTGAAACATCAATGACCAAATGAGAGAGCGACAGCCTGTAGCTTTCCTGTAAAATGGTTTCTAAAATATGCTGCGCACGTGTCTCTTCGATATCACCAAGAAGAGGGAGCACGGCGACACCGTCAACAACAGGTACGATCGGTACAGATAATTGCTGAATCTGCCGATTGGCCTGGTCGAGTTCTAAGACGTAACTCAACAAAGATGCCATCGTTTCAAACATATGAACATGCTCTTCTGTAAATTGCTGCGGCCTTAGATCAAGTCCACAAATGGTTCCATAGTTCGTACCATCAGTAAAATCGATGGGAACCCCAATAAATGAGCCGCCTTGCAGCTGTTTCGTGACGTCTAAGTTTTTTGAACGCTCGTCCAAGCGGATATCAGGGATCAACAGCGTATCGCGATGATCGACCGCCAGCTTGCAAAATGTCTTCTCGTAAGGATTTTCTTCCCCTTCTTCAAGAAGCTGCTCGTCATGATTTAGCACCTTCACAATCTGATTGGTGTTTTGATCATTTTTAGCAATAAACAGTGTATTCATATGAATGAATTGACTCATCATGTTTAAAATACTTGTAGAAGCATCATGAAAATTGCGAAACTGTTTTAATAGTTGTTGACGAGGCATGGATTAGGACTCCTTGTAGCTCCGATCAATGGCCGGAACAATAGTTGATTTGTCTCTATCATACAAAATCAAACGAGAAATAGATATACTTTAATGCGCAAATCGTGCGAGATCAAAAAGACTGCCGATCCGGAGATCTGACAGTCTGCTGATTAAATGGAGACAGGCACCGTGGACATAGAGAAAAATTCCTCATATAAGGCTTGAACGGCTTCTTTTTCTTGAGCCGCTTTGACGCCAAACATCATGCTCACCTCTGAAGAGCCTTGGTTGATCATTTCAATATTCACTTTGGCTTTTGACAGCGCTTTTGCCGCTCTTGCTGTTGTACCAACATTATGACGCATCGCTTCTCCTACGACCATAATAAGCGAGAGGTTCCGCTCTAGAACGACTTCATCTGCATCAAGTACAAGCTTTAATCGGTCTAAAAGCTCTTGTTCAATCTGCTGCTCCTCCAGCTGATCCTGTCTTAAAATAATGGTCATATCATCAATGCCAGAAGGCACGTGTTCATACGTAAGTCCATATTCCTCTAACGTTTGCAACACCTTACGTCCAAAGCCCACTTCTCGGTTCATCAAATACTTAGAGATATAAATACTGCAAAATCCATTGTCTGATGCGATTCCCACAACAGGGCCATTCGTATGATCCCGTTGATTTACAATTTTCGTGCCTTTGGCCGTTGGATTATTGGTGTTCTTAATCTGAACAGGAATGCCTGCCCGAAAGGCTGGAATAAGTGCCTCATCATGAAATACAGAAAAACCCGCATAGGACAATTCACGCATTTCACGATAAGTCAGCTCTGTGATTTCCTTTGGTTCATGAACGATCGTTGGATTGACGGCGTAGACTGCATCCACATCCGTAAAGTTTTCATACACATCTGCCTTCAGTCCATTTGCCAAAATGGAACCGGTAATGTCTGATCCACTACGGGAAAAAGTGACGATATCACCCGCTAGACTAAAACCGAAAAAGCCAGGGAACACAATAATGCCAGAGCGTTCTCTTAATTTGTACAAATGATCATACGATTCTGGAAGGACTTGCGCTTGACCAGGCTCGTCGCTGACAAATAGACCGGCTTCTTTTGGATTCACATAGTGCGCTTCGACGCCTTGATGCTGAAAGTAGGCTGCAATCAGCTTTGCGTTATTATCTTCACCGCTTGCTTTAATCGCATCAAGATAACGCTCAGGATGAGAAGAATCAGCCTGTAATAACGTGTTTACATCTTGCCGGATGGTGTCAATAATGTCTTGACCTAACCCCAGCTCATCCGCAATCGAGGCATATCGCTCGATGACAGCTTCTTGTAAATCGTGTGCTTCACCTAAACGTAAATATTGTTCACCGCAACTAATTAATAGATCGGTGACCTTCGTATCCGTTGAATGCCGTTTTCCTGGTGCGGAAACAACGACTGCTTTTCGAGCTGGATCTGCTGTGACAATGTCAAATACCTTTTGCAGTTGCTTGCCAGAAGCAAGAGAACTGCCACCAAATTTAACGACCTTCAATGCATACATCTCCTATAGTAAAAATTTTCTCACAAATTGAATAGTTTCTATTATCAACTCTTTTCTTCAAATTATCAAGGTTTTTCTTCTCTATATGAACAAATGTGTTTTCTGAGAGGACGATGTGTGTAAATATATGAAAAAAGAGCCGGCGATATGCCGAGCTCTTTGTCTTTATGAAGAAGATAACTCCTGCTTCATCACTTTGTTTTTACGTTTTTCTTTTAAGAAGAATGAAAGGACGAGTCCAATGACCGCAATAGCACCAGACACGATAAATGACGTATTCATGCCATGAACGGCTGACTTCATTGGATCGGATAATGCTGCATTGGCAGCAGAGCTGCTCATAATGGAGACAAGCACAGCCGTCCCGATAGAGCCGCCCATTTGTCTCATTGTATTATTCATTGCTGTCCCGTGCGGAATCAAATGCGGTGGTAACGAGTTAATACCGGCTGTTGTCAGCGGCATCATGATCATCCCAACCCCGATTAAGCGAAGCGTGTAGGCCACTGTAATGAGGGTAATCGATGAATCAAGGCTGAGCATCATAAATGGCAGGGAAGTGACAGCTAATATCGTAAACCCGCCTAGAGCCAGCCCTTTACCGCCTACTTTGTCAAAAATTCGTCCGATAATCGGTGATAGGAATCCCATAAAGAGAGCCCCTGGCAATAAGATCAGCCCTGTATCAAGGGCAGATAATCCTCTGACATTCTGCGTATAGAGCGGCAGAATCGTCTCTGTTCCAATCAGTAAAGCAAAGACGAGCATACCGAGGAAGGTCGTTAAGCTAAAGATCGCAAACTTAAAGACGCCAAACTCAAGCATCGGTCTTTTCAAATTCGACTGACGCAGGATAAAGAAGAACAAGCTCACAGCGCCGACAATGAGTGAAATCAGAACGGTCGCACTCGTCCAACCATACGTTCCGACACTTGAAAATCCGTACAGCAGTCCACCAAATCCGAAGGAAGACAGGATCACCGATAAGACATCGATACGAGTGTCTCTTTGCTGTGTGACATTTTTCATTAAGAAGAAAGCAAGAATGAGATCAATAATACCGATTGGTAGAACAATATAGAATAAGAACTTCCAGCTAAAGGAATCGACAATCCAGCCGCCAAGTGTTGGTCCAAGCGCCGGTGCGAATGAAATCACTAGTCCGACCATACCCATGGCTTGCCCGCGTTTTTCTTTTGGGAAAATGGTTAAAAAGATCGTTTGCATGAGCGGCATCAAAATCCCTGCACCAGCTGCCTGCACGATACGTGCTGCAAGTAGCACTGGGAAATTCGTGGCGAACGAAGCAAGAATAGTACCTGCTGTAAAAATGCTAAGAGCCGTTAAGACTAAGGAACGGCTTGAAAATTTCTCAATTAAAAAGGCCGTAATTGGGATGAGAATCCCGTTTGTCAGCATAAAGGCTGTGGTCAGCCATTGGCCTTTACTGACATCAATATTGAACTCTTCCATGATATGCGGGATCGCTGGAATGAGAAGCGTTTGGTTTAAGATCGCAACGAACGCCCCAACGAGGAAAATCCCAACAATCACAGACCGGTTATACGATGTTGTTGATTGGTTCATATTATCCCTTCTTTATCTATAAAATAATGCTTTTCAGCTGTGACACGTTTTGAGATAAGACGCTGTGTTTGCCTAAATAATCAAGCAATGAGCTAATTAAAAAGGTTCTCGGTTGGTCCTTTGACAGTTCTTGACTCAGCAGTTCAAACGCAGAGAGGAGATCGTCCTTTTCTTCTCCGTTTGCTAGTGTGTGAAGCTCTTGTTTCATCTTTGTTAAGTACGAGATGACAAGCTTTTCTTCATCATATTCTTCCTGTGTGGAAAGCAAATAAGAGTCCATCAGCTGATCTGTTAGCACAGGCTCAATGGAGCAAGGCTTTATTGATACACGGTCCATCACACCGATGATCATTTCGGCGGCATTTTCTAATTGGATGTTCTTGTGCTCAATCGCCAACATCAAGATGAATTCTCTCATTAATCCGTTGAGGACAATCACAAGATCCCACACATAAGGCGCAACAGATTCACCATATGTGCTTAAAATGATGTCTCTGTGCCGCTGCATGATAATGGAGCGTGTCTCACGTAAATGCTTAATGACGATGGGCGAATGCTGTGAAAAAGCTTCAAAGGACAGCATATTCAAAAATTTATGATTCTCTTTAAACTCTTCAAGCTCAAGCTTAATTTTTTTTGTGAATTTTTCCTTTTTGGACAGCGTCGTTTCGGAATGAATGATCTGAGAAATCTCTCTCATTTTGCGCTGATTGTATTTAATCAGTTCCAATAGAAGAGCTTCCTTTGAATCAAACAGTTTATAAATAGACGCTTTTGATATTTTACAGGCATCAGCAATTGACTGCATGGAGACACTCATATAGCCTTTTTGAGAAAATAATTTCTTCGATACCCGCAAAATCTCTTCTTGCTTTTCGTTCATCTTCATAAGTCCTTTCCGAATCGGCAAAACCATATGGTCACAATGGAAACCGAGTGGTCACTTTTGCTATGATAACAAAACCAATGGCACATGACAAGAAAATGAACTTAAAAAAATACCTGGCCCAATGACAGGTATTTATCCTTCCGCATGTGCGGCATATATGTGGATTTGTCCGTTACGTTCGATGATCAAAAGGTCTTTCCGCTCCTTGACAGAGTAAATAGGTGTTCCTTTTTTCAACCGAGAAGCTGTTCCATGTTCAAAATGTTTGGCAGCTGTTTTCTGAATGACACCTACTTGCTGGTGTTTTGTTACATTTAATGATTTTGTCCAATCTATGTTTGTTTCATAGATCGTTTCTTCCCATTGAAATAAATCTGCCTGTGGATCGAGAGTTAATAACTCTTCTGCACTAGGTGGTTTTGACTCAAATTGCTGAACAGATTGGCAGGCGCATAAGCTCGTTGCCAATAAGAGCATGAATAAGCAAGTCCATATTGTCCGTGTCAAATAAGGTTCTTCCCTTCAAAATAGTGTCTATGAGTCATAGTCGTTTCCATAGGTTGTCGCGTTACAATGTCATAGGCGAGTAACGAGATTGTATGTTAGAACAAAATACGATACATTTATCGTATGAATAATCCAAATCATCCAACCCAAGAAAACATGAGACTCATTTCTGTGCTGCAAGCATTGGCTGACCCTGTTCGGCTGGAGATTGTCCGCTGCTTAGCAGAAGCGGGTGAGAGGACATGTGGTACGTATCATATGAACATTGCCAAATCCACGCTGTCGCATCACTTTAAAGTACTAAGAGAAGCAGGCATCGTGAAAGTGAGAATTGACGGGAAGCACCGTTACTACTCTCTCAGAAAGGACGACATTGATACCGCTTTTCCAGGCCTCTTGTCATCCGTTTTAGCTGTAGACAAGGAGCGGTGGTAAGAGAATCTTGCATCAACAAATGACAAATCCCCAAGGCATTGTAACCTTGGGGATTTGTGATGCGTCTCGTGTAAAACGGAATTAGGCCATTGAATGATCCATAGACAGATGGATAATCTCATAAGTGTGAATTTGCTTCTCTATATTCACTGGCAATGAGTCTAGAAAAGAATATCTGACGCATTTCCATTTATCGGGGTTATATACGATGACTTCCCCCTTATTGTCGTTAAAATGGGAAAAGAGATGAGCGATATCTAGGTTTTCCAGGCAATCAGTAGGATGAATCGTCACATACTCTTCAAGAACGAATGTGCTACGATGAAAATCATCTGTTAAATGAACGGAATACGTGATGCCAATATTGATTTGTTTCCAGCCAAAAGAACGTAAAATATGATCAAATGACCCCTTAAACACAAAATCCGTCATGCCCTCAGATTGTTTCCAAATATACAATGGGCAATAGCCATTGTGTAAACTTCTATTTTTGTCTTTTTCAGTGATCAAATAAGCTTTAAATAATAAATCCTGATATCCATCTGTTTTCCATCCATTGTTCAGTACTCTTTTTCTAATGATATTCATATCATAATCCGCAGGCAGATCCACATGATATTGCATGGCATGCATTGAAACACTCCCTTTCAATAGCCATCATAATCGACTTCAAACCAGTTGAATAATACATATTTGTGTTATTGTTATCACAAAAAGTGATAGGTGATCATGATGAATATAAATGATTTGATTATTTTTATAGAGGTGTATCAAAAAGAATCGATTAATCAAGCGGCTAAAGCTTTAGGGTATGCGCAATCCAATATTTCTCAAAGAATTAAAGCGCTTGAAACTTTATATGATGCAACATTTTTTATCCGGCATCATCATGGAATCAGTTCAACAGGACAGGGGGATTTATTTTATCAATACGCTCAAAAAATCGTAAAAGAAACGAAGGACATTCAACAAAAATTGACTTCACAGAAAAAGACCGTTTTATGCTCTGAACTTCTATTTAACGTTTTATACGAGCAGCATGTTTTAGAGGATATTCAAGCCACTGATTTTATCATTGCTTCATCAAGTACGATCAACAAAAAGTTAACAGAGGATGTGTATGATCAAATTATTTCTTTTAATCAAATGGAAAAAGCGGAATATCAATTAAAAGAGGTAAAGAGCTTGGCATTGAACGTGTATGGAAAATCTAAAGAAATATACGATGATGATATTTCATTGGTCGTGAATCGTGATCAGCTTTGCCCATTAAGACATGAGGCCACGCGTATGCTGGGTGATCGAACCCTATTTGAGTTAGATTCGTTTGAAGGAATGATCAAAATCGTTGAACAGGGAGATGGTATTGCGTTACTGCCAACAAACTTAAAAAGCCTTCAAACACTCGTGAAATTGCTAGAAAAAAATATTCACATCAACTATTACGTTTATGAAAGAATGTGATCGTAACACTCCTCTGTGGGTTTAGTCCCGTCAAAGGAGTGCCACGATTCATCTACATGAGCTGTTTTATTTCCCATAAATCGAGTCATACAGGCGTTTCACCGCTGGCTTAATATCCTCTGGCCGCATATGAGAGAAACCGAGGACAAGCGGGACAAAGCCTTCTTTGTGACCAGGCACATGCTCATCAAGGGTAAAACGGTCCATCCCGTACATTTTCAGCTTTCGGTCTTTGGCACGCTGTAAAATCTCATGCTGCGTACGATCTGAGCGGAATTCTGCGATAAAATGCAGCCCTGCATTTTCCCCGATAATCCGTACATTGTCACGAAAGACAGTGTCGAGTTCTCCAATGAGCTGTTTTCGTTTTTCCTCATATAGCCCATTCATTCTTTTAATATGCCGCTGATAGGCGCCATCTTTTATAAAATAAAGAAGGGTGTATTGTGTAAAAAGATTGGCTGTTTGGATGAAAAAGTGCTGTTCTTCCTTATAGCGTCTTAATAAATGTTGCGGTAGCACCATGTAGCTGATCCTCAAGCCGGGCAGCAATGATTTCGAAAAGGTCCCCATATAAATGACTTTGTCATAGCGGTCAAGGCTCTGCAGCGCCGGTATGCTGTCTGTGCCGTACTTAAATTCACTGTCATAATCGTCCTCAATGATATAGCGATCTGGCTGATCAGCTGCCCAGTTTAACAGCTGTATCCGCCGGGAAATCGGCATGATCACCCCTGTAGGGAACTGATGAGAAGGCGTAATGATCAACACATTTGGCTCTTTCTTCTGAATATCGCTCATCCGCACCCCTTTTTGATCAATGCCAATCGTTTCAATCCGGTGATGATTGTTTTTCAGCATTTGATACAGTCTGCGGTAGCCGGGGTTTTCTAATCCATATATTTGATCAGCTGGAAGGATGCTAGATAACGAATGAATGAGCGACTGTGTACCTGCACTTAAAATGAGCTGTTCAGGGTAGCATTTGACCCCTCGTGCAAGTCCAATCAGCCGGGCAATTGTTTCCCGCAGCTCATAGACGCCTTGTGGGTGCGGCAGCTCACCAAAGGCGTCTTGGTGGAGATGAATCGCTTTTTGCTCACTTTTCAGCCAGCTTTTAAAAGGAAAATTGGCTGTATCAACAGAAATATGAGAAAAGGAATACCAGTCATTTCGTTCAATCGGATTCTCTTTTAAATTCGCTGGAAGGGAAGAGGGTTTCAGTTGACCTGATTCATGAAATGTTTCCAGTGATTCCACAAAAAAGCCTTTCCGTTCAACTGAATATAAATATCCCTCGGCAAGCAGCTGCTGATAGGCGCCATTTACTGAATTGACGCTGACGTTTAAAGTATCTGCTAACTCTCGTTTAGATGGTAATTGATCGTGTGGTTGCAGGTTGCGGTTTAAAATTTCCTCTTTAATTTTTGTATAAATTTGATGATAAATAAATCCGTTTTCCCCTGATTGATCTAGTTGAATTGTCAGCATCTCGCCATGTCATCCTCTCTGGTACCATGAAAAAAATGATATTGGTACTTTCTATCATACCAAAAAATATTCAGAATAATAAAAAAGACATAAAGGGGATGGATGACAATGAGTCAAACGACAACAAACCGTTTTTCAACAGAGGAATGGCAGGGGAAAAGAGATCAATACGTCGCAAGAGGCGTAAGTAATGGCAACCGTCATCTTGCAACGAAAGGGAAGGGAGCCGAGCTTTTCGATATTGATGGCAATCGTTTTATCGATTTTGCAGGCGCCATCGGTACATTAAATGTAGGACACTCCCATCCAAAGGTTGTGGAAGCAGTCAAAGCACAGGCAGACAGCCTGATTCACCCAGGATTTAATGTCATGATGTACGAATCCTATATCGAATTGGCAGAAAAACTATGCCACCTCACACCAGGCGACCACGACAAAAAAGCCATTTTCTTAAATTCAGGTGCAGAAGCAGTTGAAAACGCAGTGAAAATTGCCCGTAAATATACGAAAAGACAAGCGGTTGTCTCTTTTACAAGAGGGTTCCACGGAAGAACGAATATGACGATGAGCATGACAAGCAAGGTCAAGCCTTATAAATTTGGATTCGGCCCATTTGCGTCAGAGGTGTATCAAGCGCCGTATCCTTATTACTATCAAAAACCTGAAGGATTAAGCGATGCAGCCTACGACGAATACATTATTGATCAGTTCAATCAATTCTTTGTCGCAACCGTTGCACCAGAAACAGTCGCTTGTGTGGTGATGGAGCCAGTCCAAGGGGAGGGCGGATTCATTGTACCATCGAAGCGTTTTGTCCAGCACGTTGCTTCATTCTGTCAGCAGCATGGCATCGTATTCGTGGCAGATGAGATCCAAACAGGATTCGCAAGAACAGGGAAATACTTTGCGATTGAACACTTCGATGTGGTGCCAGACTTAATCACTGTGTCAAAATCACTTGCAGCTGGCCTGCCGCTGAGCGGTGTTGTTGGCAGAAAAGAATTACTTGATGCAGCGGACCCAGGGGAGCTAGGGGGGACGTATGCTGGCAGTCCATTAGGCTGTGTGGCGGCATTGGCAGTACTTGATATTATTGAAACAGAACAACTGAATGAACGATCTGAACACATTGGACAAGTCATTGAGGACAAAGCGAATGAGTGGAGAAGTCAGTATTCATTCATCGGGGAAGTCCGGCGATTAGGGGCAATGGCGGCCATTGAAATTGTGGAAGATCAAAAAACGCGTACACCAGATAAGAAGACAGCCGCAGCGATTGCAGCCTATGCAAACAAGCACGGACTACTCTTATTAACAGCAGGGATCAATGGGAATATTATTCGCTTTTTAACACCACTTGTCATCACAGATGAGCTGCTGCAAGAAGGACTAGGGATTATCGAAGACGCCTTCACAGCACGCTAAACAACAAAGGGGGATGGTTGTATGCAAAAACAACAAATGGCTAAAACCATGTCGCAGTCAGACGTACTGTTTTTATCCATTGGTGCAATGCTTGGCTGGGGCTGGGTTGTACTTTCGGGAGATTGGATTTTAACAGCTGGATTTTTAGGAAGTGTGATTGCCTTTGTCATAGGGGGCATTCTCGTCATCTTTATTGGACTAACGTATGCAGAGCTTTCCTCTGCGATTCCAGAAACAGGCGGAGGACTCGTCTTTGTCCAGCGGGCATTTGGGATTAAATCAGCGTTTGTCTCCGCATGGGGCGTATTGTTCGGTTATGTGTCCGTGATTACGTTTGAAGCTGTCGCACTTCCGACAGTCATTGACTATGTCATTCCAACACAGCATGTTGGTTTCCTATGGAATATAGGAGGATGGGATGTTTACTTTACATGGGTATTGATTGGATCTGGCGGTGCGCTGTTTTTAACAGCTCTGAACTACATTGGCGCAAAGCCTGCTGCTATTTTTCAATCGGTGTTCACAGTGGCCATTATCCTGACAGGTTTTCTTCTATTAGGCGGAGCTACATTTAATGGAGATTTTGCAAACCTTGAGCCGATGTTTCAAGGCGGGGTTGGCGGTCTGATGGCTGTGTTAGTGATGATTCCCTTTTTATTCGTTGGGTTTGATGTCATCCCGCAGGTAGCGGCGGAGATTAACGCACCGAAGAAAATCATCGGGAGAATTTTGATTATCTCCATTGTGAGTGCGGTTGTATTTTATCTACTCATTGTCTTTGGAGTAGCGGCAGGATTGTCAAAAGGTCAACTTGAGGCTTCATCACTAGCAACAGCAGATGCCATGGTACAGCTTCTTGGTCATCAGGCGTTTGGGACTGTGCTTGTCATTGGTGGTGTAGCAGGCATTGTGACGAGCTGGAATGCATTTATCATTGGTGCAAGCCGTATCCTCTACGCAATGGCGGAAAGAGGCATGATTTCCAAATGGTTTGCGTATATTCATCCGAAGTATAAAACTCCGACAAATGCCATTTTGTTCTTAGGTGCATTGGCCTTTTTTGCACCATTACTAGGCCGACCTGCCCTCGTGTGGATTGTCAATGCAGGGGGTGTGGGCATCATCGTTGGGTATTTGATTGTGTCCATTGCCTTTATGAAACTTCGCAAGACAGAACCTGAGCTTGAGCGTCCATACCGCATTAAATATTGGCGGACGACCGGCGTTTTTGCCATTGGACTCAGTCTCCTTTTTCTTTCATTTTATTTTCCAGGGATGCCGGCTTCCTTATCATGGCCAGCTGAATGGATTTTGCTTTTAGGTTGGGCACTCATTGGGTATATACTATATGTAATGAATCCAAGAACGAAGGAGAAGATAGAGCATGACAAACGAACTCAAAGTGTATAATCCTGCAACCGGAGAAGAAATTGCCTCAGTTGCTCAGCATACAAAAGAACAGATTGAAGATGCGATCACTCGCTCACACAAAGCATTCAAAACATGGGCAAAAACGTCAGCCCATGAACGTGCAAATATCATTCGCAAATGGTTTGATCTCATGATCGAGCATAAAGAAAGACTTGCAAAAATCATCACAGAAGAAAACGGGAAGCCGTATCAAGAAGCATTAGGAGAAATTGTCTATGCCGCTGGATATATCGAATGGTACGCAGAGGAAGCAAAGCGGATTTACGGCAGAACGATCCCGTCTCATACGACAAACAAACGCCTATTTGTCACAAAACAGCCAGTCGGTCCTGTTGCCGCCATTACACCATGGAATTTCCCTGCGGCGATGATTACAAGGAAGGCGGCACCAGCGCTTGCGGCGGGCTGTACGTTTATCGTGAAACCTGCTGAAGACACGCCGCTTACGGCCATTGAGCTTGTGAAATTAGGCCATGAAGCCGGAATTCCAGAGGAAGCCTTGCAATGGGTGATTGGAGATGGAAAAGAAGTGGGGGAAATTTTCACAGATAGTCCATTGATCCGCAAGATCACGTTTACTGGTTCAACACCAGTTGGAAAACATCTCATCAAAAACAGTGCGAGCACAGTGAAGCACGTTTCTATGGAACTTGGCGGTCATGCCCCGCTGATCGTAGATAAGGACGCCAACCTTGAATTGGCTGTGAAACAAGCAGTGGCATCTAAATTCCGTAATGCAGGCCAGACGTGTGTTTGTGCCAATCGCTTAATCGTCCATGAAGAAATTCATGAAGCATTTGCGCAAAGCTTCAGCAAAGAAGTGGGAAAGCTGAAAGTAGGAAATGGGTTTGAAGAAGGCACGTCCATCGGACCGATTATCAATAAGCGAGGCTTCGATAAAATTGTCGACCAAATTCAAGATGCCATGGATAAAGGGGCGAAAGTTCTTGTCGGCGGCGATACCCATTTTGACGAGGAGAAGTCGTATTATTTTGTTCAGCCGACGGTGCTAACTCATGTCGACCCTTCAATGAACATTATGCATGAAGAGACGTTTGGTCCAGTTGCACCAATTACGACATTTAGCACTTTAGATGAAGCCATTGAATTAGCAAATGATACACCTTTTGGACTTGCGGCTTATTTCTTTACAGAGAATTACCGCAATGGCCTCTATATATCTGAGAATCTAGATTACGGGATTATTGGCTGGAATGACGGGGGACCATCCGCTGTGCAGGCACCTTTCGGCGGTATGAAAGAGAGCGGTATTGGTCGTGAAGGCGGCATCGAAGGCATCGAGCCTTATTTAGAAACGAAGTATGTGTCAATTGGTTTAGACGAATAACATGTGAAAAAGACTGTCCGAGAAGCCTCGACAGTCTTTTTTATGTTAAACAGCCGGTGGGAAAAGTTGATCCACCGTTTCTTTTGTTTCTTTGAGAATCTCGTGGATGTCGTCTGCAGATGCTTGTTCCATGCTGCTGAATAAGAGCCGTTCGACTGGCTGAACGCCGATCAGATCGAAGGCGGCTGTATCTGTCGTCATGTGATGGCTGGGGGTGATGATCATATTTGAATCAAGAAAGGTCCTCGGTGCATCATGCGTATTAATAATGACCCCTTTTTTGTCTCGAAGCAGATTTTTCACCACTCCGTTTTCATTGATCTCATACGCAAACCCCTCTGAAAAAACGCGCTCCACATAACCCTTTAGCATCGCCGGCAAGCCTGTCCACCATATTGGAAAGATAAACGTGAGGACATCAGCTTGTTGAATCAGCTTCTGCTCTCTTTGAACCGGTACCGGCACATGTCCGTTTCTCATGGCAACCTTTTCTGCTGTTGTCAGCTCTGGCGGAAAGCCAATGCTATACACATCACGAACCGTCACATCATGACCATTGTTCAAAAGAGTGCTTACAACAAGATCTAATAGGGTTTGATTTAAGCTTTGCTGGGGATGAGCAAATATGATTAGATGGTTCATCTCATAGCCTCCTAGGTGGTCATGTGTCTCATTATGGCATGCACGAGTATCCTATTCAATCCTATATTGGAAATGATAGGTTGGGAAAATAAAAAGCGACCGCTTGAAAAAACGATCGCTCATGTAAGGCTTATTTCTTTCTAAAAGCAAGTCCAAGTGCAATTAATGCCACAACTAAGGCTGCAATGGACAGACCAAGAACAAGTGGTGAAGAAGAAGAAGAGGCTGTTTCAGATGCCTTTTCTTCTTTTGGTTTTTCTTGACCATGTGAATCCGTTACGGTATTAGACGCAACAATGTTTGTGATCGAATGAGGCTTATCAGCGTCCTTGTCGCCAGTCCATTCAACTACTGTTCCATCCTTGTAATATTGATAGGCATCCCATGCCGCTTCGCCGGCTTTTTCAGGGTTTTTTGCGACAAACACGAATTGCTGGAACTGGCCAGCAAGGACACCATCGCCAGTTGCTTCCCAAGTGACTCTTGTGACTTTTCCGTTTTTCTCTTCAGTTGTTGTTTTCCAGCCAGGCACTGGCTCGTATTGCTGGAATTCTACGCCTTTAGGCATCGTGATGACAACCTTTGTTGTCGGACTGTCGCTTTCAGAAGGTACTTTTAACGTATAGGTTTCCCAAGCATTCGTTGCAGATGTATCAGGTTTGACTGTCACGTGTGCACTCACAGGAATCGCCAGTAAAAATGAAGCGAGAAGCATTGGTAATAAAGCTTTAAAGTATTTTTTCATATGATATGAACTCCTTTTAGTTTCTTCTAATGAATGTCGTATCGATGTTGTCAAAAGAACCAGTTAATGCATGAATCTCAATTTTCCAAGTGCCTTTTTCATTTAGTAAGAGGTTTTCAGCCGAGAAGTGTCCATTCTTTAATCGTTTCAGCTGAAATTCGTTTGGTGTTTCATCACCGAACAAGGAGACTTTGTGGATCTTAGCTGTCACTGATTGAATGTCTGTGATCGTTTGTCCATCCTTCTTCGTAAATGCCACCTCGAACGTGTTTTTACCTGGAGCATTCGGGGTAATGCTCAAAGACACAAGGTCACGATGCTCCACCTGATTGGCTCCAAAGAATGGTTCTGGTGCAGGCGGCGGAGGGCTTGGGATATTGGTGAATACGGCTGTTAATAGTAAAATAGCGATCCCAATGATCCACTCTGCTCGTAAAGATACGTTTCGTTTCTGCTTCTTTTCCCATCTCAGCATCAAATAATGGACGAGCCCAAGTAGACCCATGATGATAAATAAACCAAGTTTGATTAAGAAGGTGCGTCCATAGGCTGATTGGAAAAGGGCATCAAATGATTGCAGGATAAAAATCGCATTCACAAACCCAGAAAACACAATCAGTCCAACTGAGAGCAGTGCCCACGGATGAAAAGCTGTCAGGGTGCTGCGTATGAGCGGCTGATCTTCATTCGGCAGTTTCTTCATCAAAAGAAGGACAATGGCTGTTAAGCCGCCGACCCAAATAGATGCAGAAACGAGATGAATGAAATCGAGTGACGTTGTCAGTATTTTATTATCTGTAGCGGCTGGATGACCGATTTGTGCTTTCAGCCAAAGAAGCACGATGAAAATGAGCAGTGGAAACAGCCATACCCGGAAGGAAGTGAAGTTTCCTTTTTTCATCGCCACAATTGTCCAGATCGTCAGTAGAACAAATGACGCCATTAGCATCATCCACAGACTCCCGCCCGAAGTCGACGCAATGGTTTCTTGTAAAAGCGATGGTTGAAATGCCCCTAAAAAGGACACGTCTGCTGCTGATTTTGTTTGAATCGGCAGCTGGAACAAGAGTGCTCCGCCCATCATGATCAGTGAAACAGTCAAAAGTCGCTTCATTCGCCGGGCTAAAACGTCGGTTATGGGCGCTTTAAACCATAGAAGCCCAAATAAAATGGTTCCAAGAAATAAGCTAAATGACGTATACAGAAAGGCTTTGTCAATGGTTGAAGCCATATCAATGGATTCACTTGATTGTCCTTGATCTAATTGATCAAATCCTCCATCCGCTTTTCCGATACTAAACGGAATCATGCCAGACACAGAGTGCCCATCGGCTGATACCGCATTCCACTGAATGGTGTAAATGCCTTTTGGTAAATTCTTTTTTAAAGCTGCTTCCATGATCTTTTGCTCTTTGATGACCGTATCTCCTTGATCCACACGATCCCCTTTTGCATTGAACACCTTAATGGCATGAAATCCGCTTTCGATTCCTTCACTAAAGGTGATCGAGACTGCAGGAGGCTGCTGATCCAGCTCTTCATTTGCTACTGGATTTGAGCTCACCACATATGCATGAGCAAATGCTTCTTTTGAAATGAAAAATGAGAACATGAAGAGAAGCAGCAGAAGCCACTTACTATATTTCAACACTGTGAATAACCGCCTTTCTACCTATGAAAATGTCTCATGTATCAGAAAGAAAGCGGCAGTAAACTGTGAGTCACAGAAAAAACCGCTCTTTCTATTGTACCGCCCACTCTAAAAGGTAAACGAAACAAATAGCAAGATGGTTCACTTTTTCTGTGTCATGTCTGCGCAGACATTTCTTGTTTGAATAGGTTTGATCAATATAAGCCTATTCGATTTAAGAAGAGGAAACAAGAAGTGACGATTTGAAAGTTGTGAAATTCCAATGAATTTTGCGCCAAAACAACAGTAGATTCAACTTTTACCCCGCTATCATCTATGGTATGCCGAGAGATGTCACATCATTTTTCAATTTTGTCACACACTAAGTGACAAAGTGACATTTAGTTTCAATTGAAGGGAAAGTGAAAGCGTTTTACGATAGGTATAAGGGCTTCACTGACTCTCGTTATTATATCTTTTGACCTATAAAGCCCGAAATAAAGGGAGAGAAGAAAGGGGTTTACACAGATGCAGGAAAAAAGCGGATTCCGCGTGAAAGTACAGCGCTTTGGAAGCTATTTAAGCGGCATGATTATGCCGAATATTGGTGCATTTATTGCATGGGGACTCATTACAGCTTTGTTCATTCCAAGTGGTTATCTTCCGAATGAACAATTAGCTACACTCGTTGGACCGATGATTAACTACTTACTACCGCTCTTAATTGGTTACACAGGCGGTAAACTCGTCTATGACCATCGAGGCGGAGTGCTCGGTGCTACGGCTACGATTGGCGTCATTGTTGGCTCAGACATTCCAATGTTTTTAGGTGCCATGATCATGGGACCGCTTGGCGGTTATCTCATAAAGAAAATTGACCAGCTGTTCAAAGACCGAATCAAATCTGGCTTTGAAATGCTTGTGAATAACTTTACGGCAGGTATCCTCGGTGCCATTCTCGTTGCCATTGCATTCTATGCCATCGGCCCAGTGGTACTAGGTCTGAATAAAGCCCTTGCGGCAGGTGTAGATATCATTGTCAATGCTCATTTACTACCGCTGGCAAGTATCTTCATTGAACCTGCAAAAGTATTATTCTTAAACAACGCGATTAACCAAGGTATTTTAGGTCCGTTAGGGGTCGAGCAAGCAGCGAAGACAGGGCAATCTGTTCTGTTCTTGCTTGAAACAAACCCAGGGCCAGGTTTAGGTGTTCTTCTTGCGTATATGTTCTTTGGAAGAGGAAATGCGAAACAGTCTGCACCAGGTGCCATTGTGATTCAGTTCTTAGGAGGAATCCATGAAATTTACTTCCCGTACATCTTAATGAAACCAAAACTTATTTTGGCTGTCATTGCAGGGGGAGCAAGTGGTGTCCTGACGTTCACATTATTAAATGCAGGATTAAAAGCTGTGCCGTCACCAGGAAGTATTATTGCGCTTATGCTGATGTCTCCAAAAGGCGGTCACCTTGCCGTTTTAGCAGGGGTTGTCGTAGCAGCTATCGTATCGTTCCTTGTCGCATCGGTCATTTTGAAAGCATCTAAAGAAGTTGACGAAGATTTAACTGCAGCAACAGAAAAGATGCAGGACATGAAAGGCAAGAAAAGTGCAGCCGCCGCTGCTCTTACGGCACAAAATGAAAACGCTCAAGCAAACGAGCAAGCAGCATCTCCAAGTGATGTCAATCCAGATGACGTGAACAAAATCATCTTTGCCTGCGATGCAGGGATGGGTTCAAGTGCAATGGGTGCGTCCATTCTGAAAAACAAAGTGAAAAAGGCAGAGCTTGATATCGATGTGACAAACACTTCTATCAGCAACATCCCAGACGATGCGGATGTGGTCTTTACTCATAAAGATTTAACAGACAGAGCAAAGGCAAAGCTGCCAGGCGCTGTGCATATCTCAGTGGATAATTTCTTAAACAGCCCGAAATATGATGAGCTGATTGAGAAATTGAAAAAATAACATGACGAAACGGGTTGAGTCCAATTTTTCCTAATTGAACTCCCCGTTTTGGTTGTTTTCCTGATTTTTATTCTAAAAAAGGTGTGTGATCATGTATGAAACAAGTACTTTCTAAAGACAATATTTTTCTAAACGAACAAGCAGGTTCTAAAGAAGAAGCCATCAAAAAAGCAGGCGAAGTCCTCGTAGCAAACGGCTATGTCACAAGTGATTATGTCGACAAAATGTTTGAAAGAGAAGAGATTTCTTCTACATTTATGGGGAACGGCATTGCAATCCCTCATGGAACAGAGGATGCGAAAGCGGCTGTCCTTCATTCAGGGATTTCGATTATCCAAATTCCAGATGGTGTTGAATATGGTGAAGGAAATGTGGCGAAAGTCGTCTTTGGGATTGCTGGGAAAAACAACGAGCATCTTGATATTCTGTCTCAAATTGCGATTGTCTGTTCAGAAGAAGAAAATGTAGAACGGATCATTCATGCAAAGGATCAGGATGAACTGATCGCCATCTTTAACGAGGTGAACTAACATGAAGGCACTTCATTTTGGAGCAGGGAATATTGGCAGAGGGTTTATCGGATCTTTGTTAAAGACATCAGGCTTTGAGCTTGTCTTTACCGATGTGAATGAAGCGGTCATCAATGAGCTGAATGAAAGAGGAGAATACACGGTTGAACTCGCAGCACCAGGGCAGAAGCAAGAAGTAGTCGGGCCAGTATCAGCGATCAATTCTTCGCAAAACCCAGCGGCATTAACAGAGGCCGTTGCCACAGCCAATTTGATTACAACAGCTGTTGGACCAGCCGTATTGAAGATCATTGCCTCATCGATTGCTGAAGGATTAAAACAAAAAAAGCCGGACCATATCATCAACATCGTGGCATGTGAAAATATGATTGGGGGAAGTGCTCATTTAAAAGAAGCGGTGTTCTCTCATTTAACAGCAGATGAGCAAGCAGCGATATCACAAACCGTTGGCTTTCCGAACGCTGCGGTTGATCGCATTGTTCCGATTCAGCACCATGAGGACATTCTCAAAGTGTCGGTTGAACCATTTTTCGAGTGGGTCATTGATGAGACGGGCTTTATTGGAGATGTTCCTCAAATTGACGGAGCGACCTTTGTCCAAGATTTGACGCCGTATATTGAACGGAAGCTCTTCACCGTCAATACAGGACATGCACTAGCGGCTTATGTCGGGTATCAGCAAGGCGTAAAAACCATTAAAGAAGCTGTTGATACACCAGACATTCGTCAGGTTGTCGAAGGTGCCCTTCATGAAACGGGCAGTTATTTAATTGACGCGTATGGCTTCCGAAAAGAAGAACATGATGCGTATATTCAAAAAATCATCAAGCGATTTGAAAATGCTTTTATTTCCGATGAAGTGACTCGTGTCGCACGCTCTCCTCTTAGAAAGCTGGGAGCAGATGACCGTTTAATCGGTCCAGCGAAAAAGATCAAGCAGCCAGTGTACTTAATCAAAGGGATCGCTGCCGCTTTGGCTTACGACTTTGCAGAAGACGAAGAAGCGGTTCGCTTGCAGGCATTAAGGAAAGAAAAAGGCATTGAAGGTGTGCTTCAAGAGGTATGTGGACTCAAACCTGAAGACGATCTCTATCAAGACATCCTCAAAGAAACCGAGCGATAATCAAAAAATCCCTTTCTAACGTGAAAGGGATTTTTCTATGACTTTTTTAATACTTTCCCCTGCATGACGATATATGTAGTAAGGGGGAATTAGAACATGAAAAAGAAAGCGTTTGCTTCGAGAAGTGTCTTTTTTCAATTGATGTCAGCCATTATCGTTATGACAATTTTAACAGGCGGACTTGTAGGAACAACGGGGTATTTTTTAGCGAAAAATGTCTTAATTGATGCAGGGAAAGCAGATTTAAAACACATCGTAAATGGAGCGATGGCCACTCTTGAACAATTGAACGACCGTGTGGAGAACAAAGAACTGACGCTTGAACAGGCGCAGGAACAAGCCCGTATTTACTTGAGCGGGCCTAAAAATGACAACGGCAAAGGGTACCAATTTCAAAAATCAGATTTTATCTATAAAAATAAAGGCTACCTTGTCGCATATGGAGCCGATTATTCATCACAGGTTCATCCGGTTAACGACATCGGCGTCATCCCAGATAACACGACAAATCGTCAAAAAATGGTCGCTGGAGCCACAGCAAAAGGCGAGGATGCACACTATATCACCTATATGGATAAAGACGATGCCACGGGGGAAGAAAAGCAAAAACTCGCTTATATGAACCAGTTTACACCGTGGAATTGGAGTATAGGAATCGCCGTATTTCAGGATGAATTTTATAAAGAACTAGAGCAGATGAAGCTCTATATTATTCTCATTACAGCAGGTGTTGCTCTTTTAAGTATGGGTGTCTTTTATTTGGCAGCCCGAGGTAAAGTGAGACTGCTCAAGCAAGTCACGGCTGCTTCAAAAGAAATTGCGGCGGGCAATCTTGAACGCACCAGCTTAAAAGAAACCTCGGATGAAATTGGGCAGTTGGCAAAAGGCTTTAATCATATGTCAGGAGAGCTCAGAACACTTGTGAGCGGTTTGCAGGAAACGAGCAGCCAGCTCGTCGAATCTGCGACAGATCTATCCGCCATCTCTGAAGAAACATCCGCTAGCAGTGAAGAAATTGGCAGAGCGATTGGAGATATCTCAACTGGGACCCTTCATCAGGCATCAGACCTTGAGGTAGCCAATCAACAAATGACTCAGTTCAATCAATCCATTGAAAACGTCAAAGAACAAAGCGACCAGATCAAACGAATTTCAGACCAGTCGAACCAATCTTCCGAGCAGGGTCAGCAAATTGTCCAGCAATTAAAACAATCAAATGAGCAATCCATTCAGGCATCTCAAGGCATTCGATCAGGGATTGAGCAGTTAAGTACAAAAGTACAAGATATCTCTCAAATCACAGATACCATTGAAAGCATTTCAAACGAAACGAATTTACTGGCCCTGAATGCGAGCATTGAAGCAGCTCGTGCAGGAGAGCATGGCAAAGGATTCTCGGTTGTGGCGAGTGAAGTGCGGAATTTAGCTGAACAGACAAAGCAATCAGCTGTTCAAATACAGCAGATGATTCAAGGCATTAAAGAAGAAACGACGGCTACAGCTGGCATGATGTCCAAAACAATGGATCGTTTTGCCGAGCTTGATGAAGCGGTTCATGCAACAGAACAAGAATTCAATTCCATCTCTACATCGATTTCACAAACCATCGTTGAAACGAATGCGATGGCAAAAGAGCTGAATACCTTACTAGAACAAAACGACCTCATCACAAAAGCGATGCATGGTGCAGCGCATATTTCTCAAGAAAATGCCGCTGCGATTGAAGAAATCACTGCATCTACTGACGAACAAGTCACCGCCATCTCCAATGTGGCGAAGGCAGCAGAAAGGCTCAATGAGCTAAGCATGCGATTGAATCAAGATATTGCACGTTATCGTTTATAAGGTATGGCCAAACGGACGTCGAAAAGTCGATGTCCGTTTTTTTATTTAGACGACTTTCGTCCTTTTTGCCCGTCGCTTTTGATTTGTTTGGTACGTTCGATAGGCTTTCCAAGCATTGGCACATAAAAGCCCTGTGAGTAAGTAAGATAAGCTGTTAAATAGATAGAAGTCCACACACGAAACGACAGCACAGAGGATACCAAAGATGATTTGATCACGATTCTTTGCTGGTGAAGTAGGTGGATCAGTCAACATAAAGAATGCAAGGAACAAGACGGCATTTAAGTAGGGCGTAATAAAAGCAGATGAAGCATCCGTTAGGCCGATGAATCCCAATATGAGGTGAATGAGTCCGTATGCGGCTAGAAAGGCGAAAACTTGCGGGAACTTTTGTACGCGGCTTGTCACCAAATAACCGCCGACCACCACTAGGATTATAGTCCACCAAGGTAGAAGAGACATACCGCCCCACCAGCTTTGATTGGAAGAAAATAAAATGACTGAGAGCCATAAACCAAATGCGGCTGGATTCAAAATTGGTTTCTTTTGATAAGTGATGACATGCTTAGATAAAATGGCTACTGCGGCTGTGAAAGTAGATACAGCAAAAGAAGTGGCTGGACTGAGAACAATGCCAATAATCAGCCCTGTGAGCAGAGCTCCATCAGGGAATGTGTGTTTATGACGTTTCCGAATCACTCTTGTAATAAAAGTGTCAAGAATCAGTGCTGTCCCAATGCTGGTGGCAACTGTAGTGAGACCACTAAGAAATCCAGTGTGCAGACTGCCGGCGGCTAGAAGAACCAAAAGAATGGCAATGACATACCGTTTCGGCGTCCGAATGTAGGTTTTTAGTGAAGGCGATGATTTCAAAAATGTTTGGTCTGTGGTTGGTGCTGGCTGTAATTCCATGATGGAACCTCCTTCATCTCCGGTGTTAGGGTCATATCAGCATCTTGATCCACCATCACGGCAGGTATTTCATGTTCGGCTAAAAAAGAATAACCTCCTTCTCTACCTAATAAAAAAGCAGCTGTAGAGAGACTATCTGCGAGCATACCGAGTGGTGCAATGACGGTACAGCTTAACAAACTTTGTTCAGACTGTTTCGTTTGAGGGAGAATCAAATGGTGCGTATGAGGATCATTACGGCTGATCCGTTCATAGCTTCCAGATGTACAAATCGCACAATTTGTGGTTTGCATGACCATGATATTGGTCTTTTTTTGAAGGGGATGCCGAATCCCAATTGACCACTCTTCTTGTTGTTCGTTAAACCCAGATACCAACACATCCCCGCCAGCATTCATCATAAAGCCCTCCCATGCTTCAAGCTCTTTTGCGGCAAGATCGCACGCAAATCCCTTTGCAATAGAACCGAAATCCAAAATCAACGGTTTGTTCAAATAAATCGTCCGATTCATCTCGTTTAACTGGACGTCACGGTAATGAACAGCTGTATGTGGTACGTCATCTGATGAAAAAGTTTGTCCTGTCGTGTACAACCGATTGAATCCTTTTTGTTCCATGACTTTCCCGATGGTTGGATCATACTTTCCATTTGTTAATTCAGCTAACTCTAACGCATAGGCTGTTAAATCGAAAAGCATTTCACTGACAACTACCTCTTGCTTTGAACGATTGGCTAACTTCATGACTTCAGAATCAGAGCGGAAACGGCTAAAACGATGCTCGATATCGTAAAAAATGGAAAAGGCACGGTTGATGTCTTCTAAAACAGCTCGTCGATCTTCTTCATAGGCAACCACTTGAATATTGATAACAGTTCCCATAGCCAGCATGGATTTTTGATAAGTCATCAGTTTTTGTTGTCCTAACCATTTCATCATAGTGTCTCCTCTCTATGCCTTTGCCTGCTCTAAAGCCTGAGCAACGGCTGTTTCAAAATCCTGAGTACTTAATGTTGCACCGCTCACCGTATCTACATCAGCACTTTGTCTGATAACCACTTCATTAGGTAATGATGAAATGGAGCTTTGCCCGTATCTAGTGTTATCACTCGTAATCTCGACAGAAGTGATATTTCCTTGTTTGATGGTAACAGATACACTGATAGAGCCAATCTCATTTGATCCAGTACCAGAAAAAGTACCATCCTTGAGTTCAGTTTCTGAAGTGGTATCTTCTGTTTGCGTGGCGGTAGTATCTGATGTGAGAGATGTATCGTTTGAAGAAGCGTCTGCTTGTGTATTTGATTGTGCTGTTTGAAAGGCTTGCGCGTGATGGGTAGTTGCATAACCAGTGATGTATAAGCTGCTAATGGCTGCGGTGCAAAGACTAATCATTTTCTTATTTATTTTTGCCATGATGTATCCTACCTCCTATTACGATCTACTATATAGAAGAAATTTGAACAAACCATGAACAAGAAAAGAACGATTTTAGATAATGGGTATGAAGAATCAAAATATTGCACGTTATCATTTATCATTTATTTTTGACTGTGGTTCATTTATCAGGTAGGATGAAATAAATCTAAACCTTGCTCACGCAATCAAAAAGGAGTGTTTCGTCCATGAAAAAGAAAATATTGATGTTCTTACCTTGTGGCTACGGATACTCCACTGCTGTTTTCTTTTAGGATAGACAAAAATTGGTGAAGTCTGTCTACAGGAGGAAAAACACGCAGAAAAATCATAGTGAGTGAGGGATTTACATGGAAAAAATCACGAGAAAAAACCCAGAAAGTATGCCGAAACCCGTTGGCAACTACAGTCATATCACAAGGGTGCCAAAGGGTGCGGGGTTATTTGTGACATCAGGTCAAGTAGGGACAGGAGCGGATGGACAGATCCCATCAAGCTTAAACGACCAAGTCACCAATACGTTTGAAAATATAAAGAGAATCCTTGCATCAGAAGGGTTAAATGAAGAACACGTCATCAAAGTCAATATTTGGGCAACAGAAGAAATTGATTGGGATCATCTATATCCACAGTGGGATGCAATCTTCAAAACGGCATATCCATCAATGACCGTTGCCTATGTGACTGCATTAGGGTGGCCAGAGCTGAAAATCGAAATAGAGCTATGGTGTGCGGATATTTAATCAAAAAAAGAACAGTGCAAACTGTTCTTTTTTTGATGAGTATTTATGAAACAGCTTTGAATCGCTTTGTAATGAATGCACCGAGAAATGCACAGGCTGTGTAGATGATGACCCAAATGAGAAAGGTTTTATTTCCACCAATAAAGGTGAACATCAGAATCACACTCGCTACCAGCACAATCAAGGTGGGGAACCAAATGTTCTTTAAAAACAATGTGCCGAAAATACCAATCAGCACAGAGATCATAGGTAAACCAAATACAATGAATAAGACAAAAACAGCCATGTTAATTACTCCTTTGAACTAAATCAACTATTTACATAAAAACATATAACAGTGCTGCACCCATATGCGGAAGAGCAAAGATGATGAAAAGAAACGCCGTATCAAGACGAAACATCCGGTGTTCTTTTGTTTCAGAGTGATAGGCCGCTCGTGCCTCTTCCCCGTTGGTCCATGCACCCATAAGAAATCCAGATGCAACGAACGCAATAATAGAGATTCCACCACTGACGAATCCAATCCATTCATGGTGCTGTAATATGAGCGCCGCACTGCAAATCACCAGCATGGAGCAAACACCAGCAAAAAAAGCATGTTTCTTTCTCATTACGCTTCACTCCTTCGGACAGCTATTAGGAGACCGCATCACATATTTCAATGAAATGTCCATCAGGATCAGACACATAACTGACCGTTTGTCCCCACGGCTTCTTGGCAGGTTCCTTGATGACAGGTACCCCTTTTTCCTTCAAGGACGCAATGGTTTCATTCACATCATCCACAACAAAGCCAATCTCAAACGTTTGTGACGAGCTAACTGCCTCTGGAACAGGCAGACCAAGTGCCTCTTTCACATCTTGGCGTGAATTAATCGATAAGGTCACTTCTCCTGTATCAAACTCAACATAGGATTCAACTCTCAATTTAATCGGGAAACCGAGGATATGATGATAGAACTGAATACTTGCTTCAACATCGTTTACATATAGAATGGTATATTTCATTTTCATGTGGAAAGCTCCTCTCTTCATATACGTGTCAAAACCGGAAAGGTTTCCCACTCATTTTAACATATAGGTCATAAGAATTATTAAATTCCAAAAAAACCAATATTTTCACCTCAATCGTCTTGAAAAACAAAATGTGGTGACATATGATAAAAATGTAAAATGAGAAAAAATAGGGGGGACTTACATGTTGAAAAAAATTATGGTAGCTGTCTTGTCTTTCGGTCTTTTACTTAGCTTTACACAAGTTGACACTCACACAGCGGATGCAAAGACAGTCAAGTACAAAAACTGCAAAGCACTCAACAAAGTGTATAAAGGCGGCGTGGCAAAAAGCAAAAATACGAAAAACAAAGGTGGAAAAACGAAGTACAAGCCTTATGCATCAAAAGCACTTTACTTAAAAAATAAACACCTTGACCGTGATAAAGACGGCATTGCGTGTGAACGTTAAGAAGAAGTAAAAAGACCTGTCACAAGGTCTTTTTTCTATGGGATCAAACTCGTCCCTTTGTGCCATCTTCATCTTTATATTAAAATAAAGATAGATTCAAAAAATGATACAAAGTGGGGTACTCAATTTGTCAACACAAGCTGATAAGAAAGACATCCGATTGATTGCCATTGATATGGATGGCACGCTGTTAAACAGTGAGCACGTCATTCCTGAGGAAAATAAACAAGCCATTAAAGAAGCAGAAGCCAAAGGGGTCCATGTGGTGATTAGCACAGGACGTACGCTGATGACATGCCGAGAGCTGGTCGAGCCGCTGAAACTCTCTTCTTATCTTGTCACAGCGAACGGAAGTGAAATTTGGGATTCAAACTTCCAGCTGATCGAGCGAGAACTACTGCATCCCGATCACGTTCAGATGATGTGGGATCTAAAAAACAGATACGAAACCGATTACTGGGCATCTACTGTGGATAAAGTGTGGAGAGGAGAATTCCCAGAACGCATTCATGACCACGAATGGCTGAAATTTGGTTTTGATATTCATGACGATGCTGTTCGTGAGGAAGTCCTCCATACATTGAAAACAAATGGACAGCTAGAAATCACGAATTCCAGCCCAACCAATATCGAAGTCAATGCAGCAGGCATTAACAAAGCGGCAGCTCTTGCAAAAGTGGCAGAACGCATTGGCTGTACAATGGACAACGTCATGTCACTTGGCGACAGTCTGAATGATATGGCGATGATTCAAGAAGCCGGATTAGGCATTGCAATGGGCAATGCACAAGAAGTTGTGAAAGAAGCGGCTGATTGGATTACGGCTCCTAATACAGAGCATGGGGTAGCAAAAGCCATCCAGCATTGGGTGCTGTCTAAATAAACGAGTAAAAAAATAGATTGTTTACAAAGGGCTAAAATGAACTTGATTTTAGCCCTTTGTCTTCTTTGCGTAGGACGGACAAAGAATGCGAGAGTTTGTCTACACGCTGAAAGTGAGAGGACATGACCTCTCACTTTTTTGTTTTCTCCTAGTTCTAATGGTTATATGAGCTTGAAATACACTGGTATAAAGGGGTTTTTAGGGTATTTATTTTAAACCTCCCCTAGTTTATAAATTGATTGCATCTTCAAAGGCGTCTGCATGAAAATTAAACCATCCTGAAAAGATGGTTTAACCTCTAACTTTTAAATTTTTCAATAGTAGCTGACACAAAGCTCTTTACAGATGATATCTTCATTTGTTTTTCTTTTTGATAAATTTTTTCATCGAGTATTAATTCGATTGCAAGTTGTACTTTTGGAAATAGATCAAGACATTCTTGTTCTGTTAACTCATGTATACCTTTGCTTAAAATTGCAAAATAGATATACATAACCGTTGTTGGTCACAATGTATCTTTCAACATATGCGCCGCACTTTATGAGATAGCCAAAGGCTCGGTTCAAAAACATATAGAGAGAGCAAGGAAAAAGATCGCTCAAAAGGTAGAGGAATTGAGAGCGGGAGAAAGGGGATTTGCTAATGTTGGGTGAACCGCCTGCAATTGATAAAAAGGAAACGAGAAAAAGAGTTGAAAGGATTCTCGACAACTACCGCTTATATCTTCCTCAAGTCCCGGACGATATGCTGCCGAAGATAACAGGAGGATTCAGCATAGTGCCGCCCGCCACAACCAACGCTTTCCGCTCATCTACTGAAAGCACAGCTATTAAACGGATTGAATGGGAGCAGAAAAGAAATGCCTTTCTTGAGAAGGTGCAAAGAGCGGTCAATCGTCTTCCGTATAATGAGAGGCAAATAATCATTAAACGTTATATGCAGCAAGAACCTGTTTTTGACTATCAAGTTTACAACGAGATCGGCATGAGTGAGAGATCGTATACACGCTTGAAAGGAAAGACATTTCTTGATCTCGCTTACGCTCTCAATGAAGTTGTATTTAAAGCACCCGTTTAGAGGTGTTTTTTTGTTCGACAAATTTTGCGGAATATAAAATTTTATTAGTGGAGGTCGATAAAAGATGGGGGTGAAAGAATTGACTAGAAATTATAACGAAGCTAAAACTACAATAAAATATTTAGAAAAACGTTATGGTAAAAAAATTTATAACTTAACTATTGATGGTCAAAAGGAACTTCAAAGATTAATTATTTTAGATCATAACAAAGATGATTTAAAAAGAATGTTGAGAAGAATTAAATCCGATATTGAAATAGCGAAAGATACACAATCTATTAATGTCTTACCATTTAATTTCTTCATGGTAATGATCGGTACGTTAGGTTCTGCGAGTATTGGAACTATGTCTTTCCTTTTTATACTTATTAACAGCCTTTATAATAAATATTTAGAAACTATAGATTTGAGCAATGTAGAGGTATCAGAATTGACAAATTTTATAGATTTTACATCAATTCTTAGGTTAATGATTATTGTGATTTGTATACCTTTCTTGGTGATACTTGTTATTTGGGGGTTTGAACATAAGAAATTGACAAGTAATGTTGACAAGCGTTACTTCATTTTTATATTGCTAGAAGAATGCCTAGAATTTCATAATAATATATCACAACAAGTAGAGCCAACGAACAGATATTAAGCAGAATGAAAAAGAAAGCGCCTTTCATGGTGCTTTTTTTATTGGCGTAATGTTGGCGCAGCATGACGGAAAAAAGGTTGTAATATTGTATTATGCGATAGATTGAGAACGGCTTCCAAAGGAGATGCTATTCGTTCGACAAATTTCGTAAATAGTTCCATATGCTCGCTTTATGCCGATATTAAGGGGGGAGGTGTCTTTATGACAACAATGCTAAACGAAGTACTTATTGATGATGATCGGTTATTTAGTTTATTGAAATTCTCTAAGAAGGAATATCTTGAAGATTTAAGAAAAGGTAAGTTATACCTTAATAATTTTCAATATTTTAGAGACGTTGAAAAAAAAGAGAAAAGAAAGGGACAAGGAGATGCATATGATCTTTCTTTAAGAATGGATAATATTGAGTGGACTTTTAGAAATCCGGATTCTAAAGAAGTTCTTATTAATGGAAGAGGAAATGCAACCCTCGAATATAAAGAGGACTATCAAACTCATGTATTTTGTGCTACTGGAGTAACTTCTGATTATTTAGAAATAATTGAAGATAATAAAGAAACAATCAGAGTGAAATTAGTTTTGCCAAAGGAATTTAAACAACAAATTTTAGATAATTTTGGTGATCATGTATTGATTATTAACCCGGGAGCATTTTTAAGCGCAATCAAAAGTGCTGGACATTCTATGTACTCTAATAGGGTAAAATATAGAAAATTAGATTTACTCTATAGTGATAGAGTTGATAATTTTTTACATGTAAAGAAAGAAAGGTTTTTTGAAAAAGATAATTTCTTTAAATATCAAAATGAATATAGATATGTTTTTCCGTCGCTTATAAGTGATAATCCAATTGTACTAGAAATAGAGAACATTGAAAAAGAATCAATCTTAATGAGTGTTGAAGATTTTTTTAATTTAGAGTTGTCTATATTATTACAAAAAGATACAACGGTAAATCCAGAACTAGCACTTGAGCTTGACTAACATTGTTTTTTAAAACATCTAACAAACACTCTTCGGGGTGTTTTTTTATTTGCTGTAAAGCGTCCCTGTTTACAAAATCAATGGCGGCTAACAAACAGGGGCGGCTTAGATTAAATAAAAAGGAGAGTGTAACCATGCGTATTTTTATTATAAAAAGCCGCTCCGCTTTAAGTGATAAGGCAAAGACAGCTTTAAAAGCAGAAGTAGAGGAAGCAAAGCAAACGGGTATTTTAGTCATGGATCAAAACTATACATTCGATCTTATAAAGATTTATGACATTGACACAGAGGGATAACAAATGCCGCTAAAACGTTGTAACGTTCCCGCATGCCGGGAATATATAGACTGGACTTAACGCTATTGTATGAAGCACCGGGGCTATGCTGATAAGCAATACAACAAAGATGTGAGATACAACAGTGAGAATGAAGCGCATTACAAATACTATCAAAGCAGAGAATGGAAATTACTTCGAGAAGCAAAGAAGCGTGAGAGTCATTACAGATGCGCTATGTGTGCCGCAGAAGGACGAGTAAACATGTCCAATAGGTTAGTGGTCCATCATAAGCATAAAGAGCTTAGAGAGGTATTTCATGACGATATAGAGCGCAATGATTTAAACAATCTTGAAGTGCTTTGCCAGTTTCATCATAACCAGGAGACATTTAAGAAGTGATTACTTTTTAGTTGCTATCTCTTATAATGTTTTCTATAATATAGAAAATTTTCCTACTGAGGAGAGAGTATATGAGTGAGGTCACTTTGTTTCATTCTTTATCGCCTAAACTAATGCCAAATGTATTTGATTGCTTCATTTCTCAAAAAATAAGAGATTGTTGGTATTTCATGGATTTTTCAGAAAAAGAATTTAATAGAAGAGAAAGTGAATTTTTAAATAACTTACCAGGTGAAGAACTATTAAATTGTAAAGAAGAGGGGCTTTTACAGTCTCGAGACCCCTTTGGTAGGAAATTTGAGGAACTAAGAAGATATTCTTTTTTGATAATGATACATTCCTTACTCGAGGAATATGCAGTTGAACTCTGTAGGGTCGAGAAGAAAAGATGGGAAAAACACTCAAAGGCTAGCAGGAAAAGTACTTTAGTTAAAGTGAAAATATTTATTATGAAAGAACTTGAAAGAAATTTTCCTAACCAAACAAGAGAATGGAAAATTATTACGGATGTGAATTTAATTAGAAATGAATTAGTTCATAATGGTGGTGATATTGGAAGATCACACAAATGTAAGGAAGTTAGTAAGATAATAGAGAAGATGAAGGATATTAGCATTGGGAATCATAATACTATCGTTTTAGATAAAGACTTCTGTTTTAATTATTTACGAACTGTAGAATCTTTTTTGTCTAATCTTTATAAGAATTATTCAAGTCCCCCCGACAATTAACGGGGTGGGCTTTTTTGATTCCTGGAAATCGGCGTCCCCTCAACTTTAAAAAAGTGTTGAAATGGAGTTTTGATTTTTCCCGTTTTTTGTGGTTTTTCACTTATTCATAAAATGGCTTGATCCTTTACAGGCATTGAGATAGAGAGGAATTACTCATTTGTTTGATTGCCTAAAATTAATAGGTTGGATTTTGCTGAAAGGTGGTGGTTTTTATTGGCGAGACGAAAACAAATGACGGACAGATTAAAAGGGCAAATATCAAACGAAGAACGAGAGCAGCGGCAGCAGCATGAAGAAAAATTGAAAGGCATTTCGCCATTGAAAGAGAACCCGCCCTATTGGCTGTCAACAATGGCAAAAAACGAATGGATTAGAATTTACCCTCATATTATCGAGCTGCCTAACCAGGCGCTAATCATGTTTGGCAAACCTGTTTGCCGATCAGTGAGGACCAGGTAAACACATTAACAGAAACTTTATACCTTGCCTTCTCAATGGTCTTTACGTTAGTAACAACTCTTGTCGCATGGTTCAAAAATAACTATGTGACCGATAAAGGAAAATTACAGAAAGAAGTCCTGAAACAAAAAGGACTAACGAAGTAAAGAGCTGCCACGTGGTGGCTCTTTTTATATTAAATTGATCAAAGGAGACGATGAACGTGGTAAAAATCATTAAAGATTTTATTTCAACAAACTACAAGAACCGTCCTGGCAATTACATGAAGCCTTTATATATTACGGTCCACAATACTGCTAATACTAAAGAAGGAGCAGATGCAGCAAATCATGCAGCGTTTGTAAAGCGATCTAGCACAGCGGTGAGCTGGCACTTTACAGTTGATGATAAAGTCATTTATCAACATCTGCCGTTAAATGAAAACGGATGGCATGTAGGAGATGGCCGGGGAACAGGTAACATGAAGTCAATTGGTATTGAAATTTGTGAAAATGCTGATGGTAACTTTGAGAAGGCAGTTGAGAACGCTCAATGGCTAATTCGTCAGCTGATGCATGATCAAGGTATTCCATTGGCCAACGTTGTGCCACATAAGAGATGGAGCGGTAAACAATGTCCCCGCAAGCTGCTTAATCGTTGGGACAGCTTCCAAGCCGGGATCGCCGTTGCTCACACAAATAAAAAGCCGACTGTTAAACCAACAACAGCAGCACCATTCAAAACAGCAGCTTCCAAGCCTGCTAAAAAGTCATATAGCTTGCCAACAGGTATTTTAAAAGTTACAAAGCCTCTTACAAAGGATCAGCAGTAAAAGCCGTACAAGAAGCCCTGGCGGCGGTTTACTATTACCCGGACAAAGGGGCGAAAAATAACGGCGTCGATGGATATTACGGACCAAAAACAGCGGATGCAGTCAAACGATTCCAATTGATGCATGGTCTTGCTGCTGATGGGATCTATGGACCGAAGACTAAAGCAGCGCTAGAAAAAGCATTGAAATGAGTAAAACCCCTGTCCTTTTTAGGATGGGGGTTTTTTTGTATGTTGATTAGTAACATCTAATAAGTAAACTTTCTGAAGTATAGTTAAATATCTAAAGTATTTGCACCTATAAAAAACATACATATTCCCATATCCCTTTTGATTAATTCGATCTAAGTAATATATTGTATTCAATACCATAATATTCTATAATTAACACTTGAAAAGATCGTTAAAGTGTTGATTATCAAATTACGAGTCTAGTCGTAATTTTTTAATAATACAATTCAAAGGGGAAACAAAATGAAGAGATTTATAACAAGTTTGAAAATCTTTGTTGCTGTCCTATTATTGTTTGCGATCACACCCATTGTAGCAACCGCAGAAGAAACTAACGATCAGTATTTAACGTTTGAAAAAGCAACGGATATTGTAACAAATGAAGACATAGAAAACTACAAGGCTCTAAGTGAAGAAGATATTATTGATCAAAAGACAGCAATTAGTGAGGGTTATGATGAAGGTGATGTTTTATCAAAAGAAGATACCTTATTTTTATTAACTCAAGCAGTTGTTGAACGTCAGGAACAAAACGAAGAAATTTCCACTAAAGGGATTAAATCATCAAAAAGTTTCACTGTTTCTAAAAAGAAATATGGAACAAAAGTGACTGTAAAAGGTACAATGTATCAAAATATTGCATTCCTTGCAGGTACATCATCGTATCGCGGGAATATAATAGCGACTCGAAACAGTGGAAAACTAAAACAAGTCTCCCTTAAAACGTATCATGATTCATTCGGTATTATAGGGTGGGGTGGAGGCTTTCCATCTATCGGTAAAGTATATGGTGGAAAAGTGAGTCATAAAAAGGTTGCTAATGCCAAAAAATATGCAATGGATAAAACACACCGTTACAATTCTATTATTCCAGCATATACAACTATGTGGACAAAAGCATCTGTGGTGACGAAGTCAAACAATGCGTATGATGTAGCTTCTAAAACATGGTCTAAATGGCATTAAATCTTTATGAAAGGAGATAGTAAATATGCCTTGGAATACGATTATTGGGGTTAGTCTATTTGTGGTTATACCTGTAGTCATAATCGCAGCAGTAATTTATTTTATTAAAAGAAAGAACACGAAAACATCTAATAGCTGATGACTTAAAAAAGAGCCGTTTTATTTTAATTAGGCTCTTTTTTTATATTAGTTAGTCAAAATTGCTCTGAATAAGACTTTACCCTATCAAACACCCTAACTTTTGCGGTTTCTTTTCGGTGTGGAATTATTCGGAAAATGATAATATATGTCATTATAGGGAATAGCAAGGAAGGGGTAGGGTCTTATGGAGATAGTTCTATCTTCTCATGTCGGTATGAAAATCAATGAATGGTATTATCATATTCAAAGATTTAACGTACCGGACGCCGAAGCATATAAAGAAGAAATAAAATCTTTGCTCGATGATATGGAAGAAAATCAAGATTTATTATTGTATTTCTCACTCATGGAGTTCCGACATAAATTAATGTTGGATTATTTGAACCCATTGGAAAATGGGAAAGAGCGCGCCAACTTTAGAGAGTTAGCAATGAAAATAAAAAAGGATCAAGAGAAATTAACAGGCTTGCTAGATTATTATTTTAACTTTTTCTACGGCATGTACGAATTTGAAAACTATGAATACCTCAACGCCATTACCTTCTACAAACGAGCAGAAAAAAAGCTATCTCATGTAAGTGATGATATTGAACGTGCCGAGTTTAATTTCAAGATAGCGGAAATCTATTACCACATGAAACAAAACCACATGTCTATGCACCATATAGCCCAAGCAATAGATTGTTACAAAGAAAAAAACACTTATACTGTTAGGCAGATACAGTGTTCTTTTGTTATTGGATTAAATGACATTGATATGGGTTGCCCCGAAAAAGCAATGCCTCATTTTGAATACGCACTAAAAAAAGCTTCTGACAACTCAACAAAAAGATTAAAAGGATCGGCGCTTTATAATATAGGATTAAGTTATTTCCACAATGATGAACTACTAATGGCTATCAAATACTTTAACGAATCAATCCATTCATTTAAAGAACAAGGATACGAACATTTAAATAAAATTCTTGATCCGATGGTTATGTTGACAAAGTCATACTTTAAAACTGATCAAAATGATTTAGGGTTATACGCTTTAAACGAGGGAATAGAATTGGCTGGAAAATTGAAAGACGACATATTTTTAAATACATTCACTCTATTGAGATCATTGTATTTAGAAAACAATGTTAGTCGTTTAAAAGAAGCAATGGCTTATTTGGAGTCAAAATTTCTTTATGCGAATCTTGAAGATTTATCGAAAGATGCGGCGAAGCATTATAATAAGGCAGGAGATAAAGAGCGTGCAAACGAATTTTATGAGAAGATTCTTTATTTCCAACTCCAAATTAAGAGAGGGGATTGTCTTTATGAAATTTAAGTCAGTAGCAGCCGTATTAATTATTGTCAGTGTGTTAGGTGCTTTTAGTTATGTTTCATCTAACGATATCCATAATGAAGCCCAACGGGGACATACAACAAGTATCGGTTATTTTGCTTAATTAAAAAAGCCCTTTTCGGGGCTTCTTTTTTTATTTGAATCTCCATTCCTGCTTCTCCTTATCCCACGCCAGTTCATAAGGTTTCTAACGGCTTTTCTAATGGACTGTTCGTCTTTTCCTACATATTATATATGATCCTGTATAGCTTCCTCTCAAAATCATTCATGAAATCACCACCTTGGACTATCTTATTTGAATATCTTTTTCGTTAGCTTGCCGGTTGCTTTACCCGCAGCACGTCGCATGATACGTTTTCCGATAGTACCTTTTTGAACGGCATTGACGTCACCCAGGTATTTTGATGTCTTATAAAGGAATGATCTTATTTTGTTTATGTTCATTTTACGCTCCTTTTACGTCTGTCAATTATAAAAAAACTCCCCCAATACTCCCCCAAATGAATGTTTTTGTCTGCATTTATTTGCAAACGTTTGTTCTTTTTTAATGTTCAAAAAGGTTGATAGAATAACCTTTGAGAATGAGACCGAAAGTTTGCAAGAGACACATTCTACTAGTTCTATTGTTATATTTTCTGACAATTTCATGTGCAGTCTATCCAAAGTTGGTATAATCAATATAAATTCGAATATTCGGACTTTCTATTCCGTAATTCGGAACGACAAGGAGGGGTTCTATGTATCAAGTGGATATTAACTGTGATTTGGGAGAAAGTTTTGGTCAATACACCATCGGTTCAGATGAACAAATTCTTGAATATGTCACCTCAGCCAATATTGCATGCGGTTTTCATGCGGGAGATCCAACTGTGATGAGAAAGACGGTTAAAATGGCACTGGATAAAGGGGTCCAAATTGGTGCACATCCAGGTCTGCAAGATTTAGTCGGTTTTGGCAGACGTCCAATCGCTATCTCAGCAGAGGAGGCCTATGATCTTGTGATCTATCAAATTGGTGCACTATCAGCCTTTCTGAAAGCAGAAGGCGGTACGATGCAGCACGTCAAACCACACGGCGCCCTTTACAACATGGCGGCTAAAAATACTGAATTATCTGAATCAATTGCGAAGGCTGTGTATGATATTGATCCTAACCTTGTGTTATTTGCGCTGTCAGGCAGTGAACTTGCGTCAGCAGGGGAAAGAATCGGTCTTCAAGTGGCACATGAAGTTTTTTCTGATCGGACGTATCAACCAGACGGGACATTGACATCCCGCCGTGAACCTCATGCACTCATTGAAGAGGATGAAAGGGCAGTTCAGCAGGTCATCCGTATGGTAAGAGAGGGGAAAGTGCGGACAGTGCAAGGGGAAGATGTTCAGCTCAAAGCAGATACGGTGTGCATCCACGGGGATGGCAGTCACGCGCTTCAATTTGCAAAAACCATTACAGCGAAGCTAAAAGAAGCCACTATTCAACTCAAGGCATTTCGATAAATCGTCATCAAAGGGGGAAACAGCATGAAAAGAGAGAAAGCCAAACAGATGAAAGCTCCAAAAGGGAACCGTTCTATGCTGATGGGCGCAGCCTTTTTAATGGCAACGTCCGCCATTGGACCGGGATTTTTAACACAAACAACGGTGTTCACACAGCAGCTCGCAGCTAGCTTTGGGTTTGTCATTTTGATTTCCATTTTGCTAGACATTTTTGCGCAAACAAATGTATGGCGTATCATTGCCGTCTCGGAAAAAAGAGGACAGGACATTGCCAATATGGTTCTGCCGGGTCTTGGATATGTGTTAGCCTGTTTGATTGTTATTGGGGGTCTTGCCTTTAATATTGGAAATATCGCCGGTGCGGGTCTCGGTTTTCAGGTCATATTCGGCGTCGATCCCCGCATAGGGGCTGGGGTCAGTGCAGTCATTGCCATTCTCATTTTTGTCATCAAAGAGGCAGGAAAAGCGATGGACCGATTCACACAAATCGCTGGTTTTGTCATGATTGGTCTGATGCTGTATGTGGCTATTTCCACAGCACCGCCAGTTGGAGAAGCGGTCATGAGAACTTTCGTGCCAGAGAAAATTGACATGTTATCAATTGTCACACTGGTCGGCGGGACAGTTGGTGGCTATATCGTTTTTGCTGGTGGTCATCGTCTGCTGGATGCTGGCATTAAGGGGAAGGAAGCATTGCCGCAAGTGACGAAAAGTTCCATTTTCGGTATTTTGATCACATCCGTGATGCGTGTGGCTTTATTTTTAGCCGTTCTAGGAGTTGTCTCAAAAGGCTTACAGATTGATCCGTCGAACCCGCCTGCGTCTGTTTTTCAATTAGCATCTGGAAATGTTGGATATAAAATGTTCGGGATTATTATGTGGGCTGCTGCCATTACCTCAGTCATTGGAGCAGCATACACCTCCGTTTCCTTCTTTAAAACCTTCTCACCAAAAATCGAGAAAAATCAACGAGGCATTATCGTTGGATTCATTGCGCTCTCAACCATTTGTTTTATCACGATTGGAAGACCTGTGAACATATTGATTTTGGTTGGGGCCATCAATGCATTGATCTTGCCGCTTGCACTCGGAACATTGCTGATTGCTGCCTATAAAAAAGAAATTGTCGGTGATTATCGCCATCCATTCTTTTTGACAGCAACAGGTGCGTTTGTTGTTGTCATCATGGCAATCATGGGCGGATATACCATCATGAATGAAATTCCAAAACTATGGAGCTGATCACATGAAAGCATATCAAACCTATAAGCCGTCACAAATAAGGGAATTGATTCGTAAGCAGAAGATCACAGGCCCAACGGCTGGCTTTGCTGAGGGATTTGCGCAAGCCAACTTATTGATCGTCAAAAAAGAGCTGGCCTTCGATTTTCTTTTATTTTGTCAGCGGAATCCGGCTTCGTGCCCATTGCTTGATGTGCTCGACCCAGGTGTTCCAGTGCCAAGGCGTTCAGCACCTGATGCGGATATTCGAACGGATTTCCCTAAATACCGTGTTTACAAAAAAGGGGTTCTTCAAGAAGAGGTAACAGATATTTCTTCCTATTGGGAGGATGATATGGTGGGCTTTCTCATCGGATGCAGTTTTACATTTGAGCATGCACTCATGCTGAATGACATTCCTGTCCGCCATATTGAAGACGGTCATAATGTCCCAATGTATCAAACGAACATTCCATGTGAAAGGGCAGGTGTATTCCATGGTCCGATGGTTGTCAGTATGAGGCCGATCCCAGCGCATCAAGTCACAAGAAGTGTTCAGGTGACGTCTAGATTCCCATCGGTACATGGCGGTCCTATCCATATAGGTGATCCAGCTGTGATTGGCATTGAACATGTAGATCAACCAGACTTTGGAGAACCATCTGTGATCAAAGAAGGGGAAGTCCCGGTGTTTTGGGCATGTGGTGTGACGCCGCAAGCCATTGTCATGCACACTAAGCCAGACATTGCGATCACCCATGCACCCGGTCATATGTTTATCACAGATGTAAGAGATCAAAAGCTCGGTGTCCTGTAGAAAGAGAGGTGTCATAAGAGTGGCATTTTCAACGATAAAAGATACGATCACGTTCCACCCGCTAGGAGACGCAGCCATTGTCATTCAAGCCGGGACTGACATAAGTGAAGACATTCATGAGCGTGTGAAGCAGCTGTTTTCATGTATTGAACAGCATCCATTTGACGGATATGTGGAAGCTGTTCAAGCTTTTACAAACGTGACCGTCTTTTATGAGCCCTATAAGGTGTATCAATCTGCTCAGCTTAAGCAACGTGCAATCTCTCCGTATGAATGGGTCAAAGACTATATTGAAAACCTCCTTGAAGACAACTGGCAGGAGGCGAATCAGGCAAAGCGCCGGATCGTCGACATTCCTGTATGTTATGGAGGAGAGCTCGGTCCTGACTTAGAAGAAGTCGCCCGTATCAATGGTTTGACGCCTGAAGAAGTTGTACGTATTCACACATCCGGGACGTATCTTGTCTATATGATAGGGTTTGCTCCTGGGTTCCCGTTTTTAGGCGGACTTTCTGAAAAAATTGCAGCTCCGCGTAGAGAAACACCAAGAATGTCGATTCCAAAAGGGTCTGTGGGTATTGCGGGGAAGCAGACAGGGGTTTATCCGATATCTACACCCGGAGGCTGGCAGCTCATTGGACAAACCCCTTTGTCCTTATTTCGGCCGAATGCTGAGAGACCTAGTCTACTAAAGGCAGGGGACGAGGTTCGATTTGTTCAACTGTCTGAAAAGGAATTTTTCAGCATGAAGGAGGAAGATCGTTGAGTATGCATGTCATCAAGCCAGGAATGTTCTCCACCATTCAAGATAAAGGGAGAATAGGCTATCAGAAGTACGGTGTGTTAACGAGCGGCGGCATGGACCCGCTCTCGCTCCGAATCGCCAACATCCTCACCGGGAATCAAGAAAACGAAGCGGTGCTGGAAATCACATTAATGGGACCCGGCCCAGTGTTGACATGTCAGAAGGATCAGCTGATCGCCGTGACCGGTGCTGATGTGGAGATTGAGATTGACGGAGAACAAGCGCCTCTATGGAAACCACTCTTCATTCGAGCAGGAAGCACGATCACCTTTGGCCCTTGTAAGAGGGGATGCCGCTCCTATCTCGCTGTAGCCGGTGGATTTGATGTTGAGCCGGTGATGAAAAGTAAAAGTACGTATGTCAGAGCGAAGATAGGCGGGGTAGAAGGGCGTCCGCTAGAAAAAGGAGACGTCCTGCCGATTGGAGAACCGTCACCACTGGCGGTGAGCCTCGTTCACATGTTAAAAAGCAAAGGGGAACGTGCGCCAGAATGGACAGTCAATCATGCTCATTTTTTGCCTCTCGGGAAATCACCAGTCATTCGGGTGCTGGCAGGCAGACATCTATCTCATTTTCAGGAAGAATCGCAGCAAGCTTTTTTCGAACGGTCTTATCAGGTCACTCCCCAATCTGATCGTATGGGATGCAGATTGAAAGGGGAACCGATTCGTTTAAAGCAAAAGCTTGAATTGATTTCAGAAGCGGTTGCTTTTGGCTCTATTCAAATTCCTCCTGACGGCCAGCCGATTATTCTGCTCGCAGATCGCCAGACGACAGGTGGATATCCCCGTATTGGTGAGGTGGCAACAGTCGATTTGCCGCTCATTGCGCAGGCGATGCCTGGAGCGAATCTCACGTTTCAACAAATTGACCGCCAAGAAGCAGAGCAAGCCTTATTCACACAAGAAGCAGAGATGAAGGACCTGACGGCAAGATTAAAACTCGAAGCATTTTCGTTTTAGAAAAGGTGAGAAACATGCAGAACACAAATAAAACCGTTGTGAAATCAATGGAGATATTACGGCTTTTTATCACACACGAACAATTAACGTTAAATGACATGATTGAGCTCTCGAGCATGCCCAAAACATCTGTACACCGAATGGCCAACTCGTTAGCCGATATGGGGTTATTAGAAAAGCATCCTTCAGGTGTTTACCGATTAGGCTTGATGTTCCTTGAATATGGTCAGCTTGTCGCCGACCGCCTCGATATCCGTAGAATTGCAAGGCCCTTTATGGAAAACTTGCGTGATGAGGTAGGTGAGGCTGTTCAGCTCATTATTCGTGAAGGAGATGAAGCGATTTATGTGGAGAAAATGGAAGGAACGCAGCCTGTCCGGCTCTATACCGCTGTCGGAAGAAGATCCCCATTATATGCGGGAGCTTGTGCGAGAAGTATTCTTTCCTTTTTGCCAGAGGAAGAGAGACTTGCCTATATTGATTCGGTAGCGCTCGGGAAAATCGGGATCGGAACCATTACCGATAAAGATGTCCTGCGAAACATGATCGAAGAATCAAACAGGCGCGGATATACGTTAAGCTATTCAGAGCTTGAAAACTATACTGCGGCTATTGGAGCGCCCATTTTCAATCATCACGGAGAAGTGGCAGCAGGCATTAGTATTGCAGGGTTTGAGGCAGGCTATCAAAAGGAACGGCTTCCTTATTTAATTGAGCAGGTCAAAAAAGCGGCCAGCGGCATTTCAAAAGAATTAGGTTTTGCATCTGAACAAATAAAAAGCCAATGACCGTTAAGATCATTGGCTTTTTGCGTGTTCATGATTAGAAAGTTTTACCTAAAGCTTTTGCACGTTCGATCGCATCTGCTTTAATTTGTTCTGCTTTTGCAGGCTCAGCATTGTGACCTTCAACAATAAGACCTTCGAAAGAAGGAATACCGAAGAAGTTTGCAATTGTTCCAAGGTAACGGTGACCTGCTTCTAGTTCAGCAGCAGGACCTTCAGTGTAGTATCCGCCACGTGCTTGGATGTGTAGCGCTTTTTTGTCTGTTAGTAATCCAACAGGACCTTGCTCAGTGTATTTGAATGTTTTACCAGCTACAGCAACAGAGTCGATGTATGCTTTAAGAACTGGTGGGAATGAGAAGTTCCAAAGTGGTGAAACAAATACGTATTTGTCAGCAGAAACGAATTGATCGCTTAATTCGTTTAGGCGAGCAACTTTCGCTTGCTCTTCAGCTGAAAGTGTATCGAAGCCAGCACCAGATTGAAGCTTGCCCCATCCAGCGAATACATCTGCATCAATGTGAGGAATGTTTTCTTTGTACAAATCGATATGTACAACCTCGTCACTTGGATTTGCTTCCTTATAAGATTCGATAAATGCTTTAGCAGTAGCCATACTGTAAGAAACTGTTTCATCATGCGGATGTGCAGTGATGTATAAAACTTTTGCCATGTTCATTCAATCCTTCCTGTTTCAATGTTTTTTTTAGCGTATCCCAAAGATACACTGAATATGTGGCATCTTTAATCATATTGGAATGCTATGAAAAAGATGTAACAAGCACAGTTACATAAAAACTGATATTTTCATTGTAATCACTATATAGTTTGAAGTCAAGGTATAAAGTCTTGAAATCAAGATAAAAAGTTTGTAAATTTTTTAGAAACGCTTCAAAGCTGCGATTTAAGCAAAAAAATCCTACTTCCATTGAACAAAAAATGGATCGATATCGCAAGTAAAGTGTTTGTAAATGCGCTCATCCTGCGTTTTTGAAAAAAAGGTGGATGCCTTTAAGCCATCTGCTACAAGCATTTGCTCTTCTTTTTCGTATATATAAGAGAAGGCAGGAGAGAGTGAGGGATAAGAGTGGGACGATCCTATGTTGCGATTGGAGATTCCTTAACGGTTGGGGTGGGGGCACGTTTATTTGGCGGCGGTTTTACGGAGCGATATGCGGCGAAGCTTGAAAAGAAGCTGCATATACCGGTGAAACTGTCCGTATTTGCGAAATCAGGGTTAACAACGGAAGAGATCTTGCAGCTTTTTCAGCGGTCTGATGTAAGACGGGCGATTGCTCATGCTGACATCATCACCATCACAGGCTGCGGGAATGATCTTGTTCAAGCTGTTCTGCAGTATGAAAAAGGGGAAGATGAAAAGACACTGCTGCAAGCGTCTATGCATTGTCAGGCGAATTTTAGCAAAATGGTTCAAGAAATCGCTCTGATAAAAAGAGGGCAGCATCATCCATACTGCGTATATTTATTGAATTTATATAATCCTTTTCCTGAGATTCCGATCGCCGAGAGATGGCTGAAGCAATACAACCATCACCTTCGCCAGCTTGCTGCGAATCCACATGTAGAAGTGGTGGATATTTACGGTGTATTTGAAGGACATCAAAGCGCATACTTATCGATTGATCAATTTCATCCAAACCACAAAGGATATGAAGCAATGGCAGAAGCGCTGTTTCAACAATCCGCTAAGCAACTGTGATCCCGCGGGATTACAGTTTTTTTCATTCTTTTAAATGAAGGGCTGTTTCGATATGATAAAAGAAACTAAGACAAAAGAGGTGGATGCATGCAGGAGATGAGTGCGTATTTTCATGAATTGAAAGGAACAGCTTATGAGGTAGGAAAGCAGCAGGCTATTTGGCTGAAGGAACGCCCTTTGCTTAAGAAACAATACATTCAATCAGAACCGTTATCAAAAGAGGCTGTGAAGGAAACAAAGCAGCTAATTCGACCGTTTCTTCCTCAGTTAGAAGAAGAGCTCTCGGGATTTTGTGATGCTATGCAAATAGATGAAAGCGATTTGACCTTTTTCTATTCTTCGCATCTTCAGCCAGGCTGTTCCCATTGTGTGATGCAGGGGAATGAGGCTGCCAATCAACAGACGGTGATGCTGCGCAACTATGATTTTTCTCCGCTGTTTGATGATATGCGTCTTGTATCTACACATGTGAAGGGCTCAGCAGTCCATACAGGCTCATCATTAATCTTATTTGGTCGATCAGATGGGATGAATGAACATGGTCTATCGGTGACATTTTCTGCATGTGGTCCGCCTATTGGCAACGAACCAGGCTTAAAGCCGCCGGCTGTTGCTGGCTTGCAAGTATATCATGTCATTCGTGCTGTGCTAGAGTCCTGTAAAACGGTGGAGGATGCCGTCCGTTTGGTACAGGAAATGCCCGTCGCGTCTAATGTTCACCTCATGCTTGCCGACCGGAAGGGAGAGGCGGCTGTGATTGAAATGATTGATGGGCAAAAAAAGGTGAGAAGGCCGGAGCGTGGATTTATTGCGGCTACGAACCATCCGCTTGCTGATCACACGGCAAAAGGGTTGACGAAACATCATTCTGTTGTCAGGTACGACATGTTAACTCAAGCTTTAGAAGAACAGCCGTCAAGCGAGTCTCTTACGGAACTATTTCAGGCAGAATACCCTGCTGGTCTGACTGTGCACAATTATGAAGAGCTGTTTGGGACGATGCGAAGCGTCATGTTTCGGCCGGAGGAAGGGACGATGGAGTATTGCTTTGGCTCTCCCGTCTATAACCCTACCTATTCATTAAAGGTCGGGGGCACACTGCCATTTCATGAACAAACGATTCAATTTCATCAAAAGGATTATGGACCTTCCTTTTGGAGAAACGTTTGAGTCTTTCATTTTGTCACAGCCTGTGTGCCAAATTTAGATCAACTTCAGGTTGCATCGATCAGTGAAAGCGTTTTATATTAAAGTGTGACAATAGACCTATTTAAGCAGAAGGAGGCATTTCATGTACATAACGGCACGAGAACAGAAAGTGATCAAATATATGATTCAGCAAAATCGTTATGTCACCATTCGTGAGATCGCCGATTCTGTTCAAGTAAGTACAAGAACCATTCATAGAGAACTTAAATCCATTAAACCTATTTTAAAGAATTACAACCTATCACTTGATAAACAGCCGGGGAAGGGCTTGAAGGCGGTCGGTGAACAGGAAGACAAACAGCGGCTTCTGTCTCATATTTCAAATGAAGACCAAATTGAATATAGTTCTGATGAACGGAAGCTCTTAATCCTGTGTGCCCTACTTGAAGCAAAAGAACCGGTGAAATTATATACACTTGCAGCCGACTTGCAGGTCACAAATGCGACCATCAGTTACGACTTAGATGAACTGACGGACTGGATCGCTCCTTACGGTTTACTGCTTATCCGCAAGCGTGGGTACGGTATTGAATTAAAAGGACCGGAGGAAGCCAAACGAAAAATTGTCGGGAACCTGATCGTTGACCGTCTCGACATTCAATTATTTCTCGAAACGATTGAGATGAATATTAAACATCGAACGAAAGCGACTGAAAAGGTATTTGGGGTAGTCAGTCGAGGACAGTTGCTCAAGGTAGAAAGGCTTCTCTTTCATTTGAAAAACAGACTCTCTCTCTCGTTGTCAGATAGTGCCTATATTGCACTTGTCGTTCACTTAACCTATGCCATTGAACGCATTCAAATCGGTGAAACCATTCGGATGGAAGAGGATGAATTGCTTGAATTAAAGCGGACGAAGGAATTTGAATCTTCACTTAGAATCGCACGAGCATTAGAACGCATGTTTAATGTAGAGATTCCTGAAGCTGAAGTTGGATACATGACCATCCATTTGCGCAGTGCAAATCGAAGCTTTACGGCAGAATACCGCATTGATGAGATTGAGTTAGATATCGCGCTGAGAACGAAAAAACTCATTGACTTTATTTCTCATAAAACAGGCTACCATTTAAATGAAAACGATTCATTGTATGAGGGACTCGTGTCTCATCTTGAACCAGCTATGAACCGATTAAAAGAAAAGATGCGGATTTATAATCCGCTCACACAACAAATAAAAAAAGACTACTTCTTGCTGTTCATGGCGATTGAAGAAGGTGTGGAGCGCTTCTTTCCTGAGATCGAATTTCCTGAGGATGAAATTGCCTTTATCGTGCTTCACTTTGGTTCGGTGCTTGAAATTAAAAAAGAAGAGACCAAGATTCATGCATTGGTCGTTTGCTCAAGCGGTATCGGTTCGTCAAAAATGCTCGCATCACGATTAAAAAAAGAATTGCCTGAGATCGCCAAATTCGATCTATCTTCTTTAATGGAGCTAAAGGAAATCGACGCTGCAAGCTATGACATGATCGTATCAACCGTGCCGATCCCCTATGAGCACATTGATTACATTATGGTCAGCCCGCTCTTAAACGAGGATGACGCAGTACGGGTCAAGTCTCATATTAAACGAAAAATTCCTTATCTGATTGAGAAAAAAAGAGCGCAGGAATCTGCAAAAGAATCGGTGGAGGAAACGGTTGATATGATAGGAATGGCAGAGCAAATCACGAATTATATGTCAGTGATTCGCAGCATCTTGTCCCATTTTACAATCGAAAAAAAGAAGACGACAGAGCAGCATGAGTCAACAATGAGAGAGCTGATGCGTCAGGTTGAAAGTCAAGGCTATTTAGAACGTGCAGACGAAGTGACAGCCGGTTTACTTGAGCGTGAGCAGCAAGGTGGTTTAGGCATTCCAGGAACCGAGTTTGCTCTTTTTCACTTAAAGCATGATCTCATTAAGAAACCGGTCTTTCATATCTATGATCTTGATGAGGCATACGAGATCAAAAGCATGGATGGCGGGCAGCAGCTTATGTCCAGAATGCTCCTCATGCTGGCGCCGCTAGAGCTTGGCAAAGAAGGGTCTGAAATGTTTAGCCTGATCAGTTCATCCATCATTGAAAGCGAAGAAAGCATGGCACTTTATGGACAAGGAACAAAAGAAGAGATTGAACAGAAATTACATCAACTTTTTTATCAATTTGTCAAAGAGGCAAAATGGTAAGAAAAAAGCCGAGAGCTTATTCGCTTCTCGGCTTTTTTGCTGTGACACAGACAGCGAGGGTGGGACGAATCTCCTCATATTCAACAGAAAACTGATCAAATCCAGCAAATTTTAAATCATTGAGGATGCTTTCGCTCATTTCTTTTGTTCGATTGGCGTCCGCTCCTTTTTCTCTTGGTTGCATCACAATGACGAGTGTTCCACCCGGCTTCAAGGTGTGATAAAGGTTGAGTGCGCCAGCCTTTGGGTCATCCCAAATCGTATAATTGTTAACAGAAAGTACTTTGTCATACTGATCTGCCGGCAGGCGCGTTTTTTCAATTTTCCCGACATACAGCCGGACCTGCTTCTCTTTGGATCGTTTCTTTATACGCGAATGCGCCTGTTCCTTCATAGTTGAAGAAGCATCTAGTCCATCAATGTGAAGATCGTCAAAATGCTTGAGCATATGTTTGATGCTATAGCCGGGGCCATAGCCTATTTCCAATATGTTTTCACCATCTGATAAATCTAAATGCTGGATCGCCCATTGATTCAGTGCCTTATTTTCATTTGCCATAATAAAACCTGCGATGCTTCCGAGCCAGCCTTTTGGTCTGCTAAAGGTTTTAGAAATGGTTGACAGCATGTGAGAACGCTCCTTTTTTATGTTTATGTAACCGATTTTTCTCATCCTGAAACCTGTCAGTTTTCAAAACGCATCGATGACGCATAGGGATGTTTGAGTGAAAAAATGAAGTGGTAATGAAAGGATACATCAACAAATCAAGGAGGAGCTTACACATGGATTTACGTGAATACTTAACAAATGGCATTCCGCGCCAAACGCAGGATCAGCAGCCAGGCAGTGAAAGAGAAATGAATCCTGCGCCGATCTATGAGGATGAATCGTATAAAGGGTCTGGTAAGCTAAAAGGAAAAGTAGCGCTGATTACAGGTGGAGACAGCGGAATTGGACGTGCCGTTTCTGTTGCGTATGCCAAAGAAGGAGCTCATGTCGCGATCGTATACTTAAATGAACATGAGGATGCAGAGGATACGCAAAAACGTGTAGAACAGGAAGGCGTCAAATGTTTAACAATTGCAGGGGATGTCGGGGACGAAGCCTTTTGCGAGAAAGCGGTAGAAAAGACAGTTGAAGCCTTTGGACAGCTGGACATCTTAGTCAATAATGCGGCCGAACAGCATCCGAAAGAACGTATTCAAGATATTTCTAGTGAACAGCTTCACCAAACCTTTAGAACCAATTTCTATTCTTATTTTTATTTTACGAAGAAGGCACTCGATTACTTAAAACCGGGAAGTTCCATTATTAATACAACATCTATTAACCCGTATCGAGGCAACAAAGTGCTCATTGATTATACGGCGACAAAAGGGGCCATCAACGGCTTTACTCGTTCTATGGCACAGTCGCTTGTGAAAGATGGAATTCGGGTAAACGGTGTAGCACCCGGTCCAATTTGGACGCCGCTCATTCCATCTACATTTGATGAAGACAGTGTCGAAAGCTTCGGGGCCGAGACACCAATGGGAAGACCAGGACAGCCTGTGGAGCATGTAGGCTGCTATGTACTGCTTGCTTCGGACGAATCGTCTTATATGACGGGACAGACACTTCACGTCAACGGCGGTTCCTTTATGAATACATGATCAATAGCACGCCGCCCAGATTTGATTGGGCGGTATGTTTAGTATTTCTTCCGATTCTTCTGTACAGATGAGACAGACCATATGATAATGCCCACAACAACCGCTGCAATAACAAGTGAACTCAAATGGAACATCGTTTCATGATGCATATTCAATTTCCCCTTTCAATGTATCCGTTTTTTATAGCATCAGCTAGAAGATGTCTTTTTATGAAAAACACATTTCTTTGTTTAATGAATGGGTTGTCGTGGAAACCTAAGAGTACGGATGACATTTTGAAGGAGTGAAGATACATGTCACAAGAAGAGTTAAAACAAAAGGTAATGAATTTATTAGACGAACAAAAAGTCGGAACATTGGCGACTGTTGAACAAGATAAGCCGCATACCCGCTATATGACTTTTTTCCATGAAGGACTGACATTATATACACCAACAAGCAAAGAAACACATAAAGCTGATGAGATTGAAAAAAATCCGAATGTTCATATTCTCATTGGTTATTCAGGTGAAGGATTTGGGGACACATATGCAGAAATCGCAGGTAAAGCCACATTAACTGATGATCCAGAACTGATCGACCGCCTTTGGTCTGATGAGATGGAGAAATGGTTTAAAGGAAAAGATGATCCAAACCTAGTGATCCTTAAGATTGACCCAACCTCCATTCGTTATATGAACGAAGGAAACCGGACACCAGCAGAATTATCACTTTAACACTTGCGTAAGTTGGGGGAACGTGTTATAGTTCTGTATTAAGTGTTGAAATAGCAAATAAATAAAGAAAGTAAACTTTCTTTTTTCTATGACATAATGAGAAGCAATAGAGCTTCTACTTGATAAGAACGAGACGCTGTCAAAGCGAACAAACTTATTCTTTTCCTTCTGCAACCGCCCCCCTATAAAAGCGGAAGAATGGAAAAAAGACGTTTTGATTTACAATTCACACTGGCACGGCTTCGGAGCCGTAAGGACGAATGAGAGGTAGGGCTTTCGTTGTCTTGTTATCCAGAACTTCCATGGCGTTTACTTTCAAACGTAGGTTCACTCGGAACACATATGACACACTGATATGATCGAATCTTAATTCATACACTCCGTGACGGAGATTAAACATTGATTATTTATTTGCATGAAAAGAGTAAGAAACGGGCTGCCATCTATTTGGCAGCCTTTTTACGTTTTAAACAATAAAATAGGAAAAAGGAAGAAAAAAAGCGGACACCATCCGCATGACATCCCCTTTAACAGGATTCTCCGCTCACAATAGAACTGCTCATCGACAGAAAGAGGAAATGCTTCATCATCACTCCCTTCGCCCTTTCTTCTGATACCTCCAAATCCGGCCAATAAAAAAGAACATCACCGTAAACAAAATAGAGAAGGTCAACATGTCCAGCAGTGTCACGCCTCTATCTGGATGCACAACCCCAAACCAAACCCATTGAAGAACAAAAGAGATAGCAAAATAAAAGATGGATTCTTTCATGAAATTCTCCTTTTTACTTGTTTTTTTGACTGTTTAGCCACACCATCCAGATGAAGAAGGAACATATGGCGCATGCGAGCAAAGTGACAGGCGGCAAGGTGTACCAGCTAGTCAGCCCCTTTACAAAGCACATATAAAAAAAGAAAATGGTCATAGATACGAGCACCCCTTGCTTGAACCAACGGGGAACACGCAGCCAAGCCGCTAGAATGATCGATGATAGCTTATCCATTGAGATAACATCCTTTTTTTGAATCTGATTGGATTTTATCGTAAACAATCAAATATGTAAAATATGGATTTAGAAAGTTGGAATGGTATTCTTCTAGCATGAAACATTCTCGCTGCACTGACGTATAAGAAAAAGGAACTCCATGAAAGGAAGCGATCAAGTGAAAAGAATACCAGTGATTTTCCTCAGGTATATTGTCTTCTTTATTCCAGCGATCATTCTTAGTGTTTTGGTGTGGAACCATTATCAAGATGATTTATCCACAGGGAAAGTAACAGAGTATGACGTCAAACGAATGTTTACATTCGATGAAGGAAAACGAGTAGTGAGTGCTGTATCAAAAAACCAGCAGCTCCATTTTGCAATGTATGATCCTCAATCAGGAAAAAGAATCAGTGAATGGACCACGGAAAGCGATACGTTTAATGAAATGCTGCCATCTATTCAAGGGAACCATCTCTTACTTGCTTTAAAAAATAAAGACGAGCAGCTGTTGATCGAGAAACTGTCTCCTAGCGGAGCAAAGAAAGAACTCGTTAAGCAAAGATTACAGATTCCCTCATTTTTAAAAACGAATACATATCAATGGAATGGACGACTCTTGTTTACAGGAGAAAAGGAAGGCGCTGCTGCGGTCCTCGGTGAGCTAAAGAATGGTCAGTTTCATGTGCACAATCTCAACGAGCTGAAGCTGCCAGCAAGACCTGTTTCCATCGATGTCGTCATGAATTCTTTTAGAGGGCAGACCCCATTCCCCATGTTTGAATTGACTTTGAAAAATGACCAGAAGGCGTATGTCAGCGGAATCTCAAACGAGAAGCATCAGCTTGGGGTCTATGTCTCCAAAAGTGCTGAACCGTTTAGCCTCATTGAAGATAAAGTCGTGCAGCAGCTGCAAAAAACGATCGGATCATCACAAAACGTTGCTGTCGCTGTCGAATCCACCTATCCAAAAAGACCAAGGAAAGTGGATGCAGAGGGAAGGCTTGGGGAAGTCGTCCCAACACCAAAACCGATTTACCAAACCTTTATCTACCAGCTGAATGAAGAAGAAGTTCTTCTTGCAGGCTCTACAGCAAAGGACGAAGCAAAAGGCAAGCTGACTGGTTATATTTATAATCATCGCACGAATAAGGCGACGTCTGCCAGCAAGCTTTTTCAGTCGTTGTCATATGAATCTTTACAAAAAGAAGATCTCTCTTTTCATAAAAATGTGAAGAGCAATTGGCTCTATTATTCACTTGGCAACCAATTAACAGGGGCATTTGAGGCGAAAAGCAAACAGCTAAAGGAATTTCCTTTGCAAAAGGTCATCTCAATCGAAAATGCCAGTCCAGCCCACCAAACGTCTGTTGACACCTTTATACAATATGTCATGAAGGGCGGACCACTCATTCTCAACTGGGCGATATGGCTCTTTATCCCACTGCTGTTATTTGTGCTAGCGATCTTCCTGCCGCCGATTTTGAGACTGGTGAGAAAGAACAAGATAAAAGACAGTGTCACATTAGAAGCCAATATTGTATCTGTCAAAGAAACGGGTACCTACATCAATGAACAGCCGCTGGTCAACATGCAGCTTCAATTTCAATATGATGGGGAAAATATCGAGAAGGCGGTTAAAACGGTTGTATCCTATACTCAGATACCGCAACCGGGTCAGCGTATCGCCATTCTCTACAATCCGAAAAAGAAAAAAGCGATGCTCTTAAAAGAGGGTGACTTCTCGCAGCCGAGCGAGCCAAAGTTCATCAAAGGCGCTATTTTAAGAAACATAGAATCATATGGAACCGTAGGACGAGGCACCGTCTTATCGCTTACATTTGAAGCAGATCAGAAAAGGTATACCATTCCGATGATTCAAGCCGCTGGTTTTGAGTTTAGAACAGGAGAAAAAGCCGATCTCGTTGACATCAGCGGTCAGTTGAAAATGGCAGCCTATGGGCATGAAGTGCGGAATCGTGCGGGGAAAGACGTGACATTAACAGGAACTATCCAGCGGGTGAAACAATATCCAGTCACAATTCATGATCAGAAGCCTATTATGCTGGATGTGACGGTTTCTAGCGGAGATCAATCCATCACAAAAACGGTCAGTCAATTCATCCCTGACCATATGGAGGTCGCGCCAGGAACTCAAATCACGATGCAGACAAAACAAGAAGAGCTGGATAAAGAAATCAGTCTTATGCAAGAGAAACAAGGAAGTGCAAAAGTGACCCATGTCTCATTTTCCGGTGTCATCGGCAACCAGCCGTTAGCGATCATTCAGGTTGAGAGAGATGGCATCATGTATGAAGTGAAGCAGCCAATCGATCCAATCACTAGCGTCTTGCCTGGTGATGAATTATGGGTGGCGTATCACGACATGACGCGTCAAGCAGCCATTGTGAAATATGCATCGATTTAAAAAAGCGTTCCCCAGCGTGAAAAAAAGGGCTAAAACGAATTTCGTTTTAGCCCTTTTGATTAAGCTTTTGTATCATACTGGCGAAGCACCTTATCATAGGCGAAGTTGCCGAAAGGAATGAATGCCGCAAAGAATCCGGCGATGGACCATTTCAAATGCCAGCGAACTTTAAAGGTCACATATGCCAAAATGAGCATATAGATTACAAACAATGCGCCATGAAGAGAGCCCACAATGGTGACCGCCATCGGAATATCCGCAAAATATTTTAGAGGCATGGCAATTAAAAGAAGGGTTAAAAGAGACATACCCTCAATAAAACCCGCCTGTCTCAGACGGCTGATACTTGTATGCATATACAAATCCTCCTGTATAAAAGCTAGTTTCTCATCTTCTAATATAAACGAAAGATCGTCTGGACATGCTGAAATCTACGAAAAATTCAAAATATGTTCATGTTATTTTTAAAAAATGGGAGAATTGCAGCTGTGATGGATTTTAAAGATTAATCGATATCATGAAATGAGCTAGGTCATAAATGCTAAATTCTTTTTTCTAACGCCTTTTGAATACAGAGGGGTTTTTTGTATGACTGGAAAACATATGATGGAACGGAAATTTGACGGGGTGGTGCCTATGCGGCACTACAAGTTCTTATTTCGTGGTACTTTCTGAATACGTTTCAGTGTAGATATGTCTCTATTTCAAGTGTGTTGTCTTTACACTAGTATTTCAGCTCTATTTCTCATTTATGTTCAGTCATTAGAACCACATCTCCACGTCTGCTATAATAAAAGGATGGATAGAAGAAAGAGATGTGAAATCTAGTGTCAAAAACAGTTGTATTAGCAGAGAAACCTTCGGTAGGACGTGACCTTGCACGTGTGCTGAAGTGTCATAAAAAAGGAAATGGCTTCTTAGAAGGAGATCAATACATTGTCACGTGGGCACTGGGCCACTTGGTGACACTGGCTGATCCAGAAGGCTACGGGAAAGAATTTCAATCCTGGCGTCTAGAGGATTTACCAATTATTCCAGAACCACTCAAGCTTGTCGTGATGAAAAAGACAGGGAAACAGTTTCAAGCGGTTAAAGCGCAGCTGGCGAGAAAAGATGTGAAAGACATTGTCATCGCAACAGATGCTGGACGTGAAGGGGAGCTTGTGGCAAGGTGGATTCTTGAAAAAGCACATGTGAAAAAGCCTCTAAAACGTCTATGGATTTCGTCTGTTACAGACAAAGCCATTCAAGAAGGGTTCAAACGATTAAAAGACGGCAGAGAGTATGATAACCTGTATCGCTCGGCGGTGGCCCGTGCAGAGGCCGACTGGATTGTAGGGATCAACGCAACAAGAGCGCTGACAACGAAGTTCAATGCGCAGTTATCCTGTGGACGTGTGCAAACGCCAACGATTGCTATGATCGCCAAGCGAGAGGAAGACATTCAGCAATTCCAGCCGAAGCCGTTCTTTGGGCTGACGGCACAAGTAGACGGACTGACGCTGACTTGGCAGGATGCAAAGACAAAACAAAACCGTACATTCCAAGAGGATGTAGTGAAGGAGCGCTTGGCAGCCTGTAAAGGAAAACCTGCAGTGATTGATGCGCTGAAAAAAACAGCGAAAAAATCCTTTGCTCCAGGATTGTATGACCTGACAGAATTGCAGCGCGATGCCCATAAACGCTACGGTTTTTCAGCAAAAGAAACACTGTCTACACTTCAGCGTCTGTATGAACAGCATAAGCTTGTGACGTACCCGCGTACAGATTCACGTTTTATTTCGGCAGATATCGTTCCCACATTAAAAGATCGAATCAAAGGAATGAACGTTAGACCTTACGCGCAGCATGTGAATCGTATTTTACAATCAGGCATTAAAGCACATAAAGGTTTTGTCAACGATGCCAAAGTGTCAGATCACCATGCGATCATTCCAACCGAGGAAGAGCTGTATCCAGGTGCATTAAGTGATAAAGAGCGTAAATTATATGACCTCATTGCCAAACGATTCCTCGCTGTACTGATGACTCCTTTTGAATATGAGGAAACAACAGTGATCGCCAAGATCGGCAGTGAGACATTCACAGCGAAAGGAAAAATTGTGCAATCAGCCGGCTGGAAAGCCGTGTACGATGATTCCTATGAAGACGAGGAATCAGCTGAAGCAGATCAGCACTTGCCGGCATTAACAGTGGGGCAGTCACTTGACGTACGCCAATTAAAAGAGACAAAAGGCGAAACGAAACCTCCTGCTCGTTTTAACGAAGCGACCCTTTTATCTGCCATGGAGAACCCGTCTGCATTTATGGAGAACAAGGAAAAAGACTTAGTGAAAACCCTTGGCGAAACGGGTGGATTGGGGACAGTGGCAACTCGAGCTGATATCATTGAGAAACTGTTTAACAGCTTCTTAATTGAGAAAAAAGGCAAAGACATCTTCATCACATCGAAAGGGAAGCAGCTTCTTTCTTTAGTACCTGAAGATTTAAAGTCACCTGCGTTAACAGCGGAATGGGAACAAAAGCTTTCTAAAATTGCGAAAGGCCAATTGAAAGCTTCTCAATTCATGAGTGAAATGAAGTCATATGCAAAACAAGCCGTATCTGAAATCAAACAAACGAACCAAACCTTTAAGCATGACAACATGACAGGCACACATTGCCCTGGCTGCGGAAAACTCATGTTAAAAGTGAACGGGAAAAACGGCACCATGCTTGTTTGTCAGGATAGAGAATGCGGACATCGAAAAAATGTGGCAAAGAAAACAAATGCACGCTGCCCGAACTGTCATAAAAAGCTTGAGCTGCGCGGAGAAGGCGATGGTAAAATATTTGCCTGTGTTTGTGGTCATAGAGAGAAACTGTCTGTTTTCGAAAAACGCAAATCACAATCCAATCAAAAACGAGCCAGTAAGCACGATGTGTCCAAATATATGAAGAAACAAAAGAAAGTGGAAGAACCAATCAATAACGCACTTGCAGAACAATTGAAGAAACTAAAATTAGATCAATAGTTGTGTAAAAACCCATGTGAATTCGCATGGGTTTTTTGTTTTTTAGAGTATTTTGACATGTTGTTTTTCTGTAAATGGGAATATGTAAGCGAAAAGACTCGTAATTTGGTATAAAATATTTATTTTCATTTAAACAGAAACGCTCTATAATAAATCGTTAGATGCTTAGAGAGAACAAGGATTGAAAGGGGACACGAATGGATACACCCATATATCGTACAGCTATCGCTATACTCATTGTCATTCTACTAGGCGGATGTACCTGGAAACAGCAGCAACATTCAGCTCAACCAGAACCTGCAAAGCCAGTATTGTCAGGAGAGTACTTTATGACTCACCACTTAATGACAGATCAAGGCATGATTCGCACCTCGCTTGCGGAGCAGCCTACTTACTTATCGGAATCGCTCGGACTTTGGATGGATTATCTTGTTAGAAAAAAAGATCAAACATCTTTTGATCAACAGGTAGACGTCCTGCGCACTCAATTCTTACTGGAACATGATCTTCTTAGCTGGCAAATCGAATCTCATCAAAAAAGCAAAGTCAATGCTTTAGTTGATGACTTACGTGTAGTAACAGCACTTCAAAAAGCAGATCAATTGTGGCAGAAGTCAGTGTATCAAACCACAGCCAAAAAAATCGCAAAAGCGTTAAAAGACAAAAACATGTTCAAGGGTATGTTGACCGACTATTATGATGCATCGACAAAGCAAACTTCACATACAATCACACTTTCATATATTGACCCAAAAGCAATCAAAGAACTAGTATCCCTCCACCTATTCACAGAACAAATGATGAACAGCCAATTGGCCATTCTAAAAAATGCACCGAGACAAAAAGGATTTTTTCCAAAATCCTATGACATAGCGAAGAAAGTCTACTCATTTGATCAGGAAATCAACTTGATCGACCAGCTTTATACGGCTCTTTATGCCGAACGTGCACAGGTTGATACATCAGTCATCATGAAATGGCTGAAAACCAACTTCCAAAAGGAAGGAAAACTGTATGGACGATATAAACTGAGCACATTACAGCCAGCAGTGACGTATGAATCGCCTTCAGTCTATGCACTGGTGATCTTATATGCACTCAAACAAGGAGAAGATGATTTTGCAAAAGACGTCTATCACCGAATGAAAGAGCTGCAAATCCAAGATCCTCTCAAGCCTTATTACGGAGGCTATATGAACGAAAAAGATACACACTCATTTGATAATTTATTGCCTCTAATTGCAGAAAGGGAGCTTCTAAATGAAAAGGTTATTCAGTAACACCTATCGCACGTATTATACGTTGCTCCTCACGTTTGCGGGACTCATTTTATTTATGGGCTACTTGAATGGACGTGATGCGGAGAGTGTCATGATCATCACACTCACATTTGTCGTGATAGGATGCGGCATTTTATTTGGTATTTTGCCAGCATTGGTTTTTACTTTGTTGATTTTGTTCTTTATAGGAAGCGGGATGTTCTTTACAGAGCTTGGTCACACAAATTCACTCTTTTCTAATCAAACGTTGCAAGATGTCGTGATATGGGGCGTGGCGCTTCTCTTTTTTGCTATTTCTGCTGGAAACGTGCATGAGCGAATAAAAACGATGCGTTACACCATTGACCAACAAAAGAGGGCCATCAAACAATTTGTAGCGATTGACTCAACCACAGGATTTGACAATGCAGAGCGGATGAGGCTCGAGTTATCTGAGGAAATGAAACGAGCAGAACGATACAAACAGCCATTCGTCTTTATCCTTCTTCATATGCACTACTCAGCTGAATTCAAAACATTATATGGAGAAAAAGAAATGCAGCATCTTTTCCAGCAACTCAGTATGAAGATACGCGAAAGTGTGAGAGAAACGGATAAGAAATTTCGATTATCCGAAGAACGAATCGGGCTGCTGCTCACTCACACACCTGCAGAAAACGTCTCGATCGTTCTTGAAAAGCTAAAGGACAAACTGCAAACGCATGTCCTGCTAAATGGTCGTGAAGTGACCTTAACTTTTCATGTCTGTCATTTAACAAGCAGCTCGGACTATCGGACACCAGAGCAATTTTTAGAAGAACTAGAAAACGAGATGATGATGAATGAACTTTAATGTTTTGACGAAATGTTGTTTGTTATTCGTTCTTTTCTCTATGCTTTCGATCAAAGACAGTACATCAGCCGGTGCACTTGAGAAAGAGTCCAGGACCCTCATCGTCTATTCCACACAATCAGGTGAGGCAACGCCAACTGTTCATATGCTTGATGTACTTGTGGGGCATTTTTCCACACGAACGACCATTTTATCTGATGAACAAATCACTGAAAAGAACCTCAATGACTTTCAGCAAGTTATCTATATAGGTGAAGAAAAGAAAACGTTGAAAGCACAAACCGTACGTCTCATAAACGAATCAAAACGCTTAATTGCAATAGGACACAATGCGGAACAGCTTCGCCCATTCTCCAAGCTTACTTTTCACAAACAAGATCACATCAGTCAAATCAAAGATACTGATGATCAAGAATACCGTCAGCTAGAGAGAGGAATCACAGCTCAGACGGTTCAAGGGACAGATCTGCAACGTACATTCTTATTGAAGAAAAATCAAGCTGAGCAGCCATTTGTGATTCAAACAAAAGAAGGTGCGGCATATATCGGAATGCTAAATATCCTTCAGCACGACAAGCTGCTTGCAGAGGTGATGGAAAGTCTCCTGCCGGCTTCTAATCAAACGACGACAAAGTACTTACAAATTGGGGAGATTAACCCCGTCACGGATGAGAAGAAGTTACTTGAACTTGGACGATACGTAACAGCTCGCCATATCCCTTTTCTGCTGGCGGTGACCCCTATATGGATTGATCCAGCAACAGGGGATGAAGTGACGCTCAGTGACCGGCCTAAACTTGTCCACGTGTTAACACAATTGCAAAGCAATGGAGCTAGTGTCGTTCTTCATGGGTTTAGCCGTACGTATCGAGCGGATGAGTCGGGGAAAGGCTTTGAATTTTGGGATGTCAAGTACGATCAGCCCGTTACGTCAAATGAACCAGAGAAAGCTGATCAGCAGCTGAACAAAAGCTTTTTTCCAAATGAAAAAGATTTTAATGCGTATATCACATCCAATCAACATCAAGAAGCCATCTATACAGAAGAAAAGCTGACAAAAGGCATTGAACTGCTCACGCAGCAGGGGTTATATCCACTTGCATTTGAAGTGCCAAATGACGCCATTTCCCTGCAAGGCTATGAAGTGATTTCCCGCCATGTGTCCAGTCTATTTGGACAGGTGCAGCTCTCAGACCGTACATGGAAAACAAGAAGTGCATCACCGTTTTTGTCGACACCCGCCATGCTTCATGGCATGACTTTATATCCTGAACAGTCTATAGATACAGCGTCTGACCAAGAAGGTGCAAACATACTGACTGAGCAAACAATTCAATCCATGCAGCATATCCAATCCGCCGCCATTGGGCTGTCCTATGATGTGGAAGCGGGGATAGATGGGCTGCAAGATGTAATCACACAAATGGATGGGATCCCTTCTAGTGAATGGCTAGATTTAAAGAAAACAAAACAGATTGTTCAAACTCAGAATGTCCAGATCAAAACAACAGGAAATGGACATATTCAAATAGAGCAATCCAATATAGCCGGACCAAAAACAAACAAACGAAGCGGGATGGAAAATATGCTTCGAATACTCACAATGGTGGTGCTGCTCTTTATTGTGGCATTTGCTTTTTACACATTGTATTTAAGGCTGACGATGAAAAAACGGATCTTTAAGGAGAGAAAATCAGGTGGCTGATATCTTATTTTACCTATCATTAATACTGATTTGGATCATGCTCCTATATCATATGTTTCTGATGCAGGGAGGCTTTCAGCACTATTTAACTTACGAAAAAGTACTGCCTAAATGGACGAAACAAGGGAAAGATCTGCCGACCGTCAGCATTCTCATTCCAGCACATAATGAAGAATTGGTCATTCGTCAGACGCTAAAAGCCATGGTCCAGTTATCCTATCCCAAACACCTTCTTGAAATCATTGTGATTAATGACAATTCCACTGATCATACAGGGGAGATTGTGCAATCATTTAGTGAGCAATACGATCATGTTCATATGATTGAAACAAAGCCGCCATTTGCAGGGAAGGGGAAATCTACTGCACTGAATGAGGGCTTAAAGGCTTCGACAGGAGACGTTATTTGTGTATACGATGCAGATAATATGCCTGAAAAGAAAGCCGTCTACCATTTGGTTCTTGGATTATTGAATGATCCTAAAGCAGGTGCTGTTGTCGGGAAATTCAGGGTCATTAATGCAGCCAAAAACCTCCTGACCAAATTCATTAATATTGAAACCATTTGCTTCCAGTGGATGGCGCAAGGCGGGAGATGGAAATGGTTTGGCATTGCGACAATACCAGGCACCAACTTTGCGATCCGCAGGCACATTTTAGAAGAGCTTGGCGGCTGGGATGTCCATGCACTAGCTGAAGACACTGAATTAACGATTCGTGTGTATAACCTGGGCTATGTGATTCGGTTCTTTCCTGCAGCGATTACATGGGAACAAGAGCCTGAAACATGGAAAGTCTGGTGGCGGCAACGAACACGCTGGGCTAGAGGCAACCAATATGTTGTGCTCAAATTTTTAAGACAGTTTATGAAATTAAAACGAAAACGAATGATTTTCGATTTATTTTATTTTTTCTTTACGTATTTCTTATTTTTCTTTGGTGTACTGCTCTCCAACGGCATTTTTATCGTAAACTTATTCGTTGATCTTCACTTATCTGTTGGAGCTGTGGCACTCATCCTATGGGGGTTAGCCTTCTTCCTCTTTTTAACAGAAGTGATGATTACGTTAAGCATAGAGAAAACAGAGCTGACCAAACAAAACATTCTCATTGTCGTTCTCATGTACTTTACCTATTCCCAAGTATGGATTGCGCTTGTTGTGTACTCCTTATGTGTAGAGGTGAAAAGCCGATTATTGAAACAAGAAGTGAAATGGTACAAAACCGAGCGTTACAATCAACAACAAAAGAAAAGCGGGTGACATATTGAAATCGTTAAAGTGGTTAATTTATATATTAGGATTATCCTTAGCGATCCAGCCTTTTTTCATGGCAGGTCAAGCAATGGCGCAATCCAACCGAGTTCAAGTCAAAGATGATTGGGTTCAACCTTCAAAAGAAAGCAAAACAAAAACGCAGCATCTATCAGAAGATGTAGTGACCTTATATGGACAAGAAGACCGCACTGAATTTACCTATCAAGTGGATCAGGAAAAAACAGAGTCAAGCACATTGACGTTCAATATAGAGGCTTCACCATTATTGATTTCACCTTCCTCATTCACTGTTATGATTGATGGAGAGATCGAAAAGACCATCCCTGTATCAGGGGAAAACCAGAAGAAGTCGATTCAAATCAAGTTGAATAAAGCACAATTGAAAAAAGGTACTCACCGCATTCAGGTCACATTTTATGGTGTTTTAAAAGAAGGCGTGTGTATCAACCAAGAGACACCTGCCAATTGGCTAAAAGTGTATCCTGAAAGTGAACTTACATTCAAAGGAATCAAGACGAAAGATTTCACATTAGATAGCTTTCCATCACCTTTTATTCAAACAGGTGATCAGAAAGAACAGACAGACATTGTCATTCCTAATTCACCGGATGCAGCTGAATTAGAAGCAGCCATCAAAGTATACCGTACGTTGAAAAACAAAGATCGCCAAAAAGAGATCAAACTTATCCAAGAAAAGGACATCAAGCAAGTGGCTCACCCAACGATTGCTGTGGGAGCTAAAGGAAGCTGGGATGGACGGATGAAAACGATTGAACAAGGTGCAGGAACTAAAACGAAAAGCAGTCATCTTACGTTAGCGATGAGAACTTTGACAGCAAAGAAAACAGAACAGCCCATTTTATTGGTGACAGCGGAAAAGCCTGTGACAATCGCTGAAAAAATCAATGTTCTGACTCAGTCAGAATTAACGGATCAACTGACTGGAACAGACCTGCTGCTTCAAAAGGCTGCAACTCAAACGTCTAAACCATCTCACAAGATTCGTTTGAAAGATTTTGGCGGAGATGATGTCACGGTTGGGACCAACAAGACGGCATCCGACCACTACTATTATCCGAAAGCGCTACTGGCTAACCAAAAATCAGGTGCAAAGCTCAATCTTTCATTCAAAAAATCTGATACAGCAGCAAGCAAAACAGAACGGTTAACTGTTATGATCAATGACGAACCGCACGACGTACCATTAACAAAACTAGGCAACAAAGATGCGAATGGATTCTATCATGTCTCGATTCCAGTAGATTCAAAGATACTTCAAAAAAATGAATATATTGATTTGCAATTTGTCACAAGTGGTTTTAAAAACATGGAATCCTGCAGACATACAGATGAAGAAGGCTGGATATTCATTGACAAAAATAGCACTTTACAAATACCAGAAGGAACAACGAGTGAAAAGCCAGATTTAGCCGCATGGCCGCTCCCGTTCACTTCAAAAAATACATTGATCATCATACCAGATCAAATCAAGCGTGAAACAATCAATCAAATGGCCATGCTGACGGAATCTTTTAGTCAGCCAGAAGTAGCTCAATATCATTTAATAAAAGCTTCTCAAGTGACAAATGAACAATTGAAAAATCACCCTCTCATTTTCATCGGAGGCATTCAAACATTCTCTCTTCTGAAAGAAAACGCAGCCGATCTCGTTGTTCCGGTGAAAAAGGATCAGTATGATGTATCTTCTTTCGGCATGATCAACGAAACAACGGCTCGAATTGTATGGACGCAGCCATCTGTTTGGAATAAAGAACAGACAATGACAGTCTTTTCAGGAATGACTGCAACTGAAGCTAACGTGTCAAATGCAGTCATGCAATTTCTTCAAACTAATACAGAAAAAGCAACAGTTGCAATAGAGAGTAAAAACAAAGGCGTGTTTTCTAATCATCAATCCGTCAGCAGCACATCGAACAGTCTGAAAACAAATGAAAAACAAAGCAGCAGCGAGGCTTGGATTTACTTTGTGTGTATCGCTGCACTCATCCTTTTTGTGCTTGTGATGATTGTCTATTTCGTACGAAAAAACCGTAAAAACACTGAGTTCTAAACGATCAAAAGACCTTGAAAAAATCTCTTTACTTTGGTGTCAAACGGGAGTATGATCTCTTTTATAAAAGACCAATCGCTGAATCATTTCGATGAGCGGGGGAACCAATTGTGGTGGTATAAAACACCACGTGGGGTGAATCCTTTTAAGGTAGGGCAAAATCTCATGCGCCCGAATCCGTCAGCTAACCTCGTAAGCGTTAAAGAGAGCAAAGACCAACCTGTGATCTAAACAATAGGCACAGGGGCATTCTATTGCCTCTGTGTCTTTTTGGCGATCCAAATTTTGTAACTCAAATCGTTTGACACTAAAGGAGCGGGCATCACATGTACAGTTTGATGAAGCGTATTTTAATTGGTAAACCATTAAAATCACAGGCAGCAGGAGAACAAAAACTATCAAAAATCAAAGCTTTGGCGTTATTGTCATCAGACGCATTGTCGTCAGTCGCATACGGTACAGAACAAATCTTAATTGTTCTATCAGTTGTTAGTGCGGCAGCGTTTTGGTACTCACTCCCGATTGCAGGTTGTGTATTAATTCTTTTAATGGCGTTAATTCTATCTTACCGCCAGATTATTTATGCTTATCCAGAAGGCGGCGGGGCGTATGTCGTCTCCAGCAGAAACTTAGGTGAAAAACCAGGGCTGGTTGCTGGTGGATCATTACTCGTCGATTACATTTTAACCGTAGCAGTGAGCATTTCTGCTGGGACCGATGCGATTACATCGGCTTTTCCAGCTCTATATCCATATCATGTCATGATCTCAATCGTATTAGTCCTAGTGATTATGGTGTTAAACCTTCGTGGACTGACAGAGTCTGCATCTATTTTGGCTTATCCTGTGTACCTATTTGTCTTTTCATTGCTCATTTTAATTGGGGTGGGCGGGTTTAAACTATTAACTGGGCAAGTGCCGCCAGCACCTGAACATACAGCATTTGGCACACATGTATCAGGCATCACGTTATTTCTTTTATTAAAGGCATTTTCGTCTGGCTGTTCTGCTTTAACTGGTGTTGAAGCGATTTCTAATACAATTCCATCCTTTAAAAAACCAGCTGCACAAAATGCAGCGAGAACTTTATTGATGATGGGGGGATTACTGGCCGTTCTATTTGTAGGAGTGACATTGCTTGCGTTTGGTTTTGGCATCTCCCCAAAGCCAGAAGAAACGGTTGTGTCACAGATTGCATCAGACACATTTGGACGGACATTTTTCTACTATGTCATTCAAGCTGTCACAGCTTTAATTTTAATATTAGCGGCAAACACAGGCTTTTCAGCTTTTCCATTATTGGCTGTCAACTTAGCAAAAGATAAATATATGCCGCGCATGTTTACAGTGAGAGGAGATCGGCTCGGTTATTCCAATGGTATTATCTTTTTAGGTGTAGCTTCTATGCTGCTCATTTGGCTATTTGATGGGAAAACGGAACACCTCATTCCACTTTATGCTGTCGGTGTGTTTATTCCATTTACCTTGTCTCAGACAGGTATGTGTGTAAAGTGGATTCGTGAAAAACCACAGGGGTGGAAAGTGAAAATGCCTATCAATATCGTAGGAGCACTTATTTCATTTACGGTTTTCATGATTCTCATTTTGACCAAGTTCCATCTTGTATGGCCAGTATTTGTTTTCATGCCAATTGTTCTATTTATTTTTTATTCTATTAAGAAACATTATCTGTCTGTTGGAGAACAATTACGTTTATTGAATGAAACCGAGCCTGTCGAAATCAAAGGAAATGTGGTCATCGTCCCAATAGCAGGTGTCACACGTGTCGTCGAACAATCTGTGCAATATGCAAAATCCTTATCAGACCAGGTCATAGCGGTTCATGTATCGTTTGATAAAGAGAAAGACAAGAAAATTGAAGCTGATTGGGAAAAGCTGAATAGTGATGTGCGTCTGGTGATTTTACATTCGTCTTATCGAAGTCTCATTCACCCGCTTGATAAATTTCTTGAAACGATTGAAGCGAAAGCAAATGCACATCAATATAGAGTGATGGTGCTCGTTCCTCAATTTATTCCGAAAAAAAGATGGCACACCATTTTGCATAATCAATCTGCTTTCTTATTAAGATTCCGTTTATTATGGAAACGGGATATTGTTGTCGCCACTCTTCCATATCACTTTAAAAAGTAGCAAGAGCAAGTTGAAACGTTTGATCAAAAGGGTGCGGTGGTATGGAGTAAGAAAAAAGGAGTTTTCTCACATGCCGCAAAGAACCGCAGGAAAAGAAGTAACAGCGCTACTGGAAGAGTGGGGCGTGAAACATATTTATGGAATGCCCGGCGACAGTATTAACGAATTAATCGAAGAACTAAGGCATGAATCAAGCAAAATTCAATTTATACAAACAAGACATGAAGAAGTGGCAGCACTTTCAGCAGCAGCTGATGCGAAACTAACAGGCAAACTTGGTGTTTGTTTATCAATTGCTGGGCCAGGTGCTGTCCACTTATTAAATGGACTATACGATGCAAAAGCGGACGGTGCACCTGTATTAGCGATAGCAGGGCAGGTTGCCTCAACTGAAGTAGGCAGAGATGCATTTCAAGAAATCAAATTAGAGCGGATGTTTGACGATGTTGCTGTCTTTAATCAGCAAGTACAAACAGCAGAAGCTCTGCCTGACTTATTGAATCAAGCCATCAAAGCTGCTTATACCCATAAAGGGGTGGCGGTTCTCACTGTCTCAGATGATTTATTTTCTCAGAAAATTAAGCGGAGTCCCATTTATACATCACCTCTTTATGTAGAGGGAGATGTGCGGCCGAAGAAAGATCAACTGCTAAAGGCTGCTCAACTCATTAACAATGCGAAGAAGCCAGTCATCTTAGCAGGAAAAGGATTAAGAAATGCTAAAGAAGAACTTCTTTCGTTTGCAGAAAAGGCAGCTGCACCAATCGTCATTACACTTCCTGCAAAAGGTGTTGTTCCAGACAGGCATCCATACTTTTTAGGGAACCTAGGTCAGATCGGGACGAAGCCTGCATATGAAGCGATGGAAGAGTGCGATTTATTAATCATGCTTGGAACCTCCTTCCCATATAGGGATTACTTACCGGAAGACACACCTGCCATTCAATTGGATATCAAACCGGATCAGATCGGTAAAAGATATCCAGTAGAAGTGGGGATTGTAAGTGATAGTAAGACTGGTCTTCATGAACTAACCTCTTATATTGAATATAAAGAGCAGCGCGGTTTCCTTGAAGCTTGCACAGAGCATATGATGAAGTGGCGAGAAGAAATGGATAAGGAAAAATCTATTGCCACATCACCGCTTAAACCGCAGCAAGTCATCGCTAGATTAGAAGAAGCGGTAGATGATGATGCCATACTTTCAGTTGATGTCGGTAATGTGACGGTATGGATGGCACGTCATTTCGAAATGAAGCAGCAGGATTTCATTATTTCCAGCTGGCTTGCCACAATGGGCTGTGGTTTACCTGGCGCAATATCAGCTAAATTAAACGAACCAAACCGCCAAGCTATTGCTGTCTGTGGTGACGGAGGCTTCACAATGGTGATGCAAGATTTTGTGACGGCAGTAAAATATAAACTGCCAATTGTCGTTGTGATCTTAAACAACAACAACCTTGGTATGATTGAATATGAACAACAGGTAAAAGGCAACATCAACTATGGTATAGAGCTGGAAGATATTGATTTTGCAAAATTTGCAGAAGCATGCGGTGGTAAAGGAATCTCGGTGTCATCACATGAAGAACTAGCTCCAGCCTTTGATCAAGCACTTCAATCTGATAAACCTGTGATCATTGATGTTGCGGTGACCAATGAACCACCGTTACCTGGTAAAATCACTTACACACAAGCAGCAGGCTTTAGTAAATATTTATTGAAAAAATTCTTTGAAAAAGGTGAGCTGGATATCCCTCCACTCAAGAAAAGCCTTAAACGCTTTTTCTAAATAGCAGGTAGTCGGTCTTCCAATTAGGGAGACTGACTTTTTTTGTTGAATAGGTAAAATCATTTCAATTGTCACTTGTTTTCTGCTGTATAAAAATATACAGACTGCATTTTTTGCAACTTAAAGCCTATTTTTCCAATTCGGTGAGAAAGGTAAAATAGACTTTATGATCAATAATGGAGGGAGTGGCTTTTTCTGGGTAAGATACTTGATGCAAAAGCACTAACCAGTGCCATGGATGCAAGGGCGAAACACTATCAGGCACTCCGTGAAGAAATGGTTGATTTAAAAAAAGCGCTACAGGGCGTGGCGAATCTAGGTGACGACTTCACTGGAAAAGGTGCCGATAACATTAAAAGCTTCTATAAAGAACTCGCAGGAAATGTGGACATGTTCATCAGCTTTATTGATAAGCAAAAAGCCTTTCATGAAGGTGTTTCTGGAACGCTTGATGATACAAACTTTGGCGGCGATACCTTTGTAGAAGAACACTTTTTAGACAACGCTGTACATATGGGCATCAAAAACGCCAAAAGCATTGTAAAGGATCAACAAAAGGCACTCAAAACGATTTTTCAAGATATTGATGACCTCATTTCTCTGGAGGTATTTGATAGTAAAACCTTTGACGAAAAGATTGCAGATGCGGAAGATGAACGGAAGAAAACGGTAAAAGATTTAATAGAATATTGATGACCTCATTTCTCTGGAGGTATTTGATAGTAAAACCTTTGACGAAAAGATTGCAGATGCGGAAGATGAACGCAAGAAAACGGTTAAAGATTTAATAGAACTTGATCAAAATCTAAAAGATGAATATGCTTTGTCAGAGACTGAGGAGAAGGCTACAATGGCATTGTACGCAGAAATGATCAATGCGACAAATGACGGAAAATCCATTTCGCCTATGAATTTTGACAAGAAATCGTATCAAAATAGCGAAATCTACAAGGCAAAAAGCGATATTGAGAAGCAAACTTCTGAATATCTAAAAATCAAAAAGGATCAAGAAGAAGCCCGCAAGATTGCAAAGGAACAAGAAGCGCTAGCCAACCGTCCGTGGTATGAAAAAGCACTTGATTACGGAGGAAATATCGTCAATGAAC
>NZ_ASJC01000010.1 GCF_000691145.1 Bacillus altitudinis 41KF2b | reverse complement strand
CTTAGCATGTGATCATTTCCTGCCTCGTCAGTCTGACTGACTACCTATGATGTATCATAGGATTTTTTTATAAAAACTCGAATTAACAGGTACGTTTTGTCTTGTTTAGTTTTCAAAGATCATCTTCGTTATCGCTCAGAAGCGACTTTCTCAATATAACATTTGAGCGCCGTTTGCGTCAAGTGTTTTTTTGAATTTCTTTTTGTCCGCTTTTCTTTCAAAGCAACTCGGTTACTCATTAGCGACGTTTAATAATATACCATCATAATATTCATGCGTCAATATCTTTTTTAACAAAATATCCTCGATGATAGATTTTTTGTCCCTTCGTCTCAATTGGCTCTACTAGCACAATTCCTTTTTCCACAAAGAAATCAATCATCACACTAAGATCAGGTGTAAAATGCTTTAGATCAGGATGTGCAAGAAGCTCGCCAAACAGCCAAATTTCCTGCTGTTCCATGACATGACGCAAATGAGCCGCACCAATTTCTGCTTTTGAATGAATCAAGAAATCATTCGCTAGGAATAAAAGTTCTAACCGTTTATGAAGACTTTCGTGGCTTTCAATCAGCTCTGAATAAAGTTTATATACTTCCGGCTCCATATGACGTACTTGGTTCCAAACGGTCACTTCTGGGTGGAAGCCTTTATCAATCACTTCAATACGCGCCAGATGATGCAGGGCATGCACAATGGAATTATATGCATCGAGGAATTGATTTGATTCAAAAAATGCTTTTCCTTCTATATATCTTCGAATGAGCTTGCCATATTCTAAACCAATTTTGAGCTTGCGGTTAGAAAACGGGAATGTACTCAGTTCATCAATCAAGTTGAAAATATATTCATTTCGATCAAACAGGACTTTTCCGTTTAAAATCCAATCAATAATCCGTCTGTTGGTACCTAAGGTAATCCATTCCTTCAACTGATCATCTGTGACAACATTTAAAGAAGCTGTTTGGTGACCGGATTCATAGTGCTTAATAAATAACGGTTCTTCCGCATCCTTTACGATGACTAGAAGCGCTGCATCAAAGTTATCCGTCTCAGAAGATACTTTATGTCTTCTTTCTACTATAATCACAGCTAATGTATCTGGATGACTTGCTCTCTCTTGATAAATAGGACGGAGAAGATTTTCCATAGTGATTCCTCCAATACTCGGGTGTAAGGTTCTTCTCTAATGCTATGTATTTCTCCTCATAGAATCAAAATTCCTTCAATACATGAAAAAAGATCGTTGAATCATTATAAGCAATTTATTCACAAAACTCTATAACTAATTCAAACAGAAAGGTAAAATGTGCTATATTGGAGATAAGGGGGACTAGGGATGGCGAAATACTCCAGTAAGATTAATAAAATCAGAACATTTGCACTTAGTTTGGTTTTTGTTGGTTTTTTGATCATGTATATCGGTGTGTTCTTCAAGGAATCGGTCTGGCTGTCGACCTTCTTTATGCTACTCGGCGTGTTATCGATTGGATTGAGTACAGCCGTTTACTTTTGGATCGGTATGCTTTCTACGAAGGCAGTCCGGGTCGTATGTCCAGGCTGTGAGAAGGAAACAAAAGTGCTTGGGCGGGTGGACATGTGCATGCATTGCAGAGAGCCACTTACACTCGATCCAGCATTAGAAGGCAAAGAGTTTGATGAATCCTACAATCGAAAAAAGTCATAAAAATAAGCTGACCATTCAACTGGTCAGCTTTTTCATTAATGATTTTCTTTTTTTGCACATTCTTGACAAGTGCCATAGATCTCCAAGCGATGATGACTTACTGTAAAGCCTGTCACATGGGATGCAAGCTGTTCTACTTCATCAAGGCCAGGATAGTGAAAGTCAACGATCTTTCCGCAATTTTCACAAATCGCATGGTAATGGTCAGATGTCGCAAAGTCAAATCGGCTTGAGGAATCCCCATACGTTAATTCTTTTACTAATCCAGATTCCCGGAAGACTCGTAAATTGTTGTAAACCGTTGCTACACTCATATTAGGAAATTTCCCTTCAAGTGCCTTATATATATCGTCCGCGGTTGGGTGTGTCATAGAATTTACGAGAAACTCCAAGATGGCATGGCGCTGCGGAGTAATTCGAACACCGGTTTCTTTTAGAGCATCTAAAGCGTCTTTTAGTTCGTGAGCAGCCATTTCATCATGCACCTCTCTTTTCAAAAATATTCTTATATTATAATCTTTATAAATAGTGTACCCCCAGAGCCGAAACTTTGTCAATTACAATCCTCTTTTTTACCTATTCTTCAATACAAAAAAGACCGGCACGACTGCCGATCTCATCTCATCAACATATTAAGCGTGAGCTTTCAGTTCCTCAAGCGCTTCTTCCACATGATCTTTCACCTTTACTTTACGCCACTCTTTCACAAGCTTTCCTTCTTTATTAATAAGAAACGTTGAGCGTTCAATTCCCATGTATTCCTTACCAAAGTTCTTTTTCAGCTTCCATACACCGAAAGCTTCAGACAATTTTTGTTCGTCATCTACAAGAAGCAGGAAAGGTAAGTCATGTTTTTCTTTAAACTTTTGGTGCTTGTCTTGACCGTCTGGGCTTACGCCGATAATCACAGCATCTAATTCCGCAAAGCTTTGATGGCGGTCACGGAAATCACAAGCTTCCGTTGTACACCCCGGCGTCATATCTTTTGGATAAAAATAAAGGACAATGTGTTTCCCTTTAAAATCAGAGAGCTTTACTTTCTCTCCATTATCACCGAGTAATTCAATATCAGGTACTTGCTGCCCCACTTCGATTGTCATGATACAATCCCTCCAACCTATTTTTTCATTAGCCTATCCAATTTCGAGAAGATATTCAACTAAGGACGCTTGCATCGGCATGTTAAAATAATGATAGACGACGTGATACGTTGAGATAGGAGGCTATTTATGAAATTCACCGAATCAGAAAAATTACATCAAGAGGCGCTGGAGCATATTGTTGGAGGGGTTAACAGCCCATCTCGTTCATATAAAGCAGTGGGCGGCGGGTCACCTGTTGCAATGGAAAAAGGCGAAGGCGCTTATTTTTGGGATGTTGACGGAAACCGTTATATCGACTATTTGGCAGCATACGGTCCAATTATTACGGGACATGCTCATCCTCATATTACAAAAGCCATCACGAAAGCAGCCGAGACGGGTGTCCTTTACGGAACACCAACGAAGCATGAAGTCACTTTTGCTAAGATGCTGAAGGAAGCGATGCCTGCTTTGGATAAAGTTCGTTTTGTCAATTCAGGTACAGAAGCTGTGATGACGACAATCCGTGTCGCTCGCGCTTATACAGGTAGAACAAAGATCATTAAGTTTGCCGGATGTTACCACGGTCATTCTGATCTTGTGCTAGTTGCGGCCGGCTCTGGACCTTCCACTTTAGGAACACCAGATTCAGCGGGCGTGCCTAAAAGTATTGCCAATGAAGTCATTACCGTTCCATTCAACGATATAGACAGCTACAAAGAAGCATTAGACCGCTGGGGTGATGAAGTAGCAGCTGTTCTTGTCGAGCCAATTGTCGGGAACTTTGGCATCGTAGAGCCTAAAGACGGTTTCCTGCAGCAGGTGAATGACCTGACTCATGAAAAAGGGGCTCTAGTCATCTATGATGAAGTCATTACAGCTTTCCGCTTTATGTATGGTGGTGCACAGGACTTGCTTCAAGTAAAACCTGACCTCACTGCATTAGGTAAAATTATCGGCGGCGGTCTTCCAATCGGCGCTTACGGCGGCAAAAAAGAAATTATGGAGCAAGTCGCCCCGCTTGGACCAGCCTACCAAGCTGGTACGATGGCAGGTAATCCCGCCTCCATCCTTTCTGGTATTGCATGCTTGGAAGTGTTAAAACAAGACGGGGTGTACGAACGTCTTGATCAACTCGGGGCCATGTTAGAAGAGGGAATTTTAGCCCACGCAAAAAAACATCAAGTAGATATTACAGTGAATCGCTTAAAAGGTGCTCTCACCATTTATTTTACAAAAGAAACGATTGTGAACTACGAGCAGGCTGAAAATACGGATGGTGAAATGTTCGCCCGTTTCTTTAAATTCATGCTCGCACAAGGTATTAACCTCGCTCCTTCTAAATATGAAGCTTGGTTCTTAACCATTGCGCATACTGAAAATGATATTTCCGAAACGCTCAAAGCAGTAGATCATGCGTTTGAACAACTGAAACAATCATAATGAAGAGAAAAACAGACGTAAATTCATGCGTCTGTTTTTTTATTTACCAGCTCTTGATTGTCAAAAGCGAGTGAATCTGTTACATTTTTTCTCAATACCTTCTTTTGATGTTTTCATGAACTTTCAAAAATCACTTGAATATTTCGGAAGACCGCTGTATATTACTTAGTTGTTTCATCAAAATATTTATGATATATGACAAGTGGTCATCTATTATCGAAAAGAAAGGAATGCAGGGACAAAACCAATGAAACTTGGAGCCCGTATTTTAAAAACTGGTATTGCCATTGTACTCGCGCTTTACCTGGCAACATGGCTTGGATTGCCGACACCCGTCTTCGCGGGAATTGCAGCTGTATTTGCTATCCAGCCATCTATTTATCGATCATTTTTAACGATTGTTGATCAAGTGCAAGCCAATATTATTGGAGCAGCACTTGCCATTACGTTCGGTCTGCTTTTTGGCACAGGACCAGTCATCATCGGCTTAACTGCCGTCATGGTCATTGCGATTAATTTAAAGCTGAAGATTGAACACACGATTCCGATTGCACTCGTAACCGTCATCGCGATTTTAGAAAGTGCAGGGGATCATTTCCTTTCCTTTGCCTTAATTCGAACAGCAACTGTGGTGTTAGGCGTACTTTCTTCATTTTTAGTGAATTTGATTTTCCTGCCGCCAAAGTATGAAACAAAGCTTGTTCATCACATTATGGAAAATACGGAGGAGATTTTAAAATGGATCCGTCTGAGCTCCAGACAGTCTACTGATCATTCCACTTTAAAGGATGACATCGATCAAATAAAAGAACGCATGATCAAATTAGATCACATTTACTTGTTATACAAAGAAGAACGAAGCTATTTAAAGAAAACAACTTATGTCAAATCTAGAAAGCTTGTTTTATTCAGACAGGCAATCATGACGTCTAATCGAGCGCTGTACTTGCTGAAAAAGCTTCATAAGTTAGAAAATGAAATTCATTTGATGCCAGAGCATTTCAGAGAGAGCTTAACAGATGAGATTGATTATTTACTGTACTGGCATGAACGTACCTTGATGAAGTTTGTTGGAAAAATGAAACCGCAGGACGATGATTTTCAGAATGAATGCTCTCTTCGTCTTGAAGCATTAACGAAATCATTTATTCAGCACCAGCAAAATCAAGAAAACGACTTGCTGGATTACAATATGCTGAATGTGATGTCGAGCATTATTGAATACCGTGATGAATTGGAGCATCTAGATACTTTGATTACAAGCTTCCAAACGTATCACCCAAAAGATAGTGAGATTGAGACAGAAGAAAAAGAAGCTTAAATAGAAAAGACCGATTCTTAGAATCGGGCTTACATTTTTGACAAAGGGCTAAAATGATCTTTATTTTAGACATTTGTCTTCATTTCAGCGTAGTTGAAAACTCTTGCAGTCTAGGAAGGACGAGTACCGGAGCGGAGCGAATCTGACATTCGTGAGCACCGGCACGCAGGACTAACAACGAATGCGAGGGTTTGCCTACACGCTGAGACCGATTCTTAGAATCGGTCTTATTTTATTTTCTTCATTTTAGGATCAAGGGTGTCCCTTAATCCATCTCCCATCAAGTTAAAACCAAGAACCGTCAGCATGATCGCAATCCCCGGGAAAAATAAAGTCCACGGCGCTTGTACGAGATAAGGTCTCGCATCGGCAAGCATTTTCCCCCACTCTGGACTTGGCGCTTGTGCACCTAATCCTAAAAATCCTAAAGCCGCCGCTTCGATAATGGCTGTACCAATCGCAAGCGTCGCCTGAACGATCACCGGCACCATACTATTTGGCAGAATGTGACGAAGAACGATGCGGCGGTGTGACATCCCGACTGCCTTTGCTGCTAAAACATATTCTTCTTGCTTAATGCTCAGCACCTTTGAACGAACCAGCCGCCCAAAAGTCGGGACGTTAATAATCGCTATGGCAATAAGGGCATTTTGTAAGGAAGGGCCTAAGATGGAAACGATCGCAATCGCTAATAGAATGCTAGGAAAAGCGAGTAAAATATCAAATAGTCTTGAGATGACAGCATCCAGCAATCTGCCGCCGTAACCTGCCATCAATCCAAGCAATGTCCCTAAAATAACCGACCCGAGAACGGAGAAGAAACCCACCCATAATGAAATCCGAGCTCCATGCACGACTCTAGAAAATATGTCTCTCCCGAAATCATCCGTACCAAACCAATGTGCAGCCGAAGGGGCACTAAATCGTTCGCCTAGTGACTGCTCGTTGATTCCATAAGGAGCAATGAGCGGTGCAAAGATTGCTAGGATCAGAAATAAAAAGACAATCACAGTGCCAATGACCGCCAGCTTGTGCTGAAAGAACAGTTTCATCGATTCAAGAATCAGTGATTGAGAGCGTTCTTCCTTTTGTTCAGGTGCTTGAAGCTCTTTTTGCGCTTCCATGTCGTCACTCTCCCTTCTCTAGTATTTAATCCTCGGATCAATGACTGCATACAAGATATCCACAATGAAATTGATCAGCACAAATATGAGCGCAACAACAAGAATGCCAGTTTGAATGACAGGATAATCACGATAGCTAATGGCATCGTAAATATACCGCCCAATTCCCGGCCAAGCAAAGATCGTTTCTGTTAAAATGGCTCCGCCTAGCAAGAGACCTGTTTGAAGACCAATAATCGTTAAAATCGGAATGAGCGCATTTTTCAGCCCATGCTGGTAAATGATGAAAAATGAACGTACCCCTTTTGCTTTTGCTGTTCGTATAAAATCTGAATGAAGAACTTCCAGCATACTTGCCCTCGTAATCCTTGCAATAATCGCAGCAGGAATCGTTGCGAGAGCGGTACTTGGTAAAATTAAATGCTTGATGCTGTCAAAAAATTGATCAAATCGTCCTTGCAAAATCGTGTCCAGCGTATGGATATAGGTGATCGACTCTACCGGATTTCTGACGTTTTCTCGTCCTGTAGTCGGCAAAATACCTAATTCAATCGAGAATAGCCACTGTCCCATTAAGCCTAACCAGAAAATCGGCATGGACACCCCAATGAGCGCAATAAACATGGCCACATAATCAAAGAAAGAATGTTTAAACCACGCACTAATGATTCCGGCATTCACACCGACAATAATCGCCAGCAACATAGCGAAGAAAGTCAATTCTAATGTAGCGAATAAGTAAGGCTTCATTTCCTGGGCAATAGCCGCTCCTGTTCGTATGGAAGTCCCTAGATCACCTTTTAAAAGCCCCAGCATGTAGTGACCATATTGTACGTACCACGGCTGATCTAAACCAAGCTGAATCGTCAATTGCTCTACTGCTTCTTTCGTTGCCCGCTGTCCTAAGATGACCTGCGCCGGATTTCCAGGGATAAACCGAATAATAGAAAATACAACTAAGGTCATTCCGATCAGTACTGGAATGAGCATTCCTGCTCGCTTCATACAATAAGCAAACAAACAGCTTTCACCGCCTTTTCATTGTTTGGATAAGGGAGATCGAACGATCTCCCTTATTTGCTTATTCGAAATATACGTCAGTCAATGCTTCGGAACCAGTCGGATGCGGCTGGTAGCCTTTTAAATCTTTAGATGCGGCGAGCATTGGAATTGAATGGACTAATGGGATCCAAGGCGCTTCATCATGAATGATTTCTTGAGCTTCTTGATATAATTCATTTCGCTTCTTTTGATCCGTATTGGTCTGCGCTTCAATGAGGATGTCATGCATTTTATCGTTTTGGAAGAATGTATAGTTGTTACCGCCAATACTGTCTTTATCTAATAATGTGTAGATGAAATTATCAGGATCGCCATTGTCCCCTGTCCATCCTAATAAGAACACATCTGCTTCGCCTTTACTTGCTTTATCTAAATAAGTCGCCCAATCATATGTGACGATTTCGGCTTTGACACCAACTTTTTCAAAGTTTGACTGAATGACTTCAGCTACCTTCATCCCGTCTGGCATATATGGACGCGGCACAGGCATTGCCCAAAGCTTGATGCGAAAACCGTCAGGGAAGCCTGCCTCTTTCAATAGTTCTTTTGCTTTTTCCGGATCATATGGATATGGCTCAATCTCGTCATTGTAGCCTTCTAATGACGGAGGAAGTGGATTTTTTGCTGGTTCAGCAAGCCCTCCATAAAACGACTCGATGATTGATTCTTTATCAACTGCATAATTGAGTGCCTGACGAACCAACTTGTTATCAAGCGGCTTTCTAGTCACTGTCAGCCCGATATAACCTACGTTCATGGATGGTCTTTCAATCAGCTGGAGCGCTTTGTCTGTTTTAATGCCATCTAAATCGGACGGATTGACGCCATCCATTAAGTCGATTTCGCCTGTTTTAAGCGCATTTAAACGAGCAGAGTTTTCAGGAATAGAGCGGAAGATGATTTGTTTCAGTTTTGGTTTATCTTTTTGCCAGTAATTTTCGTTCTTTTCTAAGACAATACGGTCGTTTTGCTTCCATTCTTTAAACTTAAATGGTCCTGTGCCAACTGGGTTTTCTCTAAATGAATCACCGCTTTTTTCAACTGCTGCAGGACTAGCGATACCAAATGGTGACATGGCGATGTTTTTCAGAAATGTTGCTTGCTGGCGTTTGAGTTGAAATTCAATTTCATGCTCTCCTTTGACGATGATGTCTTTAATGACATGCCCTTTATCTTTTTTATAGCCGCCAAACATGCCGTAGTAAGGAAATTTTTCGGCATCTCCATTCATCCAGCGGTCAAAGTTGAATTTCACTGCTTCTGCATTAAAATCTGTGCCATCGTGAAATTTCACACCTTCTCTTAAGTAGAACGTGTACGATTTTCCGTCCTTTGCAACATCCCATTCTGTTGCTAGGCCCGGATGGATGGTCGTGTCTTTTTCACCGTAATTCAAAAGCTTTTCAAACATATTCTCTGTGACCTTGAAGGTTTCGCCTTCTGTTGTTGTAATCGGATCAAGTGACGTAGAGTCTCCTCCTCTACCGAATACGAGAGTGTCTTTTGTGGCTTTTTCTTCTGATGTTGATGAAGATGAACAGCCCCCTAAAAATAACGCAAGTGCCAGCACAAAAATGAAACTACTGAATAACCATGTCTTCTTCATTGTGTTCCTCCTTTTGATATAAATAGCACGCAGCTGCATGGCCTGTTTCCTCCTCATACAAAGGCGGAACAGCTTGCAAGCATTGCGCCCACCTCTTTGGACATCTTTTATAGAAAGGACAGCCATCTTCTGACACCAGAGTGGATTCTTCCGCTGACACATCTTGCGTTTCCAGCACGTGATCCATATGTGGAATGGATGTCAGAAGAAGCGATGTATAAGGATGAAGCGGCTTGTGAAATACGGCCTCCGCAGGACCCATTTCTACAATACGGCCAGCGTACATCACTGCAATTCGGTCGCTCATATACTTGACAACGCCTAGATCGTGAGAAATAAACAAGTACGTCAGAGAAAGCGTCTTTTGCAATTCGAGCATTAAATTCAAAATTTGCGCTTGAACCGATACATCTAAAGCGGAAACTGGCTCATCGGCAATCACAAGACTTGGATGAGTAATTAGCGCCCTAGCAATTCCAATACGCTGCCTCTGACCGCCGCTGAATTGGTGCGCATAACGGTCTCCATAAGATGGGTCAAACCCAACAATGTGCAGCATCTCTTTTACCCGCTTTTGTCTTTCTGCTTTTGTTCCATGTTTATGAACAATGAGCGGCTCTTCTAAAATGTCTTTGATTTTCATTCGTGGATTTAAGGAAGCGTATGGATCTTGGAAGATCATTTGAATGTCTTTTCTGAAGGAACGCATGTCTCGTTCTTTCAGAAGCATCACTTCTTTTCCTTTCATTTGGATTGAACCAGAAGTCGGTTCAATTAATCTCATTAAGCTTTTGCCAAGGGTTGATTTCCCGCAGCCAGATTCGCCCACAATGCCGAGCGTCTCTCCTTCTTTCACGTGAAAGGACACTTGATTTAAAGCCAAAGTCGTCTGTTTGTGTTTAGAAAAAAATGCCGATGTGTCATAACGCTTCGTCAGTTGATTCACTTGCAAGAGTGGGTGATTCAGTGTCTTCTCCTCCTTCCATTAGAAAACATGCGACGCGGTGATTGTGTGAAATGGATTGTAAAGATGGGTCTTTTTCAAGACATTGCGTCATTTGATATGGACAGCGTGGTGCAAATTGACAGCCGGACCGAATAGCTCCTGGCTTAGGTACATGACCCGCAATAGACATGAGTTTTTCTTTTTTCTCTTTAAATGATGGAACAGAGGCGAAAAGACCTTTCGTGTAGGGATGGAGAGGTTTTTGGAAAATACGGTCAACGGTTCCTTCTTCTACGATTCGACCGGCATACATAATCATGACACGCTGGCATATTTGCCGCACGACGCCTAAATCATGAGTAATAAATAAAATAGCGGTGTCCATCTCTTCATTTAACTTTTTGAGCAAACGAAGAATTTGTGCTTGGATGGTGACATCAAGTGCAGTCGTTGGTTCATCTGCAATCATGAGCTTTGGGTGACACAGCATCGCCATCGCAATCATCACACGCTGACGCATGCCGCCCGATAGTTCATGTGGATATTTTTTGAGTAATGACGCTGCTTGTTTCAGGCCTACCGTTTGAAGCAAATCTACCGCCTTCACTTTTGCTTCTTTTTGGCTGATAGTCTGATGTGTGAAAAGGGCTTCTGTCATTTGCTTGCCGATGGTCATGAGTGGATTGAGAGAAGTCATGGGTTCCTGGAAAATCATTGAGATGTCATTCCCTCTGACCTCTCGCCATTGTTTCTCCGACAGTGACAGCAGGTTTTGACCTTCAAATTGTATGTGACCTGTTGTTTCTGTTTGGTGATTCAGCCCCATTAAAGACATCGATGTGATGCTTTTCCCGCAGCCAGATTCGCCCACAATACCTAAGGTTTCTCCTTTTTGAATAGAGAATGAGATGTCATGGACGATCGGTACTCTCTGCTTTTTTTGCTGAAAGGCAATGGACAGCTGTTTGACATCTAGCAATACTTCTTGTTCTTTCACATCTTCACCACCCCGTCATACTTTTTAAAATTGTATTGAGACAAGCTGGGAAATATGTCATGTTTTTGACAAGCATAAAAAAGCCTATCCGCTAGAATCGGATAGGCTTCTACTAATTTAATGTTTGAATGGTAAATAGATGGCGATAGTGGCTGTCTCGGTTCATTAATTCTTCATGTGTTCCTTTTTCCACAATCTCGCCTTGTTCCATGACCACAATGAGGTCCGCATGTGTGATCGTTGATAAACGGTGCGCAACAATAAAAGTTGTGCGATCTTTTGCCAGCTTTTGCATCGCTTCTTGAATGTAATGTTCACTTTCTAAATCAAGTGCAGACGTCGCTTCGTCTAATATAAGCAGCGGTGGATTTTTAAGAAATACCCTCGCAATTGAAATTCGTTGTTTTTGACCGCCTGATAGCTTTACGCCACGTTCTCCTACTTTCGTGTCATATCCTTCAGGAAGAGACATGATGAACTCATGGGCATTAGCCGCTTTGGCCGCCGACACAATTTTCTCAAAGGATGCTTCCGGGTCTCCCACAGCGATATTTTCTTTAATGGTGTCACTGAATAAGAATGTATCTTGGAGGACCATCCCGACTTGATTCCGGAGGCTTCTTGCCTTGTACTCTTTAATATCAATGCCGTCAATTTCGAGTGATCCGCTTGTGACATCATAAAATCTTGGAATTAAGCTGACGAGTGTCGACTTCCCTCCGCCGCTCATTCCTACAAGCGCAACGGTTTGACCTTTTTCTACTTTCAAGGAGATATTGTGTAAAATCTCTTCCTGTGTATGTTCGTAACGGAACGACACATCTTTAAATTCTACCTCACCTTTTAAGTGATTGGCTTCTTTTGCATTCGGCTTGTCTGTTACTTCATACGGTTCATCAATAAACTCAAAAATACGATCCATTGATGCTACTGACTGAGTTAACGTCGTCGATGAGTTAATGAGACGACGAATCGGGTTGTACATCCGGTCAATGTAGCCGACAAAGGCAATCATTGTCCCGATTGAAAGCGACCCGTTAATGACGGTATAGCCAGCAAAAGCAATGATGAGCAGCGGCGCAATGTCTGTGATCGTATTGACGACGGCGAATGTTTTGGCATTCCAATTCGTATGATTGATCGCTTTGTTTAAGAAATTTTTATTTTCATCGTGAAAATTCTCTTGTTCGTATTCTTCAATCGCAAAGCTGCGAATGACAGGCATTCCTTGTACTCGCTCATGCAGGTGCCCTTGCACCTCAGCCAGTGCCTGCGACCGCTCTTTTGTCAGCTTGCGAAGCCGTCCGTAAAAATACTTCACTGCTAACGCATACAGCGGAAAAATAATGACAGACACAATGGTGAGTTTAAGATCCAGTGTACACATAATGGCTATCACAATCAGGACGGTCATCAAATCAAGCCAAATGTTCATAAGCCCTGTGATGACAAATTCCTTTGTTTGCTCCACATCGTTGATGACCCTTGAAATAATTTCCCCTGTTCTCGTATTGGCGTAATAACGAAGGCTTAGCTTTTGAATGTGCGAGAACAGTTTTTCCCGAATATCAAATAATACTTTACTGCCTGTCCACTGCGCATAGTATTGTCTGTAGTACTCAACAGGCGGTCTCATCACTAAAAATAATACAAGCATGATTCCCATAATAATAAAGAGAGTGGATGTTTTTTCTTCAGCCGATCCAGAGCCTTGAATGACATCATCAATGACATACTTTAAAAGCAGAGGCAATGTTAAGGGAATCGAGAACTTAATCATTCCGATCACCATTGTCAATGCAATTTGTTTTTTATACGGTGTTACAAAAGCCATGTAACGTTTTATGACCCCCATGTAAATCTCCTTCCCAATCTATCAGTGCCTCTTATCCGTACGCAATCAAAAACCTGTTGGCTTTGAAAAGCCAAACAGGTTTTAGCTGCTGTTACTTATTTTGTATAACGCAAAAAACGTTCATACCACATATCCACAAATTCTGGAGCAAACGGTCCCTTCCGCTGGTGAATCCAATGCAGTAATGTATTTAGATGCTCTCGTAAGATACTATCGATTTCTTTTGGATAATTCATCTGCCTCTTATGATCTGCATATTCATCCTCATCCAAAATATTATACGTCATGTCCGGAAAGACTTTGACATCTAAGTCGTAATCAATATACTTAATCGCCTCTTCATCTGTCGCAAAAGGAGAGCTGATGTTGCAGTAATAATACACCCCATCATCTCGAAGCATCCCAATGACATTAAACCATTGTTTTGCATGAAAATAGCAAATAGCCGGTTCTCTTGTCATCCATGTTCGGCCATCGGATTCAGTCACCATTGTTCGATCGTTTGCACCAATGATACACAATTCCGTTGCTTTCAGAATGGTGGTTTCATTCCAAATCCTGTGGATCAAGCCATTATGTTTATAGCTTTGAATTTGGATGGTTTCTCCTTCCTTGGGATAGCCCATATTTTCTCCCCTACTTTCTATAACAAACAAACCTAACAGTCCAAAGACCTAATTTCCCAACTAAACATGTCTCTATTATATTATACCGTTACATCATTAAAAAATGAAATGAAAAAGCCATTCAACCCAATTGAACGGCACACTCTTTTACATCACGGTTGAGCTCTTCTCCATTTGTTTATACGAATTGATGACTTGTTCAGTCTGTTTTGTAAATAGTGTCTGGACTTTTTGCAGTTCCTCTCGTTTCTGTTTGATTTGATCATGAAGCTTATGCCGCTCTTCCTTTTTTTCACCTTGCAGCAATCGTTTTTCTGTCTCTAAGTACAGATCGAGTTCTCCTTGTACATCGAGCAGCTGATCCATAAGCTGCATTTGTTCTCTGACAAGCTGATCGAAATCAGACATCTAACTCCTCCCTTTCATTCGTATCGACTTTTTGTATCTATACCATTTCTTGAAAGAAGGAAGAAGTCCTTTGACTGTTTATGTAGAGGTTTTATAGGTTTTGTCGGATAGTGGTGACAGGCAAAAAGAAAAGCACTTCATTCGTAGATGAAGTGCTTCCCTTTGTTTCAGTGATTAGCTGTTTTGTTGTTTGTTTTGCTCAGCTTTTTGGTTGTATTTTTTTACGTGCTGTGCGTCAGTCTCGCTAGCAAATTCAGTGCCATATTGACCGCCTTGTGCAGCAGCTTGGTTTTGTTTTTTCACTTGTTGTGCGTTTGTTTTGTTTTGTTGTTTATCCATCATTATCACCTCCACGCACATTAATTTGTGCAGAAGGTGTACATCTTATTCATGATTTTTTTAAACAAGTAAAGAACGTCCGCCATCGACGATAATCGTCTGTCCTCTAATCATATCTGCTTTGCCTGATACAAGGAATTCTACACTGTCGACCATGTCTTTAATTTCCACCATGCGGCCTGCTGGTGTATTTTTCTTAGCGTCTTCTAATAGCTCTTCACGATTTGGGAAGTGCTTGAGTGCATCTGTATCGATGGCGCCGCCTGATACGGCATTTACGACGATATTTTTTTGTGACAGCTCAACGGATAAGTAGCGTGTCAAAGCTTCTAGTGCTGCTTTAGATACACCGACCACCGTGTAGTTTTCAAGGTAGCGGATGGAGCCTAGTGAGCTAATGCTGACGATATGTCCGCCGCCGTTTTTCTCCATTAATTTGGCTGCTTCTTGTCCGCAGAATAACAAGGCTTTCGCATTGATATTCATGGTCCAGTCCCAATGATTTTCTTCAAGATCCATGATTGGACGCTGAACGCCAGATGCCGCATTGTTCACAAATACGTCTAAACGGCCAAACGTTTCGTCAATTTGCTGGAACATGTCTTTGATTTTCTCTGGCTGACCAACGTTGGCTTTGACAACTAATGTTTTAACACCCATCGCTTCAATTTCTTCAGCTGTTTCAAGTGCTGCTTTTTTGCTTCTTGCATAGTTAATGACAATGTCATATCCTTTTTCAGCCAGGCGAAGGGCTACTTCTTTCCCGACACCTCTACTGCTGCCTGTAATTAGTGCACATTTACGCTTGTTCATTATGGTTCATCTCCTGATTTGAATAGTTTTCGTCCATTCGCTTCACACTAATAGGAAAGTTCCTATTAGGAGGTTACATTCATGTATGTCGGACGCGATTTAAGCCAGCTTGGCATGATGTCAAAGGATCAATGGAAAGATACTGAGCTTGCATTTTTTCATCATGCTTTCCAACAAATTTTACCTTATTTAAACGAAGAAGGGCAATCTAAGTATCGAGAAATCATTTCTGAAATTGAAAACCGCGGGGGTCTGCACAGAAATGAAGCCGATTATACCCATGGTACAACGGTTAAATATGACTAGGCTGTTCAAGTGCCATCTTCCATATTTTTTGATGTGAGACTGGCAAAGCATATGCCTCAAATTCTTCTGTTGTGACTTTTTTCAGCATCGTGTCATCAGATACAGAGGTCACACGTCCAAAGAAAACAGAAATATTCCAGATGAGGTGGGTAAATACATGTTGAATGGTGCCTTCTAAATCACCAAGTTCTGCTTGTACACCCGCTTCCCCTTTTAAGAAATCAATCAGCTGCTCTTTTTCCGTTTTTCTTCCCTTCATTGTTTCCATGTTTGGGAACTCCCATAAATTCGCAAGCAGACCTGTACTTGGACGCTTATGAATATAGAGGTGGCCTGCATCATCAAATAACACCACCGCTGCCATTGATTTCGCAGTCGGCTTTTTCTTTTTACTTTTCACCGGCAGCTCATGCTGAATGCCTTCCTCAAGTGCCGAGCAATGCATGTTTACAGGACAAATGAGGCAGGCTGGCGATGTTGGAGTGCAAATGAGCGCACCAAGCTCCATCAGCCCTTGATTGAATTCCGACGGCTTTTCCCGGGAAATGAGCTGATCAACCGCAAATTCGAAAATGTTTCTCGTTTTTGGTTTTGCAATATCATCCCATATGGACAAGATACGGGAAATGACCCTCATCACGTTGCCGTCTACCGCAGGGTATGGCTTGTTATAGGCGATACTAAGCACTGCGCCGCTCGTATACGGACCTACACCTTTCAGCTTTGAAAATTGTTCTTTCGTATCAGGGACAACGCCCCCGTAGGATTCATAGACTTCTTTCACAGCTGCCTGTAAATTACGCACTCGTGAGTAGTAGCCAAGACCTTCCCATGCTTTCATGACCTTTTCTTCATCAGCTAAAGCAAGATCTTTCACCGTCGGGAATTGCTCCATAAACCGATTGAAGTACGGAATGACCGTATCCACTCTCGTTTGCTGGAGCATCACTTCTGATACCCAGACGCGGTATGGATCTTGATTTTCACGCCATGGAAGTGTCCGTTGTTCTTTTTCATACCAATCGATTAAATCATGCTGAAAACCCGCAATATCTTTGCGGTCCAGCTTTTCTTGAATGTCTTTCATCTCTATACTCCTTCTTATCGAACCGAGAGCTAACGTTCTGAAAAGAACCTTATTTGTTGTATACTGTTTGTAGATACGTTAACATGTTACATTAAATCGGGATAAAGCAAAAGTGATTTTGCACATAGTCTTGATGAGAGACGTATACTTTGTATGATTGTTCCTAAGCATGACAACTAGGAGGTAATCAATTGGACACTGGTACTCATGTAGTAATGGGCATTTCTCTTGGGGGACTTGCGCTTTTAGATCCAGCCGTCAGCGCAGATCCACACATGGCACACGCCGTAATGATCGCGACCATCGCCGGCTCCCAAGCACCAGACATTGATACTGTGCTAAAACTAAAAAATAATGCAGTTTATATAAGAAATCACCGAGGATTTACTCATTCCATTCCGGCTGTACTGTTCTGGTCATTGCTGATTCCGGCTGTGATTTTCCCATTTGTGCCGGGGGCGGATTTACTCCATCTTTGGTTATGGACACTATTAGCCGTCGTGCTTCATGTGTTTGTCGATATTTTCAATGCTTACGGAACGCAGGCCATTCGTCCATTTTCAAAAAAATGGGTAGCGCTTGGGATCATTAATACGTTTGATCCGTTTATCTTTTTTACACATCTTGTCGCCATTGTCGGTTGGGCGATTGGCGGGCATCCCGGCTATACGTTTATTACGCTGTATGCCGTGATTTTCTGTTATTATATCGTCAGGGTCATCATGCAGCTTCAGATTAAACGCCAGCTGCGTGCACGATTCAATGAAATTGAGGACATTATTATTTCGCCTACGATGAAGTTCAGACAATGGCGCATTGCCGTGAAATGTAAATCCTCTTTCCATGTTGGACGCAGTATGAATGGTGAGATCATCATTTTAGACACCTTTAACCGTGTGCCGGTCCCTGATACAGAGATTATGAAAATTGCCAAGCAAGACGAAAACATTTCAGCCTTTCTCTCCTTCTCCCCTGTCTACCGGTGGGAAGTGGATAAATACAAGGACCATTATGAGGTACGGTTCATTGATTTGCGCTACCGCAGCAAAGGTCACTATCCTTTCGTCGCGATCTGCCATATCGACATGGACCACCAAATCAAAAATTCCTATACCGGCTGGATTTTCAGTGAAGAAAAACTGCAAAAAAAATTAAGACTCGGCTCTGTGTGAGCGAGTCTTTTTTTGTTGTATAGGGCTTGAATTATTCATATGTGTAGATTTTGAACTGGATAGTACTTGAATTTGTATAAAACGCAGAAACTGTGATCTATGCACTCATGGAGAGTGCGACTACTTCTGTTGATTCAGATACAATGGAATACGTTTGATTTCAATCCACACACTCATGTAGAGTGCGACCCAAGCGTGGCAGATTACACAGCATTTCTTGAAATTTCAATCCACGCACTCATATAGAGTGCGACTGCGATTTCTGCCCTAATTGTAACATTTTTTAGGAAATGATAGGTAAAATCCTCAACTTTCAATAAAGAATTTTGTTTTCTCCTTCATGAAATATACATTTTTACCCAATTTTGTCGAATAAAAAGGTGCGAATGTTCCAGGGATTTTATGTTCACCTGACATTCGCACCATCAGTTCCTCTTACAACTTCGTCATATATTCCACAATAAACTCCCAAAAGCCAGGTCCTTCTTGGTAAATCAGCCAGTCTACTTTTTCGATGAGTTTGATATAAAGTTCTTGTTCGAGGTCTTCTCTTTCTTGATATGCCGTGTTTTGTAGTTTCTTTTTGATCATGGGTGTGAAGGTTTCAATGAGTTCTTCCATTTCTCCATTGGTCATTTTGTCTTCGGGCACGGACATCTCCCCCTGTTTCTTCTTTTAGTTTGTTGAGCGCTTTTTTGTGAATGTTTGAGATGTTTTGTCTTGTTTCGCCTAACTGATCGGCTATTTCTTTCATCGTTAGGCCTTCGACATAGATTTGGGTTAAGACCATTTTTTGTTTGTCTGTGAGCTGCTGGTAGGCCTTGTACAATCTTTTGTCTTGCAGGTGCTCCCCTAAGTCTTGTTGGTTAAAGAGCACAGCTTCATACGTATCTGTTTGAACAGGGTCTTTCACTTCTTGCGTATCAGGATGATCGAGTATGAGCGGAAAACGCTGCTGCTTTTTTTTCACTCGTTTGTCAAAGTCGACTGAAAAGATGCGGATCATTGTGGAAATATACTTGATGATGCGGATTTTTTGATAAAACTGCTTGAACTCGGAATCTAGTTTTTTCGCATTTTCTTCGTTTGGCTCTTCCATGACTTGCCTAAGCAGCTGCTGGTTTTTAGGATTGCTTAAAAACTGCTGAATGAGCGGGTGGTCAACGATTTCCTTCCATTTTGCTTTCAATAACAGCCGATAATCCATGTGCATCCTCCCCTTTGTTCTCTCTACTTGCATTAAGTGGACAAAAGTTAAAAAAAGTAAACTTTGTGAAACGGGTCTAATGGTTCATTTTCTCCCCCTTTGATTTCCTATTTCTTCTTTCATACCACTTATAGAGAAGACGAGCATCCGCTGGGAGGTGAGACAAATGGAGACCTTTTTTTCGGAGGAATGGCTGAAGCAGCTCGGTCAGGCTGGCTTCCCTGCCATTTTGACGGTTTATTTGCTGACACGTTTTGAACGAAAGTTTGATGAATTAAGCAAACTCATCCAACGATTGGTCGCTGTTCAAAAAAATGATGAATCAGATTGACTTCTTCTTGATTCGTTTCACCTTATGAAAGCGAGGGCGAAATGAAAGGCCTTTTGTCACCTCACACAATACGATGTTGAAAGGGGATTTTATCATGAGTGAAAAGCAAAATGGTGTACCGCAGCCGATTCGAGGAGAAAAAGGAGCAACGGTCAAAATTCCACGTAATCTCGAGCGAGACAGACAAAACCCAGATATGCTCACGCCACCAGAAACCGATCATGGAACGGTTCCCAACATGAAATATTCTTTTTCTGATACGCACAACCGTTTAGAAAAAGGCGGCTATGCCCGCGAGGTAACGGTGCGTGAACTGCCAATCTCTAAAAGTCTTGCCTCTGTGAACATGCGGCTAAAGCCTGGTGCGATTCGCGAGCTTCACTGGCATAAGGAAGCGGAATGGGCGTACATGATTTATGGGGAAGCCCGAATTACATCGGTTGATGCAGAGGGGCGCAATTTTACAGAGGATGTGACTGAGGGAGATTTATGGTACTTCCCTTCTGGCTTGCCGCACTCTATTCAAGCACTTGAACCAGGAGCTGAATTCTTACTTGTGTTTGATGATGGTTCCTTCTCTGAAAATAGTACGTTCCAAGTGACTGATTGGCTTGCGCATACGCCAGAGGAAATCGTTCTCCAAAACTTTGGAATGACAAAAGAACAATTTAACAAGCTGCCAGAGAAAGAAAAGTATATTTTCCAAAAAGGAATTCCTGGTTCCCTTGAGTGTGACAAGGTGCAAACAGAGCAAGGAGAGGTCCCGAATTCCTTTAAATATGAGCTGTTAAAACAGGAGCCAATTACGTCAAGCGGCGGACAAGTGTGGATTGCGGACTCTACCAATTTTAAAGCGTCTAAAACGATTGCATCCGCTCTTGTGAAAGTTGATCCAGGTGCCATCCGTGAGCTGCACTGGCATCCAAATACGGATGAATGGCAATATTTCATTTCTGGAAAAGCTCGAATGACGGTATTTGCTTCTGATGGACATGCAAGAACCTTTAACTATCAGGCGGGAGATGTTGGCTATGTGCCATTTGCGATGGGGCATTATGTAGAAAATACAGGTGACGAACCGCTTTATTTCTTAGAAATCTTCAAGAGCGACCATTATGCAGATATCTCGCTCAATCAGTGGCTTGCGGTCACACCGAAACAGCTTGTTTTGGATCATTTAGATCAAGGCGAAGAATTCTTGAAATTGCTTGATACAGAAAAACACCCTGTCATCGCTGCACCTAAAAAAGAGGATTAATTCCACCTTCCTGCAAAAAGGCTGTCCTTTTTGCAGGTATCTTCATGTAAGGGAGTGTTGTTTATCCATGCAGCAATCTATTCACGCTTTATGGCAAGGGGTGAAATGCCTGATAGCGCTATCAGCTGTCTGTTACATATTTTTGTTGTTTTGTGTACTGTTCTTTCATTTGACGGGTGCTTTTTATCAATCGGTTTTATCGTTGCTTCTGTTTATGGGCATCTACGTTGTACTCGGGATCTCTTTTGAACATCTGGAACACGTGCTCATGTGTTTTGTTCGTAAGTGTCGGTCCAAAAAACGATCCATTGTTTTCTATACCGTTTTATTTCACCTTTTGTTTATTTGGGGTGCTGTCTACTTATCAGATGAATTAGTTGACGGCATTTTGCTGACTACTTCTGAAGAAATTCTCTTTGCGCTAAGTCTTTGGTTATTTCATTTTTTGTTTGATTATGCGACGTTTCCATTTGAGAAAGAAGCTTCGTGACGCTCTATCGTCTTTCTGTAGAGAGTACTTTTTTAATCTGCTCCATATGATGGAGATCATGTTTAATTAAACCTTGAAAATAACTTAATAACGTCAGCTCGGTTTGACCGATCAGAAAGGGTGTAGTCCAGCGAGATGTTTCGATTTTCTTCATTTCTTGAAGCAATTCTGTTCTAACAGCAATAAACCGCCCGATCGTCTCGCTTCTCTCTTCCTTTCTTGCTCTTTAGGCGATCGTGTAAAATAAATTCATCCCACGGAACGAAATGTGCGATGATCTCAGCAATGCTCCATTTTCCCTCAGCGATGGCGCTGCGCCACTCTTTGTCTGTTAATTCCGTTAGCGACTGTACCCATTCAATGGAGTGTTGATAGTGTTTTATCACGGTGTCTTTATTCATGTTTTATTATCCCCTTCATGTTTGTTTTATCAGAAATTGGTTTGTTTCATCCTTGCGAAATCATTTATAACATATTATCATATACTTTAATTTCCAAATGAAAAGGGGGAATTGTGATACGCTGTCCTATATGAAAAAGCTTATTTTTTTGCACTAAAATAAACCGACCGGTCTGTTTATAAAAGGGGAGGAAAAATGATGAAATCTCAAAATGTAATCATTATCGGCAGTGGTGTAGCAGGATTGGCTACTGCTTTATTTTTAAAAAAGGCTGGAATGGAAAGTACGATTTATGAAAGCAGGTCAGATGAAGAATTAGAAACAGGAGCAGGTTTTTTACTGTCTCCGAATGGGGTAAAGATTTTGGATGGAATCGGGTGTAAAAATGAAGTGATAGCAAATGCAACCGTGATAAAGAAGATCCAGCAAATAAACAGTGAAAATGAAGTAGAAGCGATCTTTCACAATTATAGTGAAAAATATTATGATGCTCCTTTACTGAACGTCATGAGAGACCAAATCATCAAATCACTTTTAAAAGAAGTTCACCGTCAAGGAATAGAAGTGAAATACAACAAAAAATTAATCTCAATCAAACAGCAGCCTCATTCCGTTCAGGTTCTTTTTGATGATGAAACTGTGATAACAGGTGATATTGTAATAGGAGCAGATGGAACCTTTTCGAAAACAAGAGAGGCTATTGCGTTTAATGCTAAATTAGACTATAGCGGTTTTTGGGGACTACAAGGAGTATCGTTTGTGAAGGATTTTGTATTGGATGAGGCAACAAGTTATTTTTACAATGACGGAAACTTTCAATTCATTTTTGGGAAAGCGCATCCAACAAATAAAATGAATATTTTATGGCAAGCTTTCTCTCAGTGTCCTGAGAAGTTACCTACAAAACATTTTGAGAAAGCCAATAAAGAAACCATCCGACAGTTATTATATAAACAAATGGAACATTGGAACATTCCTAAACACCTTTCTGACATCATCGATCATACTAACATGTTCTTTCCAAGAAGTATCTATGAAATAAAGGATTTTCCTGTGTGGTCAAAAGGACGTGTTGTTCTTGTAGGTGATGCGGTACATACGGCGAACCCTTTTGTTGGTCAAGGAGCATCGTATAGTCTAGAAGATGCCATGCTCATAGCAAAGATGCTAAGGGATCATGATTATCGAGATGCGTTCTATTATTATGAAAATGATCGAAGAAAGAGGACAGAAGAATTGAATGCGCTATTTCAGCACATGAGTATTCAAAACGATATTGATAAAAAAATGAACGAATACACGATTGAATGGGATGAAGAAACTTACGTATGAGATGAAAGATAAAAAAACACCACTTATGCTGAAAAGTGGTGTTTCTTGTGTTTTCTCCGTGCATAGAGGATCGCACCGATCAAACTGATCAATGAAATCAATGCGAGAATTCTGATATAAGGCGGATAGTAGGTTAGCACGATCTCGTTTTTTCCTTTTTCTATTGGAAAACCGATAAACGCATAATTGGCTTGTTCAATATCGGTTTGATGGCCGTTCACCGTGAGCTCCCAGCCTTTTTCATATGGAACAGGCAGAATCATATAATCATCGCCGCGCTTGTTCTCATAAGAAATCGTAAAGCGGTTATTTTTAAGCTTCACCTGCTGGCTGCCATCATCCTGTTTTTCTTTTTCATATGCCCGCGCAAGGGTGTGGTAAGGCTCATGATACAGCTTTAATTGACTCAGCTCATACGTCCCTTTTGGCACTCGTATGGAAAGAATTTTTTCCGCAGGGACTCGGATCGTCACGTCATTAACGCCTGTTTTGTAGATAGACGTATTGCTTTTGCGTGATGTGACGTAGTCATCCACAGATAACTGAAATCCCTCGTTACGGTCGGTCCGCTTCACATAAAAGCTCACATACACATCCCCCACGCGAGCGATATCATCTGGAAGGGTGATATTCAGCCCGCCCGTTTTCCCGTATACATCAAGCACGCCATTTTCGTATACAGCTTGTTCAGTATGAATGTTTGTATCCTTTATTCGATCAGGCGATTGGTCGATTTCAGCATTTCCTTTTTTGTTTAAGATCACACCTTGCAACATTGCGTGTTCTTTATCAAGTGCTGACGCATGCTCTAGTGACTTTTCTGAATAGACAGTACTCGTTGTTCTTGCAAATGGGAGCGGGCGTGTATTTTCATACACTTCATAATGTTCGCTTTCCAATATTGGCTTAAAATAAACCGGCGGTGAGAAAGACATCGATTTGTCTCTCATATAATACTTCCCGTAGGTCAGACTGTATAAATTCGCCCTGTCCCCCATTGTTGCATACCGGCTGACACTTTCCCGTCCCATATCAATTTGCAGGTCATTCCAGTAGAAATGGAGCAGATGCTGATTCAATATACTTGAATATGCACTCATGCCTTGAAAGCCTTCAAATAATGGGGTGTTGTTGCGCACGCCGTTCATCCAATCAATCCGGGCAAGCGGATCTTCTTTTGAGCGGCTTTGAATCTGCTGAATGAGCTTCATTTGCTCATGTCCAGCATACGCCTCACTATTCAGATACGTATCTGATACGCTCTTAATATTGCTTCTTTCAAATAAGTAGCCCTGCTGATACACACCTGCTGTCAGTAAGCTCACAACGATGAGCACAGCTGAAAAGAGACGAAGGTGCAGACGTTTTCCCGCATGTATCGAGAGGAAGAACAAACTGATCACAAGCAGTCCTATTCCGGTAAATACAACAACATCCATATTTCCCTTTGCTCGTTCTGAAAGGGCGACTGCGAAAAGGAATACAATCCAAGCGCCTAAAACCGCACGCTTTTTCCACTTCCACTCCATTTGCGAGAAATGCTTGATGGTGATGGCTACGGCTGCTCCAACTGTAAAAGCAAGAATGTATTCAAATCTGTACTGCGGTGCAGAAAAACCATTAAACACGCTCGCCATCTTTGGACTGTAGTGAAAAATGATCAGCAGAACACTGATCGATGTGAACATGAAAAACCATCTGTTCCGGTATAGCGGAACGAGAAACAGACAAATCAGAAAGATGACCGGCAATAAATACACCCTGCTTGTAAACAGCAGATGATCATGCAGCTCGAACCAAGGAATTGCCTGTTCATACGGCGGTCTTACATTATTGAGAAAGCCGTAAACAGACGGGATAAAAAAGGCAGCACTGATCCCAAACGATAACAACGTAGAGATCGCAAGGGTCCAGAACACCTTCCAGCCTCGCTCCTCGCTTTGGAGCTTAATCATATATCTGAAGACGAGATAAATGGCTAAAAAGATAAAGTGAATGTAAGCAAAGTAAAAGTTATTGATCAGCATGAGACTGCAAGCCGCAATAAACCAAGCCGGCTTGCCTGTTTTAAAAATCCGTTCAACCCCGAGCACAAGCAGCGGAAGCCACATCATGCTGTCGGTGAAAAACTCCCAAAACGTTTGATGCCGAAAGTACACAATAGACAGTCCGTAAATACCGGCACCTGTCAGCGCCCCCAGCCTATGCTGCACAATCGAAAGGAGCACACGATATGCGATGAACAGAATGACTGTCAGCTTGATCACACTCAGCCAAATAACAGCATTTGCCCAAAAGTGAATGTCTGTTGACTGTATAAGGTGAAGCGCATTCAACAGCCAGACGACAGCGACTGTGACCATAAAGACCATCGACGTTGTAAAATAATAACCTAATTGCGTATATGTACCGCCGCCTAGACCAAATTGATAGGAATAAAAGAAGTTTCCTTTGACGTATTCATCATACAGTAGCTTTTTAAACGGGAGCATTTGCGAAATGCCATCCCCATCTCCCGTCATATATCGGCCTTGCGTATATTCATATAAGAAAAAGGAGTGTCCTAATAAAGCAAGAATGAGGCACATTCCAATGAGTATCCATCTACGTTTCATCATCTAAATCCTTTCTCCAAAAGATCCACTGTTCTTTGAAACAAAACAACCCAGCAAGCGATTCGTGCTTGCCGGTTATTTGACTCCACGTTATTTAAATAACTGCGTTAACACTCGGTCTTGTTTTTTTGAGCTTGTCTCTTGTTCCATGACATTTGATTCTTGAATTAAGTAATGCGGCCTCTTTTTCGTTTCATAGTAAATTCGGCCAATGTATTCTCCGATCACACCTAGACTCAAGAGCTGGACACCACCGAGGAAAAGCACAGCTGAGATTAAAGTGAAATAACCCGGTACCATGATGCCCGTTCTGACGATTTGAATAAAGGTCGCCACGATGTAAATCAAAGAGAGAAATAAGATCAAAATACCCGTATAAAAACAAATACGCAGCGGGCGGTTGTTAAAGGAAATGACACCATCAATCCCGTAGTTAAATAATTTCTTCAGTGACCATTTTGTATCACCATGCTGTCTTTCCACATTTTCATAATAGATGACCTTTTCTTCAAAGCCAATCCAGCAAAAAAGGCCTTTTGAAAAACGATTTCCCTCTTTCAGCTGAAGCAATGCGTCGATCGCTTGACGGGAAATTAAACGGAAATCTCCTACACCATCACGCAAGTCCACTTCGACCACCTTGTTCATCACTTTATAATACATCGATGATAGGTAAGAACGAAGCTTGCTGTCCCCTTTACGGTTTCGTTTGGCAATGACTTGATGATAACCTTCTTCGTAGCCTCTAACAAAATCCTGAATCAAATACGTTGGGTGCTGCAGGTCGGCGTCCATAATGATCGCAGCTTCCCCTTTTGCATGCTCAAGACCTGCTAAAATTGCAGCTTCTTTCCCAAAGTTACGAGAAAAGGAAATGTATTTGACTTTTGCACTTTTGTGAGAGAGCTCTCTCATGTATTGAAGCGTATTGTCTTTGCTTCCATCATTCACAAAGATGATTTCAAAGTCATAATGAAAATCGCGAAACTCTTCCTCGAGTGCCTCAAAGATTCGTCTGATGTTTTCACCTTCATTGTAAGAAGGAATTATAACAGAGAGCAGTTCCCGTTCCATATCGCACCTTCTCTTCACTTTTTTCACATAGTCTGTTATGTTCATTATTCCTTTTTTGTCAGAAAACGAAACCCTTTTTTATTATCCATAAATTTCATGTATCCTTAATCGTTACATTATATCAGAGTTTTATTTCCAGTGATTTTCACCAACATGAATTTAATGTAATTTTAAGTTTATCCATTGTAAAAAGCCTGTAATTTTGATCACAGACTGGGTATTGTTTCATAAAATTGTTTAGTTATTTATATATTTTCCTGTTTATTGAAAAAGATGAGTAGAAGTGAAAAGGGCAACCCTTTTAATGAAGCAGCCCTTTGTCGTTTTGTTGCAAATGCTCATTTGCCTTCGATTGTTTATTTTGAAATAAATGCAGCTGAGCGCCGTAGCTTTCGATCCATTCTCGGACAATCCGTTCAGTCGTTTCCTGTCCTTTATACTTGCGGCCAGCCTTTGCATAGGTTGTTTCAAAATCACTCCAAAGGAGCTCTACCCATGTACGTGCTTCTTCATATGTGAGCATATTGTTTTTTTCCATTAGTTGTTCGGTTAATCGCTCAAAATATTGTTCCATACTGGTTCCTCCTTCATCTAGCAGAAAGTGCCTTTTTAAAAAAATCTCTTTTTTCATATACTACCCTTACGTCTTCAAAAGACGCAAATGATTTGTATTGTTTGGAGGGAATCAGTATGCGTAATAAAGCAAAGGGCTTTCCAAATCAAGTGAATCACAAGTTTGAAGGCGAACCAGGGGCCACAGATGCTTATGCGTCTAAAAGGCCGAACGGTGAGACGAATACACGTCCACAGGAACGTATGAGGGCATCAGGGAAACGCTAATTTTTCCAAAGGGAGTGCTTGAGATATGAGTTCAAATGGGAAATCGTATATGGAAGACTTTGTTCAATTAAGAACAACCGCTTACCCTCAACCATGGGCGAATGCTAAACATTCTGCCTCTCAGGTCAACGGAGAAACGCAGCAAACGCAGCACGACATCGTACTTCAGAACAACGTCCGTAAACAACGTTCGAAGTAAAGAAAAGGACTGATCTCTAGGGATCAGTCCTTTTGCGTAAGCATTGAAATCGGCAGAGCATCTTCTTTATTTGGCACTGAAACTCTGTAGCCCCAAGCAAAAACACCATTTAAATACTCCACATAAAACTGCTCGTCTGTATCTTTGATGTGATAAGTCGTTTTGGTCTGAATAGCAGCTGGATCTAATAAATAGGCTTTCGCCATGTCAATTTTCCGCTCCAACACGGCATATTCATTCACAATGCCTAGCTGCTCAGCCTTTCTTGCTTTTTCAGAAAGAGCGGCAATCTCCTGCTTTAATTCGTATTCTGTCATTTCACTATAGCGTTTTTCCATCTGTCATTCCCCTTTGTCTAAAACGTGATCAATTGTATCAAGATCAAATCCTTTTCGGTAAAGGAATTGCTTCACTTTCATTTTTTTCTCAAATGATCCGTCATATCCTACCTTGCGTTTTGCCTTCTCAAGCATATAGTGAAGGGCTTCTTCTTCCTTTTCCTCTTCTTGTCCATCATAGGCTTCTTGAAGGGCTTTATCAATGATATCAAATGAAAATCCTTTTCGCTGAAGCTGCAATTTGATACGCTGTTCAATTTCTTTTGCGGACCGGTTTTTCTCTTTCTTAACCATCTTCAGCACTTGTTTCACTGCTTCCTCTAGCTGCAAATCATTCGGATATTGCGATAGTGCTTGTTCGATGGTGTCATCGTCTATGCCTTTCAGCTTTAATTCTTTTTTTAGCACTGACGGGCCTTTGCTATTCGTTTTTCGGTGGGTGCTTACATACGCTTCTGCAAATTCAAGATCATTTACATACTTATAATGCTTTAATTTGTGTATAATTTCACTAATAGCAGGTGCTGGTATTTCTTTTTTCGTCAAATAATCGGTGACTTCTTTCACTGATCTCATCCGATACGATAAATAATCGACGGCCTGCTGAAATCCTTTTTTTACTGCATCACCGAATTGAATCTCTATGATATCGGCTTCGTCCAGCTCTTTTCCCTTTTTCAAATCATGCTGGACGAGCACATCTAGATCAACGCTAAAAGCGTACTTTTCATCAAGAAAGATGTTCACGCGTTCTGTATTGTTTTTCTGAGCAGAGATTTTCGTAATATAGGGCATCCTGTGATCACTCCTTTTTTCCAACAGTCAGGATGTTTCTTCTGATTCAAAATCGTGAAAGATATAGGTATGTATATGAGAGGAGAAGATGTCAATTGAATATCGCCATTACCGGAGGAACCGGGTTTATCGGCCAGCACGTCACAAAGGTGCTCGCAGCTGAAGGACATCATCTATATATTTTAACAAGAAATCCAAAGGAATCCGAACAAAATCATTTACACTATGTGCAGTGGCTGACAGAAGGTGCTAAGCCTGAACATGAATTGCCTGCGATTGATGTATGGATTAACCTTGCTGGAAAATCCATTTTCACACGCTGGACGGACAAAGCAAAAAAAGGCATTCTCTCCAGCCGTATTCAATCCACACAAGAAGTGAGACGCATTATAGAAGCGAAGGAATCGAAACCATCTGTGCTCATTCAAGCAAGTGCTGTCGGTATCTACGGCACTTCCAAGACAGAGGATTTTACGGAGGAGGCCCCTCCAGCCGATACAGATTTCTTAAGTTATACGTCAAAACTTTGGGAAGCTGAAGGTCAAAAAATTGAGGCGCTCGGTATTCGCACGGTTTATACACGCTTTGGGGTAGTGCTAGGAGAAAAAGGCACACTTCCTCTTATGACCTTGCCATACAAGCTGCTTGCCGGTGGAACGATTGGCTCTGGCTCGCAATGGGTATCTTGGGTTCACGTGGAGGATGTAGCACATCTCATTGCGTATGCCATTCTACATGATCACATATCAGGTCCACTCAATGTCACGTCTCCAAATCCTGTTCAAATGAAGCAGCTGGGGCAAACCATTGCATCTGTCCTTCATCGCCCTCACTGGCTGAAGGTGCCGTCCTTTGTCATCAAAACCGCACTTGGCGACATGTCATTGCTTGTTCTAGAAGGCCAGCGCGCCCTGCCGAAAAAGGCACTGCTGTCTTCTTATGAGTTTTTACACCCTGAGCTAAAAGAAGCGATTTTGCATTCAGAGGAATAATTTTTGTCAAAAACACCCATCCTATTAAAAATGAGATGAGGGGGCGATTTTGATGAAGAAAAAAGAACACCAGCCGACTTCAAAACTGAAGAAAACCCAGGAAGTTCTGTATCAGCAGGAATTCAAAAAAGCGGAAAGAGCAGCAGAAAAAAGAAACAAATAAAACGGATATTCCTCTTTTACAAGCACATAACTAAAGTGATCTTGTAAAGGAGGGAAAAGCTTTGAAAAAAGACCAACTCAAAAAATCCAACCACCAGCTTGCGGCACAAGAGACGGATGGCGAATATGTTGAATTTTCCAAAGAACTTGCAGATCCGAATGACGTAAAAGCGATGGCACGTATGAAAGCAGCCGATCAGCGTGCCAAAAAACAATAAGTAAAAAGAAACAGACCTTATCAAAAGGTCTGTTTTTATTTGATTTCAGTTAGCAGGCTTGATGCCTTCTGACGTGACTTTTCCTCAGGCACCTCTTCTGGATAACCAATGTGAAGAATTGCGGCAAAGCGCTCGTTTTCCTTTAATCCCATATCCTGTTGAAACCCTTTGTCGTATAAAATACGGCCGCTCTTCCATACCATACCGATTCCTTGATCCCAAGCCAACAACTGGAAGTTTTGAATGAGCGCACTCACAGCGGCAAAATCATCGTTTCTCACAACTGGGTTTTCGTCTTCTTTTAGAACAACAAGTAAAAGTGCTGGTACTTTAGAAAAATAATCTCTGTACTGATTGATCTTTTCTTCTTTTGCGTCTGGGTTGTTGCGTTTAAAGAAAGCAATGAACCGCTCAACAAATACCTCTTTTGCTTCATCCGTCACTGCATATAAAAAACGCCACGGTTCCGTGATTTTATGATTAGGTGCATAGACTGCATCCTCTAATAATGGCTGAAGCTGCTCAATGCTCACCGGTGTTTCTTTGAATTTTCGAATCGATCGTCTATATCTGACAGCGTCTCGAACCGTTAACGCTTCTGTTTGTTGTTTTGTTTCTGGCATATATGTCATCCTTTCAATCAACCTTAATTGAAATTGATTCTCATTCACATTATAAACATGATCATGTGTTGTTTGCAAATAGGACCTCGCCTCTCTGCTAAAAAGTTGTTTGACTTTTTCAAGTAATGTTACAATCATATTACGTTTTAAACAAATTTTGAGAAAAAAGCCAAGATGATGAAATGATTTCAGGTATTTCCACTTTGTCTCATGCGGCTATTTTTTCAAAAAGCTTTCAACCCATGATTGGAAGGGAGGCTTCTGGATGGAATGAAAATCAATATTGGGCAAATCATCAAACTCTATCGTTACAAACAAAATATGACCCAATCGGAGTTGGCAGAAGGAATTTGTTCTGTCTCTCATTTAAGTAAAATTGAAAATGGCTCAAAAGAGGCCAATCAAGATACGATCAATCTTTTGCTTGAACGGCTTGGAATTAGTCAAGAAACGCTGTCGCAAAAGGCGCGTCACCTGCTGTCATTGCTCGATGAGTTTCAAATGAACATGTATTTCTATGCACTCGATCAAGCAGAGCAAAATGCAGAAATGATCATTCATCACGAGGAACAATTCTTTTCGCTAGATTTAGGGATTCAGTATCATTTGTCCTTATTTCAATTTTATTTATTAACAGAAAAACAGCAGCTTGCCTTAAAAACACACCGCGTGCTTAAGAAGTTTGAAAAAACCTTTATTGACACAGAAAAAGAAACGTTTGAATATCTAGATGGCATCCACCAGATTAAAATCGGTCAGCTCGAAGAAGGATTGAAAAGACTTGAAAGCTGCTTTTCTTACGCTTCTGTTGAACAGAGCGACCTGTATTATCACTATGCAAAAGCACTTGGAGCTATGGGGCATCTCGGTGATGCGCTTGAGGCCACACATCAAGCAATGGATTTGTATAGACAAAAAAATAATTTCAAGCGGGTCATTCATTGTACACTCATTCATGGGGTCATCTCACTGGAATTAAAGGCCTTTCAAACAGCTAAAAGATATTTAAAAGAAGTGATTTTACACACATCGCTTCACCCTGATGCTTATATTAAGATGACAGCTTATTTTTATTATGGGGTTCTCTTAAAACGCCAAGGAGATTTCTCATCCGCTGTGCCTTATTTACTAGATTCACTCAATTATTTTAATCAAGAACAGATAGAAGATCGTTACTGTGAAACGCTTTATGAAATCGCAACATTGTATGCGGAATATGATCGCAAAAAGGCGCTTCCATACATACACGAGCTGCTCAAACAGCCTCGTATTCAACCAAACTGTTTATATATGATTAAAATCTATAAATTGATGATTGAAGAGAATCCTCATGATTTGAAAACTTATTTAGTAGAAGCAGCGATTCCTTACTTTGAACACAATCAGCTCCACAATGAGTACTTGTTTGCTCTTAGAACCTTGCTTTCCTATGCGGCTTCTGAGCTTGATAAGCGTGCATATATGTCTTACACAACGAAGCTGCTTGATCACTTAGCATCATTTATCCCATATTACAAAAAAGCATGACCTTCTGCCGATCGAAGGTCATGCTTTTTCTATGATTAGATGGTTTTTTGTTGATCTGTATCGGGACGGGTGACTTGTTCGACAGAATGAATGTACCGTTTTCTCGCAAAATAATCGTAAGCATGCTGCCCAAAGCCAAGCCAAATGCTGAGTACAATGAATGGGACCGTTCCCCATAATGCAGGGATGTGACAAGCCATTCTCAGCCACGTATAAATCCCTGAGTTTTTTTGATTTTTTGCTAAGGAAATAGACACGATTCGTTTCTCTGCCTTCTCTTCACTAATTTTATTCAGTCTCAGCAGCTGTGAGTGTCTAAATGATTCAAAGTGAATTCGGTTTTTCCAATCGAGTGATTTCAACAGGTCAATTGCTTTTGCACATGAAGGACTTTGTCCGTCATAAAACACAAGCAGTCTGAGTGATTTGATGGAACGCTGTTCTCTTTTCTTTGATTCAGCGAGCTTCTTTTTTTCTTGATCGAGATAGATGATTTTTTTCATAAATTGATCGCCAGCCCTTTTCCTTCATTTATTTTTTTTAGTTCGTTCAAAGGAGATTACAACTAGATTACTATAGTTGCTGGGCCTCTTGTATTGGGAAAAAGCCATCCGACGTGCGTTATATGAGCCTTTAGATAAGGGCAAAATAGCTGATTTCATGGCATATATGAGGTTTTTCAACTAAAAGTGGTTGGGAAAATCGTGATGCTTTGCGGTTTTCTGCGGTATTTGATAGAATTCTGCGGTTTTTCTACATCTTTATGCGGTGTTTTGTAGGTGAAACGCAAAAACAAGATAAAAAAAGACTACTTCCCATTGCGGCGAAGTAGTCTTTTGGTTTATATTTTTGCCAAAACTTCTACTATTTCTTTCTCAATATCTTTCCATAAGTAACGATCTGTCGTATAGTGATGTGCGGCTTCTTTCGCAAACACTTTAAATGCTTCCTCAAAATCGGGTGCATCTTTATCCGGCTTTTTCTCGTCGACAAAGCGCTGAGCTTCTGCTGAGCGAGGTCCCCATTTCCCCACTTCTTTCCCTTCCTGATCAATGATGACGATAATCGGAATTGATCTTGCGGTCCCGTTCGTTAAATACTGATCCATCAGGTCTAGGTGCTCGTCCCGAATGAAATAGCGCGCATCAATCAGTGCTTCATTTGCAATACGCATGAAAATAGGTACATTAACCATCGCATCGCCGCACCAATCTGCCGTGATCACAAGCGCTCTGAGCTTTTTCTTTTGAAGTTTTTGAAGCAGCTCTTTTTCCTTTTGATGAATTGCGTACTGGTTGTACACCGTGAGTAAGTTTTCACGGTTTTTCTCCATGTTGTGTACATATGTACGTTCAGCTAATCCCTTTGTAAACCATTCATTTAGTGTCATGTGAACATCCCCCTTACCCTTCAACTTTACCACTTTTGCTATTCTTTTGTCTAAAAAAACCTTCACCTAGTGAAAGGTAAAGGTTCTTTGGACTTATGGACGCCGTTTTCGATTTGGGTCCATTCCTATCAGCTTAGTGACGAGCACCATTGTGACAGGCAGTGATGTATTCTTTTTATACGCTAAATATTTTCCGCGCCATTCTGGTTTATATTTCTGTTTAAACGACCGTAAGCCGCTAAAACTATACATATATCTGACGTTATTGAAGATGACACTCGCCAAACGTTCTGTCAGAAAGGACTGGTGGAACGTGCCTACATTCGATAATGGCGCCATTCCCATGTTAAAGGATGTGTAGCCTTTTTCTTTCGCCCATTGAAAAAGGTGGATAAAGAGTGCATCCATCATCCCGTTCGGTGCATCATGCATATGACGCATGAGGTCGATGGATATCTCTCCTTTTTGGTACATCGGCATTAAGGACACAAAAGATATGATCTGCCCTTGTTCATCCTTTAAAATCGCAATCGGTGCTTTTTGAAGGTAGTCTTCATGGAAATAGCCTAATGAAAATCCTTTTTCTTTTTTCTTGCCCATCCAGCTGTCAGAGATTTGTTTTAAGGTTGAAATCAATTCCTCTGAAAAGGGCGGCTCCAGCATTTCAAACGTATAGCCTTCTCGTTCAAATTTATTTGCGACAGCCCGTAAGTTTGATTTTTTCTTTCCTGACAAAGAGAACGTTTCTAAATCGACCATGGCTTCTTCCCCAAGCTTAAAGAAGTGAAAACCTAGGTCATGATAAAGCGCCATTCCTTCACGTTCTACTTGATAAAAAGCGACACGATAGCCTGCTTTTTCTGTCTGCTCCAAAAATTCTTCTAGTACAAGCGGATAAGAGGCTTTACGGCCAGAAGGATCTCCAAGCACAATAACGCAGCGGCCAATCCGGCCAAACTGAAGCATCGCCTCTCCATCACTTGAGAAAAACAGTTTTTTGTCTCCCAAAAAACCTAGATGACTAAGAGCATTTCCTCCCTTTTCTTCGAGAAAAGTTTTTAACTTTTCTTCATCGGCTTCTTCGCCGATTGGAACTGCTTTTTTATTAAAAATCAATTTGCTAATGAAAAAGAAAAGTGGGACGCCAATTAAAGCAATCATACTGGTCATCGTGATATGCCGTTCATTATGAACCAAATAGTCCTTGCTTAGGAAATGACCAATTTTCATCCAAATGAAGTTCCCAATGACATTATAGTTAAACAACACGAGTAAATATCCGGCGGCGGCCGCCACAAACTGATTCAAAGAATAAGGGGCCTGCTGTTTCACAAATTGATTTCGAAGCGAGAAAAATACCACCATGATGACCGGCAATATAAAGATCAAACTCAGGTTAAACCCTTTTAGTAAAGTAAACACAAAGCCGCCTGCTAGGGCAATCATTGTCAATAGATAAGACCGTTTTGTTCTTTTATACACTTCAATGGACAAAATCATTAAAATGATCCCGAACATTAAAGAAAGACCATTAAATCCTGATAACAAAAAGCGTGGAATGGTTGTGATCACACCTAAACGATCAACAGGAAGCACAACGGAAGCCATAATGAGCAAACCGCTTCCAAACGTTAAAATGGACAAAGATCCGTACAATAAACGGATGAGCAGCGCTCGGTGCAAAACAATTAAGACGTTTGTTGTTTCAATAGCAGGCGCCATTCTCGGATTGCCTTCAAGACGCCTGAGTGTTGTTCCAGTTAAATCGTATGCCGCTAGACAAAGTCCAAGAATAAACGGGAAAATGGAGTAAACGAAGCGGTACAAGACAAGCGCTGTCAGCACCATCTCTTTATCAAACCCAATGTATTGCATACTGAGTAAAAAGATCAGATCAAACGAACCAAACCCGCCCGGAACCATACTGATTAAACCGCCGATTGATGCAATCGCAAAGACGCCTAATACAATACGGACATCAACGTTCATCCCCATAGAGACAACAGCCATGTACATGACAAGACCAGCTGCCAGCCACTCTAAAAACGATGCACCAATATAAGCATAGATCGGGTGCTTCAGTCCGTTTTCACCGCTCTCAATCGAACTTTTTCGAATGGACGCCATGATGATGTAAATGGGCACAATACAAGCAAAAATAATGACAAATGCCCATAACCACGGCTCCTGACTAATAATACTTTCAACTGGCAGGACCCTAACTAAAATCAAATCACTGAAAATAGATAAGCCTAGCAGAACAGAGGATGTTAAAAGGGCTATGCCTTTCAGCAGTTTTTTCGTATCGGTTATGTATTCCTTGTATAGAAGCGTTCTAAGCCCTGCTCCTGATAAACCACCGAATCCAAGTACACTGTTAAAGGAGTTGGCGATCCAAGAAATTCGGATCGTTTTCCAGCCGCTGATGGGCATATCAAGGCTTTTTCTTAAAATAAAATCATATAAGGACATGGATAAAACAGCGACAAGTCCAAGAAAGACAAGAATAAACAAGTCCATTCGATTCAAGCTGTCAATAATATAAAACGTCTTTTTAATGGAAAGGCCGCTCAGCTCCTGCTTGGCGACAAAAATTAAGACAAGGATGATCACGATCGGAAAGAGCATTTTTAAGATCGTCATACCCGTTTTTTTGTTCCACATGTTTTTCCCAACTTTCTAAGTTGCTTCATTAATTTCAACTGACCATTATTATACAACAAATACCACTTAATTCATGCAGTTTAACATTCAAAAGCTTCATGATACTTTCAATTAGAAGTAAAAATCAGTAATATAAAGAAAAGAGCCGCTTAAAGGAAGTGAACAAGCGTGGAATATAATATTCATGACACCACCGTACTAAAAGAGGAAATCCTATCTCCTGAGGAAAAAAAGACATGGGTGCTGTATATGAAAGTGCTCACTGCTGCAGGACTTGGAGATGTTTCTGAATGGATGAAGCTTGATATGAGTATGCCTCAAATGAAAGTGCTCATGCTGCTCAATAACCATGGCTCTCTTAAGGTGTCCGAAATTGCTGAAAAAATGGGGGCTTCTTTGTCCAATATGACAGGGCTGCTTGATCGGTTAGAACAATCGAACTTTGTGGAACGAAAGCATTCTGAGCGTGACCGTCGAATCATTGTCGTAGAATTGACAGAGGAAGCGAAAAATATTTTCAGAAGTATTTATCAAAAAGGGCATGAAAAAATTAAAAATTCCCTGCAACGGCTCAATGACGAAGAAAAAGAAAAAGTTAATGAAGGTCTAGCTATTTTAGAAAAAGCACTTCGTCCCGAACGTGGCTAAAAAAGAAAAAAAGACGGTCACTTGAGGTCCGTCTTTTTTATTTCTTCTTTTACTTGTTTATCTGGGTTCAAAAGAAACTGACGAATGACTTCCCTGTCATCCCACAAGAGATAACCTAAACCGATAATGAGAAAAATGATGCTGATCCACGTACCACCTGGGAGTATATCTTCCAGTTCCTCGATTGTTCTTTCTGCACCTACATTTCCACCATAACGAATCTCAAATAAAACGAATTTTGCTATATAAAACAATGCCGCCATGCAGATAAACATAGCGCCGACAATTCTTCTACTAAACATGTGTTGACTCCTTTACTTCCACTGACTTCTTTTGATTAATTCCGTGATATGGGCGAGATGATGCTGTGAATGCCAGACGTACATTCCTGTTGCATCATATAAGGACACCGTTTGTTGATCGGCTGGATGGTAATATGCAGCGTTGAAATCTTCCTCTGTCATCTCGCGAAGTAATGTGACCCACCGGCGATGTAGACTGCTGATTAACGGCAGCGATAGGCTGATAGACGCCTTACTGTCAGGAAGTGAAGCAAATGCCTCCTGATCATATGGACGTATGTGCGGTGTTTCTTCTGTCAGCGCAAGTTTAAATCGCAAGTAGGCGTTCAGATGGCTGTCCGCTACATGGTGAATGAGCTGACGAACGGTCCATCCTCCTGGCCGATATGGGGTATCCAGCTGATCATTTGTCAATGGGACAACTGCCTCTTCATACTTTTGAGGAATGAGTGCCAGCTCATCAATCCATGCCTCCAGCTGCTTTTTCGTTTGTTGGTCCACCGGTTCATATAAGCCAATCGGATATTGTAATGATGTCATCTGCTGCCCCTCCTTAAAATCCTTCTAGAACAAATTTACCTATCATCTTCCCTTGCTCAAGTGTTTGATGTGCCTGCTTCAAATTGGCGGCATTGATGGGGCTGAGCACCTTTGTTAATGTATGTTTTAACTTCTTCTCTTCAAATAATGTACTCGCTTCTTTTAAAAGCTCGTGCTGCTTCATCATATCCGAGGTTTTGTACATCGGCCGTGTGAACATGAATTCCCATACAAATGCAGCACTTTTATTTTTGAGTAATTGAATGTCTAAATGCTGCTGATTTTCAACAATGGTACAGATCGTCCCTTGAGGTTTAATCGCTTCTGCCATCCCTTTGAAATGGCCATCTGTATCATTTAAGCATAAAATGTAATCCACTTCGCCAATCCCTTTTTCCTGAAGCTGCGCTAAGAGCGGCTCGTGATGGTCAATGATATGATCAGCCCCTAATGAGAGACACCATTCATTTGTTTCAGGTCTTGAAGCAGTGGCGATCACAGTTGCTTTCGCTAATTTGGCGAGTTGAATGGCGATAGAGCCCACTCCGCCTGCTCCACCGATGATCAGCAAGGTCGAGCCTTCTGCATTCCGCTTCATATGCATTCGGTCGAATAGCGCTTCATATGCCGTAATTGTTGTAAGAGGCATGGCAGCTGCTTCGGCAAAAGAGAGATTTGCAGGCTTTTTCGCCACAATTCTCTCATCCACAAGCTGGTATTCACTATTTGAGCCTTGTCGCGTGATATCTCCTGCGTAATAGACGTGGTCACCCGGCTGAAACAACGTACACGCTTCGCCCACTTCCACCACCGTACCGCTTGCATCGTAGCCAAGAATTTTCAGTTCTTCTTCTTTCTGATTCTTCGGTGACCTCACCTTTGTATCCACTGGATTCACCGACACAGCCTCTACTTTCACCAAAATATCCCTGCCAGCTGCTTTGGGCTTTGCCACCTCCTGATCGATCAAGCTTTGTTCATGCTCAATTGGCAAATACTCAAATAATCCAACTGCTTTCACTCGCTCGCACTCCCTTTCTCCATGCTTCTTTTCCACATTTTATCATACATTTCTGATGCTGATGGATCAGTCAGCAAGCGATTGCACATTTAGGAGTTCTTCAAAGCCCTTCGTTCCCTCACGATGTAAGAAGGTCGAGCCTTTTGTAAAGAGAGGACATAGGTGAACCAGCCGCTCGATTTAAAAAAGTACTGAACATAATAAAACTGAATGTGCTGCAAGAAAACGACGATGAACAGAAAAATTGTGAATGATAGCGTCACAATGTCTCCCTGCATCCATCCACTGATCAATAACATCACAAAACCGAGCATCATGAGCTGTTCGAGCCTCTGCACGATCTGGACAACGAGATGTCCCCGTTTGGTTAGGTCACCTGATTGACGCTTTCGAATGTTTCTTGATTTATAAAACCATACGATACTTGTCACTAGATGATGAATGATAAAAAGAGCGATCATGACCATCAATAAAGGAGTTGATTCAAAAAGATCTTTTATAATGAATGGGATCACCAAAAAATAAAATGCGGTAAATGTGTGTCTAGCTGATAAGAGAAATAGTTGTTTTTCTATGTATCGCTGCATGTGTCTCACCTCTATATGTAGTACGTCTCATTTGTCATAAGGTTCCTTCTGCCTATCAAAAAAGGATGCCCTCAAAAAGGCATCCTTCATGAATCAAGCTTAAAATGCAGCACTCAGTACGACAGGACCTTGCGGAAGCTTGTTATCCTTTTTTGGTTCAAGGGTGACAGCCACAGTATCCCATGATTCGTTTGCTTCTTTTTCAGATAATGCATAGGTGACGGTGCCCTCTCCTTTGCTATCTGTTTTAAAGGCACCGGCCGGAACGGGCTGATCTCCTTTAATGAGCCATACTTGATAAACAGCTGATGAATCAAGCTGGCCTTTTAATCCGTCGGCACTCACGACAAGCTCTTTTTTGCCGTGATGCTCAATCACTGAAAAAGCACCCGTTGTTTTTGCCGATTCAGCAGATGCCAGTGGTTTTGTCGCAACAACTTTGGCAGGTTGTTCTGCTTGATCTGTTCCATTTGTTAAGAAATACACGTTCCCAGCTGCAGAAATGAGAAGTAGTGCGGCAACGAGAGGCAAAAGCCATTGATTTTTCTTCTTCATTGGCGGTTTCGTCTCATTTGCATCACGCACTATTTTGAGATCTTCAGGCGGGTTCGATTTTGTAGCGATTGTTGTCTCTCGTATCTCTTCTTCAAATACTCTTGATAAAATGCGGTCTTTCATCCCTGCCGGAGGCGTTTCGTCCTCTGCTAGAAACGGAATATCAGACATGAGCGATGTCAGTTCTTCAAGCTCTTCTTTGCAATCCGAGCAATGTTTAATGTGTTCTTCAAACTGCGCCTTTTCTTCTCCTTGTAAATGCCCGTTAAAGTAATCAATGACTTGATGTTTACACTGAGTCATGCCTCTTCCTCCTCCTTTCCTCCGCGAGACAGTTTCGTTCGTAAATGCTTCAATGACAATCGAACTCTTCCCTTCACTGTTCCAATAGGGATGCCTAGTTTTTCCGCAATGCTCTTTTGTGTCATTCCTTTAAAATAGACATCTTCGATGATGGTTTGCTGTTCTTTCGACAATGTTGATACTGCTTCACGTATGATTTGTTTTTCTTCGTTCCATTCTACTTCTTTTGACACATCTTCTTGATGATCTGCCAAGTATTCAATATGCTCATCTTCAAGAGCTGTTTCATTTCGGTGTTTCCTTAATAGATCGATGGCCGTGTTTCGTGACATCATAAATAACCATGAGGAAAATTTCCCTTTATCTGTATTGTATTCTCCTATGCCGCGCCAGAGCTTGATAAAGACTTCTTGAAGCACTTCCTCCGCCAGCTCACGGTTTCCAGTCATTTTATAAATAAACGAATATAACACACGTTCATAGCGATCGTACAATAATTCAAGCGAGGGCTTATGTCGATCATGTTTGATCTTGTGATACAGCTCAAAATCCTTCAGTGTGTCCATGGTCATCTCCTTCCTTTTTCATGAGAAAGAGCATTATGCATTCATCATGAAATCTTCACGTATGGCTTATCACTCAAATTGCTGAGATAAGCCTCCTTTGTACTTTACTCTTTTTTCAAGGAGAAAAAAAGAGCACTGAAAAAGGAAATGTGTTCCTCATGAGAATGTACTTACTAAACGGAGGGATTGACCATTTGGATCACCCACCTCAAGGAAAGTCAAGAATGCATGTGTTTCATTCACTGTTCAGTTGATTTTAGCAAACTCTCATTCGTCTCTCAATTTACATCAGGTAGAACGCATCCTTTCATCATGTCATAATAGAACGAAACAGGAGAACTGGAGTGTCCGAAAATGATTGTAACGATTGTTCTTTTTTTATTAGCTGGTCTGGCTGAAATAGGCGGTGGTTATCTTGTCTGGCTGTGGCTGCGTGAAGCAAAACCCGTCAGCTACGGAATCGCAGGTAGCCTCATCTTGGTCGCTTACGGCGTCATCCCTACATTCCAGCAGTTCCCGACCTTTGGGCGGGTTTATGCGGCCTATGGCGGTGTTTTTGTCGTTCTCGCTGTGTTTTGGGGCTGGTGGGTCGATCGCAAAACCCCTGATTTCTATGACTGGTTGGGTGCTTTGATCTGTTTAGCTGGTGTCAGTGTGATGTTATTTGCCCCCCGCAGTTAATGGTCGGATGATGATTACACGCTAAAAAGCCGGCAATATGCCGGCTTCAGATTGTTGAAAAAGGGCTAAAATGAACTTGATTTTAGCCCTTTGTCTTCTTTTCAGCGTGATAGAAAACCTTTGCAGCCCTAGGAAGGACGAGCATCGGCGCGGAGCGAATTTGACATTCGTGAGCACCGAAGCGCAGGACTGACACCGAATGCGAGGGTTTGTCTACACGCTGAGCCGGCAATATGCCGGCTTTTCCTCTTTTACATTCTAAACTGTGTTTCATACAAACGCCGGTACATCCCGTCCATTTCCAGCAGGTCTTCATGCCTGCCTTGCTCCTTGATGCCCTCTTTTGTCAAAACCACAATCCGGTCAGCATGCTGGATGGTCGCTAGGCGATGCGCAATAATAAACGTGGTTCGTCCTTCAGATAGTTCTTCAAGTGAGCCCTGAATAAAGGATTCTGTCTCCGTATCCAGAGAAGATGTGGCTTCATCTAAAATAAAAATTGGCGGATTTTTAAGAAAGATACGTGCAATGGAGATACGCTGTTTTTGTCCGCCAGATAACATCATTCCGCGTTCACCGATGATCGTATCAAGCCCATTTGGCAAGCTATTTACAAGATCCTTCAGTTGGGCTTTCTCCACTGCCTGCCACACTTCTTCATCAGATGCATCGAGTTTTCCGTATAAAATGTTTTCTCGGATGGTCCCATGGAATAAATAAATATCTTGCTGGACGACACCAATTTGTCTACGCAGCGAAGGCAGTGTCATCTTTCTTGTCTCTATGCCATCAATTGTAATGGTTCCCTCCTGCCATTCGTAAAAGCGTGGCAGTAAACTGCAAAGCGTCGATTTTCCAGCACCAGAGGGACCTACGACCGCAATGGTCTCTCCTTGTTTCACCTCAAGATTGATGTCATGAAGAACCGGTTTGTCTGATTCATATTGAAAAGACACGTGCTCAAAAACGATATCCCCTTTTAACTGATCAACTTCAATGGCATCATCCGCGTCCTTTTCATCAGGTGATTGATCGATGAGTGATGCAAATCGTTTAAAGCCCGCTGCACCTTTTGGATACATTTCAATGACTGCATTGATTTGTTGAATGGGGCCTAAGAAGATGCCTGTTAATAGTACAAATGACACAAATTCCCCATACGTCATATTTTTTTGCAGCACAAACCATGCGCCGCATACAAGGCCAAACACTGTCACACTCTTAATAAGAAAATGACTAACAGCGGTATGCACAGCCATCATTTGATATGTGGTTAGCTTTGTCTTTCTAAATTGCTCGTTATGTTCAATAAATCGGTCCATTTCATGTGATTCATTTCCGAATGCTTTCACAACCCGTATGCCACTAATATTGTTTTCCACACGTGAATGGAATTGACCAATACTCGAGAACATTTTATCAAAAGCAGCAGACATTTTTTTCGTAAAGTAGACGGATAATCCGATCAAGAATGGAACGACAATAAATGTGAGAACCGCCAGCTGCCAATTAATCGACAGCATCAAGCCAAAGGCACCTGTGAGTGTCATCACAGCGATAAATAAATCCTCCGGGCCATGATGCGCGATTTCTCCAATATCCATTAAATCATTTGTCATACGGGACACGAGTTTTCCCGTTTTCTTTTTGTCAAAGAAGCGAAAGGACATTCTTTGTACATGAGAAAATAGCTGATTCCTCATATCCGTTTCTATATTAATGCCTAATTTGTGCCCAAAATAGGTCACGACATAATGCATCGTAGAACTGATCACGTATAAAACGAGGAGCAGAATGCCCCAAAACCAAATGGCATCCCAATCACCATTTGGCAGTAAATCGTCCATCACTTTACTGATGGCAAGGGGAAAGGATAATTCGAGTAAGGCTGCCAGTACTGCACAGGAAAAATCTAATATAAACAGCCCCATATATGGTTTGTAGTATGAGAAGAAACGCTTTAACAATTGACAGACCTCCTACCGATCAGACATTTCTGTCAATATGTCAGCAAACTCTTCCGCTTGATTGGCTACTGCAATCGGATCGTAAGGCCAGAAGAACTCTGTATCCATTTGATAGGTCTGCTCTTTTTTGACAGATTCTAGACTCTTCCAAATAGAATTGTTTTTATCAAATGTTCCGCCGTTGCTTTCATCGATGAAAATGTAGTCTCCTGCATATTCAGGAAGGGTTTCATACGAAATGACTTCATACCCTGTCTTACTTTTTAAAATTGTATCTCTGACCTGTTTTGGCGGGTTTACCTGTAATTGCTGATATAATGCCTGCCCGCCTCGATAAATTCCGTTACCATATACATAGACATCATTTTTAAAAGCACCCATGATCGAGACCGTTTCATTCTCTTTTAAAGCAGACTTCACTTTTTTTCTAGCAGCCTCAATTCGTTGATCGAAGGCGGTGAGGAATGCTTTTCCTTCCTCTTCTTTATTTAAAATTTTTGCCAGCGTCGTTAATTCTTCATGTGCATCTTTGAAAGAACCGTAAGGATACACGATGGTAGGGGCTATTTTTTTGTACACATCATAGACTTTTTCATCCTGTACTGCTGTGATAATCAGATCAGGCTTTAAGCTAAGTGCTTTTTCAGCTGAACGCTCGTCACTGATGTCCTCTATTCCTTTTATCTTGCCCTTTAAGTGTACGTTCTTTAAATCCTGCGTGGTCGATCCAACAGGCTGAACGTCAAGTGCAATCACACTCCCTAAATATCCATCTACAAGAATTCGTTTAGGTTCAGCTGGAATCTCTATCTTTCCTTTCACTGTTTCAACCGTTTTCGTTTCTTGCTTTGATTCTGCTGTTTTGGCTTGTTCTTTATTGCCACAGGCCGTCAATATCATTAGAAGAATGACAGCACATATCCAATACGTCTTTTTCATCTCCATATTCCTCCTTCATTTTCGCCACTACAAATGAGAATAGTTATCAATTACTAGTCTCATGTATTCTATCAACCTCATCTGTCGTGGTCTATGGAGGATTCTCGCAACTTACATATGGACAATTGTTGGATAGGCTGGCTGTGTCAATTGAGAGACAAACCGGTCCATCAAAAGAAGTGCACGCTCTCCTTCATCAAATCGAAACTCCTCCAGTTTTACTGGATAAAAGGTACCATTTTTCACAGCCGATAATTGACGAAGAACATCACTTTCTTCCATTCGCTTGTCCATTTGCTTATACCACCCATATTGATCAGAGACAATAAAAAACATATGATCCGCCTCGTATTCTCCAAGTCTCTCTAAAGGAATGACTGTATGTTGATTAGGAAGAAGAACTTCTTCTAGAATGGCTTTTGGAGGTTTTAAGCCAAGCGTTTCATAAAGATAGAAGGCGCCTCTTGCCTCATAGGACCACATATACACTTTGTCATGTCCTCTCATTTCATAGATCGCAACGGTCTCGCCTTTTTCTCTAAAGGAAGACAGGGTGTTTCTTGCCTGTTGACTAAGCTGTTCAAATCGTTTCACCCAATCGTTTGCCTCATTTTCTCTTCCTAAAAGGCGTCCTATAGACAGTACATCTTGTACAGCATGATGACCGGCGTATGGCAGAACAAGAACTGGTGCGATTTGCTCCAATCGCTTGATCAATGCAGGTTTTGAATAATAATAGTTAGGGACGATGATGACATCTAATTGAAGTGATTTAAAGACGTCATCAGGCGTGTGTTCATTTATGACGAGCGAACTAGCCAGATGTTCTTTGAGTATATCTGAATGGAGATCGGTTTCTTCGTCAATACAAACAGGCTCAATGCCTATTGCAACCAATGACCCGACAAATTGAAAAGCAGCAATCCGCTCTGGTCTTCGGTTCATTCGAAACTGACTGGGCGTTCTTCCTGTTTTTTGACGGAACTTCCTGCTGAAATATAAACTGTCTGCATACCCGACTTGCCGTGCTATGATTTGAATTTGATCGTCTGTTTGCAGAAGACGTTTTTTGGCTTCGTCTATTCGAATTTGTGCAATGTATTCTGTCACACTCATCCCCATACTTTGTTTGAAAAAGGTAGAAAAGTAACTCTCATGAAACCCCATCTTATGAGCTAAGTCTTTTCTTGTTAGTTTTTGATCATAATGCTCAGCCATATACTGCAAGATCATGTTAATCGAATAATGCACTTTTTCGTTGTATGGCTTGGATTGTTTGCGGAAAATGAACATGATTTCTTCCAGCCATTTCGCCTGTTCTTGTATGATTTGGCTCGTCTGTATTTGTTTGATGTAAGAAAAAAGGACGGCAGAGCCTTTCACAACTTCCCCGTTATCAGGGAGATGATCGTGATTCACCTTATAGACCAATTCATTTTGTGCATCATGTGCCAGAGTGAATTGGTCAAATGTGACCGTATAGATCACTACTTGCTCGCTGGATAAAGATTCAACCATGACATCTATTCCTGAGCGGATCAACACACTGTCTTTTGCATTTAGCTCATATCGAATTCCTTCCATGTCAACTCTCACCGCACCGTCCGTAGTCAAGAACATCAGTGAAGATGTTTGCCATGAGTCCGTTTGTTTCACAGAAAGAGATCGTTTACTGCTTTCTTTCATGCGAAGAATTGTATGATTATAGGCGGTCATTTTCTCTTTCTCCTTCCATATAAAAAAGTGCTAAAATAAACCATTTTAGCACTTCAATGTCTGACTGAATGGTGATTATCGCGCTCCAGCCGTTTGTAATTCTTTGTTTTTCTCTTTAAAGCGTTCATTATGTGAAGACACGTACGCTACTTTTTCTGCTTCTGGTTCGATGTATAGCTTTGCGCTATTGAGTGCATTGACTCCATCAACAAACGTACCGGCAATTAAACGCACTTTACTTTTATGTGTGCATAAGTCGCCAACTGCATAGACGCCAGGTAAATTGGTTTCCATCTTTTCATTGACCTCGATGAGTCCCCACTCACCTTGCTTGAGTCCCCATTCTGATAGAACGCTTAAATCACCTTTCATGCCATGGTTGACGATGACAGCATCGGTTTCGATTCGTTCGATGTCGCCTGTTTCTAAGTGCTGAATGGTGACGGCTTCAATTTTGTCACCTTGACCATGAAGCTCTGTGAGTTCATGCGGTGTGAGAATGCGAGCACTAGATGCTTTCATGTTGGCGACGTTTTTTTCATGTCCACCAAACATATCACGACGATGCACAACGGTCACACTTTCAGCAATTGGAACGAGGGCATTGGCCCAATCAACAGCTGAATCTCCGCCTCCAGAGATGACCACCCGCTTTCCTGCAAACGTCTTTAGCTCCTGCACAGTGTAATAAAGGTTTGTTACTTCATAACGGTCTGCATGCTCGATTTCAAGTTTTCGCTGAACTGGAATTCCGTGACCCATCGCTAAGATGAGGGTCTTTGTCAAATGACGATCGCCATTTTCAGCCGTCAGCAGGATATGACCATTCTCATCCCGCTCGAATTGCGTGATTTTTTGATTCAACGCAATCTCTGGTTCAAATGTTTTCGCCTGCGTTTCTAGCTGCTGGATCAGCTGTTCACCTCTTGTTGGTGGCAAACCACCCACATCCCATATGACTTTTTCAGGATATAAGAGGATTTTTCCGCCAAGGCTTTCGTTATACTCCAGTACCTTCGTCTTTAAATCCCGCATCCCACTATAAAAGGCGGTGTACATTCCTGCTGGACCGCCGCCAATAATGGTAACGTCAAACAATTCAAGTTGTTCTGTCATTTGAGTCCCTCCAGTTTTTCATCGATTGATCTATTTATAAGTGATATTGATTCTCATTATCATATGTACCTATTGTAGTCTACTCTGGTGAAGGGAATCAATAGCTTTCTGCAAAAAAAGAACAGGACGAGCGCTTTCTCGTCCTGTCAGCCATCACACAATCGTTAATCCAAGGTCCTTTAATTCCAGCGAAACAAGTCTTGCAATCGCATCTGCCCCTTCTTTTGTAAAGTGCGTGCGATCCTCTATACCTGTTGACAGCATAAAGTAAGAAGTCGTTTTCTCTATGCCGGAAATTTGATAAAACTGGAGACTAACTGTATTTAAATCAACGAGAAGAACTTCTTCTTCATCGGCTAGTTCTTTCATCGCGGCACAGTAGTCAGGGAAATCATTGATATATTCTCCGTCTTTTTCATGAAAGCGGCCGACTGGCGTTAATAAAAGCGGTGTAGCTCCTTTCGCTCTTGCTCCGTGAATATATTGAGACAAATAGCTTTTATACGTTGTGAAAGGATCTGTATGCCGTTCCGGCTTCTCCGTTGAAGCATCATTGTGCCCCATTTGTGTAAACAGCCAGTCCCCAGGCTGAATGTCAGCTAATATTTTATCAAGCCGTCCTTCTTCAATGAATGTTTTTGAGCTTCTTCCACCGATTGCGCGGTTGTCGACGCTCACACCCTGCGCTGTGTAGCGATGTAAAAACTCTCCCCACCCTCCTTGAACAGGACGATCTGGGTAAGATGAAACGGTTGAATCACCAGCTAAATAGATGGTTGTCATGTTCATACGCCTCCTTTTTCATCTAGCCACTCTAATAAGCGATGCGGACATCCAAGTGGCTGCTGAAAAGATATGAAACAATCAGCATCGCTACTTCATTCATTCTCTTTTTAATGATCAAAACCCTGCTTACCGGTAGATGTGAATACGTTAAATATGCGGCGGAAGTTCTACTTTTGTCTCAACGGCTTGCTTTAACGCCTGAAGCATATAGCCAATTCCTTTATATGGAGCCAGCGGATAAATCGCTGTCTGATGAGGAAGTAATAACGGATCGATCACCTTTCGATATTTCTTTCCACCTAGTATCACTAATTCATCATATGCAGTGAGATGTTTTTCATGAAATTGCTGACTTAGTGCTTCTCTTGTTATCTGATCAGTATGCGGTGTACCAAAAGCCACATCATAATTTTCATGAATAATATCATCTGCCTTTAAGAATCCATGCTTCGCTGAAATAATTAGGTAGTCTGAAAAGAACGTTCGGGCATAGCTTTTCGTACGCTGATGCAGCGGACTTAAATAAACGAGGTTCGCCGGCTGGCTCCCTGCCTCTGGATGGACGTCCCATATTTTCTTGGCGCCACATGGAATGATACAAACTCGCTTCACTTGATTTTCTCCTTCCTTCGTTGATACATCCGATACAACATACAACCTAGCGCTGTGCCAAGTGTATTTAAGAGAATATCATCTATATCGCTGCTTCTTGTAATCATACCAGATTGTGAGAATATCCATTGAAGGATTTCGATGATCGCTGACAAGATCAACCCAGCCAGCACCGCCTTTTGAAAGCGACATGTCCGAAAGGCTTGATATAGAAAAAAACCAAGCGGCACAAATAAGAGAATGTTCCCTGCCAAATTTAAAAAGACAAGGTTTGGATAGCCATGCTGAAAGGCGTGTAGGTTTTGTTGAATGGAGTGGAAGGGAATCAGATTGACGCTCACTTGATCTTTTGGTGCCGAAAAGCGATTCGGAAAGACCGTTAAATAAAAGAGAACATTCGTATATACAAATAGAAAAGCAAGGACCATTTCTGTTCGTAAATAGATAAAACGTTGCTGTTTTTTTGCCAGTCTATATCTCATATTTAGATAGAACGGGACGAGCAGAAGAAAATAAGCCATTGAAAACATAGCACTGGATGTCATACAAATAGCTGCCCCTTTCTCACGTCATGCTTGACCATATTACAGGTTATTCAAGCTTTTCTGTATCTATTCATCACTTATTCTCACAATCCATGCGATATTGACAAATCGTCATTTTCTCGGTATACTGACTGACATTCAGTCATTTTAAGGTCGGTGATCCTGTGTCAAAACGAGAAAAAATTATGCTTGCTGCGATTGATGCCTTTAAAGAGAAGGGAATTGAAAAGACGACTATATCGGATATTGTGAAAACAGCAGGAGTAGCGCAAGGAACTTTTTATTTATATTTTCCTTCAAAGCTTTCTGTCATGCCTGCCATCGCTGAACATCTAATCGCACAGATGGTCCCTGCCATTGAAAAGGAACTCACTCAGCATGCGGATGTACTTGATCAAGCAGATGCGCTAGTTGAATTTATTTTCTCTTTTACAAGACAATACCGTGATGTCCTTGCCCTGACCTACTCAGGCTTAGCTGCCACCGAGCATCTAAAGGAATGGGAAGATATTTATGAGCCGATTTACAAATGGGTCGCTGCTTTTTTAGAAAAAGCTAAGCGGGACAAAAGAGTCCGTGCGAATCTGAACTGTCAATATGCTGCGAAATTCATTATCGGTTTACTTGAATCATCAGCTGAGCAAATGTACTTATTTACAGAAACAGATACAGAAGAGGTTCTAATTCAAAAGCGAGAGGTCAAGCAATTTCTCCTTTACGCACTTGGCATAGAGACACCTTAACTTAGTACAGCACTTGCTGTACGCTCTTTTTTGGTTTCAAAATGACGAATCGTCAGTTTTCAGTTTTAGGAGGAAATACGATGAAAAAAAGCTGGATGTATGTTGCACTCACGTGTTTATTTGAATTACTTTGGGTGTTTGGTTTAAATAGAGCTGATGCTGTGTGGGAGTGGGCGATCATAATCTGCCTGATCCCGGTTGATTTTTATTTTTTAATGAAAGCCTGCGAGAAGCTGCCGACAGGGACTGTGTACGCCGTGTTTGCAGGAGTTGGAACGATTGGTACATCTTTGATGGATTATGCGCTGTTCGGCGGTTCGTTTTCATTAGAAAAGCTTTTATTTATGGGCATTTTAATTCTCGGAATTATTGGACTGAAAGTGTCTGATGGAGATGCACATGAGCAGAAAGGAGAAGCGATATAAATGGGCTGGTTTTTTGTACTGTTGGCCTCTGCCTGTGAAATTGGCGGAACCATTGGTCTCAATATGTTTAGTAAGAAAAAGCAACTCACGACAGGCATTATATTTGTCGGCGGATTTGCCTTATCCTTTTTGTTTTTGTACGCCTCGTTCTCTTCCGTTCAAGTCTCCGTTGCCTATACGGTTTGGATTGGACTTGGAACAGCGGGTTCTGTCTTGTTTAATATGATTCTATTTAAAGAGCCGAAAAACATGATTCGTATCCTTAGCTTGCTGCTGATTGTGATTGGCGTCGTTGGGCTGAAGTTGTTTGCGTAATAGAAAAAGCAATGGAATAGATTATCCATTGCTTTTTAAGTTAATTTTTATACTTTTCTTGGTACGCTTTAAATTGTTTTTCGTATTTTTTCAACTTTTCCCCATCGACTTTTGAATTTAATTTCGGTTTCCGCTTTCCAATTACCATTACATCTTTATCTACAATAGGACTTGATAAAAAGATGTATGGTGCAAAACGATCACACTTCGTATTTGGAAGGGTGACGGATAATCTAGCGTATTCTTCTGTCGGGAATTGGTTTGAAATGTCAAGTTCCTTGAGTCCCTCTAATGCCGATATTGGCTCTAAAGACTCGTCCTTCACTTTTATATTTGATAAGCACAGATATTTTAAATTCTTAAGGTATCTTAAAGGTTGAAGCGTATTTAAATTTAATGTGTTCCAAATCCCACCTGACAATTGTAACCATTCTAAACCAGTGTTTTTTTGCAAAGGGACTATGTCATTTAACTTTGAAAAATCTGTTAAGGATAAAGATTTTAAAAAAGTGTTTTTTGATAGATCCCATAAACTTTGTGCCTTTGTATTCCATTCAAGTGACAATACCTCAACATCTTGAAGAGAACTGATGATTGATAAATCTTCTACTCTCAGTTCACGCATATAGAGCATTTTGGGATTAACTAAGCTCAAGATCGTATTGAATTCCTTTTGGCTCACTTTGTAAATCCACAATTTCGTCAGGTTAGAAAAAGAGTTCAACCTTTCAATATTTTTAATTTTACCTGTGATTACTAACTCAGTGGCATTTTCATCTACATCGGCTAAATCATGAACAGCTTCTGGTCGTGCATCATGACGAAAAATATATTCAGGGTCTTCTTTTAACATTCTTTTACCTCCACACCTACAAATGATGGATATCTAAATGAATTTTATCAGAGTTTTTCCGAAGAAACAGGGAAAGGGATAAAATCTAGATGGTCTTCTTTGGTCCGTTTAACCACAATCCGCCGATGATTACGTCTGTTTTCAATTCATTTTATAAAATCTTTATCATCTAAAATATGGAGCAACAACATATCAACGACTTCGCTTTCACTATACTCCATATATTCTGCACAGGTCTTGACGATAGCTTGTACTCTTTCATATAAACAAATAAAAGAACTCCAATTCATATACGAATTAGAGTCCTCATTATATGACTAATACAATTTTCCCACCTTAAAACCGAACCCGTTCATTAAAGATCTTGCTTTTTTATTTCTCGTTTAATGTGGATCATGCTGCTCAAGCAAGAAATCCATTGCGTAAATCGATTCGCCTTTTTCATCCAATAAAAAGTACACAATCAAAGGCTCTCCAAAGGACCCTGTCTGCTGCGTGAACAAAACACATGTGAATTTTTCAATACCTATCGGAATCTTCCTTCTTAATAAAGGATGAAGAATAGGCGAAGTCCGAATTGTATCTATATCCACATCCCAACGTTCGTTTTTTAAAGTGGGATAATGTTCTACTAACAATTGGTGTAACATGTCGGTCGTGAGCGTTGCTTTTCCATCAAACTCATCATCTATTATGTTGGTGTTATACATCCGACGGTTGCTTATCCTTTGAAGCATTGATTCGTATTCCTTTTAAGACAAATCGTTTCTGGCCATCAAGAGTACAAGTGATCAATGTCAGTTCATTTTTCCCGCGATCCTTTAGTACATCAACATCCGTCGGTTCTATCGTAGCTGAGCTGACAATTTTGTATTCGTATGTTTCTGCTTGATGATGTAAGACGACTTTTTCTCCTTTAGGCACCTCTGGCAGCTGCCGGAAAAGCCGGTTGCCTCTATACCCTCTATGGCCTGCAATCGTGAAATTTCCTTCCCCTGGCATTTGATGAGATTTAATTTGAGTCAGTGCAATACTTAAATTTTCTTTTGATGTAACAGGTAGCACTTTTTCGTTTAAATCAATTGACGGGATCTCAAGCTCCATCGTATCTCGCAGGTCTTCTTCTGACACAGTTAAATGTGGAATAGAAGAAAGGGCATCACTGTCATTTTCTTCAATCATTTTCAATGCCTCTTCCATGGCTGCTGCCTCTTGAGACGTTCGCCACTCATATAGAAAAGGAACGGAGATAAGCATTAGTCCTGCGACCACCAAAAAGCTGCCTAATAAGGTTCTTTTTTTCATCAATACACTCGTTCCTTCCTTTTACTGAATGGTCCTTCTTCTGACTACAAGAAGAACAGTTCCAGACACTACTAGTAAAATCCCTGCATACATCAAATAACGTAGCCATTCTTCCCCAGTCTTTGGCAATTCACCGTTTGAGTCATGAGGCGGATGTTGATCCCCTTGATCTGAAGCTGGAGGATTTGTGTGGTCCACTTCATTCTTCATTGGAGCATTTTTCACAATCAATGTCTTGATCTCCACTTCGCCCATTTGAATTGTAAAAGCGAGTGGTTTTTTTAACGCTACATAACCATTTGGAGCTTTCGTCTCTGTGAGTGTATATTCACCAGGTTTAAGCCCTTTGACAATGGCTTCTCCGTCTTTTCCTGTTGTCACAGATTTGATGATTTTCCCAGCTTTTGTACGAATGTCAAAGGCTGCACCTTTTAAGGTTCTATCAGTCTGCTGGTCTACCTTTATGATACGCAGACTTCCTAAAATCAAGTGATTCTTCGCTGTTAATTGAAGAGGCTTCTGCTGATTTTTCTCAATCGTAAACCGGATCGGCTGATCATCTAATTCATAGCCGTGAGGCGCTTTCGTTTCAACGAATTGATATTCTCCCGGTTTTAGATCGTTGATGTGAAGCTTTCCTTTTTGATCCGTTACAAGTGATTTCTTCAGCGTTTTCCCGTCTTTACTCTGAAGAGCAAACTCTGCGTTTTCCAGCGTGTGTCCTTCAGCATCCACTTTGGTCAGTTCCACTGCTCCCGGCGTCAGTTTGTTGATCATTTCTACTTTTGCTGGTTTGTCTTGCCCTAATCGAATCGTAAATGAGACAGGTGTCTGATCCAATTCATAGCCGGCAATGCTTGCTGTTTCGACAAATTGGTAGGTTCCTGGCTTCAGTTGATCGACTGTCAGTTGACCGTTTTTGTCTGTCTTCAAATCTTTCTTCACACGCTGATCATGCGCATCAATCAGGTCAAAGGTCACGCCAGCGAGCAACTGACCATCCTCCCCTTTTTTCTGAAGCTTCACAGCACTTGTCGTGCGAATATTTTCTTTTGTCACTTTCACCAGTTGATTTGGGTTGAAATCAATCTGAAAGTCTACTGGTTCTGCATCAAGTTGATGTCCAAAAGGAGCCTTCGTTTCAACCAATTGGTAAGCACCTGGTTTCAAATCGTTGACAGTGATGATGCCTTTTTCGTTGGTTGTCAAACCTGACAGCAATTCTTTACCATTGTCATTGAAAAGTGTAAATTCTGCGCCTTTCAATCTTTCTTTTTCTTCCCCTATTTTTGTGAGTTCTACAGAACCTTTCTTGAGCTGATTGATTGCCTCCACTTGAATCAAGTCTTTTTGACCTAATTCAACTTCAAAAACAAGTGGTTTCGCACTCAATTCATAGCCTTCAAGACTCTTTCTTTCAACAAATTGATATTCCCCAGGTTTTAAACCTGTGAAGGTAATCTTTCCATCCTGATTGGTTGTAATTCCTTCTCCTCCTGCCACTATCTTTCCTTTGGCATCAGATAGATCAAAGACAACCCCTTCTAATGATTTCCCATCTTCACCTTTTTTGTGTAACAACACTCCGCCAGTTGTACGACTATTTTCTTTTGTCACACTGACCAGCTTCTGAGGGTTAAATGGCATAGCGAAAGTGACAGGTGTTTCGTCAAGCTCATGACCGAATGGCGCCTTCGTTTCAACAAACTGATAGGTTCCAGGTTTCAGATCGTTGACGATGATCTTCCCGTTCTCATCTGTGACAAGACCTGTTTTTATCTCTTTTCCATTTGCATCTACTAGCTTGAATTCTGCTCCTTCAAGCACATCATTCTTTTCACCGAGCTTCGTGAGCTGGACAGCTCCAGTTTTGAGATCATTGATCACTTTGATCTCTGCCGGTTTTTTTTGTGCGATTTCGATGGTAAACGGATAAGGTTTATTTTTCTTTTGGTAACCATCAATACTCTCTGTCTCCACAAGCTGATATTTGCCCGGTTTGAGGTCATCGACCAACAGCTTCCCATCTTCATCTGTTGTCAAATCTTTACGCACGACTTTGTCATTTTGATCCAAGACTTCAAATCGAACACCTTGAAGCTTCTTGCCATCTTCCCCTTCTTTTATCACTTCTAGTGCACTTGTTTCATAGAGGTTCTTTTGTGAAATGATGACTGGTTCTTTTGGATCGAGTGGTACTTCAAATGTGATGGGTGTTTCATCTAATACATAACCGTCTGGTGCGTTTGTTTCAATGAGCTGATACGTACCCGGTCTTAGTTCGTTGATCGTGATCTTGCCATTTTCTCCTGTGACAAGCGCACCATTTAGCTCATGCCCATCTTGATCTAAGAGCTTGAACTGTGCACCTTCTAGTCTCTCTCCACCTTCACCTATTTTGTTCAATTCAGCGGAGCCTTTGATGATGTCATTTACAGCGGTGACAACCGTTGTTTCTGTTTGATTTTCTTTAATGGTGAACGGCCATTTTTGCTGATTTAATTGATAGCCTTTCGGTGCGTTTGTTTCAACAAAATAATAGGAACCTGGCTCAAGATGTTTGAATAGGATTTCTCCTTTTTCATCCGTTTTCAAATGGGTTTGGACGGTATCTCCAGATTCATTTTTCAGTTCAAATTCTGCATTTTCTAATGCCGCACCCGTTTCTTTGTCTTTTTTCGTGAGCTTCACATGCTGGCGGATTTCTTGGTTTTGCACCGTCATGCTGTTTCCTATTTTCGTTTGATCTCCTGATTCGTAAGGCTGATCAATCGTGACATTGATCGGTTCCTTCGTTTTCAAATAACCATCAGGTGCTTTCTCTTCTGTCACGATATAGTCACCATACAGAAGACGATCAAATCGAAGAGCTCCTTCTTCATCTGTTGTCTTTGTTCCAATGACGATACCGCTCGCAGCATCAGTCAGAGAAAAGGTTGCTCCTTTTAGCGCTTTTCCACTACTCGCATCTACCTTATGAATGGTTAAAGCGCCAATCGCTCCTGTGCCATCTCCCATGCCAGCGGTACGTTTGACCACAATTGAGGCTTCGGATTCCTTTTTGATTTCTTTTACATTTTCACCTCTAAACGTTACTTCGTTTTGAAGTGTACTTCCCACCTTATCTAAAATGAGAGATTGGTATTCTAAAATATAGGGTCTCGTGATTTCTTCTTTAAATTTGATTTGAAAAGAATCTGGATCGAATTCAAGGTCTAGTTCATAATCCTTCCCTTTTTCCAGCTCATCCTTTTTAGTCACTTGCCCCTTTTCATCTATTGTTGTCGAATACAGATGAAATGAGTTTTCTATTATGGCTTGGTTACTGCTCGGATGGTCTATAATCGTCGCATCTTGGACTGTTGATTGACCAAAGTTGATATTCAGTTTCCAATCAATGACTTTCCCTTGTTGATTTCCTGATTTGCTCGTGTATTTCCCTCCATTTGGAATGGACACCACAGCATTCACGTCTGATTCTTTCGTCTTCCCATCATAAAGGGTCGCTTTATTTTCGTAGGTTTTCTGTACTAAATCCATTCCTTCAACACTTGTTTGATACGTGATTTTGTATGGGGAATCAATGGCATGTTTGAAAATGACTTCGAAGCCTGATTCTCCCTTTTCATTTTCAAGGAATTTGATGTCATAATGTTCTTTTGCTAATACCTCTTTTTCTTCCGCACCATTTTCCCCGCCTTGTAAATCAAGCGAGTAGACGATGATTGACTCTTTAAGCAAACGCTGATTTCCTTGAATGAAATCCTCGATTTTCGCCTCTTCTAGATGTTTCAAATTATAGTTCACACCGATATTCCATGTGATCTCTTTTTTCTTTGCATCATATGTTCCATTCTTGAACCCATTTGACTGCGTGTATGTGTCAGGCGTAAAGACAGATTGGTTTTCCTTCGTCAAATCCTTGCCATCTTCATTTACCCATTCAAGTTTTACATGGTTACGCAGGTTCTTTTGATCTTTATCTGCTCTTTTTTCATAATCAAAAGACGTTGTATATGTGATGGTATGTTCTGTCTTGATTTCTTTCGTAAATTGAATATCAAATCCATTTGCATGTTCAACGATTTGATAATCTGTGCCTTCTTCAAGCACTGTATTACCTGTCGTCACTTTTAAACTATCTTTTTGCAGCGTCAATCCTTCGTTTGTAAACGTATCTTTTAATATTACGTTGTTCATGGTTTGTTGATCTTTGTTGAAGATGATACGCCATGGAATGGTCTTGTTCTTGTAATCCGGTGTTCCGTGGTCTTTCGTTAGGATTTGCTGATCAATTCTTTGCTTCCCTTGTTCGCTCTCTTTGCCAGCTGTTACAGTATTGATAATGTCTTCAGCTTCGAAAATTCGCTCGGTTGCTTTTGTTTGATATGTGATCAGGTAAGCCAATTGGATATCTTGATTGAATTGCAAGGTAAACCCGTTTTGTTCATCCTTTTTTTGAGGTTGAACCACATAATCTTCAAACGCTTTTGTTCCTGATTCTTTGCCATTCTCATCAATTGTGACTTCTTTGACTTGAATTGAATCAGATATTAGCGCCTGTGTACCGTTAAAGAAGTCTTCTATTAAAGCATCCTTTTGAGCCAGCTTTTTTTCGTTATAGTTATACCGAATTTCCCAAGTAATCGTTTGAGTGACTGGATCGTAGTGGGCGGCTTTTTTATTTAAAGGACTGCCTCTTGTCACATTCACTGTTCCTTCTGCTGAACTAATCTCTTTATCAGCAGAGACAAGGGACGCTTTATTACGAAACACAGACTGATCTTGATTCGTAATGTCCGTTTCATACATTAAACGGTAAGCGAGATGCACGTCATCTTTAAATTCGATCGTGAAATCTTGACCATCTGCAGTTTGGCCGATGGTGTAGTGGTTTTCGTCAAGCAGCTGACCAATCGATGTTTCACCATTTAGCTTTGTATCTACACGATAAAGCTTGATTGAATCTTTTTTTAACGCTTGACCTTCTTGAATCGGATCTAACAGTTTCGCTTGTTTCACATCATCTAAGTCCATATTAAAATCGACTGTCCATTGAATGGTTTCAGCATTGTAAGAACGATTGGGTTCTCCCTTTTTAGAGACATTTGGACCATTTGGAATGTATTGAATCGGAATCGATATCGTATCTTTGCCTTCAATCGGGGTAATCACCACTTCTTTTTCTTCAGTGATCACTGTTTTTTTATCTAATTGTGTCCATACTTGAAGTGTTCCTTGGATATTTGAATATTGTTTAATAAAATCTGTGAACTCGATGGAGGCATTTCCGCTTTCATCTACAGAAAAATAACCAATGATCGATTGATTAAATTTCATCTCGAGACGATCGATTTTTTCGTAAATCACTAATTCCTCTGGAACCTTGAAATGGAATTCATCCCCGCCATTATAGTTATGACCATTTGGGATGGCCCACTTATAGTTAATGGAAATCAGTGAGTTGACGTCAGGCTTATCAACTGAATTACCTTCCTGATCTTCAAAAATTAATATGGCATCAGTAAGGAGGTTTTCTTGTATCTGCATTTGTTTTGAAACACTTTGCAGCCCTACACGATTAGACACGTTCACTTTGTTTTTTAGTAACTCATCTTCATCGCTTTGTGTCTTTTGAACAGTTTCTTGATTGTTAGCAGCTTTGTCTTTCTCCGATGAGGTTGAATCATCTTTTGAAAGATTTTCTTTATGCTCATTTTGCTTTGTTTTCTCTTTCTTCTCAGCTATACTGGTGACGTCAATATCTATAGATCCTTCTAAATTCGGATCAAGCTCAATATCCTTATTGAATGTGACCGTCACTTCATTTTGTTTTGAAACGGTATACTCACCAACAGGGATGTCATCGACAGTAATGAGTTCTTTCTGCTCTTTCTCTACCTGAATGACTGAAGGAAGAGAGAGAATATACGGATATTGCTTTTTGAGATCAATTCCTTTGATAGACCAATGCACAATGGCCTTTCTAACTTGCTGATCTTCTATGTTTGATAACTTGTTGCCTTCGCTATCAGCAAATTCAATATTCCCATAGATATTCTCTTGAATGTCTTTAGCTTGTGCCCCTGCTAAAGGCAAGATTCCTAATATACTAGACTGTATAACTAACACGGTCATCAGTGCCACCGATAATATTCTTTTCAATACATCCACCCTTTTCTACAATTATTTTTCAACAACGATTAAAAAATCATTTGTATACTGTCTGATCAATCACTCCGCTTCTGATCAAATTTTTCTAAAAATTGCATCTTAAGACCCTATGAATAAAATGAGTTGATCAACCATGAGTTTGAAAGGTCATCATGAGTAGTAGATATAGTAGCTGGATAGGGGTCTATAGCAATGGGGAATAGTGAGAGGGAACATGAAAAGAATAAATGTGAATTTTTCTATTTATACTGGAACGAACAACAAATGATTAGTACATGCATATATAAGCATATATTCACATATAGAACGTTCATATAAAACAAGCATGACTCATATGGTATGTATGGTGAGATAGTTCAGCATCATATAGATCGCATTCCTTCTACTCCCTTCCATATGGTAATCAAAAAGCCGATGCTTTTTATTCTTACATTTACCGTTTGAGCAGCAAAAAAATAAACAAAATATCTAAAATGATCCATTTTTATAGGATTCTTGGCATATTTATCACCTTTCAATAGAAAAATATGGAGAATCAGGGCATAACATTTGTTTTCGTCTAATTTTTTTCTCTTTTATCATGAAAAGTGAAGACAAAACGATTTAGCCTAAACATTACAATCATTTCATGCCTATTTTGAGAATCAAATGTTCTTTAAGTGAACTTCATAATATAGAGGCAAGCTAAAGGAAGGAGTTAGTTGTTTGATGGAGCTCATTGATAATAAATCAAAGAGATGGATAAACATTTTAAAATTGCTTGTATCCAAAAATAAGTGGTGGAGCCTTCAAGAGATATCGAATGAACGTATCGGCTCGGTTCGTGCGATTCAAAGCGATTTAGAACAAATGAAGTCGTTCCAAACAGAGAACGGTGAGCCGTTAATCCGCATAAAGCCAAGACAAGGCATATCCATTTGTTATACACAGACGATACGAGTCGACTACTATATCAAAGAAATTCTAAAAGATACGATTGAAATTCGATTGATTGACGGCGTTTTCTTTGAACAAAACAGGTCTTTCTATGAATGGATGGACACGCTGAATATCAGTAGATCCACATTGTATAACACCATACATAAAATCAATTCGCTTCTTACCTCGTATGACATTGAGTTACGACCAGATAGTATGCAGTTCCATGGAAATGAGAAGGAGATTCGTCAATTTTTTGTGGAATTTTTGTTTGAAGTCTATGGAAACAGGCTTTGGCCATTCGATGATATTCAAAAGCAAGAAGCAGTTGATTTTTTACAAAAGCTATTTCAGGTGCTCGAAGTCAATCTACCTGATGTGGCTTTAGATAAATTTTGCCTATGGCTCGCCGTTTCCATACACCGATTGAGGAAAAATTTTACCATACGACGCAATTATAGGTACTCAATGGATAAGGAAAAACAAACATCTACAGCTAAAGGTATCTATAAACAAATCAAAAACTTGGAAGAACACGTTTGCCAAATGACAAAGGACACTTTTGGTGTTACATTGGATCGTCACGAATTTGTCTTTTTATTATTGATTGAACCAGCTATTGGCCATTATAAATCAATTGAAACGGTCGAAGAAAAATTGACGTTCTTTCAATCGCATACACCACAGCTCTTTGAAGCCATTCATTCCTTTATCAATCAATTGGAGTTGATTTTTCATCAAGAGGTGGCTAATCGCAAGGCGATGACACTGATTCTTCTACAATATTATGTGTATTCTAGGGAAATTACCGTAAGAGATGGATTCCTTTTCAAAAAGAAATCGAGTTATTTATCAGAGGTAAAAAAACAGCTTCCTTACTTCTATTCGAGGATTACTCATATCATCCAAGAGTTAAAAACAGACGATATACTCGCTTCTTTTGTGAAAAATGAACGAGAATTGATTCGTATCATTACTTCTAACTGGAGAGGGCTTGTTCATTTGGAAATGGATCGGAGAAACGTGTTGAACATTTTTGTCATTTCAACATTAGGTTATAATCATAGTTTGTTTATTGCTGATTTAATTAAATTAAGTGTGCCTCCTCTCATTCACATTTTCACAAGTCCAGAAAATACGTTAAATGATGTCACGATGGATCAACTTGGGATTGATATGATTGTGACCGATACTGAGCTTCCTCTTCAGTTCGGGCGATCTACGCTGCTGATCAGCTCTTTTCCAACAAAAAAAGAATTGGACAACTTGCACCGCAGATTGGTTGATATGACAAACTGATGTTCATCATAAAAAAAGCTGCTGAGACAAGCTCAAGCAGCTTTTTGGTTCTGTATTAATGAAGCACGATTTGTTCATTCATCAAATCAATGGCGTAAAGCGATTGCCCATATTCATCTAATAGAAGGTATACTTTGAGCGGGGCAGTGGTTTGATCTGTTTGCTGCGTGAATAGGACACAAGTGAATTTTTCAATCCCATCTGGCAGCTTGCTTTTCAGAAAAGGATGAAGAATAGGAGAGATTCGAAGGGTATCAACATCTTTCAGCCAAAGCTCATCTTGTAACGCAGGATAATGGTCAACCAAAAACTGACGAAACACTTCCAATGTACTCAAGGTAGATATCCTCACTTTCTTCTAACTTGGCTTCAAACTCACCTAAAAACAAACGGAACCAACTCATCATATGATCTCGGTACACGTATTTTCGCATACGGCTTGAGACATGATCACTCACTTTTTAGACTTGATACTGTAGATCAACTGTACTGTCACGAATGTTTAATATGTATAACGTTTCCTATGTCTTCTCATTGACTCCACCACGAATCCAAACAATGGACCTATGATCATATTCTTACCTGTTTTCTTTCGTGATGAAACGACAACTTCCTGCTACAATATTCCATTTTTCTGCAAAAAAGAGGGAGATGGGACAAAAAAAAGAACAGCACTGACTGTTCTTTCAATAGCGTAAAGTGCCAATTCAAATATCCTGTAAAGGAATGACTTCCCCGCTCACTGCATCCACTCCATCATGACAATCTAGTTTTCCACATAAGACATACTGCTTTTCTGTAAAATCATATACATAGATGGGGGTCAGCTCTAACCGATCTTTTAATTTTTCGAAGGCTTCTTGTTTTGTCAGGGTGATTTCGCCAGGGGGGTGGAGTTCATCCAACATGCCACACTCCTTAAACATTTCTTTTCTATCTATGTAATTAACGGCTTCAAATGTAAGGGCATCAATGAATATCAAGATTTTATCTGTAAGCAAGCTTTTCTCTTGTCTATTTGCTTTTACTGTTGCATGAATGTAATGATCACGATGAAGAGAAATGCAAACCCATTTTCCGGTGTCGTTAGGATATTCCTGACTCAACAATTTTTGAACTGCTTTCAAACACTTATCTTTTTCTTCCTCTGTTATGGGCATTGTATCTGGTGAGGGTTCAATTGAAAAGGCTTGATCATCTGAGATGTCTTCTTGAATATTTAATTCCTTTCTTACAAAAGGTTCAGTTATTGGTTCATCCCATTTGATGATTTGGTTGATATTGAGACATTGATGTTCCTGTATCGTACCTTCAAACGAGAGGATTCCGGTTCCATCATTCTTTACATACACTTCTTCTAACGCATAAATTGGACGAATTTTATTCTGATCAAAAGAAGGCCATTCGATTCGTTGCACTTGCTGAAGGGCTAAGCTTTCAATCTTCTCAATGAGCAGCGTATATTTTTCAGCCCTGTGCTTTTTTATAGAAACAAATGGGCCGTGAAGAACAAAGTAAATGAGTTGTCCATGTTCATCCCATTTCACATCAATCATGCCCGAAGGGGTCACTGGTACACCAGCAATTTTTTCTTCAAAAATAAGCTCCCCTTTCTCCTCTTTATGCAAGTGAAAGTGCTCTCCATATATCAACCCTGTTTCTTGTTCAATCCATTTGATGGCGTCATTCTGGCCGCTATCAAAGCACACACCCTCCTTTGCATATGTTTTACCCCTGACAAAAACAGCACTCTCAACCTTTCCTGTATTCAAATTCACTTCTATCACGGCTGTGCCATCCGGATTTAAATCTTCGTCCACAGGTATCGTTTCATGTGGAGGAAACCATTCCATACACAATTTATAAATTGTTTCATTAAACATATTCACATTTCGGTAATACTCGTAGTTTTTTAAACGATAATCATCTAAGCCGAACTTCTTTCTTGTATCATCTATTAGATGCTGTAGAGTTTCATTCATTTGTTTCACCTCAATCTGTTAAGTGATTATCTTATGGAAGGACGAATATGACGATAAAAACGAATAGGATGATAGCTGATAAAAGGCCTAAAACCAAACCCATCATATTTGATTCCTTTGTATACCCTTTTAATTCGTGTTCCTCAGTAGATCGATCAATTTTTCTAAAGCGAAAAAGCATGCTTACATTCATAATAACTAGAAACATAGCCACTAAGAAAAATAGAAATGCAGGTTGTATTTCAAAGAATGGGTTCGTTACATCTCGGAAGCTAAATGACTGAAAAAACATCAGACCACTCAACACTACTCTCGAAATATTTTCTGTTCTCTGTTCTTTCTCCCACTCTTTTCCTAACTTCTCTTTTTCATAAATAGCTACCTGCTCAAAAATGGGAATGATAGATTTTGTTGATTTCCTTTTAAAAAATCCTAAAATACTTTGAAAGAGCATGACAATTCCTAGACAAAAAAACAAATGAGTTAATTGAATATGTAAGAATTGAAAAAAGATTGAAAACGTCACGATCATGATGCCAGCTATTAAATTACATGTGACTAATTGGTTTGTTCTCATTTTTTTCAGTGCTACTTGTTCCATACAATACTCCTCTCCTTCTCTATTGGTTCTAATAAAAGCTCTATCTGTACTACGTTTTTATCGGAAAAACGTTTCAATATTTTTCCTTTCTATTGTGAATTTGGTTTTTCACACACGAAAAAAGTAAAGAGTAATTCCCTTTACTTTTTCGCTTGCCTCTATGGGTTTAGTCCTATTCTCAAACCGCTGAATTGACTGCTTACTCATTTTCATGGACTGTCTAATCAGTTGATATTAGTGTTTAAAAATTTCCCTTCACAATCGTTCTTTTGGCTTTCTTGACAATTCTGCTAGTTGCTTTTGTATCAGAATCCTTTAACCACTGTTCACACAGGGTTATGACCCAATTTGGTTGTGTTTTACTAGCGTCATTGAGCCAGTTTCCTACAGAATCTTGAACATATGTTGATGGATCAGATTTGAGCAAATCTAGAATAGGCTGTGCCCTCATTGGCTCTTGTTTTAATGACTCAATATGCTTTGTCCAAACACCTCTTGGGCGAATAGCTTCTACTGAGAATCGGCGAATATTTTCATCTTTACTTTTAGCCCATGCTGTTAAATGTTCTATACTTTGATCGAGCTGATCCGTTAGGCTTTCTCTCACTGACATCCACGCAATTTCTCGAACTCCAAAATGAGGATCAGCTGCAAATGGTTGAATGTACGCCAATTTCTCTTCCAAAGTTGATAAACGGTGTTTGTTCATATAAGCAGCCCAACAGCGGACGCTATCAGATACATGGTGAGTAAACGCCTGTAGCACTTCCGTTTGTTTTTCCCCATTCTCTTTCTGTAGCCATTCATCTAACAATTGACCGATGAGACGAATTGCTTTCATTCCAGACTCAGCCTTTTGTTGAGTGATCTTAGATGTTAAACCGTCTAAATGATGGTCTAAACCAACGGATGGCAAAACATGACGTAATAACGTCATATGATTGACAGCCAGCCATTCAGTTAAATTCACACTCTCTATTTTTCCTTGATTCAAAAGGAACAAGACGTCATGAGGGATATCAGTCCCCTTTCGAGCGCCTTTTCGATTGATGATCTCTTCGCTTATTTGCATTTATTTTCTCTCCTCGTCTAGTGGTGCTTTTGTTTGATATTCATCGTTTTTAAAAGAAAATCTTTGGATATTGCCCCCTATTGTATCAAATAAACAACTTTACTGGTGCATTCTTCAAATCAAAAAGGAACTACCTGAAATAAGTAGTCCCTTCCATACAAAATTGAATTTAAGTTACCTTCCTTGCAAGATCACCTTCAAACTCTTATGTTGAGAAAATAATCGGTCAAACGCCACCATGAGAATGGTCATGAGTAACGCAAGGAAAACCGTACCGGCGCTGAGCCAGCTTAGGTTCAATACAGAGGTTCCGTTTAACACAATCCCCCCTAAACCCGATCCTAAAGCAAATCCGAATTGAATAAATGATGTATTAACACTTAATGCGATATCAGGAGATTTTGGAACAAGGGTTACAAGATATAGCTGCTGCGCTGGTGATGTACTCCATGTAGCGATCATCCATATCATGATAACAGCCACCATGACCACGAGATTCCCTGTGACAAATGCTAGTAGCATGAGCATCAAGATTTGCAAGATGATGCCAGAAAAAATCGTGAAGATGGGTCCTTTTTTATCTGCTGCCATCCCTCCAAGGCTTGATCCTAAAAAGCTGCATATTCCCGCTAGTAACAAAATGCCACTGATTTCTGTGATGCTTAGGTTGGCTGATGCTTGCAGGAAGGGCGTTAAATAGGTAAATAAAGTCGAATATCCCCCTACATAGAATAACGTGACTGCCACTGCAAGCAATATTCGCTTGTCTTTTAAAATCGATAATTGCATACGAAGCGTCACCGGTTCTTGTTCTTTCATAGAAGGGATCCGCCTATACACCACAATCAGCGGAATAAGCGTGATCACTCCAATGGCTGCGAATAATGCTTTCCATCCGATCATACTGCTTAGAAATGTCCCGATTGGAACGCCTAAAACCAAGGAGCTGCTTAATCCCATTAAAATGATGCCAATGGCTGTTCCTCTTTTTTCCCGTTCTACAAGACGAGTTGCAACCGCCATCGCCACTACAATCGCCGTTCCCCCACTGATTCCTTGTAAAATTCTTGTGATCATGACCATTTCAAACGAATGGCTGATACTTGTGATGAAGTTACTTAAAATAAAAATGATCAGCGTCCATGTTAATATTTTTCTGCGGTCCATATTGATGGTTAGTGCGATGACAATCGGTGCACCGATTGCGGCCGAAAGTGCTAAAGATGTGACCAATAAGCCAGCAGTAGACGTTGTGACATGTAAATCATGTGCGACCATTTGAATAATGCCCGTAATGATGTATTCGATCGTTCCGATTAAAAAAGCTGCTAAAGCAAGTAAATAGACAACGGTTTTATTTTGCATCGTGACGTTTCTCCTTTGGGCCATGTTTACGATTTGATTTCATTCTTAATAGGAATTTGAATTTCAATGAGTCTGCCTTCTTCATTTTCTGACAATGGGTAATAGATTTCTCGGCCCGGCTGATCATCTTTCACGCGGTATCCGTTATGTTCGATCCATGTCGCCAGGTCAACACAAGCAGTTTGTGCGGATGGAGAATGTGAATGAAATAAGAGTGTTGCCATGGTGTCTTCTGCAGGTAACGTGCGAATTGTCATTCCCTGAGGAAGAGAGCACCTTAACGATTTGACGGAATACCCCACCTCAAATTCAAAACATCCTGCATCTCCTCCGATTTGTTGATCTGATCACAGTATAAACCTTTCAGTTAAGGGGAAGGTCAACATGAAGTTGATTAAATTTATCAAAAGCACGAAAAAACCTAGATTTCTCTAAAATCTAGGTTTTGCTCATTATCCTACTATTTTTTCTAACAATCCCATCTCTTCAACAATCTTTATATCATCCATAAATCGTTGCAAACTTACTTTATGCTCTTTCTTTTGTAAATCTGTTGAATAACCTAAGCATAGATTAAAAATACAATCTAACCTTTGTCCGACTCCACTATAAAAATAATTCGTCAATATTCCATTATTTTCACTTGCAAGAACCACAACTGTAGCGATCTCTAATACATATTCTATATCTTCTATAGAAATCGTTTGATCCTTTTTCTTAGCAGTCATGAATTCATGACTATGAATAGAGCGAATCCTACCTTCAAGTAAATTGAGTATAGACCTTTTATAGATGACATACACACTGTGAATATGATGTTTATCAGGACAATAGGGATCTTGTAAAATGAATTTTATACGTTCATCTTCTTTTTCCATTTTTATTGCATCAAGATCATATAATAAAATATGATCAATTTCTTCTATTTTCATAGGAGGAAACATGTGGGATACATCTGTTTTGTTTTTCAATTGATCACCCCGAAATCTAGTCTCTCTTACTCCAAACGTTCCAATCTTTCAAGCCACTTGACAATAGCTCCGTTTTTAAAGAAATCGAGTATGACACCCTCGCAAAATCGTTCAGCTCTCAGAACCCCCATGATGAGAGCCAGTACACACTGCGAATTTAAATTGGAAGCGTCCACATCCTCCATGTCGTTCATTCCCCATTCAATTCCATTTTCTTTGAGGATCTCTCTATAGCGGGTAATCTCCAGTTCTTGATGCTGTTCTGCAAATGTATAGACATCCTCGATAAAACGACGGACCGTTTCGGAATAATTCACATAGGGCATCTGAATCGGGTGTTCCGCTGTTCCGTCATTTTCTTGATCTATGACCCATTCACCAATACCATTGCCCTGAAGCAAAGGGATATAGTTAGTTAGAATCTCAAATTGACTCAACCTCATCCTCCTCCATTCCTTTGATCGACATCTCTGAATAAGTTGATAAAAAAAGTCCGTGATGATCCTACAAGCTAGAAGCCAGTATTCAAATCACGGACCGTTTTATTCATTTCACTTTTTATACTCTAACCATCGATACCACGGTCTCCACATGCGCCGTATGCGGAAACATATCCACTGGCTGCATGTATTCGATTTTGTAGTCTTTTGACATGTATTCGAGGTCTTTTGCTAGTGTAGATGGGTTGCAAGAGACGTAGACAAAGCGTTTTGGTTTGACTTGTTTGACGGTGTCTAGGAAAGTGCGTTCGCAGCCTGTTCTTGGCGGGTCGACGACGATAACATCGGGACGGAAGCCTTCTTTAACCCATTTTGGCAGCCAGTGTTCGGCTGTGCCTGTCACATAAGTCGCGTTTTTCATGCCGTGTTTTTTGGCATTTTTCTTCGCGTCATCAATTGATTCTTTGATGACATCCATACCTCTTACTTCTTTTGCGCCATCTGAGATCCACATTCCAATGGTTCCAACACCGCAATACGCATCGACGACCTTTTCTTTGCCAGTCAGTTTGGCCGCTTTTTTCGCTTCGTCGTAAAGCTTTAATGTCTGCTTCGGATTCAATTGGAAGAAAGCCCGTGCACTCAATTCAAATGAGACGTCTCCTAAAAATTCTTGGATGACCATGTTGCCAGCTAGGTGCGATGTTTTATGCCCAAAGATGACTGACGTTTTTTCGCCATTGATATTGTGCATAATAGACGTCACTTCTGGCAGACGTTTTTGGATGGCTTCGGCGATTTCTTTTTTCTTTGGAAACTCAGGCTTTGATGTGACAAGGACGACTTGTACTTCACCTGTTTCAAAGCCGACACGCACAACAATCGAGCGCACGTCGCCTTTTCTTGTCCGCTCGTTGTAGACAGATACGCCGAATTTCTCTAAAATTTTGCGGACGACGCCTGTTGTTTTGTTCGTTTTCGGATGCTGGACGATACATTCCTTGATCGGAACAAGTTTATGAGAATTCAGCCCATAAAGCCCTGCGATGATGTCGCCGCTATGTGATCTTCCGACTTGGAACTGACTTTTATTTCGGTAGTGCCACGGATCTTCCATACCGATTGTTGGTCTAATGTCGATCTTTTCAACCGACAGCTTTGTATGACGCTCCATTGATTGAATGACAATATCGCGTTTTTCCTTTAGCTGCTGCTCGTATGCCAAATGCTGAAGCTGACAGCCTCCGCACTCTTCGTATACTGGGCACGGCGGTTTGACTCGATGTTCTGAGCGCTTGCGGACTTTCCTCACCGTACCTTCTGCATATTTCGCTTGAACATTCGTTGCTTCAACTACTACTTCCTCACCTGGAAGTGCACCTGGGACAAAGACCACTTGCTTTTTAAAATAACCGACCCCTTCCCCATTGATGCCAAGGCGTTTAATGGTAAGCGGGAACTGCTGCCCTTTTTGCAGAAGGGCTCCTTGCTGTTTTTCTTTCACGTTTATTCTCTCCGTTCTATTTAAACCTTTATCGGTTGTCCTCATTTTATTCCATCTGAATAGTATATCACGACTTGGACGAAGAGCGAAAATGCCTTTCAATTAATTATCTGTCTCTATACTTCTCCATAAATAAAGGGAGGCGTAGCTTAAATACGGTGCCCACTCCTTGCTTAAAACTGCCATCTCTTCTTTTGTTGGCTTTTCTGGCAGGTCAAAGTGACGTTTGATCGCATTTTGAATCCCGATATCTGCCATTGGAAAGAGATTTGGTCTTCCAAGTCCATTCATGAGGACATTTTGAACCGTCCAAGGTCCAATCCCTCTAATCGGAAGCAGACGTTCTTCAATTTCAATATCCGGTAAGTCGTGTAATTCTTCTAAATCCAGAGAGCCGCTCACTATTCGCTTTGAGACATCAATGACATATTCCGCTTTTCGCTGACTGAATTGCAGTTTTCTCAAATCGTCGGTTTCAAGTGATGCAATGGTATCCGGTAAAGGGTCAAACCAGACGCCGTCGATTTGCTCACCATACGTATGAACAAACCGTTTCGTCAGCTCATAAGCAAATGCAAGATTGAGCTGCTGATGAATGATGCATTTCATCAGGCAATGATATAGATGGAAATCCAGCATAAGCGGCGTTCCGATATGACGTTCAAAAATGGGCGCAAGATTTGTTTGAGCAAAATGGTCATGCACGGCATGTAATTGATGCTCCATGCCAAATATCCGCTTCACCTCAGAAAGAATGGCTTCCTCCGGTCCGTTAGCCTGTACCCGGAACGAAGGCGCTTCTTTTGTTCCTGTCGCTTGAACGACTGCAACGTACGGTTTATGATTCAGCCTCATCGGTACTTTGATTTCTCTTTTATCCAGATCGACCGCCTTTAATGGATCGCTCGACAAACGTCTCAGCACTTGATCGAAGTGATAGGGCGGTTCAACCAATAGGTGTTTTTCCCACATGTTTTTCCTCTTCCTTTCTGCCAACACGCAGATGTGATTGTTTCACTTTGCATGAATGATTCTCTATATTGAATACTTTTAAATATAAAGAGTACAAGAATTTATCAGTTATATCTTCCTTATTTATGGTCATTCTCCTTTTGGATAGATGAAAATTTTTAGTCGAATTCAGCTAAAATTCGACAGCAATCTTCAACATTTTAGGATCATTTTCCTTAAATTAGAAATAGAACCTATGGGTGATATCTTCTATTCCAAAAATATTTGTATAATTATGACATATCAAGGAGGTGAACAAAGGAATTAGCGGATTAGGCAATCATTTGTTTCATCTTGCAGGAACATATTTACCTCATTGATAACCGGCTTCACCTAGTTTCACGTTTTACTAAAAGAAGACCCAAAATTTAAAAACAAAGGAGATCCGACCAATGAAAAAAACAATTCTTTCTGTTGCCCTTGCCACTGCTGTTTCTTCGACACTACCAGTATTCGCTGACGCTGCTGAAAAAACATCATCAGCACCCGTCTCTACTACACTACAGCAAACTGTTTTAAACAAAGCTGCTGAAGGTAAAGCTGGAACTAAAGCTAGTCCTAATGTTAACGTCAATTTCGATGTCCTTGGAATTGCCAATGCAATCATTAACGCAGTAAATGCAAATGCCAACCGTTCTGGATTCGTTAAAGGTGTAATGGAAAGCACATTCTATGCTGCTGGCGGCAGATATAACGTCATGGTCTTTAACCTAAGCCAGAACTATGAAGACCGCTTTAATGGCGTGAAAACTTTCGCTACTGCTAACCTTGGTAATGTTGTTTACGGTATTTGGGTTTTTGAAAGCGGTACATTTAAAAACAACGGCGATGGTGGCTGGGATAACTGGGCATTTAGAGGCTGGTTTGACCGTCAAAATAAATTCGTTACGTTCCATCGTCCTTAATTCTCGCTTTATCCATCAATCATACACGCACATTGGACCGATCTCAGCGATGAGATCGGCTTTTTTATGGTGAAAACGTATAAGTTCACCGCTGCTGCTTCATGATATAATGCAAGTCTGGAGGGGTACACATGCTGAAAAAACTTGCAGTGACAAAAAACGGCGACTTGATTGAACATGCAACATTGCAGCAGCTTTCAAGCCCCGATATTGCCTGGTATTGGATTGATTTTTATGCGCCAACGGAAAAGGAAGCAGCACTGTTAAAGGAATTTTTTCAGTTCCATCCGCTTGCGATTGAAGATTGCTTCCATTATTTACAGCGGCCGAAGCTTGATTTTTATGAAGGGTATTTATTTTTCGTTCTTCATGCCCTCAATCAAAAAACACTTCGATCTGAGGAAGTCGACCTGTTTGTTGGAGAAAACTATATCGTTACTTTTCATTTGAAGGAAGCACCCTACATTGATCGAGTCATTCGAAAGCTCAAAGGGTCTGATAAAGCACGAGAGAGCGGTCCAGAGCATATGGCTTATATGCTGATTGACCAGCTCGTCGATGATTATTTTCCTATTATTTATCAAATTGAGGACAGGCTCAATGAAATCGAGGATGAAGAAGGGCATAAAACGTATGGTACATTAATGAACGAAGTATTCGGGATTCGATCCGATTTGCTCAAACTGCGCAGAACCATTATCCCGATGAGGGACCTCTTATATCGAATTGTGAACACGAATATGATGAAAAGCGATGCAAACCGGCAAGCATATTTTAATGATATTTATGATCATATATTGAAACTAACAGAGATCGTTGAGTCAAACCGTGATATGACAGCCGATTTACGAGACAGCTATCAAACACTAAATTCCAATCGAATGAATGCCATCATGATGACACTGACCATTGTCTCGACGATTTTTATTCCACTAACCTTTATTGTTGGGGTATATGGGATGAACTTTGATAACATGCCTGAATTACACTGGAAATATGGCTATTTTGGCGTACTGATTTTCATGGGTTTGCTTGTCTCAGGGATGCTTTTGTGGTTTAAACATAAAGGATGGTTTAGGATTTTCAAATAGTTTTTTGAGAGAAGTGCTTGAAAGGGAGATACTATGGAGAACTGGATTCCACTGACAGACAAAGAACTAAAATCCGCATGGAAGACATTTGATCAAAAGTTTAAATTTAACCCAAGCATCTCTCGCTTTCCAGGTTTTCAAGCACCATCTCCTTACATCACATATGATATCTCTGCTTATTTCGAGGACCCTTCTCTCCTAAGTGCGGATGAAGACCTTGAAAAGAAGGCACTGCTGTCTTTTCAGGAGAATATCACCGGAACGGACGAATATATGCAGGTACTTGATTGGCAGCACGAATGCTATTGGATCACACCATACGGCTCATTTGAAAAAGATGAATTTGGAGAATGGAGAGTTCCTGTGCTCCCAAATGGAGATGACTATTTCTTTTTATCAAAAGAGATGACCTGGGGTTTACTAGGACATCCTTGGGAGCAAAGCATCACGATTTTCGGTGAGGGCTTGATTGACTCCTTTACTCGTCATCGTCCCCTTTTGTTCCAGCGTATAATAAGAGAAGGATAATTCAAAAAGCTTGCAGATGTCTGCAAGCTTAATATTGTTGACAAAGGGCTAAAATGTTGTTTATTTTAGCCCTTTGTCTTCTTTTCAGCGTGATAGAAAACCTTTGCAGTCTAGGAAGGACGAGTACTGGCGCGGAGCGAATGTCACATTCGTGAGCACCAGCACGCAGGACTGACACCGAATGCGAGGGTTTGGCTACACGCTGAAGCTTGCAGATGTCTGCAAGCTTTTTTCTATAGCTGAGGGAGATGCCATACTTTTTCAAGCATGAGATCGTCTAAGCTTTTAAAGGTATATCCTTGTTTTTTTAAAGCAGTGATGGCATCATCAAGTGCCTCGGCATTGTCCCTTGAGACGGTATGAAGTAAGTAAATGGCACCCGGATGCGCCTGTTTCATCATTTGATTGTACGCATACTGTTTTCCTTTTTGATGGTGGATATGCCAATCTACAAACGCTACTGACCAGAAAACGGTTTGGTAGCCAAGCTGTTTCGTTTCCTTTAGTACCCTTTCACTGAACACCCCGCGCGGTGGACGAAGGTAGAGGTTATCTTGTTTTCCTGTGATTTTGTATACCGCTTCATTGACACGATCTAGCTCTTCTTTGATTTCTTTCGTGCTCTTTGTTGTTAAATCTGGATGGTGATAGGAATGGTTGCCAATAATATGACCTTCCTCTGCCATACGTTTGACGAGCTTGGGCTGGTCCTTTACGAAGTGCCCAGTCACAAAAAAGGTGCCTGGTACTTGATGCTTTTTCAGCACGTCCAAGATTTTGGGTGTGTACCCATTTTCATAGCCATTATCGAAAGTAAAATAAATCTCTTTCTTTTTCGTATTTCCTAAATAGAAAGCATCATATTTCTTTAAGAGTGTCGTCAGTTCCTTGCCGGCATCTGCTGGCTTGTGCTCTTTGCTTTTAGCAAATCCCCAATGAATTGGCTGATTAGACACGGCTTCTAGTTTTGAAAAAGGCATCGATACAAAAAGCGCACATAAACAGATCAGTATGCATTTTTTCATTTACGTCACTTCCCGGTTTTTCTTCTATTGTGCAGATTATACCGGGTACTCATACACTTTTTGACCTGCCAATTTAAAGAAAAAAGCTCGCACTGTGCGAGCTATTCTTCCTTCCAATCGGTTTTAAACCGTTCATATTTCGCTTCTAGGTCGTCAATCATCTGGATCAGTCTGTCTATATCCTCAACGTCTGTGGATTCAGGATCTAATGAATCAATCACATTCATAAACATATCTAATCGGTTCTTTAAATAATCAACCTGCTGCTCTTTGCTGTCTGCTGCCTTGCCCATAGATACACTCCCTTTAGCATTTGTTTATAGCTTATCTTTTTTTCCTTTGTAAATCAATTGGGTCCCCTCTTGCGTATAACGGTGATGGGGCTTAAAATTAACTGTTGGCGGGTCTATGTTTGCCCGAATGAAAAGGAGATAGATACCATGAACCAAAAAACAGCACTTCGTCCGATTACACCTGCATTCGACCCTTGGGAAGCCTATCTCGATGTGCAGGATTACGGAGAAATGAAGCTGACAAATATTGAATTGACGACAACGACGTTGTGTAACATGAGATGTGAGCACTGTGCGGTTGGCTATACGCTTCAGCCTAAAGATCCGAATGCACTGCCACTCGATTTACTGCTTCGCCGTTTAGATGAAGTACCGCTCTTGCGTTCCCTTAGCATTACAGGAGGAGAGCCGATGCTGTCTCTGAAATCTGTACGGGAATATGTCGTTCCTTTATTAAAGTATGCCCATGAACGCGGCGTCCGTACCCAAATTAATTCGAATTTAACGCTTGATTTGGCTCGATATGAAGAGATTATTCCATACTTGGATGTCCTACACATTTCACATAACTGGGGAACAGTCGAAGAGTTTGCTACGGTTGGTTTTGCAATGATGGACCGAAAGCCAACCTTTGAGCAGCGTGAGAAATTGTTTAACCGCATGATTGAGAATAGTCAAGCACTTGTGAAAGCGGGTGTAACCGTATCTGCTGAAACGATGCTGAATAAGCGTACGCTTCCTTATATTGAACACATCCATCGTCAAATCGTGGACGAGATGAAATGCCAGCGTCACGAAGTTCATCCGATGTATCCAAGTGATTTTGCCAGCGCCCTTGAATCATTGTCGCTTCCGCAAATGCGGGATGCGATTCATCAGCTGCTCGATGTTCGTGATGAGAACACTTGGATGCTGTTTGGCACATTGCCATTTTATTCATGCAGCACAGATGAAGAAGACCAGCGCCTCTTGACTCGATTGCGTCAAGCGAAAAATGTGACAGTACGAAATGACCCTGATGGCCGTTCACGGTTGAATGTGAATATTTTTGATGGGAATATTATTGTGACAGACTTTGGCGATACACCGCCATTAGGAAATATTGAAACCGATACGTTGCAATCAGCTTATACACGCTGGATGAACACAAAATTGGCAAAAGAACTGAATTGTCATTGCCCAAGTGTGCAATGCCTTGGTCCGAATGTTCTTGTGAAAAACAGTTATTATCAAGATGTTGATTTTACTTCTCGTACAGCCAGGGGGTAACCGATAGATGGACGAAACATTTCTGACAGTGGTCAAGAACAAATACATTGAAATTCTCCTTGTTGGACTCATTCTTTGGCTTGCCGTCTTTATGATCAACAAAGCGCTTCAGATTTTCTTTAAACGAACTGAATTCATTGAAGATAAAAAGAAAAAAACGATTGAGAGCTTGGTCAAATCGGTTTCAAAGTATACAGCTTCCATATGTTTTGTCTTATATGTGGTTTCTCTATTCTTTCATGACTTTGGGAAAATCCTTGCGGGGGCTGGTGTTGCTGGAATTGTCATTGGTTTTGGTGCTCAGACCTTAATTCGTGACATTTTAGCTGGCATCTTCCTCATTTATGAACGTCAAATTCATAAAGGTGACTATGTGACGGTCAATAATCTTTTTAACGGAACCATTGAAGAAATTGGTCTCCGGTCTCTGCAAATTAGAGAATGGAGCGGCAAGCTGTTAACCATTTCAAACGGAGACATTCGTCAAATCCAAAACTACAATATGCACTACATGCGTATCACAGAGTCAGTCTTGATCAGCGCAAACCAAAATCCTGACATTGCTTTCAAGGCGCTAGAAACAGCATGTGATCAGTTAAATCAAATGCATCATGATTTACTGAAAAAAGATGAATTCCAAAACGCCATTGAACCTTTTCAGGTTCATGGCATTATGGGGCTCAATAAATTGAATCGCGGGATTGAGATCACCGTAAAAGGAATGGTCGAGGATGAAAAATACTTCGAAGCCGCCCTCGCTGTGCGAAAAGAAATGATCACACAACTTCATCAGCATGATGTGAAATTGCTTGAGGATCTCGTCTATCCACAGCCTGCAAAATAACCTCATTTGTGATGGGGTTATTTTTTTTGATCACTTTTTGTTCATCATGCATTTAGTTCGCCAGTTAACTAAATACCGGGATCATTTGGTGTGATGAGCTGACTAGACCGCATGAGAAAAATAAGACGCTTGAACAACTTGGACATATCAGCTAAGGAATTCTTTTCTTTTCAGCCCTCTTACTTCTATCCTCTTGACTGATTCATGTATAATAGAAAGCAGATTGATTTCATGCAGCATGGGGACCCTCATACTGTGTATTTACTAAGTGAAAGAGAGTGAATAAGATGGGTCGTAAATGGAACAACATTAAAGAAAAGAAAGCATCAAAGGATGCCAATACAAGTCGTATTTACGCAAAATTCGGGCGTGAAATCTATGTGGCTGCCAAGCAAGGTGAGCCAAATCCAGAATCAAACCAAGCACTTCGTTTTGTCCTAGAACGTGCAAAAACATATAGTGTCCCAAAACACATTGTGGACCGTGCGATTGAAAAAGCAAAAGGCGGCGCAGAAGAGAACTTCGATGAGCTGCGTTACGAAGGATTTGGTCCAAACGGATCTATGGTGATTGTTGATGCCCTGACCAATAACGTCAACCGCACAGCGTCTGATGTTCGTGCAGCATTTGGGAAAAACGGCGGAAATATGGGCGTCAGTGGATCTGTTGCTTACATGTTTGACCAAACAGCGGTGATCGGTGTCGAGGGGAAAAGTGAAGAAGAAACGCTTGAACTTTTAATGGAAGCAGACATTGATGTACGTGACATTATGGAAGAAGATGATACGGTGATCGTCTACGCTGAACCAGATCAATTCCATCAAGTTCAAGAAGCGTTCAAACAGGCAGGCGTAGAAGAATTTACTGTAGCCGAAATCACAATGCTGCCTCAAAACGAAGTGACATTAGATGATGAATCGAAAGCACAATTTGAAAAACTCATCGATGTATTAGAAGAGCTTGAAGACGTGCAGCAGGTTTATCATAATGTGGATTTAGGGGAATAATCAGCTAAGCCATCGTAGTTGTTGGATTCATTCAACTTCTGCGTTGGCTTTTTTATTGTCTAGGTAAGGTTTACGTTCTACTCAAGACCATGTAATATGAAGAAAGAGTCGTTTCCACAAATAACCAAGGAGCTGAGTTTCATTTTTAAAACATGGTGGTTTTCGTATTATGGCTTTATGATCCTCCCTTTTATTGGCCTATGCTTAATTTTCAACAATTTGACGATATTCACTAAAGTCTTTCTCTTTCTTTTCTTTGTATGGTTTTTATATAACGCCTTTGATTTTTACATTCATGAAATGAAAAAGAAAAAAGATAGGACATCTTAATCAAAAAACAGTCATCTCCCCTTGGTAAGAGGAGATGACTGTTTTTAATTCATCCCTTGAAACCCAAACGTCAGGTGATCTTGAACAGGAATCCAAGCGCCGATTCCTTGTGAGGTCACATTTTTCACGACAAGTTTGCGTTTATTTCCCTTGAGCACAAGATACACTTCTCCGTAAGTAACCTTTCCTTTTTCGTTAATGGCTGGAGCGTATGCATGCAGGGTTGCTGCTTTTTTCGGAGATACGTGGTAGGACTGATCTCGCTTTGTTCCTGCACCAATCACTGTGTCGAAGGCGAGCGGAAGTTTTGTTTTTTGGATGGCTTTTTGCATCATCAATGTTTTCACATCTTCTGGGTTTGGAACTTTTGCTGTGAGCCCTCCACTTACTTTTACTTGTTGCTTTTGCACATATTTGCCGATGGCTGTTTTGTTTCCGCCTCTATTATCAATGTGATTCGTGTTCACTTTTTTGTATTCCCAATTGGCGACGGTTTCGTTTGAATCATAGCTGAGTGCCCATCTTCCAAGAAAAATCGTTGCCCTGTAGCCAACTGCTAGCGGTGTACCTGAGATACTGGATTCATTCAGCATTTTAATCAAATGTGTATTTTCAATTGGTACACTTGTTGTTTTAAATAATTCGGCCGTCAGCTCGCTCGGCTGGAGCAGCGGCTGATCTTGTGACGCATTTGGATACGTATTTTCCTTTGAGATACTGGCGACAGACGATGGCACCTTAAACGGCTTTGCTGCCTCGGCTGGAAAGCTGTATAGAAAACTTAAGGATAAGAGAACAACAAACATGATGCGGGGCATCTTTTTCATATCATCACTCTTTCTCATTCATTTTTCCATAGTATTTTCCCGAAAGACGTCCCTTATCCACAAAAGATTATAAAAGGAAAAATCCAATCGCCATAATGAAATAGGCAGCGAGCAATGTAGCACCTTCAAACCAGTTCGTATCCCCATCATTTGAAAGGATGACCGTCAGTAAAACAGAGGATGCCATGGCAATGAGCTCTGGTAATGAGAAGATCAGTGGCATTTGCTTTTCAAAAAACAGAGAGCTGATCACAAGGATCGGTGCGACCATCATGGCGACTTGAAGCGTGGAACCGAAAGCAATTTCCACTGCGACATCCATTTTGTTTTTATACGCCATAATCACAGCAGAAGCGTGTTCTGCTGCATTACCGACAATCGCAACAATGATGACCCCGATAAACAGTTCACTCCAGCCAAACTGTTCTCCGACCGTGTCAAATGTATGGACGAGCCGCTCTGAAATATACGCCACAGCAATTGTCGCAAGGAGTAAAATCGCCGTGGCAAACTTCCCAGACCATTCTGGTGTCTCTTCTTCCGTCGCGGCTCCCCCTTTCGCAATTTCTTGCTTAGCAACATAAACACCCCTGTGGCTGACAAGTTTGAAATAGAGTGCTGCGACATAAAGCAAAATCATCACAATGCTAATGCCAATACTTAAAACAAATTGACGATCTTCTGCCATCCCCATAGAAAAGACTTCTGGAATGACAAATGCCACAATAATCGCAAACATAAGCAGCCCAGAGTTATGCCTTGCATCGTGGACATTGAACTCTTGTCGTTTAAATTTCAATCCGCCAACGAAAAAAGACAGTCCAGCCACAAGCAGTAAATTGCCGATTACTGAGCCAGTGAGTGAAGCAAGGACAATGGCGGTGAGTCCTTGTTTTAATGCAAAAAATGAAATGATTAATTCTACTGCATTTCCAAAAGTAGCGTTTAATAACCCACCAATTCTTGGTCCCGCTATAATGGCAAGACTCTCTGTCGCTCTTCCCATAAAACTTGCAAGACCGATGATGGCGATACAATAGACGGCAAACATGACAGCCTGCGGGAAATGAAGAAAACTACCAATTACAGATAATGGAACACCAATTGCGACAATCACAAGAAACAAACGATTCATACAGCCAATCTCCTTTACATCATATCTGACTGTTATTCTTTCGTGAGTGCCGGCATCATATACATTTAGATTCGTTCGTGTGAAAGGGTGATATCAATCGTTCCTTTCACGGATTGCACCATGGAGCAATGTTTCAACGCAAGTTTCATTACTTTTTCCAGCTGTTCATCAGAGGTGCTGATGCTTTCAAAGATCATATGTAAATGAATATGAGTGATTTTGTTTACAGTTCCTTCTCTTGTCGTTTCAGGTGTAATGGTCAGCCCTTGATAGGATATTCGTTTTTTCCGGCATACATGAATGACCATTTCTCCAAAACAGCCCGCAATAGCCGAGGTGAACAATTGATACGGCCTGTATCCCGCTTCTTCATTTCCTGAAATATGTAGCTGCCTTTGATCAGCATTTGCGATCCACCGATCATTTTCGTATATCAGCTTCATTCCTTTTCCACCTTTCTATTGAAACCCCTATGGTTCCATTGTACGATGAAAGCATGAACTTGTAAGGAGCTTCTTATGTCGAGAATTCATTTTATGATTTTAATTTTACTTGTATCCGTATCTGGTTTTTCACAGGGAGCGTTACTACCTGTTATTTCAATTATTTTCGAACATGCCGGCACTTCCCCGACATTAAACGGACTGCATGCCACCGGCTTATATCTCGGCGTGCTGCTTGCGTCTCCTTTTATGGAAGCGCCGCTTCGCCGCTTCGGATTTAAACCATTAATCGTCATTGGGGGCGCTGCTGTCTTTTTAAGTTTGTTTAGCTTTGTCTTTATTGAATCTTATATCGTCTGGTTCTTCTTGCGGCTGATGATCGGCATCGGTGATCATATGCTTCATTTCTCCACACAGACGTGGGTAACCTATGCCTCATCATCTAGAAATCGCGGGCGAAATATTTCATTGTATGGGTTATCCTTTGGTCTCGGTTTTGCCGCTGGCCCTTTTTTAACACCACTCATTGAAATCAATCCATCCTTGCCGTTTATTGTGTCTGGTGCAGTTAGTTTGTGTATTTGGCTGCTTGTGTTTGTTTTAAAAAATACATATCCTGATACAGGTGAAATGCAGACGTCAGAGCAGACAAATAGTTTGAAGCGCTTCAAGAAGGCGTTTCAATTTGGCTGGGTAGCGTTTATGATGCCGTTTTGCTATGGCTTTTTAGAGACGACGCTCAATAGTAATTTCCCTGTGTATGCACTGAGAAGCGGGGTGACGATAGATGCTGTTGCGTTTATTTTACCTGCGTTTGCGATTGGGAGTATTGTTTTTCAGCTTCCACTCGGGATGCTGAGTGACCGTTTCGGCAGACGACGCATGATTTTAGTTGTGACACTCGTCGGTTCATTCTTTTTCCTTTTAGCAGGGATTTTCATTCAGTCCGTTTTGGCTGTTGCGATCTGTTTCTTTATCGCAGGTATGGCTGTAGGTTCGACCTTCTCACTTGGCATCAGTTATATGACAGACTTATTGCCAAAGCATCTGCTGCCTGCTGGGAATTTGATGTGCGGGATGGCGTTTAGTGCAGGAAGTATTCTCGGTCCGGTTCTTGGCGGATTCTTTGTGCAGACGTTTGAGGGCATGAATTTACTTTACCTTGTCAGCATTGTGATTTTATTTGTGTTTTGTTGTGTTCGATTTGGGAAGACGCTGGCAGTGGTTGAAAGTAACTAAATGGAGGATCTATTTTGTTTACATTTAACATTTCAGATGACTTAAAATTGGCGTGTTTACAAGTAGCCGATGCAGAGGCATTATTTGCACTTATCCAGCAGAATAAAGATCACTTGGGAGAGTGGCTACCATGGGTGAATCACTGTCATCGCATAGAAGATGTTCAATCATTTATTCAATCTGCCCGCGCTGCCTATGCTGAAAAAAAAGATATAGAAGCGGGTATCGTATTAAACGATCAATTAATCGGTGTATTCCGCATGACGTTTCAGCATCGGATAGGCAATATTGGGTATTGGATTGGTGAAGATGCGCAAGGGCAAGGTATTGTGACCAAAACAGTGAAATGTATGACAGATGCCTTTGCTCCTGAAGTCGATGGATTTGAAATCTTTTGTCCTGTTGGGCATGTCAGAAGCGAACGTGTTGCGATGAAAGCAGGCTTTCAGCTCGATCCAAACTATCAGCCAAAGCCTGATGCAGCTTTTCTCCTGAAGCGTTATATACGGAAATTGAATCATTAAAAACTCCCCTGCACCTATGCAGAGGAGTTTTTTCATCTAGTGATACCCATTTTGCCCATTCGCACTTCCGCTTGTTTTGTGCTTTGGCTGATGGCCTTTGTTTTGTTTTGTGTTGCTTCCGCCTTTTTTAGATTGTTTAGACATTCGTTATTCCTCCATCCGTCAAGATTGAACAAGTTCGTTCTTCTTTAGGATGCCCGGTTTTCTTCACACCTTGCCTGGTACGATTTTACGCTTATGTAAAAGCGCATTGAGCTCGCCGCCGAGGATGATCATAATGCCGGTTAAATAAAACCACATCATTAATATAATGATTCCCCCAATGCTTCCGTACATCGCACTATAGTTGGCAAATTCGCCTACATAAAATGAGAACAGCATGCTGACGAGAATCCAGCCAACAGAGGCAAATATGGCACCCGGCAGCACAAATTTCAATTTCAGCCTGATGTTAGGGGCAAAATAATATAGGGATGTAAAAACAATCAGTAAAATCAGTGGACTAATAATCCATCTCATGGCGGTCCAAATGGTGAGAAAGGCATCTGACTGTCCTACTAATTTGGCAACGAATAAACCAAGCTCTTTTCCAAAGACAGGCAGCATCAAGGCAAAAATAATCGTAAGCACCATCGCAATGGTTAAGATGATCGATGTTAAACGTACGAGAATGAAGGAACGATTTTCCTCAACTTCGTAAGCGTGGTTAAATGCTCTGACCACCGCATTAATGCCGTTGGATGCAGACCAGAGTGCCGCAATAATCCCGAATGACAACAATCCGCCGTTACGGTTATTCAGTGTCTCTTCGGCAATGGATTCAATCATCGAAAGCGCTCCCTCTGGCGCATAACCAGAAATGACGCTTAGAACATCCTTTGATGTCAGCGGCAAATAACCAACAAGCGTCAGCACGAAGATGAGAAACGGAAATAATGAAAGCAAAAAGAAATACGCAAGCTCAGCTGATTTTGCCGGTCCTTCATGCAGCAAAAAGCGTCCAATTAACGCTTTAACAAAACCCATACGCCTCATCTCCAATGATCAATCTTTCTGTTTCTTTTGAAAGTGATCCTTTGTTTCTTCAATAATCTCTAATACCTTTGGTGTTGTTTCCTTTAACTGATTCACCTGTTCATTCAGAAAAGACAAATCATCTGAGACCGTTCTCATCAATTGCTTCGTTTCTTCCATTTTTTCCTTCACGCAAGCAGACATCTTGCCAGGCTCTAGGCGGTATTCATCCAGCTTTTGCTGGCAGTCATTCCATTTTTCTTTCAGTGCAGTTCTTGTTGGACGATGAAATAATGTCAGCAATATGCCGCAGGCTGCGCCTATAACAGCTCCCCGAAGCACGATTTGTTTGTTCTCTTCCATCTCATCTGATCTCCTTTCAGTTAAAGGTGTTTCTCTTTTTTTACATACGTCAAAAAACGATCAATTCCTGTTTCAATTAAATCATGTACTTCCTCAAAGTTCCCAGTGTAATAAGGATCTGGCACATCGTCTCGATCGTCGTCTTCTACAAAGTCAAGAAGACGGCCAATAAAGTGATGTTTTCCATAGCCGGCTAAACTGCGGAGGGCGCCTACATTTTCAGCATCCATCGCAATGATATAGTCGTATGTGGTGATATCCTTATCCATGATTTGTCTTGCCGTCATTCCTTCATAGCTGATACCCTTTTCATCAAGCAGCTTTCGTGTTCCTTCATGCGGAGGACTGCCTTGATGCCAGCCGCCAATGCCTGCTGAATCAATCACAAAGTGTTCACTCAGCCCTTCGTCTTCAACTCGTTTTCTAAACATCGCCTCTGCCATCGGTGACCTGCAAATATTGCCGAGGCACACAAATAATACATGAATCATCCTTCATTCTCCTCCTATCTTTTCCCTAAGAGTCCCATTGGAAAACCTTTTCTCTATCATATCAAGCCCTTTTTCTTTTGGAAACTTTGCAAGAAAAACTCCCATCGGCATTGACAAATTACACAAAAACAGGAGAAACTTTAGGAGAATTACACAAACAAAGGGGGACATTAGATGGGAATCATTGAGCAATTTGTCACGACGATGAACAATTTTTTGTGGGGGCCTCCCCTGTTAATTTTAATTGTTGGTACTGGAATCTACCTCACCTTTCGCGTTCTCTTCATTCAAATTAGATTACTTCCTTATTCTTTAAAGCTCGCTTTTTCAAAACAAGACAAAACTTCAGAGGGAGATATCTCCCATTTCCAAGCATTAATGACGGCTCTTGCTGCAACTGTCGGTACAGGGAATATCGTCGGTGTTGCCTCAGCTGTCATTGCAGGTGGTCCTGGTGCAGTATTTTGGATGTGGTTTGCTGCATTTTTCGGGATGGCCACCAAGTTTGCAGAAGCTGTTCTGGCTGTAAAATACAGGGTCAAAAACGAAAAAGGCGAAATGTCTGGCGGACCTATGTATTATTTAGAGCATGGCTTAAAACAGAAATGGCTAGGGGTGCTATTTGCTGTTTTCGGTGCCAGTGCTGCCTTTGGGATCGGCAACCTGGTACAGTCTAATTCCATCTCAGGCGTCATGAATTCTACTTTTCAAATTCCAACTTGGGTAACAGGTATCATCATTACCGCCTTTACGGCACTCGTGATTTTAGGCGGAATTAAAAGTATCGGCCGAGTGACATCTATTTTTGTACCAGTCATGGCTTTATTTTACGTCATTTGCGGGCTCATCATTCTTGTCATGAATGCTGATCTTGTTCCTGGCGCAGTCAGTCTTATTTTCTCAGATGCTTTTACAGGTCAAGCCGTGGCAGGTGGTGCGATTGGAACCGTTATTCGCTGGGGTGTCGCGCGAGGCGTCTTTTCCAATGAAGCTGGTCTTGGATCAGCACCAATTGCTGCTGCAGCTGCGAAAACGGATATGCCTGCCCGTCAAGCTCTCGTCTCTATGACGCAAGTGTTTATTGATACCATCATTGTTTGTTCTATCACTGGCATTACGATTGTCATGGCAGATATGTATTTAACAGAAAAAAGTGATGCGCTGACTTCGTTATCCTTTGCTCACTTCCTCGGTCCAGCTGGCTCAACCATCGTGGCAATCGGGCTGCTCCTGTTTGCTTATTCAACCATCATTGGCTGGTCCTATTACGGGGAAAAATGCTTTACATATTTGGCGAAGGATTCGTACGTCATGTATTATCGTATCGTGTTTGTGATAGCTGTCTTTTTCGGTGCCGTGTTTAAGAATGACTTCGTCTGGGGCGTAGCAGATATGCTCAATGGACTGATGGCCATTCCAAACTTAATTGGACTCATCGGTTTATCAGGTGTTGTGGTGTTTGAATCCAAACGAATCATTGATAAGATCAAAGAGGAGAAAAAGGAAAAAAACATTTCAGTGTCGTCATAATAGCCCTTTTATTCTTTTGCTTTTCTGTTAAAATAGACATATTATTCGACACATGCAGGAAAGGACGTGCCGCCCTTGTCACAGCAAAAAGCGGCTGAAGTCAATCAGCTGATTGAAGACATTTCGCAAAAGCTCAATATGCTGAATATTGGAGTCATCAAAGCAGAAGACTTCAGTCCAGATAAGTATGAAGATATTGAATTTCTTCACCAAATGGTGATGAAAAAATCTTCATTCAGCCCAAGTGAAATGCAAGCCATTGCAAGCGAACTGAAAAGCTTAAGAAAATAATCGTGCACCTGATACTGAATTGCGGTTGACGCCGCTTTCTTACATCCATGCACAGAAAAAGCCAGCACCCCGCAAGGTGCTGGCTTTGTTTATCCTGTCAAAACTACTTATTTGGCGAGCAGTTTTAATGATTCACGGTTAAATGCTGGAATGTCATCAGGTGTACGGCTTGTGACAAGCTGATCCTGACAAACGACGACTTCTTCATCTTTGAATTTGGCGCCTGCGTTTTCCATATCTACTTGAATGGATGTATAGCCGGTCGCGCCTCTTCCTTCCAGCGTCTTCGCTGTAATAAGCAATTGCGGTCCATGACAGATCGCAAATACTGGTTTTTTCTCGTCCATAAAGGCTTTTGTGAATTGCACGTAGCGATCATCCGCACGCAGAATGTCTGGTGAGAAGCCGCCAGGAATCAGAAGTGCATCGAAGTCTTCTGGTTTCACGTTATCGATAGACGCATCGACTCTTACTTCTGCCTCTCCTTGCTTTCCTTTCACTGTTTTTCCTTTTTCGTTTTCAATCACTGTGATCTCATGGCCTGCGTCTTTAAAGGCTTTTGCAGGCTCGGTGAATTCAACATCCTCAAAGTAATCTGTTAAGACAACTGCAATTTTCTTACCCATGTAGAAACCCTCCTGCTTGATTATCGTTTACACTACACACTATACCCCCGCCAATTGAAATCAAACATCCTATCCCTATGAGAAAACCCCCTTTCAGAAAAATAAGCATTTAGACTCATTCACATCCCCTTAACAAGGTAATTGGTATGATTTATGTTATCTTTACAATAATCTGCAAAAAATAACTACAAAAGTTAACGAAACATTTCTACAATAGGTATTGTGGTCAAAAAAATTAGAAAGGCGGAGATCAGGTGAAGAAGCAAGCACATAGGTCTAAACGAAGGAAAAACCTGTCTATTCTGCTCACTTCCATGATGTTGATTAGTCTCATTCTCCCAGCAGTACCTACTCATGCAGAAACAGAAAGCGGCAGTGCCGTAAAGGTCAGTATCTTAGCCACAACGGATGTTCATGCGAACATGATGAATTATGATTACTACAGTGACAAAGAAACAAATGAATTCGGTTTGGCAAAAACAGCCGAGCTGATTGACAAGCACCGTTCACAAAATCCCAATACACTCCTTGTTGATAACGGAGACCTGATTCAAGGAACCCCTCTTGGAGAATACGTTTATAAAAATGAAAAAGACAGCATCATCAATCAAACAAAGGTTCACCCCATTATTCATACACTCAACAAATTAAAATATGATGCAGGTACACTCGGCAATCATGAATTTAACTACGGTTTATCTTTTCTTGACGGTACCATTGCGGGCGCCAACTTCCCGATTGTCAATGCGAACGTCAAAAAGTTAAACGGAGAACACCGATTTACTCCTTATGTCATTCAGGATAAAACCTTTAAAGATGCAAACGGAGCCTCCCAAACTGTGAAAGTCGGTTACATAGGATTCGTACCACCACAAATTATGACGTGGGATAAGAAACATTTAGATGGACAAGTTCAAGTGCAAGATATTGTGGAGTCTGCCAATGAAACCATTCCAGAAATGAAAGCAAAAGGCGCAGATGTCATCGTCGCTCTTGCTCATACAGGAATTGAAAAAACAGCTTCACCTAAAGGATCAGAAAATATGATCTTTGACCTTGCCACGAAAACAAAAGGCATTGATGCGATTGTGTCTGGCCACCAGCATGGCACATTCCCAAGCGCTGAATATAGCGGCGTTGACAAATTTGATGTCGCAAAGGGAACCATTAATGGCATTCCTGTCGTCATGTCAAAAAACTGGGGAAGCTACCTCGGGGTCATTGATTTAACGCTAGAACCAGACGGCAGCAACTGGAAAGTCACAGACGGAACAGGCAAAATCGAATCCGTTGCCGGGGTGACATCTCAAAACAGTACAGTAAAAGATGCCATTCAAACAACTCACCAAAACACCCTGGATTATGTCAGAAAGCCAGTTGGAAAAACAGAAGCAGACATTAACAGCTTTTTCGCTCAAGTAATGGATGACCCTTCTATTCAAATCGTGACAGATGCCCAGAAATGGTATGCACAAGAAAAAATGAAAGATACTTCGTACAAAAACTTGCCGATTCTCTCTGCGGGTGCGCCATTTAAAGCCGGCGGACGCAACGGTGTGAACTATTATACAAATATCGCAAAAGGTGATTTAGCGATTAAAAACATCGGTGATCTCTATCTTTACGATAACACCGTACAGATTGTAAAACTAAAAGGCAGTGAAGTAAAAGACTGGCTTGAAATGTCTGCAGGTCAGTTTAACCAGATCAAACCAAATACTTCAAATGAACAGCCTATTTTAAACGAAGAATACCGCTCATATAATTTTGATGTGATCGATGGTGTGACGTACCAAGTAGATGTCACACAGCCTGCTAAATACAGCACAACGGGCACACTTGTTAACGCTAGTGCGAACCGCATCAAAAACTTGTCTTACAACGGAAAACCCGTTTCTGACAATCAAGAATTTTTAGTCGTGACAAACAACTACCGTGCATCTGGCGGCGGAGGCTTCCCGCACCTCACACAAGATAAAGTGGTGCTTGCCTCAGCAGATGAGAACCGCCAAGTGCTGATGGATTATATTATTGAACAAAAAACCATTAACCCAAGCGCAGATCAAAACTGGTCCATTGCACCGATCAAAGGCGCAACCGTCACTTTTGAATCTTCTCTACTTGCAAAACCGTTCGCAGAGAAATCAAACAGCGTCGACTTTATTCGAAATGCCAGCACAGACGGACTTGGCGTGTACAAGCTAGCGTTTAAAGATGATGATACAACAGAACCACCTGCAACAGACAATTGGCATTTAACGGTGATGCATACAAACGATACACATGCCCATCTGGATGATGCAGCAAGACGCGCAACTAAGATCAAAGAAGTTCGCGCCCAAAGCGAAAACAATATTTTATTAGACGCTGGAGATGTCTTCTCTGGTGATCTCTATTTCACAAAATGGCAAGGACTTGCCGATCTGAAACTGATGAACTTAATGAAATACGATGCCATGACGTTTGGGAATCATGAATTTGACAAAGGTCCATCTGTCCTTCGTCAATTCCTGACAGGTGATGCATCCAGCGTAGATGCTCAAAACCGTCACCAGTTTGAAAAACCGAACTTCCCGATCGTGTCATCAAACGTGAATGTCTCTAAGGAAAAACAGTTAAGCGATTTAGTGAAAAAACCAGCAACATTTAAAGCTGGTGAGAAAAAAGAAGCTGGCATTTACCCTTACATTCTACTTGATGTAAATGGTGAAAAGGTCGCTGTATTCGGTCTAACCACTGAAGACACAGCCATTACATCCAGCAGTGGTCCAAACATTCAATTTCAAGATGCATACAAAAAAGCAAAAGAAACAGTCAATACCATTCAAACTGAGGAAAAAATTAATAAAATTATTGCGCTTACACATATTGGCTATAACCGTGATCTAGAACTGGCTCAAAAAGTAGATGGCATTGATCTCATCATTGGCGGTCACACCCACACCCTTGTTGAAAAATTAAAGGTCATCAATAAAAAAGAACCTACGATTGTTGCGCAAGTAAAAGACTACGGACAATTTTTAGGAAAAGTAGACGTGGCCTTTGACAAAAAAGGCGTCGTACAGCCAAAAGAATCTACTTTTGACCTCATCACGATCGACGACTCTGTGAAAGAAGATGCGGACGCAAAAGCGATTCTTGATCAGTACAAAGCAGATATCCAAGATTTAAAAACCGAAAAAGTCGGGACGTCAGATGTCTTTTTAGATGGACAACGTGAACACGTCCGTGCAAAGGAAACGAACCTTGGAAACTTTATTGCAGATGGCATGTTAAAGAAAGCACAAGAATCTGCTGGGGCTGACCTTGCCATTACAAACGGGGGTGGTATTCGAGGCAGCATTGAAAAAGGAGTTATCACATTAGGGGATATTTTAACCGTGATGCCTTTTGGAAACACACTATATGTCGCAGATTTAAAAGGCAGTCAAATTAAAAAAGCGCTTGAACAAGGGCTTTCAGGCATTGAAGAAGGCGGAGGCGCATTCCCTCATGTAGCTGGCATTGAATATACGTTTACACTGAGTAAACCGGCTGGCAGCAGACTGATTGATGTCAAATTGAAAGATCAAAATGGCAATCTGACTGACATTGATGATCAGAAAACATACCGCGTGGCGACTAATGCATTTGTCGGCACAGGCGGTGATGGCTACAGCGTCTTTACAGAAGCGTCTCATGGTGAAGACTTAGGCTATGTTGACTATGAAATTTTCAAAGAGCAAATTGAACAGGCAGACGGTCATATTTCTCCAGTCATCGACCATCGAGTGAAAGAAGTATTCCTTCCTCGCTTGAAAGGAAAAGGCGCCTATGACATTCAAGATGATGAGAAATTCCAAACGTATGTGCAGCATACGAACAAAGCATTGCTCTATTTAGACAAAGCAACCGAAGCGAAAAAGGTTCAATTGTCTCTATCAAAAGGGCAAGTAGCTGAACTGAAGAAACGAGAGCAAGATCCAAACGTCACCATCTATCATGACAAAGTCGGTCTAGCATTACCGCTCTCCAATTTGTCAGAGCAACAAGCAGATATATCAATGGCAAAAACAAATAAGGTGAAAAACGCATTAACCGACACTTACGATTTCCAAATCAAACAAGATCAGAAAAATGTGTCTACCTTTAAAGATCCCGTCACACTGTTCTTTACATTAGATGCGCCTGAAAAAGCGAAAAAACCAGGTGTCTATTATGTCGATCGTGAGAAAAACCACTATGCCAAAACAAGTAACGGTTCATTCGAAAACGGGATTGTCTCAGGTAAAACGGAGCACTTTAGTGAATACACCGTACTCAATCAAAGTGAAGCGGCTGGAACAGCTCCAGACCAAAATGGCGGAGACGGTGGAACTTCTGCTCCAGGCGGTTCGAATCCAAATCAGGATGGAAGCGGCTTACCAGGCGGCACTCTGCCGAATACTGCAACGATGATGTATACAGCGGTATTGATTGGCTTACTCATGCTCGCCTCAGGCGGTATCCTTTATTACTACCAGCGCAAGCGCACACGAAACAAAGTATCATCTTAATCGAAAAGGACAGAGCATTGGCTCTGTCCTTTCAGATTGTGGACAAAGGGCTAAAATGTACTTTATTTTAGCCCTTTGTCTTTTTTCCATCTCACTATCAATCTTGGGATAAATACATCCAATGACGGTCATCAAATTCTTTCACATCATCTGACCCTATATGACGCAGCATTCTATTAAAGAACGTGATATCATCTTCATCATCAACGGCATATAAATCCTCTTGAACATATTCTCTCGTAATGAAATTCGTTAAGTTCGTGTTATTCACAAATTCAGCAAAGTACGATTTCACAAGGGTTAAATCTTCTTCATTTAATATTTCATCACTGATAATTGAAAGATGAAATACATTCAAAATCGCTTGAATGTCTTCTTCATCCATATAACATAATAGCTCTAATTTTCTATCTTCTTCCGTAAACGGTTTTCGCGTGTCTTCAATGATGACATAACATAAAATCCTGTGATCTTTCATCACGCTAAAAATTTCTAAATCTCTTAATTTTAATGGTCTATTCAGTCTGATCATTTGTCCTCCTAGAATGTTGCTCTTGTTTCCCTAAAACCTGAAATAGACAGAGCCTCGGCCCTGTCTACTTCTCTCTTCTAGCAAAATCCACGAACCTGAAACGATCTAGGCGGTGGCGGCTTTCTGTGTATTGGAATAGACTCGTATCCTCCAAGAACACATAATTCTTCACCACTACCACATGATCAAACCCGTTCAAATCGAGATACCTTTCATCTTCTTCAGTACATGGCTCGACCACAAATTCCTTTTGAGCATAACTAATCGAGACCCCAAGTTCTCCTTCAATATACTCGTAAATCGATCCTTCACAAATGTCCTTAGACAAGACCTGCACATGTTTTTGCAAAAAGTAATCTTTGTCTAAAATGACTTCTTCTCCGCTAATATTGCGAGAGCGAATCACTTCCCAAACGTCCTCCTGCCCACTGATTTTCAGCTGAGACTGAATATACTGATCTGGCTTGATTAAACCGAACTCATGAACCGTTGTTACCGTCTTTCGCCCAAGCGTTTGGGAAAGCTCTTTAAAGCTGACAAGACCCGAAACTGGGAACTGCATTTTCTCTCGATTCAGCAATACTGAGCCTTTCCCACGAATTTTTTGGATATAGCCATTTTGCACAAGGATGTTTAATGCCTTTCTCACCGTCTCACGGGATGTGTCATACATGACAGACAGCTCATGTTCTGATGGGAGGATGCCTTTATCCTGCCATTCACCTTGTTCAATTCGTCTTGCGAGCTGATCATAAATCACTCGAAACTTATTCTCTTTCATTTTCCTTCCGCCCCATTTACTAGCGTTTGGTTAAATGATAAACGATTGACTCATATGGGCGCAACGTAAATCCCTTGATATCTGCCGGCACATCCTCATAATTGGACAGCAGGACTTGCCCTTCCATTTCATTGACATCCTTTGCAAGCTCATCTGGAAGTGTAAAGTCCGTCTCGCCTGCATAAAAATGGTTGATCACGAGAATCTTCTCATCTTTGCCTTCTCGCACATACGCAAACACCTTTGGATCATCTGAAAGCAGTAAAGTAAAGCTCCCATAGGTGATCACATCAAGTTCTTTTCGAAGTCTGCAAAGGGCTTGATAATGATAAAAAATCGACGTCTCGTCTTTTAATGCAGCTTCTACTGAAATATCGTTTTGAGCTGGTTCAATCCAAGGTGTACCTTTTGAGAATCCCACATTTTTTTCCGACGTCCATTGCATAGGTGTCCTTGCGTTATCTCTTGATTTGACCTGTAAAATTGCCAAAGCTTCTTCCTTTGTTTTCCCTTTTTCAAGCATGACTTCGTACATATTGAGTGATTCGATATCGCGGTATGACGAAATGTCCTCAAAGCGAGGATTCTTCATCCCAATTTCTTCACCTTGATAAATATAAGGAGTGCCTTGCATCAAATGAATGGTGGTCGCCAGCATCTTCGCTGATTGCTGATGGTACGTGCCATCATCACCGTACCTTGACACGATGCGCGGCTGGTCATGGTTACACCAAAAGAGTGCGTTCCAGCCGCCACCCTCATGCATTTTCATCTGCCATTCTGACAGAATTGATTTCAACTCTAGAAAATCAAATGGCGCAATGGCCCACTTTTCACCGTTAGGATAGTCAACTTTTAAATGATGAAAATTAAACGTCATATCCAGCTCCTGCCGATCAGGTCTTGTATACCGAATGCAGTCTGCAATATTCGTTGAAGACATTTCCCCCACGGTCATGCTATCGTATTTCGAAAACACTTCCTGGTTCATTTCATGCAAGAATTCATGAATTCTCGGCCCATCTGTATAGTACATACGTCCATCACCTTGCACTGATTGCCCGGCATCATCTAAAAAGCGTTGATCCTTTGAAATGTTATTGATGACATCCAGTCTGAATCCATCGATCCCTTTTTCAAACCAAAAGTGCATGATGTCATATACTTTCCTGCGCACTTCATCATGTTCCCAATTGAGGTCTGCCTGGGTAACATCATATAAATGAAGATAATAGTCACCTGTCGCTTCATCTAATTCCCACGCTGGTCCGCCAAACTTTGACTGCCAGTCATTCGGAGGAGAGCCGTCCGCTTTCGGCTCCTTCCAAATATAATAGTCTCGATACGGGTTCTCCTTCGACTCTCGGGAGGCTTGAAACCACTCATGGAAAATCGACGTATGGTTCACGGCGAGATCCATGATGACACGGATCCCTCGTTCATGTGCTTCTTTCAGCATGTGCTCAAAATCAGCCATTGTGCCGTACATGTCATGGATTTTTGTATAATCACTAATATCATAACCATTGTCATGCTGTGGTGACTCATACATAGGGGTCAGCCAAATACAATCCGCCCCTAGCTCTTTGATATAGTCGAGCTTTTTCGTCACGCCATTGATATCACCTGTACCAGAGCCTGTTGTGTCTAAAAAGCTCTTCGGATAGATTTGATAGACCACGGCTTTTTTCCACCACGGTTCGTTTGTTTGTTGATTCAATTTCCTTCACCACCACTAGTTAAGTTCTTGTGATACATCCTTCTTTTTAAGTTTTGCATATAAAAGGGTACCAATGAATGGGACGATCAGCACAATCACCATTCCGATGGCAAATGCCCCCCAATATTTCGGAATGATCGAGAAGATTCCTGGAATGCCTCCAACGCCGACTGAACTTGCCAGTACCCCTTGTGAGGCAATAAACATACCAGCTATCCCTGAACTGATCAGGGCAAAAATAAACGGGAATCTATAGCGCAAGTTCACCCCAAACATCGCCGGTTCAGTAATGCCCAAGTAAGCAGAAATACTTGATGTCAGCGAGAGCCCTTTTTGCTTTTCATCTTTTAAGACAAACATCATCGCAAGTGCCGCTGATCCTTGAGCAATATTAGACAAGGCGAGCATTGGCCATAGGAACGTGCCGTGCAGTTTTGAGTTAATCAGCTGAATATCGACTGCTAGGAACGTATGATGCATCCCTGTAATGACTAACGCTGCATACAATCCGCCATATAAAAGACCGCCAAGTGCTGCGAATTGCTGGAATACGGTGACGAGTCCAGATGTTAAAACGTTTCCGATCGCAAATGTAACGGGACCAATGACGATAAATGATAAAAATCCAATGAGCAGTAATGTAATTGGTGCAACAACTAACAGCTGAATACTTTCAGGTGTCCGTTTTGTTATAAATAATTCGAGCTTTGCGAGTAAATAGGAGGCAACGAGTATCGGCAGAACTTGCCCTTGATAACCTACCTTTTGCACTTCAAGTCCAAACAAATTCCAAACAGGAATGTCACCTGTCTTTTCCGCCGCTCCATATCCCCACGCATTCAACAGATCTGGATGTACAAGCATCAGTCCAAGGACCATCCCTAAAAGTGGATTACCTCCAAACCGCTTGACAGCCGACCAGCCGATTAATGCTGGCAAAAAGGTAAAGGCAGTGCCTGCAATCAAGTTGATCATATTCGCTAAATCCGCCCATGCCGGATACACATCCACAATGGATTTTTGATCAAAGAAAATATCAGGAGCTGTTAAAATATTATTAATCCCCATCAATAAACCGGCTGTCACGATAGCTGGAAGGATTGGAATGAAGATATCTGCAAGCGTTTTCACCGCGCGCTGAAGTGGGTTTAATTTCTGATCAGAGGCACGCTTGACGTCCTCTTTTGTCGCTTCGCCGATTCCCGTCTGTTTGACCATTTCGGCATAAACCCGATTCACCACTCCTTGACCAATGACCACTTGGTATTGGCCATTCGCTGAGAAAGATCCCTTCACTTCATCAATTTGTTCTAGTGCTTTCTCATCCACCTTAGCTTCATCTTTTAGCACAAAACGAAGTCTTGTCACACAATGTGTGGCTTGATCAATGTTTTCTTTGCCGCCAATGGCTTTCACAATCTGATCTGCCGCTGCCTGATAATCAGCCATGCTATCCCCTCCGAGATCGTTTTTTTATAAGAAAAAAGAATCAAAACTTGTATATACATGTTCACTTCATATTTTATATTTGTATATACATGTAGTCAATAAGCAAATGTAGCGCTTTCATAAAAAAAGCTCCCTCAATGTGCTCAGAGAGGCAGCGTGTCATCATCTTTTTTTATGCTCCGTTAGTTTTTCGTAGACCCTATTCTTATAAAAGGAGGAGGCTGGTCGAGCAAACGTTTGGCGCTTGGATGTGAGTTCATCGAGGCGTTTTTGTTTTTCCTCACATACGAGAGAGAGTTTTTTTCTTTCTTCTCCATCTATACTCGTTTTCAGTAACTCTTTGACCGTCATTAGTTCTTTTTTCAAAGCGGTTTCTTCCCCGGCAAAGCCAGCATTTTTCATGATTCGATAGCCCATCCTCAGCTCTTCTGGTACATGAGCAGCATCATCCTTTGGCAGAGGTTTCCCAAAGCCTGATAGTCCTTCAAAAGCTCCATGGTCCATCGCCTTTTTGATCCGTTCTTCTGACAATCTCTGCGCAAAATCCATGACACGTCTCCTTTCAGATCGTCTGATATTTTGGTTAAGCATAGCAAAAAAGCTGACTCTCTCACAAGAGCCAGCTTTCTCGTTATTTTTTGTCGATTTTAAAAGTAGATACCATTTGTGCCAAGTCCTCTGACATGTCAGAGAGCTGTTCAATCGCACTTGAAATTTGCTGCATGCCAGCACTTTGTTGTTCTGTTGCTGCCGCTACTTCTTGAGAGCTTGCCGCATGTTCTTCTGACACGACCGAAATTTGTTCAATCGATGTAGAAATTGTTTGATATGCTCGTTCTACCTGCTGAATAGATTGAAGCAAATTGTTCGTTCTGCTTGCAAATTGAGACACTCCATCATAAATACCAGCGAAGTTCTGCGAGGTGCCTTTCATTTGCTCACGGCCTTCTTCCACTGCTTTACTGCTTTCCTCCACGCTTTCAAGGACACGCTGACTATTTTCCTGTGTGCCAATGACTAAGTCTGAGACCGTTTTAGCTGCATCAGCTGACTGTTCAGCTAACTTACGGACTTCATCAGCCACAACAGCAAATCCTTTTCCTTCTTCTCCTACACGTGCTGCTTCAATAGAAGCATTCAGTGCAAGCAGATTCGTTTGCGCTGAAATGTCCGTAATAATGGAGATGACACTTTCAATTTCTGTTGAATGTGATTGCAATTCTTCTGCCGCTTGCTTGGAGCTTGTCATCATGTCGTGTAACATGTTGAGATGTTCAAGCACATGCTGCACCAATTTTTGACCAGATTCTGACTGCTCTTGTACTTTTGATGAAACAGATTTCATTTCATCCACTTCTTTTGTCACGCCTTCGATTTGAGTATCGATTTCCGCAACAGATGTTGTGCAGTCTGTAATGTTTGCGACTGAATCATTGATTCCTTCACTCATATTCGTCATCGCTTCTGACACTTGTTGTGCACTTTGACTAGATTCCGTTGTCACTGTGCGAAGCTGTGAAGACATTTTCGACACTTCACTTGATGAGTTTGAGATCTGTCCAATAAGCTCTTTGATCCGTCCCTGCATTTTCTGGAAGGAAGCCGCTAATTGACCGATCTCATCTTGACTTTGAACTTCTACCATGCCAGTTAAATCACCATCTGCAATTCGATCCGCTGATTCCATTAATGAGCGTGCTGGTTTTGCAATTCTTCTTCCCATGAAGAATGAGAAGAGTAATCCGCCGATGAGCACAATCGCAGATGCTACTGTAATATAAATTGTCAGCTTTTTCGTTGTTGCTGGAACAACAGACGCATCTAAGTCAATTCCTAAAATCCCCGTGAGTTCACCGCCTGAATCTTTAATTGGTAAAAAGACGGATTTATGAGTCCCATACGAATCAACGTAAATATCACTTTTGACCATTTTATCTTCAGAAAGAGCTTGTTTCATTTCATCTGAAAAGACATAATCTTGATCAAAATCATTGTCTTCCCCTGTTAGTACGATGATTCTTTCTTTGCCGCCCTTATTTGATAACACGTATAAGTTCTCAAGCGTATGATCTTTTTGTAGTTCTGTGAATTTCTTTTTGATCTCCACATAAATGGGATCATCCTTCCCGCTAATGCTAAGGACATTTCCATCAATATTATCGATTTCTTTTTTCGCTGTATCAATATCTGTTGTTAATCGATAATCAAATTGCTTTAATAATTGGGAAGATAAATCCTGGCTAACTAAATAAAATGTTAGAACGAATAATGCAACGGTTGCGAGTAATGTTACGACAACGACTGACATGATTTTGGAGGATATCGTAAGTCCTCCAAACTTCCTTTGTTTCGCCATTTTTTTCTACATCTCCACTCTCAATTTTAATTTAAGCCTCTACACTTTCAAATTGTCCACAAACAGATGCAATGACATCTTTTAAATAAGATACGATATGAGGGATATGCTCCGGTAACGTATAAGGTGAAATCACAAAAAATTTACTCACACTTAGATAGAATTCTTGACCTTCTTTGGCATTGACTTGTAAAAACTTCGTTGTATCACCAAAGAACATTTCGTCTCTTTTCTCTCCAAGCTTTTCAAAAAGGATTTTGTTCAAATCATTGTTGCGCTCAATTTCCATAGCAGTTGCTTCTCCAGATATTTCTTCCTTAAAACGAGGAGAGCCGTCTAGGTAAATCCTAAACAATGTAGCCATTCCGACATTGTCATCATTGACGACTTCTGCTTGTGGAATTTCCTGACGAAGTGCTTCTCTAAATGCAAGGTTCACCTCTAAAAATTGACCGAGCAAGCGCTGGTATCCTTCAATTCCAAACGTTAGCAGCACACTTAGCATGCTGATGGAGCTTCCCATTCTTGAGCATTCCAGTGTATAACCCGTATGGTATTCGCCGTAGCCTCTATGACCAACGTATGGTGTCTCTTGTTCTTCCAGATCTAAACGCTTTAAGTCAGCAGCGTTTTTCACTAAGAATAAACTAGATGTGTATGGTGTTTGTCCGAGTTTTTGAAAGTCAAAACACATCGTGTCAGCAAGAGAAAGATGCTGGAATTTCGCTTTGATTTCTTTTAGCATACGAAGAACACCGTCTGAGAATTGCAGCGGGTTTTCAGATACATCATACTCATTAAAGAAAGCAAAGAATCCACCAAGCGCCGAATCTGCATGAATATGCGGCACCTTGAGACCATACTTCTCAGCAATGGCTTCTGCCGTTTCACGCACCCCTTTTACATCATCAATTGCAATGGCATCTGTTGTTCCGGTTGTTGCCACAATATAAACGGGAATTCCGCCATTTTGGGCAACACGTTCCATTTGACAACGCAAATCTTCCATATCCATCGAATGATCTTTATTCGTCTTAATTCTGATTAAGTTGTCTGTGCCAATCCCTGTTGCTTCCATTGACTTAAATAAGCTGTAATGTGCTGCATCAGAACAAAACGCATAAAGATTTTGCGGGACACCTTTTCGTAATGACTCCGGTGCAACTTTCGCAATCGCTAAACGAAGTCCCGAGAAAATAGCCCCTTGACCTCCCCATGTTGTGTAGCCCCCGCTCACATTTGGATCATATCCGATGAGCTTAGACATCATTGAGACCACTCTGACCTCAGCTTCCGCACCTGCTGGTCCATACACATCCCAAAGGTTGTTTCCGTTAACCAGCATAGCCGTCAGCATGCCTAGAATTCCTGGTGTACTTGCCATTGGCAAAATGTTCGTGAAGAAATACTTCGTGTGGTATGGATGATTATGTAAAAGCTTCAGTAATTCTTCATTCACAAGTTCCGCTTGTTGTCCGTTCATCGGAATTTGACTTGTTTCAGTGAGCTTTTTGTAAAAGTCCTCCTCGCGATTCTTTTCACCTTTTAGGTGAGCACGGTTCGGATCCTTCAGGTCATCGACCCCTGAAATGATCTGTTCCATTAATTTAATGAGTTCTTTCCGCTCTTCTGCATTTCCGTCCTCACTCGGAAACCAGTTCTGAACGAGGTTCTGTGCTCGTACAGTCATATACTATCAATCCTTTCAATGGAAGATTTCCTGTCACTGTCTATATCGACCCCGTTTTAAAAGTTTATAGTGTCGAACTGTTCACTTAAGTATATTTAGATAATTTGTTCACCCGTCAAAAAGAATAAAACCCTTACAATACACATCAAAACCATTATGTTTGTGAAACAACAATATATATCAATATACTTTCTTGAAGGAATTATTATCCAGACAATTCAGCGGTTTATTCATTCATTTTTTTTACTTAACCTGCATAAACATTAATAAACACTGGAAATACGCCTAAATACACCATTGTAGAAATCAAATTAATTCTTTAGACTTGTGTCTTTTTACCTGTTTTATTGATATAGCAACAGGAAAAATACAGAATTTTCTGTAATTATTAGGATGAATTTCACAAAAAGTTTTTCGGAGATCGAATATTTTCGATGTCTTCCCATTTCTAGCTCGGACAGGTTGCCTTAGGTGCTCACCGGTTATGACTTTTCTATTTGTGCATTTCATGGTATATTCTAATGGTTCGTTTTCTTTCGTTCCGCCTCTTCCGTTTAACGGAGAAAAGGAGTGTTTAAATGAAAACATTTATTCAAAAAAGGGGCCTCGGCTTCTTTGTAATTGCAGCCATCTTGTTATGGCTCAAGACGTATACAGCTTATTTAATCGAATTTAAACTTGGTATATCAAATGTGCTTCAGCATATTTTGCTTTTTGTGAATCCTATTAGCTCCAGCTTGTTCTTTCTTGGCTTTGCTTTATTGTTCAAGAAAAAATGGCAGCCTGCCGCTATCATTGTGATTCACTTTTTCATGTCTTTTTTACTTTACGCAAACATCGTGTACTATCGATTCTTCAATGACTTTATCACGCTGCCTACAGTGATGCAGGCAGGAACGAATGGCGGACAATTAGGTGATAGTGCATTTTCACTCATGCGTTGGACTGATATGTTTTACTTTCTCGATACCATCATCTTGATCGTACTCGCAGTCCGCATGAAAAGACAGCAGCAAACAAGTACAGCGACAGTACCTGTTCAAAAAACAAAATCGTTTAGACTCGTTCTTGTGTCCTCTGTTCTGATCTTTGTTGTCAACTTAATCGCAGCAGAAATTGATCGCCCAGAGCTTTTATCAAGATCGTTCGACCGCAATTATTTAGTCAAATACTTGGGTGCTTATAATTTTACGGTGTTTGATGCTATTCAAAATGTGAAATCAAACAGCCAGCGTGCCCTGGCAAATTCAAGTGACGTAACAGATGTAGAGAATTATCTAAAGGCGAACAGCGCTGATCCTAACCCGGCTTATTACGGGAAAGCGAAAGGCATGAACGTCATTACAATTTCTCTTGAATCACTGCAAAACTTTGTCATTGATTACAAAGTGAATGGAAAAGAGGTCACTCCTTTCCTCAATTCATTAGCCCATGACAACAAAACGTTTTATTTTGATAACTTCTTCCATCAAACAGGACAAGGAAAGACATCTGATGCGGAATTTATGATGGATACGGGGCTTTTCCCATTATCACAAGGCTCTGTGTTTATTAACAAAGCTCAAAACACATATCAGGCGCTTCCTGGCATTTTGAAAAAGGACCAATACACGTCCGCTGAATTCCACGGAAATACGAAAACGTTCTGGAACCGAAATGAAATGTTTAAGTCCTTTGGATATGACAGATTTTACGATTCTGAGTACTACGATATGAATGAACAAGATACGAAGAACTATGGATTGAAAGACAAACCTTTCTTCAAAGAATCCATGCCAATGCTTGAAAATCTAAAACAGCCGTTTTATTCGAAATTCATTACGCTGTCAAACCACTTCCCATTTGGTATGGATGAAGGTGATACCGATTTTGAACCTGGCGACTTCGGAGACTCCGTCGTTGATAACTACTTCCAATCTGCTCATTATTTAGATGAAGCCATTGAACAGTTCTTTAATGACTTGAAGAAATCCGGTCTCTATGACAATACCGTCGTCATTATGTACGGTGACCATTACGGCATTTCAGAAAACCATAATGAAGCGATGGAAAAAGTGACTGGCGAAAAAATTGGAGATTATGAAAATGCCCAGCTTATGCGTGTGCCGCTCTTTATCCATGTGCCAGGCGTAAAAGGCGGACAGATTCATAAATACTCTGGTGAAGTCGATGTTGCGCCTACCCTTCTCCACCTGCTCGGAGATGATACGAAGAACTATTTAATGTCTGGTTCTGATATCTTATCGAAAAACTTTAAAGAGCTTGTGCCATTTAGAAATGGAGACTTCGTGTCTAAGGACTACACGAAAGTAGGCAACAATTATTACAGCAACAAAACAGGTGAAAAAATCGAGCCGACTGAAAAGGCATCACAAGAAAACGAAACGGTGAAAAAGATGCTAGAGACATCTGATAAGATTGTCACGGAAGATTTACTCCGTTTCTACAAACCTAAAGGCTTTACACCAATTGAGCGAAATGATTATGACTACACAAAGAAAGTACAGGATGAAAAAGATTCCTCTTCCGCCAAAGATGAATCCAGCTCGTCTTCCAAATAACTTTCTCATTTAAGGCCCCAGCCGATCCAAGATCAGCTGGGGCTTTTTACGTTTGATCCGCATGACACCGGGTATAGTTGAAGAAGGAGGGATTGATTAATCATGAAAAAAACAGCAGCTTTTGTTGTGACCGCTTCACTCGCTTCTTCCACCTTATTTGCTTTCAGCCCGGCGATTTCAGCGCACGCCATGACCCAAACGCAGGCAGAACAGTCCATTCCTCAAGGGCCGAATGCAGCGCTAAACAGCATCTATCAGCTGGCGCATAAAGGACAAATGCCATACTATGCAGAAGGACTCAAAATAGGGGTTCAAACAAAAAAAGACGTTCGGCATAAACTAGGACAGCCTTATCCAGAAACGGGTCAAAGCGGCTTTGATTTGTATCATGCCGAAATGGGCAACCCTGGATTTGCTTTTCACTATGACAAAAAAGGCAAGATTAACGAAATCCGTTATTTTGGAACAAATGTAGAAAAAGAAACGAATATCGGAGGAATGACTCCTTCCCTATTAAAGAAACAGCTTGGACCAGCAGATTCAGTCAGCACCATCCCGCAAACAAAAGAGAAGAAATACGTTTATCAGACCGGTAATTATGAGCTCGAATTTATCGTCGGACATGATCCAGATATCAGTCAGCACGAGCTGACTGTGGTGCATATTAACCTCATCAAAGCCGGTTCCTAAATAAAAAGCATCCTGAGTTTTCGCTCAGGATGCTTTCTTTTATTAAGATGCCACTTCTAAATGCGGCTTTCTTTTCAGTTTTCTCTTAAGGACTGGACCTGCTACATAATCAAGGCCAAGTTTTCCGGCATTTCCTTTCGCTGCCATAATGAAGACGGCGATCAGAAGAAGAAGCGGGTTAACAGAGACGGTTCCAGCTAGTAAGAAAGAGACATTCATCACGCTTCCAAAAAAGGCTGCCGTTGTTGTAAACAATCCAACAATTAGTCCTAGACCAACTAAGATTTCTCCCCACATGACCATGGCACTGAAGAGTCCGGCATTTGGCAACGCGACATTTTCTAAAAACCAGACATAGAACGGATAAACAAGATGTCCATCTTTCACAACAGGTTCAGCTATGGCAAATTGCAAATATCCTGATGCATCGAATCCACCTGTTAGTTTTCCAATACCAGATGTCAGCCAAGTCCATCCGATATAAAGTCTTGCTGCCAAGAGAATAACGGCTGCCCATACATTCGTTTGTAAGAATTTTGTAAACATGATGATGCCTCCTTTTAAATTATGTGAAATATTTCACATTCTCTTTATGATCTTATTATACTACTTAATATACATTTGTGATCCTTTTCACATATATATTCACAAATTGTTCATGAATATCTAGTTGAGGTAAACTTTTCTCTTGTTATCACCGTCTAAGTTATTTCAGACAGTGAAAAGGGGTTACATTTTGTATGAAAACATTATTGCAGAGGCTGGGATCTGATCTGGATTGAAGATGATGAGGTAACTAATGAGACTTTTGAAGTCATTGCGCATTGGCTGTTGGTATCAATAATTACATAGTTGCTAAGGAAAAGCAGGCTGACTGGAGCCTGCTTTTTTGTCTTTGTTAACAAAGATCTTATTAATTAAGATTTACTATGTTTTTTTCTTTTATTTTTATATTAGATGACTTTTCAGAATCTTGATTTTTCCACTCTATCTCTATTTCTAATTTGTGTCCTTTTATTTTTTCTTCTGGTATGAAATCAAATGTTGTTATATGATCTGGAGCATTTTCAGATTTATCTGTGGCATATTCCGCCAAATCATAGTTCTCATTTTCTTCATATACTTTTCCATCTATTTTTAGTTTTAATGTTTTAATTTTTATTTCTTTTTCTATATTTTCGTTCCCTTTCCAATAAAGTTCCAAATAATAGTTTGGGCCTATACTTGTCTTGTCACTTCTCGTTAGTTCTGCTTTCCAATACTTATCTTTACTTTCACCCATGAATTTTGGGTAATTGTTTTTCGCATAAATTATTACGCATGTTGCGGTAATAAATAGAATGAATATGGTTGATAGAAGAATGACTTTTTTAATTTTCATATTTTTCTCCTTAAATTTAATCAAAATAAATACAAATATACCAAAATTATATTTAAAATATAAGGGTGAATGTGATTTTTTTGCTCCTAATTGTTGAGTCTCCAAAAACAGCCGTTTCCTTTCAGGTCGGTTCATCGACCTTTCGTATGCCGCTTGTTATCTCGTTTTTGCTGATTGGCTTTTTTATTTGGGTGGCCGAAAATGTCACGACCTTTTTAGGAGCATGGCAATATCCAAATCAGCAGCATGCTTGGTCTCTCGTCCATCTTGGTAAAATCAGTTCATGGTTTTTACTTGTTGTCATCAGCATTGTACTGGTGATCGAACAGCGAAAACAAAAAAACGTTCAGCCCATTTGATCTGGCTGAACGCTTTTTTTAGTCCCGAGCGACTTCCTTGCGAAGATCATCGGCGACAAATTCGACATTTGTTCCAATGATGATTTGTACAGAAGTTTTTCCTGACGTCAGTACCCCTTTGGCACCTGCTTTTTTCAATGTACCTTCATTTAATAAATCTGTATCTTCTACTGTTAAACGAAGACGGGTCGCACAATGGTCAATTGTGGTGATATTGCCTTTGCCGCCTAGTCCCTCTACGAGCATACTTGCTCCGGCAGTATGTGTATCATCCCCTGGGATATCTTCGATGTCATCATCTTCCCTGCCCGGTGTTTTTAGCTTTAACAATTTAATCAGGAAATAGAAAACAACAAAGTAAATCACGCCATAGATGACCCCAACCACAAGTAACAGAATTGGTTTTTGCGCAATTCCAAAACTTAAAACGTAATCAATCGCACCGGCTGAAAAAGCGAAACCGCTATGAATGCCTAAGGTGTTGACAATAAAGAGCGAAAGACCCGTTAATATCGCATGAACACCATATAAAAGTGGAGATAAAAACATAAATGAGAATTCAATTGGTTCTGTGATCCCTGTAATAAATGACGTCAGTGCCATTCCAATCATAAGACCGGCTGTTGCTTTTCGTTTTTCAGGCTTTGCTGTCACAATCATCGCGAGACATGCCGCCGGCAGCCCAAACATCATCACTGGGAAGAAACCAGTCATAAAGACACCTGCACTTGGATCGCCTTTGAAGAACCGCGCTAAATCACCTGTCGCTCCGCTGAATTCACCGAATTGAAACCAAAATAGATTATTCAGCACATGGTGAAGTCCTAATGGAATGAGCAAGCGGTTAAAGAAGCCAAACAGCCCGGCACCCGTTGCTCCAAGACTTAAAATCCACTCCCCTAAATCATTGATCACACTTTGAATTGGAGGCCATACATATCCAAAAACGGCTGCTAATAGAATGGTAAAAAGTGCTGTCATAATAGGCACAAGCCGTCTTCCACTAAAGAAACCTAAGTATTCAGGCAGTTTCGTGTCCTTAAATTTATTGTAAACGTAACCTGCCAAAAGTCCGCACAAAATACCACCCAATACCCCCATATTGTTGGTCGAATTGATCGATGTGGTACCAGCTGACAAAATAAAATAAGAGATCGCTCCAGATAACGCCGCTGCTCCGTTACCATCCTTTGAAATACCAATCGCTACACCCATAGCAAAAATTAAAGCCAAATTCGCAAAAATTGCATTTCCTGCCGCATGAATAAACGGGATGTTGAATACATCTTCCCGCCCAATAGCCAAAATGATACCCGCTGCAGGAAGCACAGCGATTGGAAGCATAAATGATTTTCCTAACTTTTGAAAAAACTGAAACACCATCTTATTTCTCCCCCCTTCGTCATCATCATGAACAAATCTCTCATGATGTTCATAAAAAATATATCATATGCACATCTAGTTATCTATACCAATTTGTCCACATCTCACCCAAATCTCAGCCTTTACTCTTTTGGCGTAAAATGTGGTAAGCTATTGAATAGAATGAAGTTATAGAAAGCGGGAATGAACAGTGATTGTCAAACATGATCATGAGTTAGAAGCCTTAAAAAAAGTCGGCCGAATTGTCGCTTTGGCAAGAGAAGAAATGAAAAGCCAAGCGAAACCAGGCATGTCTACAAAAGAATTAGATTTGATTGGGAAAAAAATATTAGAAGAGCATGGAGCCAATTCAGCTCCTGAAAAAGAATATGATTTCCCCGGTACGACTTGCATCAGTGTCAATGATGAAGTCGCACATGGCATTCCAAGTGAAAAAACCATTTTACAAGAGGGCGACCTTATTAATATTGATATCTCAGCAGAGCTTGATGGATATTATTCCGATACTGGGATTTCATTCGTTTTAGGTACAGGAGATGCTCGTCTTGAAGCATTATGCCAGTGTGCAGAGGATGCATTCCTTGAAGGATTAAAGCACGCGAAAGCCGGAAAAAGACAAAATCAAATTGGCCGTGCAGTCTACAATACAGCCAAAGAACAAGGATTTACCGTCATTAAAAACCTGACAGGACACGGCATTGGGAAAAGCCTGCATGAAGCACCTAACCATATTTTGAACTATTATGATCCATTCGATAATGCTTTGTTTAAGAATGGGACAGTCATCGCCTTTGAACCTTTTATTTCAACAAATGCTGAATCGATATATCAAGCGGATGACGGCTGGACATTTAAAACACCTGATAAGAGCCTGGTCGCACAGATTGAACATACGATTGTGATCACAAAAGACGAACCGATTATTTTAACAAAGCTGTAAGTAAGCGGGTCCCCTCCTTCACTGGAGGGGGTTTCAGCGTGTAGACAAACCCTTTCACGAATCTGTCACGACTAAACAAAAATGCCTGTGGTAAAATAGGCAAAGATATGCGAAAGGGGTCTTATTTGATATGTGGTTCATCATCATCGGTGTTATCTTCTTTATTGAAAGTATTATTTTAACGGTTGTAGGTATTAAGAAAAAACAATCCATGATGACCTACCTCGGGATTGTCATCATGATTATGACAGTCGGCATGATCATCGTTACCCTCAACCCGCCAAATTCATAAATGATTATTTCCAGCATATACATGGATCATAGGCAGATAGAATCAGTTTTCATTTCTAAACACCTGCACACTTTTCACGTCCTTTTTTGAGATGTTACAATGCAGGCAGTTTCCATTGAAAGGAGTTTTCTATCATGCATTATGGTAGCAAAGGCTGGTATGTCGAAGAATTAAAGAAGCTTGGTGTGACCAAGCATGAAGGAAGAAAGCTTCAAAGCTTTAAAACTTATTTCCTTGCAAATCTTCTTGAGCAAAAGAAAACGAGCTCTTAAATGTTGAAAAGCCGTACATCCATATCAGATGTACGGCTTTTTTATATGGGCTGAACACGTTTTTCTAAAGATTTTCTGACCACATCTGCTAAGGCATCTACTTCAAGAACTGCTTTCAGCCTGTTTTGATCTACTTGACGGTATTTGACTTCATTGACTTCGTGGACTGTGATGGGATGGGGCGCTTTTTCGACTAACACAAGAGCTTCATCAGGAGAGACCATTCCTTCTTTCAGCACACGCAAATAAAAACCGGTATATCCCGTTTGCTGCACTTCCTTCACAAGCTTCATGTTTCCATGCTTAAGAGAGAGCTTCACACATGGCTGTCTTGGCTGGCTGACCTCAACAATCGCTTCCCCAAACTGAAATACATCTCCAATACGGACTTCTGTCTCTACAAGCTGATGCACGGTCACGTTCTCACCGAAGGCTGCCTCCTGTAACGGCACCCCTAAAAATTGCTCAAAATAAGTATAGTGATCATATGGAAAGACGCAAACGGCTTTATCATCACCTCCGTGATGGACCAAATCACCTTGTCCATCTCCATCAAAATTGAGCTTACTCAAATAAACAGGCTCGTGAATACGCTTTTTGTTGATGGCTGTTTTGATTTCTTTACCATTCACATAGGTGGTGATAGGTTGTCCTACTTGAATTCCTTCGATGTCGTACCTTGTCTGCCCCACTCTCGCCATCTCCTTTGATTGTCTGATTGCTTTTATTTTACATGGTTTGACAGTCAAATCATAGTCGGTACGTGAAGGAACGAGGCAGGTTATGGTACGATGAGAAAAAAGGAGAGATGACATTGGTTCATTATCACGCTATTGTAAAAGGACGAGTTCAAGGAGTCGGTTTTCGTTATTTTGTTCAAGGAGAAGCCTTCAATCGAGGGATAAAAGGCTGGGTACGCAACACAGATGAGGGTCACGTGGAGTTAAAAGTAGAAGGAGAGCAGCAGGAAGTTTTTGACTTTTTAGACACCGTCCGTAAAGGCAGTCCTTTTTCAAAAGTCACACATTTGGACATGGAGCCGCTCACCAAGTTCGCCCATTATCAAGACTTTCGGATTAAAGGATAGTTGATGTGTATCCTTTATTTCACAACAGTAAATGGGTTTGCAACATCATAACCAATCAAGGTTGTACGTGAAGCATCTTTGTAGAGACTCACATGAACATCATAGTTGGCTGATCCACTGTTAGGAAGTAATAAACGAGTAGGTGCTGCGAAAGCGTTTTGTCCAGAGATAGACCCTTCGTGTGTAAAGACTGGTGTCACTGGGAAAGTAAGTTTTCGAACAGTAGCTGTATAATAAAGTGTTTCATTTGTTGTTGCTGTCATGTTGACGTTGACCTGAGGATGAAGCGAAGTATAAGTTGAACGATCGGTTGTCACCTTTAAATCGATGACATTCTGAACCATTGCTCCAGTCGTTGCTTTAGCTCTTTCATCACCTAGCGGTAGAAATCCGTTGAAACTGAATACAGCCAAAAATATGAGCAACGTCATTTTTTTCATCTCTATTCCCCCTTTTTGATTTCACCGCCATTAAACCATCATTTTCCAAATTAAACAACATTCAAAAGACTCATTTCATACAAAAAAACCTAGCTTTTCGCTAGGCTCTTTCCGTCCCGTGGTAGGGTTTTTCCTGATAAAAATAATTCGGTTTCACGATCGTATTGTCATAGTGACGATGGAAGATATGCGTAGCAGCTGGTGATACTGGCGGAATCAGCCATGTCCAATCACCAGTCAGCTTACGATCAGCCTTTTCTTCCTGTTTTTCAAACTGCTTGAATTGATGGGCTGCTGTATGGTGATCCACAATGGTTACCCCTGCCTCGCGATAAGAGTGCAGAACCGCGACATTCAATTCGACAATGGCTTTGTCTTTCCAAAGTGACGAATTTTTTGTTGTATCGAGCCCTAAAATAGAAGCGACTTTTTTCAACATATTGTAGCGGTTTTCGTCAGCTAGATTACGTGCGCCAATTTCTGTTCCCATATACCATCCATTAAACGGTGCCGCATTGTAATGAATGCCACCAATTTCTAATTTCATATCAGCAATAATCGGAACAGCATACCATTTCAGTCCTAAATCACCGAATCCATCATATTCAGGATGAGTGATCTCTACCTCTTGAACAATCTCTTTCGGAAGATCATACAGAACCGGCGGCTGATCTTTTAGCTGAAACATCAGTGGCAGAAGGTCAAAATGCGTGCCTTCGCCTTTCCAGCCATGCGCTTCACACAACTTGGTTAATTCAAGTGATGCCTCGTCCCCAATGATGCCATATTCCGACTCATATCCCGCATAACGAACGAGCTGATGATTATAAATAACGACTTCCTTCCGTCCCTTATTCTCTGGTGGGAAGATGGTAATGGACGGTTTGATTTTACCGCCATTTGTCGCATACTCAATATGATGAAAGAGTGCCTCTTTCACCTCATCTTCTGTTGTCACGTGCCGGCAGTCATGCACATGCAGTGTTGACCAAAACAAGCGCCCAATGCACCGGTTGCTGTTGCGCCATGCCATTTTTGCCCCGTGAGCTAATTCTTCCTGCGTATGAGTATACATGCCGTCAGACTCAATTTCTTGTTTTATTTCATGCAGACGTGCTGCTTTTTCTTCATTTGACTTGCCTAATTCTTCATAGCATACAGAAATAAAAGCTTCTGCTTCATTCCACAACGCTTCTTGGTTACTCAAACATACTCGCCTCACTTTAATACGAATATATCCATTGTAGCGGTTTCTATTAATAAATTCACTTGTTTCAAACCATTTTTTATCATATCGTGCGACGATTGTCCTTAGACAATGGATGAATCAATGACTTCAAGGGTCTTTTGGAGCCAGCGAACATACCCTTTTTCCCTTTCGATTGCTCTTGTCAGTACTAAATAATGCCCGAATTGTGTTGAATGCAGTGATTGGGCAGATGGATCTTCTTCTGTTAAAATGTTCAGTTTCTGTTCAAGCATCTCCACTTTCTTTGTTCGCTCCTGCAGCTGATGTGAGAAGAGACCGACCGCTTCTTTTTGATCCATAGATGAGATAAAGAACGTTTTTAACATAAATTCATCTTTTGTTGTGTCTGGAATCGGGCCTTTTTTCCTTAACCATTCATGCAGTTCTCTTTTTCCTGCATCAGTGATTTGATAGACCTTCTTCTCTAGCTTTTTTCCTTGTATGTGAATATCAAATTCAATAAAACCCTCTTCTGTTAGCCGCTTTAATTCAGGGTATATTTGACTATGCTTCGCACTCCAAAACTGTCCAAGGGAATCTTCAAAGTGTTTCTTCATATCGTATCCCGTCAGCTCACGCTGATCTAGTAAGCCAAGAATGGCATATTTCAGTACTCTCATGACATGCCTCCAACGCATATTCTTTGACAATAGTATACCATACACCCTAAAATAAACATGTAAATCATGACATGTTTGAAACAACATCATTTTAATTGAAAGAAGGAATAAACATGGATCAATTCGTTGGACTTCATATGATTTATACGTATGAAAATGGCTGGGAATATGAGATTTACATTAAAAATGATCACACCATTGATTACCGCATTCATAGCGGAATGGTTGGAGGCCGCTGGGTTCGTGATCAAGAAGTGAATATTGTGAAGCTGACAAAAGGGGTATACAAAGTTTCCTGGACGGAACCGACTGGGACAGACGTGTCTTTAAACTTTATGCCTGAGGAGAAACGCATGCATGGGGTCATTTTCTTCCCAAAATGGGTGCATGAACGTCCAGATATCACCGTTTGCTATCAAAATGACTATATCGACCTCATGAAAGAATCCCGTGAAAAATATGAAACCTATCCGAAGTATGTCGTACCAGAATTCGCAGACATTACGTACATCCACCATGCTGGGGTAAACGATGAAACGATTATCGCAGAAGCACCGTATGAAGGCATGACCGATGAGATCAGAGCTGGACGAAAATAGAAAAAGCGGCACGCACTGTGCCGCTTCTAGATGATTGACAAAGGACTAAAATGAACTTGATTTTAGTCCTTTTTATTTCATACCTAACGTCTTTTGAGATAACAAGAATCGGTAAACTGGTAGTTCATCGCCTACTTTTGATGCAATAAAACCTGATGACATATAACTGTCTTTTGATTCTGGTTCAAGGGCAAGTGACAACAAATTGGTCTCTGGCTGTGCCGTCACATATACCTTTGTTCCTTTTGGCAGTTGACGTTTCTTTTCAACGAGTCTCGTTTCAAGCTGAATATCTGTTTTGCTTGTTTCCACTCGTTTTGTTACCTGATAGGCTTGTACAGGTACTTTCATGCCAACAGGAAGTGTCACACTTTTTAACCCTAAAGTTCTGAGCTTTCTATCTACTCCTTCATGTCCTGGGAGAATAAGATAAGCTGTCGGCCGTTCTCTTGTCAATACAGGAACCGCATCACTTGCACTATGAAAACGTACCGGGACATTGGTGGTTTGTCCTTTCTCAATATCCACCATTTCAAGTGAATCGTTCACAGGCGCCTTGAAAGCATCTTGAATGACCACTTGATCATCATCGTTTGATTGAAGACCTTTTTTCACAAGTTTCAGCCGCTCCGTCACCATTTGCTGCTTCACCTGCTTAGCATGCTTCACTGTTGTCTCAATGATTTTTTCATGAGTGGTGACTTGTGCTGCCACGCGCCGGGTAAAGTCCTCTCTGCCAATTCCAATCCCCCTACTTTCTACAAGAAAGGATAAAGCTGGTGAAAGCGCTAGGGCATTTCGGCCAATTCGTGCATCAGTTCCGCCTTCATAAAGATCGATTTTTCCGTCCTTCCCTCTTGTGTTTGTATAATATAAATCGTTGGAAAACCCCTTATTCGTCAATGTTTCACGCACTCCGTTGACGTACAATTCATTTGACGTGAAACGAATACTTTCAGGAATGTTCAAATTCTTACTGGATAATATCAGCAAATCGTGATACTTGAGTGCACCTGATGCACCGATGTCTTCAAACTGCTTTTGACCAACATCATATTCATGGGCATCGATGACGACCTCGGGTGCAAAGCGATTAAATTCTTGATGAAGGGCTGTCAGCTCTGGAGACTCTAGTGTCATGTGGTCACGGTTGCCATCCATTCCGTTTGCAAGCCTGCGGTCAAATGCATAAGAACCATCTGGATTGATTCTTGGAACAATGATGACGTTGACATGGCTCAGTATACGCTCTCCGTCATCACCTGCTAGTCGTTTGGCGATGACAAGGGCAGATTCACCGGAGGCTGGTTCATTTCCGTGTATTTGTGCTTGAAGCCAGATCGTTGGCTTTTTTGACAGTGGAGAGATGTGGCGATCCTTTGTAAAATAGAGGGCTGGAATGGATCTGCCTTCAATGGATGTTCCAATCTGTTTTTGCGTGGCGTAAGGACTTTTACTGACAATGTCACGTAAAAAATCTTGAAGCTCTTCTTGTGTGGTAAATGCTTCTCCTTTTTTCTGAAAGGCAGGGGTATCAAACGTTTCGTCAGGCTCAGGATACAGTTTTTGAACCGAGGCTGGCTGCTCATAGCTTTTTCCATAATAAGGGGTCTCAGCATTCGCTGAAGCTGGGGTCACCATCGACAAACTTCCTGCCATGAGGCATACAGCAGCAAAAAGAATGGTACTTTTCTGTTTGGACATGCTATCCTCTCCCTTCGTTGATTTGCATTATAAAGAAAAAAACAGCAAAAGTGTCAGCATTTTTCAAAAATATATCTTTTGGAGGAATCATGCATGTCTTTATATAGGGCAAATGAATGGAGCTTGCCCTGCAATAGGACCTAAAAAAGAGCGCCTGCATGAGCAGCAGACACTCTTCTCATTACCAGATCGAAATGGCCCCAATGAGAACCGCCATCACTGTCATGGCGACGACTGCAAGAACCGCCCATTTCATGCCAAATTTCTGATGCTGATCTAGTGAGACCCCAACGAGTCCCACAAGTAAATGAGTCGATGGAACAAGTGGGCTTAACATATGAATCGGCTGACCAATGATAGATGCTCTCGCAATCTCAATTTTATCGACACCGTATGCTGCCGCTGTTTCTGATAGGATCGGCAGTACCCCATAAAAGTATGCATCATTCGGCATAAAGAAAGTGAAGATCCCGCTTGTTAGCGCGACAATGACTGGAATAAACCCGCCAAGCTGCTCTGGAATAGCCGAAACAATCGAAATCGCCATTTCATCAACCATTTTCGTCCCAGTTAAGATGCCTGTAAAAACACCTGCCGCAAAAATCATCGAAGCAATTGCCAAAACATTTGTGGAATGAGCCGCAATCCGCTCACGCTGCTGTTCTAAATTCGGATAGTTCACGATAATGGCGACACAGAAGGCAAGAACAAACAGAACCGTTAAGCTGACTTTTCCAGACACAAGCAAGAGAACCAATAGCAAAGTCAGTGTCAGGTTAAACCACCAAAGTTTCGGTCGCTTAATATCATCTTGCAGCGCTGCTGCCATTTCATTTGCATGAATCGGCTGTTCGAGCTCAATAACACCAAGACGTTTTCTTTCAGACTTCCCAAGAAAGTATGCCACCACAATCATGCTCAAAACCCCTGCACCAATGACTGGAATCATCGGGCCAAATAAAAGCGATGGATCAACGCCAAGTGCACTTGCCGCTCTGGGTGTTGCCCCTCCCCATGGAATCGTATTCATAATCCCCATGCCGACTCCGGCGATACCCGCTAAAATAATCGGACGAATGCCAAGCAGTGTAAATAGTGGAAGCATGGCTGTTGTTGTAATCATGTACGTTGTGGTTCCATCACCGTCAAGTGCGACAAGCATCGTCAGGACGGCTGTTCCGACAACAATTTTTAATGGATCGCCTTTGACGATCTTTAAAATTTTCGCCACCATTGGATCGAATAAACCTGCATCAATCATAATCCCGAAGTACAAAATGGCAAACATGATCATGACCGCCGTTGGTGCAACTTGCTGTACACCTTTGACAATCATGTCTGAAATTTCTGTAAAATGAAAACCCGCAATAAGAGCAAATGCAATCGGTGTTAATACCAATGCCGTTAGAACAGACATACGTTTCGTCATAATTAAAACCATAAATACAATCATCATAAGAAATCCTAAGATCGCTAACATTTCGTTCACCCCTTATGTTGTATACGCTTTCATTAAATGTTGGTATCCCATTTCCAACCCTTTCTGTCATGATATCTGACGTCTGAATTGAAGTAAATATTATGAATTTTAATTCTTTTTTGGTCGATAAATGCTTTTTGTTCATTTTGTGCAATCGTTGTTGTTTGTTGGTTACATGAAAAAAAGCGGTCTCATTTGACCGCTTGTTCTCCTTGTATAAATTGCTCATATCGCCTTAATTGATCTTCCATAAAGACCTTTGCTTCTTTACTATTCATATAACGGCCTGTCCAGCCTTTTTGTTTTAACTGCTTTTTCCATGACTTCGTTTGCGTCATTTTTTGAAGAAGCTGATCCCATGCTCGAATGTCGTGCTGATTCATTTGCTTTGGTCCCATCACACCACGCCAATGAGAGAAGATAAGCGGAATCCCTTGTTCTTTCCAAGTGGGCACGTCTTTGAATCCTTCTAAACGCTGATTCGTTGTGGTCGCAACGAGCTTCAATCTTTTCTTTTCATAATCATGGCGAACCTCTGTAATGGTCGTAGTCGCCGCATCTACCTCATGGTCAATGAGTGCTTGAAATAAATCATCTGCACTGTCAAATTTTAAAAACTGAATGCGGTACGGATCTATCCCTGCCATTTCGGCAGCCCGTGCGAATGAGATTTGATCATCATTTCCAAAGTCCGGGGCAAACCCAATTTTTAAGGAATCCGGTTTCTTTTTTAGTGCGTGTAATAGCTCTTTTCCATTTGAGAAAGGAGAATCAACTGGCACTGCGACTACCTGCCACTCTTCCGCAAGAATAGCAAGCGGGGTGACATCATTCATGGTCACGTTACTGCTGCCCAGCAAATTACGGCTTAATAATAAGCTTGAATTTAAACTGATATAATTGGCATCTCGCTCCATCATATAGGTCCAGCCTTTATCAACCGTTCCGCCTCTTTGATAAAGAATATGCACAGGCTCTTCCACTAGCTTTTCTTGTTCTAACACGGTTTTCATCACTTGAGCCGTTTGGTCAAATCCGCCGTCAGGTACACCTGATACCACAATGTATAATGGGCTGTGCTCCAGGAAAGAATCTTTTGCTGTTTTTTCATTAAAGGTGAGCGTTGTACAAAGACAGACCAAAATGAGTAAGAGTATTCCTTTTTTCATTTTTATGACTCCGTTTGTTTTTTGGCGGGATAATATTTTCGTTCTGGTCTACCAATGATTCCATACGCCAGCTCTGCCCGGCATTCTCCCGTTGTCACAAGATACTCTACGTATCGTCTTGCTGTTGTACGTGATGCGCCCATTTTTTCTCCGAGTTCTTCCGCTGTAATTCCGTTCATCTCTGCTGCCATGAATGTTTTCACTTTGTCCAAAGTCAATGAATTAATGCCTGTTGGCAAGTCTCGCTCATCCTTTTGTTGCGATTCTTCCTGTATTTGACCAAAAAACAGATCAATCATCGTTTGATTGACTTCATCTTTTGAATTGATTAACTCTCTCTTCTCTTTATATTCGGTTAAAACCTGCGTGAATTTTTGGGCGGTCACTGGTTTGATTAAATAATGAACCACTCCATAATGCAGTGCGTCTCTTAACAGCATCGTTTCCGTTGCAGCCGTGATAATGATCACATCCACTTCAGGATGGCGCTCTCTTAACAGCGGCAAAAGGTTCGTGCCGAGCTCATCAGGCATGTAGACATCAAGTAAAATGAGATCCGCTTGTTCTTTTTGAAGTGCCTCCCACAGATCCTTTGCACTCTTTGCCTTGCCGGCAATTTGAAAGCCTTGTACCTTTTGTATATAAGATTCATGAATCGCAGCGATTCGAAAATCGTCCTCCGCAATGAGTACCTTGATCACAACCTATTCCCCCTTTGTGCCTTTCGGTATGTAAACAGTGAAGATGGCACCGCCTTCTTTTTGGTTCGCAACTTCAATCCAGCCCCCAAGTTCATCTAGCACTTCTTTGACATTGGCAAGTCCATAACCTCGCCCTTCTCCCTTTGATGAATGTCCTCTTGTGAAAAGTTGTGAAATGGCTCCTTCATCTACACCGTCCCCTGAATCAGATACCTCTATGATAATATCAAATCCAATATCTGTGATGAACAAGCTGACTTCTCTTTTCTCTTTATTCAATACAGCCTCAAACGCATTGTCTACGAGATTGCCAATGATGGTAATAAAGTGAGATAAACTTAAATGGGCTGGGAGCGGCTCCAATGAACTATTTTCATCAATGTGAAAATGAACCTTTTTCTCGGATGCCTTTCCTAACTTCCCAAGTAAAATGGCTTGTATCTTCGGAGAGCGAATTTGTTTCATGAGTAAATCATGCTGGCGATTTTGAAGTGTATACTCTTCTTTAATTAACTCAATGGCTTCATCCACTTGTTTCAACTCAAGCAAGCCTAAAATAGCGTACAGCTTATTCGAAAATTCGTGTGTTTGTGCTCTAAGGTCTTCTGAATATTGACTGACCTCTGTCAATGTATCCAGCAGCTTTGTCAGCTCGGTTTTCTCCCTGAAGCTCACAATTCCTCCAAATACTCGATTGTCCTGCACCACTTTTTTGACATTTAGCACGAAGGTTTTATCATTGACGACTGATTCTATGTTAGGTTCAATCGTCTCTACCTTTAGATAGGAAAGAAGATTGGCATTTGGCAACACTTGATCAATATGAAGAGGCAGCGTTGAAGAGACGCGTAGCATCTGTTCAGCTGACGTATTCATCATCGTAATGGCACCTTTACGGTCAAATGCAATGATTCCCTCTTTAATCGCATGCAGCATCGCTTCTCTTTCTCGATATAATGAAGCAATTTCATGCGGTTCAAGCCCTAATATATCTTTTCGAATACTCCTTGTTAAAAAAATCGCTCCAAAAACCCCAGGCAAGAGCACAAGAAGGGCAATATAACTTAATTTGAAGAGTTGATGAGCTGTCGCTTGATCGATATCTCTTTTTAAAAATTCGACACTGACTGTCCCAATAATTTCTTCATGACTGCCTGTTTCTTTCATGATCGGAGCACTTCCTCTGACAACGGTTTCACCATCAGAATCACCCATTGATATGGAAGTTCCTCCAAATAGCAGTGTACTTCTTCCTTCCGACACACTGATGGTTTTCCCTACATCCTCATGATTCGTATGAAAAAGAACCTTTCCTTTTTGATTGGTGATAAAAATGGCATGTGCTCTTACTTGCTCCTTCATTTGTTCAAGCACAGCCTGTTCTTCATTTTGCGAATCTCCCGTGGCCACCGATGTTTTAATGGGCGGCATATAAGATATCGTTCTAGCAGTTTGCACCGCCAGCTGTTCAGCTTGGCTCTGCCTTTCTGATGTCTGCAAAAAACCAAAACAAATGGTCAATAAGGCAATAACAACAAGTAAAAGACCAATAATTAACCCCAAAATTTTTGTTTGTAAAGTGACTTTCCTTTTGCCCATCCTCACCGCCACAACCCCTAATTCAGTAGATTCACCCGAATAGACTCTAAGAAAATCATATCATTTTTTCTCATGAAGTTAAGAGAAAATTCACATAGATAAAAAAAGGATGACTCAGTATTGAGTCATCCCTGTGTGCCTATTACGTGATGGATAAACCAGCACTCGCATAGCCTTCTACAGTATTCACTAAGGAAAGACCAGTAGCTGTTGCCGAGAATACGACAAGCAATCTTGTTTCTGGTGTGACTGGTACACTTAAACCAGTAGCGATACCGTTTGTAATAGCCCCTATCGTTAAAATACCGGTTAATGCCGGTGCCAATGTAACGCTCGCTACTTGCGTGAAGCTGTTATCTGGTGTTGGTGAAGCAAACAGACTAGCCGTCACAGTAATATTTGTGCCAACTAGAGAAAGGGCTGCTGTCGTACTAAAATAGCCCGCAAATGACGTAATGGTTCCTGCTCTCGGAACGGAGAATGCCATGTTTAACAATGTTCCTGCTGCTCCGGTTAAATCAATGATTCCGCCTACAATACTGACACCAGTGGCTGAGTTACCGAATCCTACCAAGCTAGATGTCCCGACCAAACCGCCAGCGATGGTTGTTAAAGCGACAGGTAAACCTGATGCAAATGGGATAATCGCACTCGATCCTGTTGCTCCTGTGGCTCCCGTTGCACCGGTTGCTCCCGTGGCGCCTGTTCCTGTAGCCCCTGTTGCACCCGTATCTCCTGTGACTCCTGTGGCGCCTGTGACTCCGGTTGCTCCTGTTGGACCTGTATCTCCGGTGGCACCGGTTGCTCCCGTGGCGCCTGTCACACCTGCGGCTGCCAATAACGTATAATCTGGAGACGTATCTGGTGTGCCGGTTGGTGGTGCTGTATTTACGACATAAGTTCCACCTTCATATGTCACCACTTGACCTACTGTATAGGTTGGAGCTGTTGCTGGGTCAAATGCCAAAATACCTGCTAACCCTACTCCGGTTGCTCCGGTATCTCCCGTTGCACCTGTGGCTCCGGTTACTCCAGTCGCTCCCGTCTCTCCCGTGGCGCCTGTTGCTCCGGTTACTCCGGTCGCTCCCGTATCTCCCGTGGCGCCTGTGGCTCCTGTTGCTCCAGTCGCTCCCGTCTCTCCCGTGGCGCCTGTGGCTCCTGTTGCTCCAGTCGCTCCCGTTTCTCCCGTGGCGCCTGTGGCTCCGGTTACTCCAGTCGCTCCCGTATCTCCCGTGGCGCCTGTTGCTCCGGTTACTCCGGTCGCTCCCGTATCTCCCGTGGCGCCTGTGGCTCCTGTTACTCCAGTCGCTCCCGTATCTCCTGTTG
>NZ_ASJC01000009.1 GCF_000691145.1 Bacillus altitudinis 41KF2b | reverse complement strand
GTAGAAAAACATGAGTTTCTCTACAATCTGACTGTAGAATGTCTCTACAGTTTTTTTGCCAACCTTTATTTTTCATTACTTTCTAATTCCTCAATTATCAGCGACAGTTCTGTCCAACGATCCATCGCTTGTTCTAATTCTTCAGCGACGGCTTTTTGCTTGTCCATCAGCTCTTGAATTTTCCCAAAATCACTGCCAGCCTCAGCAATGCTGGCTTCGAGCTGCTGGTGTTTGTCCTCTAGTGCTTGTATCCGATCTTCAATGCCATCCCATTCAAGCTGGTCCTTATAGGATAGTTTTTTTCTCTTTTTAGGAGCAGCTTCTACTTGTTTTTCAGCAGGTTTTGTCTCTGTTCGCTTCTGTTCTTTTTCTTGCTCCATGTAATCGCTGTAAGCACCTTGGAAGTGTGAAATGCGTCCATTTCCTTCAAACACAAGCAGACGATGGACGACTCGGTCTAAGAAATAACGATCATGCGACACGGTGATGACTACGCCTGGGAACTGCTCCAAATAATCCTCTAAAATGCTGAGCGTCTCTGTATCAAGATCATTCGTCGGCTCATCTAAAAAGAGAACATTCGGCTCTTCCATCAATACCTTCAATAAATACAATCTGCGGCGCTCTCCCCCTGACAGCTTGCGGATAAACGTGCGCTGCATGGATCTAGGGAATAAAAATCGCTCCAACATCTGCTCTGCTGTCACAATGACGCCATCTGCCGTTTTGACAATTTCAGCTGTTTCTTTGATGTAATCAATGATATTCAGCTCTTCATTCATTTCGTTATGGTCCTGCGTGTAATAGCCAATGCGGACTGTTTGTCCAATGGTCAATTGTCCGTTCGTCGGTTCTATTTTACCCGCCAGGCAATTGAGTAAAGTTGTTTTGCCCACTCCATTTGGTCCGATAAATCCGATACGATCCCCTGGCACGACTAAATCACTGAACTGGTCCACAAGGGTTTGTCCAGCAAATGTGATGCTGATCTCTTCTGCCTCAATCACTTGTTTTCCAAGCCGGTGAGAACCGATCGCAAAATCAAGCTCTCCCTTTGCATCAGGTCCCTTTTGATCCTTCAGCTCTTCCACTCTGCCGATACGTGCTTTTTGCTTTGTCGTTCGAGCCTTTGCCCCTCTTCTCAACCATGCTAGCTCACGTCTAAGCAGGTTTTGACGTTTCGTTTCTTTTACTTGAGCTTCTGCTTCTCGTTCCGCTCTTTTTTCTAAAAAGACTTCATAATTTCCTTTATATGTGTAAAGCAGCCCCTGATTTAATTCATAAATCCGATTGGCGACACGGTTTAAAAAATAACGATCATGGGTGACAAGAATGACAGCCCCGCTGTATTGACTCAAATATCCTTCAAGCCATTCAATGGTTGCGTTGTCTAGATGGTTTGTCGGCTCATCTAAAATCAGCAAACCCGCAGGCTGAATTAAATTTTTGGCGATTGCCACACGCTTTTTCTGTCCGCCTGATAACGCATGAACAGATCGGCTCACATCTTTAACGCCAAGCTTTGTCAAAATCGTTTTCGCCGAAAGATTCGCATCCCATGCATCATCCTGATCCATTTTATTTTGCATACGCATAAGCGCTTCTTGTTTTGCCTCGTTTTGTGGATCATCCTCTAAATCAGCCAGCGCCTTTTCATAGGCTTTCATCGTTTGAATCATCGGTGCTGTTCCTGAAAAAATATAGTCGAGAATCGTTTCATCCCCGCTCATTTCAGGATCTTGCTCGAGAAATTCGATATCAAGTGTCCCTGCCTTTGTAATGTCGCCTTCCTCAAATGATTCAAGTCCTGCAATGACTTTTAAAAGCGTTGACTTCCCTGTTCCATTCGGTCCAATTAACCCGATGCGTTCCTTTGGTTCTATATGAAAAGAGATATGATCAAACAGCGTTTTTTCGCCATAGGTTTTATATAATCCTTCTACATTCAATAAACTCATTTTATCAGCCCTTACATAGATTCTTCCTTTATTTTAAATCAGCCAGTAGCAGAAAACTAGTTTTAAAAAAACCCACTGCTGAAAAGAATGTTTCCTTTTGATGCTCGATACACTATGAAGAGGTGATCTAAAGATGATAACCATTAGTTTATGTATGATTGTGAAAAATGAAGAGGAGGTTTTGGCTGACTGCCTATCTTCTGTTCAAGACATTGTAGATGAGATGATCATTGTTGATACAGGATCAACGGATCAAACAAAGGACATTGCTCACTCCTTTTCAGCAAAGGTACTCGACTTTGAATGGGTCCAGCATTTTGCAAAAGCACGCAATTTCGCTTTTTCCCATGCGACAAAAGAGTATATCTTATGGCTGGATGCCGACGATGTCCTACTTGAAGAGGACCAGCAAAAACTGCTTCAGCTCAAACAGACGCTTGATCCCGCAGTAGATGCCGTCTCGATGTTTTACCACGTTGGATTTAGTGAGGACGGTCAGGTGAATTTTAAATATAGAAGAAATCGGCTCGTCAAGCGTGCCTTGAACTTTCAGTGGTATGGGGCCGTTCATGAATTCCTTCAAGTGTATGGCAACATTTTTCCCGCTGATATCGCCGTCACCCATCAAAAGCGTAAGAAAACAACCGCCGGAGAACCTGGACGCAATCTGCGCATTTATGAAAACATGCTTGCAAAAGGCGAAGAGATGACACCTCGTGATCTCTTTTACTTCGCCAATGAATTACGAGATCACAAGCAGCAGGTGAAGGCGATTCGCTTTTATCACAAATTTTTAGCCACAAAACAATGCTGGATTGAGGATGAAATTCGCACATGCCAAAATTTAGCTGACTGCTATTATGCAGTCGGTTTTGAGGAAGCCGCCTTATCCTCCTTATTGCGATCCTTCTTATATGATCAGCCCCGTCCAGAATTTTGCTGCCGGATTGGGGATCATTTCAAAGCACAAAATAAACACAAAGCAGCGATCTATTGGTATGAGCAGGCACTGAAAGCGCCTGAAATCGAAACAGCCTTTACACTGACACAATATAAAACATGGTATCCTCACCTTCAGCTTTGCTATTGTTATTATCAGCTCGGTGATTTGGCTCAAGCGAAAACCCATCATCTTGCATCCTCAGCCCATTACCCAACACATCCGAGTGTGCTGTACAATGAAAAAATATTTGCTGAAGAAACGTAAATCTCCTGTTATCACATCCGCCTGTCAATGACGGCGGATGTCTTTTGATACACATTAGACTTTTGTGACATTTAACACTTTAGTGATTTAAAGCGTTTTTCAACCAATTGACTAAATTGTCATTTACGCATATACTAACATTCGTCTTACGAAAAGATTTATCCATTAGGAGGTCAACATGAGTTCTTTATTTAGAAAAAAGTCTCTCGATCAGCTCATGCTTGAAAGTCAAACGAAGCGGCTGAGCCGTTCTTTGAATACATTTGATTTAATCTTGCTTGGCATTGGCTGTGTGGTCGGGACTGGAATTTTTGTGATAACGGGGGTTGCGGCTGCGAAAGATGCGGGACCTGCGATTATTATATCTTTTATTTTGGCTGCGATCGCATGCGCCCTTGCTGCTTTTTGCTACGCTGAATTTTCCTCGTCCATTCCAGTGTCAGGAAGTGTCTATACGTATTCTTACGCAACACTTGGAGAATTCCTCGCCTTTTTAATGGGCTGGGATTTAATGCTTGAATATGTTGTTGCGCTCTCTGCTGTGGCAAGCGGATGGTCATCCTATTTTCAATCACTGCTCAGTGGATTTGGTCTGCACATACCGAAGGCTTTATCGGCTGCACCCGGAGCCGCTGATGGGGCCATCTTTAACCTGCCAGGCGCACTCATTATTTTACTCATTACCTTTATTGTCTCAAGAGGCGTAAAAGAGAGCACGAAGCTGAATAACATCATTGTGCTCATCAAAATTGCCATTGTCCTCCTCTTTATCATTTCAGGCTTTGCTTACGTTAAACCTGAAAATTGGACACCTTTTATGCCAATGGGCTTCCATGGCGTGATTGCAGGAGCGGCAACTGTCTTTTTTGCTTACCTTGGATTTGATGCAATCGCTAATGCATCAGAAGAAGTCAAAAACCCGCAAAAAGCGATGCCAATCGGAATTATTGGCGCGCTCGGTGTTTGTACAATTTTATACATCGGGGTATCCTTTGTCTTAACCGGCATGGTTCACTATACGAAACTGAATGTCAGTGACCCTGTCGCTTTTGCTTTACAAGTGGTTGGACTGAATAGTGTCGCTGGTATTATATCGGCAGGTGCTATTATTGGGATTACGACCGTGTTAATTGCACTTGTCTACGCTCAGGTTCGTTTAACCTTTGCCATGAGCCGAGATGGACTCATGCCAAAAATCTTTTCAAACGTTCATCCAAAATCGAAGACACCGGTTGCCAACACTTGGCTGACAGGCGCTGTTGCGGCATGTATCGTTGGTTTCGTCAACTTATCAACACTTGCTAATTTAGTCAGCATCGGTACACTTGCGGCCTTTACGGTGATCTCGATCGCTGTGATCATACTCCGGAAAAAACATCCGAATATGAAAACAGCGTTTAAAGTACCCTTTGTTCCTGTTCTTCCCATCATTAGTGCGGTCATTTGTATGATCTTGGCTGCCACACTGAAATGGGAGACATGGCGAGCCTTCCTCATCTGGGTAGCCATTGGTGTCGTTGTGTATTTTACCTACGCAAGACGCAAAAGCCATCTGAATCAAACACAATAGAAAAGAGACACGGGGAATCCCGGTCTCTTTTTTTGTTTAAATCACACTGTTTTTCACTGAATTCGAGTCCACCATATCTGGATCGAGTACGCTTGAAATCGGAATGACAAGCGGTGAACAATCTCCATTGTCCTCACCAAAACCTTGGTTCAATTTCATCGAGAGAAAATAATCGATCTGCTGATAAGGCCCTAGCGTCAGTGATGCCCCCCGATCCATTGCATTGATTTTAAAAGCACCGACATTGACGACTGAGGGTGAGAATAACATCACACATCACTTCCTTGGAATAGGTTTAGCTGCTGGCGAAAAAGAGGCAGGTGAGTCCACTTGATCTCGATCATCTACATGGCTCTTTGTTCCGACAAAACCGCTGGCATCTCCAAAATTCTGTCCGTACCCCTGATTTTTTTTATCTGAGTTTTGCCACTCTGCTAACAAATTTTGTCCGACATTCACCGCCGACGCATTTTCAAAGGAATTAATTTTTAACATGAAAATATTAATATTGATATACGGAGTTGGTTGAACCACAGATAAACCTCCTTTTTATAGGTATATGCGAGCACCCATCAAGTATGTTAACAGGAGGTCTTCACATGGACTTCGAAAAAATGAAGCAGTGGATGGACATTGCCCAGCAAATGCATGGAGATGATTTTTGGAAAATGATATTCGATGATGAGCAAAGATCTCCCTTTATGGCAAATGGTCCGTCTCCATTTACATTCTCGCAGCAAGATCAGCGAGGAACAGATGCATCGTTTCCACCAGTCGACATTGTGGAAACCCCTACTGAATTTCAGTACTTAATTTATCTGCCTGGCTACCGGAAGGAAGATGTTCAGGTGCTGTCGTATGGTGAATATTTAGTTGTAAAAGGACAGCGTTTTTCCTTTTTTAACGAACAGGATTTTCGCCAAAAACAAGGAAAGTATGGTCCGTTTGAAAGAAAAATTCGGCTCCCAGATATGATTCTTGGTCAAATGAATGCGGCCTTTAAAGACGGCGTACTATACATTCGCTTGCAAAAGGATGAAGGAAAAGCAACTGCGATAATCATAGATGACGAATATTGATACTGACTGCGTCTATTAGATCACGATCATCAATCGTTTCAATCGGCAAGATCGTGATCACGCCATCGGCATTTTGTTCACCAAAACCATTGTTTCTTTTGATCGTCGAGCAGTGATTTCGTACGATCGTCGAACCGAATGTCATCGAGGACCCTGTACCAATCGTATTCGTCTTCATATGGGTAATCTGAATGCGTGTAGGCAGCATGCCCTTCTCCCCTTTCATGTATCTCTATAAGTATATACCGGGCAGCTTTTCCATAGACTAGAGCAAGGCGAAAGAAAAGGTTGTGGTCCATTTGAAACATTTCATTCAATCACTCTTTAAAAAAACTGAATCCAGTCCATCCCCATCTGTCGTCGAGCTGGAAAAAAGACTCACCGCTCTTGAGCAAAAAATGTCTGCACCTGCTCCGCCTGTCTCGGAGGATACGCACATTCATATTGAATCACTGCATGTGGACAAAATTGACTACCATTTAGAGTTTGGTGAGCTTTCCATTGATCAGCTTAAAGGCAGACTCAACATTGGAGCCACCTATTACACGCCAAAGGACCCGCACCTCAAAAAGGCAGCTTCAGTACCGAAGCCAAAAGAAACAAAAACACCAAAAGTCTCCATTCGATCAAAGTCTTCATCTCAGAACGACCGGAAGCCAAAAATAAACCGCAAGCACAATCGCTACAATACTGATCACATTTAACCAAAAGCCAGCCTTGACCATATCAGATATTTTCAGCACGTCCGCACTAAAGACAGCCGCATTTGGCGGTGTGGAGATTGGCAGCATAAATGCACATGAAGATGCTAACGCAGCCGCAGCCATTAAGCCGTACGGCTCCATGCCAATTGCAAGTCCAAGCCCTACTGTAATTGGAATCATCATGTTCGCAACTGCTGTATTGGACATAATTTCGGTCATAAATAAAATAGCGCCCGTTAAAATAATCAGAAGCATGAGATACGACAGCCCATTTAAATGCTGTAAATTTCCCCCGATCCATCCTGTTAGATTGGTTTCTGCAAACCCTGTAGCGAGCGAAAGCCCGCCTCCAAACAAAAGCAAAAGTCCCCACGGCAACTGCTTCATATCCTGCCATTCTAGTATTCTCTCTCCATTTGTCGCTGGAATGAGAAATAACAGCATCGCCCCAAAGATTGCGATCGACGTATCCGAGACAGGAAGCCCGCCAAACAAAAAGATTTTAAAGATCCATAAAAAAGCCGTCATAAGAAAAATAGCAAAAACCCATTTTTCTTCTTGTTTCATTTTGCCTAAATCCTCTAAACCCTTCCGTATAAACGCTGCTCCCATTTCCCCTGTGTGCTCTACCTTGAACTGTATCTTGGTCAAATACAGAAATAAGAGAATAAGCAGAACAGCCGCCACCGGAAAACCAAACAAAAACCATTCAAAAAACATAATTTCTCGATCTAACAGCTTTTTTGACATCGCCGCAAAAACAGCATTTGGTACAGACCCAACGAGTGTCGCCAGTCCGCCAATAGAGGCTGAATAAGCGACCGATAATAGGATGCTTTTACTGAATCGGTCAAGAGATGCACCTGACAAAATATCGTTCGCCTTCACCTCTTTAATCACAGCCAGTGCCACAGGCAGCATCATCAGTGCTGTGGCTGCATTTGAAATCCACATAGATAAAAAAGCCGTTGCTATCATAACCCCTAATACAATGCGGTCACTTCTTGTGCCAATGATGTTTAAAATATGTAAGGCCATTCTTCTATGTAAATTCCATTTTTCAATGGCAATGGCAATCATAAATCCGCCCATGTACATAAAAACAATCGGGTCTCCATAAGCTCTTGATGTTTGCTCCATCGATAGCCCGCCAAGTGTAGGCAAAAGGATGATGGGCAATAAAGAGGTCGCCGGTATAGGCAAAGCTTCAGTGACCCACCATGTCGCAGTCCATGCTGTGATGCCAAGTACCACTCTCGCTGCATAGGTCAATTCACTTTCTGGAATGAGCAAAAAAATAAGCAAAAAGAAGATCGGTCCAAGAACAAGTCCAGTTAGATTCACTTTTTTATAAACGATCACAATTCCTCCTTCATGAAAACGCTTTTAATTTTTTCTAGTTTTTCACATTCGATGATCACATAAAAAATCCTTTAAATCATAAGAAAAAATGAAGAGATTCTTCAGCAGCAACTGTGTCTTGATTCATATTTCCACTTCATGTCTTGGTCTATTTTCATAGGAGAAACTATACAAATCCTACACAGTAACTGTAAACTATAGAGGATCTAATCAAAAATTGAGGTGTTTTCATTGTATACAGATCAACGAAAATCATTTTGGAAACAGAAAAAAGTCATCATTCCCCTTCTTAGCATCATCGTGATTGCTGCTGCTCTCTTTTTCTTAAAAGATTCGCTTTTCTCAAAAGAAAAAGAGGCGCTGAAAGCCGCTGAATCCTTTACGAAACATCTGGAGAAAAAAGAATTCACGAAACTGGTAGATGAGGTCACAAGTGGCTCTCTGAAAGCCAGTGACTTTTCTAAAAAACAACTTGCCGAAAAATACGATAAGATCTTTAGCGGCATTGGTGCAAGTGATCTAAACGTCTCAAACGTCAACGTAGAAAAACAGGACAAAGGAAATGGGTATCAATTCACCTATGAAGTCACGATGAAAACGTCACTTGGAAAACTGAACAAACTCTCTTACAAGGGCGTTCTCTCCGAAGAGGATAACGAGTGGAAAGTAGATTGGAAACCAAATCTCATCTTCCCGCAAATGGAAACGGGTGACACCATCAAAGTGACAACGGATCCTGCGGTACGCGGAAATATTGTAGATCGAAAAGGGCGCACGTTAGCCGAAACAACTGGTGGACACGCACTTGGCATCATCCCTGGAAAACTCGGGACAGGTACGGAAAAAGAAAGCAACATCAAAAAAATCAGCAACGCTTTTGATATAGATGAAGAGCTGATTCAAAATCAGCTGAAACAAGCATGGGTCACAGATGACACATTTGTCCCGCTAAAGTCTATGTTAGAGCAAAAGCCGATTCCAAAAGACATAAATGGCGTCACCTATCAAACGAAGGAAATGCGCTACTATCCATATAACGAAGCCGCTGCCCATCTGACAGGCTATGTGGGAAAAGCAAATGCGGATGATATCAAAAGAAATCCAGCTTTAAAGGCGGATCAAATCATCGGCAAAACCGGCCTTGAATTCACATTTGACAAGAACTTAAGAGGACAAGATGGCGGAAGCATCCTCATTATCCATGATGAAACAGGTATTGAAGAAACATTACAAAAAACAGACCGAAAAGACGGAAAAACAGTCAAGCTGACCATTGATGCATCTTTACAGAAAAAAGCCTATCAACAGCTGAAAGGTGAAAAAGGGGCTGTCACCATTATGAACCCATCATCAGGTGATTTATTAGCGCTTGTTAGCACCCCTTCTTACGATGTCAATTTAATGACCAACGGGATCACGCCTAAACAATATCAAGCATACAGTGAAAATCCCGATCTTCCATTCCAAGCTCGATATGCGAGCAGATATGCACCAGGATCTACTTTCAAAACCATTACAGCAGCCATTGGACTGGAAACAGGTGTCACAAAACCTAATAAAGTACGCACCATTCATGGACTGAAATGGCAGAAGGATCAATCATGGGGAAATTATCGCATTACACGGGTTCATGACAAAGAACAAGTCAATATGGTCGATGCCCTCGTGTACTCAGATAATATTTATTTTGGACAGGAAGCCCTTGAAATCGGCAAAGATACTTACGAGAAAAAAGTGAAAACATTTGGATTTGGTGATGATTTAAACATGCCGTTTACAATGAAACCGGCACAAGTGTCTAACGACGGAATCAAATCAGACATCTTACTTGCCGACTCAGCATATGGCCAAGGAGAATTACTTATGTCTCCAATTGAACAAGTACATGCTTATTCTCCATTTGCAACAGGAGGAAAGCTTGTGTACCCTCGAGTCATTCAGGATGAAAAAACAGCATCACCAAAACAGATCATCAAAGAAGATACAGCAAATACGGTGAAGGACGCACTCACTCAAGTCGTCACCAATTCAAACGGAACCGCTCACTCGTTGCAAATAAAAGGGGCTGATATAGCCGCTAAAACGGGAACAGCGGAACTAAAGAGCAAACAAGGTGCGACAGACGGTACTGAAAATGGATTTTTACTTGCGTTTAATCCTAAAAAAGAAGATTACGTCCTCGTCGGCATGATTGAAGGTGTGAAAAACCGTGGAGGCAGTGGACTTGTCATTCAAAAAATGAAGCCTGTCATCGCTTCTTTCTATAAATAACCCTTTAGAGACACACGCTCCAGCAAGCGCATGTGTCTCTTTTTTTCTAAATCATGACAATTTGCTATTGTTTTATAGTTCACCTTATGAATAAAATGAGGAGAATGAAAAAAGAAACAAGTTGAATGAAAGGAGGAAGTCTCATTGGCTATTGCTGCTCAAACAAAGGATAAACCTCAAAAAGCGATCACCGGTTCAACGGTTTATCCTATTTTATTGATTATTGGTATTTGCCATATGCTCAACGACACATTGCAAGCCGTGATTCCTGCCATGTTCCCTATTTTAGAACGCTCAATGGGGCTGACCTTTACTCAATTAGGGCTAATCGCCTTTACATTAAATATGGTCTCCTCCGTCATGCAGCCTGCGATCGGGTGGTACACAGATAAACGGCCGATGCCCTATGCACTGCCTATCGCATTATTTTCAAGTGCTGTCGGCATTTTCGGCCTTGCGTTTGCGCCGTCATTTGCGACCATCCTACTGTGCGTCGTCTTTATTGGACTTGGCTCTGCGATTTTCCATCCAGAAGGCTCACGGGTTGCCAACATGGCAGCTGGTCCTAGACGGGGTCTTGCTCAATCCATCTATCAAGTCGGTGGAAATACAGGTCAAGCCTTTGCTCCGCTAATCGCTGCATTCATGCTCGTCCCTCTCGGTCAGCCAGGTGTGGCTTGGTTTACGATTGTTGGAATGATTGCTGTCGGTTTCCTTCTTTATATTTCGAGATGGTACGCAGGAAGACTTCAAACCATTCGAGCACAAGCGAAAAAAGCGCCTGCAAAAGCAGCAAGATCTGAACTTCACCGCAAGTCAGCGCTCACAGCACTTGGCATTATCGTCTTTCTTATTTTCGCGCGTTCTTGGTATGGAAATGCGATCTCGAATTTCTATGCGTTTTATGCGATTGAGCAATATGGTTTGACGATTAAAGAATCACAAACTTATATTTTCTTATTTCTTATATTGGGTGCGATTGGGACATTTTTAGGCGGGCCGCTTGCAGACCGCTTCGGCAAGAAAACCGTCATTTTAATTTCTTTATTGGCATCCTTTCCGCTTGCCCTACTTCTCCCATTTGCCGGACCGGTTGTTGCTTATGTTTTACTTGGACTCATTGGGATCATTCTGACCTCAAGCTTCTCTGTCACCGTGGTCTATGCCCAAGAACTATTTCCCGGGAAAATTGGCACAATGTCTGGTTTAACTGTTGGACTTGCGTTTGGTATGGGAGCGATTGGATCCGTTGCCCTCGGCTCATTAATTGATGCAGTCGGTTTAACGCCTACCATGATCGGTGTCGCCTTTTTACCGATATTAGGCATCCTAGCCTTCTTACTGCCAAGCGATCAGACCATAGCGAAATGGAATGAATCATAAAAGGTAAAAACCGCTCAATAAATGAGCGGTTTTTTCATAACTTATAAAAATGCGTGTCCGGAACATGCTTCTTTGCAATAAACCCCTGCTGAAAGTCTGGAAAGACCTTTTGCACCTGTTTAATTTTCAGATGAATCAAATCCGCATACGGAATATACAAATGATCCACAAGAGTGTGTTCTGTCATATAGTAATACCAGTTCAGATTAAAGGTATTTTCATCAATGATCGTAAAGGCAGAAAAATGATAGAACAGCAGTGGACATTCGTCGAGATACATATCTCCTTTCACAACGGAGAGCTTATAGTTTTCAATATTCCAAATCGCTGCATTGGCACCTTTAGATGCCACCACATGGACACCCTCAAAATCATCGACCCACCTTTCAACATACCGCTGATCACCATATGTCTTTTTTTCTGTATCCATTTCTACTGTACAGTGCGCAATGCAGTTCTCTTTCCACTGCGTCACAGCCCGTTTGGCCACATCTGTGTTTCGACAGCCTACAAACCCAGTATTAAAACGGCCGGATAATTCATAAAAGTGATAGAATCGCTTGGAATTCATATGATCTGTCAAAAATACATGAGCGAGTGGATTTTCTGCAAATATCGCCTCTGGATCATGATAAAAATACAAATCCGTATCCAAATGAGCGAGATAATCTGCATCAGAGGACTCAAGAATTTTGAGTAGAAACGCAGGCTTAAGCGTCCAGCAATACTCGTGGAACGTACGATCCGCCTTTGCTTTTCGCAGCGAATCATCTTCCACATCTTCAAGCTCTTCATATTGGACATGTGGATGAGGAAATTGACTTAACACCTTGTAAGCCAAAGGATCAGCACATAAGACAGAAAGTTTGTATGATTGAGCCGTCTGCTCAAGTGAATGAATCAGCGCCAGCAGTTTAAATACATGGGTATTCGACACAATGGTTGTGAAATGATAGGATGCCATCTACAACACATCCACTTGGAACAAGTCAACATGCAGCAGCTCTTTTGTGAGCCCTTGAATGGCTTCTGCCAGCACCGTGCATCCATGTTCCTGCTTGGCACGCTGGACCGCCTCTGACAGCTTTTTCAAAGGGAAATGCTTTGCCGTCAGCACGTCCTTTTGATCACGTTTAATGCCCACATTCCGCTCTGTGATCATATGAAGCAGCTCCAAAAAATAAGCGAGCAGATCATCATATGCTTCATTCTTACGCAGCTGGCGAATGTCTTTCACGATATCATTTGTCACGGTATGAGAAAATGGTCCAGAGAAAGCCAGATGGACATCAATCGAATCAATATTGTTGTACTTCTCGCACATATACAAAATGTTATATTTGATGTCATCGAATGATGTTAAATTACTTGGATGTTCCTGATGCACACTTAAAATATCCTCACGCAGCTCAAATGAGAGGCCAAGCTGATGCAGACGAATGCCTAAATCATAATCCTCAAACCCGTATCGAACGATTTTTTCATCAAACATCCCTAGTTCCATGACATGCTTTCGCTTGACGGAAGAGTTATTTGTGATAAAAAATCGCCACGGCAATTGATAAGAACTTAAATCATAGTCGTACGTGTTTAAAATGTCTTTCAGGATATCAATAAATTCGGACTGCAAGTCGAAGCTTCTCTCTAGAAATGCGCCGCTTTTCACTTCCTCCATCGACACAAGAGACGTTTTGTCTTTCATTTTCCGCTGATACAGCCCTTGTTTTTTTAATCGTTTCACATGATCTTTATCAAAACCGGTGTAAAAATAACGGTAGATTCGCTTCCAGCATACACCGCAAATGACACGGTCCTCATGATCAGCATGTGCCTCTGCGTGCTTTTGAATAAATTGCGGCTCTGCCAGCATATCGCTGTCATGGAATATTAAGAGGTCTCCCTCTGCCTCACGAATGGCATGATTGCGCCCCTTGGCAATTCCTTGATTGACAGGAATACGCACTTTTTTGAATGGAAAGTTCACCTCAATGTGTTCGAGCATTTCCATCGTGCCGTCCGTTGACCCATTATCAGCGACAATGACCTCAAATGGAATATCGGTTTCCTGAAGCGTTAAGGAAAAAAGGCTCCCTTCTAAACGCTCTTTCGCATTATAACTCGGAATAATGACGCTGACCTTCGGCTTTTCATTCATGCGCCATCCTCCTCCAGTTTGGCATAGCCGTTAAACATCGGATTGACTTGTTCTACCGATTCAATCACATGACGCAGCACTTCCCGATAGGCTTCTTGGAAAAATGGCAAGTCATCTCTTCCTTTTTCATGGATTTGCTGCATATCATCTTTGCTTAAGATCCTAAAACCACTGAAATGATAGCAAATGAGTGGGCTTCCATCCTCAAGCAAAATACGTCCATTCTCTTCCTGATAAGAATGCTGGCCATAATTCCAGTGACCAATATTCACACCCTTTGTTTGAATATCTTCTACTTTTTCAAACAGCACCGGCATATGATCCAAATACCCTTGATCCCCAAATTTCCCTTCTCCAGGCGCATTTTTGCATTCCATTAGACATTCTTCTTGCCACCAGCTCAGGCACTTTCGGCCGGCTTCATCTCCTTTAAAATGGAGGAAGCCTGAATTGTAGCGCCCTAAAAGTTTTTGAAGCATCTTCACTTCCTCTGGATCAAAGCTTGGAATGACAATATCCCCTCTTGATAGAAGCACAGACGCATCAGGCTGGTTTTGAAAAATCACTTGCGGACTCTCATAAAAGAACAAATCCGCATCAAGATACGTCACTTCCTCCGCCTGGTCCTGCTTAAATAGCCACTCAATCCAAATCGGTTTTAATGTCCAGCAATATTCCGAATCATTTCGTTCCTTTTTGATCTCTAGAAGCTCCGGCGTTTCAAGCTCACGCACATGAACAAGATCGACATGCGGGAAATTCATTTGATGAAGCAAATCAAATGCAGCATCATCCATACATAACGTCTTGATGACAGCATCATCTTCTACTTGCTTCAACGATAAGAAAAACGCAATAGCTTGATAAAGTCTTCCACTTGATAGAACCGTACAATATATGCTGTTCATCTGTATACACCTCTATTTTTGAAAGAATTCACGATACCATTCAATTGTCTTTTCTAACCCTTCATCAATGGAGTAATCAGGCTTCCAATCAAGCAGCTTTCTCGCCTTTTCTGCTGATAAATATTGATGCTTAATCTCATGCGTTCCTTGATTCAAAATACGAGGTTTTAGTTCACTGCCCATCGCCTTTAAGATTTTATCAACGAGCTCAAGCACGGTCAGCTGAATTTCATTACTAAAGTTAAATGCTTCTCCTGCAAGCCCTTTTTCCTCCATTTTTTCAGCTAGCAGTAAATAAGCCTTGACCGCATCTTCAATATAGAAATAATCACGGATAAAGGTACCGTCACTTCTAATTTCTGGCGCCTTTCCCTCTAATACCAGCTGGATGGTTTGCGGAATGATTCGGTTAAAATTCAAATCCCCGCCTCCATATAAATTACCGCAGCGCGTAATACAAACCGGAAGACCATATGTGTTGTAGTACGTGTGAGAAATTAAATCTGCACAGCTTTTTGACACATCATATGGGTGCTTGCCGTTAAGCGGCATGTCTTCATCATAAGGAAGCTGCTCTTGATCCCCGTATGCTTTATCACTCGATGCCACAATCACTCGTTTGATAAGCGGCTGTCTTCTGCATGCCTCCAGCACATTCCATGTTCCTAAAATATTGGCTTCAAATGTAGAGACCGGGTGACGATTTGCGACTCCAACAATCGCTTGGGCGGCCAAATGAAAGACTGTATCAATCTCATATTCTCCTAACGCACGTTCTATCGTTTGCATGTCCTCAAGTGCGCCTTGGACGACATTCATCTTTTCAAATTGACTGCCTTGATATAAGTTCGATCTTGGCACCTGATCACGTACAAGCCCTGTTACGTTTGCTCCTTGATCTATCAATTCCTTGACGAGGTAACTCCCTAACAATCCCGTACACCCAGTCACAAATACGTTTTTCCCATTCCAAAATCCGCTCATGCTGTCACCAAACCTTCCATGGTTGTTTTCCATCTGCCCACATGCCGTTGATTTCTTTCAAGTTTTTATACGTATCAATTGCTGTCCAAAATCCGTGGTGCTCATAGACTGCTAGCTCTCCATCATTCGCCAAGTTCTGAAGAGGCTCTGCTTCGAACACACATTGATCATCATCTGTTAAATAATCAAAAACCTTTGGAGACAACACAAAAAATCCTCCATTGATCATCCCGATACTGTCTGTCTTCTCAGAGAAGGATTGTGCCATCCCGTTATACACCTTCAGCGTGCCGTACTGTGATTTCTTTTCAATTCCTGTGACAGTGGCAGCTGCTCCAAGCTCTTGATGGCGCTTGAGCAAATGAAACATATTGATATTGGCAAGTCCGTCACCGTACGTCATCATAAATGTCTCATCACCAATATAATCCTGTACCTGCTTTAACCGCCCGCCTGTCATCGTATTCTCACCCGTATCTAAAAAAGTGATTTTCCAATTCTCCGAATTCCCTAAAAGCTTCATTTCCCCTGTCGACATATCCAGCTGCATGCTGTGATGCCGCCAGTCGTAGTTGAGAAAATACTCTTTGATTTTCTCTCCTTTATATCCAAGCAATAAGATAAACTCGTCTACACCGTAATACTGATAGATTTTCATAATATGCCATAGAATAGGCCGATCTCCGATCATAGCAAGTGGTTTAGGAAGCGCTTGTGTGACCTCACTCATTCTCGTTCCCTTTCCTCCGCAGAGAATGACTGCTTTCATCTTCTCCCCTCATCTCTCTATGAAAATTTTTGATTGAAAACCCTATCTTCATGCGGAAAATCAGTACATGTACCCTTATACTTTGTCCGACATCAGGTTTTGAATCTACTCTATTCATATGTTGGATTAAGAGAGGGTGCCACCTAGCATTTAACTATTTTTACAAACAAAAAAGAGCGAGATTTGCATTCTCGCTCTTTCAAAGTTTAAATTGTATATTTTCAGGGTAGATGGTATGATAAACATGTGCATAAACAGCACAAACAGCCTCTTTCGATAAAGAGACTACTAGATTGGATGAACTCAAGTGGCAGCTTGCTTCATTCTTAATATGAATCACGGAGGTGAATTCCCATGGCACAAAATGTACTTTGTGAAGTGAACTCTTGCCGTTTTTGGGCTGACAACAGCTGTACAGCCTCTACCATTAAAATTGGTAAAAGCACAATGACTGACGTGACTCGCAATGCTGAAACGGATTGCGAAACATTTGAAACAAAATAATACATGATTTTCTGAGATGAAGGAACTGGCAGGTTCCTTCTTTTCTTTTATCATTCTATCAAGAATGATAATTATTATCAAGCGTTTTTCACTAAACATTTCTCGGGAAATAATGACACGAAATTTCTCCATTCGTTGACGATTTTCACTCCTTTTTCTATACTCAACATATCCGAAGAAGAAAAAGTGGTGACCAATCAGTGGATTTTACGATACGATTTCTATCATTCTATGTCGTTGAAATAGAAGGCAAAGAGGAACAAGCAAATAAACGGTTTAAACATTACCAAACATTAGACCAAGAAGAATTTGAACAAAGTGAACTGAAGGACTTTCTAGACGGTGAGCTTAAAAAAATCGTCAAACGAAAAGTGGACAGACACCCTAAGTCTGAGCAAGTACCAACTAAAATTGGCCGATTTATTGTCGAACCTGGGCATGAACTCGATTCAAATCCAAACTACAATTTATTTCATCAGACGAGATTTGCAGATACAAAAGAAGTATTTAACGAATGCAGTGAACAATTTGTTCGCACCTATTTAGATACAAGTGCTGTCAGAGGCGGCGTGTTTTTGGTTGCATCTGCGGTTCCTAAAAAGTATTTCGATGACTCTTTTGTCTTTATCATGAAATGCGATTTTGAACAGAAAGTCGCTTCTATTGCTGATACATCTACCTTGATCAAAAAAGTAGAAATGGCGATTACAACAAAAAACATGAAATCGATTCAATACCCGTTTATGCCAGAAGAGGGCATGACAGAGGAAGCCGAAGTGAAAATTCATCAATCCTCACACGCTCGTTATTTTGAAGACTTTCTGAAATTCGTCGAATACGGAGAATCGATGCCTGAAATCATGAAATCACAGGTCATGAATATGGTGCAGGAACATGTATTTGAAACATTTCAGGATGAAAGTGAAGAATTAAAACAATTTGAAGAGGACCTTGAAATATGGGAAGCAAGTGAAAAGCGAGAGATTAGGGAGCGCCTCGATACAGAGCAGGTCACATTAGCGGCCTCACACATTGTGGAACAAACCCCTGATATCACGATGAAGATGCGTCTAGGCGAAACAGAAATTAAAGGACTTTTAGCCGACTTCGGCCACTCGATTCATATCGCAAAGGTCAACAATCGATATGTCGTGCTCGTTGAAGCAGATCAAATTGTATTTGAAAAAGGAAGCACACCTGTTGAATTCCATAAACCCAATGGATTGAAAGAGGTCGTCAGCCAACTCACGCAAAAAGCCTATGATTCAGACTTAGAATAAGAGAATATGACTGCCTCCTGCGATCAGCTGCATGAGGCAGTTTTTTATATAACGCTTTATTTTTTACACTGCACTAGAAGAAACATGCTGCCCGCTTCTTATCCACATGCTGACGAGCATTAAGCTTATGATAAGCATCAGCCAAAAGACGCTGTTTGTTCCGAAAAACTGGATCAACGTATACCCACACAAAGGTCCTAAAGCAGCCCCCATATCTTGAACAAAAGAATAGCTGGCGAGAAAGCGGTTCTTATCTGTTTGAGCAGAAGCTTTTTGAAAGGCAAGTGTATCGGTGAACGTTGTGACTATTGTTGCCATCAGTTGCATCAAAAGCAGCATCAATAGGAACCAGCCGCTTACCTTCAGCATGATCACAAGAAAACTGAGCCCTCCAAATGAAAGAAACATCCAGCATAACATTCGTTCCTTCATCACAAGACGATCAAACCATTTACCCGTTCTCGGTGCGAGAAATGGTTCCCATCCCCACCTGAGCGCTTGAATAACACCGCTTAAAGCCGAAGCTCCGATGACAAAGCCAAACAAAGTCAATTCATCTTGGTCAATCTTTGCTTCAATGACATGACTCAGCGTGGATGCGAATAAACCTTGGATGATCAGTGCGATCAGCATGCCTGTTATCAGTACTTTTACCACATCTCGTGTCAACCACTTCTGTTTGATGCCGTGATACACCTGCGTGCCTTCTCTCTTTTCAATTTCATCCAACGATACATAAAAAATGCAGCCCATTAATGTGAGTAAGCCAAAGACAAGCGTCATGGACTGAAAACCGATCAAGCTGGCAAGGATTCCACCAAATAACATGCCAAATAAACTGCCAAGCCGGTAAAGCCCATTATAAAGACCCGTCAAATGTCCTTGTGAGCCTTCGTCCATTTCAGCCAAGACCCTCATCCCACTCATACGGAGTAACGTCCAAGCGAGACCCCATGCACAGCGGCAAATCAATAGCAGCCAAAATCCACTCATACCATATAATATTGTGGTCACTGACGCGATCATAATTGCGATCAGTACACCGGTCTTCATTGGAATATATCGATAAAGCCACCATACGACAGGTGCTAGCGGGATACGAATGAATCGGTTGATAGACAGCAGTAACCCCACCTCCCAAATGGATGATAAACCAATCTCTTTCCAATAGACCGGGAGAACAATATAGAGCATTGAATCCCCAATAAGGGCAAATGCTGTGATGAGCGCAATTGACACCACTTGCTTTTGACGACGATCCATTTTTTTCTTCCCCCTTCGCTACCTTTACGATAAGGGATACCTTATAATAAATCTAATGAATGTTTTTGATTGAATCATCAAAATAATTGATAGGCGGTGCAAAAATGAATTTACATGCCCTCCGTATTTTTGCAAAGGTAGCCGAAACAAAAAGTGTCACACAAACGGCAGACGTGCTGTCTTTGACGCAGCCGGCTGTGACGGCACAATTACGAAGCATTGAACGAGAGATCGGCTTTCGTCTTTTCAAACGAAACGGCCGGGGGATTACACTGACTGAGATGGGAAAGATCCTGTATCCATATGCCCGGCAAGTATTCGAGGCGGAAAAAGAAGTAGAATATCAGATTACCCTTCTGCAAAACGGAAAAAAAGGAAGACTCAGAATTGCTTCTACCTACGTACCACTTAACTTTTTGCTGCCTGATTGGCTTGCCTCTTTTAAAACATCATCGCCACAGACAGACATTGAATTAAAAAGTGGAAACTCCGCTCAAGTGATCGAAAGCCTGCTTCAATATCAATCAGATGTGGCGATCGCCGTAATAGAGGATCTGCACCACGAAGATCTTCACACCTCTCACTTAACTGATTTAAGTTATGACTTTATCGTGCCTATGGATCACCCGTTAAATGGACAAACCGTCCCCCTAGAACGCCTAAGCCATGAACCTTTTTTAATGCGAGAAGAAGGCAGTTCGACGAGAGACAAGCTTTTTTCCCTTTTTACCGCTAAAGGAATTAAAAAACCGACCGTTGATTTGCAATTCAGTGGTGTCCACGAAGCCATTCAAATGATCAAAGCTGGCTATGGCATTACCCTTGTTCCTCGTGACGCCGTTCAGCGAAGCTTAGAACGCGGAGAACTTGGGCGCGTGTATATCGAAGGAATAGACATTATCAGACCTGTTGTGGTCTGCAAACGGGCGAATGACCTTGAGGAAAATAGGACGGTGAATGCTTTTTTGCAAATGAAAGACATCGGACCCTTTACACCACCTGCCTCCAATTAAAAAAGTGCCTGCTTCAGCAACAGGCACTTTTTCTATTCGGTTGGCTGAACAAGATCAAATGGGACCGCTTTTGAGGCTATCACTAATTGTTCTGGTGTGATGAGGATTTCATTTCCCCATTCTCCTGCTCCAACGCCTAATATCTCTTCTTCTAATAGCGATGCTTCGATAATCGTGCGGAACCCTTCAGGCTGCCAGCAAAATGGCGGAATCGAGCCAATCCGATAGCCCGTCACTTCAAGCACCGTGTCAGGTGAAGCCATTTTAATATTACGAGAGCCTGCGGCTTTCTTTAGTTTCCCTGATTTGATGTGCTGGTCAGCACCCACCATTACAAGCAGCTGCTCCCCTTCCCCTGTTTCAAAGATCAATGTTTTGATCATTTGTCTTTCTCTAAAACCAAGAGCAGCCGCTACATTTGCTGCGCCTTTCTCTGTTTCAGCAGAAAATGTTTTGATGTCATACGGGATGCCATGCTTGTCCAAAAAGTCATGTGCTGGTAATTTTTTCAATGAATTGAACCCCTTTCCTTACAATGTCCTTTCATTTAGCTTATCACAATCCTCTCATCCTTAAGATGTATTTTTCAATGGAAAACCTCTGCACACTTCGCCAACATGCTATACTGAACTTGTTTTTGAAAAGGAGTCGGTTGGATATGGGAAATAAGTTTTGGTGTTATACAGGCAGTAAAAGCCTTCTCATGCTAAGTGATATTCTATTTTTGATGACAGTCACATTGGTTATTTATCAAGATACACAATCTGTCGCCTATGCGGCTGTATTTCCGCTCATAAGAACACTATGTCAGCTATTGGCTGGGCTCCTCTCTCCTGTTTTGACAGAACTCTTTCAAGCCAAGCGTCTATTGAAATGGGTCCCTCTTTTACGTATTGGAATGCTCGTCGTATTCACGACCCAATTTGATTTCTTTCAGCAGCACCTGATCTGGCTGTTTAGTGCGTTCGTTTTGATTTCCATCACAGGCGGGTTCATTAGTCCTTTATTGCAAGCCATCATGCCGATGATTGTGCCTGAAAATCAGCTTGTGAAAGCGAACAGTACAGCCTCCGTTTTTTATCAATCTGTTCAAATCGCCGGCTATTCGTTTACTGGAATGCTCGTCCTGTTGATTGGTCCATCTTATTTAATGTGGGCCTCTTGTTTCATGATTGTGTTGTCCTATCTATTGATCATCCCTGTTTTTTCTCTACTCAAGCAAGAAGACACGGTTCAAAAAGAAAATAAGATGAACGGGTTCAAGGATGGCTGGAAGATCATTTGGACAAACAAAACGGTTCGCATCCTGACTTTCATGGATGTTTGTGAAAATATTGCAGGTGCTTTGTGGGTCGGACCGGTTACGCTTGCCTTTGTCACACTTGTTTTAAAGGAAGGTGCGGAATGGTGGGGATATATCAATGCCGCATATTATATAGGTGCCATTATAGGCGGACTCATGGCCGCATGGCTAAGTCAGTTTATTCAAAAACAACTTCTCCTCTTTATGGCAACGGGCTCTTTTATTTATGCAGTGCTGACGATCCTATTTTCGCTAAACAGCCTGCCATGGCTTGCATTGCTGCTTTGTATTTTAATGGGGCCTGCCTATCAAATTCGAGATGTCTCGCAGCAAACCATTCTCCAAACAGAAACCCCAGTCCATGAGTTATCAAAGGTGTATTCGGCTCAATACGTTCTCTCTTCTATGTCTGTCAGTTTATCTATTTTCTTTGTTGGATTAATTGCGGATACATTCGGAGCGAGATTTGTGTATTTGTTAGGCGGACTGTTTGTACTCATCTGCTCAAGCATTGCCATCACCGCTTTCATGATGCAGAAAAAAAGAGCAGCTGTTTGAGGCAGCGGCTCTTTTACTTTTCTTTTAACATCGCAAACATGTCACGCGCCATTGCCTCTAGGATATACACAACGGGTGTCTGTGTGGTGATGTTGGCTCTATGGACTCGTTCGTCTGTGACGTAATAAGCAATATTTAAGTCAGAAATACGAGAAATTGTACAGTGCTGATTGTTTGTAATACTAATGATCGTGCTGCCTTCTCTTTTTAGTTTGGAAATATGATCAATCGTAATGCGGTTCTCTCCTGATACCGACAGCACAATGGTGACACTATTGTCTAAATACTGCATATTCATCGGGAAAAACGGATCATTGATGTAGAATGAAAATTTCTCAAGACTTGAAAAGTACCTTGCCCCATACTGCGCCAAAATACCAGAACTGCCCGTCCCAATAAACAGCACATTCTTTGCACCCGCAATCAGCTTTGCTGCCTCTTTGATCTTCCCCTCAAAATCTCCTTTAAGTGTCCGTTCGATAAATTCATACAAGAAATGCTGCGTGCTTTTCAAAGAAGGTGTTTGTTCTGCTTCTAAATACATTTTGAGCTTCACCTTAAATTCTGAAAAGCCTTCACAATTCACTTTTCGACAAAAGCGAAGGACAGATGAGGTCGATATATGTGCGGCATCTGCCAAATCACGAATTCTCATATAGACGACTTTTTCACTGTTTTCCATAATGTATCGGTATAAAGCGCTTTCTAGTTCATTAAAGCTGGAAATGACCTCACTTGAAAACATCTGACTTCCCCTTTCTCCAACAACATGGCACAACACGTTTCTTTTATGTAACAAATCTCTAAATAGGGCACCCTTGCCTAAAGACGCTGAAACCGTTTACGCACAAGGTACTCTCACGATAAGCTATAGATGTACAAACAAATGATAAAAGATTGATTCACTCTATTATAACATTGTGCGTTACATTATTCGGAGGTGCAGAACATGGCAAAAGGATTAAAGGTTGTCACAATCGGCGGAGGATCAAGCTATACACCGGAGCTAGTCGAAGGATTCATTAAACGGTACGATGAATTTCCAATTAGCGAACTTTGGCTCGTCGATATCGAAGCAGGTAAAGAAAAGCTTGAGATCGTCGGTAATCTTGCAAAACGCATGGTAAAAAAAGCGGGACTTCCAATCGAGGTTCATTTAACTTTAGATCGCCGGAAAGCACTGGTAGACGCTGATTTCGTCACAACACAATTCCGCGTCGGATTACTGGAAGCACGTATGAAGGATGAACGCATTCCTTTAAAATATGATGTCATTGGTCAAGAAACAAACGGTCCAGGCGGTCTATTCAAGGGTCTGCGTACCATCCCTGTCATTCTTGAGATTGTGAAAGATATTGAAGAATTATGCCCAGATGCTTGGCTTGTGAATTTCACCAATCCTGCTGGTATGGTCACAGAAGCCGTACTTCGCTATTCAAACCATCGCAAAGTCGTTGGCTTATGTAACGTACCAATCGGTATTCGCATGGGCATCGCCAAAGGGCTTGATGTCGATGCAAGCAGAGTCGAAGTCAGCTTTGCTGGATTAAACCATATGGTCTTTGGACTGAACGTGTTCTTAGATGGCAAAAGCATCATGGATCAAGTGATCGAAGACATGGCAGATCCAAACTCCACCATGTCCATGAACAACATTCAAGCGATTCCGTGGGATGCAGATTTCTTAAAAGGGCTTGGTGTGATTCCTTGTCCGTACCACCGCTATTATTACAAGACAAGTGATATGTTGGCTGAAGAGAAGAAAGCAGCAGAAAATGAAGGAACTCGTGCAGAAGTCGTTCGTGCACTAGAAAATGACCTGTTCGAGCTTTACAAAGATCCTGATCTTGATATTAAGCCGCCACAGCTTGAAAAACGAGGCGGTGCTTATTACAGTGATGCAGCATGTAACTTGATCGCATCCATTTATAACGACAAGCATGACATTCAGCCTGTAAACACAATCAACAATGGCGCCATCAGTGACATTCCAAATGATTCTGCCGTTGAACTGAACTGTGTCATCACAAAAGACGGCCCAAAACCAATCGCTGTTGGTGAAATGCCGGTCGCTGTCAAAGGACTTATTTCTCAAATTAAATCCTTTGAACGTGTAGCCGCTGAAGCAGCCGTGACAGGCGACTACAACACAGCACTTGTCGCCATGACCATCAATCCGCTCGTCCCATCAGATGCCATTGCAAAAAGCATCCTAGATGAAATGCTAGAAGCACACAAAGAATATCTGCCACAGTTTTTCAATAAAGTAGAAGCATAAAAAGAAGCCGCACTTGTCAAAAGTGCGGTTTTCTTATTTCCCGGCAAACAACTGATCCATCTGAGCACGGTCATAGTCTAAGAGCCAGTGCTGTAAACCTTCATAAACTGGACGCAGATGTTCTGGATCTGCCGCAATAAGATCACAGCCTCGATCATCATATAAGTGGAAAATCATCTGTTTTGAAAGATTGATAAGATAAATGTCATAACCAAACTTTCCTTTCAAGATTTGATTCGGTTTGTAGAAATCCTCTTGGCATATAGCTTGTAATAGCGTGCGCAATCGAATATCTTGCAGCTGACACTTGAGTGTAAATCTCTCTATTTTCATTGTTTCTTCTAGTTTTGATTGTACATAAGTCAAACGCTCGTGACGCAATCGGTGACACACTTGTCGGTCGGCATATTTTTGATAAACAAGGAGCTTTTGCTTCATTAATTCATGTTCATGCTGCGTATAGACATCTGTGACAAATAGAATATCGTCTTCTGAATCAAAAGCATATCTGACGATTTTCAAAGCACGATCTCCTGCTTTTTCTAATACAACCGATTCTTCTCCTAATGACCAATCTGCCACTTCAAAGCGAAGACCAAAAGGCCACCCATAAAAAAGAGGCGGCGTGAGGACAAGATCAGGAAAATGACTTTTTAAAAAACGATTGGTTTGATCGCTCATGTCATGTCCTTCCAGTGGTTTTATTTCTTATTTTACCGTTGAAACTGATGGAAATTCAATTGGAAATAAACTGTCATTTCTTATATGATAGAAAGAGATGGAGGTGTGACCAATTGAAAAAATGGTTTTTACAGGTGTTCCTCACCGCATTGATCACGATGTGGATACAGACTGGACTTGATCAGGCGAACATCATTCATATCACCAATGTATGGGTCGATGTCAGCAGCTGGATCCTAATCTTCTTTGTCATCTACGCACTTTTTGAATGGACTGCTCACGTCTTAGCAAAACGGAAAATCGCTCATCGCTGAACATCTCTTTTTACAGAGATGTTTTTTGTTGAAACTCTTCCTGCACAAGTTCATGAATCACGCCCATTCCTGCCTGACTTCCAGCTGCTGCTGCAAGAACAAGCTGAGCAGGTCCGCCTAAATTATCACCACATGCAAAAATACCGCTGACGGTTGTACGCCCAAGAATATCTGTTTCAATGCCCCCATTTTTCGTCATTTGACAGCCTAGTTTTTCAGCAAAAGGGGTTGACTGCTTGAAATCACTTGCGACAAATCCGCCTTCTCTTTTCACCGTTTCCCCATTCGCAAGGTGAAGAGAGTGAAGCTGCCCATTGTCATGATTGATCGCTACAATTGGTACATCAATGACTTGAATAGAATGCGCTGATAGCAGTGCTTTCTCCTCTTCAGCTAACACTTGCTGTCCATTTGTAAACACAATCAAATCCTTTGTCCAATTGGAAAGAAGTTTCGCCATATGCAAAGCGCGCTGGTTCTCTGCAATCAGAGCCAGCGGCTTGTCCTTTAGCTCCCAGCCATCACAGAAAGGACAGCTAAACAACGTCTTTCCATACACTTCATGAATCCCCTTCATTTCTGGCAGTATATCCTGAAGTCCTGTTGCCAATATGATTTTCTTCGCTTCGAATCTTTCTCCCTCTTGTGTCAGTAACGCGAAGTTGTCCTCATGATTTTGTATCTCCACAATTCTGCTTCGTTTGATTTGGATATTGGGGTAGTTTTGGAGATCCGCTTCTCCTGCTTGTCTGATCTCAAACGGTGTCATTCCATCGTTTGTAATAAATCCATGTGATTCCTGAGTCACTCGATTTCTTGGCATCTCATCATCGAATACCATGACCTGTTTTCTGCCCCGCCCCACAACAAGAGCTGCATTTAATCCGGCTGGCCCGCCTCCAATAATGGCACAATCTAATAACATATAAATCTCTCCTTTTTATCCAAGACTTTAAAGACTCTTAATATCTATAATTTACTCAAAAAAAATCACATCTTGAAAAATGGATTTTTTTCTGTCTGCTCTATTTGGCTTGCAATATCAACTAACCGCTTTTGACTTAACGTCTCCTGCATTTTCATTTCAACATCCTGCATGACTTGTTCAATCAAACAGCCATCGTGAGGCATGAAAGAATCATGTGCTAAGGAACAACGAAATAAATGGGTTTGTCCTTCTACCGCCTGAATGACGTCTAAAAACGAAATGTCCTCTTTCTTTTTCAGAATGGTGTAACCGCCTTTTGCGCCAGGTGTTGATTCAATCAATCCCGCCTTCACAAGCTTTGTTAAAATTTTGGATAAATAGGTAGGTGAAAGATCCTGCATCTTGGCGAGAGGCTCAACGCCTATTGCTTTCCCCTTTGGTGCAAGGGTTAAAAATACCATCGTATGCAGCGCATAGTTGGTCGCTTTAGAATATTTCATCAAAACATTCCTTTCTATCTATTGTAGACCTTTTATATCTGTAATTGATCATAAAAGATTCAAGAAGAAAAAGCAAGTATTGTCAATCTGCTTCTTTTTTCATTCCACATTTCGCATTTCCTTCCGATAATAGAAGTAAGCACGAATAAAAGCTTGATGAAGACTAGAAGGAGTGAAAAAAATGTCAGATCAACAGCACAATGCAGCACACGAAGAAGAAGAGGAATTTAACGTATACGACATGCTTCCACCCGCAGGAACAATCATTGGCGAAGCAACAGAAGAAGAAATGGAAGCTGCGGCAGCATTAGAAGTGAGACATTACGCCTTTATGCGTCTGCAAGACTCGTACATTCAATTTGATGGATCTTCTTATAAAGAATTGCTTAAAGACTTTCAAGAACTAGAATTTGATTCTGCAAAGTTTTGGAGAGCCATCGCACGACGCCTGCAAGTCCCATACGAATGGCCAATCCGAATCGACCATGCAAACGGTCCTATTTATATTGGTGAAACAGAAGATAGCCGTGATGTTGAGGAGAGTGCGGAGTAAAGGAATTGGTGACCCCCCTTTTGGTGAGGGGGTCTTTTTAATAATTTAAAAGATTTCTATTTCAGATATTTTTCACATGAAATAGATATTCTTATTGCTCTTCTAAATCAAATTCCAACCATAATGATATATTAAAAGCGATTTCATGCATTTCTTCTATTTTTGATTGATTCAATTGCTCCGCAAAACGACGTGCCCTTTGAAAAATATCGTCATTCTGCTTAACCACCACATCATTCAGTGTAAGGATTGTGCTGAGCGCCCAGCCAGCAGTTACTAACATATTTTCGTCTTGAATGGAGTTCATAAAAGTTTCTACTTCTGAAAAAAACCACTTGATATCATCAATTTGGTCTAAATGAAAAAATACAATTTTATGAAGTGCCTCAGGGTCTCGAGTCTTCAATATGTCTTTCACTTCTTCTTTTGATAATGGCGGATGCTGCTTTTCATATTCAGCCTGCCACTCTTCATCTGACATCTCATCTTCTTCGCTATCTTCTGCGGTATAATGCCCCGCAATCAATTCATCAAACGAATCCGCTAATTTAAAATTCGTCTCATATTCTAGATCAAAGTAATGAACTGGCGGATGTTCCTTTGTTTCTCTATAATCCAATGCGATCCACGTATGACCATCCCCACAAATAGGCACAATTCCCTCAGGCAATTCCCATTCTTCTATTAAATAATCACTATCCATAATACCTTCGCCTTTGGCAATTCCTCTTAAATGATCAAATGACACATGATCCTCTGCCCATCCATTCGGCTGGTCTGTTGGAAAAGCATTATGCAAGGTATAACCGCCATTTTGTTCGAGGATAAGCTTCTTATATGTATCAGGCAAGATGACGCCTAGTTTCTTTTCTGCTTTTGCAATGCCTTTTTCATTGATTTTCTTAAATGTCTCTTCACTTTCTCTGTCTGTATCCCAAAATGGTTTCAAATAAAATACCTCCAATTGTTATTTCTATCTCATTTTACCATTCGAGAGAACTAGTTTAATAGTCCTATTCATAAAAAAAGAGAAGGGTTACCCCTCCTCTTTTTGATTATGATTGTTCCTGATTTCTCGCCTCAAATTCATCCAACATCTCACGCACTTCATCTGTTGACGATGTATTCATTAATTGATTTCTTAAGAAACTCGCTCCTCTGAACCCTTTCACATAAATCTTAAAGAAACGATGCAACGCCTTAAATGGACGCAAGCCTAATGAGGAATATTGATCATGAAGATCAAGATGCAATCTTAAAAGACCAAGCAATTCATCACTCGTATGCTCCTTCGGCTCTTTTTCAAAAGCAAATGGGTTATGAAAAATCCCACGTCCAATCATCACTCCGTCCACTCCATACTGCTCAGCGAGCTTTAAGCCCGTTTGACGATCAGGAATATCACCATTGATCGTCAAAAGCGTATCAGGTGCTATTTCATCACGTAGTTTTTTAATTTCAGGAATGAGCTCCCAATGCGCATCTACTTGGCTCATTTCCTTTCTTGTACGAAGATGAATCGATAAATTCACAATGTCTTGCTCCAAAATGTGTCTGAGCCAACTACGCCATTCATCGACCTCTGTAAACCCTAGTCTTGTTTTCACACTAACAGGTAATCCCCCTGCTTTTGCCGCTTGAATCAGCTCTGCCGCAACGTCTGGGCGAAGAATCAATCCACTACCCTTCCCGTTTTGCGTGACATTTGGGACAGGACAGCCCATATTAATATCAAGCCCCTGAAATCCTAACTCCGCCATTCCAATACTCATTTGTCTGAAGTTCTCAGGCTTATCTCCCCAAATATGAGCAACAATCGGCTGCTCATCCTCTGTAAATGTTAAACGGCCTTTCACACTTTGAATGCCATCAGGGTGGCAGTAGCTCTCACTGTTCGTAAACTCTGTGAAAAACACATCCGGTCTCGCCGCCTCACTCACAACATGACGAAACACAACATCTGTCACTTCTTCCATTGGTGCTAATATAAAGAATGGCCGTGGTAAATCACGCCAGAAATTTTTACTCATCTTTCATCCAATTCCTCTCATGACATAGCACCTAAAGGGCATGTCCTTCTATAAAATATCATTATATACTTTAGTAAGAAGCCAACGCAAACGTTCATTCTTGGTGTTAAAAACCTTATTATAACAGGCCTTGATCATAATCAACTATGACCAATAATTGCAAATCATTTTGCAGTTAAAAGTATTCTTTTGGGTAATATTATGTTTTTTTTATAAGCGACAATGCAAAAGAAGCGTAAAACAAACGTTAACAAAATACGATCAGCACTATATAAAATATCAAAAATTTCAGAAGGCGTAAACGTTGTTCAAAAAGGAAACTTTCGGGAATCGTGTTATACAACGTGCTGTCAATAAAGCACATGGCAAGCTTGTGAGAACGTACACCTTTTCAAACTGTTCCACTTGTTATTTGAACAACTAGTCTTTATCACCTAAGCAAATCGGTTCAACTTCATGAAATTAAGTATTTATTCCCCAATCATTCTCCGTATAATGGTAAAATCTCTATTGATTGCGACCAAGCATTAAAGGAGAATACCATGAAAACGTTAGATGTTAAAACTTTGCACCATGCAATTGATCAAACACTGACACAGTTAAAACAACAATCACTACATATCAAATCCCTTGAAAGCCAAATCAATCGAATCATTTCATTGGATGGCGCACTAAAGGGGGAAGCTGGAGAAGCGATTCGAGCGTTTTACTCAGAGTGCCATATCCCTTTCTTGCAATTCTTTCAAGTCACGATTGGAGAATACACCTCCGTACTCCAAAAGGTACAGAATGCACTTCATGCATTTGAATCAAATGAAAATGGCTTTATCTCACAAGCATTTCTCGAGCATGAGCTTGATCAAGGTTTAAAAAATGCCGAAACAGCTGTATCTGATATCATGTCAGATGTGAGCAGTGCCATCGGCAAAGTCAGCCATATTATTCATTTACCAATTGTGGACGAGTCTGCTTTTCAAGTCAGTTACCAAAAAGCCTGGATGAACATCTCAAAAACCATCGGTACGCTCCATGCCTTTGACAGAGAACAAGCCAGTGCTTTGAATGAAACCAAGAACTCCATACAAACAATGAAAGAATACATAGACACTCTAGGCACAATGTTCACTGGTGCAAAAATCGGGATCACCACCTATCAAAAAGGGTCCATTCTCAAAGATAAGGAAGACAAAAAGATCAGCAGTAACCTAAACGAATTGAATAAAAAAATAGACAATCCCGATGGAAATCCAATGGCGATCATGCTGAATAAGCTGAATGATAAAGAGCGATCGAATGTGGATACGGTTGTAAATAGGAAACCCTCTAATAAAATTAATCAAGACGCCGTGTTCGTAAATGGAAAAGTATATAATACAGATGAAAAGATTGACTTCGCAAATGCCAAAATAGTTGACGTTATTCGAGATGGAATGCTCTATCGGTTACGAATAACGGACCAAAACAAAGTGAATATTGAGAGCATCACAAAGATTTCCGACTTAAAACAAACCCCAAAAATCTTAAATACAGCGGTTGAATTTACAGGAATAAATGATGCAATTCGAATCATAACAGGGAGAGACCCTGTATCAGGTGACAAAGTCGCTGACATGGACCGTCTAGTATCAAGCTTGTACATGATACCCGTAGCTAAAATCGCTAAAGTTGGAAAATACGTATTTAAAATCATGAAAGGAGAGAAAGTAGCCAAGAAGATTGTCAAAACACCTTCCTTCGGCAAACACTCCGTACCAAAAGGTCCGTATCGTGAAGTAAATGGGTTCCCGGCAAAAGTAAAACCAGGCGCTCAAGAGAAACATATTCCTGATGCACCTAACTATAAGCAAGAAGTTGCGAATGGTAAAACCAAGAGTATATTCTATGGAGACAATAAAAAGGCACAAGAATTACTAGATAAATTTGCAGGAAAAGGTGATATGTTCACTAAAAATAGAGAAAGAATAAATTTTGGTCAAGTAATAGGAAAATACTATGATCACAAATCCAAAACGTATCTAGAAACTACTAACGGATTGATACATTACGGAAAAGATGGAGCTCACATAGTACCAGCGAGACCATAAAAATCATTATCAGAAGGGGATATACATGGGATACGATTCATTAATTAGAACATTAATAGATTTTGAAAAAAGTGATATGATACTAGAATGGGAAAATGGTTTTAGAATTATCGGTAAACTAGATACTGTTTATGAAACAGACAATGGATTAGAAGATGACGATGTAAATTACACGGAATACCATGCTGCTGGATTTAAAGCGAATAAAATATTAGCTAATCCTACCAATAATTGTGGTATTGTTTATGAATGGCTGAAAGAAGGTAATGCTTTTACTGAAATTTCCCTTTATAACGATCCACCAACAGCAGTATATTTACCGGATGGTCAAAAAATATGGGATTTGGACAATGATAAATAACAGACGGATAACAAAAGAAAGCCCCTCTAATAAAGAAGAGCTTTCTTTTGTTTTAACTGAACATATTTCGTAAACTTTGTTTTATTTGAAGATACCTTTTTAAATCCAACGGCTATTTATCGTAATTCCTTTCGCATGCCCCTCGGCCAACAAATCAAGGAAATATTCTTATTTGATCAGCGCATCATCTCTTTTCGATCAATAAAAAGGTTTTCTGTCAAAATTTCTTGCATTTCCCGCGGTCTGCTGTTTTTTCTTTAATTTTGTTATAAATCGTAACTTGTACACTCTTAAACCCTTATTTATATAAAGACGCCACACACTCCACATGACTCGTATGCGGAAACATATCCACAGGCTGCACTTCCTCCGTCACATACCCACCATCTTCAAGAATACGCAAATCACGAGCAAGCGTCCCTGGATTACAGGACACATACACAACACGGTTCGGTTTCATCTTTAAAATCGTATCAAGCAGTGCTTCGTCACAGCCTTTTCTTGGTGGATCAACGACAAGAGTGTCTGCTTTAATGCCTTCTTTGTACCAGTTTGGGATAACGGTTTCTGCTTCGCCGACTGCGAATTCAACGTTGTTGATTCCGTTTAAGGCAGCGTTGCGTTTTGCATCTTCAATTGCTTCTGGCACAATTTCTACGCCATAGACTCTACCTGCTTTTTGTGCGAGAAATAAGGAAATCGTACCGATTCCGCAATACGCATCGATCACGGTTTCTTCTCCTTGCAGCTCGGCATATTCAAGGGCTTTGTCGTAAAGCACCTTTGTTTGAGTTGGATTCACTTGATAAAACGAGCGGGCTGAAATAGCAAATTTGATGTCGCCAATCGTGTCATAAATGTATTCTTCTCCCCATAAAACGGTCGTTTCGTCTCCGAAAATGACATTTGTCTTCTTTGAATTCACGTTTTGCACAATTGACCGAACGTGTGGGAAGCGTGCTATAATCTGCTCAATCACCTGTTGCTTTTGCGGAAAATCAGACGTTCTTGTGACAAACACAACCATCATTTCACCTGTTGCAATACCGTAGCGAACCATGACATGACGCAACCAGCCTTTATGACGTTCTTCGTTATATGCTTTGATACCGAACGCTTGGCATATTTCTTTGACAGCTTGAACGACTTCGTCATTTTCTGATTGCTGGATCAAACATTTTTCCATATCAATGATTTCATGGGTACGCTGCTGATAAAATCCTGCAACAAGTCCGCCTTCCAGTTCGCCAACTGGTACTTGTGCTTTGTTTCGGTAATTCCAAGGGTCTTCCATGCCGAGTACAGGATGAACTTTTACACGGCTCATATCAAGCTTGCCGATCCGCTCCAATACGTCCTTTACTTGTTTCTGTTTAAAAAGCAGCTGGCCTTCATAGCTCATGTGCTGAATTTGACAGCCTCCGCACTGCTTATAGATAGGACATGGCGCATCTTGCCTGTGCTGACTTTCCTTTGTCAGCTCCATGAGTCGTCCAAAAGCAAATCCTTTTTTGACACGTGTGACTTTGATTTTCCCTTGTTCGTCAGGAAGGGCATTCGGTACAAACACAGGAAAACCCTCGATTTTCGCTACTCCTGCACCTTCGTGCGTTAAATCTTCGAAGGTTACATTGTAGTATTCATTTTTTTGAACAGGCGGTTTCATTTTCACCAATTTTATCACCTCATTTGCAAAGAAAAACTTGGTCGCCATAAGGAACCAAGTTCAATCTTCACCCTATTTTTTCAGCTGTTGCTTTTGGCACAATAAATTCAATATGGCGATACAGGTTTTCAAATTCACCTGGCAGCATGCCGCCGTATTCACCATCTAAATTCAATTGCATTTTATCTTTTACATCTACCTTTACGCGATTCGCTTTTGCGTAGATGACATTGTTATCATGAATATGCTCGCCTCGAAGTGCAAGGCTGACCACTCGAATGGCTTCTGCTAGGTTGACCTTCTTTAAAATTATCAGATCAAACATACCGTCATCTAAAATAGAATCTGGTGCCAGCTTTTCAAAGCCGCCTACTGAGTTTGTTAGTGAAACAAGAAACAGCATGATTTCTCCATGAAACAATTTGCCGTCATATTCAATTTCGACTTCTGTCGGGCGAATGGAAGGAAGCATCTCCATACCTTTCAAATAATACGCAAGTTGTCCTAGCATGGTTTTCAGCTTACTAGGCACTTCATAGGTCAGCTCTGTTAATCGGCCGCCTCCCGCAATATTAATGAAATACTGTCCATTCACTTTACCAATATCAAGCGGCTTTGCTACACCATCAATGATGGCATCTGTCGCTTTTAAAATATCTTCTCTTGGAATGCCAAGTGCTCTTGCGAAGTCATTGGTCGTTCCAACTGGAATGATTCCTAATTTTGGTCTTTTTTCAAGCGGTGCTAATCCATTGACGACTTCATTAATCGTGCCGTCTCCACCAGCTGCTACAATTAAATCAAAATCTCTCTGTGCGGCTTTTTCGGCTGCTTGTGTTGCATCTCCTGCACATGTCGTCGCATGACAAGATGTTTCATAGCCAGCCTGTTCAAATTTTTGCAAAACCTGCGGTAAATTCTTCTTAAAGAGTTCACGTCCAGATGTCGGATTGTATATAATTCGAGCACGTTTCATTCATCATCATCCTATTATCATTATGCAATCTATTTTCACCACTAACAACCTTTAATTATACTATGAGATTTGAAAATGGCAACAGAACAACCCCCTAATATTTGAAATCTCACGGTACGTTTCCCTCAGCAGATCAGCATTCTGATAAGATAAAAGAAAACGATGAAAAGGATGGTATGCCATGAAAAAGCCTGTCTATTTCAACCATGACGGCGGTGTTGATGATCTTGTGTCCTTATTTCTACTTCTTCAAATGGAACACCTGAAAGTGATCGGGATGTCTGTGATTCCTGCTGATTGTTATTTAGAGCCTGCGCTGAGCGCTTCTCAGAAAATTATTGATCGTTTTAGCCCATATGAGATTGAAGTCGCCGCTTCCAATTCTAGAGGTGTCAATCCATTTCCAAAGGAATGGCGTATGCATGCTTTTTATGTAGATGCCCTGCCGATTTTAAATGAAAAAGGCGCTATTGATACAAAAGTATCTAAGCTTCCTGCACATCTTCACCTGATTGAAATGGTGAAAAAGTCAACCGAACCTGTTACGCTGCTCTTTACAGGACCGCTCACAGACCTTGCACGGGCCTTAGAAGAATATCCTTCCATCTCAAATAAAATTGAGAAACTGGTGTGGATGGGCGGCACATTCCTTGAAAAAGGCAATGTCGAAGAACCAGAGCATGATGGAACAGCAGAATGGAATGCTTTTTGGGACCCTTATGCTGTGAGCACCGTATTTCAAGAGCGTTTTCCAATTGAAATGGTCGCACTGGAAAGCACGAATCAAGTCCCGCTCACACTCGATGTCCGTCAACGATGGGCTTCCCTTCGCTCTCACATCGGGATTGACTTTATTGGACAATGTTATGCCTTTTGTCCGCCTCTCATTCATCACGAAACAAACTCGACTTACTACTTATGGGATGTGCTGACAACCATCACTCTTGCTTCTACCTCATTTACCCGTTCAAAAGAAATGAATGCAATTGTTTATACTGAAACACCAAGACAAGGACGTACCGAAGAACATCCAGATGGAAAGACGATTCATGTCATTGACCACGTCGATCGGGAGGCCTTTTTCGAGGCCTTTGAAGAGCTTATGAGAAAAGCGGTTTGTCAGATTTCATCATAAAAAAGCCCCGCTTATTAGCGGGGCTCAGATTGTTGACAAAGGACTAAAATGTACTTTTTTAGCCCTGTGTCTTCTTTTCAGCGTGATAGAAAACCTTTGCATTCTAGGAAGGACGAGTACCGGCGCGGAGCGAATTTGACATTCGTGAGCACCGTCACGCAGGACTGACACCGCATGCGAGGGTTTGTCTACACGCTGAAAGCCCCGCTCATGAGCGGGGCTTCCTCTTACTCTTCTTCAGCGTACTTTTTCTTACGTCTAAACTTGCTTAAGATTTCATACACGATTGGCACGATGACCAATGTGAGAAGTGTAGAACTTGTTAAACCGCCAATAACGGTGACGCCAAGTCCTTTTGATACGATCTGACTTCCGCCTTCAAAACCTAATGCGAGTGGCAGCAATGCACCAATTGTCGCAAGTGCCGTCATTAAGATTGGGCGTAATCTTGTTGTACCTGCTTCAAGTAAAGCTTCTCTTGTTGAAAGACCTTCTTTTTCTTTATGAATCACTCGGTCAATCAAGACAATGGCATTTGTTACAACGATTCCGATTAGCATCAGCAATCCAATCATGGCATTTAAACTGATGGTTTCTTTCGCTACAAACAATCCAACGAGTGCCCCAATAACCGTAAATGGAAGTGAGAACAGAATCGCAAATGGTGCAAGACCTCCGCCAAATGTAATGACGAGAACGAGGTATACAATCGCAATCGCTGCAAGCATTGCGAGTCCTAGCTGTGTAAAGGATTCCTCAATATCCGCACTTACACCGCCTGTATCAATCGTAACGCCAGATTTCAAATCAAGCTTGTCAACTTTCTTCTGAACATCTTGTGTCACACTTGATACGTCGTCTGTTGTCATGTCACCAGATACTTCAGCGTAAATCTTCCCATCACGCTTTGTCACAGTGTTTGCTGTTGTGCCATCTTTCACTTTCACCACATCGCCAATTCGGACTTGTTGTCCTGTTGGTGTTGTGATCTTTTTATTCTCTAGATCTTTTTTACTCTTGTATTCATCTTTTTCCGTTTGAAGCTTCACATCTAGTTCTTTGCCGTCCTCTGTTACTTTCGTCAACGTTGTTTCATTACTTTGAGGAGCGATCGCCTGTGCGATTTGTGAAGCGGTTAAGCCTAGTTTCGCCAGTTTTTCTTGATCTGCATTAAACGTATATTCGTCATATTTCTCAGATAAGCTTGTGCTGACGTTTTTCAAGTTCTTTTCATCTTTTAAAATGTTCTCGACATCTTTGACTGTGCCTTCAATATCACTTGCTTTGTCACCGTACACATAGTACGTCACTGTGTTGCTTGCGCCAGCAGATGAGAAGTCTTGTGATTTCCATTCTCCTTTAGACGTTTTGTCTTGAAGGGCTTTAACCATACGATCTTTTTCTTTATCAAAGTTCGGTGTGTCCTCGTCGTATTGTACGAAGAATAATGCACCGTTAGAGTTTCCGCCAACACTTGCTGTCATTGCATTTGAAGAGCCTAATGAATATTGAACCGTATTGACATGATCACGTTTCATTAAGTAATCTTCTGCCTTTTTCGTTTCAGCAATGGCTTGTTCTCTTGTTTGTCCAGGCTCTGGCGTGTATGTCACCATTGCCGTTTTTTCTGCTTCCTGTGGTAAGAAGCTGACACCGACAAGTGGTGCGAGGAATAAGCTTCCGACCAGCATCAGAATCGCAATTCCTGACGTGATCCATTTATGGTTCAATGTCCAATTGAGTACACGTCTATAACCACCAGCAAGTTTGCTTGGTTTGTGTTCTTTCACCTTTTTCGCTTTGCCATACAGGTTCTTTTTAAATAGGCTGTGAGCCATCATTGGAACGATTGTAATGGCGACAAGTAGTGAAGCCATTAGAGCAAACACAATGGTTAATGCAAATGGGATGAATAGTTCACCAATCATTCCACCCACTAGCGCTAATGGCAAGAATACCGCAATTGTGACAATCGTCGAAGACATAATCGGAATAAACATTTCTTTTGTGGCTTCTCTAACGAGTGCTTTGCCTTTTAACGGTTCATCTTTTAACGCCATTCGTCGATAGATGTTTTCTATGACAACAATCGAGTCATCGACAACACGTCCAATGGCGACTGTCATGGCACCGAGTGTCATGATATTTAATGTGATATCCAGCTGATTTAATAATAAAACAGCAATCAACAGGGATAACGGAATGGAGATGACCGAAATTAATGTTGATTTGATATCTCGAAGGAACAACATGATGATAATGATCGCAAAGATTGCTCCGATGATCGCCTTGTTCAGCATTGTGCTGACAGATTCTTTAATCGGCTCTGCTTGATCATATGTCGTGCTGACTTTGATTCCTTTATTGTCTTTTTTGAATGTTTCAAGTTCTTTTGTGACTGCTTCTGCTACACTCACTGTGTTGGCATCAGAGCCTTTGACAATTTGCAAACCGATACTGTCTTTTCCGTTCGTTCTAGAAATTGATTCTGCATCTTTCACGACTTTAATATCTGCTATCTCAGAAAGTTTGATCGTCGGCAGTTCTACCGATTGACCGCTTGCTGCACCTGCACCTGTTTGTTGCTGAGCTGCTGCTGCTTGCTGCTGACTTGCACTTCCAGCCTGCTGATCGGTACCTTGAGCACCTGCATTTTCTGAGCCGCTAGCAGATGCACCAGCTCCTGCGCTTGCACTTGGTGTGACAGGAATTCGCATGTTTTTCAAATCTTTAACACTTAAAATATTGCCATCCACTACGACTGATTTTTGCTTGTTGCCAAATGTGTATAACCCTAAAGGTACATTGACATCAGAGCCTTTGATCATGTTTTGGACAGTTTCTTCATCTAAACCATATTCCTTCAATTTCTTTTGTTTAAAAGAAAATTCTACTTCTTTGATTTGTTGTCCAGAAGCTTCGACAGACGAGACACCCTCTAAGCTTTGAAGAGAAGGAATAAGGTCATTTTCCACTTTTTGTGTCAGGTCTTGTAATGATTCTTTATCACCGGAGACACTTAGAGCTAAGATTGGAATCGCATTGATGCTAAAACGTGTGATTTTTGGTTTTTCTGCATTTTCTGGAAAATTGATATTGCTAATGGCATCTTCAATTTCCTTCTTTGCTTCATCCATGTCTTTATTGTAATCGTACTCGATTTGAATCGATGAGGCATTTTCAAAAGAATTAGAAGTGACCACATTCACCCCATTGAGATTTTGTATCGACTTCTCAATTGGATCTGTCACCTTATCTGATACTTCGTCCGGCGTTGCGCCAGGATACGTTGTAGAAACCGTAATGACTGGAGTGTTGATATTCGGGATTGATTCTTGTTTCATATTCAACCCGGCATATAGACCAGCAACTGTTACGATAATCGTCATGAGCCATACAGCGAACTTGTTCTTTAATACAAAATTGATGATCGAATTCATTATGTCCTCCATTTTCCTTTATGTATTGACTGACTGGTCATTCTATATCATAATAAACGGTGATATACAATGCCGTCAACCATTTCACTTGCGTTTGACGTAACATTCTAAAGCTGAAGGGGCCTTATTTCATGAACGAAAAAAAAGAAAAAATCATTAAAGCAAGCATTCAGTTGTTTGCGAAAAAAGGTTTTTCTTCTACGACCATTCAGGAAATTGCAGATGAATGCGGAATTTCTAAAGGTGCATTTTATTTGCATTTCAAATCAAAAGAACAGCTTTTCAACAGAGCGTTTGAATATTATATCGACACGTCTATGCAAAGTATTGAAAAGATTCGAAAAGAAAATCAGCATCTTGCGCCTAGAGATATCTTTCAGAAACAAATCGCTGAACAGTTCCAGCACTTTGCTGAGAACAAGGATTTTATCATTTTGATCCTCAGCGAGAACATTATTCCGGAAAACCAGCAAATTAAAAAGTATTCCAAAACGGTTAAAAAGCAGATGAATGATGAAATCCAAATTTCTATTTTGACCACGTATGGACAGGAGATCGAACCATATATAACTGACCTGTCAGTCATGATTCAAGGAATCATCCAATCTTATGTGCAGGTACTGCTTTTACAAGATCAGATGGAATTATCATGTGATGAGCTCTCATCCTTTATTCTCGACCGATTTGATGATTTGGTGCATGGGCTTCTCCGTTCTCATGCGAAGCCGATTCTAAAGCAAAACATTTGGGATGATGAAGCGCCAAATGCCGCTACTCTTCAAGAAGAGCTTCGATTGTTAAAATCTGAGCATCTGCTTTCGGATGATACCCTTGTATCCATTGAAGTTATTGAAGAAGAATTGGCCAAAGATGAGCCTCGCAAGCCGGTCATTCAAGGGATGCTGACAAATTTAGAAACGTGTGAGGACTCCGCTGTCCAAAGAGCTGTGGAACAATTGAAGCTATTCCTCCAATAACAATACGTGGCAATGTTCACTTTAGTTCACCTTTATCCCCTTCGAATATGTGCTAAAGCTTATGCTTCATTATAAAAAAAGAACCAATGAATTGATATACGGCGGTGGTCTGAATCTGTGATAAGACCCTGTCATATCCATCAACAAAAAAACCGCCTCTTCCATGAGGCGGTTTTTGCAATTTATCGTTTTTTGATTTCTTCGAGAAGAATCTTGTTGACCATCGGTGGGTTTGCTTGGCCCTTCGATGCTTTCATAATTTGTCCGACTAAGAAACCAATTGCGCGGTCTTTTCCATTTTTGAAGTCTTCAATGGATTGCGGGTTGTTATCAAGAGCTTCTGTGACAAGTTTGAGCAGTGCACCTTCGTCAGAAATTTGGACAAGTCCTTTTTCTTTGACGATTTTTTCTGCGTCGCCCCCATTTTCGATAAGTTCTTTGAATACCTTTTTGGCAATCTTAGAAGAAATCGTTCCTTTTTCGATAAGTTTGATCATACCAGCCAGTCCTTGCGGCGTTAGCTTCGTATCTTCCAGCTCTTTTTGAGCCGAGTTTAAGTACGCAGATACTTCACCCATGAGCCAGTTTGATGCTTGCTTCGCTTCAGCACCTTCTGAAATGGTCGCTTCAAAGAAATCAGACATTTCTTTTGTCAGCGTCAGTACCATTGCGTCATAGGCTGGAAGTCCAAGTTCATCAATGTAGCGTTTGCGGCGCTCGTCTGGAAGCTCTGGAATCGATGCTCTTACACGTTCTTTCCACTCGTCATCAATATACAGCTCCACCAAATCTGGTTCTGGGAAGTAACGATAATCATCAGAACCTTCTTTGACACGCATGAGGATCGTCTTTTTAGACGCTTCGTCATAGCGGCGAGTTTCTTGTTCGATCAAGCCGCCAGAAAGCAATACTTGCTCTTGACGTTTTTCTTCAAACTCAAGACCTTTTTGGACGAAAGCAAATGAGTTTAAGTTCTTGAGCTCTGTTTTCGTTCCAAACTCTTCACGGCCGATCGGACGAAGAGAAATGTTGGCATCACAGCGCAGTGAGCCTTCTTCCATCTTACAGTCAGAGACGCCTGTATATTGAATAATAGATTTTAATTTTTCTAAGTAAGCATACGCTTCTTCTGGCGTACGAATGTCAGGCTCAGATACGATTTCAACAAGTGGTGTACCTTGACGGTTGAAATCGACGAGTGAATAACCGTCGCCTGTGTGCGTCAGTTTTCCTGCATCCTCTTCCAAATGAAGACGTGTAATACCAATTCGTTTTGTTTTGCCGTCTACTTCAATTTCAATCCAGCCGTTTTCACCGATCGGTTTATCAAATTGAGAAATTTGATACGCCTTTGGGTTATCAGGATAGAAATAGTTTTTACGGTCAAATTTTGTATCAGTTGCAATCTCACAGTTCAGTGCCATTGCTGCTTTCATCGCAAAGTTCACCGCTTCTTTGTTCAGCACAGGCAGTACGCCAGGATAACCAAGATCGATGACACTTGTTTGCGTATTGGCAGCCGCACCAAAAGGCGTCGGTGAGCTTGAGAAAATTTTTGATTGTGTTTTGAGCTCTACGTGGACTTCAAGTCCAATTACCGTTTCAAAGTTCATTCTGATTCACCCCTTACAGTTCAGGTTTTGCTTTATGATGATCTGTTGCTTGTTCGAAAGCGTGAGCCACGCGGTAAACGGTTCCTTCATCAAAGTGTTTACCGATGATTTGCAGTCCTAACGGAAGACCATTTGCAAATCCACAAGGCACACTGATTCCTGGGACGCCTGCAAGGTTAACAGGGATCGTTAAAATGTCGTTTGCATACATCGTCAGTGGATCGCTTGTCTTTTCACCAATGTTAAATGCCGGAGTTGGTGTTGTTGGTCCTACAATGACATCATACTTTTCAAAAACATCTTCAAAGTCTTTTTTGATCAGCGTACGGACTTTTTGTGCCTTTTTATAGTATGCATCGTAATATCCTGAGCTTAGAGCGAATGTGCCCAGCATGATGCGGCGTTTGACTTCGTCTCCAAAGCCTTCAGAACGGGTATTTTTATATAAATCAATCAGGTTGTCTGCATTGTCTGTACGGTAGCCATAGCGAATACCGTCAAAACGAGCAAGGTTTGCAGATGCTTCTGAAGATGAAAGCAAGTAGTAAGTCGCAAGCGCATATTTAGAATGCGGAAGAGACACTTCTTCCCATGTGGCACCAAGTCCTTCTAATACTTTCAACGCTTGAAGAACAGACTCTTTTGCTTCTTCGCCAACACCTTCGCCAAGATATTCTTTTGGCACAGCGATTTTCAAGCCTTTGATGTCGCCAGTTAATGAAGAAAGAAAATCTGGGACATCGACATTTGCACTCGTTGCGTCCATTTGATCAACACCAGAAATCGCTTGAAGAACATATGCGTTGTCCTCAACATTACGCGTAATCGGCCCAATTTGATCTAATGATGAAGCAAATGCGATTAAACCGTATCTGGATACACGGCCATATGTTGGTTTAAGACCAACAACACCACAGAATGACGCCGGCTGGCGAATGGAGCCGCCTGTATCTGATCCAAGAGAGAATGGTACTTCTCCAGCTGCAACAGATGCTGCTGATCCACCACTTGACCCACCTGGAACGGTGTTTAAATTCCACGGGTTTTTCGTTGGTTTGAAGCCCGAGTTCTCCGTAGAAGATCCCATCGCAAATTCGTCCATGTTTAATTTGCCGATTGTGACAGCTTCCGCTTCTCTTAAGCGGTTCACAACGGTTGCATCGTAAATAGGATCGAAGTTTTGCAAGATTTTACTTGACGCCGTTGTACGTAAATCTTTCGTCACGATGTTATCTTTGACACCGATCGGCATACCGAACAATAGACCAAGCTCGTCCTTTTCACCAACGGCCTCGTCCAATTCCTTTGCGTACGCACGTGCTTTCTCTTCGTCCAGCGCTAGGAATGCTTGTACTTTCCCGTCTACTTCATGGATTCGTTTATAAGACTCGTCCACTAAATCAGAAACAGACAGTTCCTTTTTATGTAAAAGCTCTTTTAATTCAGAAATTTTGTGGTCAAACAGTGACATGCCTCAGGCCTCCTTTAGTCCAAAATTGATGGCACACGAATATAGCCGTCTTTATGATCAGGCGCGTTTTTGATGACTGCCTCAATGGAAAGACCTTTATTCGGAACATCTTCTCTCATGACGTTTTTCATTTTTAATACGTGTGTTGTTGGTTCAACGTTTTCCGTATCTACCTCGTTTAACTGCTCTGCAAATGAAATGATGCTATCAAGCTGTTCTGTAAACATCTCAGCTTCTTCTTCTGTAATTGCAAGCCGTGCCAAATGCGCAACATGCTTTACTTCTTCTATTGAAATTCTTGACATGCAGGTTCACCTCCAAAAATGATACGTGTTCGTGGTCATGATCATAAGTCATATACACTTTATCATATCAAATTTTACTGTTCTAAAGCAACTTTACGAGGACGCCTAGAAAGGCTTTGTCCACTCATATGTCATTGTGGTGTAGCCAGTGTCTAAAATATTCATCAAGTTGACTTTTTATTTTTCAGAAAATTTTTTCTTTTACTTAATTTAGTAAGCGCTTACATATAGACGCTTATCACGCATACACGTATTTTTTTTGTCTGATGGGGATGTTTAAGAAGGTTGATCACTTGGGAATACTCTGATAGGTTAAGTAACCATAGCAGTGAGCAGACAATCAATAGGCTGTTCTTTGTATATTTTGATTGAGGTGATGTCAAATTAATACGAAAAAGGTGATATGGAAACATGAGTATTGAAATTGGAATTTCTTTATCTATTTATTTTATTGGAATGCTGGCTATTGGCTGGTATGCATTTAGAAAAACAAATGACTTGAATGACTATATGTTAGGCGGACGCGGATTAGGTCCTTATGTCACCGCACTCTCTGCTGGTGCATCCGATATGAGTGGATGGATGCTGATGGGGCTTCCAGGCGCTATGTATACAACTGGTCTTTCATCTGGATGGCTTGCTGTTGGTTTAATTAGTGGGGCTTACTTAAACTATTTATTCCTTGCGCCACGATTGAGATCGTATACAGAAGTTGCTGATGATGCGATTACCATTCCAGACTTTTTTGACAAACGGTTTAAAGACTCATCTACTTTATTGAAAGCTGTCTCAGCTGTCATCATTATGATTTTCTTTACACTTTACACCTCATCAGGTATGGTATCAGGCGGACGCTTATTTGAATCAGCGTTTGGTGCTGATTATATGTTTGGTTTAATCTTAACTTCTAGTATCGTGATTTTGTACACACTATTCGGCGGCTTTTTGGCAGTTAGTTTAACTGATTTTGTTCAAGGAGCTATTATGTTTTTAGCATTAGTGCTCGTGCCGATCGTTGCCTTTACTCAATTAGGTGGACCTGTTGCCACATTCAATGATATTCAACAGATTGACCCTAAATTGCTTGATATTTTTAGAGGAACGAGCGTCATTGGCATTATTTCCTTCCTCGCTTGGGGACTCGGTTACTTTGGACAGCCGCACATTATTGTTCGCTTTATGGCGATTACGACTGTAAAAGATTTAAAGCCAGCACGTCGTATCGGTATGAGCTGGATGATTGTGTCTGTCATTGGTTCACTATCTGTCGGTTTAGTCGGCGTGGCGTACGTTCATGAAACAAGCACCACTTTGGCAGACCCAGAAACCATCTTTATTGTGTTTTCTAAAGTGTTATTCCATCCATATATTACTGGATTTTTACTTTCTGCCATTTTAGCTGCGATTATGAGTTCAATTTCTTCTCAGCTGCTTGTTACTGCAAGTGCGATGACAGAGGATTTATACCGTACGTTCTTTAGAAGAAAAGCCTCTGACAAAGAGCTTGTCATGATTGGACGTATGTCTGTACTAGTCGTTGCCATTATTGCTCTTTGTCTCTCGCTAAACCCAAGTGATACGATTCTTGACCTTGTCGGATATGCTTGGGCTGGATTTGGATCTTCATTCGGTCCAGTCATCTTGTTATGTCTATACTGGAAGCGAATGAATCATCACGGTGCTTTAGCTGGAATGGTTGTTGGGGCTGTTGTCGTTCTCGTTTGGATTTCAACAGGCTTAAATAACACGACTGGATTGTACGAAATGGTTCCTGGATTTATTTTAAGTGGTTTGACTGCTATTATTGTCAGCCTCTTAACAAATAAACCGTCTAAAGCTTCTAAAAAGCTGTTTAGCAAAATGGAAGACCATCTCGAAGAAGAAACAAAATAACTAGACATGAGGAGTCATCTGCATTATGCGGATGACTCTCTTTATTTTTCAATAAAATGCTTTTCTTTCTCCCGTTTCTGAATAAAATAGAAGTTGTGCAGCCATATGGGCTGTGAGAAGATCATATACATGATGTGAAACGTACATGAAGTGAAAGGAGCGATACGCATGTTTTGGACAATTGAATGGGATACGGTCTTAAAATTAGCCGTTGCCACCTTAATCGGTTTGATCATCGGTCTTGAACGCGAACTTAAGAAAAAGCCGCTTGGGCTGAAAACGTGTATTGTCATTGCTGTCAGCTCCTGCGTATTAACCATCATCAGCATTGATGCAGCCTACAATTTCCCTCGAGTCTCTAAGCTTCAAATGGACCCACTCAGGTTACCGGCGCAAATTATATCTGGTGTTGGTTTTATTGGAGCAGGTGTGATTCTTCGCAAAAGCAATGACGTCATCTCAGGTCTTACGACATCTGCGATGATTTGGGGAGCAGCAGGACTTGGGGTTGCAACAGGTGCAGGTTTTTATAAAGAAGCCTTCCTCAGTCTTTTCTTTATTCTTGTCAGTGTGGAATTTTTACCTTGGCTCTTCCAGCGGATTGGACCCATTCGCTTACAGGAAAAAGAAATCCGCATCAGAATGTCACTTTCTGACCGAAACCGCATGACAGAGATTTTAAAAGAAATGAAAGCACTCAATATTCGGATTCATTCTGTACGTATTGATGATTTAAAGGAAAAAGACTATCCGATCATGGAAGTACGTGTTCGCGTACATAAAGACCGCTATACAACCGATGTGTACTTTGATATTAAAGATTTAGAAGGCGTTGTTGGTGTGAAGTGTGATACGGTGTAGGATAAAAAGCCCCTTGCTATGTCAAACAGCAAGGGGCTTTTTATTTATGTTGTTAGCTGATGAAAGTCAAAAGGCGTAATTGGGGTTTTGTCCTCAATCTCCTTTCGAAAACGCGCCAGCATGGCACTTTCGTCAGCGCTTAGTGTTCGGAGATCAAATGCTTGATGTAAAAGCCCATAAATAAGCATATGACGCAGCATAAGGAAATCTGGTATTGTCGCCAGCCATGCGTCATCAAGCTCATTCTCCTGTCGATAGCCTTTGAGGAAATGGCTCATAAATTCACCCGTAAATTCAGCTTTATCCTCATACGGAATCACCGGATACCAAAGAACGTTGTATAGCAAAATGCTCATATCGTTGATAAACCAGTGATACCCACAATCATCAAAATCAAATGCAATGATTTCTCCCTGATGATAGTGGAAGTTCCCGTGATGTAAATCCGCATGCACCAGTCCATAGACATCCTTGGATATTCGGAGCTGGTGAAGCTTTTGCATCAGTTCATCTTTTCGCTGCAACACAACCGTTTGATCAGAAGGAATATACGTTTCAAGCTTTAATTGCTCCTCCTCATACCACTCTTGACGCTTATAGCGAGGATCTTTCACTTGATATTGTTTAGTCGTTTGATGCATACGCCCAGTATAGGCTCCTAACGCTTGAAACAACTGTCCATTCCAATCTGCTTCGGTCACTTTTCTGCCGGGCGCCTTTTCGTACACTCTCAGCAAAAAAGCGCCTCCTGCTTGATCGGGAATCGCTTCAACATCTTTTCCTCTTGCGGATAAAACCGGTTTAGCTACTGAGCTTCCATGTTGAGATAAATACCGAATCCAGTCCATTTCTCCTAAAATATATGTGCGGGAGCGGCGAATGGTATGGGTAATTTTCAATATATAACTCGACCCTTTTTCATCCGTATATTCATACACATAATTTTCTGCATCGGCTAGAAATGTGACCTGTTCTGGCTGAAAATGATAGAGTAGAGCCGCTTTCTTTAAGACCATTTGTTCATCGTATCGTGCTTTTACTTCTTTATGCATGCTGATTCTCCTTTTATCGTCTTTTTACTTATACATGACGGTAATCAGCATTTATACGAGCATCAACATACCTGCCTTTCCTTTTGATTTCCTCACATACTTTGACAAAAGTTGAAAGATTCCTCTAATTAGAAATAAAAAACCGCCAAAAGGCGGTTTTTATTTAGTCATATATATGGACCGTTGGTTCTTTATCTTCAGCATTTTTTGTGATGAGGGCTTCTTGCTGATCAGAAGAGGTGATGTTGATTTCTATATTGGTGCTCTTATAGTAATCCATGACTTCACCTGTTAAGTATTGCGTGAATGCCACGACTTCTGTTTTTCCGTAGAATTGCATTGGAATTTCTACTTTCATTTTTTGCAAGTTCCCGTTTTTATAGAAACCTTTGCCTACCACACCTGTGTAATTCGGGAAGTAGTCTTCTACCTTTGTCTTGAAGCGGTCAAATCGCTCTGAATCATCTTTGTAGCTGCTCTTGGCATTATCTGAAGGGAAGAAGACATTCTCTTCTTTAATCGTATCCCAACTACCAATATCAGCTGATCCTGCTTTTACATCGGTTTTAGCGATGAAGTTTCCTGGAACAATAGATGATTTTGGTGCTTGTTTATAAAGAGCAATCATGACTGGGACTTTTTGCAGTCCGTCCATTTGACGAAGTCGTTTAATGACTTGTTCCGCAATTTTTTCGCCCTCTGCTAAAAGTTTCTTTGAATTTTTCGATGAATCGATGGTCACCTCTTGCTGAGGATCTCCGATATTTTCGCGATAATAATAGACAGAGTTAAGCGCAAGACCGATGACAACCCCGCCAAGCTGTAAGCTATTTTTATCTTTTCTGATTAAGTAATTATGTTCTAGCATGGAAGCTAAGTAGATTGGACTATTTTCATTTTTTGACTTTGTTGAACCTGAGTTTGGAAGAGCAGGGTTTAAGCCCAAGTTCTTAAAGTCTTTGTCTTCTTTTTCAGCTTTTTTCAGATCACTGCCTGTTTTTTTGCGGGCAAGCCAGCTGAGAACAGTATCTTCATCTAAATGTTGTCCTTCTTGGAACAGATAATCGTTTGTATTGAATGATTCTGTTGCCAGGCGCATGAGTCCTGTTTCAAATTCATCAATGTCTAAGCGTGTATTGAGACGCTCTGCAGTTAGTCCCCTTGCCGCTCCTTGTTTAAACGGCAGCACCATTTTGTAATAGGAATCAGAGATGTTGTACATTGGGATGATCGCTGTTTCTTTCGTTTCATCCGTCTTTTGTGTGACCTCTTCCTCATCCTTTCCCCCAAAAGGTGCACACGCTGACAATACCAGTGTGAGCATTGTCAGCAGCAATAGCAACTTTTTCAATAGAAAACACTCCTCTTATTTCTTTAGCTCCTCGAGCATTTTGGCTTCGTCCCAAATTTCAATATTGAGTTCTTCTGCCTTTGTCAGCTTACTTCCAGCTGCTTCGCCGGCAATGACTAAGTCTGTTTTTTTACTTACGCTACCTGCTAACTTGCCGCCTAATGCTTCGATCGCTGCCTTTGCATCATTTCGCGACATTTCTTCTAATTTTCCCGTCAGCACAATCGTTTTTCCTGCAAAATAGGAATCACTTTCTTCTACTTTCACCGGTTTTGGCCCTGTGTAGGTCATATTGACCCCAAGTTCTTTTAGTTCATTTAGCAGATCTAGTATTTCTTCTTTCTCAAAGTACGTGACGACTGCATCGGCCATTTTTTCACCAATTTCATCTACTTCAAGTAATTGTTCTTTCGTTGCTTGTTTTAACTGATCGATATCCTCAAAGTGCATGGCCAACGTCTTCGCTGCTTTAGAACCAATAAATCGAATACCGAGTCCAAATAATAAACGTTCAAGAGAGTTTTCTTTCGATTGCTCGATCGAGCGCAGTAAATTATCGACTGATTTTTCGCCCATTCGTTCTAGCTGAATCAGCTCTTCTTTAGTTAAACGATAAAGGTCTGATACACGAGAGACAAGCTGTTCTTTGAAAAGTTGTGTAATGACTCGCTCGCCTAGCCCATCAATATTCATCGCATTACGAGACACAAAGTGAATGAGTCCTTCACGTATTTGAGCGGGGCATTGTGGATTGATGCACCGAAGCGCCACTTCTCCTTCAATTCTGACCAGCTCACTATGACACTCTGGACATTCAGTCGGCATGTGAAACGGCTCTTCTTCTCCTGTTCGCTGATCAACAAGAACCCCTGCAACCTCTGGGATAATATCGCCCGCTTTTTTGACAATCACTTGATCAAAAAGGCGGATATCCTTCTCTTTGATCAAATCTTCATTATGAAGAGAAGCACGCTGTACTGTCGTCCCTGCCACTTTTACAGGCTCAAGAATCGCTGTTGGGGTGATGACGCCAGTACGCCCCACACTTAGTTCAATATCAATCAGCTTCGTCACGACTTCTTCGGCCGGAAATTTGTACGCAACAGCCCAGCGTGGACTTTTTGCTGTGAAGCCTAGTTCTTCTTGCTGTGCCAATGAATTGACTTTAATGACAATGCCATCGATTTCGTATGAGAAATCAGCACGCTTTGTTTTCAGTGTTTCAATGAGGTCGATCACTTCTTCAATGGTTTGGCACATCCGTCTTTCTTTGTTCGTTTTAAAGCCAAGCTCATCGAGAAGATCAAGTCCTGCGCTTTGCGTATTAACACCAATTTCATCAAGCTCCGCTATACTGTAGACGAAGATATCAAGGTTTCGTTTCGCTGCAATTTTCGTATCGAGCTGACGAAGTGAGCCAGCAGCCGCATTACGCGGGTTCGCAAACGGCTCTTCTTCGTTTTGTAATCTTTTTTCGTTAAGGGCTTCAAAAGAAGGTTTTGGCATAAATGCCTCTCCTCTCACTTCAATCGACAGAGGCCGATTGATTTTGAGCGGGATGGAACGAATGGTTTTGAGGTTCTCGGTTATATCCTCACCTGTTGTCCCATCACCCCGCGTGGCACCCCGGACAAACACGCCATTTTCATAACGGAGAGAAACAGCGAGTCCGTCAATTTTCAGCTCGACATTGTAAGCGACGTCGTCACCGACTGCTTGACGAACCCGGCGGTCAAAATCAAGAAGGTCCTGTTCATGAAACGCATTGCCGAGACTGAGCATCGGTGTGCCGTGACGTACTTTTTGGAAGGCGTCTAAAACAGCACCTCCTACTCTTTGCGAGGGTGAATCCGCTGCTTTTAAATCAGGGTATTCTTCCTCCAGAGAGATCAGCTCACGCATCCGCGCATCATATTCAGCGTCAGGAACACTTGGACGATCCAGTGTGTGATATTCGTAGTTGTATTGATTCAAAATCTGGTGTAGTTCCTCGATCCGGCGTTTCGCTGCTTCTTTATCCATCTGCTTCTTCCTTTCACTTCATCCGTTTTGTCAGTCCTATCAGTTTATTGCTTTTCGATTGGCGCAAATGCGGCAAGGAGACGCTTAATGCCTGTAGGGCTTGGGAAGGCAATATCAAGCTCTGTACTATCTCCACTACCTTTTACACTCACAACCGTGCCAACGCCCCATTTTTTATGAGCGGCTTTATCACCGACAGCCCAGCCAATGCTGCCGCCGCCTGTGTTTTGAATGGTTTGCGTTTGTGGACGTGAGACAGGCCCTCGTCTTTGCGGTCTTTCTCTCGTTTGGCCAAACGGTGTTTTCGTTTCTTTTTTCTCATTTAGGTTGTCCAATAAATCAGCTGGTATTTCTCTGATAAATCGTGATTCCAGATTCATGTTCGTCCGGCCGAAGAGTGTTCTCATCTTCGCACTTGATAAATAAAGCTCTTCTTCGGCCCGTGTGATCCCCACGTAAGCGAGACGGCGCTCTTCTTCCATCTCGGCATCTTCCATTAATGAACGACTGTGCGGGAAGACACCTTCCTCCATGCCCATTAAGAACACAACGGGGAATTCAAGTCCTTTTGCTGCGTGAAGCGTCATTAAAATGACCGCATCCTGATCTTCTTCCTCAGCCTCATCCAGCTTATCAATGTCTGCGACGAGGGCGAGGTCTGTCAGGAAGGTGACAAGTGATTTATCTTCATTTTGTTCTTCAAAGTTTTTAGTGACCGATAGAAACTCGTCAATATTTTCTAAACGGCTTTGTGCTTCAATCGTTTTTTCGATCTTCAGTGCTTCACGATAGCCTGTTTTCTCTAGGATCTCTTCCGTTAATTCTGTGACAGATAAATAATCCTGCATATTTGTCATTTGATCAATGAGCTGTTTGAACTCATCAAGTGCATTGGCTGCTCTTGCACTGAGTCCAATGAAATCCACCTGACCAAGTGCTTCAAACATAGAGAGATCATTCATTTCTGCGTATGCGGCAATTTTATCAACAGAAGTCGCCCCAATTCCTCGTTTTGGTACGTTGACAATGCGTGCAAAACTAATATCGTCATCTGGATTTGCCACAAGGCGTAAGTATGCCAAAATGTCCTTGATCTCTTTTCTGTCATAGAACTTCGTGCCACCGACGATGTTGTATTGAATGTTCGCCTTCATTAACGTTTCCTCTATGACACGTGACTGAGCGTTCGTTCGATAGAGGATCGCAAAATCAGATAATTTACGCTTGCCGCTCTGATGAAGCTGACGAATCTTTCCAGCGACAAATTGACCTTCACCGAATTCATTATCCGCACGGTAATAGGCAATCTTCGCTCCTTCGTCATTTTCTGTCCAAAGGTTTTTTGGCTTGCGGTTTGAATTGTTTTGAATGACCGTGTTTGCGGCATTCAGAATACGTTTAGTCGATCTGTAATTTTGCTCAAGCAAAATCACTTCACTGGACGGATAATCTTTTTCAAAGGAAAGAATGTTTGTAATATCCGCTCCACGCCAGCGGTAGATGGACTGATCCGAGTCACCGACCACACATATATTTTGAAAACGCTGCGCGAGCAATTTCACAAGCATGTACTGCGCTCTGTTCGTATCCTGATACTCATCGACATGAATGTATTGGAATTTTCGCTGATAGTGTTCTAATACTTCAGGAATTCGCTCAAACAGACGAATCGTCATCATAATAAGATCATCAAAATCGAGTGATTGGTTTTTGAGTAATCGTTTTTGATAATCTGTGTAGACATCGCTGACGACTTGATCGTAAAAGTCACCGGCTGTTTTTGCGTATTCCTCTGCGTCAATGAGTTCGTTTTTTGCACTACTGATTGACCCTAAAATGCTACGTGGATCAAACTTTTTAGGATCGATATTTCGTTCTTTTAAAATGTTTTTAATGACTGAAAGCTGATCAGATGTGTCTAATATAGAAAAGTTGCGATTCACACCAATACGGTCAATATCGCGTCGTAAAATGCGTACACACATGCTGTGGAACGTAGAAATCCAAATGTCATCCGCACCAGGCCCTAAAATGGCTTGTACACGCTCACGCATTTCTCTTGCTGCTTTATTTGTAAAAGTAATCGCTAAAATGTTCCACGGCGCCACATGCTTTTCTGCCATTAAATACGCAATTCGATGCGTGAGCACTCGTGTTTTTCCACTACCTGCTCCTGCCATCAGTAGCAGCGGCCCGTCTGTTGCTTTGACCGCTTCTTTCTGCGCGTCATTCAGCCCTTCTAATAGATGATTCGATATTTCATTCATTTCATTCACCGCCAATTCGAACTTATGTTCTATTTTAACCCGTTTCGTCTTGTTTGACTATGATGACTTTTTCACTGCGTCGACTGTCTTTAACGCTTCTTTAAAATTGTCATAAATGACGTTTCCCACGACGACAACGTCTGCGTGCTGTGCAAAGTCTTTCGCCTGCTCTTCGCTTTCAATACCGCCGCCATAAAATAGAACCGTTTCATGTAGCACTGCTTTTGTTTCTTTCACAAGCTCTATATCTCCAAGCGTTCCGCTGTATTCTAAATAGAAGATGGGCAGTTTCATCAAGTGCTCTGCCACTCTCGCATAAGCCCTTACGTCATCTATATCCAGTGCCGTATTTGCCTCTGTCAGCTTAGCCGCTTTACACTCTTCGTTTAAGATGACATATCCTTCCGGTACAATCTCTTCCATTGACATCAAATCACCGTATTCCTTCATCGCATCCTTATGCAGACCAACAATCCAATCTGGATGAGCACTGTTTAACACAGTGGGGATAAAATACAGGTCAAAGCCAGGCACAATCATCTCATGTGTCGAGATTTCAAGGACACATGGCACAAGAAAGCGGCGCACCTTTGACATCAGTTGCAGCACGTTGTCTTCTGTCACGTTGTCACTGCCGCCAATTAAAATGGCATCCGTACCAGATTCACAAATCGCTTCAAGTTGTTCATCGGAAATCTCTTTATTTGGATCGAGTTTAAAGACATGCTTCCACTCGGTAACATCATACATGAAAAACGTTCCTCCATTCGTTTCATTCCATTTAAATATTATAACAAAATCAGACACCGCAAAAAATGGGTAACCTCCTTCAGCTAAAAGTTTCATTCTTTTGAAAATAGTCGATTTCACTTTAGGCGAAGTGAATGGAGATTATATGAAAAACGCCACTTCAAGAGGAACTGAGGGAGATCAATAGATGGATACTGTACTGAAATGAGAGCTACTTCATCTCATCACATGATATTATACATGAAAGGAACATTTTACTATCGACCAAGCAGGTGAATGATTTGAAAAGAACCATCACATATGATCAAACGATCGACATCGGATACATCTATCTCATCCCGCCTCGAATCGGGACAATTAAAGAAACCATTGAATTAGACGTGAATGAATGTGTGAACGTAGACATCGACAAAGAGGGCCGAGTGGCTGGGCTGGAGTTATTTGCAGAAGAAGCCAAGGTGTTGAAACACACACCCGTTTATGAAGACGAGCTTTCGTTACGTTTTACGGATCAGGAAGTTCTCTCAACCTATCATTTATCGGGCATTGAATTTCTTTTCTCGACGCCTGATCACGAAGGGTTGATCGGTTTTACGATTGTCGATCCTCTTCGATATCACATCAAAAAAAAGACAAGAAAAAACCGTTTTGAATGGTCAAAACGGTTTTTCTAAACTATTGTCTCACTTCATTAAAATAATGAACAGATGTCATGGCCCCTTCATCGACCATCTTGTTGTCTTGAATATCTAACGGATCAGGGTGACCAGCTTTTTCAGGAACCTTTTCATCTGATCGGAACATGCTTGCCCATTTTTTGAGATGCTGTTTATTTTTCACTGCTAATAACACTGCACCACCAACCCCTAATCCTGCAAGTACATACGCATTCGGACGCTTATTCATGTATGTTCCCTCCCCTTATGATCTTATTTGTAAGTTACCCCGCCTTTTCATTTCTAAACGTCACAAGCTGTTGAAGTGGTTTCTCTTTCAATGAAAAGTGGAATAACAACAGTAATGATAGAGAAAAGAGGGGATTTTCGTGACAACAACTTTCATTGTCATTGGCGCATTATTAGTGATTTTTTTCATCATACCAATCATTTTATTCATCTGGATTTGGATGCGAGATGAAAAACAGGAAGAGCATTCTGTCCTACGAAATTATCCGGTCATTGGAAAGCTACGGTTTATTTTTGAAAAAATAGGACCTGAGCTTCGTCAATATCTGTTTCTAAATGATCGAGAGGAGCTTCCTTTCTCAAGAAGAGAATACGAGCAAGCTGTCATGTCTGGGAAGTACAAAAGCCGGACAATGGGCTTTGGATCAAAACGTGATTTTGACAAGCCTGGTTACTATATTCGCAACGTCCTATTTCCAAAGCAGCGAGATGAGTTACGCATCGATCAATCTGAAAAAATCCAAACAAAAGTGTATCAGATCGATCAAGACAATTTACTGAGAAGAAGTGAACATACAAAAGAGGTAGAAGCAAAACCTTACTACCTCCATCAAGACGATGTACAAGTGATAGGCGAGCACACATGTCAAAAGCCTTTCCGTGTAAAAGGCCTGATTGGTCAGTCAGCCATGAGCTACGGATCTTTAGGCGACAGGGCCATTACAGCATTATCCTCAGGATTAAAGATGGCTGGCGGTACGTGGATGAACACAGGTGAAGGCGGGCTTTCTCCCTATCACCTCAAAGGCGGAGCCGATATTATATGCCAGATTGGGCCTGGTCTATTTGGCGTGAGAACAGAGGATGGCGCTTTTTCCTTTGAAGAGTTTAAGAAAAAAAGCGAGCACGAGGAAGTCAAAGCCTTTGAGCTGAAGCTGGCTCAAGGAGCTAAAACACGAGGCGGACATATTGACGGTGAAAAGGTAACCGAAGAAATTGCAAGCATCCGTAAATTGCCACCCCACCAATCCATTGACAGTCCAAATCGATTTGAGATGTTCCACTCCATTCCTGATATGTTTGATTTCATTGAACAGTTGCGAAGTATAGGCGGAAAGCCTGTCGGCATCAAGCTTGTGGTCGGACATAAAGAAAACATTGAGGAACTTGCAGCGTACATGAAAAAAAGCGGAAAGCATCCTGATTTCATTACAGTAGATGGCGGAGAAGGCGGCACTGGTGCATCCTTTCATGAATTGGCAGATTCCGCAGGGCTGCCGATTTTCACGGCACTCCCAATGGTTCATCAAATATTGAAAGAATACGGTGTCAGAGATCAGGTAAAACTCTTTGCTTCTGGCAAACTTCTCTCACCTGATAAAATTGCGATTGCCCTTTCCATGGGTGCTGACTTTGTCAATATCGCACGGGGACTCATGTTTTCAGTCGGATGCATTCGCGCACAAGTGTGCCATACGAATAAATGCCCAGTTGGGGTTGCCACGACAGATCCAAAGCTGCAAAAAGGTTTATCCATTGAAGAAAAGAAATACCGCGTCTGCAATTATATCCTGTCCCTTAGAGAAGGTTTGTTTAACTTATCCGCAGCCGCAGGAATTGAATCTCCCATTCATTTTAATGAGAAACATATTGTCTACAGACAAGAAAATGGTCAGACAAGTGAAATCCCTATTTTTTCAGGGACACAGCCGTCTGTCTAGTGTAAAATTTTAGAGTCTTAGAGAAACAGAATGACACCAACACAGTACATTAACAAATAAATGAAAAATTGAATATACACAGAATAAAAAAGCAGGGAGGCTCCCTGCTTTTTTATTGGACTTTATTAACATTGGTACATCACCATTTTTAAAAAAACTCTCTTCTAATTTCTTAACTGCCAATTTGCTCTACAACCTAGAGCATTCAATTGCATGCATTCTGCTTGGATGTTATTAAAAAACTTTCATTAAGTTGAAATCAAATACATGGTGCAAACGAACCTTCTCAATGTTGACTGGATATTGTACCATTCTTGTTAGATATCCATCATATTAACCGTACTATCAAAACCCATAGCTAAAGTATCTAGTTAAATTAAGCTTTTGCAACCAATAGTTGCATAGTGGTTGGTAGTGTGCAACTTATAAAACCATTACAATGACAATCAACATAATATAAAGGGGAGTTGCAAGATGTCATTAGGTTCCAATATTGCTGATAAAAGAAGAGCTTTAAAGTTATCGCAAGAATATGTAGCTGAGCAGTTAGGAGTGAGTCGGCAAGCAGTATCAAAATGGGAAACATATCAATCAGAACCATCGATGAAACATTTAATAAAATTAGCTGAATTATTTGATAGCGACATAAAAGAATTAGTATCTCCAGAACAACCTTCTTGGAAAAAAGACCAAGAAAATCGCATTAAACCAAATCAAAAAGATATAAGGATGCAACTCTCAGCAGTATTTGGTCGAATTCTAATGTTGATCAGTTTTTTAGGTTACACAGGCGCCTATTTTGACCCAGCTGCATATCAACTACCTATTTGGTATTTACACATTTGGTGGGGAGTTCTGTTTTTGACTGGATTTATTTTAACATTTATTGGGGCCAGTGATTACTTTAATAGAAAATCTGGTTCAAAAAAAATAATAGGGCTTGATTGTTTATTAGTGACATCCTATTTTCTATATGAAATATTGCCTTTTGAAAGAAATATAAATACATTGGTTTCATTACTTTTTGGTATTTCCATTCTGATTATAATAAACATTTACTTTTTCATCCCTACATGGAGGAAATCAAATCATTAAACAAAATTTTAGAATAGAGTTCCACAACACAGTCTATTAGAAGCAGTTAATGTACTGATTTTTTGGGTTCCTAATAGGGAATAAGACAAATCTATTGCACAAAATAGTCAAGAAATACGAAAGAGAAAGAAAATAAAAAACAGGACCGCTTCATTTAGCCAGTCCTTGTTTGTTTTTTCAGCGCTCTTCATAAAAAAACTGTAAACAACGCCATTCTTGTTGAAAAGGATTGTTTACAGTGAAAGCTGTTTTATTTTGTTTCGTCATTTGCCTGCTGTTCTGCTACGCGGTCAAGTGCCATTGTATAGGCATCGTTTCCGTAGTTCAAGCAGCGTTTGACTCGTGAGATGGTTGCAGTGCTTGCACCTGTCTCCGTCTCAATTTTATGATACGTGTTTCCCTCGCGAAGCATACGTGCTACTTCAAGACGCTGTGATAAAGATTGAATTTCATTGATGGTGCACAAATCATCAAAAAATCGATAACATTCTTCCAGGTCTTTAAGGGATAAGATGGAGTTGAATAACTGATCTAAGCTTTTGCCCCTTAATTTATCAATTTGCATCTTTATACATCTTCTCCTTTACTATTGGCACCGCTTCGCACTGACTTTTCCGAGAAAGCGGTATCTTTCCTGACTCATTTTTTTCAACCTCAGCAATGAGCTTTGAACGAATCATGACAGGTTTGGTTCTACGCTGAAAATGCCATCAGGTTCTTTCGTAAGCCGAAGCTTCTTTATCGTAAACAAATTCGACAAGTTTTGTCATATTCCTTGTGCGACAATCTGACAAACTTGTTTGCCTCCGATATCTAGAACACTTCTGCTCTGTTAAGTCTTTCCCTAAAAAAACAGTATGTGTAGAAAGCTTGGCGAGACGACAAACCTGCGCCCCGCCTTGCTTAATTATTCAAAATATGTTGGTCGGCCAGCGTAACCGACAGATTCATTTTACAATTGGGCACTTCATTCGTCATGTCAAAGCCCTATGCTTTGTCACCATATCTAGCAGTGAAGAGATCCATTGCTCACTCCTGCCCTATAACAGCGGTCAGAAATCTAGCAAATATGATACAGCTCCACTCTGTTATATTTTAACGCATTATAGACGGAAAGAGTACAGTTTTTTTCATGACATCAAATATTCCTCTTGGTGTCACTCGAATATACGGCAAGTGTGTGCTTTGGAAAAAGACAAGTGTATCAATTGGGCAGTCAAATGGATACCCGCGCTCAATGAGTAACTCGCGTAACGTTTGCTCCTGCTGAAGAACCGTTTCAAACGATTCAGCTGATGCACAGCCTGATAATTGCAACGGGATTTCATGCAAAATCTTTCCGTTTTCTGCGAGCACAATTCCCCCGCCAATTTCTTTCATTCGCTTATGAGCAAGCATCATATCATCTTTATTTTTCCCAATCACTAAAATGTCACCAGTGGTTGAAAATGAGCTGACAAATCCTTGCACCTTGTTTGCAAATCCTTTTAACATTGTGTTCACGCGCCACTCGCCTTTTCGATCAATCAGGCTGAAGAAGCTTTGATCATGGTCACAGGACAGCTGATTGACAGAGTTATCAATCTCCACTGTATAGGGCTCCATGATGACAGAATTTCGCATTTTGACACCAAGAGGCATTGAGAATTGCAAGTCACTCATTGTCAGGTCATAGCTTAAATCTAATGGTTCAAGCCCACCATTTTCCCATTTTGTCTCTTGGAATTGATGCTGGTTCTCCCCCTCTAATTTAAGGATCACCCCTTTCGAAATAACCGTTTCTGGATTTGGATTCATCCGATCATCTAAAATATTCAAAGAAGCCAATCGACCAGGACCGACCACGCCTAATAAGTCATCAATTTGATAGTATTTCGCAATGTTAAAGGTCGCCATATTGTACGCATCAATAGTAGGCACGCCTTCTTCAAGGGCAATGGAAATGAGACGATTGATCATGCCTTCTTCATAAAAATGAGGTGCTGATCCATCTGTTGTATAGAAAAAGTGATCGTAGTGCCTAAAGTCACGCTCATGCAACTCTCTTAAAATGTTCACTAAATCTGGGCGGATGGAAGAATGACGCAAGGACACATGATAGCCAAGAGACAAGCGTTTGAGCACATCGTCTGCATTCATTGCTTCATGATCACTGTCCGCTCCAAACAGCTTCATTTTTGTTAGCGTTTTCTCAGAAGCCCCAGGGAAATGCCCTTCAATTCGTTTTCTCTGCTTCTTCGTTTCTTGCATGCAATATAAAATGAGATCATCACCGTCCATTAATCTTGGCCAGCTCGTTAATTCGCCGCCTTGAAGGACGTCGGGATGATCAATCCATTCTTTCCGATAGTTAATAGGAAGCATCTCATCTTCATACCTGACCTCGGTTTGAAGATCGTATCTAGACCACCAGAAGTACTGAAATGGCTGCTTTTTTAATTCGCATAGAGTGGAAAGCGCTTTCTTTTCGTTGCTTTGCAAAAGAAGAAATAAGTTATCGCTGACCATTGTTGTTGTGCCAAATTGAGACACATATTCTGCAAGTGATTGGGGATTATAAATATGGAACGGATGCGCGTGAGGTTCAATATACCCCGGCACAATGTATTTACCTTCACAATCAATCACACGTTTAGCTGATTTATTTTGAGGAAGCTCTGCTCCGACATAAACAATTCGATCATCATGTATCCAAATATTTGCCTTCACCCATTGCTTCAAAAACGGGTTTAGCACGAGTCCATTCGTTAAAAGGAGTGTTGGAACTATTTTTGAGTCGACTACATCGATTTGTGTGCGGATGTCATTGTTTCTCCAATTAAAAGTACGTTCGGACATTCACATACTCTCCTTCATTTGTATTAGCCCTATCGTAACATAACGAACCACGTTACGCATTAATGAAACGTTACAATTTCTTGAAATCACACTTAAAATAATTTAAAAAAGGAGAATCACTTGCAATGAAACCTAATCTTGGCTTAATGGAAGCGCTCATGAGAATTGCCTGCGGAATGACGATTTGTACTGTAGCTGGTTCCTTATATGCTCGAAAACCATGGAGTAAAATGCTGCTTTTTGGCATCATGCTCGGCGGATTAAAATTGGGATCTGGTATTCTTCGTTTTTGTCCAGTGACCTATATGTGTGAGCAGCAGAATACACATAAAGAGAAGGCTGAGTAGACAGCCTTCTTTTTTTGTGTGTGAATCATTCCTCTGCTTCGCACCATTTGACCAACGTACCAGCAATGATTTCTGCTGCTTCAATCACATGTTTGATCTCAATGGATTCATTCGGGAAATGGGCAAGCTCTGTCGTTCCAGGTCCAAACACAATGATTGGGATATCCGCTGCTTGTGACAGTAATCCGCCGTCTGTCCCCCAAGGGGCGGCTTCTACCTTTGGCGGGTGCTGCATGACCTCTTCATATTGTTCCTTCAATAGACCTAAAAGCGGGTGATCAGAGTCGATTGACCCCGGAAGCCATCTAGCACCAAACCACTCCACTTCCACAGGATGTTCTTGAAACCAATCATCCTTTTCAGCGAGTCCATTCATCCAATTTTCTAATTCCTTCTCTGCCTGCTCAACTGTCTCACCTGGCATCACACCAAGCCTACCTTCCATTGTGACAAGATCTGCGACAGAGGACGGCCAATCACCGCCTTGAATTTTCCCAATGTTGATTGGAATTGGAATCGGGATATGCTGAAACAGAGGCTCCGTCACTCGCTGATTTCTTTCTTTTTCTAGTGCCGCTAAATGAGAAAGGACCACCGTGCTCTTTTCAATAGCAGAAACACCGTGATACCTTGTTCCGCCATGAGCTGCCCTTCCTTTAATATGCAGCCTGAACCACTTTGATCCTTGCTGAATCGGAAAAATGTTCATATGACTTGGCTCTGGAATGATGGCAGCATCCGCTGTGTACCCTTTCATTATTGCTGCAAGTGTGCCTGCTCCGCCGCTTTCCTCTTCGACGACACTATGAAACACCACATCTCCTTTCAGGGGAATCTGAAGCGCATGCAGTGCCTCAAGCGCAAAGAGTAAAGAAACGTTTCCACCTTTCATATCTGTTGCCCCGCGTCCATAAAGTCTCCCGTTTATGATATGCCCGCTGTAAGGCGGATATGTCCATTGATTCTTATCTCCTGCCGGAACCACATCTACGTGCCCGTTTAATAAAATTGATTTGCCGCCACCTTTTCCTTTCAATCGCCCAGCAACATTGGGACTCCCTTGAAAAGATCGGCGCGGGGAATAAAAATAAGGATGCTCTAGTAATTCATCGCCGCCAATTTCCCAAACGTCTACATCAAAGCCAATGGCGGACAGTTTATTGGCCACGATCTGCTGCACGTCTTCTTCATTTCCTTGGGTGCTGTCACATTGCACCATTTGCTGAAGAAGCGTAATGGCTTCATCCTGATGCTCTTTCATCCAGTTTCTAATACGTGTCATTGGCTGCAAGTCGTTCATCCTTTCTACACAACAGATTTGACATCAGGCGCTAAAATTAATGGCGCTTCAGTCGCCCTGATGACATCTTCCGGCTGAAATGGCGGCATGACTTCACGTAAAATGAGCAGCTGAGACTTGACCTCAATGACCGCCATATCCGTAATAATCAAATCGACACACGCTTTAGCGGTTAACGGCAATGTACAAGCCGATTTCACTTTAGATCGACCGTGTTTATCAAGATGGCTCATCACCACCACCACTTTTTTCGCTTTTTGCGCCAGCTCAATCGCTCCGCCCATACCCGGTACTCTTTTCCCCGGTACAATCCAATTGGCAAGATCCCCTTGGCTGCTTACTTCAAGTGCACCCAAAATCGTCATATCCAGCATGCCTTTTCGGATGATGCCAAAAGCAGTCGTACTGTCCATGTACGAGCCGCCCTTTGTCAACGTAATGGGAAAACCACCGGCATTGCACAAATTCGGATCTTCTTCCCCTTGCAGAGGCGAGGCTCCTGCCCCCATAATGCCGTTTTCTGCATGCAGCCACACCTCGTAATGTGATGGAATGTAATCTGCTGCTAGGGTCGGAATGCCGATCCCAAGATTCACAATCATGCCATCTTCAATTTCTTGTGCTGCTCTTTTAGCAATGCGGTGTCTTAAATCGATGTCTCCCATGCCCATGTCCAGTTCACTCCTTTTGATTGCACGATTTGATTCACAAATACGCCTGGCGTCACGATTTCTTCTGGATCGAGCTGCCCCGCTCCCACAATTTCTTCTGCCTCCGCAATGGTCCAGTCTCCTGCCATCGCCACAATCGGGTTTGTATTCCGTGCGCTTTTATCAAAAATCAGGTTTCCCACTTCATCTGCTTTGTAGGCATTGACGATGGCAATATCCGCTGTGAGCGCAGGCTCTAACATATAATTCTTCCCATTCAATTGAACCAATTGTTTCTCATCGAGATTCAGGCTATCCATCCCAACATCTGTCACAATGCCCGCCAGCCCCATTCCGCCTGCTCTGATTTTTTCTGCAAGAATGCCCTGCGGATAAAAATGAACGTCTAATGTACCAGCCTGCATTTTCTGTCCGGCAATGGGATTTGAGCCGATATGGGAGGCGATGATTTTTTTCACTCTTCCTTCTGTGATGAGCCGGCCCACACCAATTTGCGGGAAACCTGCATCATTTCCGATCAATGTCAGATCTTGAATATTTGCTTCCAAAATGGCATCAATCAACGATGGTGGTGAACCCACGCCGCCAAATCCGCCAAACATGATGGTCATGCCATCTTTTAATCGCGTCATCACTTCATCCAAACCCACAGTTTTGTTCATGTTCGTTCCTCCTTACATAGCAGATGGGAAAAACCCTCGATTGATCACTTCTTGTTCGACTTGTGTGATGGTCTGCCCGAATAAATCAATGAGTTCATCCATTTCCTGCTGTGTGATGGAAAGCGGCGGTGCGATCATAACCGCTGCGCCTCCAACCCCATCCTCTCCAGCGCTTGCTGGATACACCAGCAGTCCATTTTGTTTTGCCGTTTCAACGACGAGATTGGTTATCTGAGCATGTGCAGGAAATGGCGTTTTGGATAAACGATCTGCGACAAACTCAATGCCAATAAGCAATCCCTTCCCTCTCACATCTCCTATGATGGAATGATTTACTTGCAGATCTTTTAAAGCATTCATCAGATATCGCCCAGAAAGGTCAGCCCGGTCGGGAAGCTGATGTTTTTTCATATATCGAATGACCGCTAATGAAACGGCTGCTGAAAGCGGATTGGCACTATATGTGTGCCCTGCCATGACAGAGCCGGAGCCGCTGATAATCGGTGCCATCACACGATCCGTTGAGACAACTGCTGCGATTGGAGAATAACCTGCGCTCATGCCCTTTCCGAGAACCATGATATCTGGTACCGTGCCCCAGTGTTCCATCGCAAACATTTTCCCAGTTCGTCCAAAGCCCGTCATGACTTCATCTGCGATCATTAAAATGTCGTTTTCTTCACAGACACGCTTCATCGCTTCGAAATATCCGTCTGGCGGCAGGAGCGCCGCTCCCGCTGCGCCAACAATCGGTTCAGCAATCAACGCGGCGATCCTCTCTTTTCCTATACGCTGGATGACGGTCTTAAATTCCTGAACATACCACTCGACCTGCTTGCTGTCTTCCTTTGGCAGCCATGACCGGTAGCTATAGGGCGGTGACAGCACTGGGTGTTTTTCAAGCAGTGGTTCAAAGCGCTCCCTCCTTGCAATATGACCTGACATTGACAGCGCCCCTAATGTAATGCCATGGTAACTCATCCATCTTGAGATGATATGATTTTTTTCCGTCTTCCCCTGCTCCTGCCAATGCTGAATCGCCATTTTCATAGCAGTTTCCGTTGCCTCTGAACCGCTCCCTACAAAAAAAGACCAGTTCAGATCACCTGGGCAAAGTGTACTCAATTCATACGCTAGTTCTTCCGCTGGTTCATTCGTAAATTGTGATCTGTACGTAAAGCTCACCTTTTTCGCTTGCTCCGTCATCGCATCAATAATGTCTTGTATGCCATGTCCAATACTTGCCGTGACTGCCCCTGATGAGCCATCTATATATTTTTTTCCGTCCCGATCATATAAATAAATCCCCTCTCCTCTCACAGCCACAGGATATTGCTGATTTAACATCGGTTTGATTAAGTAATCCCGGGTCTCCACTTTGTCATTCCTCCCTCTCTTGTCAGCAGCTGCACTTTTCTTTTTACATGAATCGCAAGAAAATTTTGTATACTTGGTATAAGATTAGCTTAATCAAGAGGGCAGTCATCCTCCATTCGCCATATGCCCGAATTTCACATGTGTTTTTTATACATGGTGTATAAGAGTGTTCAAAAGGAGGTCATGAGTCTATGGCGATTCTCGTCAAAGATGCACTCTCGCTCGATATGATGAAAGAAACCAAACTGCTTGCTGGAGAAAATGGACTGGATCGTCTTATCCAGTGGGTGACCATTGTGGAAATTATTGAAGACACATCTAGACTTTCCGAAGGAGAATTACTTGTTACAACTGGATTTGGGCTGACAGAAAATAAAGAAAGACGCATCCGGCTTGAAAAATTGATTCAATCTCATCGTCTTTCAGCCATTGCCATTTATAAAGGCGTGTACTTAACGGAAATTCCCGCATCACTCATTGAAGCCGCCGAAAATAGCGGTATTCCGCTCATCGAGATTCCGCCCCATGTCAATTTTTCAGACATCACAAAAGCCGTTCTAGAACAAATCGTCAGCAGTCAGCTCCATCAGCTCAAATATTCTTCCGCGATTCATCAAAGACTGACCCATTTAAATGTGAGCAATAAAAATGTCACGCAAATTACAGATGAACTGGCACATCTCACAGCGGCAAATATCGTCGTACTGGATGTGTTTTTGCACCAAACAGCAGCTCATCTCGAAACAGACGAAGTGACCTATTCTCCTGCTTTTGGCTTTCTAACAGATGACGAACCGATTGAAACCTCTTCTCTACTCAAGCAGGCAGAGGAAAAAGGCCGGCTCGTCTATGACACATATGGTGCGTTTGTTCTAGCTGCATGCCCTGTGATTGCAATGGGGGATATTTTCGGGTTCATTGTGGCGTTAAAGAAAAAAGAGACGTGGCACCATCTCGATGCCATCGCCATTGAGCATGCCGGTGCGGTGTATGCGATTGAATGGTTGAAACAAAAAGCCATTCAAGATACAGAAAACCAAATGCAGGGGCATTTATTGGATGATATGCTGCAACAGCAATACACAGAAGAAAGTTATGTCATCGAACAAGCAAGAAAGCTGCAATATGATATGAGCGAAGAACAAGTCGTCATCTACTTTCAATTTCAGCATCAGCACACACAGCTCGATCATCAAATGGTGCAGCGCCTATCCCAATTGCTCACATCCATTTTTGAACGCAGACAAATTCCTTTTTTATTAAAAGCAAGGCTTGATTCCATTTTCGTTCTGACGCCTGCAGGGAAAAGCACGTATCAAGAAACAAATTGGTATCGCGCATCAGAAGAATGCCGCAGTACTTGGTCTTATTTTTTCCCCGTCCATCCCATTGTGATTGGCATTGGAAGAGCCTACGACCAGATCAGTCTCTTTTCCAAAAGTGCAAAAGAAGCCCAGTATGCAGCAAGGCTTCTTCCTCTTTTGAAAACAGATGACAGCATCATTCATTATCAGAAGCTCGGTCTATATGGGATGCTGCTTGAAATGAACGAAGCCGGAATGAATTTGCATGACTTTTATGTGGAGCTGTTAAGCCCGCTGCTTTATACAAAAAAACAAGGGGCTGACCTCATTCATACACTCGAAGTGTATTTGGCACACAATGAAAATATTCAAAAGTCAGCGGGGGAATTGTTTATTCACCGACATACGTTAAGCTACCGGTTGAAACAAATTGAAACGAGAACAGGCTGCAGCCTCAAATCCACTGATGATCGGATGAAGCTGCAGCTCAGTATCATGGCGTACCGCCTATCTGGTCTGCTTGATCAGATGAGAACCATTTCATGATTCATTTGGCGTTTTGACCCATAGATTCATATCTTCAATTTTGTCAAAAATATAGCAGTTGTTTTGAAAGCGGCCGGTGTATGTATACTCGAGCTGATAAAATACTTGATTCATTCCATAGGACAGTGCACGGGCGAGAGAATAAAAGACATAAATGTGCATGGATTGAAGCTCTTGTTCGAGGGCTAGAATCAAATGATGCATGAATCCTAGTTTTCTATAGGTGGGAAGGGTTGCACAATCTGTTAATTCTGCATGACCATACGGTACATTGATTTCAGCGGATGCGGCACTTACAAGTTGACCGTCATGTTCAACGGCATAAAAAACCGTCCCTTCCTCCATTACCTTGTGGATGTAATCTGGCTCATTCATTGGCGTGGGGTACGTTTCAAAGACCGTATCATAGAGCACTGCCAGCTTGTGTACATCCTCTGGACCGGCTTTCCTCATCACATACTCATCCTGCCACACGCCTTGATCTTTTTTAATCGGCTTTTCTTGAATAGACGTAACGATTTCATCTTCCTTCAGCCAAAACGGGCTGTTCATTCGATCTTCGGTCAGAAAGAGCGACATGCCGTATGCATCACTTCCGAGAAAATAATGAGAAAACACCCCTTCAAGCCGAAAGCCTTTTTCTAAAAAAAGAGGCATATGCTCACGCCTTACTTTTACAATGACCTTAGACGCCTTGCATTCCGCCGCTTCCTGAAGCACGGACTGAATCACATCCTGCACCCTGCCACTATAGTCATCCAAACGAATTCGCTCATTGAATGGATCCATACAGATCAAAGCAGAAAAACGCTCGTTTGCAAGTTTCTTCAATTGCACCATACACTCATTCCCCTCTTAGCTAATGAAAAACTTCCAAATTAAAAATGAAGAAATAGCAATGCCAGAAAAAATGGATAGGATCATATAACTAATGGCTACGCCTTTTTTCAATTTATTCTGCTTAATGGCAGTCACCATGATGTTATTTATAGTTATGAGATATAAAACAAGCATGACGTTTGCAAAGATGATAAATGCTTTGATTTCCATGTTGCCTCCCCAAATCTATTCGTGATCCCATACTACTTCTTCATCATCTGCCCGCATCCCTCCTATGAACAGAAGAAGAAAAAACACCTTTCCATCTCGTCAGATAGAAAGGTGTTTTGATTAAACGTTTTTCCCCGCTGCCTTCAGCGCACGGGCGCCAATGTCACGGCGATAAAATAAACCTGGCTGAATGATTTCTTCAACCGCTTCATACACTCTTGATCTTGCTGCTTCAAATGTGTCGTCAAATGCGGTCACATTTGCTACACGGCCGCCATTTGTGACGAATTGATCGTTTTCCTTTTTTGTTCCTGCGTGGAAGGTGACGACATCAGAGACCGTTGTTTGCAAAGCACCGATTGGCGTGCCTTTTGCATAGTCTTCCGGGTATCCTTCTGATGCAAGAACCACACTGACAGCGGCTGTGTCTTTCCACTGCAAATCCACATCTTTTCCATCTAGAATATCTAGGAAGACTTGGACTAGATCTGATTCAAGGCGAGGGAGCACTACTTGCGTTTCAGGGTCGCCAAAGCGTGCATTGAACTCAATGACTTTTGAGCCTTCTGGTGTTAGCATTAAGCCCGCATATAAAATGCCTGTAAACGAACGCTCTTCCTGCACCATCGCGCGAGCTGCTGGTTTGACGACGTCTTCCACCGCTTTTTGTACCACTTCATCAGAAATTTGCGGAACCGGTGAATAAGCGCCCATCCCGCCGGTGTTTGGTCCTTTGTCATCTTCAAATGCCCGTTTATGATCCTGTGCGATCACCATCGGATACACTTTTTCTCCATTGACAAAGGCCATCAGAGAAAACTCTTCACCCGTTAAAAATTCTTCAATGACAACCGATGCACTCGCATCGCCAAACTTTTCATCCTCTAAAAAGTCATGTAGGCAGTTGATTGCCTCTTCAAGCGTCATTGCAACTGTCACGCCTTTTCCTGCGGCAAGCCCATCTGCTTTAATGACAATTGGGGCACCCTTTTCTTCCACATATGCCTTCGCTTCTTCAAATGATGTAAAAGTGGCGTAAGCGGCTGTCGGGATATCATAATTTTTCATTAAGTCTTTTGCAAATTCTTTTGAGCCTTCAATGACTGCGGCTTTTGCATTCGGTCCAAATACCTTTAGACCTGCTTCTTCAAATGCATCGACGACACCTGCAATTAAAGGAACCTCTGGACCGACAATTGTTAAACCGATGTTATTGTCTTTTGCAAAACGAATTAACGCCTCATGATCTCCCTCGTCGATCGGTACAAGCTTTGCTGCGTCTGTCATTCCATCATTGCCGGGTGCGACAAATACTTGGCTGACAAGTTCGCTTTGATTCACTTTCCATGCGATGGTATGCTCTCTTCCACCTCTGCCGATAATTAATACGTTCACACTGTCATCCCCTTAATGTTTGAAATGTCTAACGCCAGTGAAGACCATGGCGATGCCGTATTCATCTGCCTTTTGAATCGATTCTTCATCACGAATAGATCCACCTGGCTGGATGATCGCTGTAACGCCTGCCTTTGCAGCAGCTTCCACTGTATCGCCCATTGGGAAAAATGCATCAGAACCTAGTGCACTGCCTTTTGCCTTTTCACCTGCTTGCTCAATCGCAATATTAGCCGAGCCAACACGGTTCATTTGACCAGCGCCGATACCTGCTGTCATTTGATCCTTCGCTAGAACGATGGCATTTGATTTCACATGTTTGACGACTTTCCAAGCGAGCTTTAAGTCTTTCCATTCGTCTTCAGTCGGCTCTCTTTTCGTTGGAATAGAGATCGTTGCTTCCTCTAAGCCGTATGTGTCGATATCCTGAACGAGTAATCCACCATGAACACTTGTGAGCTGCTTTTCTTTTTTCCCAAGATCTGCTTCTACATCTAATGTTAGTAAACGAAGGTTCTTTTTCGCTGTTAGCACATCAAGTGCTTCTTGGCTGAACGATGGTGCGATGACGATTTCTAAGAAAATCGTATGGAGCACCTCAGCCGTTTGCTTGTCTACTTCACGATTAAGCGCCACAATGCCGCCGAAAATAGATGTTTCATCTGCTTTAAATGCACGATCAAATGCTTCTGCAATCGTTTCTCCTGTCCCAACACCACATGGGTTCATATGCTTTACAGCCACAGCCGCTGGCTCCGTAAATTCACGTACAATTTGAAGAGCTGCATCTGCATCTTTAATGTTGTTGTAGGAAAGTTCTTTTCCATGTAATTGCGTTGCAGTAGCTAAAGAGCCTTTGCTTGGAAGCGCATTTTCATAGAACGTCGCCGCTTGGTGCGGGTTTTCTCCATAACGAAGAGATTGTTTTTTCTCAAATGTGACTGTGAACTGTTCTGGCTCTGTTTCGCCAACAAAGTTCGTTAAATAATCCGCAATCAGGGCATCGTAAGCAGCTGTATGACGGAATACTTTTGCTGCAAGCTCACGTTTTTTCTCTAGTGAAACGCCGCCTTCTTTGATTTGTTGAACGACAGAATCATAATCACGCGGGTCTACAATCACAGTGACGTCCTGATGGTTTTTAGAAGCAGCACGAAGCATACCCGGTCCGCCAATATCAATGTTTTCAATCGCTTCTTCATAAGTGACATCGTCTTTGGAAATGGTCTCTTTGAATGGATATAGATTCACAACGACAAGATCAATCGGCTGAATGCCGTGCTTTTCAATCTGTGCCATATGCTCCTCGTTTTCTCTCACTGCTAACAGTCCACCGTGAATGTTCGGATGAAGCGTTTTGAGTCGTCCGTCCATGATTTCTGGGAAGCCAGTCACTTCAGAAATACCAATGACATCAATTCCGTTCTCTTGAAGAAGTTTGTGTGTACCACCAGTTGAAATCACTTCAACGCCAAGTTCTGTTAGTTCTTTCACAAAAGGTACAAGATTTGTTTTATCGGAAACACTGATTAATGCGCGTTTGATCGTCATGCCTTTGTCACCTCATTAAGATAATTCTAAAAGTGATTTGATCACTTTTGGATATAGTGTGTGTTCTAATTCATGCATTCTTTTTTCAATGGATTCAAGGTCTTCCCCTTGTTCAATATGAATGGCTGCTTGATCAATAATCGGGCCGGTATCCATGCCTTCGTCGACATAATGAACCGTGATACCAGCCACTTTGACTCCTGCTTGATAGGCTTGTCCAATCGCATCGAGTCCAGGAAATGCTGGCAGTAAAGAAGGGTGGATATTCACGATTTTCCCTCTAAATGCATCAAGCAATGTCGGACCGATCAGTCGCATATACCCAGCGAGGAAAATCCATTCCACTTCATGCAGCTTCAGCTGTTCAATGATGGTTTGCTCAAAAGCGGCTTTACTCGGGAAAGCCTTCGGCGTAAAAGAAAAGGACGGAATGCCCTCTTTCTCTGCCCGCTCCAGCACCTTCGCACCCGGTTTATCACAGATCACAATGGCGGCTTTTGCCGGCCACTGTTCTTCTTTTAACGTATCAATAATGGCTTGAAAATTTGTCCCGCTTCCAGAGGCGAAGATCGCAAACTTTTTCATGAGAGGCTTCCACCACCGAAAGTGACGCCTTCTCCTTTTTGAACTCGTCCGATAAGAAAGGCTTTCTCTCCGTCTTGTTCAAGTCCACTGATCACATCCACAAGATCATCCTCTTTGACGGCTAGGACAAAGCCGATGCCCATATTAAATACATTGAACATGTCTTCTGCTTTCAATTGCCCTTTTTCTTGAATAAAGGAGAAAATAGGCGGGACCGGCCATGAGCCATTATCAATCTCAACACCAAGTCCTTCAGGTAGCATACGTGGTAAGTTCTCAATAAAGCCACCGCCTGTCACATGTGCCATACCGTCAACCTTGCCAGCTTTCACTTGTTTAAGAACAGGCTTGACATAAATCTTCGTCGGTTCCAGCAGCTCTTCTCCAAGCGGTCTTGTAAAAGGTTCATACGTTTGGTGAAGGTCTAGACCTGCGTCTTCCAGCAATACTTTTCGTACAAGAGAATAGCCATTGCTATGAATTCCGCTAGAGCTGAGTCCAATCAGCAAATGCCCTTCCTGGATGTTCTCTCCTGTGACGATTTCATCCTTTTCAACGACACCTACAGAAAATCCGGCAATATCATATTCTTCTTCTGTGTAAAGACCCGGCATTTCTGCTGTCTCTCCGCCGACAAGCGCTGAACCAGACTGCTCGCATCCGTCAGCTACACCTTTGACGATGGATTCAATTTTCAAAGGATCTGCTTTTCCAACTGCTAAGTAATCTAAGAAAAAGAGCGGCTCTGCCCCTTGTGCAAGTACATCGTTCACACACATAGCAACAGCATCTACACCGATCGTATCGTGTTGATCCATTAAAAAAGCGAGTTTTAATTTCGTACCAACACCATCTGTTCCTGAGACAAGAACGGGCTTTTTGTATGGCAGTTCAGATAAATCAAACATACCGCCAAATCCGCCTAGAGCCCCCATGACACCTGCTCTTTTTGTACGTTCTACGTGTGTTTTCATTCGTTTAACGGCTTCGTATCCTGCTTCGATGTCGACACCGGCGTTTTTATATGCTTCTGACATCCCATTCACTCCTTTTATCTGCTTGTCTTTCATGTATTTTCGGCAGAATGAAAGAGCAGCATATCAAATCACGTTGACTGCTGCTCCATTATTCGATTATTTCGTCAGGACTGTTTCCTTCACATGAGGAAGGACAGTATCTTCATAAATTTCGGTCGGGTATTTTCCAGTAAAGCATGCTAAACACTGACCGCGCTGCGGATCATCATACTTTCTGCCAATCCCGTCCATTAAACCGTCTACAGATAAAAATGCAATGGAGTCTGCACCGATTTCCTGTCTAATTTCTTCCACTGAATGAGATGACGCAATCAGCTCTTCGTGTGTAGACGTATCAATTCCATAAAAACACGGATGAGCAATTGGCGGTGAACTGATGCGTACATGCACTTCCGTCGCACCCGCTTCTCTTAGCATCGTTACAATTCGGCGGCTTGTTGTTCCTCGTACGATGGAATCATCCACCATGACGACACGTTTGCCTTCGACCACCCCGCGCACGGCAGACAGCTTCATTCGCACGCCCTGCTCACGCAATGCTTGAGAAGGCTGAATAAATGTCCGGCCGACATAACGGTTTTTAATTAAACCTAGCTCATATGGAATACCTGTTGCTTCGGCATAACCAATCGCTGCAGAAATACTGGAGTCTGGCACACCTGTCACGACATCTGCTTCGACATGTGCTTCTTCTGCAAGCTTCTTGCCAAGATTCTTTCTCGCACTATGCACGTTGATGCCATTGATATTGCTGTCCGGTCTTGAGAAATAAATGTATTCCATGCTGCACATGCTGCGGTTAATGTTCATCGAAAAGCGCTCAGATTTTAAGCCTTCATCATTAATGATCAGCATTTCGCCAGGCTCTACATCTCGTAAATAGGTAGCACCGACGACATCAAATGCACATGTTTCAGAAGCGACAACATAAGCATCCCCAAGCATACCAAGTGAAAGTGGGCGTAATCCGTTCGGATCAAGCGCTACGATCATTTCTGTTTCCGTCATGATTAAGAAAGCATAAGCTCCTTTTAACATAGACAGAGCATTTTTGATTTGATCCTTCAAATCCATATATCCGCTGCGCTTAATTAAGTGAGCAAGCACTTCGGTATCAGAAGACGTTTGAAAAATACTTCCTTGGTTCTCTAGCTGTTGCTTTAATTGCGTTGCATTGACCAAGTTTCCATTATGAGCAAGGGCAAGACTGCCATTGTTTTGCGAGCGGAAGAAGAGAGGCTGCACATTCTCAAAGCCGCCTCCACCTGCTGTCGCATACCGAACGTGTCCGATCGCACCTTTTCCCTTTAAATCCTTAAGCTCACCGTTTTGGAACACTTCCGTAATCAGTCCAAGGCCTTTGTGTGACGTCAGGTTTTCACCGTCTGTTGCAATAATTCCCGCACCTTCTTGTCCTCGGTGCTGAAGGCTATGCAATCCGTAATAGGTGATTTGCGGGGCTTCTTCGTGTCCCCAAACCCCAAAGACGCCACATTCTTCGTTTAAGCCTCTGATTTCAGCAAGCATGGGATCGCTCCTTTCCATGCGCGTTCAAGCTCGTTGACTGCCGCATGAATCCATTGTTGTCCTTCTTGATTTTTGACAGTGAATACACCATCATTTGTGACCGTTCCGACTTCTTTTGCATCTTGCACAGCCGCAGCAAACGCTTCGCGATTTTCTGGTTTCACTGTGACGACAAAACGTGACTGTGATTCACTGAATAGTGATGCTGCGCTGTTTAGATCGATCTGGATATCAGCGCCAAGACCATCTGTTCCAAATGTACTTTCAGCTAGTGCTACACCAAGACCGCCTTCAGACACATCATGTGCTGACTGAACAAGTCCGTTTTGAATCGCTGCTAAAAGGGCTTCTTGACGCGCCAGTTCTACATCCAAATCAATTTCTGGTGCTTTTCCGTAGATACGGCCTTCTGTCATTTTTTGAAGCTCACTGCCTGCAAATTCTTCCTTCGTTTCACCAATGACGAAAATCACATCGCCTGCCTGTTGGAACGATTGAGTCGTAATATGAGCTGTATCTTCAATCAAACCAACCATGCCAATAACTGGCGTTGGGTAAATGGCTGTTCCATTTGACTCGTTATATAAAGAGACGTTACCGCCGATGACCGGTGTACTTAATGTACGGCAAGCTTCGCTAATGCCGTCAGCAGACTTTTCAATCTGCCAGAAGATTTCTGGTTTCTCCGGGTTACCGAAGTTCAAGTTATCTGTTACTGCAAGCGGACGAGCGCCTGAGCAGACAATGTTACGTGCGGCTTCTGCGACGGCGATTTTCCCGCCGACCTCTGGATCAAGGTAAAGATAACGTGCATTACAATCTGTTGTCATCGCAAGAGCTTTTTTCGTCCCACGGATTCTAAGCACGCCCGCATCAGAGCCAGGTGCAACGACAGTGTTTGTACGAACCATATAGTCGTATTGATCGTAAACCCATTCTTTACTCGCAATCGTTGGCTGTTTTAACAGCTGTTTCAACGTATCTGCTGCATCTGTGATCGCTGGAGCTTCCACTTTTGTTTCTAAAAACTCACGATAGTATGCAGGCTCACTTGACGGCTTGTGATAAACCGGTGCTTCTTCTGCAAGTGCATCAACTGGAAGCTCACACACTACTTCTCCTTGATGGAGTAAACGAAGCATTTTATCGTCTGTCACATGACCGACTGAGACTGCTTCAAGATCGTATTTTTCAAAAATATCAATGATTTCTTGCTCACGGCCTTTTTCAATGACCAACAGCATTCTCTCTTGGGATTCAGACAGCATCATTTCATACGCTGACATGCCTGTTTCACGCTGAGGGATCAGGTCTAGGTTCATTTCGATACCTGAACCGGCTTTACTTGCCATCTCTGCACTTGAGCTAGTTAAGCCAGCCGCTCCCATATCTTGAATGCCCACAAGCGCATCATTTTTGATGACTTCAAGGCATGCTTCAAGCAAAAGCTTTTCCATGAACGGATCGCCGACTTGAACCGCTGAACGTTTTTCTTCTGATTCATCAGAAAATTCTTCAGACGCAAATGTTGCACCGTGAATCCCGTCACGTCCCGTTTTAGCACCAACGTACATGACCGTATTGCCAACACCTTTTGCCTGCCCTTTCTTGATGTCTTCATGGTTGATTAACCCTACACACATCGCGTTAACGAGCGGGTTGCCTTCATAGCTTTGATCAAAATGAACTTCTCCGCCGACTGTTGGAATACCGATACAGTTTCCATAGCCTGCAATCCCTGCCACTACTTCTTCAAACAAGTACTTCACGCGCGGTGAAGTCAGTTCACCAAAACGAAGAGAGTTTAATACCGCAATTGGACGAGCACCCATGGAGAATACATCACGGATGATTCCGCCGACACCTGTTGCCGCTCCTTGATACGGTTCAATTGCAGATGGATGGTTATGTGATTCGATTTTAAATACAACCGCTTGGTTGTCTCCAATATCAACGATTCCAGCGCCTTCCCCAGGACCTTGCAGAACATGCTCTCCTTTTGTCGGGAATTTGCTTAAAACAGGCTTTGAGTTTTTATAACTACAATGCTCTGACCACATGACAGAAAAGATACCCGTTTCTGTGTAGTTTGGCAGCCTGCCAATAATGGATTCGATTAAAGCGAATTCTTCATCACTCAATCCCATTTGCTGATACAATTTCTCTTCTTTAATTTGCTTGTGACTTGGTTCAAGCAGTAGTGACATGAGTGTCCCTCCAATTTTTCACGATAGATTGAAACAATTTAAGTCCGTCTGCGCTGCCTAGTAATGAGTCAACCGCGCGCTCAGGGTGCGGCATCATGCCGAGTACATTGCCCTGTTCATTCGTTACACCTGCAATTCGATTGACACTGCCGTTAATATCGTCACCGTAAGTGAAAGCGATTTGGCCTCGTTCAATCAGCTTCGCTAACGTGTCTTCGTCACAGTAGAAGTTGCCTTCACCGTGTGCTACAGGAATCGTAATCGATTCACCTTTTTGATAACCGCTTGTAAATTGCGTTTCGTTGTTCTCTACAATGAGTTCAACTGGACGACAGATAAATTTTAGATCTTTATTCCGTCTCATTGCACCTGGCAAAATGCCAAGCTCCTGAAGAATTTGGAACCCGTTACAAACACCAAGAACAGGTTTTCCTTCCGCAGCTGCTTTTTTCACAGCCGGCATGATGTTAGAAAAACGAGCAATCGCACCGCATCTTAAGTAATCCCCATAAGAGAAACCGCCTGGTACGAGTACACCGTCAAAACCATCAAGACTCGTTTCGTCGTGCCATACATATTCAACTTGTTCACCTAACTCATCTTGAATCGCATGGTACATATCGATATCACAGTTAGAGCCAGGCAAGACGATCACTGCAAACTTCACTGTGCGACAACCTCCTCCACCTCATAGCGGTAATCTTCAATCACCGTGTTGGCAAGCAATTTTTCACACATTTCTTTGACCACTGTATCTAAGTCACGATCTGATTTCTCAATGACTAGCTCCATATATTTCCCGATACGGACATCCTTTACTTCCTGATAAGACATGCTGTGCAAAGCGTGCTGCACGGCACTTCCTTGTGGATCAAGAACGCTCTCTTTTAAGCTGACAAAAATTTTCACTTTATACATGTTTATGGCCTCCAAGTCTTTTGAAAATTTCTTCGTATGCATTTGTTAAGCCGCCCAGGTTTCGTCTGAACACGTCTTTATCAAGCTTTTCGTTTGTGTCTTTGTCCCAAAGCCTGCACGTATCAGGTGAAATCTCATCAGCTAGCAAAATACGATTCTCGTGATCTATTCCGAATTCAAGCTTGAAATCAATTAAATTCACATGGCAATCTGAGAAGATTTGCTTCAATTCTTCATTCACTTGTCTTGTGATTTGTTTCATTTCCTCCACCTGTTCAGGTGTCGCTGCATGTAAAATGCGAATATGATCTTCTGTAATGAGCGGATCGCCGAGTGCATCATCTTTGTAGTAAAACTCGATCAAAGGTGTGTCCAGTTTCGTTCCCTCTGGAATCCCAAGACGTTTTGACATACTGCCTGCCACCACGTTTCGCACAACGACTTCAAGCGGTACGATGTCTACCTTTTGAATGAGCTGTTCTGTTTCAGATAGGCGTTTCACAAAGTGATTGTTGATCCCTTTCTCATGTAGCATTTGAAAAATCAAGCTAGAAATTTCATTATTCAGTCTGCCTTTGCCTTCAATTTCCGCTTTCTTTTCACCGTTAAATGCTGTAGCTGAGTCTTTATATTCAACATATAAAATATGCTCGTCATCGGTCTGATAGATTCTTTTCGCTTTGCCTTCGTAGAGAAGTTCTTGTTTCACAGTCATTCAGATTGGCCTCCTAATTTGAATGTTGGCAATTTTCAGGATTAGGCGCCTGACTAGCAGGCGGCCCATTTCTTACGCAAGACCTAGACGTTCGAAAATCATATCGACATTTTTCAAGTGATAGTTGTAATCGAAGCAGTCAGCGATTTGTTCAGGTGTTAAGCGTGAGGTGATTTTCTCTTCTGCTTCTACTAATGAACGGAATGGTACTTGTTTTTCCCAAGCTTCCATCGCCTTTGGCTGAACCGTGTCATATGCTTCTTCACGTGCCATACCTGTATCAATAAGTGCAAGAAGAACGCGCTGAGAGTAGATCAAGCCAAGTGTGCGGTCCATGTTGCGTTTCATATTCTCAGGGAAGACCGTCAAGTTCTTCACAATATTAGAGAAACGGTTCAGCATATAGTTCAGTGCAATCGTTGCATCTGGTAAAATGATGCGTTCAGCAGATGAATGAGAAATATCACGCTCATGCCAAAGTGGTACATTTTCATAAGCAGTCAGCATATAACCACGGATGACGCGGGCAATTCCCGTCATATTTTCAGAACCGATTGGGTTTCGTTTATGCGGCATCGCTGATGATCCCTTTTGTCCTTTTGCAAAGAATTCTTCTACTTCACGTGTTTCACTCTTTTGAAGACCACGAATTTCAACAGCAAATTTCTCAATGCTTGTTGCCACTAAAGCAAGGGTTGCCATGTAATCTGCATGACGATCACGCTGCAAGGTTTGGGTTGAAATTGGTGCAGCTTTGATGCCAAGTTTCTCACATACATATTGCTCAACAAACGGGTCGATGTTCGCATATGTGCCAACAGCTCCAGAGATTTTACCGTATTCAATGCCGGCTTTTGCTTGTTTAAAACGTTCTAAGTTACGCTTCATTTCTTCGTACCAAAGACCAAGCTTCAGGCCAAATGTTGTCGGTTCAGCGTGTACACCATGTGTACGACCCATCATGACGGTATATTTGTGCTCTTTTGCTTTTTCTTTTAGTATGTCAACAAATCTCTCAATGTCCTTGAGCAAAATATCGTTCGCCTGTTTTAATAGATATGAAAGCGCCGTATCCACTACGTCTGTAGATGTTAACCCGTAATGAACCCACTTTCTTTCTTCTCCTAGAGATTCAGATACAGCACGCGTAAAGGCAACCACGTCGTGGCGCGTGTCTTGTTCAATCTCCAAAATACGTCCAATATCAAAGCTTGCATTCTTGCGCATTGTCACAACGTCTTCTTTCGGAATGATGCCAAGTTCTGCCCAAGCTTCACAAGCGAGAATTTCTACTTCAAGCCATGCATTAAATTTGTTTTCCTCTGTCCAGATTGCTGACATTTCTGGTCGTGCGTAACGTTCGATCATTTCCCGTTTCCTCCATCTCTTTCAGTCCATATCTTTGTGATGTTTGCCATCCATTCATCATCAAGCTGTTTCATAAATGTCATATGCCCCATTTTGCGGCCGGCTTTTACTTCATGTTTGCCATATAGATAAAGCTTCGCTTCCTTTAAAAGCTCAGGATGTTCTTTTGGGATGTCCACTTCATCGCCCAGCAAATTCACCATCATACCCTCCGATAAAAGAGCTGTTCCGCCAAGCGGCAAACCGCATATGGCGCGAATGTGCTGTTCAAACTGACTCGTCTCACATAAATCCAATGTGTAATGTCCAGAGTTATGCGGGCGCGGTGCTAGTTCATTGACGAGCAGCTTTCCTTCATTTGTCAGGAACAGTTCAACAGCAAGCGTACCGACCAGCCCTAGCTTTTCAGCAAGCGTTGTTGCCAGCTCTTTTGCTTTCTCCTGAATGCTGCCATCTACCCGTGCAGGCACGATGCTTTGGAATAAAATATTGTGCTTATGAATGTTCTCAGCGACTGGGAATGTCGCAATTTCTCCATGAACAGACCGCGTCACAATCACGGACAGTTCCATTTGGAAAGGAACCCAGCTTTCTAAAATACATGTCCCATGAGTGAGAAGTGCAACAGCTTCATGAAGCTGATCCTTCTCTTTAATGACGTACTGCCCTTTACCGTCGTAACCACCTCTGCATGTTTTCAGCACAGCTGGCAAACCAAGCGCATTTACTGCGTCTTCCAGCTCCTTCTCATCATGAACGATGCGATAAGGGGCGACTTCACAGCCTGCATCTACAATCCCTTTTTTCTCCGTTTCACGGTTTTGGGTTAAAAGAAGGAGTTCGCTTCCTTGCGGTAAATACGCCTCTTCCTTCAGTTGATTGAGTGCATCATAATCAATGTTTTCAAATTCATATGTGACCACATCACTGATGTCCGCCAGCTGCCTGATCGCTTTAAGGTCACTGTATGCGGCTGTGATTTCTGTATCAGCAACCTGTCCACAAGGAGAAAGTGTGACAGGGTCAAGGACTGCTGCCCGGTAGCCCATTTGCTTTGCACTGACGGCCATGTATCTACCAAGCTGTCCGCCGCCAATGATACCGATGGTTGCGTTTGGAAAAATGGTCTGCTTAGCCAAGCTGATCACTGCTTTCTAATACAGTTTGTTTTGTTTGCTCTCTTCTTTCTTCAAGGCGTGCTGCAACGGCTTCATCAAATGCTGAAATCATTTGTGCAGCTAAAAGGCCTGCATTTGTTGCACCAGCTTTGCCGATTGCCACTGTGGCAACAGGTACACCGCCTGGCATTTGAACGATGGATAATAAGGAATCTAGCCCGTTTAATGCTTTTGATTGTACGGGCACACCAATGACCGGCAGTGTCGTTTTTGCTGCGACCATCCCCGGTAAATGTGCTGCGCCTCCAGCACCGGCAATAATGACCTTGAGTCCTTTACCTCTTGCTTCAGTCGCATATTCAAACATCAAATCAGGTGTCCGATGTGCAGATACAACCTGTTTTTCATACGGAATGTTTAATTCCTCTAAGATATCGCACGCATGTTTCATTGTTTCCCAATCAGATGTACTTCCCATGATGACACCTACAAGCGGCTTCATTTTGTCCCCACCTTTAAGCTATTATTCGATTTTGTACCGTTTGACACGCTTCCCAAACCTAAGTAGCTTGTCAAACGCCGAACAAAAAGGCCCGGTTTGTATTGCATTGTTAGGAAGCAACACAAACCGGGCCATGGTAAGCGCTGTTCGCTTTTAAAACGCCATGTCAGTTTTGTTCACTATCCTGCATAGTCCAGTCATTTACGGTAACTGGGTAGAAACTTATGGGCCATATTCCCAAGATTATATGAGGCTCGTGTTTTGATTTCATGTTTATCTTAACAACGGATGTTCATGATGTCAACGGATTTATCGAACAATCTATGAAGTCGTCGTTTTAATGTTCGGATTTAGAGTATTTTTCCCTCAAATACGATTTTTTTCCCAATCGGAATGATCTGAATCGACCCATTTTCCTTCTTTTCCTGAAAGATGGGCTCCTCCATTCGTCGGACAGGTGAGTAGCCTTCCTCTGCCATCTGGGACAACACTTGTTCAATCGTCATGTTGTCTTCCACGTAGAATTTCTTTTTCTTTGGTTTTGCGGTCATTCTTTAATTCTCCTTTTCTTCACAGCCTTCACCCAGAAGCCGCCATGAATCGTTTTGGGCTCATACGAAATGATAAACGCCTTTGAATCAAGCGTTTTAATCGTTTCATATAATTGCAGTTCATATTTTCTCGGTGTTAAAATTTGCATCGCTGACCGGTCTCCTTCAAGACCTCCTACTACCCAGTTGGTGACGCCATATCCTTTTTCTCTCAATTGTTTTGGGAGATCTAGATCGATTTCTTTTGTAATCACGTTCACAGTAATGTAGCCAAGTGCCAGCTTCTCTTCAATTTTCATCCCGACAATGATTCCAATTCCATAACCTAGCGCATACGCAATGACATTTTGTACTTGATCTAAGTTATCTAATACGATACTCAAACCAATGACATAAATCAGCATCTCGACAGTACCAGCAAAAGCGGCTGCATACCTTCTGCCTTTCATTGTTAAAATTAAACGCATAGTGGAAAAAGAGACATAGACAATGTTAATCACTAAAATAATCAAAACCATGGTGAACGCATTGGATAAAAGTTGTTGAAGCACGATTCGAACCCCCTGCACTAAAAATCAAATAAAGCACCCCATATTCTACTAGAGAACAAACCTTGATACAATCAAATTTGCGCGAGAAAAACACATATATCTTTCGACAACAAGGGGTGGTCTTTGTTACCAAGAGTTTACCCGTTTTTTCCTCTTCTCAACATGAAAAACCTCCTTTTTCAAAAGGAGGCTTTAGATGGTTGATAAAGGGCTAAAATATACTTTATTTTAACCCTTTGTCTTCTTTTCAGCGTGATAGAAAACCTTTGAATTTTAAAAAGACCGAGTACACGCTGAAACGTGTTTTATCCAAACCGAACTGGAACAAGTGATGGGATCAAATACTCTCCGACAATGCCCCATAAAAGGGCAATGATGACGAGCTCAATCAACAAAAAGACCCAGCCGGCATACATCAAGTCTCCCCGCACAGCTTCTTGATCTGATTGAACGGAGCGGAAGAGCACAATGGCAATCAGCTGAAGACCGAAAAACATCATGACGGATAAAATCACCGTTACATATGGAATATTCAGCATGGCAAATACAAGCCAAAGGATAGATAAAACCAAAACCGGCACAAGCACAGCACCGAACTTCATGATCACTTCTTTCAGCGATATGTTTCCTTTCAGCATGTACTTACCGAGCACCCAAACCGTCAGCATCATCAGTGTCAACAAAATGAGTGTAAAGACCGCTACCTTTAAAAAGGCGTCACCAAAAGAATAATGAATACCAAAACCTAATAAACGGGTCTTTGACGCCTTTAATTGAACGTAGTTGCCTAAAGCAAAAAACACACTGAATAACACAATTGAAATCCAGGCGTACTTCATGCGTAAAGTGTCCGCTTGATGGATCGCACGACTCGGTGATTTTAACATCGCAAACCCATATGAGCCATAGCGCTTAAACGCACCGCCTACACCTCTTGCGATGCGCTGAATGGCTGAACCCTCTTCATCAGCTGGCTTAGCCGTTCTTCCTCGTTTTGCAGCACTGCGGCTGAGGCGGGACTGCCTCGTTTCTTGATCTATTGATGGCTCTTCGTTTTCGTTTTTTGTTTCGGATGTGACCTGCTCTTGATCTTTCTCTAACATCCCATATCAACTCCTATCTCAGACAATCCGCACAGGCTCAGGTGACCTGTCCGGATGACTCCTATTAAAGTAGCGGAGTCTCTCTATTCAGTCAAGATTCCTTGACGTTCATACGAATAGACGGATAAAAGAATGAAGAGGTTTTAAATGGAGAGAAAATAAGACAAAACAAAAAAGCTGATGAGTGGATCAGCTTTTCATCATCTTTCATCACTTTTCATGAACGATAGCGCGCCTGCTTTGCTTTCTGAATCCGAAGATTCTCTTGGTGTGCGGGGAAACGAGTCTTTTCTGTCGTATCGACTTGTGTAATTTGTCCATTATGAATGGTGATCACCACCGACCCGTATTCAATCCCTTTTAAGGCAGATAAAATAAAATTCAGCTTTTGTTCATCCATTGCTCATCCCCCATCCCACTAATTTTGCTTGCGCTCTTTTAAATAGAGAACCTCATTTTCCAGCTCATGAATCGTATAATGCATGAGCGCTTCATGTTTTTCTTCATGCCCCCATAATAGGAGCTGCTCAATCAATACCTGCTTTTTCCGCTCAATCACCTGCCTAAGCCAGCGTGACAAGTCATCCCCTCCCGTTATGATGAATGCAAGAAAAAAGGCACTCTGAACCCTTCTATAGAAAAAAGGAAATCAAAGCGCCTTTGGTGATCCAATCAGCGAATTATGTCTTTTTATCATAAACATATAATTCCTATAAGTCAACTGTGTTTTTGAAATTTCCCTACAAAAAACAGCAGCCTCCATGAGCTGCTGTTTCAGACAAACGATTAATGATTTAAGAAAGCAAAATATAGAATAAAGATGACAAACAGTCCGTACATAATTGGATGCACTTCTTTTGCTTTTCCTTTAAAAATCATGGTGATCGGGTAGAAAATGAAACCAATTGCAATCCCTGTCGCAATACTATATGTGAGTGGCATCATAATCATGGTTAAGAAAGCCGGTACCGCAATTTCAAAACGATCCCATGCGATCTTCGCAAGAGGTGCTACCATCAGTGCACCGACAATGATTAAAGCAGGTGCTGTTACATTCGGTGTCACGACAGATAAAAGCGGCGAGAAGAACATCGCAAGTAAGAAGAAAATACCTGTCACGACAGCTGCAAAACCAGAGCGAGCACCCGCAGCAACACCTGAACTTGATTCAACATAAGACGTCGTCGTTGATGTACCAAGAACAGAACCGACGACGATAGAAGAAGAATCCGCCAGAAGCGCTTTTCCTGCACGCGGCAGCTCATTATTTTTCATTAAACCAGCCTGCGTTGCCACAGCCACGAGTGTACCAGCTGTATCAAAGAATCCAACGAATAGGAACGTTAAAATAACCACAAGCATTTGAATGGAGAAGATGTCTGGCAAGTGAATCAAGGCTTGACCAAAAGTTGGAGACAAGCTTGGAATGCTGTCTACAATTTGAGATGGAACTGGCACAAGACCAAGGATCATCCCAGCAATGGCTGTCACAAGCATCCCAATGAAGACACCTGCATTCACTCGAAGAACCATTAAAATGACAGTCACAACGATTCCAAATACCGTCAACAATACAGGACCACTATGAATGTTTCCAATCGAAACGAGCGTATTATCGTTATTGGCAATAATACCAGAGCCTTGAAGACCCACAAATGTAATGAACAAACCAATCCCTGCACCAACCGCCAGCTTCAGCTCAGATGGAATGGCATTAATGATTTTTTCACGAAAACCTGTTAAAGAAAGAGCAACGAAAATCAATCCTGACACAAACACACCGGAAAGTGCTGCCTGCCAGGAGATTCCCATACCAAGAACAACTGAGAAAGCGAAGAACGCATTCAGTCCCATACCTGGTGCAATTGCAATCGGGTACCTGGCGATCAATCCCATCAGGAAACAACCTGCCGCAGAAGCTAACGCTGTAGCTGTAAAGACAGCCCCCTGATCAATTCGTAATTTATCTGGAAAATCCGGTACTGCTACTAAAGCAAGTGTGATCGGATTGACAAACAAGATGTAAGCCATCGACAAAAATGTCGTTAAACCGCCGATGATCTCTCTGCGATAATTCGTACCTAACTCATCAAACTGAAAAAACTGTTTCAAAGCCAACTGACTCCCTTCATGTCCTTTTGCTTTAGTCTGCCCCATTCACAAGTCAAATAAAAAACGCCCCAACAGTTTTTGGGACGCTTGACTACAATGTGAATTCAGACCGTGACATCAAACAAGAACAATGCATGATTTATATCAAACGAGTGTGAATTGACGTAGTCAAGCCATTTACGGTAGCTTGGTAGAAACTTGCGGGCCATATCCCCGCCATTATACGACTTCTATCTATTTGATTTCTGTGTCTATTGTACCAACTTCATTTTTAAAACACAATACAAAAAGCGAACATTTTTCAAAGAAATGTCCGCTTCATTCGTCTTATTACACGAATTTGGAAAATCACATCTAGTTCTTTATACACCCATCACTGAATTCTGGCAAAAACCGTTTCTGCTACATCGAAAAATGCCTTCACAGCAGGAGAAGCTTGCGCGAGCGATGGACAGGCAAGCGCCACCTCACGATGATGCGATACATTCAGATGACTGATCTGCACAAGTTGCTGCGTTTTTAGGAATAACTCAGGACCTATCGTCACACCAAGTCCTTCCCCAACCATGCGGGCAATGGTCGTACAATCATGCACTTCAAATAAAATAGACGGCTTGATTTGCGCCTCTGCAAAAATATCCTCTACATGGGACTGATACATGCCAGTTGGCATAATAAATGGTTCATCTGCTAATTCTTCCATGTCTACAATTGGCTGCTGCTTAAAACGATGATTTTCGTGATAGGCGACCACCATTTTATCTTTCATAAGTGGCAATAGATCAAACGCTTCATCCGCTTTACCTTTTACAACAAACCCAACATCAATAATGCCAGAATCGAGCCACTCCAATATTTCTTCATATGTCCCCTCATAGAATTTAAATTCAATCTTTGGATGCTTTTTCTGATAGCTCACAAGTAGCTTTGGCAATAAACAAGCGGATGCACTGGCAAAAGTTCCAATCCGAATCAAGCCAGATTCAATATTTTTGGTGAGCGCAATTTCCTGCTGAATTTTCTCTACTCGATTTAGCACTTCTCTTATATGCGGAAGAAGGGTTTCACCGGTATCTGTCAGCGTGATGCCCTTTTTTCGGTCACGCACGAATAAAGACACGCCCCACTCCGTCTCTAAACTTGCCACCGCATGACTCACGGCAGACTGTGTCATATTTAATGCTTCAGCTGCAGCAGTAAAACTGCCTAGCTCGACCACCTTAGCCATTGTCTCGAATCGAACAAAGCTCATGAGTATTCACTCATCCCTTTCATGAAAAACATCAATTTTACTTATGTTAGCACGGAATTTAAAATGAATACAACGTTTCAACATAAAGGAAGGGTTCAAAATGAAAAGTACATCTTATCCATTGCTCATATTTCTTTTAGCCGTCGGTTCTTTCGTCACAGGCACTTCAGAATTCGTCGTATCAGGCATACTGGACATCATTTCTGACGATCTGCGCATCTCCATCCCGGTTGCGGGACAGCTCATCACCATCTATTCTCTTTTTTATGCGGTGGGTGCCCTCTTTTTAGTCATGGCCACATCGAAATTGAATCGAAAAAAGGTTCTTTTATCGGCGATTTCCATGTTTATAGCAGGGAATGTGCTCGCCTTTTTTAGCCATCACTTTATGCTGCTCATGCTCTCGCGAGTCATCATGGCCATGAGTGGCGGCTTATATATTGTGCTCGCAACAAATTACGCAGCGCAGCTCGCCCCGCCAGAAAAAAAGGGGAGTGCGATGGCAACGGTGATCACTGGATTTACAGTTTCACTAGTACTCGGTGTACCGATTGGAACATTTTTAGCAGGATATGTAGATTGGCATGCCATTTTTCTCATCATTGCAATAGGGACCGCTTGTCTCTTGTTTCTTCTGTATCGATTATTACCGCCTATGGCGGGACATTCCCATGTGCCATTTAAGCAGCAAATTCAAATTCTTCAAGACCGTAGGGTGTTAAGCGGATTAGCCACGACTGCCTTTTGGATTTTAGGGTACACGATGGTATTTGCTTACATTTCGCCATTATTGCGGCAAACATCCGGATTTACGCTTGAACTGACAAGCATTGCCTTGCTTGTCTTAGGCATCTCCGCTTTTATTGGCTCGCGCTTTGGTGGATACGCTGTCGATCAATGGGGACCAAACCGAACCATTTCAATCAGCATCACGGTTCAGATGCTCATGCTCTTTGCATTATCCTTTACACAATTTTCGGTAGTTGGCGTCTTCATCACGCTCGCCATTTGGGGCACCGCCACATGGACAACAACACCAGCGAAGCAATTTTATCTCATCTCCCTAAAACCCGAAACATCTGAAACCGTGCTGAGCTTTAATACAGCGATTATGAATATCGGCATGATGCTCGGATCATCAATGGGCGGTCTAATTATTCAATATACAAATGTAACGAATTTAAGTTGGATTGGCGGGCTAGCCAGTTTTGTTGCGTTGATGTTGATTCGGTACTCGTTCAATCGCAATCGGCGGATGCATCAACAGATAAAAAGCGAACATGTGTAATCATGTTCGCTCATTTATTTATCGATTAGCTTTTGATGTTTCTTTTTTGACTGGAATGGTTACGGGTATATCTTCCTGTGGTGCCAATCGGTTCAGATCTGACAAATTAAGATACAGCCCATAATCCTTAATTGAAAATGTGTCTAACTTCTTCACATCAAATTCAAAGGTAGATTGCATAGAGGCTGTCTTGAAATTGGTCACCTTCGCATCGTTTCTCTCCAAGTAATATCCGTTTTCATCAAGTACTTCAGGGTCTGACCACGATTTAAGCTTTTTAACATCACCTAATCCTATCCACTCACCTACATTCTCCATAAAATCCTCATCTAATTCTTTCTGATCTACTCCAGTAAATTGATAATAAACTGTCACAGAATGCCCCTTTTGCTCTATTTTATTGATTTTGATCCCTATTCCATGATGCTTTGTTTTGAACTGAACAGGTAGCTTTGTCTGAAGAGGAATGATTTTGCTTTCTTCTTGTTCGTCTGTCACACCCGTGTAAAATGTTAATTCAGTTGCCTCTGGATCAATCGACTGATCTAAAATGGTCAAATGATTTTTTCTAGTTTTGTCAGAAGTCAGTTGTTTTTCTCCTAAAACTGTTCCAATTTCGAGCTGATAATCATTTCCTAGATTATCCTTCATTCTATCTATACTAACTATATCGTCTTTAGCAAAACCATTGTAATCAATGGTATATTGAATAACAGAGCTTTTCACTCCATTTTCTACCTTTACATTTCTTAAGTGATAACGTCCATTTAAAATAGACACGTCTTTTTGTCCAGCTAATAAAGTGGTTTTTTGCTTGACCACTGGTACCTTGAAGCGCCAATTCCCTACAATATCTCCAATTTTCGAAATGACAAGTGGCACTTGTTGACCTCGTTTGATCGTTTGACCATTTGTATAGACTGTCACCTGCCCTACATAACGGCCGTCTTTTATTTTTTTCAATTCATGATTGTAGGAGCTCGATTGGGAAGCTTGATTTACTGGATCTAAGTCGACTATGAAAGGGACAACATCTTTTTTTGTATTCAAACGATTCACAGTAAACGTATAAACAAGCCGCCCGGCATCATAATACACACTGTTCACTTTCACAGTAACCCCTCTTGATTCAGCTCCCTCATTGACATGCTTCACCAACTCACTCTGAAAAAGAGACATTCCTACTTTATCATGAAACATCATATATAACTGTCCAACCAATGGCACTCGAGCCATCGCTGTATTAAGAGAAGGAAAAAGGAAACCTGATGAAAAATAAAGAACGATTAGTACGATGGCAGAATATATTGGCGTTCTCCAATTCCATGTGAACCACCGTCTTTTCTTTTCCGCTTTCACATCTCCTATTGCTTGACGAATTGCAGAGGTCAATTCAACTTTTGGTACATCAATCTCTTCATAAAGCTTTTTCATTTCTTTTCGTTCCATCGACACTCTCCTCCTTCTCCAACGTTTGCTTTAATAACTTTCTTGCTCGATACAAATGAGTTTTGACCGTTCCTTCGGGCACACCCATCTGTTCAGAAATCATTGAAATCGAATAATCTTGAAAATAAAATAACTGAATCACGAGCTGATATTGCTCATCTAAAACATCTAGTGCGTTTTTTAAATCGAGCTTGTCTTCCAAAAAATCATGACGCTCAACGCTCTCATGATGCTGTTCAAACGGAACAATGTCTTGCTGCTTTTTCTTCATCTCAAAAATTGTATGAATCAAAATCCGCGTCAGCCATGTAGAAAAATAGGCTGGTTCTTTTAAGCCCGATAGATGCTTAAATGCTTTAATGACCGTCTCCTGAACAGCATCTAACGAATCCTCCTTATTTCTTGTGTAGAGAAAAGCCGTTTTATATAAACGCTCTTGATACATCAGCATTAATGTCTCAAATGCCGGGACATTCCCTTTTTGTGCTTTTTTAATTAGACGCACTTGCTTCATCTCATCCACACCTCCTACACCTGTTAGAGCACACTTTCTCACAAACGGTTTCAACAAACGGAAATTTCTTTTACTTAGCATATGTCGGACAAAAATAGAGAAAGTGAAGAATAGGCCGCAAAGATCGTATTGAACTTTTGATATAATGGAAGAAATATCTACAAAAAGGAGGATATTGATTGTTTCTATTTGAAGAACCTGCTTGTGCTAGCTGCCAAAAGAAGATAGAAGGTAACGAAGAAGTGTACGTTAAGCTGGTCTATCCAAAGAGAAAAGGAATGACAGAGGTGAAGGCTTGGCTGAGGAATGAAGGGGTTTTTTATTGTAAGGCATGTACAGAACAAAAGACATCATAAGGGGGATAAATGCATGAACAAAATTACTTTTCCACAATCATTTCCAACGATACATACCGAAAGACTGATCTTAAAACAAGCAACGATCACAGATGCTGAGGATATGCACATCTATTTATCCAATGAAACCGTGTGCCGCTATATGGGCATTGATGCACATGAAACCATCGAAGACACAAAAGGAGAAATCAAGTGGTATGACAATATCTTCAAAGAACAAACAGGCATCCGCTGGGGCATTTCTTTAAAAAACAACCCCACCATCATCGGCAGCTGCGGATTTCTTAACTTGGAAAAACAGCACTACCGCACCGAAATTGGCTATGAATTACACCATGATCATTGGAGAAAAGGCATCATGAAGGAAGCGATTACTGCGGTATTGCGATATGGATTTCAGGAGATGAACCTGAACCGGATTGAAGCGATCATTGATCCAGCAAATACGTCTTCTGTTCAATTATTGGAGAAAATTAATTTTGTACGAGAGGGTTTATTGAGGGAGTATGATCTTGGTCAGAATGGGTTTGATGATGTGTATATGTATGCGATTTTGAAGAGGGATTACGAGAAAAAAAGACTCTTACATTTCTAAATTAAAAATTAACGAACCTAAACAAGTTATTGTTTTCCTTCAAAAGAAATTTATGTTAAAATTATATTGCTAGTACTATTGTCATTTATTAGAGTGCTAGGTATGTTGTATAACAATGTCAAGAGATATTACTGTGAAAGCTGAAACTTGTATACCGTATGCTAATCTTAAGATCAGCATACTAGATAAGTAGCAAGCCAAAGTCATATCTATCATCATAGAACACTTCACCACCAGAACTTGTCTTCTTGTTATATTATACATTATTTGTATTTGTGAGTATTAAACTCACCCCGCCATACCATATAATATGCCGCGTGGTATAGTAGAGCCTAAGGATAGCGGCGCTTTAGGCAGAGTGCAAGTCAGAAGAAATATAGTAGCGGGACTAAGTCTGTACTTGCTCCAACAATAAAAAAAGGGATGTGAGTTTTAAATGGTATATAAATATCCATCTAAACCTTACTTGCATTTTGATAAAATTGCGTCTTTTAATAAAAAGGTAGAAAACTACGTCCTTGGTTTTAAACAAAACCCATCACATAGTTTTCTACCTTTAATTTTTAGTGAGTTAACCTTTGAGAAATTTAGCGATATTAATGATGGAACCACTATGAAGAGAAACGGTCAATTAATACCTATTAAAGTTAAAAAACGACCGATTATGTATGCTGCTCATATTGATAACTTTATATACAAACATTACAGTTTAGAGTTAAATGACTTTTATAATAGCTATGCTAAAGTTCAACAAATTGATGAATCTGTTACTGCCTATAGAAACAACAAAAAAAGACAAAACAATATACATTTCGCAGCTGAAGTAATTAACTTCATTGCAAAGAATCCAAATTGCTATATATACATAGGAGATTACCAAAATTTTTTCGACACTTTAGATCATAAATTACTTAAAGAAATGATTAACTTGATTTACGGAAGTGAAATGCCAATTCATCAATATAAAATCTTCAAGAGTCTCACTAAATATTCATACATTAATAAAAAAGATATCAATATAAGAGTAGGCGAAGATAAAGAAATATTTAGAACTAATCAAACCTGTTATTTCACTTCATTTAAAGAGTTTAGAAGGTTCAAAAATGAGAGAAGTTTAATTACAAATGATAACAGCAAAGTCCTAAAAGTAAATACGGATACCAAAGGTATTCCTCAAGGAACTGCTATGAGTGCTATTTACTCTAATATATATATGATAAAGATCGATGAATATATTACTAATTTATTAGCTAGCACAGGAGGTTTATATAGGAGATATTCTGATGATTTCATCTTGGTTTTTACTAATATAAATGAAGAAAAATTTTACACTATTAAAAATCAAATAGAGAATCAAATCAAAAAAAACAAATTATTAATTCATCCCCAGAAAACGCAAACCTTAATATTTGATGGGAGAAAAATTTTCGATATTAAATCTCAAAGACTTTCTAAAATTGATTATCTAGGATTCATTTTTAATGGTAATGAAGTTAGAATAAGAGAAAAAAGCATTTATAAATACTATAGAACTGTTTATAAGTTAATAAAGAAAGGTGAAATTGTTTCAAGAAAAAAGGGCTTTACTAAAGATCGAATACGCTTAACTTATAAAAGAAAATTATATCAACATTATCATCAGTTAGGAGAAAGAACTGACATAAAATATAACTATAAGAAAAGAGAATTCGGAACATTTATCACATACGCAAATAAGTGCAATAAAATATTTAATGAGATTTCGCCGCTTACTACAAATTTAATGAAAGAACAAATTAAAAACCACCGAAAGAAAATCAACAAAAAAATCCAGAAGTCTTTAAATACTCTAATGGATTAATGTTAATAGATTCATTACCTAAAAAAAGTATCCTTAACTTTTCACCTAAAGCAGTTCACACACGTCGTGGCACGTATACAACGTTCAAGAAAAAAACCGTAACATTTCCTTATACTTTTTATGAAACGGTGAAATTAATTATTCAATAGAATCTAATCAAGAGCATTTAAAAACATTATAATAGGCGTTCACACAACAAAAAGGAAAGGAAGAAGCTTTTAGGTGGTTGCATATGAATGAACAAACAAAAAAGTTTGCTTATTTCCCAGTTCAAGATAGACAAATACATGTATTGGAAGCACTTTGGCTGAGAAATCAAGGTATAATTGAAATGAATCGAGAAAATCCTGCTTTTTTTGACTTCAAGAACCCCTCTATTCGAAGCGGAGTATTACCAGTTTCTCCCACTTTCAGTGGAGAAAAAAAGATTAAAGACGCATTTTACCGATATTATCATAAAGAAGACATGAAACAGATTCTTTATTCAAAAAAAATGACAACTGCTCATTCCCTTTTTCAAATGATGTTTTCACAACTTAATCAATTCAAAATTGAAGACAAAGAAAAAAAGGAAATTAGAGTAGCTATTGAATCAGCAGAAATAGAATCTTATATTAAATATAATGATAAAAAAGGTATATTAATTGATATCTTATTGCGCATCAAACAAACGTATCCATACTCTTATAAGTATCTATGGAATAAAAAGTTGGCAATTGAAGTTAAAGTAACCCATGCTGTTGATCCAAAGAAAAAGCGCATATTACTCGATAATAATATTTCAACTTACGAAGCACCTGTTCCTAATGTTATTAAAAAATTGATTCCAAAAGCTCACGAAATATTAAAAAATAAAAAGCTTAGACAAAAAGAAATTGACAAACTAACTAAAATTTATAGCAAAAACAATTGGACTTTATTTGGAGACTTTATTGTAAACTCTAAAGTAGAAGATGAAAATAAGGAGAATTATCTATTGTTATCCCAAGCTGAAATTGAACTAGATAAATACAAAAAAAGAAAAAAAGAATTATCTGAAGAAATACAAAAATCTGAAGAATATAAGCTACATTTATCTGAAATTATTCATAAGCTAAACAAAGATTTATACACTCTCAAAGAAAAAGTTGAAGTTAATCAAGAATTACTATTGGCTTCTCAAAGAAATAATGAATTAGTATTAAAATTGAAACAAAAAGACCAACAAATTGAAAATTTTAAAAAAGAAAATGATATCCTCAAGAACAATGTAAATAAACTTCATGACGAATCCTTTTTGAAATGGATCAAGAGGAAAATTTTAAAATAACCTTTAAATCCAAAATCATAATTCTTTACTAATTTATAAATTATAAAATCAAAGAAATTTGAAATGAGCATAGAAATGTAAAAAAAGAATCCGAACTATTGGAAACACTTTGAAGTGGTTCCTAAATAGTTCGGTTTTCTTATTGGTGAAGAGTTTTTTATCCTTATTAAAAATTATTCCCACTCAATCGTAGCAGGCGGCTTACTCGTAATATCATACACCACGCGGTTAATATGCTTCACTTCATTCACGATACGAGTCGAGATCTTCTCAAGTACATCCCAAGGGATTCTTGCCCAGTCACTCGTCATACCATCAATAGACGTAACAGCACGGATACCGATAGTGTAATCGTATGTTCTTGCGTCGCCCATGACACCTACGCTGCGGATGTCTGGGAGGACTGTGAAGTATTGCCAGATGTCGCGCTCAAGGCCGAAGTTGGCAATTTCTTCTCGTAGAATCGCATCAGATTCACGGACGATTTCTAGTTTTTCTTCAGAAATTTCACCTAGTACACGGATTCCTAGTCCTGGACCTGGGAATGGCTGTCTCCATACGATGTCGTCTGGAATACCTAGCTCTGACCCTAGAGCACGGACTTCATCCTTGAATAGTGTATTGAGTGGCTCAATCAATTCAAACTGCATGTCTTCTGGAAGACCGCCTACGTTGTGGTGAGATTTGATTGTTTGTGCCGTTGCTGTACCACTCTCAATGATGTCTGTGTAAAGAGTTCCTTGTGCTAAGTAGTCGATTCCTTTTAGCTTGTCCGCCTCGTCATCGAATACATAGATGAATTCGTTACCGATGATTTTACGTTTTTGCTCAGGATCAGACACACCTTTTAGCTTGTTTAAGAAGCGATCTTTCGCATCTACTTTAATCACGTTCATGTTGAAACCTTCGCTAAATGTTTTCATTACCCCTTCTGCTTCGCCTTTGCGAAGAAGACCGTGGTCAACGAAAATACATGTCAGCTGATCACCGATGGCTTTGTGGATCAATACAGCCACAACAGATGAATCTACACCGCCGCTTAGTGCGCACAATACTTGTTTGTCGCCTACTGTTTGACGGATTTTCTGCATTTCGATTTCAATGAAGTTCTCCATTGACCATTTGCCATCGCAGTCACATACGCCGAAGACAAAGTTCTTCAATAGATCATTTCCGTACTCAGAGTGACGTACCTCTGGGTGGAACTGAACGCCATAGAAATTCTTCTCAGCTAAGCTCATCGCTGAGTTTGGACAATGTGCACTTGTTGCATCAACTGTAAAGCCTTCTGGTACTTCAACGACAAGGTCACCATGGCTCATCCAAACGACTTGATCCGTTGGAAGGTCTTTGAATAGAGCAGGTGTTCCGTTAATATGAATGTCTGCTTTTCCATATTCACGCTGGCTTGCCGCTTCTACTTTCCCACCTAAATAGTGAGTCATCAGCTGCATGCCGTAGCAAATGCCTAGAACTGGAATGCCTAGATCAAAAATCTTTTCGTCACAGCGGAAAGATCCTTCATCATATACACTGTTTGGTCCACCAGAAAGGATGATTCCTTTCGGCGCCATTTCTTTAATTTCTTCAGCAGTTAAAGTGTGCGGATGAAGCTCACTGTACACACCAAATTCACGAATACGGCGAGTGATCAGCTGATTGTACTGACTACCGAAATCGAGAACCAAAATCATTTCATTTACTAAATTTGTCATGGTGTCACCTCTATGTCCAATATAGTTTTTATAAACGCACAGAAAAAATGAGAGGAGAAAACCTCTCTCAGTGTAAATCACGCTTTTGAAGCGCCCAGACTCACATCCGAACGCTTCAATTTCATGTATTTTAGAAGGTTTTAATATTCACCTATTCTAACAACAGGAAGGTACGGGGTCAAGACTATCTCCTGTTTATTAAATTTTCCCATAACTTCACCGACTGCCGCCAAAGCGCCGACGCATCTTCTTGTCTATAGAGCGCCCGCTCATAGAACTGCGTTAGCTCAGACATGTGATGATTCCCTTCCTTGTCATCGATCAAAGAAGCAAATTCTCTTAGCGTCATGCCTGGCTTTTTCTCGATCCCTCTGCGCCTTAGCTGTTTTAATAGAGCAGCATATGCGTAGAAAAAAGCTTCCTCATCTGGCAGACGTTTTACTTTTCTCACAATAAAGATTGGCAGCCATCTTGCTCTGAACCGGTAAAGCATCCAGCCTATAAATCCAAGAAAGACAATTACACCTGCTGCGTAGCCCAAGATTGAACCAACATGAACCATACTTGGCTTTGCTTTAGCTGCTTTTTCCTCTTGTTTGGCCGGCTGTTCTGGTTCTTGTTGCTGCGGCTGTTGTGTCTGCTCGTTTTCTTGTTGATCAGATGCGGGCTGATCTTTTTCATCCTGTTGATCATCTGTTTGGTCGTTGTTAGCCGTGGTTTCATTCGTAAATGTCTCTGGGTTCGTGAACCCTTTTGTCGGTTCAAAAGTCACCCAGCCACGGTTTGGAAAATACACCTCTACCCATGAATGCGCATTGTTATTGGTCACTTCATACACATTGCTTCCATCCATCTGTGTTTCATATAACTGACCAGACGTATATCCTTTCACCCATCTCGCCGGAATTCCAATCGAGCGAAGCATGACAATCATAGAGGTTGAAAAGTTATCACAATAGCCAATCATCGTATCAAATAAGAACTGATCCACATAGTCTTCGTCACGCCCAGGCACAGCGACATTTTGGGTTTCATATGAAAACTTCGCAGATCCTAAATAATCCTCAATCGCTTTTGCTTTATCATACATATTATCCTTCGTTTCCGTTAAGCTGTTCGCCAATGTTTTCACACGCTCTGGCAGCGAGGATGGGAGCTGCAAGTATTCACGTCCGACCTGCTGGTTCACTTGCTGCTTGGTCGGTACTTTGATCCGCTGTAAGTCCTCTAGGATAAATGTAGGTGATAAGAAGCTGACTCGATAGTTCCCTAAATTTTTGGGCGGGTTTTGAGTAGACGGGACAATTTTCTCCGTTTTGCCCATCATTTGTAGTGGAATGTTTTCCATTGGCGTCAGCATAACCGTACCAATCGGATAAACAGCATGATTAAATCGATAATTTGATTCCATATCGACTCTCGTTTCATGCTCCTCTGTTTTCACGCGATTGGTAAACCACTGGTTCGGCACTTCATTCCCTTTTAACCGAGTAGGTTTCGTATCATTTGAAGCATCCTCCCAGCCTTTCCCCGTGTAAATACTTTTTGTTTCTACACGAAAATAAGACGGCTCTTTTCCGCTCCATTTAAATACCGGTGTACGGTCCTCACTAAACGGTCCCCCAAGCGACGAATCATCCGTACTATATCCCACCTTATTCTGCCCGGCAGAACCATCTTGATTCGTGACCGCTTTAAAAAACGGGACAGGGTCAGGCCATTTCGGATCAGATTTTGGCAAAGACGCACCGAGTGATGCTGATACAAGAACAAGCGCCAGCATGGGTAAGAACCAATTGAGACGCGCTTTCTGTGACACCCGCACACCTTCAGCCGAACGAAGCCTGTCGAAATAGAGCAGGCCAAGTAAACAAAAGCCAAATACCATAATTCGAACGATCGCAAAAGTCGCATCATAAGGCGTAAACGTATCAAGAATCGTGACATATACAATCGTCATCAGTAAAAAGAAAAAGATACGTTGCTGATACACAACCCAATAATGAAGTAAATAAACAAGTAGCCAAAGCAAAATATAAAACAACAATGTGCGGAAAGACGGATACATGTCACTCCACATGCCCATGCTCATCAAAGAAATATTATCTTGAATATCAGCAAACAGCGCAGGCAGATAACTTGGCTCTGATTGATAAAAAATCAAATATAATGCGAGCAAGATCAATCCAGCACAAATAGGAAACGTCACATACCACTTCAATCGAAAGAACGTAAACAAACACGTAAGCCCTATAAAAATGATGAAATAAGACGTATGACTCGTCTCTGTAAAATCTTGAAGCGGACGAAGCCACTCCCAAAGCAGCAGAAATGCGACAGCATAATAGATGAACAACTCAAAACGGCTTTGCCGCTGATGCATATGCAGCATAAATGTTTGTCACCTCACAGTTCTTTCATGCAGCCGGTCCTCAAATAAAAGGGTCGTGTGTATCCCAGAAGCTTTAAGCCGGTCCACAAGCTGTTTTTCTTTTGCCGTCAATCGATCAACGGCTCTCTTCACTAAAAGAACGGTGATGTTCTTTCTGTTTCGATTCCCAAGTAAAATGGCAGCAAGCTCTTCTTGCAGATGACCTGTCACCACATACTTTCCAGTCTGCTGGTGCTCACTCGCTGTTAATGATTGATAATCAGGTGCACGAGAAGGCAGATACTGCACCTTTGTTAAATAGTAGAGCATGTCATGTAAGTGCCACTCTCCTTGATCCACTCGAAATAAGTGCTGATCGCCAAGCGGGACAAGGCCTACCGGCACCCCTTTTTTCACAGCCGTTTGCAAAACCGATGCGGCCATAGACACAATCGTTTCAAAAGCGGCTTCATCTGTAAAATCAGCAAACACTACAAGATCTTTTGTCTGATTCTGTTCAAACTCTTTCGTCATAAGCTGACCTCTTCTAGCTGTTGTCTTCCAGTCCACCCAAGCGAAACGGTCTCCTTGCTTGTATTCACGCACACCTGTCGTCACATTTGTCGGTTCATTTAACCAAGAGTGCACCGCTTTGCCTCCATTTTCATTCACCGATGCAGCAGATTCAACCGGAATATCCAACATTTTCGGATACACAAGCAATTTTTTCTCTAGTGGAAGAATCACTTCTTTTTCAACAAACCCAAACATATCACCCGTTTTGATTCTAATCGCCGTCAATTGATGCTCTCCCCGCATGATGTCATTGAATTGATACGAAAATCGCCACGTTTTCCGAAACCATGGAAAGATCATTCGCTTCATTTCAATCTGTTCCTGTAAATGGAAGGTATCCGGCGGTTCATCCTCAAGTATGGCGTACACGTACGGAAATAAATTCGTCCGCTTGATTTCAAGGTCAACAGACAGCACTTCCCCTGCCTTTAACCGGGTATGCTGTAATGTCCTTTTGGCTGTTGCACGAAGTGGAACAAGGGCAAACAGCAAAGCATACAAAGCATATGGTGAAAATGCATAAAAAAGGAACCAGCTCACAAAGCCGCCCTGAAACATGGCATAGCAAAAGGCTGCTGCCGTGAGGAGAAAGAGCATAAACACCCGTAACCATAGTGAAAAAGCGAAACGGTCACGTGACTTCATTGAGTCATCGACTTTTGAACTGGTACGCCAATATGCTCAATCATCTGTCGCAACAGTGTCTCCGCCTTCTTCCCTTCATACGTTGCTTCTGATGTCAAAATCATGCGATGCGGCAATGTGTAAGGCGCCAAATACTGTACATCATCAGGAATCACATAATCCCGCCTGTTCAACAGCGCATACGCCTGAGCCGCTTTCATCAATGCAATTGAACCCCTTGGGCTCACGCCTAAATAGACAGACGGATGATTTCGCGTCGCTTGGGCGATTTCGACAATATATTCTTTAATCGATGCATCCACATGTACGGTCTGAACCGCTTGCTGTAAAGCATGGATATGATCTTTTGTCATGACTGCCTGAAGCGTGTCAATTGGCGATTGTTTCTCCTGCAAATTCAGCACCTCAAGCTCCTCCAGCATGGTTGGATACCCCATCTGTAGCTTAAATAAGAAGCGGTCCATTTGCGCTTCTGGAAGTGGATAGGTTCCCTCATACTCCACTGGATTTTGCGTAGCCATCACAAAGAAAGGATCTGCCAGCGGCATCGTTTCTCCGTCCACTGTGACACTGCCTTCTTCCATCGCTTCAAGAAGGGCTGATTGTGTTTTAGGAGAGGTTCGGTTGATTTCATCAGCCAAAATAATCTGCCCCATAATCGGTCCTTGTCTAAATTCAAACTCGTTTGTCTTTTTATTATAAATCGACACACCTGTTACATCTGAAGGCAAAAGGTCAGGCGTAAATTGGATTCGCTTAAACTCACAGCCAATGGATTTTGCCAGAGCACGAACCATCATGGTCTTCCCAACGCCAGGCACATCCTCTAATAACACATGCCCCTTCGCCAAAATCGCAACAAGGCTTAATATCGCAATATCTTTTTTCCCCACCATCACTTTATTGATGTTATCTACGATTTTTTGTAAATCTGAATGCATCGGTTCATCAAATGCCATCCTGATCCTCCTATCACGTTTCCGTCAATTTTCATATAGTCTAACTTTACCATACAACACGCATTTGCATGAAACATCAACACGTAGAAAAAAGAAGCCTTCTCACGATGGAAAAGACTTCTGCTCCTCTTTAGGTTCACTTGCTGGTTCCATATGAACATGAGAGTGTAGAATATCATGTTCCTGCTTCATTCTGCGTTCAATTTCATCTGCAATATCATGGCTTTCTGCGATGTTTAAATGCGGTTCTACTTCAACGACCACATCCACATGGACGGTGCTTCCAAGATAACGAGCTTTAATGTCTTTCAAATCGCCCACTCCTGGTGTCGCTTCAATCGTCTCTTTATATTTAGACATATCTTTTATATGAAAACCGTCCGTTAACGAATGAGACGCATCTCTGAAAATCTCCCACGCCGTTTTACAGATAATTAAGCCAATCACAAACGCAGCAAGCGTATCAACCCACGCCAGCTGAAATTGAGAGGCGATAATTCCGACAAACGTCCCGATACTCACATAAGCATCTGATTTATTATCAGCCGCTGCCGCATATAGCGCCTGGCTATTAATTCGTTTAGACAGTTTACGGTTATACATATACACGCCATACATCACAACAGCACTTCCTGCTGCCGTCCAAGCTGCAATCATATCAGGCGTTTGATGCTCTGATGAGAAAAGCGACTGGCCTGCACTCAGCAAAACCTGAAGCCCGACAAGCATCATAATAAAGGAAGCCACAAGTGACGCAATATTTTCAGCTCTAAAATGACCGTATGGATGATCCTCATCAGGTGGCTTCTGAGAAATACGCAGCCCAATTAATACGGCAAGCGAAGCAATGATATCTGTCGTATTATTCAAGCCATCTGCGGAAAGGGCTTCTGAATGAAACACATACCCAATGATCAGTTTGACAGCAGATAAGATCACATAGGCTATAATGCTGACCCAAGCACCTGTTTCACCTTGTCTTAATTCGTTGTAGCGCTCCATACCGAACAGCGCCTCCTCACACATTACTTTTCTATATTTATCTTACAAAGCCAAGCCCGTGTGGGTCTACAGCAACATGATTCGCTTGAATCAGCAAAATAGGATACATAGAAATGTGTTGACCTAAGCAAACTTATTTTTATAAGGTCAATTGACCTCAAGACCTACTCCCATCAACGTTTTTCAAAACCACCCCGAAAAATGAAAAAGAACAAAATCACTCTACCATACAATTGTCAGAATAGTTTTATTTTAAAACACAACTTTTCTTTCTTCCTTCTTATGCTATTTTTAAGAATGGGCAGAGGAAAATGAGGGAACATAATCTCTCAAATCCTTTATACTTTTTAACATCATGTTAAGAGGTTTGAAATGTCAGTTTGATAACCTGTCCAATGCTGAATGACAATTCAGTATGATAAAATTTAAAATATTCTAAAAACAAACTCTCGAATAAAAGAGAAATGTTTGGAGGTAAAGAAATGTCCAACATGACAAACGGTCTTCAAAAAAACCTTAAGACAAGACATATTTCAATGATCTCCATTGCCGGGGTCATTGGGGCAGGGCTATTTGTTGGTAGTGGTGCCGTCATTCATTCGGCAGGGCCTGGATCGATTCTTTCCTATTCATTTGCCGGACTTCTGGTCATCTTTATTATGAGAATGCTTGGAGAAATGGCATGTGCCTATCCGACAAGCGGCTCTTTCTCACAATATGCGAGCGACGCCATCGGCCCGTGGGCTGGCTTTACAATCGGCTGGCTTTACTGGTTCTTCTGGGTCATCGTCATCGCCATTGAAGCCATTGCCGGTGCTGCCATTATTCAATATTGGTATGGAGATGCACCTGTTTGGCTCACAAGTCTTATCCTCACAATCCTCTTAACTTTGACAAATATCTTTTCTGTTAAATCTTTTGGCGAATTTGAATATTGGTTTTCATTGATTAAAGTCGTCAGCATTATTCTATTCCTACTCATTGGTTTTGCATTTATCTTTGGTTTTGGCGGTCATCATACTGCAGGTCTTGCCAATTTAACGGGGAATGGCGGTTTCCTTCCAAACGGGTTCGGCTCTGTGCTCCTCGGGATTGTCGTTGTCATCTTTTCATTCATGGGAACCGAGATTGTGGCAATTGCCGCAGGTGAATCAGCAGACCCTGTCAAATCTGTGACAACAGCTACCCGTTCAGTTGTATGGCGTATTATTGTGTTCTACGTCGGGTCGATCGCCGTCGTTGTCACGTTACTCCCATGGAATTCAGCGAATATTTTAACAAGCCCGTTCGTAGCAGTATTAGAATACATCGGTGTCCCATCAGCCGCTCAAGTCATGAACGTCATTGTTTTAACAGCCGTTCTTTCTTGTTTAAACTCCGGCCTATACACAACGTCCAGAATGCTTTATTCATTAGCTGAAAGAGGCGAAGCACCAAAACGTTTTATGAAAATCAGCAAACGCGGTGTCCCTGTAGCAGCGACAGTCGCAGGTACCTTCTTTTCCTATATTGCCGTCATGATGAACTACTTTTACCCTGAAACCATCTTTCTATTTCTAGTCAATGCCTCTGGTGCCATTGCACTTCTTGTCTACTTGGTCATTGCCGTTTCACAATTAAGAATGCGTCGTAAAATTGAAAAAGAAAATCCAGAACAACTCAAAATCAAAATGTGGCTGTTCCCATACCTTACGTACTTTACCATTTTGGTCATCTGCGCCATCTTGGCCTCTATGCTGTTTATCGAATCAATGAGACCTCAGCTCATACTGACAAGCATCATTACCATCAGTGTACTAGCCGCCTACTTCATCTTTAAACCGAACAAAAAAGTGCCTGCAAGTGCAGCGCTTGAAAATAAACACCCTTAATTCTCCCGCTGAAAAGCGGGTTTTTTTATTTTATTCACCTATTTGGATGTCCGCACTTATAATGTATCAAATTGATTTTAAGTGAGGATTAGTCAACATGAACCTAGAAAAGTTTGTTGACGAGCTGCCAATTCCAGAAGTCGCAGAGCCCGTCAAAAAAAACCCAAAACAAACGTATTATGAAATCGCTATGGAGGAGGTGTTCCTAAAAGTTCATAGAGATCTGCCCCCAACCAAGCTATGGACCTATAATGGCAGTTTGCCTGGTCCAACCATTAAAGCGAATCGAAATGAAAAGGTCAAAGTGAAATGGATGAACAAATTGCCGCTGAAACACTTCCTGCCTGTCGATCATACCATTCACGCTGGACACCATGATGAACCCGAAGTCAAAACAGTCGTTCACTTGCATGGGGGCGTGACACCTGCAAGCAGCGATGGTTATCCAGAGGCTTGGTTTTCGCGAGACTTTGAAGCGACCGGCCCCTTCTTTGAACGAGAGGTTTACGAATACCCTAATCACCAGCAAGCATGCACATTGTGGTATCACGATCATGCCATGGCATTGACACGATTAAATGTATACGCCGGATTAGCTGGCTTTTATTTGATCTCAGATGCATTTGAAAAATCGCTCGAATTACCAAAAGATGAATATGATATCCCTTTAATGATCATGGACCGGACGTTTCAGGAGGATGGCGCACTGTTTTACCCAAGTAGACCAAATAACACACCAGAAGATAGTGACCTTCCAGATCCCTCCATCGTGCCATTTTTTTGCGGGGAAACGATTTTAGTCAATGGAAAAGTATGGCCATATTTAGAAGTAGAGCCGCGAAAATATCGTTTTCGTATCTTAAACGCGTCCAATACAAGAACTTACGAGCTTCATCTAGATAACGACGCCACAATCTTACAAATTGGATCTGATGGCGGCTTTTTGCCAAGACCTGTTCATCACCAATCTTTTAGCATTGCACCTGCTGAACGTTTTGATGTCATCATCGACTTCTCAGCTTACGAAAACAAAACGATTGTTTTAAAAAATACGGCAGGCTGCGGTCAGGAAGTCAATCCAGAAACAGATGCGAACATTATGCAATTTAAAGTCACTCGTCCGCTCAAAGGAAGAGCAGCTAAAACATTACGTCCGATCTTCAAACCACTGCCACCGCTCCGGCCGAGCCGAGCTGATAACGAGCGAACGCTGACCCTTACTGGCACACAAGATAAATATGGGCGCCCGATTTTATTACTAGATAACCAGTTTTGGAATGATCCTGTCACAGAAAATCCTCGACTTGGCAGTGTAGAGGTGTGGAACATCGTCAATCCAACAAGAGGTACACACCCTATTCATTTACATCTTGTTCAATTTCGAGTGATTGATAGAAGACCATTCGATACAGACATCTATCAATCGACAGGTGAAATCGTGTACACGGGACCAAATGAAGCGCCTCCTTTGCATGAACAAGGCTACAAGGATACAATTCAGGCGCATGCCGGTGAAGTCATTCGCATCATCGCTCGGTTTGTCCCATATAGCGGACGATATGTGTGGCATTGTCACATTTTAGAACACGAGGATTATGACATGATGCGGCCGATGGATATCATTTAGTAAATATGAAACCTCCTCTCTGTTAATTGCGTAATATGAAAAAGGGCTAACAGCTTTTATTTATTAGCCCTCTATTTTCTTTTCAATCTCCATGAGAAAAAACGAACAATGTATCACATGAATGGCATTTATTTGAACATTCCACACTTAAAAAGTTGACGAAGTAAACCGATAATACTACTATATACCCATTACCTCTATCAAAAGGCACTTAAGAAACCATGCACAAACAAATAGAAAATCGTCATAAAAAACGGAGGAGTTCAATTTGAATGAAGAAAAAGAGACTTGCCAGGTCAAGCAAGAAACAGTGGCAGGTAACAGGGAGAAGCTTTCAATTCATGAAAACGAGAGCATTCGATCAAACATTGAACAACTAACAATTGAACTCGGTGAACAAAAAGAATTCAATCACTTCATATTAGATGAAAAACAGAAGGCCATCAGCACATTATCGGCTCTCATTGCAAAAGGTGATTGTGATGAAGAGTTAAAAGCTCATTTTGTACAAGCATTACATATCGGGCTCTCTGTTATAGAGATTATGGAGATCATTAAGCACTGTACAAAGGTTGCGGGATTCCCTCATTCCATTAATGCCTTGTTTATTTTTCAAAACTTACTAGATGAAAACAATAAATAAGAGAAAACGAGAAGTCTTCTGTCCTCTCGTTTTTTTATTTCCACTTACTTTACTCTCTTACGCTGATTCTGTCACAGTAGCAAAATATCAAAATACCACTCATTTCCTTGCTTAAAAAGTGATGTTGATTTCACAAATCCGCATTTTTCACCAACACATCCCATGACAAAATAAAAAAACGTCCAGTTATATGAAATAACTGAACGCGCACCTTTTACCGATTGACAGTGAAATTGTTAACAATCCCGCCTGCTTTCTCCCAAGCGGTTTCTACTGTTTTCTTCTTAATATCATATTCAAAAATGGTTCTGACCTTCGCCTTTCGTCCTGTGTCATCCTTTAATTCCTTTGCGTTCTTTGCAACACCTAAGAAATAAACAGATGTACCATCCGCAGAAAATTGCGGCTGGGCAGCACTTAAAATACGTACATCCTGACTGTTTTTAACAAGTGTCTTCGTTTTTCCTGTATCTACATCCATCACCTTAATAGATGATACTTCTTTTTCATTTCGAACCTTCACTTCTGTATAAATGAGTTTTTTATGATCTGGTGAAAAAGAAATATCATTGATGGTTTGAGAAATACGTGCAATTCGCTTTCCCTTCTCACCTGTTTGTAGGGTAATCTTCATGGTCGTTGGTTCAGGATCCATTCCTTTTTCATTTGCCTCATCCGTCTTTTTATAATCCTCTTTTAACGAATAATGCTGAATGGCCAACAGATTTGATGCTGGATCATAAGCAAAAGAACTCACCGTATCATCATCACTTTTTTCTGGATATAACACTTTCACTTTCTGTGTTTTCAAATCAAAAGACGCTACATAAAATTGCTCACCTGAATCCTTGTTATACCTTAAATATAACTGTTTTCCGTCACCAGAAAGTCTCATACTGTCGATTGAATCGTCACTTGTAAAGAGCGTTTTTTCTTTATCCGTTTTCACATTCAATTCCCGTATACTTACTTTTTGTGTGTCTTCATCTGTATACGTGTAGTATAAAAGCTGTTTCGCCTGATCATAAGCAATTGAAGGATATGCTGTCAGTTTCTCTGTATGAAGCGCCTTGTCATGCAAGTAATAAGTATTGTTTAACTTTTGATCCGTAAATGAAACAAGCAATTCGTCTTTTGCATCTTGATTTGTTTTCACTTTTCCTGCCTGTTTTGCCTCTTGCCCCGGCTTCATCATGAAGAAGATGACGGCCGCAATCACTGCGACTCCAATCACTGTGATGATCCACCATGTTGATTTTTTCATTGACTTTCAGACCCTCTCCACAAGAAAAGAAGCCAGAAAATGAACTTTTCCCGCTTCTTTGCATGCCTATGTATTAATAAGTGTAATGCCCTTTGACGACACCTTTACTTGTTGAATATCCAAGTGCTTTGAATGCTTTCGGACTTACGTCTAATACTGCGTTTGGCATTCTACCTACATCATATTTATATACTGTAATCACTTTATGTGGTTTCGCTTTTGTTGTCACTCTTAGTTTTGTACCTTTTTTCGGTACGTCAAATCCCATTTTTGTTGCTGCATCCCAATGACCGAGTTTTTTTCCATCTGCGCCTTTTTTACCGACACCATTATACCAAGTAATATTGCCGCTTACTTTTTTTGCACTTGCTCCATGTGAGAAACTAAACGCTAAAAATAAACTAGCTACTGTTACGATTGTCGCGATAAGCTTTTTATTCATTAAAAAATCCTCCGTATTTGGTTTCTGACCCTATTATACATGAAGATGCACCCAGTTATTTTACAGTCACATTACAATTCGAATACAAGTTGACCACTTAATGACCGATTTTGTTCATAAATTTCACCAAAAACAGCCAGAACATCGTAAGTAGACCTCCCCTTTCGTTTTATATAATAGAAATGAATCAAAGATAAGGAGGAATTTTCATGAAAAAGTGGTTCATCGTTTTGAGTGTAAGTTTGACCTTCGTTTTGATGCTTTCAAGTATTCCCGCCTCTGCGGCTGGTCCTCGTCACGGCGCCATCGTGACACAAACGGATGAAGCCAAATGGTCAGGTATCTCGGCTGATATTGTGCTGCCAAAAACAGCCACCATTAAAAATGGTTATGCTGACTGGTATCTTGGTCTCGGTTCTGCCGTTGTTGAGAGCGGAATTTCAAAAACATCTTCTGGCTATAAGGTCTTTTTAGGCAGCGGCTCCCAAGGCGGCAGTCAATATTGGAACAGCGAATACGATTCAAGTATTAAAGATGGTGCACGTGTCAACTTAAAGCTCATCAACAACGGTGATGGCACAGTGTCACTATACGTCAACGGAAAACTGCGTTATAAACAGCCTGTTTTCAATCCTAGTCGTCTGAAAGACCTCGATGTCGTCAAAATGGTACATGGCGTACAAGATAATGGAACAAACAGCTACTCGCAAGCAAGTTTCTCTAATGTACAGCTTCGTGCAAATACATCTGGAAGTGTCTATAAAAAATGGGACAGCACCATCAAATCATCCCTTTTACGCAAAAATCTAGAATCAGGTGCTCCGACTCCAAAATTCACGGTCATTTCGTCTATCCCACTTAGTACAACCCTTTCAGCACAATAAAACATGAGCACCCACCTTTGGGTGCTTCAACATTGCTGACAAAGAGCTAAAATGATTTTATTTTAGCTCTTTGTCTTCTTTTCAGCGTGCAAGAAAACCTTTGCAGTCTAGGAAGGGCGAGCACCGGCGCGGAGCGAATTTGACATTCGTGAGCACCGGCGCGCAGGCCTGACACCGAATGCGAGGGTTTGTCTACACGCTGGAGCACCCAACTTTGGGTGCTTTTGATTGTTCACAGCTTATCAACACTTCTCTTTTAATCAAAACATCGATTCGTGGTAACATAAGCATACATACTTTGAAGAACAAAGGAGAAAGAACGTGAGAAAAAGTCTACTTGTTTTCATGAGTCTTGTTGCAACCTTCTCTATCCTAGCAGCTTGCTCAAATACGGCAAAAGAAGAAAAAACAGAATCTACGGCACTTCCAACGATTAATCAACGCATTCAAAATGAAACGAAAGAGGTCATGGAGCAGTCTAAGCTCGTAAAAGACACAACAATCACCGTTGATCAAAAGAAAAAAGTCATTTCCTTAAACGTGACAGCTTCATCTGAGACCAATAGTGATTACGCTGAAGTCATTGGTTTGAACTTTGCCAAAACACTAGCTATTGGTGCATCCACTGAAAAGGAAAACAACCTGCATAAACCGGAAAATGACAGCCTCGGCGCCCTCTACTCCTTTTATGACCTAAACATTACCGTGAAACAGGAAAACGGAAAAGTACTGGCAAAAGGAAAGAAAACAACAAATGAAACAAAGATTACCTGGGAGAGAACCCAGTAATTGGACAAGAAAATTCTTTATGGATTTTCTTGTTTTTTTTAACAAAACTATTAACATTGTGAAAAGAATGCCGATGAGTAAGATTGTGTTGGTTCTTAAGTACCAATAATTCTTATTTACATATCGGAGGAAAGTATCATGAAAAGAACAACGGAATTTGTTTTAGGCTTAATTGGAGGAATTTTTGGATTTTTCGGTGCAATGTTTGCCATTGCCTTTGGAGGACTCGATGCCGCATTTAGTGAATCAGGTACGAGTCAAATCACAGGATTAGGCTGGGCAGCGATGCTTTTCTCTATTCTTGCGATTGTGGCATCTGTTATCGTGAAGAAAAAAGCAAAGCTTGGCGGGATTTTATTATTAGTATCTGCTGTTGGTGGTATTATTTCTATTTCTATGTTCTTTATCCTTCCAGCTGTATTAATCCTCATCGCAGGATGCATGGGTGTGTTTAGAAAAGAGCCTGTCAAAACAGTTCCTGCTGAATAACGTGGATATATAAAAGCTTGTAGAGGGTCGCTCTACAAGCTTCTTTTATTGTATATTTTCGTTTAAATCTTCTCTTATGATATCAATCAGTGTGTCAATATCCGAGTGAGTTCTAGATGCTAATCGTACCAGCAAATGATCGATATACTCATACAAATGACGATCTTTCAACATATACTTCCCATAATACGGAATGACAAAGAAATAGAGCAAATCAGCTACTTCTAGTGCAACGTCATCACCAACTTCATTCTTTAGCGCCTCCCCAACACATTGGATCAGCCAATTCAAATCTTCTTTCTTTTCAATCGGAACGTACATCAGCTGATGAATACGGTCCGTATCTCCCGTTTGTAAAATCTGCTCCGCTACTCCCTTTGATAGAGCACCAATCTCTTTAGAAGATATATTAAGAACCGCGAATTCATTCTCTGATCTGTCTTGATCCATTTGCAGCACGTTTTGGTCCATCTCGACTCACTCCCCGTTCTCAGATACTTTTATTATAAGGAATTCATCTGATTTTTTATGGAAATAGTGGATTTTTTTATGTAATTTTAAACAAAAAAAGAACCAAATGATATGATTCAAGCTCAATTGACATAAAAAAACCATTGCACTTTATTTCAATCTATCTCAATATATGTATGTTAGTAGATTGAAAGGGATGAGAGAAATGAAGATGAAGCACCCGTGGATCAAAGGAATTATTGTCAGTGTGGTTCTCGTACTTGGGCTTGGAATCTTTCCTGTCCAGCTGCCCTTTTTACACATGACTCATGCGACACCAGTCGCAAAAGCAGCCGCACCGAAATACGTGACAACAGCGAATGTTCATCTTCGCAAGGGACCTGGAACAACATATTCAGTGATATTGACCATTCCAAAAGGGAAAAGGATTCCTTATCTTAAAAAGAATGGTTCATGGATTCAAACAAAGTATAAAGGAAAGACGGGTTACGTCAGCTCTCAATATATCAAAAAAGCAGGCAAAAGCTCACCAGCTTCATATGCTGCTCCTTCCACTAAAACGCCAGGTACGTATGTAAAAGGGATATTGGTTGTGAATAAGAAACATAGACTCCCATCTTCATACAATCCCGGAGAAAACAAACAAGCGAGAAAAGCAGTAAACGCTATGATCGCGAAAGCAAAAAAAGCAAACATCCGACTCACCGCTTTTAGCACCTTCCGTTCATACGACCGTCAGCGTGTCTTGTACAACAATTACGTCGCCTCTCATGGCAAAAAACAAGCAGATCGATTTAGCGCAAGACCAGGCTATTCCGAACATCAAACCGGCCTTGCTTTTGATATCGGCGGTGCCAATTCAAAACATTGGGCTGAAGATTCTTTTGCCAATACAAAAGAAGCGAAATGGCTGGCCAAACATGCCCATGAATTTGGTTTTATCATCCGTTATCCGAAAGGTAAAGAAAAAGTGACAGGCTATCAATATGAACCATGGCACCTCAGATACCTCGGATCAACCAATGCGAAAAAAGTAAATAAGAGCGGTAAAACCCTTGAAGAATATTTAAACATAAAAGGATAACAACAAAAGCACTCTTTTTCTTCAGAGTGCTTTTTTCATATATTCTCTTCTCTCTTTTTCATCGCAGCCGCCATTTCCACTTCACCCTCTGCTTCCAGCTGTTCAATAATGCGAGCATAATCTCTTTCATGGCGATTTTGACTTAACTTAAAAGCAGCTTGAACTTCATCAATGATGATTTTGAAGCCCACAATCCCTTTCATTTGTTTCTCTAGCATTTCCTCAGACAACGTATCCCATAACACTGGCTGATCTCTATGACTTTCATATGTCTCCAGCATCGCTGTTAATTCCTTGACCAGTTCTGATTTTTCGAGCAGTGCAGCCTTTCCATATACATGTACAGCTTGATAATTCCACGTCGGTACGGCTTCTTTCTCATACCATGAAGAGGATATGTAGGCATGCGGCCCTTGAAAAATGACGAGCACCTTCTCGTTCTCTTCAAACGTTTTCCACTGAGGATTTCCAATCGCCATATGCCCTGAGATCACATACGAATCGCCAATTTGATGAAAACTCACTGGAATATGTGTCGCAATGGGCTTTTCATTCGTTGTCGTCACAACTGTAGCAAATGAATGAGATTGAATAAATGATTTGATTTTCTCCATATCTTTCACTTGAAAAAATGATGGTACATGCATGTTCCCTTCCCCCTTATTTAATTAGTAGCTTCTCTTTTTGCCTTTTTTCACATCTTCCCAATCTTTTTCGATATTCTTTCGCACCCTTAGAAGATACTCATAAATCTGTTCCGCTTCCTCTTCAGAAAATCCATCCAGCGCTACCCGATTTGAATGATCATGTTCTCGTTTGATCATTGGATAGACGACTTTCCCTTTCTCAGTTGGAAACAGCTTCTTGATTTTTTTATTCACTGAGTCATCTTTCTTCTGAATAAAACCATGCAGCTCTAATTTTTGAATAGCCCGGGCAGCCGTTGTTCGATCTACCTTGATCATCTCCGCTAGTTTCTCCTGAATGATGCCAGGCTCCTCACAAATACGCACAAGATACAAATACTGCCCCTTCGTTAAATCATACTCTTTAAATTCAATATTACTAATTGAATCAAGCGCCCGAGCAATCACGCCAATCTCCCGCAAAATTTCTTTCATTTATCACGCCTCTTTTTTATTGTATTTACATAAATTTTAAAAATTAGTATAGCTCATGAATATTGTATATGCAATAAAAAGCCCACTTCCTCTCTGGAAGTGGGTTCAACCTCTTATTTATCACGCCTCTTCGATCCAAACAATCCAAACACGACAGCCAGTGCAACAATAATCGCCACCCAAGTCGTAAAGCCCATATGATCACCGCTTTTCTTTTAAAATCATCTCATCTCTTTATGTTAGATAAAACCAAAAAAATCACTGTCTCTTTAGTTAACGGATGTAAAGCGGTGAAAGTTTCAATTCATTTAACGCTCTTAACCAAAAAATAGACAAAACAAAAACCCCTATATTTCAAGGGGTTTTCGAGGGGTGTTACATCATTCCACCCATGCCACCCATTCCGCCCATATCCGGCATTCCGCCGCCTGAGCCGCCTTCTTCTGGTTTGTCAGCTACGACTGCTTCAGTTGTAAGAAGCATAGCTGCTACAGAAGCTGCGTTTTGAAGTGCAGAGCGAGTGACTTTTGTTGGGTCAACGATTCCTTTTTCGATCATGTTTACCCATTCGTTTGTTGCTGCGTTGAAGCCTACGCCAATTTCTTCGTTTTTCAAGCGCTCAACGATGACTGATCCTTCAAGACCTGCGTTGTGAGCGATTTGACGAATTGGCTCTTCAAGAGAACGTAGAACGATGTTGACACCTGTTTGAACGTCACCATCAGCTTCGATGGAAGCGACTTTGTTGTATACATTCACAAGTGCTGTACCACCACCGGATACGATACCTTCTTCAACTGCTGCACGAGTTGAGTTCAGTGCATCCTCGATGCGTAGTTTACGTTCTTTTAGTTCTGTTTCAGTTGCAGCACCAACTTTGATGACAGCAACGCCGCCAGCTAGTTTTGCAAGACGTTCTTGTAATTTTTCTTTATCGAATTCAGAAGTGGTTTCTTCTACTTGCGCACGGATTTGGTTCACACGTGCTGCGATTTGAGCAGAATCTCCTGAGCCTTCTACGATGGTTGTGTTTTCTTTTGTAACAACCACTTTAGACGCACGGCCAAGCTGACCAATTTCAGTTGATTTCAGGTCAAGTCCTAGGTCTTCAGTGATGAGTTCTCCGCCAGTTAGAACAGAGATGTCTTCAAGCATTGCTTTACGACGATCACCGAATCCAGGTGCTTTTACTGCCACTGCGTTGAATGTTCCACGAAGTTTGTTCACAACAAGTGTTGCAAGTGCTTCGCCTTCTACATCTTCAGCAATGATCAATAATGGTTTTCCTTGTTGTACGACTTGCTCAAGTACAGGAAGGATTTCTTGAATGTTTGTGATCTTTTTATCAGTGATTAAGATGTAAGGATTTTCAAGAACCGCTTCCATCTTATCAGAATCAGTTACCATGTATGGTGAAGCGTATCCACGGTCAAACTGCATTCCTTCAACCACTTCAAGCTCAGTTGTGAAACCTTTAGATTCTTCAATTGTGATTACGCCGTCGTTTCCTACACGCTCCATCGCTTCCGCAATGAGGCTGCCGACTTCTTCATCTGCTGCAGAAATAGACGCAACTTGAGCAATTGATTCTTTACCTTCGATTGGTTTAGAAATCTCATGCAAGCCTTCAAGTGCTACTTTCACTGCTTCTTCGATCCCTTTACGCACGCCAACAGGGTTTGCACCAGCTGTTACGTTTTTAAGACCTTCACGGATCATCGCTTGAGCTAGAACCGTTGCAGTAGTAGTACCGTCACCAGCTACATCGTTTGTTTTGCTTGCAACTTCTGCCACAAGTTTTGCACCCATGTTTTCAAATGCATCTTCTAATTCGATTTCTTTTGCAATCGTTACACCATCATTTGTGATAAGTGGAGAACCGAATTTTTTCTCAAGAACCACGTTACGTCCTTTAGGTCCTAAAGTTACTTTTACAGCATCTGCAAGTGCATCTACACCACGTAACATCGCACGACGTGCTTCTTCACTGAACTTAATATCTTTTGCCATAATAACGAAACCTCCTCAGTCTTTTTAGAAATATATCTCAATCTTTGTTTATGTGATTAACCAATAACAGCTAAAATGTCGCTTTCACGAAGGATTAAATATTCTTTTCCTTCATATTTCACTTCAGTGCCTGCATATTTTGAGAAGATAATGCGGTCGCCTGTGTTTACTTCTAACGCAACGCGCTCACCACTTTCAAGTACACGACCTGAACCTGCTGCAACAATTTTACCTTCTTGCGGTTTTTCTTTTGCAGAATCCGGTAAGACAATACCGCTAGCGGTTTTTTCCTCAGATTCAACGAGTTCAATGATTACGCGATCGCCTAATGGCTTTAACATAAGAAACAACCTCCTCAATTTTTATATGTAGTCTTTTTTAGCACTCATCATCAACGAGTGCTAACACATTTATTATAATAAAGAATGTCTTCTGTAATTTCAAGTAAAAACCTTTAAAATTTTTTACGCTTTCATGATCTTTTTTTATCACCGATTCTTTCCTTTTCAACGAAAAAGAAGACTTGTGTTACAATAAATCTAGTTCTTTTAGTAAAGGGGTTTTCGTTACTTGAAAAAACAATATTGGTACATCATCTTAACGTATATATTGGTGCAATTTTCTGCGTTTCCGTATGTGTTCATCATGAAGTGGTTAGGTTACATTCAGACACCGATGACACAAGCAGAGCTCTCCAAATTGTCAGGAACCTGGACAATCATCAGCTTCTGTATTGGACTAATCATTATTCTGCTCATCCTTCGGACTGTACCAAAAGCTTCACTCCGAAATGAAGCACCGGCATCAGTCGGCGCGGCAATCGCTTGGATCATTGGCGGTTTCTTTCTTTCCCTCTTTGCACAATCCATTGCGGGGGCGATTGAACAATATGCATTTGGCATTAGCCGAGAATCCGAAAATACTCAAAACATTTTAGCCATTATGGATGCAGTTCCATGGCTTGTCATCGTCATCGCTCTGATTGGACCGATATTAGAAGAAATCATTTTCCGAAAAATCATTTTTGGTGTGGTTTATGAAAAAACGAATTTTTTCATTGGCGCACTTGTCAGTTCAGTGGTTTTTGCTGCTGTACACAATGATTTCCCACATATCTTGCTCTATACCGCAATGGGCTTTACCTTTGCCTTTTTATATGCGAAAACAAAACGAATCATTGTGCCAATCGGCGCACACATGCTGATGAACTCGCTCGTCATTCTTGTGCAGATTGAGCCAGTAAGAAAAATGATTGAAGAACAATCTCAAACAATGCAAATGATTATTGGAGGCTTTTTCTCATGAGAAACCCTGTCGTATGGGGCATTATTTATTTTGCCGTAGGTGTGGCGTTCACCTATATGGCCATTCAAAATCCAGGTGACATGTGGTCATTTTACAGCATTTTGCTGATGGTGTTTGCGGCCTATAATATTAATATCGCGTTAAAAATGTTTGCTTTTTCTGTCAAAATGAAAAAACAGCAGCAAAAATAAACAAAAAACCATTTTCCGCCGTTTGGAAAATGGTTTTTTTATGGAGGTCATGTTTTCATGGAACACGAAAAACTGAACATCATGAACAATCAGCATGAAACGATTGGTACAGCCGCTCGATCTGATATCCATGCTGAGGGCCTTTGGCATGAAACCTTTCATTTCTGGCTTTTAAAAAAGGAAGATGACACAGTGTTTCTCTATTTTCAGCTGAGGAGTTCCTCCAAAAAGGATTTCCCTTCTCTATTTGATATCACAGCAGCAGGCCACCTTCTCGCAGATGAACAGCCTTCTGATGGCATCAGAGAAGTCGAAGAAGAGCTTGGTCTCTCCATCTCGTTTGAGAACCTTACCTTTGCTGGTGTCATTAAAGATGAAATCCATCTGCCTTCGTTTACCGATCGTGAGTTTTGCCATGTGTATCTTTATATGGATCAAAAAGAGCACATGGATGTCCATCTACAGAAAGAAGAAGTTGCTGGACTTTATAGAGCAAGGCTGATGGATGCACAGCAGCTTTTAAATAGAGAATGCGAAAAAATGAATATCGAGGGCTTTGAAGTGGATGCAGACGGCAAGCGACGTGAGGAAAAGAGAGAGGTCCATGTACATGATTTTGTCCCGCATGAACCTGCCTATTATGAGCATCTCTTTCAAGCAATCAATCAATTTCTTTCACAATAGAAAAAGCATCGTGACCCCTATTAGGATCACGATGCTTTTTTATGAGACAACATCATTTTCTTTCTCCTCTGTCTCTGTTTGCTGCATTTTGCGATAGGTCACTCTTGAAATGACAATACTCACTTCATACAAAACGAGCATTGGCAAGGTAACCATGAGGTGAGAAACGAGCTCTGGCGGTGTAATCAGTGCGGCAATGACAAGGAGGACAAAATAGGCATACTTCCGTATTTTTGATAAAAACATCGGTGTAATGATACCCAGTCTAGTGAGAAACATCAACACGACAGGCATCTGAAACAAAAAGCCAAATGGAAGTGTTAACTGCATCAGAAATGTAAAATACTCATGAATCCCGATCACTTGCTCCACATGTAAATCATTTGACATCCGTATCATAAAATCGACGACAAATGGAAACAAAATAAAATAAGAGAAAGCCACACCGCTCAAAAATAAAAGCAGTGCAATTGGAATATAAGCAAGTGTCACCTTTCTTTCTTTTTCATATAAGCCAGGACTCACAAACGCCCAGAGCTGATATAAGATCACGGGACACGTCAAAACAAGAGCAATGACAAAAGCGAACTGCATAAACACGTACAGTGGATCTGTGAGCTTAAATGCGTTCAATGTCAGTGTGGCCGCTTCATCGGTATTTTGTAAATACACAATGACCGGCTTAGCGAGAAAAAAACCTGCCACCATAAAGGTGACAAAAAACATCGCAATGATCACTAAACGTTTTCGCAGTTCCACAATATGCTCCATAAGCGGCATATCTTTGACATTCATGAAGCTCATCCTATTCTACTGATCTTCTTTTTTCTTTTTTTCTTCCTGATCATCAGCTAAACCTTTTGTGGCATTTTTAAATTCACGTAATGTATCTCCTGCTGCTCTTCCTAATTCAGGAAGCTTTTTCGGCCCAAAAATAATGAGCGCAACAACCGCAATCAGAACCAAACTTCCAGGACCGATCGGACCCATTTGCTCCACCCCCTTTACCCCTTTTCGTCAATCCTCCTGTGTAACAGAGTAATGCTTTAAGAAATACACAAGAGACTGAAGTTCAACCGCCAAATCTATATGATGAATTCGAATGTGTTCCGGCACATTCAATCGAGCCGGCGTAAAGTTAAGGATTCCTTTGATGCCAAGGGCAATCAAACGATCTGTAATGGATTGAGCTGCTACGGCAGGCACTGTCAAAATCGCAACAGGAATATCTCCTACCTCTTGCACATGCTCTTCAAGCTTATCCAAATCATAGACAGGCACGCCGCCTATCTCACTTCCTATTTTACTCTCATTGACGTCAAAAGCCATTGAAATTTTTGTATTATTATTTTTAATGAAATTATAGTGTAAAAAAGCAGTCCCTAAATTCCCGACACCGATGAGCATGACATTCGTCATTTCATCTTGGTCAAGGGTCTTTCTAAAGAAGGTCAAGAGGTAATCGACATTATAGCCATACCCTTTCTTCCCAAGTGCACCAAAGTAAGAAAAATCTCGGCGAATGGTGGCAGAATCCACTTTGACTGCATCACTAAGCTCTGCCGATGACACCCTTTGTTTTCCTGATGCATGCAGATTTTTTAAAAAACGGTAGTAAAGCGGCAAACGTTTGGCTGTCGCTTGTGGAATTTTTGACTGGTCTATATTCATATAAGATCCTCCAACTTAAATATCAGATGCTCTGTGAAAATCACCGTTTTTCCCGCCTGTTTTTTCTACTAGATAGGTCGGGCCGATGATCATCCCTTTGTCTATTGCTTTGCACATGTCATAAACGGTCAGTGCACATACTGAGGCAGAAGTGAGCGCTTCCATCTCCACACCCGTACTTCCTTTTGTTTTCACTTGTACTTGTATGTTCAGAATGTACGCATTTCCGTCTTCCTCCCAATCAAAGGAGATATCGACACCTTTTAATGCAAGCGGATGGCACATTGGAATGATAGTAGATGTTTGCTTTGCTGCCATGATGCCAGCTACCTGTGCGACAGATAGTACATCCCCTTTTCCAATACCATGCTTTTGTATTTGATGAAATACATCTTTTATCATACGAACGCTTGAAACAGCAACGGCAGTTCTCACTGTAGACGATTTGTCACTAATGTCGACCATCTTTGCTCTTCCTTGTTCGTTAAAGTGGCTAAATTGACTCATCTTTCAACGCTCCCTCACTCAAATCATACACTATTTTTTCCTATCTGTCTTTCATTTGACCATGGCAGCCGTATGTAAGATTTGCCGGTTTACTGCTGATAAGCTACACTTAACATATTATAGCAGAGGTGAAGTTACATGATGATTCTACAAGTGAATCAGCTGTCCAAATCGTTTGGCGCTGATACCGTTTTAACGAATATAAAATTGGAAGTCAAAGCGAGGGATCGTATTGCCATTGTCGGTCGTAACGGTGCAGGAAAATCCACGCTTTTAAAAATCATTGCCGGTCAAATGTCTTACGAACAAGGTGAGATCATCAAACCGAAAGACCTATCCATTGGATATCTAGCACAGCATACAGATGTGACGTCTACACGTACGCTAAAAGACGAACTACTATCCGTTTTCGATCATTTAAAAGAAATGGAACAAGAGATGAGAACCATAGAAGAGAAAATGGCTTCTTCCACAGGAACAGAATTAGATTCTCTAATGAAAACCTATGACAGACTGCAGCAAGCATTTAAAGATCAAGGCGGCTACCAATATGAAGCAGATGTCCGCTCCATTTTACACGGACTCGGCTTTAGTCATTTTGAAGATCATACAACCGTCCAATCCTTAAGCGGCGGTCAGAAAACTCGTCTAGCGCTTGGAAAGCTATTATTGATGAAACCAGAACTCTTGATTTTGGATGAGCCAACCAACCATCTAGATATTGATACCTTATCATGGCTTGAGCAGTATTTGCAAAATTATACAGGAGCCATTCTCATCGTTTCCCATGACCGATACTTCTTAGACAAAGTCGTGAACCATGTATATGAAGTGTCAAGAACAGCGATGAAAAAGTTCGCTGGGAACTATAGTAAGTATCTTGATCAAAAAGCTGAGCAGCTAGAGCGTGATATGAAGCTGTATGAAAAACAGCAAGAAGAAATTTCGAAGCTTCAAGATTTCGTGGATCGGAACTTAGCAAGAGCCTCCACCACAAAGCGTGCTCAAAGCAGGCGGAAACAGCTGGAACGGATGGATCGTTTAGATAAGCCGTTAGGAGATGAAAAATCCGCAAACTTCCATTTCGATATTATGAGGCAAAGCGGAAATGACGTGCTGAAGGTGCATGATCTCGATATTAGTTACGATGAAAAAACGCCGCTCCTCTCCTCCCTCTCTTTTCATATTAAACGGGAGGATAGCGTGGCACTCATCGGTCCTAACGGTATCGGGAAATCAACTCTTTTAAAAACCTTAACGGATACGTTAAAACCAGTAAAAGGCGATATCAGCTTTGGTTCTCATGTGACGATTGGCTACTATGATCAGGAACAAGCCAAGCTGACATCCTCCAAGAAAGTGTTAAATGAACTTTGGGATGATTATCCCCATATGACTGAAAAAGACATTCGGACTTGTTTAGGAAACTTCCTTTTTTCAGGTGATGACGTCTTAAAGCCTGTACATGCTTTAAGTGGTGGAGAAAAAGCACGACTTGCACTGGCAAAGCTGATGCTCCAAAAAGCCAATTTCCTCATTCTCGATGAGCCGACGAACCATCTTGATTTGGACAGTAAGGAAATATTAGAGAATGCACTAATAGATTATCCAGGCACCATCTTGTTTGTTTCACATGACCGTTACTTTATCAATCGCTTGGCAACAAAAGTACTTGAGCTTTCGCCAGATGAAACAAAAGAATACCTCGGTGACTACGACTACTATCTTGAAAAGAAAAACGAACAATTAGAGCTTGAAGCACTCCAAACTCAGGAGACGCATAAAAAACAAGCAGAAAAACCATTAGAAACAGCAAAACTTTCCTATGCAGAAGAGAAAGAACTCAAAAAGAAAGAAAGACAAAAGCAGCGCCGAATTGAAGAAATTGAAGAGCGTATCGCTGTCATCGAAGACAAGCTCGGTGAAAACGAAGAGCTTCTATGTGATCCTGCTATTTTCCAAGATCACGAGAAGGTACAAGCCATTCAAACAGAAAATGATGCGCTCAATCAAGAGATGGAATCACTTTTTGCGGAATGGGAAGATCTATCAGATGCATAAAGAGTGCCCTAACGGGTGCTCTTTTTTAAGGTGAGAATCTTTATCCACAATGATACCCACAATAACATCTTGATTATTCTTAAATATTTTGAAGTTATCCACTTTATCCACAGTATTTTAATCACATATCCACATAAAAGATCACATTTATACACATTCTCTTCATTTTAAAACGAATTTTCTAACAATTGTGGATATATAACGTTTACATGTGAATAAATCGCTTTCATTTCAATAGAAAAAACTCCTGTGTATCCACAGGAGTTCCAAATTGTTGACAAAGGGATAAAATGAACTTTATTTTAGCCCTTTGTCTTCTTTTCAGCTCAGCGTGATAGAAAACCTTTGAAGTCTAGGAAGGACGAGTACTGGCGCGGAGCGAATTTGATATTCGTGAGCACCAGCACGCAGGACTGACACCGAATGTGAGGGTTTGTCTACACGCTGAAACCCCTGTATATCCACAGAAGTTCTTATTCATAGGAAACAAGCGGCAGTCCAGGTTGACCGTTCATTGCCATGTCGCCTCTTATTCCCTTTTCAAATGCAATGGTTCCCGCAGCAGCAATCATGGCTGCATTGTCTGTACAAAGAGACAATGGCGGAATCATGACATTCACTTCAGGTAGCTTCGCAAATGCTGAAGTAAGGGCTTCTCTAAGACCTTTATTGGCAGCAACCCCGCCAGCTAGAACGACTTGTTTCACACCATACGCTTCAGCCGCTTTTAATGTCTTTCCGACTAGCACCTCAATCACGCTTTCTTGGAAACTTGCAGCCAAATCCTCAGGCGCAATGGTTTCGCCCTTTTGAGACGCATTGTGTAATGTGTTGATGACCGCTGATTTTAAACCGCTGAAACTAAAATGATAGGATCCTTCTTCAAGCCATGCACGAGGAAGCTTAATCGTTGGCTCCCCTTCATGTGCCAATCGATCAATGTGAGGTCCCCCTGGATATGGCAGACCCATTGTCCGAGCTACTTTGTCATACGCTTCTCCAGCCGCATCATCCAACGTTTCACCAATAACCTCAAAAGACCCATGCTCTTTCATCAAAACAAGCTCAGTATGCCCACCAGAGACGACTAGAGCTAAACAAGGAAACACCAGTTCACCAACGAGCTGGTTCGCATAAATGTGTCCAGCAATATGATGAACACCAACAAGCGGAATTTGATGTGCAAAACTCAATGCTTTGGCTGCATTAACACCTATCAAAAGTGCACCAACTAAGCCCGGTCCTTCTGTCACAGCAATGGCATCTAAATCCTGAAAGGTCATATTGGCCTGCGTCATGACTTCTTCTAATACGATCGTCATTTGTTCCACATGATGCCTTGAAGCGATTTCTGGTACCACGCCGCCAAATCGTTTATGGCTTTCTATTTGTGAGGCGACAACATTCGCTACGATCTCTTTCCCATTTTTCACAATGGACGCAGCTGTTTCGTCACAGCTTGTTTCTATACCTAATATGAATCGATCTTTTTTTTCACTCATTTATCTTCACCCACATGACTAATGCATCTTCCCCGTTATCCGTATAATAATTCTTTCGAATAGAAGCTGGTTTAAACCCGAGCTTTTCATAAAGGGATTGTGCTGGCGTATTTGATACCCGCACTTCTAGTGAAAGATGATCTGTCTTTTTTTCTTTGCAAAATTCCATGACATATCGAAGCAGCGCTTCCCCGTATCCTTTTCCCCGGTGCTCAGGGAGAATCGCAATATTCGTAATTTGTGCATCATCCATGACAATCCAAACGCCGCAATACCCAACAGGCTGACCATCTTCTTCAATGAGGAAATAATGGCTGTATTGGTTATGGAGAATTTCATAGACAAACGACTCTTTTTTCCAAGGCGCTGTAAACGAATGCACTTCAATCGTATATACCTCTGGGATGTCCTCTACTGTCATTCTTCGCATCTCTACTGTGTTGAGATTATTTTTGTCCTTCAAGCCATTTCACTTCCGCTTCTGCCAAACGAATATAATTAGGAACAAGCTGATGGACATCTTCAGCAGGGCGGTCTGCCCCCAAAAATGCGAGCACTGAAGGTCTTGGGTTGTGAAATGCCTCGTCTGCTAAAACGGCGGTTTCTCCAAGTATGGAGAGTATATTCTCTTGATGAAGATGCACATCATGTCCAAGAAATAAAACAGGGTTCCCTTCCTTTTTCAGCTCTTGAAGCCAATCAGTGAGCAGGATATTTTGATCAGGTTTCACTTCTTTTATCTTTCCACCTTCAAATGTATATAACCCTGTATAAACTTGTCCTCTTCTTGCATCAAATATAGGAGAAATCATTCCATTAAAATATCGAGCATTTGCCGCCAGCGTTTCTAAACTTGAAACAGCAGCTATCGGAATAGACAGCGTCCAAGCAAGTGTTTTTGCAATGGTCACACCGATTCTAACGCCAGTGTAAGAACCGGGTCCTTTGGCTACAACAATTTTGCTTAATTCGTTCGGTGCTACGCCGCATTCTTTCATCAGTGCTTCAACTGTCGGCATTGCACGGACTGAATGATTCTTCTTTAAGTACGTAATACTTTCCCCAACCACAGTGTCATCACGGACAAGAGCTATTCCGAGTGTATGGTTTGACGTATCAATTGCCAGTATGGTCAATGTCTTTCATCTCCTTACAAAGGGCCTCATAGCGCTCCCCTTTTGCATAAAACGTAAGATGACGTTCTTCTTCACGTTCTGTTCTCAGCATTTCAATTTTTAAATACGATGAAGGCAATTGAGGTTCAATGAGATGCGCCCATTCAACCAAACACACACCTTCCCCCTCAAAATATTCGCCCAGTCCAATATCTTCTTCCGCATCTTCCATACGATACACATCCATATGATAAAGTGGCAGTCTGCCATCCGTATATTCTTTAATAATTGTAAAAGTAGGGCTGTTGACGATACGGGTAATACCTAAGCCTTCTGCAAAACCTTTTGAAAAAGTCGTTTTACCTGCGCCTAAGTCTCCTTCTAATGTTAAGACATCGCCGGGCATCACAAGTGTAGCCAAGGCAGCAGCAATTCGTTTCGTCTCATCCGCACCTTTTGTTGTCCACGTTAACTTCATGGTGGAGTCACCTCATTTCTTAAAATGATTATATCCTTTTTTCATTAAAATTGTTTGTTGATCATGGTCTTTTAAAATAACGCTGGACGCTCGATCATCTTTGACTTGTCCAATACGCGTGACCTGAATGTGTTCTTTTTTACATTGCGTCTCAAATCGCTTCCAATCCGTTTCAGGGATCGTACCAGTTAAGACAAAATCCTCTCCACCGAACAAGACCCATTCAAGCCATTCTTTATGTAACAACGGTAGATGTGGATGTTTTGGGAGCTGATCAGCTTCAATTTCAATCGTCACACGACTCGCTTCCGCTATTTCGTTTAACTCACTCGCTAATCCGTCACTTACATCATTCAAGGTCACCCGGGGGAAGCTTGAACAAATAAGGCCAGCAGCAATATGCGGCTGCGGCATTTTGTGTCGCTCTAGAAAAAAAGCAGTGTCAATCGAATGTGCAGCATTTACTTCATTCATTAAAAGGGATAGCCCAGCAGCTGATGAACCTAGTTCACCTGTGACAAAGACAACGTCTCCTGTCTGAGCACTATGACGGTAACAGGCTGTTCCCTTTGGAATCTCACCAATGACCGTTACTGTGATGACAAAGTCACTGCGGGTGGCTACTGTATCTCCACCGATTAAATCCATATGATATCTGTCAGCCAATGCTTTCATTCCCTCGTAAAAAGCTGCAACAATTGCTTCATCCCCATGAGGCGGGATCGCAATTGATACAAGATAATACTTAGGGGTTCCTCCCATGGCTGCAATATCACTGATATTCACTGCCAGCGCTTTAAATCCAACCTCAAAGGGTGTGGAAAAATCAAATCGAAAATGGACATGCTCTACCATTGTATCAACACAAACGACCTCTTCACAATGTGAATGAGGTTGATAAACACTAGCATCATCACCGATGCCCATGACCAAAGAACGCTGATGCGTTTCTTTTGGTGTAATTCGGCGAATAAGATCAAATTCATCCATAAAAGACAGCCCCTTCATACAATCAACTGATTGAGCAAACATGATGTCAGACACAGTTAGTATTAGTGTAGCGAATATGAGCCTCGGTTCCAACTAAAAACGATATAAAGAAAGCCTGGTATAAAAAAACCAGGCGTTGTTTATTGAAGTCATGATCTTTTCTTATCACATTTAGTGTAGCCAAACACAAGGAGTTTCATTGCATCTAGGATACTTATTGAAAGAAAAAGACATAAAAAAAAACGAAACTATACGTTTTCGTTTACAAGTCATACACCGGCAAATAGTGGTGGCTCGGGACGGAATCGAACCGCCGACACACGGATTTTCAGTCCGTTGCTCTACCAACTGAGCTACCGAGCCATCATCAAAAGATGAATATGTATAAATGGCGGTCCGGACGGGACTCGAACCCGCGACCTCCTGCGTGACAGGCAGGCATTCTAACCAACTGAACTACCGGACCATTTTGGCTGTACTCAATGAGCACTCGCTACTTAATAGGTAAAATAATTTGGTTGCGGGGGCAGGATTTGAACCTG
>NZ_ASJC01000008.1 GCF_000691145.1 Bacillus altitudinis 41KF2b | reverse complement strand
AAGCTGTCGAGATTTTCTCGACAGCCTGAGAACCCCGATTGCGGGGTTCTTTTTTTATGCTGTGATTAATTTGCTTTGAACATAGTGGTACAGAAGATTGGCTGTATGAATCAATGAGTCTTCATGGGTTCTTTCAAAGGCATGCGAAGAGTCAATGCCAGGTCCAATCAGTCCATGAATGATATCATGCCCTGCTCGAATCGCTGCCGACGCATCTGAGCCATAATAAGGGTATATATCAAGGCGGTAATCGATCTTATTTGCCTCAGCTAATGCTGCTAAATGTTTGCGCAGACCATAGTGATAAGGACCGCTAGAATCCTTCACACATATCGACACACTGTATTCATCGGTTGATTGACCGTCACCGATGGCTCCCATATCAACAGCCAAATATTCCACCGTTTCTTCCGGGATATTCGAGTTCCCACCGTATCCGATTTCTTCATTATTTGAAATTAAGAAATGTGTCGTATGCGGCAATGTGATGTTCTCTGTTTGAATGCGGTGAATCAATCTCAGCAACAACGCCACACTTGCCTTATCATCAAGGTGTCTTGATTTAATAAAACCTGAAGACGTCACTTCCACTCTAGGATCAAATGAGATAAAGTCTCCTACTTGAATGCCAAGTGCCTGCACATCGTCTGCATTTTTCACTTTCTCATCTAAGCGAATCTCCATATTTTCTTGATTTCGCTTCGCTTTTCCAGCATCCTCATATACGTGAACGGACGTTTGATGCATCAGAATGGTACCTGTGTATGTACGGCCTGTTACTGTTTCAATTTCACAATACTCGCCTTCTATCGAGTTATATTGAAAGCCTCCAATGAGTGCAAGACGCAGCCGGCCATTTGATTTAATTTCTTTGACCATCGCACCAAGCGTATCGACATGTGCTGTCAGCATGCGGTGTTCCTTGTCATCTGTTCCTTTTAGGGTGGCAATTAATCCGCCTTTTCGATTTCGCTTCGTTTCAATATGTAAATCTTGTAAAAAACGTTCGACAAAGCCAATCACTTTCTCAGTATTTCCTGATGGACTTGGGATCGACACAAGCTTTTGAATAAGCTGAACCGTTTCATTTACTTCCGTTGTCATTCGGCATATCCTCCTTCATCTAAAAGAAATTCTTTCCAAGCATGCCTTTTTTCAGCATCCTTCTTAAAATATATCGCTTCGGGTTCCTGATGTCTAATTTCTAATAGAAAAAACCTTTCTCATGAAAGAGAAAGGTTTCAGCTTGTAGACAAACCCTCGCATTCGGTGTCAGTCCTGCGTGCTGGTGCTCACGAATGTCAATTCGCTCTGTGCCAGTGCTCGTCCTTCCTAGACTTCAAAGGTTTTCTATCACGCTGAAAAGAAGACAAAGGGCTAAAATCAAGTTCATTTTAGCCCTTTGTCAACAATCTGAAATGAAAAACCTTTCTCAGGAAAGAGAAAGGTTTTTTTGATTATGCTTCTTCTTGTTTCATTTTTCTTATGTTCCAAGCAAAGTATGCTGTTGTTGCAGCCATCATGATGATGGCTACTGTTCCAAGAATCGCTGCTTGGTGCCATAAATAACTGTTATCACCGCTTGCAATGATCGTTCTAAATCCGTTGATGGTATACGTCATTGGAAGCAGACTGTGAATAACTTGGAAGAATTTTGGTACAAGCTCAAGCGGGAATGTACCCGCACTTGCTGCAAGCTGAAGAACCAAGATAATGACGGCAATAAAGCGTCCTGGGTTCCCCATCGTCGTCGCAAGAAGCTGAATGATCGCTAGGAATGTCAGACTGACGATGATTGCAAAGAGATAGAAGCGCCAGAGGCTTTCCACTTCAAGTCCAAGTCCAAAGATGAGCATGGAGCTTGCAATCACTGCCTGCAAGATACCGACTAAGAGAAGCACACTATATTTGCTGACAAACCATTCAAACGCATTTCTAGGGCGTCCTGCAGGATCTTTCATTGGGAATACAACAGTCAACATTAGAGCTCCAACAAAGAGTCCCATTGATAAAATATATGGTGTGAGCCCTGTTCCATAGTTATCAATTTTTTTCGCTGTATCATTCTCTGTTTTGACTGGACTTGCAATCATATTGTAGTTGTCCTGCCCCGCATCAATGTCTCCTGTTTCATCTGCAGCGCTTTTTAGCTTATCAGAAAGCTTTCCAGTCCCACTTTTTAAGTCACCTAATCCTTTATCAAGGGATTTTGACCCTTCAGCCAGTTTAGATGAGTTGCTTTGGATACTCGCTGATCCACTTTCTAGTTTATTCAATGCTGCACTAAGCTGGCTTGATCCGTTTGCCAGTTTATCCGCACCACTTTTCGCTGTATCAAGCTTTCCATTTGCTGTTTGCAGGCCATCTTGTAATTTCCCTTGACCCGTTTGAAGCTTCAGTGCACCTTGATACAATTTATTCGTACCGGATGTCATTTGATCAATCGCATTTTGTATGGCGACTGTTGATGTATACAGCTGTTCTGTTTTCTCTGGCAGCTGCTTGACTTGCTGTAGCTGTGCTTTTGCAGATGCAACCGCAGACTGAACTTCACTTGCGTCAGGCAGTTCCTGCAGCGCCGCTAAACTTTGCTCAAGCCCAGACAAATCAGGCAGTTCGATTGTAGGAAGACTGTCTAGTTGATCCATTGCCGCCTTTTTCTCTTCATCTGTCATCGAGCTGTTTTGAATAATACTTTTTACTTTTGCATCTCGATTAGATAATGCTTCTTTTAAAGAAGCAAGTTTGGTACTAAACGTTTTTGCATCTTTTTTCACCTGATCAATCTTAGGCGCCATCTTTTCAAGATTCGCTAATTCAGGTGAAGACAATACTTTCTCCACAGCAGCGATTTTTTCTGAAAATGACTGTGCTTTATTGTTCAGCTGCTCAATGCCTGCTGTGAATTGCGGCATTTTAGAAGAAAGCTGCTCATGTCCTTCACGGCTTGTGTTTAACCCTTCGGTCAATGTATCAATTCCTGTGCCAAGTTCACCAAATTTCTGATCAATCGTTTGATAGCCTGTTAAGAGCTGACCAAGACCGCTATCAAGAGATTGAATTCCAGTGTTCAGTTCACCCATTTTTCCTGCAAACTGATGAACACCTTCGCTATACGTTAACGTTCCTTCTGCCAATTTCGCCAAATTGTCTTTTAACTTTTGGCTACCGTCTTTTGCGCTTTTTGTTCCGTCATCAATTTTCTTCGCTCCATCGCTTGCTTGATCTAATCCTTTTGCAATCGTTTTGAAGTTATCAAAGATGACCTCTGCATAATTTTCTGTGACTTCCTTTGAAACCGAATCTTTTAATTTGATAATGGCGTTATTCGCAATTTGAGACGCAGCATAGTTTGCGCCTGGATTCGTATAATATTTCAGATTCGATTTTTTCGGATGTTTGTCTAGTACTGTACTCGCATTTTTCGAGAAATCTTTCGGAATCTCGACGACGAGATAATAGTCTTCGTTATTTAACCCATTGATGGCCTTTTCTTCACTATCAACAAAATGCCATTTAAAACTATCGTTTTTCTTCAATTCCTTCACTAAATCATCGCCCACTTGAAGGGTTTTGCCGTCATAATGACTGCCTTCATCCAAGTTGACAACCGCTACAGGTAATTGATCAACTGTACCATATGGATCCCAGTAAGCTTTTAAAAATACACCACTATAAATCAGTGGAATAAATAAGACAGCTAAAATCGGGATCAGTAGTTTTTTGCTCGTCACAATGTCTTTCCATTGATTCCGAATTACATTCATTGCTGTTTTCCTCCCATTGGTGAATGACTAAATTAAGAATTCGGTCATTTGAACTTAAAAAAAATTATGTTGTTGCAGACAGTCCTTTTAGTACATAAAGCTCGAGCGATTCAGCGACCTCTTCTTTTGTTAAAGGCTCATATCGCTTTTCCCAGTCAAAAATAAGTGCAATATATAGTTTCACCATCACAAATGCCGTCAATTCAGGATCACAGGGCTTAATGTCGCCTTTTTCAATCGCTTCTTTTACTTTTGTTTTAATATAGCGAATGATCATCTGTTCCATTTTTTCAATCATTTCTTTCACTGCTGATGTGCCAAGCTCCGCATTTTCCTGAAAGATTTTAATTGTAAGCTGGTGGTTTTTTCGAAATTCTAATATTGCAAAGAGTGCTAAATGAAGGTTTTCTGAGAAACTATTCTTCTCATCTATTGCTTCATCTGCAATTTTCCTCATCTCCATTAACAGTGATGTGAAAATTTCATCGAACAGCTCTTCTTTGTTTTTGAAAAAAGTATAAATCGTTCCTTTTCCAACGTTGGCAAGCTTTGCTACAAGGTCCATTGTCGTGGCTTTATACCCGAACTGGGTAAATGCCTTTGTTGCTCCATCTAAAATCATTTGTCTCCTATCAACACTCATGATCTCACTCCCAAAATGACTATTTGAACGTTTCGGTCATTAAGTACAGAAAGTAATATACCACATCTTTTTCCTCAGATGCAACAACTTTGTTCAATTTTATTATTCACCACTCTTTTCTAAACATACGAACATGAAAAACTCCCTTTCCATGACAGAAAAGGGAGTTTGTTTTTTATGAAAATAGATAAGATACAGCTTCTGAGATGGCAGCTTTTCCTTGATCAATACAATCAGGAATTCCAACACCTTCAAATGCAGCACCCGTGATATAAATACCAGGATATGATTGCTTAAACGTTTCTCTCATCGTCGAAATCTGTTTTTGATGACCCACATGATATTGCGGCATGCTTGTTTTCCAGCGAGTCACTGTCGTCAGCTCTGGATCTGCTTTAATATCCATGATTTTCTTCAAATCCTCCAGCACGATGCTCACGATTTGATGATCAGACTGTTCGACAATTGATTCATCGCCAGCTTTCCCAACATATGCACGAAGCAATGTTTTTCCTTTAGGTGCAGTGTGAGGCCATTTCTTATTTGTCCACGTACATGCTGTAATGGAGAAATCACTATTTCTTGAGATGACAAAACCAGTACCATCATATTCATTGTGAACATCCTCTTCTTTAAATCCGAGTGCAACTGTTGCAACAGAAGTCGATGTCATGTCATGCAAGTACTCAAGCCCTGCTTCTTTTGGAAACATGGAATAGATCGATTGGTGAGGAGTTGTCACAATGGCAGAATCTGCAAAAAGCGTTTGACCGCTGTCTAATTGAACGCCATAACCTCCCTCGGCTTTTTCGATCTGGGTCACTTTTGTCCCTTTGTAAATCTTCGTCAGCTTGAGTTTACTTTCGACCGCTTCAACAAGTGCTTGCAGCCCTTGATTGATTGTCTGGAACTGTCCTTGCTTTTTCGCTGTCACTTGTTGCGCTTTTGCATGCTGCTGTGATTTTTTCATCCCAAGAATCAAACTGCGATGCTTCTGTTCTGTTTGATAGAACTGCGGGAAGGTAGACATTAAGCTCAGGCGATCAATGTCACCAGCATAAATGCCTGATAGTAGCGGTTCAATTAAATTCTCCACCACTTCATCACCCACACGTCTTCTAAAAAATTCCCCCAGAGACTGATCTTCTGTCTGTTTGCTTTTTGGCAAAACGAAATCCATCGCTGCACGTGCTTTTCCGGCAACTGAAAAAAGCCCAGTTGTAATGAAAGGACTGATTTGAGTTGGAATGCCCATGACAGCGCCCTTTGGCATCGGATGAAGGGTTTCATTGACTAATACATACGCTTGCCCTGTTTCATTATTGACGAGCTGATCAGATAGGCCAACATCTTTTGCCAGCTGGGGTCCACTGACCTTTCTTTCTAAAAATGAATCGGGTCCACGTTCAATGATATAACCGTCTTTATATAATGTTTGAATTTTTCCACCTAGCCTAGGACTCGCTTCAATAAGAGATATTTGGATAGGAAGGCCTTTTTCTTCAATTTCCTTTTCCAAATAGAAGGCGGCGGCCAAACCTGTGATGCCACCGCCAATGATGACAAGGTGTTTTTGATTGTCATGCATAGGATCGCCTTCTTTTATATGATTACTTGCTTTCATTAAGCTTCTTTAATACGACTGCTGCCAGTGCATCAATAAATGCTGGTTTCGCATTTGGCATTTCTGGACGATAGTAAGCTGCACCAATTTCATCCGTGACGACTTTACATTCATAATCATTGTCGTATAACACTTCAAGGTGATCAGCGACAAAACCAACAGGCACGTATACAAATGTTTTATAGCCTTTTTGCTCAAATAGGTCACGCGTGAGATCCTGTACGTCTGGTCCAAGCCACGGATCAGGCGTATTGCCTTCACTTTGCCAGCCAATTTCATAATGCTCAATTCCTGCACCTTCAGCAATCATTTTTGCAGATTGTGCAAGCTGATCAGGGTATGGGTCCCCTGCTGCAATAATTTTTTCAGGAAGACTGTGCGCAGACACAATCAGTACTGCTGAATCTCTTTCTTCCTGACTCATGGATGCATACGTCTCTTTCACTTGTTTCACCCAATAGTCCACAAACTTCGGCTCATCATACCAGCTTTCAACAGAAGTGATATTTAACTGGCCAAGCTTTTCTGCTTCATCTTGTGCACGTTTGTTATACGATTTCACACTAAATGTGGAGAAGTGCGGTGCTAGGACAATACTCACCGCTTCTGTGATGCCATCTCGGTGCATATCAGCGACCGCATCTTCAATGAAAGGCTCGATGTGTTTTAACCCAATGTATACATGAAATTCAATCTCGTCTTGGATCTCATTCAAATGTTCACACAAGCCATTTGCCTGCTGTTCTGTAATTTTTGATAAAGGAGAAATGCCGCCAATTGCCTTGTAGCGGTCCTTTAAATCTTGCAGCATCTCCGGCTCTGGCTTTCTGCCTCTACGAATATGTGTATAGTAACGTTCAATGTCTTCTTCTTTATATGGGGTGCCATATGCCATGACAAGTAGCCCCATTTTCTTTTTCTCCACAACCAACACTCCTTCAGATCATTTGAAATCATTTAGATGGATGTCTTTTTATGTTTAGCTGAATAATCGTGAATAAAATCTGTCAGCTTCTTTAACGTGTCTGGTGAGACATCAGGAAATACCCCGTGACCTAAGTTAAAGATGAATTGATCTGATTTCATCCCTTGATCTAAAATCGCTGTTGCTCTTTCTTCAATCACTTCCCAAGGAGAAAGTAATATCGTTGGATCAAGGTTTCCTTGTAACGTTTTTGTTAAGCCTTCTTTTCGCGCTTCGTCTATACTCATACGCCAATCCAGTCCAACGACATCAAGCGGCAAGTCATGCCAATCTTTCGCCAGATGGCTCGCACCGACACCATACATAATCATTGGTACGTTTTCAGACTTCAGCTCTGTGAAAATACGCTGCATGACAGGCTTAATGAAGGTCCGGTAATCTGCTGCATTTAAAGCGCCAACCCAAGAGTCGAAGATTTGAAATGCTCGGACGCCTGCTTTTACCTGAGCGCGTATGTATGTGATCGTCATATCGGCTAATTTATTCATCAAAAGCATCCATGTCTCTGGCTCACTGTACATGAGCGCCTTTGTTTTATGATAATTTTTAGATGGACCGCCTTCGATCATATAGCTTGCCATCGTAAAAGGTGCACCTGCGAAACCAATCAGCGGAACATTCAACTGCTCCTCTGTTAACAGCTTGATCGTATCAAGCACATACGGCAGGTCTTCTTCAGGATGAAGCTCTCCAAGACGCTGGATATCTGCCTTTGTCCGAATAGGCGAGTCAATCACTGGTCCAATTCCATTTTTAATTTCAACGTCCACTCCAATAGCTGGAAGCGGAGTCATAATATCTTTATATAAAATAGCGGCATCTACACCATATTGTTCTACAGGAAGTCTTGTTACGTAAGCACATAGCTCTGGCTGATGCGTAATTTCAAATAGCCCGTATTTTTCTTTAAGGGCACGATATTCAGGCTGCGAGCGTCCTGCCTGTCTCATATACCAAACCGGTACATGGTCTGTTTTTTCCCCTTTGCACGCCTTTAAGAACGTGTCATTAAAAGCCTTCGTTTTTCCCATTACCTTTCATTCCACCTTTCGCCTCACACTCTCTTTGTATAAGGCTCAAACACTGCTTTTACTATACCGCTTTTTCAGGGCTCGGTATACTAAAGCGGCTCAATGTTCAAAAAATCGCCGAATATTAACGTCCAAAAGCCTCTGGCTTGATATAAGCACTACCTTCGCCTTCTTCTTGTGTTTGAGTATTGTATGGAACAACCTTATACTGCGCATCTGAAAACACATTTGCATACGGCATTGTGTAGCTGTTTGTTCCTGTTACAGAATCGATCAGGGTCTCGCTTCCATTTCTCTTTTCATAAATACGATATTCAACGCGTTTGTCTTCCTGTTCATCCCATGACAGCTCCAATGTAAAGAGCCCTTTGATTTTAAATGCATAACGTGCTTCAAAGCCTGACAGTCCTTCTAAATGGATTGGCGATTGAAGTTCTTTAATTCCCTCTGGTTTTTGGAATGTTTCATTGGTTATTTGGGCTGTCGTTAAAATATCTTTCATTAACTGCACTGGATACTGACTGCCGCCAGTTAAATAATGACTGTTATCCGTTTTGTCATACCCCATCCAGATTGCCCCTGTTGTACTAGGCGTGTAGCCAGCAAACCAAGCATCTTTCGTTGCCCCTTTGACACCGGAATACGTAGTTGTGCCTGTTTTACCAGCCAAATCTCCAGCGTATGATCCGCTCTGAGCGGTTCCGCCTTTGACGACCTGTTGAAGCATTCTTGTCATATTCCAAGCATTTTGTACGCTAAACACTCGTTCTTCTTTGTTTCGATTTTTTTCAACGGTTTCACCATCATCATTCGTGATTTTCTGAATGAAGAACGGCTTTTTATAGACGCCTTCATTTGCAAATGTATGAAATGCTCCAGCTATCTGCAACGGAGAAACCCCTTTTTCTAAACCGCCAAGCGCTATGGCAAGTCCTTTATCCGAAATATCCATTCCCATTTTCTCAAGATAGGATTTAGACGTATCGATGCCAAGCTGGCTTAACGTCCATACGGCAGATGTATTTTTACTTTTCATGAGAGCCTCTACCATCGTGACCCTGCCTTCGTACTGTCCATCGTAGTTCTTTGGAGAATAGCCGTCATAGCTTTTTTCCTTGTCCTCAAGCAGTGAATACGGTCTGAATTTTTTCTCCTGCATCGCTGGACCATATACTGCGATCGGCTTAAAGACAGAACCAGGCTGTCTAACAGCTGTGACTCTGTTATAGCCTCTTGCCTGATATTCTCGTCCGCCTATTGCTGCTTTTACACCACCAGATGCGTTGTCAATAAACACAGCGCTGCCTTCAGGTGACCCGCTTTTTCCCGGGAAATAACGATTGTTTTTCATCGCATCATAGGCAACTTTTTGCAAATTCATATCGATTGGTACGGTAATAGTATAGCCGCCTTGAAGCAATTGTTCATGCGAAATCGAATACTGTGATTCTGCTTCTTTAATCATGAGATCTACATAACTGTCCACCCAAGGGGTTTCTGATTTCTTTTTTAAATGAATACCAAGTGTTCTTCCTTTTGCTTCAACTGTTTCTGTAGAAGACAAATATCCTTGTTCATTCATTAAATTCAGGATGGTATCCCGTCTTTGTTTATTTTTATCTGGGTGTAGAACAGGGGAATACGTTGAAGGTGCCTTTGGCATGGCAGCAAGTGTAGCTCCTTCACTGACAGTGAGATCTTTTACATCTTTACTAAAATAGTAATTGGCCGCTGCTTGGATCCCATAGACGCCATGACCAAAGTAAAGCTGATTTAAATACATTTCAAGCAGCTTGTCCTTTGAATAATCTCTTTCTAAATTGATCGCAATAATGACTTCTTTTGTTTTTCGAAGAAACGTTTTATCATTTGTGAGAAAGATATTTTTGGCGAGCTGCTGGGTGATGGTACTGCCGCCTTCTACCTTTCCACCTGCTAATATATCTCGATAAACCGCCCTTGAAATCGATTGTGCATCAATTCCGTGGTGCTCATAAAAGCGCTTGTCCTCTACAGCAACAAAAGCTTTCGCCACTTTATCTGGGACCTCTTTTAATGACACAGGGTCCCGATTTTCTGAATACATGCTTGTGAGTTCTTTTCCATTCTGATCAATGATTTTCGAGGAAGCGTGAAAAACGAGCTTCTTCTCATCTATGACATAATGTCCTAAAAATAAAATGGTCAGATAGCCAATAAATGAAAGCACGATTGTACTTCCTGCAATGACTAATGGAATGATTATCTTCTTTTTCTTCAAATTAGGTCACCTCATTCCTTTATACGGATAGTATGGGATGTATTGCTTCATAATATGTTTTATGGATTGACTACCAAAGAATTATATATCATTCTTTTGTTATACTATCAAGCAGGAGGCGGTTTAGATGAATTTCTATATTACATATGGAACAGCAGACTTTTTGCAAAAAATCGCAAAAAAACATCATCTTGAAAATCTGCTTTATACGGTCGGTAAGGAACAAGCGGCTCTTTTTCATGAAACGGAGGGTGAGACAGTCTTTAAAGCACCCCATGCCTATGATGTGATTTATACAAAAGGTGAGCTCGTCCAATCTGGCTTTGTCACGCTGAATCATATCCCTGTAAAGCTCGAAAGCAGAGCACTTTTTGAATCCACCTTTCAGAAAAAAACAAACATGTCAGAACACCAGCGCGGCTTTCAGGCGCTTCGTGTGTTAAGACCAAAAAAGGATGAAGAGGTGTACTTGATTTTGACACTTTGGGAATCTGAAGACTTATTTCAAGACTTTCAAGAGTCAGAAGCGTTCTTTCAGCCGCACGAGGATACTGGCTCCATCTTCTCTCGTCCTGCCTATCTGACATCCTATCATGCCGTCATAGACCATTAAGGAAGTGCTGCTTTTCGCACTTCTTTTTTTATAAAAAAAAGCCCTTCTGCTGGGCTTTCAACGCTTATCTCTAAGCTCGTACCGATGAATGATTGGCTGAAGTACATAAAAATTCAGCAAGATCCATCCTAATAAGATGGGCCATTTGAGCATAGGTGAAGCACCTTTCATCTGAATAAGTAGTACCAACAGTGGAATCAAACAAATCATCAAAAAGCTCATCTTTGAAACGAACGTTTCTTTGATTTGATGCCGGCAGCTTGGACAAAGCATCATTCTCGTATGCGATAAATGAAATTTTTCGACGAAAGAAAATGCTTTTGAACAATTTGGACAGCTTCCCAATGCCACTCCCCCTTTTTCAAGCTTCATACTTAACCTTCGACTTTTATGTAAAATGACCTTTTCTGTCATTCTCGACATCCTCTTCTGTTGAAAGATTCTAACAATTACCATACAATCAGTAAAAGAGCCTAAAGGAGGTTTTCGGATCAATGACAGTATCCACTTTACACAAAAGGATCAATGAACGTCTTGATGAACATTATGAGGAAATGGTTGAAATTAGACGCCATCTCCATATGAATCCAGAACTTTCTTTTCAGGAAGAGGAAACAGCTGCTTACATCGCTCAATATTATGACAGATTACATATCCCAACACGTACACATGTAGGCGGACATGGTGTACTCGCTTTTATTGAAGGAGCTTCCCCTGGACCGACCATTGCACTGAGAGCTGATTTTGATGCACTTCCCATTCATGATGAAAAGGATGTACCTTACCGTTCAACAAAACCTGGCGTCATGCACGCATGCGGTCACGATGGCCACACAGCAACACTTCTCGTCTTAGCGAAGATCTTACATGAGCACCGAGATCAATTAAAAGGAAAAATCGTCCTCATTCATCAACACGCTGAAGAATATGCCCCCGGCGGTGCGAAACCAATGATTGAAGATGGCTGTTTAGACGGTGTTGACGTCATTTTCGGCACCCACCTTTGGTCCTCAGAGCCATGCGGCACTGTTCTTTATAAAAGCGGGAACTTTATGGCAGCCGCCGATCGTTTCTCTATTCAAGTGCAAGGGAAAGGCGGACATGGCGCACAGCCGCATCTGACGAAAGATGCCGTACTCATCGGTTCACAAATTGTAGCCAATCTTCAGCAGGTCGTGGCCCGAAAAGTCAACCCGATTGATTCTGCGGTGGTATCTGTAGGGGGATTTGTCGCTGAAAATGCCTTTAACGTCATTGCAGATTCGGCCGTGCTGACAGGTACTGCACGTTCCTTTGAAGAGAGTGCACGCCATATCATTGAACGTGAAATTGAACAGGTGGTGAAAGGTGTCTGCCACATGCACGATGCCTCTTATACTTATGAATATGTAAGAGGCTATCCTGCAGTCAAAAATCACCCTGCACCAACTGAATATATAGCAGAAATAGCCAAACAGACAGAAGGAGTCACAGAAGTAAAAGAAGCCGAAACCCAAATGGGCGGAGAAGACTTTGCTTACTACCTTCAGCATGTTCCTGGTACTTTCTTCTACACAGGCGCTATGCCAGAAAACAGCCAAGATGTGTATCCACACCACCATCCGAAATTTGATATTAACGAAAACGCAATGCCTGTCGCAGCAAAGGTACTCGCTCATGCCGTCCTTTCCTACGATGAATGAAAAAAAGCCGCTGCCCAACAGCGGCTTTTCTATTTCGATTCTTTCAACACTCTCAAGTGAAACACATGGCGTGCGACTTCACCAAGCTGTCCAGTCAGCTGATGATTTGCCACCCCACCAACAGCGGCACCGACCACAGGCATTAATTGAAACAGCTTCACAAGGTCAATATAATCTCGATATTCCTGCTGAAAGCTATACCAATCCATTTCTTCCCGGGTTGTTTCCCATTCTTCAATGAGTTTCATCATTTTTTGACGGTGTGTACTGCTTGAAAAGGCGAGTTGAAAAATACAAAGCAAAAAGAGCCTTTCCTCTTTTTGAGACAAATCAAATCCATATATACAGGCAAGCTCATAAAGACATTTCATTTTAATACTCAAAAGGAGAGGGAAATCCGCCATTCCGAGAAACAATCCACCCGCACCTGTGCCAATTCCTTCAATCGCAGCGGCCTTTTGATAATATGTCACCTTTTCCTTTGCCAGCTCATTTCGCTCTACAAGAGACAATTGTTCATCAATGACTGTAAATGAAGTAAAATGGCTTCCTGATATTGTGGATTCAACCATTGTTTTCACCGCACTTGTGATGACTTGATGAAATTGAGCAGGGATTCGGCGATTCACTTGCTGCTGAACGCCTTTTGAAAACCGCTCGATCTTGGATGGTTTTCTTAAAAAACGCATTTGAAAAAAAATGGCCTCTTCATACAGTTCCCGTTCAGCTGCATTCATCCCAGTTCCCTCCTTGGTGACATCATACGCTCGCTGTAAAAAACGCTTATCTCATCTTTTTTAATCTGCTTTGTACGTAAGGCTTGAAGAGGACAAGCACAAATACCAATGAAATGAGAAGAGCAAGTCCGCTTCCCTTCCATCCACCTGCTGGGAAAACGGCGGAGCTCAGTACAAATGACTGGATGATGAGTACATTTCGTACGAGAACAAAAAAGCTTCGATCTTTTTCTTGCTGAGACACAGGATAAAGTGCCTGTAACGACAGATGAGCAAAGTGCTTTGTTAACGGGACAAGCTGTACACCTGTGATAAAGACTGTAAACAAGACAAGTAATGCCCCCACCCAGCCTGCTGCACCTGTATACAAGAGGATGAGCACAAACACGACCGTTAACCTAAACACTAGACCAAAATAGTCATTTGAACGTAAAAACGCCCTCACATACATATAAGAAAAAGCTTTACGCTGTTCATAAGGGACAAATTGCAAGACCCAGTCCATATACGCCCTTCTTTTCACTTGTTTCTTTAAATGAGGGACATCCGTAAATAAGTTTGCCAAGCGGTAAAAACGCTGTTTTCGTTTTAACTCATCAGAAATATGCAATTCCCATTGAAAAGGCTGTTTTTTTACTGCATTTGTTAAGTAAATGAGATAGACAGCATATAAAAGATAAAAAACGATGGCAATGGCATAAGCTGCTTGTAAAACGGTATACATTAACATTGTATTGAGCAGAAAACGAATCACTGCATCAATCCATCTGACATGTTTCCCTTGAAAATAAGTGATTCTCCACTGAATCGCTGTATTCAGACCTTTTATTAAGATCATTTGCGCCAAAATGAGCACATATAGCATCAGATCGCCTGAGGAGACAGCCGAATATAGCGGAAGTGCAATAATGGACACGGCAATCAAAGGAAATAACTGAGAAATGAAGCTAAAGTTAAACGCTTGTTTTAAATAAGGGTCCATCTTAGCTTCCAAAGGAAGCATAAACACAAGATCTGCCTCTTTGATCAACGTTCGCACGTAAGAACTAGTCAGGACCAATGAGAAAACAACTGCCATGACCCAATAGGATGGGAAGTGAGCTGGAATATGCTTCAGCCAATTACTGTACCAGCTCGCCCCGCCTGCAAGGAAAAAAATGAGCACAATCACAAGATGATCGTTGAACATATATTTTAAATATTTTCTTGTTTCTTGTACGTGTTCTTCTAATCGTGATTTCCAAATGGTTTGCGTTGTTTTACTCATAGCTTTCTTCCTTTGTTAATTCCAAATAAAGATCATCGAGTGTCGCATCTCTCATGTTGAACTGCTCTCTTAGTTCTGTCAGTGTTCCTTTCGCTCTAATTTCCCCTTCATGCAAAATAATAAAGGAATCACAATAACGTTCCGCTGTGGCTAAAATATGCGTTGACATCAGAACACTTGCGCCGTTTTGTTTCGCCGCATTCATCCGTTCTAATAATGCGTTGATCGCAAGCGGATCAAGCCCTAAAAACGGCTCATCGATAATATACAACTCTGGCTCCACAAGAAACGCACACATAATCATCACCTTCTGCTTCATCCCTTTAGAAAAATGAGCAGGGAACCATTTCAATCGCTTCTCCATTCGGAATTCCTTCAGCAAAGACGGCAGACGTTCTTCTAATTGTTCTTTTGAAAGGCCGTAAGCCATCGCTGTCAGCTCTAAATGCTCTTTTAACGTTAATTCTTCATATAAGACAGGTGTCTCTGGAATAAACGTAAATTGTGAACGATACGCCTCTTGATCTTCTTGAAGGGTTCGTCCGTTCAGCTCAATGACCCCTTTATGAGGTTTCATTAATCCAATAATATGACGAATGGTTGTACTTTTTCCCGCCCCGTTTAAGCCAATGAGACCAACGATTTGGTTTCTTTCTAATTCAAATGAAATATTTTTCAGAACGGGATTCTTTGTATATCCACCCGTTACATCTTTTACAGTTAGAAGGGACATCAGTTCGTTCCTTTCTTTCTTTTTTCCTTTATAGTACCAAAAACGAAAGACAATTTGAAATGTTTACCTATAGACAACTCATGAATAAAACATCGGCATACTGGTCATCATAATGTATGTAGAAGAAATGAACTTGATGACCAATACGTAAATGAGGTGTTTGTTAAAGGCAATAACCGCATGACAAGTTGGTTTTTCATCTAAAAACCTTAGCTTCTGTTTTGCTTCACTGATTCTTGATTTTTGTGTCCTATACAAATATGTATACGACGAACCAAAACGTCAAATGAGGTGTTTACGGCAGAAATAGCAGGCATATGAATTCTTTATTTCAGTAAATAAAGAATTCAAAAGGCATATCAAATGAAAGCATCAGCATTTCTTCTGCAGGAGCAGGATGAGCGACCAAAGGAGTTCGCTTGTCCTGTTTTCTTTTTTTCTTCTTTTTGTGATACGATAAAGGAAAAATAATGAGGAGTGACATGGCGTGAGCGACTGCATTTTTTGCAAGATCATTGATGGAGACATTCCATGTGCAAAAGTATATGAAGACGAGCATGTATTGGCTTTTCTTGATATCAGCCAAGTAACAAAAGGACATACCCTTGTAATCCCGAAAATACATAAAGAAAACATTTATGACATGACACCAGAAGTGTCTAATCATTACTTCCAAGCGATTCCAAAAATCGCTAGAGCCATCAAACAAGAATTTGAACCAATTGGTTTAAACCTTCTGAACAACAACGGTGAAAAAGCCGGACAATCTGTGTTCCATTACCATATGCATATTATTCCGCGTTATGGCAAAGGCGACGGCTTTGGTGCCGTATGGAAATCTCACCAAGATCAATATACATCAGAGGATTTAAAAGACATTTCTTCTGCCATCCATACGCGCCTTACCTCATCTTAATTGATGAGGTTTTTCTTTTTTTCGCCTCTTTTCTGAGCTTATCCTCTGAATCGTAAGATATTTAGGACGATTCAAATTTTTTGTCCAAATGCTTCAAATTTGTGATAGGATGGTTTTATCTTTTGATCCATTAACGCGAGAAATAGGGAGAGATTGTGATGAAGCGAACGACGAATTTTAATGCTGGTCCGGCGGCGCTGCCGCTAGAAGTGCTTCAAAAAGCACAGGAAGAACTTGTTGATTTTAAACAAACCGGGATGTCTGTGATGGAACTTTCTCATCGCAGCGGTGAGTATGAAGAAGTCCACAATAAAGCGAAAGCACTCTTGGTAGAATTGATGGACATTCCAGAAGATTATGAGGTCCTCTTTTTACAAGGCGGGGCAAGTCTTCAATTTGCAATGATTCCGATGAACTTCTTACATGAAGGCGAAACGGCTCATTTCATCCAAACAGGTGCTTGGTCAGAGAAAGCCTTGTCAGAAGCAAAAGGGTTTGGTGAAACATCAGTGTTTGCCTCAAGTGAAGACGACAACTATTCGTATATTCCAGATGTAGATGCGTCCGTTTTAAATGACGGTGCTTACTTGCACATCACATCGAACAATACCATTTTCGGTACTCAGTGGAAAACGTTCCCGAACACGTCACTCCCGCTTATTGCCGACATGTCCAGTGATATTCTCAGCAAAAAAATAGACGTGTCTTCATTTGATTTCATTTATGCCGGGGCACAAAAAAATCTAGGGCCTTCTGGTATCACGATTGTGATCGCGCGCAAACGTTTATTAGAGAAAGAAAAAAGCGGCACACCTAAAATTTTAAAATATTCAACACATGCCAAAGCCAATTCTCTTTATCACACACCACCAACTTTTGCGATTTATATGCTGTCCCTTGTCCTGGAGCATGTGAAACAGGCGGGCGGTGTAGAAGCAGCAGAAAAACGCAATGAACAAAAAGCAGCGCTTCTGTATGATACGATTGATCAAAGTGGCGGTTTTTACAAAGGGCATGCACGTGCTGACAGCCGTTCACATATGAATGTCACGTTTACCCTGCGTGATGATGCACTCACTGCATCCTTTGTGGAGAAAGCAAAACAAGAACAAATGGTTGGACTCGCCGGCCACCGTTCTGTTGGCGGATGCAGAGCCTCGATTTACAACGCCGTCTCTATAGAAGACTGCCAAAAGCTTGCGGACTTTATGAAAAAGTTCCAGCAAGAAAATGAGTAAAAAGGCTTTTCTATCGTGAAATAAATTTGTTATAATAACGAGAAATATAAAGTCATGACTCTTGCAATAAATGATCAGCCATATTATTGGAGAGTTCTAAGAGCTTAGCAGAGGAGAGCATAGAAATGAAAACAAAAGAATTAGTGATTATGTCATTGCTTGCAGCAATGGGAGCTGTTTTGCATACGATTTTCCCGCCCATCTTTTTTGGAATGAAACCTGATATGATGCTGGTTATGATGTTTTTAAGCATCATCCTTTTTCCGAAAGTACAGCATGTCGTTGTGATCGCCCTAGTTACTGGGGTCATTTCCGCTTTGACAACAGGTTTTCCAGGCGGACAAATTCCAAATATGATTGATAAACCGGTGACAGCCTTTATCTTCTTAGCCCTTTTCTTATCTTGCCTGAAGATCAAGAACAAAGTCGTTCTGACCGCTGTACTCACCGCTGTTGGGACCGTCGTATCAGGCGTGATTTTCCTATCTGCCGCTTTACTGATTACTGGACTGCCGGCTGCGTTACCAGCACTTCTTGTAGGTGTTGTCCTGCCAGCAACTGTGATCAATACGATAGCTATGGTATTTGTCTTCCCGATTGCTCAGTCCATATTAAAGCGCGCAAGAATGATTGAAGTCGCTTAACGAATAACTGAACCTCTTCATTGGATGAAGAGGTTTTTTTCATATTGTTGACAAAGGGCTAAAATGATTCTTTATTTTAGCCCTTTGTCTTCTTTTCAGCATGATTGAAAGCCCTTGAAGTCTAGGAAGGACGAGTACTGGCGCGGAGCGAATTTGACATTCGTGAGCACCAGCACGCAGGACTGACAACGAATGCGAGGGTTTGTCTACATGCTGGAACCTCTTCATTAGATGAAGAGGTTTTTTTCATGCTTCTATAAAAGAAAAAGGGTAAGCAGCAAAATGGAGAGCGAAATCCCTGCACCTGCAGCACACACAATTGCTTTTTGTCTTAATACATGTTTTGGCGGATAAGACCCTGCATACCCAAGCTGCCTTACATAATGAATAGAACCACCTGCGAAAATCACACACATACACGTAAAAACGAACAGAAAGACAGACAACCTTCTCCCCTCCCTTTTCTTCAAAAGTATGCTAAAATAAAGCAAGCTATGTATGGAAGTTCAATGAAGCTGATCGTCAGCTCAGAGAGAACATGCGAATGTGTAAAATTTGACTAGAGGTGATTGGAATGGCTAGTGGACGTTCTTTATTAACAGGATTATTTGTAGGCGGTCTCCTCGGAGGTGCGGCAGTGCTCCTGACGACTCCCTCTTCTGGCAGAGATGTACGCGGAAAGATGAAAGACGGCTATGACAAATTCGAAGATACGCTGACAAGATTAAAAAGAGATGGACAAGCTTTAAAAGAGCAGATTGTTGAAACCGCAAAAGAAAGTGCTGAAGTCATTAAAGAGGTCGGAACTGAATTACAAACATCGATACAGCAATGGCGCGAGGAAATCAAACCTCATCAGCAGGACTTACAAAAGGAAATTCAGGAAATTGAGGAAAAGCTCAAACAACTGGAGAAAACCTTACAAAACTAATATACTCACAAAAAAATATTCGTTTACAAAAGTGTGCGGGGTGCGTATCCCGCACTTTTTTTGTTGAAAAAAGGTTATTTTGTCAATGTTTTTCATGACTTTTAAAAATTCTTGAATTTTCAGCTTTATTAATCTTTATTTTATTGGCATAATAGAATTACAAGAAAAAGAGAAGTAGGTGAAATGGATGAATCATTCGGAACAGCCTTTCGATGTAAAAGAAGCACTTTTATTCAGTCAAAGAATGGCCCAATTGAGCAAAGCTCTTTGGAAATCCATTGAAAAGGACTGGCAGCAGTGGATCAAACCGTATAACCTAAATATCAATGAACATCATATTTTGTGGATTGCGTATCAATTAAAAGGAGCTTCAATATCAGAAATTGCAAAGTTTGGCGTCATGCATGTATCAACGGCGTTTAACTTCTCTAAAAAATTAGAGGAAAGAGGATTTTTAAAATTTTCTAAAAAGTTAAACGATAAACGCAATACGTATATTGAACTAACGCCAAAAGGCGAAGAGACATTCCATAAACTACTCGAAGATTACGACCCGGCCCGAACTGGTATTGTTAAAGGCGCACAGCCGCTTCATGACATTTACGGAAAGTTCCCTGAAATTTTAGAAATGATGTGTATTATCCGAAACATTTATGGTGAGGATTTCATGGAGATTTTTGAGAAATCGTTTTCAAACATTGAGAAGGACTTTTTGAATGAACGTGGGAAAGTCACGAAAAAGCCTGAAGAACTTGAAGACTCAGCGGAGGAAAAAGCGGCTAAAGCAAATCAAATTGTTTAATGATCTTTATAAATTCATTCATTAACGGCTGAAACAGCCCTTGATCATGCAAAGCAAAAATCGTCTCATGAACATCCAGCTTTTCAATTAACTGTCCCGCAAACAGCGCAAGGAGATCGTCGAACATGACGTAGCCTTGTGCTTTTTGCTTGTCCATTTCATCTGAGAGCTCAGCACAAATACGCTCAATGTCCTTTGCCTCTTCTTTCGATACACGCTGCCGGATCAATAGCGCATAATATGGATAACGGCTCATATCTGTTGCCGTCAGTAACAGTTCCATATAATATTCGATCTGGCTCATTCGTTCCTCAATACTCATGTACGTTCCCTCTTTCTCTTAGTCACTCTATTTTAGCCGAAATTACTCATTGACGAAAGAGACGAACCTCCCCCTTATGTCTTTTTTTCTTGAAAAACCCAAAGTTTCCTCTCTTTATTCCATATGAATGTAACAATTTATTTTTTTTCTTGAAAACCATTGATTTTTATCCTCAGGAAGAGTAAATTATCTTGAGATATTCAATTAGTTTTTTTGAGATTGGAAGGATGAAAAATGAATTGTTGGAAGACCATTAATCTTGAAAAGGATTATGGTTATACGAGAATGATGATTTCAGCCATATGTCTTACTGTATTTTTTTTCATTATGGCATTTTTATGTTTTCAACTGACTCATCCTGAAACGAGACTCAGCAGTCACAATGCACCACTTTTTGTCGTGCTTTTACTTGCGACATTGCTTGTCCACCGCGTGGTTCACTTGATCCCAGTCATGAAACATAAGAAAAAAATGACGTTATTTAAACGAAATTGCTGGCAGCGCGTGCCTAAGAGAGTGATGCTTTTCTCACTGCTCAGCCCGTTTTGTGTCATCTCACCTGTTTACTTTGTTTTAGGAATGGCATTTCCAATGTACGCACACTATTTTATCATGATCGCAAGTATTCATGCAGGCTATTGTTTGCCTGACTTTTTATTTGCTTGGAAACTGCTAAAAGCACCAAAATCATGCATCATTGATCAAGCCCAAGACGAGTTTGATATTTTAGTTGACCCAACTTCCTCATCATGAGGTTTTTAAAGCCAACTTCTATCTTTTTCATAAAAAATTTGGTAATGTAGTATGGGAATAGCATAGAGAGGGGGGATCTCCGATAGTTTTATTTTACTTCATCGTCTTTGCCGCGTTTATTGTGTATTCAATAAACAGGCTTACTAATACATTATGCCTTGTCAGAGAGATTCCTGAAGAACGGCAAGATAAGGTGTTTCGCTTTATCAATGTATCGATACTGATCTTACTGATCTCATCATTTGTTGAAATTACCATATCTATTTAAGATCAAAGCAAAAGCTGCCTGTTTGATGGCAGCTTTTTGTGTATGATGATTTATTAGCAAATCCAAGATGCACCGATAATGATCAATAAGATGAATAATACGACGACTAGTGCAAAACCGCCAGCAAAGACTTCTCCTCCCATGTGAAAACACCTCCTGCCAGTTCTTCCTCTGTTCTAAGCTCAGTGTATGCAGAAAATTTTAAAACGTTTAGGCACTTGTCATCGTTTTAAAAAAGAACCGCCCGCACGCATGGCAGGACGGCTCCTTTCTGTAACAGCGATTTAATTAATAAAGATATGCTGCACCAACGATGATCAGCAAAATGAATAGCACGACCAATAAAGCAAACCCATTAGAATATCCTGCTCCCATATAATTCAGCCTCCTTTTTGTGATCAATATATGTGTATGTTGGTCGCAAAAATTTGACTAGACGAATGCCCTCCCATTTGCATTTCTTTTTACAGCATGTCACAATATGTTATGATACAAGCAATGATAAATAAATTGGAAAGATTAGGAGTGTTTTTTGAATGAAAAAAATGGCTTTAGCAGCTGTAACAGCAGTAAGTGTTTTAACTCTTGGCGCATGCAGTAGCGGTGACAAAGAAGTGATCGCAACAACAAAATCAGGAGATGTCACAAAAGAAGAGCTTTACACAACACTTAAAAAACAAGCAGGTGGAGATGCTTTAAACCTACTTGTTCAACAAAAGGTTCTTGCTGACAAATACAAAGTATCAGATAAAGAAATTGATAAGAAATTGGAAGAATATAAAAAGACACTTGGTGAAGATCGTTTAAAACAACTTCAAGATGAATTCGGAAAAGATTACATCAAAGATCAAGTAAAATATGAGCTGCTGACTCAAAAGGCTGCCAAAGCTAACATCAAAATCACTGACAAAGAAGTAAAAGCGTATTATGATGACCTAAAAGGGAAAATCCGTGCAAGCCACATTTTAGTTGCTGACAAGAAAACAGCAGATGAAGTAGAAAAGAAATTAGATAAAGGCGAAAAATGGGATGACCTTGTATCTGAATATTCAACTGACACTGCTTCAGCAGCACAAGGCGGCGATGTAGGCTGGTTCGCAAAAGATGGCCAAATGGATGAGAACTTCAGTAAAGCTGCCTTCAAACTAAAAGTAAATGAAATCAGCAAACCAGTAAAATCTCAATTTGGTTACCATATCATTAAAAAGACCGAAGAACGCGGTAAATACGATGACATGAAAGCAGACTTGAAAAAAGAACTGCTTGATCAAAAACAAGCAGATAACAATGAAATTCAGACGATCTTAAACAAATTGGTGAAAGATGCTGATGTGAAAGTAAAAGATAAAGAACTTGAAAATACATTCAAAGAAAAATCTGAGCAAACCACACAACAAACAACAAACCAATAATGAACGAAAAACCCCTCTACATGAACTTGTAGAGGGGTTTTTTTATTCTTATTGATTATGCAATCGAATGGTCCTCATGCTTCGCCGTTTCCTGTGATCGTTTCATTTGCTGTCCTTGACGTCTACGCTCTCTCTCCTGCTCCATTCGTTCGATAAAGATTTCTCCCTCTTTTTCAATAAAGGATTGATCAATCTCTTGCTCCTCTTTGGCTGTCGTCATTAATTTATAGGCACAAAAAATAATGCCAATGATACATGCATATACCCACCATGGAAAAAATAACATCGTCTTCCCCCCCTTTTTCAGGACTAATCTCTCTTCCTTTGTGTTACATGCTTATGCGAAAAGAAGACAAGTTATGAAAAAAAACGCCCGCATCAAACGGGCGTTTTATCATGATGATTCATTGTGAAAGGTTGGTTTATAAAACGAACGATTCTCTAGTGCAAAAATACGCTCTGTATATTCTCCTGGCTTCACATGCTCAAGCGCACGATCCATCATATTCATTTTTGCATCTAAATTATCTATATAGTGGAGAATTTCGGCTTCCTTCACCATTGGTGGTTTAGGACTGCCCCACTCCCCTTTTCCATGATGACTCAGCACTAAATGCTGCAGAATCAGAATTTCCTCAGAATCAATGCCAAGCTCCTCTGCGGCTTTCGCAATTTCTGTCACCATAATAGAAATGTGGCCAATTAAGTTCCCTTCTACTGTATATGTGGTGGAGACAGGACCCGAAAGCTCTTTGACTTTCCCTAAATCATGTAGAATGATCCCTGAATATAAAAGATCTCGATCTAGTGATGGGTATAGATCAACAATGGATTTCGCTAAATGAAGCATCGATACCACGTGATAGGCAAGACCCGAAACAAACTCGTGATGGTTTTTCGTAGCTGCTGGGTAATCAGCGAATTCCTGTCCATATTTCTTCAGCAAATGTCTTGTGACACGCTGAATATTAGGGTTTTTCATATCAAAAATATATTGCATGATGGTATCCATCATATCGTGCTTTGGAATAGGAGCTGTTTCTAGAAAATCATCAATGCGGATTTGCTCGTTTTCAGCAACAGGACGTATATTCCTAAGCTTCAGCTGATTCCTTCCGCGATAATGATGAATATCACCTACTACCTTCACAATGGTTTGCGCAGCATATGTGAGTTCATCATTCTGCTTTGCATCCCATAGCTTCGCCTCAATATCTCCACTTTGATCTTGAAGAATTAACGTTAAAAATGGTTTGCCATTACTCGCAATCCCTTTAGTAGATGATTTAATTAATAAATGCAGGTCAACTTGTTCGCCGACGTCATAGGTCATGATCCCTTTAGCCATTCAATAAATGCTCCTTCCATGTTTCTGCTCATATAAGTATAACATAAGTCATAATTTGTCAATCATTCCACTACTAAACTCGTAATCTGCCCGTCTTCCGCTGCTTGTTTCATATAATGATGACAAGTGAAATAAAACAGCTGTGTTTCAAAACGAGTGAGTTCATTCATCAGCTCCAGTACCCTTTCTAGACGGACATGATCAAAGTGAACGAAACTGTCATCCATCATAAATGGGAGCTGACAATCTTGCTGGTGGGACAAAGCAAGTGCAAAACGAATCGAGAGATAAATCTGCTCACATGTTGCTTGTGAAAGCTCCTCCGGGCGGAATAGGCGTCCATCCCTCCGTTTCACAATCAGCCGGTCATCTTCGGCAGAAAATAAAATCACTTCATATCGATCATTCGTTAACGGCTGAATAAATCGGGAAGCTGTTTGGAGGAGTGCTGGTAGCCTCGTTTCTTTATGCTCATTGAGTTTCTCTCGAATGACGGAACGAACGAGCTGAATAGCCGCCCATTTTTTCGCTAGGTGCTTTGCCTGCTCCTGCTCTACAGCAAGCTGATGAGTCAAATCAGACACCGTACCTGATGCTTCTATTTGGCGTATTTCTACTGCTAATTCTGCCAAGCGCTTTTTCATATTCGTCACATTCTCTTGCATGTCATTCAGACGTCTTTTTGCTTGTGCACACTGCTCCTCAAGGGTGCGCAAACCTTTACGGACAATGACCTCTTCCTCATCTACATAACCGCTTCTGTGCAGCTCTTGGTTCAGCTGCTGCAAATTGTACAGTCGCTCCCGGTATTCTTTGGATAGATGAGACAGGACATGATAATCTTCTTTTGACGCTGCTTCTACTTTTTGAAAAAGCTCGTCCGTTTGTTTTTTATAATATTGAACTTCTCCTTCTAATGTTGTCAGCTGCTGCTCTACATGTTGAATGGATACGTGCAATGTCTGACGTTCTTTTTCTCTTTTTTCCTCATCTTTCAATATCTCTTGAAAGGCTGAGATATTCTCTTGAATGGTCCCTTCTTTTCTTTGAAGGAGACTCATGAGCGCTGAAACTCTTTGCTCGTAGGTCGATTGCTGCTGTGTGAGCATCTCTATTTCCTTGTTAAGCGCCTCATATGCCGCTGTATTCGCTTTTAATTGTTTCAAGATATGGAAAGCTTCCACAAGGAATGAGAGCTCTGAGGACAAACCTAGCTGCCTTCTCATACCTTCTACTTGCTGCTGTACAGGTTCCAGTTCCCGCTCCCAGTCTTCATATTGCTGTATCATTCTTTCGTATAAAAGCTCCTTTTGCTTCACTAGCGTTTCAGCTGAAGCTGTTTGAACTTGAAAGGAATGATAGGCGTTACTGTCGTTTGCTTCCTTCATCTGAGTCTGTTTAAGCACTGGATAAATTGCGATCAAGATAAATACAGAAAATCCTGCAAACAGTAACGTCACCCAGCTCTCTGCTAAAACGAATAAGACCGTGAGAATGACAGCACATAGCACGAACATCAGCGGGAATAACCACACTCTGGAATGATTCTGTTTCACTGTAGCCCTTGTGCCCCTGACATCTTCTGCATCTTGCTGTTTAACGGGCTGCTCCTTTAATCCTTTTAGAGCGGTTTCCGCTTCTTCCAGCTCATGTCTTGCATGATCAAACCGGTCATCGAGCTGTGTTTTCCTATCCATTAAACGAACGTATTGGCTCACAGCCTCTTTTAATTCCCACTCAAAGTCAAGTGAATCATCCAGCTGGTCAAGCTTGATTGGACGATGCCACTTCAGCTTCGCTGATGCTTCTTCTATTTTTTGTTTCAAAGAATTCTGCTCTGTTTTCCCTTCTGCTAAGCGTTTCTTCAAAAGTTCAGCATCCGATGATTCAGCTATGACTCGCTTCATCTCCAATACCGTATCCTTGTCATAGAGTGGCTGAACTTGCGTGAGCGACGTTTGCAAATGATCTAATTTTTGTTTCAGTGCCGTCACTTGCGCCTTTTTTGGGTGAAGGTGTGATTCTAATTTATCAAGTTCATGCGCAGTTTCCGGTCTAAACCGTTTGACTCGTTCTGGATAACTAGCCAAATCTTTTTTTAACTCTATCTTGTTTTCTATCATAGGATAAAGTCGAATATGTTCCATCAAAAGCTGAATCTCTTCTTCAGTCTGTCTCATTTCATGCTGAAGCATTTCTACCTTCTCAGTTAATTCAGCTTGTTCTTTTTTCTTTTCGGTATAACGACTTTCTACCAATTTGGCCTGTTTCAACTTACCTGACAACTCTTTTACATGATCAAGCTGCTGATTTAATTCAGGCTTACGTCCATTGGGTTTAAAAAGCTGCTCCTGCTGTTTTAGCAGCCTGCTGTCCATTTTGGATGCCGCATCTGAGCCAAACAAACTTGAAAAGAGTAGAAATTCCCCTATTTGATCTTGATTTAATGCTTGTACATTTTGCAGGCCAAACACGTCAAAAGAATAGATCGATTGGTATAATCTGCGATCCGTTCCCTTTAACATCACATGTAGAAACGCTTCATCTTTCACTTCACCATTTGGCAGCAACACCTGAGCTTGGCCGCCATGATCAGATGTTCTTTCAATATGAATCACACCTAATTCCTCATCTAAACATGTAAGAGACCCGCCATAAAATGAGCCATGCTTTGGCTTATACATATGGCTTTTGGAAAAACCAAATAACATCGATTCAATAAACGCCTTCAATGTCGTTTTCCCCGATTCATTCAGGCCATAAACTAACTGAAAACCATCATCAGAAAAGTGGAAGGTTTGATTGGAAAATTTCCCGAAATTCGCAATATGGAGTGAACGTATTTTCATCATGCCTCTCCTTTTCTCATAAATGCTTCAGCTGTTCTGCCAGCAGCCTTTGTGCCTCTTCTTTAATATCGATCTCGTCCTCTTTTGTAAAAGCTCTTCCTGCCTTTCTATAGGTTGGATGACGCTTGATCGGTGAAAGCAGCTCATCATACGCATCAAACTCGGCAATTTCTGCTGTTAGTTCTGTCAAAAAAGAATCTTCTAGATAGACGGCATCTTCATGTGTCCGGCAGTCAATCGACATCACCCAAACAAACAAGTCTTCATCTTCCTCCTGTTCATGAAGAACAGCCATCAGCTCCTCAAGCACTTCAAGCTGCGTGAGCTCCATATAAGCAGGAGCATCGCCAGTTAGTTCGATTTTCACAAAATGAGGAACACCTCTCTCTTTCAGTCCACTCATCTTTTTGTCCACAAGTATCACAAGATCGGTCATATGAGCGGTATGTGTGATATCTATTGTCAATGTCTCAAAGATGACATCTGAACAGCTCATAAACTCTGCTCTTTGAGCATCTTCAGATAGGTAAACGACATAACAGCCTTTCTCTCCTGTTTCTTTTATATGTCTTCCTTGCACGTTTCCAGGATAGATCACCATTGGGTCTTCATGCAGAAGAGCCCGCTTATGAATATGTCCAAGCGCCCAATAATCAAAATCCCGCGCTAGAAGCTGCTGTAGCTGAAATGGTGCATACGCATCATGCCCTTCTTGACCTGCTAAAGTGCCGTGAAGCATTGCAATATGATAGGGGGCATCTGTTGTTTTTTCATAATAAGGTGTCATATTTTCATGGACAGCTCGCTCTTTGTAGCTGAACCCGTAAATACTTGCCACAAGCTGACCTTCTCTATAAAAGGCTTGCTCACTTGGCGTACTGCTCAAAAAAACGTGAACATTCTCTGGCCACTCAATTGGTGTCCATTCACCACCTAAATGATCATGATTACCATAAATAATAAACACTTCAATCCCGTGTGATTGTAGCTGAAGAAACTGATTTCTTAAAAAAAGCTGTGCTTTTAGGCTGCGATTCGATTCGTCAAATATATCTCCGCTCAGCAACATAAAGTCTACTTCTCGATCAATTGCAAGTTCAAACATGTTCTTGGCACTTTGAAATGTACTTTCTTTCAACCTCTTAAAAATTCGGTTCGGTATATTGGACATTCCCGCAAACGGACTATCTAAATGAAGATCTGCGGCATGAATAAAAGTGAGCTTCGTCAAACGTCTATCTCCTTGTACGTTACTGTAGTTGTCCATATTTTATCACGCCGTTTTTACGAATGCACGTTCTATCGCTCTCATTCTAAAAAACACATTTTTAGGGGTGAAAAAAGAGGTTTTAACTTCCTCCTTGTATAATTCATTAAAAAACAAGAAGAAAGGGAAGATCAGAGATGGAGAAAACCTACTATTTGACTGTATTTGATTCGTCAGGTGAAACCTTATTAAACGAAAAAATCACCACAGATAGTGATGAAAAAGCAAAAGAATTAGGACGTCATCGTTTAATCGAACAACAATACACAAAGCATTCTCACCGGCTCGTCAATGATGCAGGTAAACTGCTTTTATTTGAACGTTAAAAAAGCCGGCATCCGCCGGCCATTCATTCTTCTATTTAATGAAACACAGGACGTCTTTTTTCCAAAAACGCTTGAACACCCTCCTGATGATCACGGCTTTGTCTCAGTCTAGCTTGTGCAGCACGCTCTTTTTGAAGAACGGCTAACAGCTGTGATTCTGACTGCTGAAAATAAATCATCTTTGTTTCAACAAAGGCTTGAAGTGGCATATTTAAAAATGGCTTGACGCACGCTTTCTGATAAGTATCTACCTCATCTTGAAACACGCCGTCTGCAAGGCGAAGCTTGAGCGCTTCTTCAGCCGGCAGCTTTTGCCCGCTCCAAATCAATTGTTTAGCGGTTTGTTCACTAACTCTTTTGGTGAGGAAAAAATGCCCTCCGCCATCTGGGATTAACCCGATTCCATTAAAGTTCATGGCAAGTTTAGCATCTTGATGCATAAACAAATAGTCACAGCTAAGGGCAAAGCTAAAAGCAAGACCAGCCGCTGCCCCGTGGACAAGTGCAATCGTCACTTTTTTCATACTGGCTAAAGAAAGTGTAATTCCTTCGATCAAATCCATCACGCGATGAAAATCTTCTTCACGATCTTGCTTTAGCATCATGCCAATATCTCCGCCTGCTGAAAACCCTTTGCCCATCCCCTTGAGTACAACAATTTTCGCACTGCTCTCACTCGCTCTATCACACGCTTCCTTCAATTCAGCAAACATGTCAACATGAAACGAATTATACGCTTCAGGCCTATTGAAAACGATTTCAAAAATATCCCCGTCTACCTGACAATTGATATATGTCATCATCCATTCCCCCTCTTTCTTTTCAAGCTCATCACTTACTTCAATTTCCATCAAACAATTCCTTTTCCTCTACACAAAAAATTTCAAGATCAACTGATACTAAAATAAGCATAATTGTTGAAACGAGAAATATATTTTTATATAGTAAAATAAGAAATAAAACATCATATGAAAGGGGGAGAATGATTGATAAGAAGTTCCATATGTATATTGATTAGCTGCATCGTCATGTTTTCTCCCTTTTCAAATGTCGTTTTTGCTTCACAAGCAGAAGCGAGCACACTCAGCCTGATTTCTCCATCGATTTATGATGAAGAAATCAATGCTGTGAAGACACCTCCATTTTCAAAAAAACATGCCGCATCTCTTCTGTTAAAACAGAGGTTATCAATGGGCGCTTCAAAAGCTTTTCTTGTAAAGCTTGCACCAGCCACTGCGTTATCTATTGATTTATGTTTTTTAGAAATGAAGTGTGCAATCCCCATTATGTACCAATCAAATTACCTCGACTGATTCATTTTATTTCATCCGTACTCACTATATGAAAAACAAAACCTATCATATTCGGAGGGATAAAATGAACATTAAAGAAAATGATCTTCCTGGGATTGGAAAGAAATTTGAAATTGAAACGAGAAATAGAGAAAAGATGACGATTGTGATTCATGATGATGGCAGACGGGAGATTTATCGTTTCGACGATGAAGATCCAGATGAAGTACTGTCCACCATTTCTCTCGATGATGCTGAAGCCCGGCAAATTGCTGCCATTATTGGCGGTATGGTGTATAAGCCGCAAGCACTTGAAACGATTGAAATGGCGTTCAATGATTTGATCATTGAATGGTTTAAGGTAGAAAAAGACGCAAAAGCGGTTGGACATACACTCGGCGATTTAGATGTGAGACAAAATTATGAAGTCACCGTCATTGCGATCATTAAACATACAAATGAAAAATTACTCAACCCCGGTGCCGATTCGATAATTCAAGCAAATGATACGATGGTCATTTCAGGCGAAAGAAAACACTTGAAGCGATTGATACGTGATTTTCTTTCTAGAGGGGGAGAGTGATGAATGGATCATTTAGTCTTTGAAGTTGGAACGGCGCTTATTCTCATCGCCATTGCCAGCTTAATCGCCAATAAAATTAAATTTTCTATCATTCCTTTTCTCATTGTCCTCGGGATGATTGTTGGTCCGCATGCACCAACCATCGGGATCATTGATTTGAAGTTTATCGAGAGCACCGAGATTATTTCGTTTTTTGGTAGAATGGGTGTCCTGTTCCTTCTATTCTACCTCGGGCTTGAGTTCTCTGTCGGCAAACTCATAAAATCGGGTAAATCCATTGCAGTCGGCGGATCTATTTATATTTTGATCAACTTTAGCTTAGGATTGCTTTATGGGTTTATCACAGGCTTTGGATTCCTTGAAGTTCTCATTATGGCAGGCGTTATCACCATTTCATCCAGCGCCATTGTCGCCAAAGTCCTTGTCGATTTAAAACGGACAGCGAACCCTGAAACAGAGTTAATTCTTGGGATTATTATGTTTGAGGATATTTTTCTCGCCGTCTATTTATCTGTCGTATCCGGTCTTGTCCTTGGAGATGCCACGTCCGTTGGCGGTGCCTTATTATCTATTTTAATCGCTTTTGGTTACATGATGATTTTCTTTATCATCGCACGTAAGCTGCCAAAACTATTAAACAAACTATTCGATATCCGTTCAAATGAAGTATTTATCATTGTCATTTTTGCCGCTTTGTTCTTCGTGGCTGGTTTTTCAGAGACGATTCATGTCGCAGAGGCCATTGGCGCTCTCTTACTAGGTCTTGTGTTTTCAGAAACAGAGCACTCAGACCGCATTGAACATCTCGTTGTTCCTTTTAGAGATTTCTTTGGCGCCATGTTCTTCTTCAGCTTCGGATTGAGTATTGATCCATTTACATTAGGAGATGCCTTCTGGCTTGCGATCGGCGCTGTCATTCTCACCTTAATTGGGAACTTCACCGCCGGGATGTTTGCTGGAAGAAGAGCCGGTTTCTCTCATAAAGCTTCTTCTAATATTGGATTAACCATCGTATCAAGAGGAGAGTTTTCCATCATTGTAGCCGAACTTGGGATTGCAGGCGGGCTTGCCGCTACATTGAAGCCATTTGCTGCATTATATGTATTAATCCTTGCGATTTTAGGACCGCTAGTGACGAAAGAATCAAAGCGTATCTATCAAATCCTAAACAAAATCTTCAAATGGAAAACTGAAAAACCAAAAGTAAAAAGAGAAACAACCATTTAATTGAAAAGGGCCCTGTGCTGGGGCCCTTCTTTTTATATTAATTCAAATTGCTGAAATGCTGTTTCTTGCTTCACTTGTTCTTTCGTATCCCCGCGAATGGTTCGGATGACTTTCTGATTGCGGTAGATCGATAGTTTTAAATTGGTCGCCGCTGTTCCATGAGAGTGATCAAGGTTCGTGAATGTAAAGAAATGATGAGACCGTTTGTCTTTAAACACAAGCCTGAAGTCGTCTGTCACTTTAAAATGCTCATCGCTTTCCCATTCAATCAATGGTTCATATGCGCTAAACCATTCCGGAATATTAGGCGTATATCCTGTAGCCAATACCACATGATCGGCTGTCATTTTCTTTTCTTTCTTCAGTTGCCATTGTTTCAAATGCAGCTCTAACTGCTGCTCATCCTCCATATGTATCGCTTCAAGCTCAGTCATTGGCTGAATGAGTACAGAAGGCTCTTCTCCTGAAACGGAGCGATGGTACAATTCCTGATAAATACGAGAAAGCGTCGATGCATCTATGCCATTCCTTAATCCTGCCAGTCTAGGCAATGTGTTCATCCGTTCTTCATAAGGAAGGGAATGAAAATATTCAACATACTTAGGTGTAAATAGCTCCTGACCAAGCTCCGCTGTCTCTAGCTCTCTAAATTCACTTGAACGTGTAAACCACGAAAGCTGCTGTCCTTTCTTCTGATGCTGAAGCAGGTCTAAGAAAATTTCAGCTGCACTCTGACCTGAACCAATCACCGCCACCGTTTCAGCTTCATGAAGTTCTTTTTGTTGATCTACATAACGGCTGCTATGGGTCACATGCGGCAACGCAGCTTCTGGCACATCGACAGGAATCATCGGCTTGCTTCCAGTTCCAAGGACGACATGCTTTGCACGATATTCAGAAAGCGCCCCATCTTTCAACCGCCGAACTTTTACAAGATACCCGTCTTCACAGTCGGTCACTTCTTCCACCTTCATCCCGAACTGACAGCTATCTAATTCACCTGCAACCCATGATAAATACTCATTGAATTCTCTCCGGGGGATATCAAATTGTTCAAATGTATAAAATCGGTGAAGCCTGTTTGATTCATGTAAATAATTTAAAAATGTATACTTGCTCCTTGGATTAGCCATTGTCACAAGGTCCGCTAGAAAGGAAACTTGTAAGTCCGTTCCTTTGATGAGCATACCAGGATGCCAAGCAAATTCGGTTTCCTGTTCAAAAAAACAGCATGTCACATCTTCATACTCCTCTAATAAAGCGGCCAATCCTAAATTTGCTGGCCCAATCCCAATTCCGATCACATCCATCATATGTACACCTGCTTTATCTTTTTACCTCCTATATACCCTTTTACAAATGAAAAAAACACTGCGTCACCGCAGTGTTTACATGTGAGAAACAAATAATGACTCAAGAAACTGAATCTTCTCTTCCGTATAGTGCTCATAACGATCATTATAAGACTTTGGATCTTTTGGATTGGCATACTGCGTAATTTTTCCGGTTCGCGGATCAATGAATTTACTCGCAGCGCCGCATCCAATGCCAATGATCGTCTGCACCTCTTCCATAATGATAATATTATACAAACTTTCCTGTCCATCTAACGAATACCCGACATTTTCGAGATTCCCCAAAATGTTTTTTTGTCTGTATAAATAGTACGGATGATAGTCATGTGCCTTTGTCCAAGCAACCGCTTCATCCATCATACGTGTGATCTCTTCACGGTCTGCCACTTGATACTTTTCCTTATTGCGGGTCATTTCAGACGCTCTCTTAAAGGAAAGGGTATGCACCGTTAAAGATTCAGGCTTCAGTTCTTCTGTTTGCTGCAAGGAATGTTGGAATTCCTTTAGCCCTTCTCCTGGCAGCCCGATGATTAAGTCCATGTTAATATTATTCATACCATACTGCCTTGATAAATGATACTTTTCAATCGTTTCTTCCACACTATGGTGCCGGCCAATCGCTTTCAATGTTTCATTCTCATATGATTGCGGATTGATACTAATCCGGTCAATATGATAACGGTTGAGCACTTCCAGCTTATCAGGTGAAATCGTATCAGGTCGACCCGCTTCTACAGTGACTTCCCGAATATGTTTCACATCTGGAAAAGAGTGATACATCTCCTCATACAGCAAATCCATTTCTTCTGCTGTAATACTCGTTGGAGTACCTCCGCCAAAATAAACAGTCGTCACTTTAATCCCATGTTCCTTTAACCATTCGCCCATTTTTTGCATCTCATAATGCAGCCCAAAAAGAAACGTTCCCACTCTTCCAGCTTGTCCTTGAATGGCATAAGCAGGGAACGTGCAATAAGCACATTTTGTTGGACAGAAAGGAATACCGATATAAATACTCACTTCCTCCTGTAGATCGTACAGATCTGGAATGGCTTTGATTTGACGATCAACAATCTCCTGCATCAAATGGATCTTTTCATCATGAATCAAGTAATCGCGCTTTAACGCTGCATGTGCTTCTTCCTTTGTCATGCCTTCTCTCAGCATCTTATGAAGTAATTTCGTAGGGCGTATCCCCGTAAGAATCCCCCATTTTTGCGTCATTCCTGTATATTCCTGAAGCAGATGTAAATAAACAGACAGCACAGTGTTTTTGATTTGCTTCCAGCGCTCTTTATCGTTCAAGCCCTCTGGCATCTCTCTTGTAAAACAACTCGTCATATCTGATCCAGCAATATGGCCAGAAGCCTCCACCCTACCATGGGTTTCTTTCCAATCAAACACCATCACTAGGCCATCATCCACTTCACCGGAATCAAACAGCACTTCACTATCTTCTTCGAATAAATTGGCTATATTGACAAGCGGTCGATGAAATCGTTCATCAGACAGCCCTTTAACTAAAATTCGCATCGTATCACCTTTATCTTCAAACTTGTTTCATTTTACAAAATTCATCTAGGAAAAGCAATGAAGAGAACAGAAGAAGACCCTGCCATTTCTTAATAGACAGGGCCTTCACTGTATTATCGTTTAATATCAAATTGATGTAAAAAACCTTCCCTTTGCTGCATTCTAAAGTATTCTTTGATCATATAAGCAACACCCTGTTCATCATGAGAACGTGTCACCCAATCGGCTTTACGTTTGACCGAATGAGGTGCATTCCCCATCGCAACGCCTAAGCCAGCTAACTCAAGCATCGGGATGTCGTCTGTCCCGTGACCGATCACGACCGTATCTTCTAATGTAAAACCTAGTGCTGAAGTTAAAAGAGAAAGTCCTGCTTCTTTCGATACCCCTTTGCATACAATGTTCATTTTCTCATCACTGATCTTAATCAGATCCACAGATGGGAATGCTTGTTGAATGGTTGTGTGGATTTCAGGCTGAAGTGCTGCCGTCGAATACACTTCAATGACAGGTGTGCTAACCGGTTCATCCATGAGCATATCACTTAATGATTCAACAAATTGAACGGGATAGAAAATGGGATCAGACGGATGAATCAACGTTTTTCCCATCAGTTGAGACTGTGTTTTTTTCCGATTGCCGATTGAGAATTTTTCATGTAACAAGCGAACATTACAATCAAAGCTTTCAAGGATCTGCACAAGATTAAATGTTTTCTCTTCCGTTAATTTCTTCACATGGAGCGGCTCATCAAGCTTATCAGCGATAAATGCACCACTATGCGTCACAAGAGTTGAAGTTGGTATTTTCAACGCCTTGGCAATTTTTTGTGCAGATCGAAAATGACGGTTGGTGACAATCGTCACGTAAACCCCTTTTTTCTTAACATATTCCACAGCTTCTTTTGTAGCGGAATGGATTTTCCCATTGGAACGAAGCAACGTTCCATCTATATTGAGTGCAAGTAGCTTTTTTGACACTGAGGCATCCCCCTTCTTGATGACTGTACTTACGATGAGGATATGCCCTAGCTTAGCGCTTTAGAACATGCAGTTGAAGCAGCCCTTGTTTTATGCCTCAATCGCAAATAAAAAAAGCCTACCCCTAGGCTTTTTTTTATGTATGGTTTGGATGCGTAACAATGGCGTGATGAAGCTCCCCATGATCCCCTCATCTTTCACACACCAAAGCATTGCTTATATCATATCCCCTTATGCTTTGCTTTTCTCCCAGAAGCGCTTCTCTCTCATTTGACTCATCGCCGTAAATCCAAAGTGGAACGCACCCAATTCATCACGATAGCGCTTTTTGAAAGCACTTTCAATAAGTATTATCGCAGAATTTACGAGCTTCGACAACCCTTTTTTTAAAGATATACAAGCGGCGATATGAATGAAAAAAAGGGCGAATATGATCGCCCTTTCAATTAATTTTCTTCTGTATTTCCATAAAGCTCTTCAAGAGGCTTCATGATAATTTTATTTAATTCACCGATGAGAACACTTACGCGTTGTTCTGCTTCCATCAACTGAGAGATTTTATCGTGCTGCTGCACAAGTGCAACCGTTTTTTGCGCTTGCTCTACTTCTTCTTGTGTAATCTCTTGCCCAGTCATTTGTTTTTGTTGAAGGTTTACTTGAATGTCACGGAAGTTCTCAAACATTCTTTTAGAGGACTCATCCCCGTTTACCTCATCATAAAGATTTCTTAACGCTGAATATTCTTCGCTATGACGCAGTGCTTTTTCAAGGTCATATGCAACATCATAAAGATTTACAGACATGTTATGTCTCCTTTCTATCCGTTATCACCGATATGGATCGGCGGACACCACTCCACTATAACAAACTATGGCTTTCGTTTCACATATATACAATAAATTCATCGAAATTTCTCGATCTTGCCTTAGAATAAGGTGACAAAAATCGCTTGGACAGCACCGATCAATCCACCTAAAAGACCGCCTAAAAATGTGATCATCTTCAGCTCCTTATTAGATATGCTGATCACAAGCTCTTCCATTTTTTCAAGCGGGAAAAGTTCAATTTGTTCACGAATAATTTCTTCAAATTGGAGCTTTGCGAGCAGTCCCTCAAGCGCATTAGATGCGGCTTCAATCCCTTTATCAATGAGAGATGGAGCAAATTTGGTCTTAAGATCATCCGCTACTGCACTGATGTAAACTCCTACTGGTCTATCTAACAGCACCTTTGTAGAAAAATGTGAAAGCAATTGCTTTTTCACACTAAATAGAAGCTCTTTCACATTCCATTTTTCATCAAGCTCATGTAAAGAAAATTGCTTTACCTTGTCCCATTCTTGAACAAGTAGATCTGATAAAAACCTTTTTGTCTCTGCATTCTTTAAGAACTTCATCATTTCAGGATGCACGCGATCAATTAAGCTTGAATTCCCTAAAAACATTTGGACCATACTGCCAAGCATTCCTCGTTCTTTTAAGAAATCATCTATCATATGACCGAGTCTTGCTTTTCCCTCATCACTTTCAAAGTAATGAATGCCTCTCTTTAAAATATAATCTGCGGCATCTGGAATTTTGGATGCAAGCTTATTTTCTACATCCTGTGGTAGCAGCTCAGAAAACGTTTGCTGATCATACTTTTCAAGCAGTGAGTGGAGCTTATGATCAGTCCACTGATGAAGCCATGCGTCAGCTTTAACGTCAGCCTGTGAAAAACCGTATTTTTTTAACATAGAGAAAACCGTCATTTCCATATCAGCACCTTTATCAATATATCGGTGCACTGCCTGCAATATCTCTTGCTTTGCCTCTGATGATTCAAATCGTTTTTTAATACCCTCTGGCGTTAGTAAATGCTCCATCACCATGACGCCAACCTGCTTGGCTACTTCATCTCTTCTTTTAGGAATAAGACCCGGTGTAAATGGGAGCTGCTTCCCAAATAAATAATATGGCTTATACGGACGAAAAAGCATTTTAATTGCGAGATGGTTTGTTGCTGCCCCTATCACTGCACCTATCACAATCATAAAGATAAACGTTGTGAATATATCCAAAGTCGTCATCTACCTTTCAAACAACACCTGAAGTTTATTGTTTTTATCTATACGTATTATAGTTGTTGTCAAGAGTCCAAGCAAATGAAGCATTCAATGTGACATATGAGACAACGATCTGTCGTAATGATATAGGAACGCCAAGTTTATGTAAAATCAACAAAAAGTGTTTTTCAGATGTTAAAAAATGAATTTGAAAAGTAGGTGTTGTTTCATGATGTCAACGCTAGGCATTGTCACTCTTTCTCCGAAGCATGAAGAAGCATTCACACATCAGCTTGCCAAAGCAGCCTCTTCTTTTGAATTAGAAGTTGTTCGTTTTTCACCTCTAGATTTAAAGCCTGCTTCAAATGTCATTCACGGTCAAAAATTTAAGACTGGCAAAGGATTTGAAGCGTCAGAATTTCAGATTCCTGACTTGATTTATGATCGTTGTCTTTATCAGCATGACGCACAATCTAAAAAAGCAAAACCTATCATGAATTGGTTAAAAAAGTATCCAAAAACCGTTTTTTTGAATACTGGAATTTCAAATAAAATGCGGCTATTCGAGCAGCTCCGTCTCCTCCCTTCTTTACAACCATACTTACCTGTCTGCTCTCTATTGACAGAGCCTTCAGACCTTCTCAACTTGGTCAGAAAGGGCGGATATTGTAAAATACAGCCGCTTTCTCAACAGCACGCAGCACCCTCTTGCTTCATTTCTTTAAGAGACAAATCACTCATTACTGTGCAGCTAAACGCTAAGCAAATCATCACCTTTTCACATTCAGAAGAGGTTGAGCGTTGGTGCAAAAAGTATATCGGCCGATCTTTCCTTCAATTTTTTAACACGAATGATCAAAAAGACGTTATTTTCAATGAAATTAGGATTTTTCTTATAAAAAATTCACAAAACCAATGGAATAGCATGGGGATTCATACAAAACCATCAGTAGAAAACAGCCTTTTAAGCAATACACAAAATTCCATTCATGTGGTAGCCTTTGATCACTACTTAAACTCATTAAAGCCACACATCAAAGAGCTGCTGTTAGATGATATTGCCTCCATTCAGTCATCTCTTCCAGCGTTTATAGACAAAACTTTCTCACCGTGTATTGAATTCGCTATAGACTTGCTTCATACAAATGAAGGCAGACTTTTCATCTCAAATGTAAGATCAAAGCCAGGACGATCCTCTTTTTTAAAAGCTTACCCTGAGAGGGAGAATCAATTGATTCAGACCATACTTGAACATGCCAAATCGATGATGGCTGAAGAAAAGGAGGTTCCTTATGAAGAGAAAACGCTACATCATCGCTCCTCATTCAGCAAGTGAAAAAACAGTACATCTCCCTGCTCAGTTTAAAGAGCAGGAGGCAATTTTATCTATTGCTTTAGGTTCTTGTTTAGTAGATGATTTCACCATTTCCTATCATCATCAATCACAAAGGATTTTATTATCAGAAGACCTTTATCGCACTTTACTCATTCCATACAAAACGAAAGCTGATGTCATATTAGTTCAACATACACTCTATATAGGACCTCTCATCGGCATTTTCACTGCAGGATTCGAACAAAATACAGCACCTTTAGGCGCAAGATCTTCCTATTTTATAAAACTGCTGCAATCTTGCAGGCAGCATGCTGGTTTTGCATATCTTTTTGGTACTCATTCGATCGATTGGGATAAAGGAATAGTAGACGGTTTGCTTTACCAAGAGGAGCGCTGGGTAAAAAAGCAGATGCCCCTCCCATCCGTTGTTTATGACCGGCTGCCTAATAGAAAGGCTGCTCAGTCGGCATTCATTCAAGAAACAAAACGAAAACTCACTCAAGACTACGATATCCCTTGGTTCAACCCTTATTTTTTTAATAAATGGGACATTCATGAACAGCTATTAACAGATGAAAAAACAAGCTCTTTCTTACCACATTCCATACGATTAGATCCTGTTGATGCTTTAAATAAAATAGAAACACTCCTTCATCTGCATCATGTCATTTATTTAAAACCAACAAACGGCAGTCACGGAGACGGTATTTATCAGTTAAAGAAGACGGAAAACGGGATCACTGTCTGCTCAAATAAAGGGAAATGCACTTCATATCATTCCGTAGATCATTTCGTGAAAAAACTGCGGGAAGATTGTGCAATTCACGACTTGATTGCACAACAAGGCATTGAGCTTCTTCAAATAGACAATCAACCACTGGATTTTAGAATTCATACGAATAAAAATAAGTATGGTCATTGGACTGTTACAGCCGCTGCTGGAAAAGTTTCAGGAGATCACACTGTCACAACCCATCAACTGCATGGTGGTTCAGTAAAAACACTGTATGATATCTTTCCTGATGCAGAGAAACGTTTGAAGGTTTTGCAAGAGCTCTCTGATACTGCCCTCGCACTTAGTCGTGTGATAGATGAAAAAATGCCCGGTCTGATTGGCGAAATTGGTTTTGACTTAGGTATTGATCACTTAGGTGCTATCTGGATGTTTGAAGCCAATTCTCGTCCAGGCCGCGAGATTTTTCTACATGCACCATTGAAAAACTCAGAATGGCTGATTGGGAAAAGAATCGTTGAATACGCATCTTACCTAACACAAATGGCTCTTACTCCTATAGACCATGCAAACGCCTACTGATGATTTCTTTTCATGTCTCTGAAATCTGTGCTTTCCCTATGCTCTTTTCATCAGATGAGATACAATAAAACCAAGTTCAAGGTTGTTTCCGTATTGTCGTGTGTATTTATTGTTTCATCAATAAAAGCAAGGAGGCAATGATGATATGATTTCTCATTTTCAATGGAAACCTCTCTTTAAAAAAGCGCAATTACCTGGTTGGAAAATATCCTTTTTTCATAATGGTTCACACTATGAAGGCATTTATCACAAAACGGGTGATATTGAATGGGGCTCTCAGCTTCCGCCTCATGAAGTTGAACCAACCTTAAAAGAAGAAATCCACGAATTAATGCTATTCCATGTGTATGATTAAACTGTTTAAGGAGCCTCGCCATGTTAGAAAAGCTAAAACTTGTTTACGGACACCATATCATCAGTTCACCAACAAATGATAAACAAACTCTCTGGTATCAAACAGACGAAGGCGAAATATTCGGAGTAAACAAAACGGAGCTAACAGAAAGGGAAACGCTTCTTCTCAATTCATTCCTCACACCAATTGATGTACCTCATACGCAGGAAACGGAAGAAGAACAGAAATGGTACAGCTATCTCTTTGAAAACAAATCAATCACCATCGATCACTCCGTCCGTGTTCATTTTTTTAAAATGGATCACCAAGCAGAACAAAGGCAGCAAATAAAAGAGGCTGTGAACAGCAGCCTCGAACATATTCATTTCATATGGACAGGCACTGAAACAGCTATGCTCATTCAAACAAACGCTACATCAGAAAATGGTCAACTTGAACAGCTACATGATTTGTCTCAAGCCATCACAAGTGATTTTTTAACAGACGTTGTCTTCATGCAAGGACAGCTGCATTTGCCGAATGGAAATTTAAAAATGAGATTATTAAATGAACATCAGCTCTTTTTATGGCATCTGAAGCAAGGAAAACTTAGGTCAGGGGTTGCAACATTTTATCAATGTCTACCTGCTTTCATTCGCCATGATACAGACATGGTTTCTGCCGCTATTTCAGATGCATTTATAGAAACAATCTTTGATCGGGACGTTTACCGGACTCTCACGACCTATATGCAGTGTAATTTAAATGCATCGCAGGCAGCAAAAGCTTTATATGTTCATCGAAACAGCCTTCAGTATCGGATTGATAAATTTATTGAACGGACAGGACTAGATATACGGCATTTTCAAGAAGCGTCAGCTGCCTATTTCATGATGAATCTTCTCGATCTTTCTTAAATGATCCTATCATGAGCACCTTGCCTAAAAATGAAAATAAGATGTTGTGCACGTTGTCCATTTACAGACACCCTTCCTTTTTATACACTTCATTTATAAGTAAAGCGCTTTCAAAAAAAGGACTGGGAGGCTACCACCTATGGCTGAAATGATACTGAATCAAATTTATAAAGTGTATGATAACAAAGTAACAGCAGTAGATAACTTTAATCTACATATTGAGGATAAAGAATTTATTGTGTTTGTTGGTCCATCTGGGTGCGGAAAATCAACAACCCTCCGCATGATTGCAGGCCTTGAAGAAATTTCACAAGGGGATTTTCTATTAGACGGCAAGCGAATGAATGATGTGGCACCAAAAGATCGGGATATTGCGATGGTTTTCCAAAACTATGCCTTATACCCTCATATGAATGTGTACGATAATATGGCTTTTGGATTAAAGCTTCGAAAATTTCCTAAAGCAGAAATTGATGAGCGGGTACGAAACGCTGCGAAAATATTAGGGCTTGAACAATACTTAGATCGAAAACCTAAGGCATTGTCTGGAGGTCAAAGACAGCGTGTTGCACTTGGAAGGGCCATTGTGCGAGATGCAAAAGTCTTTCTTTTGGATGAACCTCTCTCTAATTTAGATGCTAAACTTCGTGTTCAGATGCGTGCCGAAATTTCTAAACTTCATCAGCGGCTGCAGACGACATTCATCTATGTCACACACGATCAAACAGAAGCCATGACAATGGCTACTCGGCTTGTTGTCATGAAAGATGGCTTTATTCAGCAGGTTGGCGCACCAAAGGATGTGTATGAAAACCCAGAGAATGTCTTTGTAGGAGGATTTATTGGCTCTCCAGCGATGAACTTTTTTACAGGAAAACTGTCTGACGGAGCCATTGCCATTGGGAATACGCACATTCGTGTACCAGAAGGAAAAATGAAAGTATTACGCAGTCAGGGCTATATCGGAAAAGATGTGATTCTAGGCATCAGACCAGAAGATTTCCATGATGAGCCTGTGTTTATAGAGGCTTCTGAAGGAACAAAAATTGAAGCAAACGTAGAAGTGGCTGAATTAATGGGAGCCGAAACGATGCTTTATTCTTCTCTCGCTGGTCAAACGTTTATTGCACGAGTTGATTCTCGCACAGATATTCAGGCAGGTCAGACGATCCCTCTTGCCATTGATATGAATAAAGCTCACTTCTTTGATACAGAGACTGAGCTGCGCATCCGCTCAGCTGAATAAGAAGACGTTCCACAAACCATCACCATTGGGTGGTGGTTTTTTGTATGTGAAAACAACATTTACCATGTTCTTTTTCCGTATGTTTTTTTCGTAGCGAACCATAATATTTAGTACAAAGCAGTTACCGCATTGGGTTTCGCCAAGTGGCAAATGACTTGGTCATTTCGCTGGTGCGACTCCAGCAAACCCAACCAAAAAAATCATATATAAAAAGGAGATTCACATCATGGCAAATTCTAATAGTTCAAATCAATTACTAGTTCCTGGAGCAGCGCAAGCAATCGATCAAATGAAATACGAAATCGCTTCTGAGTTTGGTGTAAACCTTGGAGCAGAAACAACAGCTCGTGCTAACGGTTCAGTTGGTGGAGAAATCACTAAACGTCTTGTATCTTACGCTCAGCAAAACCTTGGCGGAACAAAAGCTTAATTTCATATCTGGATCATAGAAGGCACCTCTTATGGTGTCTTCTTTTTTTGGTTTTATCCCTCACCGATTCCTTTTGAATTCATATGATGTATTAGAAAGGAGCGGATCTTCATGGACATTATTTCAGGTGTGAATTTTGAACTTCTACAATTTGTCGGTCTCTCTCTATTATGTGAATATGCTCATAGTATTCGGTCCTTTCATCTTTATAAAAAAAGCATGACATAAAACTGTACCATTTTAAGTTCTTTTCACTTATAGTATGTAGTGGAGGGATCGATCAGATGAAAATAGCTCTTTTCGGTGCTCATGGACGTGTAGGACAAGCATTTCTTCGTTTCGTAAAAGAAGATGATCGTTACATGGTTCGCTCGTTAATTCGGACAAACCGGGAAGAAATGCTTGCGGGTATGTTTCAAGTCACCGGCAATTCCAGAAATCAAGAGGATGTGCTTGAAACGATTAAAGGATCAGATATTGTCGTGAGCTGTCTATCAACAGATGGTGATGATACTTTATCTGTTTCAATGGAGCATATCGTACAAGCCATGAAGCAAACAGGAACATCAAGAATTATAACGATTGGCACTGCGGGGATTTTAAAAGCAAGGCAGCAGCCTGAGCTTTACCGCTTTGAAACAAATGAATCAAGGCGAACCACTTCCCGAGCTGCTAAAGAACATGCCAAAGCATTTGAAATTCTTCAATCAACTGAACTAGATTGGACAATCATTTGCCCAACCTATTTACCAGATGGAGAAGTGACACGGTCATATCGCTATGAAAAGAATTTTCTCCCTATAGATGGACAGAAAATTTCAGTTGAAGATACCGCACACTTTTTGTATCAGCAGTTAAACTCAAAGGAATTTGTGCATCAACGCGTCGGTATAGCTTATTGACCATTTAGTTCGTGTAAATGATATACAACCAGTAAAAGTCGAGATCATTTCATGAAGCCTCGACTTTTTTCATTGCCATGAAAAAAGCCTCTTTCAAATTGAAAGAGGCTTTTGCTGCTCATCCTATCAGCTGCTCGTCACAGCTCCCTTTTGTAATTCGTACATTTGCGCATACAGTCCGCCTTGCTCCATGAGCTCTTCGTGGCTGCCGCGCTCGACAATCTCACCCTTTTCTAACACCAAAATCATGTCAGCTTTCTTAATAGTAGATAATCGGTGTGCAATGACAAAAGTGGTTCGTCCTTCTTTGACGACATCTAGTGCCCGTTGAATGATGGCTTCTGTTTCTGTATCGATGTTAGCCGTCGCTTCATCTAGAATTAAGATCGCTGGATCGTATGCCAGTGCACGGGCAAATGAAATCAATTGACGCTCCCCAGAGGAAAGAGTACTCCCCTTTTCAACAACTGGTTCATCAAAACCTTCAGGCAAATGCTTTAATAGTTCTGCTGCGCCCACTTGCTTTAACGATGTTTCAATCGTTTCTCTTTTAATGTCTTCATTTCCTAAACTGACATTGGATGCGATCGTTCCAGAAAATAAATAAGGATCTTGAAGTACAATGCCCATTTGTTTACGCAACGTTTGGCGCGACTGATCATAGATGCTTTTTCCATCAATGAGGATATCCCCATGCTGAATATCATAAAAACGCAGTAGCAAATTCATGATCGAACTTTTCCCAGAACCGGTATGTCCAACGAGTGCCACCGTCTGACCTTTTTTCGCCTCAAAGGTGATGTTCTTTAATACATTTTTCCCTTCATTATACGCAAAGGTAACATCCTGAAATTGAACGTGCCCCTCGATTTTCTTCTGAACCGGTTCTTCCACTTCAGTACCAGGCTCATCTAATAATCGAAAGACCCGTTCAGATGAAACCCTTGCTAATTCTAATCTAGAAAATTGATTCACAATGCCTGTAATCGGCTGGAACAAACGATTTAAATAATCGACAAATGCATAGAGCACCCCAATCGATACAATGCCCGTGGCACTTAAGGACGCACCGCCAAAATACCAAATGAGTGCGACATATGCTAAGTTCCGAAGCAGATTCACCAAGTTATGTGAGAGTAGTGAATTTAAATGAAGCATCTTTCGCTGATATCGAAAGTGATTGTTATTCAGCTCATCAAATTCTTCTTTTGTTGCTTGTTCATGTCGAAATGCTTGAATAATCGTCATTCCTTGAATGGCTTCATTTAGCTTGGCATTAATTTCACTGATGATGGATCGAATGCGATGATTGTAAACCGACGCAAACTTTCTGTAAGTCATCGACCATAGGAAAATAATCGGAACAGCCACTAAACAAATGAGCGCCAGCTTCACATTTAATAAAAACATGGCGATATAAATGCCAATCATGTAAATGGCACTCGTGACGAAATTCGCTAGTACTGTGACATATAAATCACGAATGGTTTCTGTGTCATTGGTAATCCGCGCGACAACCTTTCCAGCCGGTAAATTATCAAAATACCGAATCGGAAGCGTTTGAATATGTTCAAATACGTCCACTCGCATTTTTTGAATAATGCGATTTGCAATACGCTGGAGTAAATAGTGCTGCCCATATTGAAAGAAAATCGCAATGACGAGCATCCCAAAATAAAATAGAACAAGCTGCACCAAACCACTGATTTCCGGCTGATAAAAAGCGAAGATTTCCTCTTTGGATAAACGCTGTACCTGATACGTCTCACGCTCGCTCCCATTTTCAATGGTGAGCTGATCCCCTTCTATTGTCCGGCTCCCGTCAAAGCGAATCGGTTCATTCACAAAATAGTACCCAAATCCGACTTGCACGACATTGATTTGCTTTCCATCTTCATTTTGATTCTGTAGCCGGTCACTTCTTATATAGTTATTTCCCTGGTAATAAACCGTTTTATCTGTTTTTTCATTTACCTCAACATACGGTTTTTCTACACCTAAAATATGATCATCAATCATTTTTTTCCCAATGAAAGGTCCTGTCAACTCAGCACCAACTGCAATGATCAGAAAGATCAAAGCAACAGACAATACTTTTTTATATAGGAGTGCATAGGCAAGAAGTCTTCTCCCTGTTGTCATGCCTCATCCCCTCCTTCCAGCTGATTTGTCAGCTGCTGACGCAGAAATTGCTCTTTATACCATCCATCTTGCTGAATAAGCGCTTGATGGGTTCCCTTTTGAACAATACGTCCTTCTTCCATGACAAGAATGAGATCCGCATGCTCTACAGCTGATAGACGGTGGGTTGTAATAAATGTCGTTTTTCCATGACGATTTTGTCTTAAATTCTCTAAAATAGCCGTTTCTGTTTTTGCATCAACTGCAGATAACGAGTCATCCAAAATCAAAATGTCTGGATCAATTAATAAAGCACGTGCAATGGAAATCCGCTGCTTCTGTCCTCCTGACAGCGCCACTCCCTTTTCTCCAACCATGGTTTCCAAGCCTTCTGGTAAAAGGCGTAAATCCTTTTCAAAGTAAGCATCTTTAATCGCTTGTGCTAATTCAGCTTCTCTCGCGTCTCTATGACCGAAACGCATATTCTCTTCTACACTTTTAGAGAAAAGGACATGATCTTGCGGAACATAGCCAATCCATTGGAACAGTTGATCCAATTCAATGTCCTCAATTGGAACACCTGAAAACAAGATCTTTCCATCACCTGTCGGATACTGACGAAGAAGCTGTTTGACAATCGTTGTTTTTCCGCTTCCCGTTTTTCCTGTAATACCAATCGTTTGCCCTTTTCGTACAGTAAAGGAGACATCCGTTAGATTATCTTTAGAGGAAGTTGGATACCTAAATGTCACATGTTCAAATCGAATATCGCCAGGCTCTTGTAATGTTTTTGGCTTGGCTACGTCAGTTACATCCGGTTGATAACTGAGTGTATGATTCAACCGGTCTAATGAGGCATTTCCTCTTTGCATGATATTAATCAATTCACCAATGGCAAACATTGGCCAGATCATCATCCCCAGATAGACGTTAAATGCAACAAGCTCACCAATGGTTAAATCACTTTGGAACACAAGATATGCGCCGTAACCGATACCGATTAAATAACTGATCCCCACAAGCAATTTCACCGTCGGCTCAAACAATGAATCAATGATCGCCACTCTCATATTTTTTTGAAAAACATCATCTGTCATTTCTCGAAAGCGATTCACATCTTGTTTTTCCTGTACAAAAGACCGAATCACCCGAACGCCGGCAACTGATTCTAATACACGATCATTCATATCACCAAATGCATCTTGAGCGACTGTAAAGCGTTCATGAATTTTACTGCCATAAAACGCTATCAAAATCGCCATCAGCGGCATCGGAATAATGGCCATTAAAGTTAATTTCCAGCTGATCGTCAGTCCCATCGTAAAAAAGATCATCAGCATGTAAGCAGTGGAATCGACTAATGTTAAAACGCCAAATCCTGTTGTTAAAGCCACAGCATTCAAATCATTTGTACCTAGTGCCATTAGATTTCCGGTTTTTTTCTTTTCATAAAAGGTGGGTGTCATCTTAAGTAAGTGGCGCATTAATTTTCCGCGCATCACACGTTCCATGACATTCGCGCCGCCAAATAACTGGTACATCCAAAAATAAGTGAGCGCATAGACACTGACACCAAGTAAGCAAAAAATGGTTACGTAAAACAGAATACTGGATGTTGTAAATTGACCAGACCGAATGTCATCAACTGCTTGACCTAGATACCTCGGTGGCAGCATTTCAAGTACATTCACAATGAGCAGCAGTGTAATGGCGATTGTATAGCGCCTCCACTCTTGTTTAAAGAACCAGCCTAATTTCACAAATACTGAAAACATGTTTGTCTCTCCTTTTAAAGCTAGCCGCTTTCTATATTTTCCTGATTGTCACCTTGTTTCGTTTTTTGAGCTTTTGTCATTTGTCTTGCCTTTGGCATGTTCACATGCTTTCACTCCTCTTCATTTAGTTGTTGATGCATTCCATTATTTCGAGATGCGAAATGTATACAACAAAAAAAGAGGCAACCAGCTGACTGGTACGCCTCTTTTATACATGATAAAAAGGCGCATGTTGACAAATACGCAACATACGCCTTGATTCATCCGATCAATTGGAACATACGAGTCCCTTTTCAATGACCAATGAAGGTGTAATTGTCACGTGAATCAACCCTTTCATGCAGTTTGATTTCATTCTTCCAATGATGTTGCACATGACATTTCCTCCTTTTGGCTCTTGAATCTTTTTTTATCTTATAGTGGCTGTCACTATTTTGTCAATAAATATTTTTCAATAAATGAAATTTTCTAACAAAAAGTTCACACCCTTTATGTGTATCTTTTTCAGATATCGGGTATACCATGAACGTATAGACTCCTTTTGAAAGGAATGAGGACATTGTTTCAAGCTGATCGGATGGTCGTTGCGTTTGATGGACATGAAGACAGTAAGAAAGCATTAAAGAAGGCAATCGCTTTAGCCAAAACGTTGCATGCCAAGCTGACCATTGCCTACGCTCATGATGGGAAATCCAGCAGACAGGTGTTTGATGCACCTCGCCCAATGACTGGCGGCGCTTATATCGGAGGCGGCATGGCAGACCTTCAAACACCCCCTGTGTATGTACCTCATGATGAACAGCAAAGTCCCTTGATTTTTGAAGACCATACAGAAGAGGTCGTTGCAGAAGCAAGAATGCTGTTAAATGAAGAGCAGTTTGAAGCTGCGATTGAAATTGTTGAAGGGGAGCCTGCAGAAGCGATTATCGAATACGCTGAAGAGATTTCAGCAGACCTCATCGTCATGGGAGCACGTGACCAAAGCAGATTGAAAAAAATGCTCTTTGGCAGTGTGAGTGAAAAGTTATCGTCCAAATCAGATATACCTGTACTGATCGTGAAATAAATGTCATCACAAAAGGCTAAAAGAACTTGATTTTAGCCCTTTGTCTTCTTTTCAGCGTGATAGAAAACCTTTGCAGCCCTAGGAAGGACGAGTACTGGCGCGGAGCGAATTTCACATTCGTGAGCACCAGCACGCAGGACTGACAAAGAATGCGAGGGTTTGTCTACACGCTGAAAGGCTGTAAACATTGGTTTACAGCCTTTTTCCTTTTACGAAGAAATAGATGCTTCGCTTTCATGCTTAATTTTTTTCTGGAACCCTTCCTGTACACGCTTCGTGATCTCCCCTGGAACACCTTCCCCAACTGGCTGACCATCTATCTCTACAATTGGAATCACTTCAGCTGTCGTTGAACTAATGAAAATTTCCTGCGCATGCAAAAGTTCGTCTTTACTCATGCGGGTTTCTTCCACACGACATCCTTCTTCCTGACAAACCTCTAGCAGCTTTCTACGTGTAATGCCGTTTAAAATCAGGTTATTTGCTGGGTGTGTACGAATGACACCGTCAATGACGGCATACACATTCGAGGACGTTCCCTCTGTCACAAAGCCGTCTCTTATTAAAATCGCTTCAAACGCACCAGCTTCAGACGCTTTCTGCTTTTCCATGACGTTATATAAAAGGTTTAAGCTTTTAATATCACATCTTAACCAGCGAAGATCTTCAGACAATAGAGCTTTCGCACCAGCTGTCTGCTCTTGAATAGGCTTTTTCACTTGAAATGTATATGCCGTAATCTGAGGGGTAAGTGCACCATATTGATGTTTACGAGGTGCGACGCCTCGCGTGACTTGAATATACACGCCACCATCAATCACTTGATTATCTGCGACTAGCTTCTTCAAATTCTCTTCCATATCGGATACTGTACCTTGCAGATGAATGCCGATTTCCTTTGCACTCTTGAATAGACGCTCAGTATGCTCTTTTAATGTAAACAAAGTTCCATTATATACGCGGATGACCTCATAGACTCCGTCGCCAAATTGATAGCCTCTGTCTTCAATATCAACATGTGCATCTTTTTTTTCAATAAAATCCCCATTGTACAATACTTTCATATGGAATCTCCCCTTCGCTTTGCTTAATGGTTGAATCTGATGCTATCTTAGCGGATAAATGTAAACGTTTCAATGATTATTCAGAATTATTTCATATCCATTTGACTGGATAACCTTCTATTGTAACAAATATAGATTCATAACCAAAAAGATTCCAATTTTTTAGCATCTTCTATATTCATAGGCTCTTTTTTCCTGTATACTTACTCCATATGAGTACGACAAAAAACAGCGAAAAAAGACAGAATCCACTACATGATTCGACACAAACTACTGATTTATTGGAGCGATTGTAATGCAACGGGTTACGAAAAAACAGACACCTTCAAACACGATGCTGCTCTCAAAGGCAATTGGTCTAGTCATTCTGACATTGATCCTTTTTTTCATTTGGGATATATCTAAAACCAATATGCAGGCAGCAGATCAACCGAATGAAGTGTCTGCGAGCAGTCCATTTCGAGACACAAGTACAAGTCTGAAAGCAAAAGATGATTCGCCAAAAACATTAGATGCACATTTTAAGATCAATCCAAACAAACATGTAACGGATCAAACGATCTTTTTGACCTTTGATGATGGCCCTTCTGCTACATCAAATCAGCTGTTAGATGTGCTAAAATCACAGCAAGTGAAGGCCACATTCTTTATGCTCGGGCCGCAAATCAAAGAACACCCAGCAGCTGTGAAAAGACTTCATCAAGAAGGTCATCAATTAGGACTTCATGGCATCACGCATGATGTGAAACGCTTTTATCAAAAAAGTGATTCTCCTGTAAATGAGATGAAAGAAGATCAACGTATATTGGCTTCTGTTACTGGTGAATATACACATCTTGTGAGAACACCTTATGGCAGTTCTCCAAACTTAACAGACCAGCAAAAAACACGTTTAAAACAAAAAGGCTTTGTATACTGGGACTGGACCATTGACAGTCTTGACTGGAAATATAAAAGCTCAAAATATGTACCAGAAGTATTAAATCAGCTGCAAGTGCTTGAAACCAAGTACCCGAAAGAGCCAAAAATCATCTTAATGCATGATCAACCAGCTACCGCAAAATACTTAAACAGTCTGATCACACAATTAAAGGCGAAGGGCTACACGTTTGAAGTCCTTGATGAAACAATGAAGCCACTACAGCAATAAAGAAAACCCGCACCTGTTGGATGCGGGTTTTTTATGATTTATAAAGCATTCACAAGCTCGCCAATTCGTTCGTGAAAGACAAGATCAAACAGCGGATCGAATTCCGTTTCACTTAAATTCATCATGACCTTAAAGATGGAAGGATGATGAGCAGCATCTTCTGGAATATATCGTGCTGGTGCCACTTCTAAGGAAGTTCCCATGACGAGCAGCATGTCCGTTTGCTGGAGCGATTTCTCCACTTGATCAAAGTGCTTCACCATGTCTCCAAAAAGGACAACATCTGTTTTAAGTACTCGTCCACATGTGCGGCCGTCTGATGAAATCCGCTCACAAACCGGCACCTCTTCTTGTAATAAATAAGGCAGTTCGTATGTTGACCCGCATGATGGACATGTAGCTGTTTGAATGGAACCATGCAGTTCATACACATGCTGGCTTCCCGCTTTTTTATGCAGACCATCGATATTTTGCGTGAAAATATCCACGCGTTTTCCTTGCTTTTCTAAATTGGCTAAAAAAGCATGTCCAGCATTTGGCTCGTACTCTCCACTCATCTTCATTTGAAACAATTCTTTGAATTTCGGCCAAAATTGATGAGGATGTGATAAAAAGTAAGACCGGCTCATTGCCTCCATGCGAGAGGTATCTTCTGTCCATAGTCCACCTGTTGATCTAAAATCGGGAATTCCCGATTCTGTGCTCATCCCAGCACCTGAAAGGACCGTAATATGTGAGGCCTTTGATAATCTCTCTCTTAGCGCTGCCACTTTTGTTTGATCCAACCACCATTCCTCCTTTATTCACCGAGCTGTTTCTCACCTTTTTGTTTCATATAAATGGTCTGTCCAGGGAAAGCAAATTCTACCCCTTCTTCATGGAAAATATCAATAATGCGATAGTTAATATCCTGCTTAATATCCAGGTTTTCAGACCAAGCCGTTGTGTTTGTATAAAAGTTAAAGAATAAGTTTAAATAGCTGTCTGCCAGCACATCGAAATTCACCATTATCGTTTCCTTATGAACCCCATCATGCTCATAAAGCATTTGTTTCAGACGTTTGATGCACTTATCAATGTTTTCTTTCGGTGTATTGTAAGATACGCGAACAGAGAACGTAATTTGACGTTTATTCATTCTCGTCCAATTTGTGATCGGCTCCTTTGAAAGGGTCGAATTTGGCACGGTCACCACCGCTTCAGCAGGTGTTCTAAATTTTGTGCTTCGGAAGGTAATGTCCTCTACAGTTCCAAGTACACTTGGAGTCTCTACAAAATCGCCCATTGTAAAAGGCTTCTCTGTAATAATCACAATTCCTCCAAAAAAGTTCGCCACTGTATCCTGCGCAGCGAGCGCAAAAGCAAGACCACCTAGACCAAGCCCAGCCACAAGTCCGTTCACATCATAATTAAACTCTTGTGCAATGACGCTAATACTCAGTGCAATAATAATAAAACGAAGAACCTTTGATAAAAATGGCGCTAAAATATCATCCATCTCTAATTCAAATTTTGAATTCACTTTTTGAAATAAGAAGGAAGAAGCTGCGGTTAGATTACAAAGTCCCCACGTCAGCATCAAAATAATAGAGGATCTATACAATTTGACAATGACATCCATATGGTGCTCAAAGTATGGGGCTTGTCTTAACGCAAAATATAAACCTAGTGCCACAAAAAACAGCCTCGCAGGTTTTTCAAACGCCACGACAATTTGGTTAATGACTTCGGTTTTAGACCGGTTTGTCAGTTTAAAGAGCAGGTGAAACAAGTATTTCGTAAATACTTTTCGAAGTAATAAAAAAAGCAATAAAATACAAAGGCTAATGCCTATTTGGATCGCAATATCGACTGTAAAATATGTATCCATCCATTTTTGTGTAAACATCTCTGTCTCTCTCCTTTAAAACAATCCTCTCTAGTTTATAATATAACCTTCGTTTATGTCCTCTCTTAAATGTCTAACCTCTATATAAAAAGCCTCGGGACCTATCCCGAGGCATGATGTTCAATTATGAAATTTTGGCTTGAGACATATCGACGGGCAGCAAACTACTTTTTCTTCTGAGCCTGATCAAGGAGAGTCGCTTTAAACATTTCAGCATCCGTTTCGGCCTTAATACGTTCTTCCACTCTAATTCTCCCTTTACCCAATCATCTCGCCTCCTTTTCATCATTATAAAACATCAGAATTTTCAGTCAACATGACGAAAGCACTAATATTTTGACGAACGCTGACGATTTGGACAAAATTGATCGAAGAAAAATTGATGTAATTCAGGTTTACTCAATCAAAGCTTGCTCTATTCCTGTAAACTTTTCAAAATGATACATCAAGCTTTTTCGGTACATGAGGTTCCATGATAATACGGCGCTCTTCTTCTCCATATAGTAAAGAAGGAAAACCACCAAAGCATTTGATATGATAAAGACCAGAACTTATGTCAGGGAGCTGGAGCAAGTGTATATTATCGCACATAGAGGGTCATCAAGCGCCGCCCCAGAAAATACAATCGCTGCGTTTGATGTAGCTGTCGAGCAAGGAGCAGATTATATTGAATTAGATGTACAAATGACAATGGATCAGCACGTCGTCGTCATCCATGATGATACCGTTGATCGAACGACGAACGGAAACGGCTTAGTCAAAAGTTATACACTTGATCAGTTGAAAAAACTGGACGCAGGAAGCTGGTTTGACCAACAGTATACGAATGAACGAATTCCAACATTACAAGAAATTCTTGAAAGATACAGTCAGCGGATTGGGATATTGATCGAGATCAAACACCCAAAACGGCAGATAGGAATCGAAAAGGCAGTTGCCCGCATCATCAATCGGTTTGCCTATTCTCGTCATATCATGATTCAATCTTTTGATGTTCATGCACTGCAAAGAATCAAAGCGTTCGCCCCTTCTCTTCGCACAGCTTTGATTATAAAGCCTGATGCATTTAAACTAACGAAACGAAAGTTAACGGCATACAGCTCGTTTGCAAATGGTCTTAATATGAAGAAAACGATGATCAATAGATGGTGGATTGATCGTATTCATTCATTCGGAATGGAAGTATTCATATGGACTGTAAAAGATCAAAAAACAGCGGATCGAATCAAAAAATACCCAATTGATGGTGTGGTAACGGATAACCCGCTATTTTTTCAAAAGGAGAAATGATGCAGATGAAAACTTATTTCGCCGTTTTTATCGGTGGATTGATTGGTACACTTTGCAGATATGAACTAAGCCAAACCGTCATCAGCCAGACATTCCCCTATGCAACGATGATTGAAAACATTTCCGGCAGCCTACTTCTTGGTTTTGCGACAGGATACTTTCTATTTCAGAAAGGGAAAAAAGATCTTGCTGCTTTGATTGGAACAGGGTTTTGCGGCGGGTTTACGACCATGTCCACCTTTTCTAAAGAGACAGTTCTTCTGTTACAGGCAGGGCAGTTCAATTTAAGTATGATGTACATCCTGCTCTCAGTCATTGCTGGAGTAGCCGCTGCTTTAGCTGGCCTGATCCTTGCAGAACGGCTCTTTCATCAAAATAAGCAGCAGAAAGGAAGCAAATAAATGATTGTTTTTTATACAGCTGTAGCTGGAGGGATCGGCAGTGCATGTCGTTTCTTCATCAGCCAAACAATCCAGAAAACTCCGTCCCATGCCCTTTTCCCGTACAGTATTATTTTCATTAATTTATTAGGTGCAGCCGGTTTAGGTTTTCTCACAGGCGCTGTAACGTCTAATCATCCACTGCTAGTGATCATAGGAACCGGTTTTTTTGGCGGCTTTACCACATTCTCTACGTTTAGTGTAGAATCTGCGACGATGCTGATGCAGCGTCAAATAGGAAAGCTTGCTGCCTATTTACTTGTGACAATTATCGGCTCTTTATGCCTTTTTGCGGCGTTTTATCAAATAGGACAACTTCTGTTTTAAATATCTGTGATGGCAGCTAGGCTGATGAGCAGTTGATCCATCAGCTGGCGCTTCATTAAAAACAGTGTCTTCTCACTATAGCCGATTTCGATTGCACATTTTGCCATGCGCCAATCTCGAAAATACTTATAATCAATGAGCTGCTGCTCTATTTCATCCAATTCTTTTAAAGCCGTTTCAATACAAGCAACAATCAGTTCATACTGACTTTTCTGCTCTTCTAATTTTTGACGTGCCATATGATGATGTTGGAGAGAACTTCGCTTTTCAAGCTGTCTTTCAATATTTAAAATGGCTGCTTGATAGTTCTTGAAATTTTTTAAATGAAACTCAATACGTTTCATTGAGGTTTTTTTCTCCGCGATACTTGCTGTTTCATACCAGAGCATGTCCATCCCCCTTTTACGAACGTTTGTTCTTATTATATACGAACATACATTCTCAAAAAAGAGGCTAAATACCTAAAAAAACCTTGAGCTTATTTTTCGCTCAAGGTCATTTCATTTACTAACAGTGGCTCTTTTATATCAAGCCCTGTTCGTGTATTTTCTTTTTCTGATGATGTGACGCCTTTTTTCAGGTCGATCTTTTTCACATAGCGTCCATCCATCTCCAAGACCTTCATCCGAATATCATCAAGATAAATGGATTGTCCTTCTCGGATATCAATGTTCTCATTTAAGATTAGCCCGCCTATCGTATCAATTTCTTCATCATGATATGACATTTCGATCAAATCTTGAACTTCCTCTAATCTCACTTTTCCATCTAATATATAATGATGCTCCGCTCTCTTTTGAATGACCGGCTGCTCATCTTCATCGAATTCATCTCGAATGTCTCCAACAATCTCTTCTAAAATATCCTCCGTTGTGACAAGTCCAGATGTCCCGCCATATTCATCCGTTAAAATCGCCATATGCATTCGATCGCGCTGCATCTTGACGAGAAGCTCTTGAATTGGAATCGTGTCAATCACTTCAATCACTGGATAAATATAATCTTGAAGCTTCAGTTGATCTTTTTCTCCTTGGTACACAATATCTGCAAAGAGCTGCTTTTTGTTGAGCATGCCAATGACATGGTCTTTATCCCCTGAAAACACTGGGAAGCGTGTGTACTTTTCCTTTGTCATGATCGCCAATATTTCGTCTAACGGCATATCTTCTGGAATCGCACAAATTTCTCTTCGCGGTATCATAATTTCTCTTGCGATTCGATTATCAAAATCGAATATCTTGTTCATATAATTATACTCTGATGAGTTGATTTCCCCATTTTTTAAGCTTTCAGATAATAAAATCTTTAATTCCTCTTCGGAATGGGAATGTTCTTTTTCAGACCCCATATCGATACCCATCATTTTCGTTAGTACACGGGCTGACCCGTTCAAGACATAAATGAAAGGGTACATAAGGATATAAAATGCATGCAGCGGTCCTGACAGCCAAAGCGTCATTTTTTCTGCCTTTTGTATGGCAAGTGTTTTTGGTGCAAGCTCGCCAACAACTACATGCAAAAAGGTAATAATAGAGAACGCAAGTGTTGCTGAGATCAGGCTGATTGCTGAATCAGGAATGTTTGTCAAACCAAAACCTCGAACTAAAAGTTCTTTTACTGCCGGTTTACCGATCCACCCTAAACCAAGGGATGTCACTGTAATACCGAGCTGGCAGGCTGACAAATATTCATCTAGCCTTGATGTCACCTTTTTCGCCATGATAGCCTTTTTGGACCCTTCGGCAACAAGCTGATTAATTCTTGAACTTCTCACCTTTACAATGGCAAATTCAGATGCAACAAAGAAAGCTGTTAAAGCAATCAAAACTCCGACTATACTCAGATTAACAATATCGTCCATTTAACCTTGCTCTTTCTTAGAAGAACAAGGAGTCACCTCCTGATTGATGATGTTATCTTTTGCAAAACGGTTAACTGATTAAATAAGACTACTTTGAGGGCCCCACTTAACCACCTCCGGTTCACGTAAAATCCGTCTCTCTACATATATATGAAACGGTATTCATTTTATCTTACCATAAATAATCTGAAAATTCCTGTATCGCTACAGTATTTTAGAGATGACAACCTAAATTGATGGAAATGCCCTTTGTTTCTTCATATTGGCAGGAAATCTGAACAATTATCTTGTATTTCAGACTCGAATTATATTAAACTATTTTCATAAACTATAACGTGACGGTTAGGAGGAGATGTTCAGATGGGGCTGAGAAAAAGTATCGTATTGGTGAACTAGCACAGATTGCACAGGTGACGAAACGAACTGTAGATTATTATACGAATCTAGGGTTGCTTGCGCCTGTTAGATCTTGCTCTAATTATCGTTATTACGATGAACATGCTTTAAAACGATTACAATTAATCGTTCTTTGCAAACAGCAGAGATTGGCTCTTTCTGACATCAAATCCAGATTAGATGAACAATTCCCTTCTCAAAAGGAAGACCATGACGAACTTGTCCATTTAACCTCTGATATCGATCGGATGAATGAGCATATGGACCGCATTTTGGCACGTTGTAAGCAGCTTCAGCCAGAACAACGTGAAAAACTAAAAGAGCAGCTTACTCCTGAAAAAATGACGGCTGTCCAATCATTTTTACTGCTGTTAAGTTAAAATTTTTACTAAACAGGAGGTGTTACCTTCGTTCTCAAAGTCAGAACGAAGGCCTTAATTGGACATAGTGAATTTACTCATAGTTGCTTTACTTATAGCTTTAACCGCGTTTTTCGTTGCATCGGAGTTTGCGATCATTCGCTTAAGAAGCTCAAGAATTGATCAATTAATTGCAGAAGGTAATAAAACAGCAGTTGCTGTCAAGCACGTCACGACTCATCTTGATGAGTACTTATCGGCCTGTCAGCTTGGTATCACCATTACCGCCCTTGGGATTGGTTGGTTAGGGGAAGAAACAATTGCGCATATGCTTGCTCCACTATTTGTAGAGCTGTCGATTCCTCAATCAGCCAGTCATATTGTCACTTTTATTATTGCGTTTAGTATTATGACGTTTTTACACGTCGTGGTTGGAGAGCTTGCCCCAAAAACACTCGCCATTCAAAAGGCTGAGCAAGTGTCCCTTCTATTTGCTAGACCGCTTATGATATTTTATAAAGTGATGTTTCCGTTCATTTGGGTGTTAAATGGATCTGCTCGTTTATTAACGAAAGCATTTGGTCTTCAGCAAGTTTCTGAGCATGACATGGCGCACTCTGAAGAAGAATTGCGGATTATTTTATCTGAGAGCTATAAGAGCGGCGAGATTAACCAGTCTGAATTCAAATATGTGAATAAAATTTTTGAATTTGATGACCGTCTGGCGAAAGAAATTATGATTCCTCGTACCGAAGTTGTCAGCTTCCCGCATGATATTACGATTGAGGAAATGCTGAAAGTGACCAAAGTCGAGAAATATACACGTTATCCAATTGAAGATGGCGATAAAGACAACATCATCGGTGTTGTGAATATTAAAGAAGTACTCACTGCATGTATTAGTGGTGAATGTTCCACAAGTGATACGATCGAACATTTTGTAAACCCAATTATTCATGTAATTGAAACGGTTCCTGTTCATGATCTACTGCTTAAAATGCAGCGTGAGCGAGTACACATGGCCATTTTATCAGATGAATATGGCGGTACAGCAGGACTTGTAACAGTTGAAGACATCCTTGAAGAAATCGTCGGTGAGATTCGTGATGAATTCGATATTGATGAAATCAACGAAGTGCGTAAATTGGGAGAAGACCACTACATCTTTGATGGAAAGGTCCTTGTAGATCAAGTTAACCTGCTACTAGGTATTCAGCTTGATAACGAAGAAGTCGACACAATCGGCGGCTGGTTCCTTACACAAAAATATGAAGTCGAGAAAAATGACGCGATTCGTGAACAAGGCTATGAATTTATCATTAATGAAGTCGATGGACACCATGTGGCATACATCGAAGTCAAAAAACTAAACGAACAACTATTAGAAGCAGCTGAAGAAGGCGCTTCTTAAGAAAAAAACGACCCTTGCCTTAGCAAGTGGTCGTTTTCTTTATCCCTTTTCGATTAACTTAGCTTCAAGTTCTTTGATTCTTGTGTTTAATACTTCTGTCATCGCACCTAATCTTTCTTTTGGCGGCAGATGATCAAATTCAGACAGCTCAATCGGTTCACCAATAATTAAGCGCATTTTCCCCTTCTTAAAAAGGCTTTTTGCATTAGAAGGTCCTTTGTACGCTGCTGGTACGATTGGTGATTTGCCGAGCTGCGCAATCGTAACGGCCCCTCTTTTTAAAGGAACATCTTCTGTTGTACGTGTTCCGCTTGGAAAAATCCCAACGATTTTCCCCTCTTTTAATAATTTAATGGGCGTTTTAATACTGCTTGGCCCAGGATTCTCTCGATCAACTGGAAAAGCATGAATCTTCTTTAAAAATCCGCCGATCCATTTATTTGCAAACAATTCTTTTTTCGCCATGTAGTGGATCTCAAACGGAAGAATTCCTGCGCCTAATGCAAGAACATCCACAAAACCCTCATGCGTACAAGCAATGACAAACCCCCGGTCTGTTGGCAGATTTTCTTTTTGATATACTTTGATTCCGCCTCGGAGAGCAAAAAATGCTTTGACGGTATAGCCTGAAAATTTATACATAGTGCACTTCCTTTGTTTGAAGAATGAAGGATTTGTTTCTATTATAACAAATTTTTTATTACCTGGTACTAAAAATTTTCTCCTGCTGATAAAATAGAGACGGTTCACTAAAATCATCTTTTCACTTAAGATGACCGCTCCTTCTGTATTCAAGTATGTGTTTTTAGGAGAGAATAGAGGAAGAAATGTGTCCAAAATTGTCGTTTTTTGAGTTTTTTTCCTGATTTGTTCTATTGAAAACACTTTATAAATGATGCAAATTTCGCTATGATAAGGAGAAATGATTTTGATTCGGTGAAAGAGATGAGTAATGTACGGCCTATGAGAAGTTTCGTGCAACTTTATGCCTTTCTTATGCGTGTATAACATAGAGGGGAGAAAAATCAGTGACGATCGATGAAATTTATCAAATGTATATGAACGATGTTTACAGGTTTCTGCTCTCCATGACAAAAGACAAACATTTGGCAGAGGACTTATTGCAGGAAACCTTTATGCGTGCTTATATACATATTCATTCCTACGACCATAGCAAAGTGAAACCTTGGTTATTTCAGGTGGCACGAAATGCTTTTATTGATTATGTCAGGAAACATAAAAAAGAAGTGACCATATCGGATGATCTCATTGGCGGCCTTTTACAAACGTCTGTACAAAGTCCTGCTGAACAGATTGAAATAAAAGAAGTCCTCAACATGTATTTGGAGCAGCTTCCAGATAACTACAAGGAAGCGTTGACATTGTATTATTTAAAAGAACTGAATTACAAAGAAGCATCCAAGGTCATGAATATTACTGAAGCAAATTTTAAAAGTGTTTTATTTCGTGCAAGGCAGCGCCTAAAAGCACTATATAACAGAGGTGTTAATGATGAATGAAGAGTTTAATAAGCGATGGGAACAGTATAATAATGGCGAGATGAATGAAGAAGAAATGATGGCGTTTGAAGAAGAGCTCGAAGAAAATGAAAAACGCTTAAGCCAAGAACTGAATGACTCAGATTGGACAGACTTCTCCATCAGTCCTGAAAAACAAAAAGCCATTTTACAATACGGAAAAAGAAAGTCCTATTTACGTATTTCTGTGCTTGCTGTCATATCTACGCTGATTATTTTACCGCTTTGTACACTAGGTAGTTATCTATACTACGGCGTTGGCGGAGCAGACAGTAAAGGCAATCATTTTATGGAAACGGCCGCTGTAACAGTCGCCCTAACAAAACCGAATGTCGCCATTGATATGAAGGATTTAAAAGGGCAAGTCAAACTGTTTGGTATGAACACAGAACTTAAGCTGCAAAAACAAATTGGCAATAAAACAGAAGCCATCGGTAGTGAACAAATCGAAATGTTTTTCGATAAATTAAAGCAGCCTACGATCTCTTATTATGGCGACAGCGCACGTAATACGGAGGATTTCTTTACGCACCCTTCGTCGCAGGCAGATACATCTAAAAAACAAACACTCACCACTTTAGACAAGTTACCTGAAGGAACAGTGAGTGAAGTGTATGTATCCTATGACAAAGCATACACACCGAAAGACGTGTATTCATTTTCTAAAAAATATGATATGAAAGTGCTTTGGAATGCGATAAAAACAGAAGATTCATTAAGTGGAAATCAGCGTCCAATCGGTTTTCCCGGGAAAGACTCTGAATTTTTAAAAGAGCTTCAGCACACATCAAAAACAGAGGTTGATCAGTTCAAAGATGCCCTCGCCTATGTCAACCAGCATCCATCCTGGGCAAAAACGATCTCTGGCAGACCTGAACTTGACCTCTCTAACCGAATACGCTACATCAATCAAAATGGTGTCACGGTTTACGGTTCTGTTGTCACAGGTCCTTCTAAAGAAATAGAGAAATTTGTGAAGACAAAACGCATTAAAACGGCCAAAGTGAGCGAGGTGGAATTATGGAATTGGTAAGAATTTTTAAAGAGCATAATGTGTTTGGCTGGATTTCGGTCGGCACCGCTATTTTATCGCTGCTCATGCTGAACCTCGCCATTATCAGCAATGTGACATTTTATTCGTTTCAAATGCTTCCTTTTGCAATGGCCGCAGTTCCATTCGGTGTGATTGAACTGTTCATTAAAAAAGGCCGCACTGGACCAGGTTTCCTAGGCGTCGTTCTGAATATTTTTGTCATCGTTTGTGTCTATGCGATCGTCTCCATTGATGTCGATCTTCAATTAGGTTTTTAATACTAAGAAGCCAGTCATACTTGACTGGCTTTCAGATTGTTGACAAAGGGCTAAAATGAATTTTATTTTAGCCCTTTGTCTTCTTTTCAGCGTGATAGAAAACCTTTGCAGTCTAGGAAGGACGAGCATCGGCGCGGAGCGAATTTGACATTCGTGAGCACCGAAGCGCAGGACTGACAACGAATGCGAGGGTTTGTCTACACGCTGAAAGCCAGTCATACTTGACTGGCTTTTTCTGTACACTCTTATTTTTTGTTTAATTCGGAGTGCTTTCTTGAATATAAGAAATAGACAACAAGCCCAATGGCAAGCCAGATTAAGAAACGAACAAATGTGATGGTGCCAAGCTTATAAATGAGCAGTCCGCAAGATAGAATAGCCAAGATTGGAATGAGCGGCACTGCGGGGCATCTGAATGCTCTCGGTAAATCAGGCTGTGTTTTTCTCATGACAATGACAGCAACTGAAATCAAAATGAAAGCTGAAAGTGTTCCGATGTTCACTAGACTTGCCAGCTCATCAAGCGGAATGAATCCACCCATTAATGCTGACAATGTTCCAAAGAAAAGAGTATTGATATAAGGTGTTTTATGTTTTGGATGAACCTTTGAAAGAACCTTTGGTACCAAGCCATCACGAGACATGGCAAACATGACACGTGTTTGGCCGTACAGCATGACAAGCATGACCGTGGTCATCCCTAAAATCGCCCCAACATCTACAATACCCGCCACCCAATTTTGACCGGCTACTTGTAAAACAAGAGACACTGGATGGGATACTCCCTCAAAGTTCATAAATGGAACAATGCCTGTCATGATCGCACTGACTACCACATACAACACGGTACAAATCAATAAGGAAGTGATGATTCCTCTTGGCAAGTTGCGGGATGGATTTTTTGTTTCCTCTGCCGCAGAAGCAACTGCATCAAATCCGATAAATGCAAAGAATACGAGAGCTGCTGCACTTAACACGCCTGAAGTTCCAAAAGGAACGAATGGTGTCCAGTTTTCAGGTTTTACATATTTCACAGCGACTAAAATAAAGAGCAGAATCACCGCAATTTTCATAATGACCATAATGTTGTTGACTCGTTTTGATTCTTTAATACCGAAGTACAGCAAGAAGGTGATGATCATTAAAATAATAAATGCAGGAAGATTAAAATATGTCACTTGACCCTTTAAACCACCTGGTGCTGCTGTTAATTCAACCGGTATATGAATCCCTATCCCATTTAAAAACGACACAAAGTAGCCTGACCAACCTGCTGAAACGGCACTAGCGGCTAGCATATATTCTAATATCAAATCCCAGCCAATGATAAACGCTAAAAATTCTCCCATAGATGCGTACGTAAATGTATAAACAGATCCTGATACTGGCACTGTGGAAGCGAATTCCGCATATGACAATGCCGCAAATAAACATGCAAGACCTGCAATCACAAATGATAAAACAAGTCCTGGTCCTGCTGTGACGGCGCCTGTACCTGTCAGTACAAATATCCCTGTACCGATAATCGCTCCAATACCAAGCATCGTTAAGTCAAATGAACCTAATTCCTTTCTTAACGCTTTTTCCCCTTGTGTTGCCGCAATTAGCTCTGAAATGCTCTTCTTTCTAAACAACGAATTGCTCATACCATCACTCCCAAAACTTAGTATCCGTCTAAAGACGCCACCACTTCGTAATTCACTTTATTTTCTGAATATTTAGATTTAATTTAGCGCAATAAATTAGTGGCGTAAAATTATTATATATGAAAATTAAAAAATGAAAACACTTTTTTTCAAAATAGAGTGAAAATTCTTATTTATCAACAAAATATTTGTCAATCATCAGGGTAGATTTTCTTCAATCTTTATTCAAATCATAGCTTGGCTTCTTCTATTTATTATACAAAATACAAAATTATACTTTTTTGATATAATTTTTATAAAGTGAAAATAAAATTATTCTTTTGATAACTTGTCTTCACTTTTGCTTATTTAAAAGCCTTTAGACTCATAGAGAGCTATGATAAAGGACTGATTGAGCTGCGCAAACGATATACAAAAAAAAAGACTGCCTAGTAAGCAGTCTCTTAAGATCCATTATTAGTTTACAAATGTCTTTGCGCCAAGGTAAATTGGCTTCCAATAGCTTGAAGTCATATCGCTGATTGTCACACCATCAGAAGCAGCGTGGATAAACTTGTTGTTCCCAAGGTAGACACCCATGTGAGATGGGCCAGATTTATAGGTTGTAAAGAAGACAAAATCTCCAACTTTAGGTGTTGAGACGCTTTTCATTGATCCCCAAAAACCTTCAGTTGTTTGTCTTGAAATCTTTGTTTGTTTGTTAATGATATACCACATAAAACCGCTGCAATCAAAGCCTTTCGGTGTCGTTCCACCCCATTTATATGGTGTACCGTTTTGTGCTTTCGCATCTGCTACGAGTTTAGACGTGTTTAAAGAAGAAGTAGCAACTGTTTTTTCTTTGACAGGTGTTGGTTTCACTTTGGACGTCTTTTTCACTTTCAGCTTTTGTCCAATTTTAATCAGATCTGTTTTGAGTTTATTTAACGATTTCAGCTCTTTCACTGTCATTCCATATTTTTTGCCGATTTTAGATAAAGTATCTCCTTTGACAACTTTATGAGTGGCTGTCGTTGAAGACGCTTTTACTTTTGTTGTTGTTTTTGATGTTTTCGTTACCTTTTTTGAAGAAGTACCATTCACTTTTAAGGTTTGTCCAACATAAATCGTGTTAGATTTCAACTTATTGTCTGATTTAATCTTACTCACGGTTGTTTTGTATTTTTTCGCTAGAACAGAAAGAGAGTCACCTTTTTGAACCTTTACTGATTGTGCTGAGGCAGCTCCGGCAAATAATGTCGTCCCAAGTAGAACTGCACTTGCAGCTGTGATCAATTGTTTTTTCATTTGTTCCTCCTGTATGTATCTATCGTGATCCGAATTTTTATCTACTTTCTATTATAAGGATCGAATACCAGAAGAAATAGTCTTGACTTCCTACGACATTATGCTTATTAATTCGGCAAAAATTATTTTTTTTTAGGGTTCTTTTTATTTCATTTTTATTACACAATCATGACAAAACAAATGCATCTTGTCATAGATAAATCATACATTCATTTCTCTTTTTGGTTCATTCTATGTAAAGTGGACCTTTACAATTTTAAAGTGAACTTTACGGTGCTGTCATTTGGAATCCACACTTCTGCTCTACCATTGTAAACGTGAGAGCGATACATAAACAATGAGGAGGCAAAATGAATGAGTGTGTTGAAAAGCTCGAAAACGAAAATAGCTGCAATCGCAGCCGCATCAGTGTTATCGATTGGTATTTTTTCAGGAATTGAATTTGGACAGGCTGACAAAGCTGAGGCTAAAAAGAAACCAAAAAATGACGTACAAAATGTGATCGTGCTCATTGGAGATGGCATGGGAACACCTTACCTTTCAACTTACCGCTCATTTAAACACAACGGTGATCTTTCCAAGCAAACAGCATTTGACCCTTACCTCACTGGCATGCATAAAACATACCCTGATGATTCTAAAAGTAACATTACTGATTCAGCAGCAGCTGGTACAGCCATGGCAACTGGTCAAAAGACATACAACAACGCCATTGGTGTAAACAAAAATGGCAAAAAACTAAAAACAGTATTAGAAGAAGCAAAACGCAAAGGAAAGTCTACTGGTCTCGTCGTCACATCTGAATTAACCAATGCGACACCTGCTGCGTATGCCGCCCACGATGTGTCTAGAAAAAACACAGCAGCCATTGCTGATGATTTCTTCGATGAGAAAATTGGCAAACAGCATACAGTCGATGTCATGCTTGGCGGAGGACTGATCGATTTTGTCCGAAAAGATCGTGATTTGACGAAAGAATTTCAAAAAGCAGGCTATCGTTACGTAACCAATAAAGCTGACTTACAAAAAAACAAACAGCAAAAATTGTTAGGCATTTTTGCTGACGGTGGTCTCGATAAAGCAATTGATCGTGATAAAACGACCCCTTCTTTGCAAGACATGACATCCTCAGCCATCAAACAGCTGTCTAAAAACAAAAAAGGATTTTTCCTCATGGTTGAAGGCAGTCAAATTGACTGGGCTGGACATGACCACGATATTGTCAGTGCGATGAGTGAGATGAAGGATTTTGAAAAAGCATTTGAAGAAGCCATTCGTTTCGCAAAAAAGGATAAAAATACATTAGTCATCACGACAGCAGATCATTCAACTGGCGGCCTTTCCTTCGGGGCAGACGGCTCGGGAAGCTGGGATTATCAGCCTGTCAAAGCAGCAAAGAAGACACCTGATTTTATTGCAAACAAAATTGTTGGGGGTATGACGGTCGAGACTGCGCTCAAACAATACATCGACCTTGATTTCTCAAAAGAGGAAATCGCCTCTATTCAAAAGGCAGCTGAAACAAAAGATCCTGTTCAAATTGATGATGCCATCGAAAAGGTCATCAATACGAGGTCTCATACAGGCTGGACCACATCGGGTCATACAGGGGATGAAGTACCATTTTATGCTTATGGACCAACAAGTGAGCAGCTAAAAGGGCTCATGGAAAATACAGATCAAGCGAAACACATTTTCAAACTGCTGAAAAACCAATAAAGTGCTAATCACAAAAAAAGATGTCTAGTCGTAGACATCTTTTTTGATCATTAAGTGAGATACTTCCTATGAACCCCTTTTCCATCGTATGAAAACATCACTTCTTTTCCTTCAAGAACTGACTCGATATGCACACTTCTTCCCCATAGCTGATACAAATATGGAAGCACCTTTTCTAAGTATTTGAGATCGAGCTCAATGCCTTCATACCAATGTTTAATATAGAGTTCATTGTTTTTTAAATAGTCGCCATCGATGACTGTCAAATACGGAAAGCCGCCATTGACCCTCATGCTGACTAGCTGATCACGGACTGCCTTCCATTCTTTATCAATGACTTTATAGTCTCTCCCCTGCTTTTGAAACAAGTACAAATCTTCCCTCATCACAAGGTCTTTCGTTAAGTAATTTCGAATAAAAGAAATGTCTGATTCAATTTCTCGCACTTCAAACATTTTGCTGCGACCGGACCCTTCCGTCACTCCTGCTTTTTTTAATTCCTCGCATGGATGATCGTAGCGCTCTTCAATATCTTCAAAAATCTTCAGCCCTAAATAGTAAGGATTGATTCCTGTCTTAGATGGCTGCACGACACCTGCATTTAATTTGGCAAATTCAATCGATTCACTTGAATCTAAATCAAGTTCACGCATAATCCGCTGGTGCCAATACGATGCCCAGCCTTCATTCATGATTTTCGTTTCTAGCTGTGGCCAAAAATAGAGCATTTCCTCTCTCAGCATCGTCAGCACATCCCGCTGCCAAGGCTCTAGCTCCCGGGAGTGTGCCTCGATAAAGAGCAAAATATCTTTTTCTGGCTTTGGGGGGAATTGCTTGATCGTTTTCTTTTTCTCACGTGTTTTTGATTCATCCATTCCCCACAAATCATCATATGGCGTTTGACGTTTTGGTTTGTCCTCTTCATATTCATCTTCATCGTCGAGATTCCAGCTTAATTTTGAACGAACAAGCGACGGATCAATATGCTCCTGCAATGCCAATACAGCATCTAAAAAAGACTCGACTTCTTTTGTACCGTGGATATGTTCATATTCTTTAATTCGCTCTGCTGCCGCTGACATACTTTCCACCATATCTCGTTTTGTGTTTTGGAAACGGCAGTTGTTTTTAAAGAAATCGCAGTGTGCCAAGACATGAGCCACAATTAGTTTATTTTGAACAAGCGAATTGTTATCAAGGAGAAAGGCATAGCAAGGATTTGAATTAATCACCAGCTCATAAATTTTGCTTAATCCTAAATCATAATGAAGCTTCATTTTGTGAAATTGCTTTCCAAAGCTCCAGTGGCTAAATCGTGTTGGCATGCCATATGCACCGAATGTATAAATAATCTCCGCGGGACAGATTTCATACCTCATCGGATAAAAATCTAGACCAAATCCTTCTGCAATTTCTGTAATTTCATCAATGGCTCGTTGTAAAAGACGCTTTTCAGATACGCTCAAGGAAACCATCCCTCCTCATCGGACTTATCCCTACTATATGAGCGTACCTAAAAAAACATGATGTTCAGCCAGTTGTTTAGACGACTTCCATTTCTTTCATGGACTGCCCGCCGAACGCTTCAAAATGGATATTCTCTTCTGGGATGTCCATCGCTTTTAGAATAAGGATCATCTCTTGAGTAAATGCTGGAGAACCGCAAACATAAAATTGGCCTTTTCCTTCACCAATGACTGATTGAAGGAAAGGTCGGTCAATCCGCGTAGCCACCTTCTCAACCAGCTCACTCTTTCCACTCTTTTCAAATTGTTCGTTACAAAGGATAATACGCCCCTCTGGAGATGAAGTGAGAACGTGTTCAAACTCTTGTTCGAAAGCGGTTACATCCTCTAGTCTGTCTGCATGAATCATCGTGAATGGCTGATTGTTATGCGACGCTGTTTTCACTAAACCAATCATTGGTGTGACACCAGAACCGGCACTAATCAAATAAACGGGTTCTTTGGTGTCATCTTGCAAGCAGAACATTCCCTGCGGCATACTGACGTGAAGAATATCGCCTTCTCTCATTTCATCATGCAGGAATGTGGAGACATGCCCATCTCGTTTCACGGTGATGCGATAGTAAGATGGGTGATATTGATCTGATAAACTGTATTGTCTGCTGCATACATAGGCTTCACCCGGCATATCTACCTGCACCGTAATGTATTGACCAGCTTCATACATTGGTAGCTCAGATTCATCCTCTGGTACGAAATAAAAGGAAATGAGTGATGGAGATTCTTGTTTCTTTTTCTTCAGAATAAACGGTTTGACATCTGCCCATCCACCCGTTTGTTTCACATTTTCAGCCATCATTTCTGCCTCAATGGTGATGAATATATTCGCAATGATGTCATATGCAGCCTTCCAAGCCAACAATGTGTCATCTTCCTCTGATAACCCAAATACCTCTTTCATTGCTTCAAGAAGGTGATATCCGACGATTGGGTACTGCTCTTTTTTCACCATGACACTGACATGCTTATGGGCAATTTGTTTCACAGTAGGTAACAAGTCTGCCAAGCGATCAATGTGCAGTGCAGCTTGATAGAGTGTTGCGGCAAGCGCCTCTGGCTGGCTTCCATTCATGAGATTTGTTTTATTAAACTGATTGAGTAGCTCTGGATGCTGTCTGATCATATTTTGATAAAAAACTGTCACAAGTTTTGTTCCCTCAGCTTTTAGAAGAGGGGCTGATTGTTTAATGGCATTCATTTGATCTGTGGATAACATCGTTATTCCTTCTTTCAAAAGATGTATTTTAAATACATCTTTATCGTAATGGAAGACAACGTATAAAAGCAATATTTATAATACATGTTTTAAATGTTGTCACATTTAATACATTCTCGAACAGTTTTTGTCTAAAATGTGTTACGATGATACAAAACTCTATTAGGTTTAGAGGTCGTCCAAATGAAACTTACGAATTATACAGATTTCTCATTAAGGGTACTCATTTATTTAGCTTCGAGAGAAAACAATGAACTGTCAAATATTCAGCAGATTGCCGATATTTATGGCATTTCGAAAAATCACCTGACAAAGGTCATTTACCATCTAGGAAAACGTGGTTATGTAGAAACGATCCGCGGAAGAAATGGTGGAATTAGGCTGGGGAAAAGCCCAGAAAGCATTAATATTGGTGAGGTTGTCCGATATACAGAGGATGATTTAGTCATGGTGGAATGCTTTGATCCGAAGAAAAACAGCTGTATTATCTCCCCGATTTGTTCATTAAAGCACGTACTTCATGAAGCACTCACTGCTTATTTAAACGTTCTTGACCAATACACATTAAGTGATTTAACACAAAACAAAGATGCTCTAAGAGAGCTTCTGCTCTAAGGCGAAAGAATTTATTTCTTTCGTCTTTTTCTTTACCTCCTTGTAATAATAATTTATTTAAAATTATTATAAATAAATATTGACTATCATGTTTGATTCAATATAATTAGGGTATATAGATTGCTAGAAACCATTTTTTGTTTACAGGAGGAGAAAAAGAATGACAAATTCTAATCATAAAAATTTGACAACGAATCAAGGCGTGCCAGTTGGCGATAATCAAAACTCAAGAACTGCTGGTCACAGAGGGCCTTCATTCCTTGATGATTACCATTTGATTGAAAAACTTGCACACTTTGACCGTGAACGTATTCCAGAGCGTGTTGTTCATGCAAGAGGCGCCGGCGCTTATGGTGTGTTTGAAGTAGAAAATAGCATGGAGAAACATACAAGAGCAGCCTTCTTAAGTGAAGAAGGAAAACAAACAGATGTTTTTGTCCGTTTCTCAACGGTTATTCACCCTAAAGGTTCACCTGAAACATTACGTGACCCTCGTGGTTTCGCTGTCAAATTTTATACAGAAGAAGGCAACTATGATCTAGTTGGGAACAACTTGCCGATCTTCTTCATTCGTGATGCACTCAAATTCCCTGACATGGTTCACTCTCTCAAGCCAGATCCTGTAACCAACATTCAAGATCCTGACCGTTATTGGGATTTTATGACGTTAACACCTGAATCCACTCACATGCTCACATGGCTCTTCTCTGACGAAGGTATTCCTGCGAACTACGCTGAAATGCGCGGTTCTGGTGTTCATACGTTTAGATGGGTAAACAAATACGGAGAAACAAAATATGTGAAATACCACTGGAGACCATCAGAAGGCATTCGCAATTTATCGATGGAAGAAGCTGCAGAAATCCAAGCAAACGACTTCCAGCATGCGACAAGAGACTTGTATGATCGTATTGAAAAAGGAAATTATCCAGCATGGGATCTTTACGTTCAGCTTATGCCGCTCAGTGATTATGATGAACTAGATTATGATCCATGTGATCCGACGAAGACGTGGAGCGAGGAAGATTATCCGCTGCAAAAAGTGGGCCGCATGACACTGAACCGCAATCCAGAAAATTTCTTTGCTGAAACAGAGCAATCTGCTTTCACGCCAAGTGCCCTAGTACCAGGAATTGAAGCATCTGAAGACAAACTGCTTCAAGGCCGACTGTTCTCTTATCCTGACACGCAGCGTCACCGCCTAGGTGCAAACTACATGCGCATCCCAGTGAACTGTCCTTATGCGCCTGTTCACAATAACCAACAAGATGGCTTTATGACAACAACTCGTCCAAGCGGTCATATTAACTATGAACCAAACCGTTATGACGATCAGCCAAAAGAAAACCCTCACTACAAAGAAAGTGAACCGGTTCTTCACGGTGACCGTATGGTGAGACAAAAAATCGAAAAACCAAACGATTTCAAACAAGCTGGAGAAAAATATCGAAGCTACTCTGAAGAAGAGAAACAAGCATTGATCAAAAACTTGACAGCTGACTTGAAAGACGTAAATGAAAAAACGAAATTACTTGCGATCTGTAACTTCTATCGTGCAGATGAAGATTACGGACAGCGTTTAGCGGATTCACTCGGTGTGGATATTCGCTCATATCTTCAAGGAAGCATGAAATAAATCTTCTTTTCAGCTGGAGCACCTCTTTTTAAAAGAGGTGCTTTTTTATAGCCGAAATACGTTAATACTAATCAAATGACCCGTCACTGGATGAAAATAAATTTCTGCATGTGCTGCAAATCGTGTGGAGCCTTCCTTCACGGTCACGCGAAACACATCTTTTGTTTGATCTTCATTCACTTGTGTACGTCCAATGTAATGATAATCGTTTAAAGCGGCGCCTTCATATTCATCTTGCAAGGCAGTATACGCAAGTCTTTCCCAATTCTCTGCCGGCTGCACGGCTGCTTGTAAAGATGGATGAACCATGAGACTGCCGAATAAAACAATTCCTGCTGCAAAAAGCATCCATAATTTCGGGTGCATAATATCAATATTCTCACTTTCATGTCTATTTTGTTTAGGTTTTGCTGGTTGGTTCTTTTTCATACATCAAGCATTTATTCAGCCTATAATTCCCGGTACCCAGTTTATGCAGACACCAACTTTTCCCCTGAAAAAGTCGACCTGATCCGAGCAAACTAATGAGGACTTCTCAAGGGAAAGGAGAAGGTTTAATGAATGTGGCAGATTATGATAAGGCACTTTATTATACGCATCGCTCGCAATGGGATAATTTACTTATTCTTATGGTCCGTACGCAAGATGATTTGCTCTCGAAACGTATTGAGCATTTCTTACATGCGTATCAATTTAACCGGAACGATGCAGATGTTGAAAAATGTTTATATGGACTCCTGCAGTATATCGACCATGCTTCAGAGGCTGCCGTTGCTGAAGCATATGCTGAACCGATGTACACATAAAGGAAAAGGCTGATTTTCTGCCTTTCAGATTGTTGACATAGGGCTAGAATGAACTTTATTTTAGCTCTTTGTTTTCTTTTCAGCCTTTTACTAACCGCATTTCATAAAAAAGAAAAGACTTCATGAGAAATACTCATGAAGTCTTTTGGAATGTCCACCATTCATATAGACTGTATATGCTCTTCTTTTACAACAGCTCTTTCGGCTGATTTTTTTGATAATCTACCGCATATAGAGCGGCCTGAGTTCGATCTGCCAGCTCTAACTTTGATAACACATGAGACACGTGAGTTTTCACAGTCTTTTCAGAAATAAAAAGCGACGAGGCGATTTCTTTGTTACTTTTCCCTTTTGCGATTTCAAATAAGACATCACGTTCTCTATTGGTCAGTTCGTTCATCAATGTCCATTTCTGCTCTTTAGGTTCAGTTAGATGCTGAATGAGAAACGTCGTAATATGACCGTCTAATTGATACGTACCATTTTGCACCTCAATCATTGTCGTGAGAAGCTTTTCAGGTGCTACATCTTTGAGCTGATAAGCCTTCGCTCCCGCTTGAATAGCAGGGATGACATAGTCCTTATCTGCATAGCTTGTCAGGATGACAATGCGGACTTCCGGCATGTCGAGTGTCATTTGCTTTGTTGCCTCAATTCCATTCATCACAGGCATAGAAAGGTCCATCAAGACAATATCAGGATTCGTTTGCCTGACTACCTGCAGTGCCTCTTCCCCATTGGATGCCTCACCGACGATGTCTACATCTGGCTGGGTTTGCAAGAAAAAGACCAGCCCTTTTCTGACAATATGATGATCATCTGCAATGACTACCCTCATGACAATCCCTTCCTTTCTTGAGAAAATGGGACTTTCACATGAATTGTGGTTCCCTTACCTAGCTCAGAATTGATACAAAATGTACCTCCTGCTTTTCGAATACGTTTAGCCATTCCTTTCAAGCCAAGTGAAGGAAGACTCATTTGTTCATCGTACTGAAATCCTTTTCCCTGATCGATGATTTTCATACCAAACGTATCTCCTGATTGCTCCAGTTTGACCTCTACTTTCTCAACACCCGCATGCTTTTGGCAATTATTTAGAGCTTCTTGGCATACGCGAAATAAGGTCTCGTGCTTTGAATGATCTATTTCCATACAGCCTGATAAAGACAATGAACAATTTAGACCTAAAAGCTGTGCATACTCTTCAATCGCTGTCGTAAATCCTTTTTCAAGTCCTTTTGGTCTTAACTGCCATATGAGTGAGCGCATTTCAATGAGGGCATCTTGTGATAAATGCTGAATAAAATCAATCATTTCACCTAATTTTTGATCACTTGTCATTTGACGCGCTGCCTTTGCAGTCAAACTCACGGAAAACAGCATTTGATTCACAGAATCATGTAAATCCTGCGCAAGCCGGTTTCGTTCTTCTAGCAGTGCATGCTGCTGCTCATTTTGCACAAGTTTCATACGCTGAATAGCCGTACCAATTTGCAGTGCAATACTTTCAAGCAGATTCAGCTCCTCCTGTGTAAATGTGACCTTCCCTTTTGCCGCCACATTTAATAAGCCAAACGTACGCTTACATGCTTGGAGAGGAACGGTTGCATGATGGGTAATTCCTTCTGTATCTCCAAGCTTTTGCTCAATCGCCGTTTCAATCCGTTTACAATTGATGATATTGGTCGCTGATTGCAGTGAGCCTTTTGTGTAGCGGTTGATGCAATAGCAATCGTTTTGACACATCAATTGCTTTCGATCCTTTGCCAGTGCTTCAGGTAAGCATACTTCTGCCATTAGTTCATACGATCCGTCTTCTTCTATAAAATAAATCCATGCTGTTTGAAAGCCTGTCACTTCCATAAGCATATGAAGCACTTCATGAAGCGTTTCCTTCATTTCCATCCCTTCATTTAGCTTTTCAGCAATTTCTTTTAACGTTTTTAATGTTTTGACTTTTTCTTGGTAATCTCCCATCGTGTGTACCCCCGGCTTTTACTGCCTCTCTGATCAATATGTTGATTATACCATGAGCATCTGTGCGGCTCTTTCTCAAAAAGGATGATTTTTTCTCATCCTTTTGACTGAGAAAAAGCCATCATGCATGACATGATGGCTTTGTGATGTTTTATTTAGCTGTTTCTTCCACAATGTCATAGACGACTTTCATGACTTCTTCTGATAAGTGTTTCAGCTTTTCTTCGCTGTCAGTTAACGATGTGCCTTTGACTGCAATATAAAATTTGACTTTAGGCTCCGTACCAGAAGGTCGTAAACAAAACCATGAGCCATCTTCAAGGAAATATTTCAGGACGTTTGATGCCGGCAGATGAATCGTTTCTTCTTTCTTTTCAGCCACAAGGTGCCTTTGACTTGATTGATAATCCTCAATGACCGTAATGCGCTGACCGGCGATAGAAGCTGGCGGGTTTGATCTAAAGGTATGAAGAATAGCAGAAATCTGCTCTGCTCCTACTTTCCCCTTTAAGGTTAATGACTTTAACCCTTCTCTATAAAATCCAAATTCCTTAAAAATATCAACAAGCGCATCGTATAATGACTTGCCTTGTTTCTTATAAAAGGCTGCGACCTCAACTGCTAATAGCGCCGCTTGAACTGCATCTTTATCTCGTGCAAAATCACCGATCAAATAGCCGTAGCTTTCTTCATAGCCAAATTGAAACGTGTATTCTCCGCTTTCTTCAAACTGCTTGATTTTTTCTCCGATAAATTTAAAGCCAGTGAGCGTATCAATCGTGTCAGCTCCAAATGCTGAGGCAACAGCACGCCCAAGCTCACTTGTCACAATCGTTTTCATCACAACGGGGCGAGGCGGTAGCTGACCTAGTTTTTGTTTTTCAGATAATAAATAATGAAGTAGTAAGGCGCCTGTTTGGTTGCCGGTCAAAACGGTAAATTCACCATCATGATTTTTCACAGCGATACCTAATCGATCTGCATCTGGATCTGTCGCAATCAACATATCAGCATTTTGCTTTTTGCCAAGCTTGATGGCGTATTCAAAAGCGGCATGCTCCTCTGGATTTGGAGATGTGACCGTCGAGAATTGCGGATCTGGTTTTTCCTGTTCAGGTACAACCGTCACATGCTCATAACCAAAGGCCTGAAGTCCGTTTCGGACAGGTTTATTCGCCGTCCCATGAAGCGGGGTAAACACCACTTTGACATCGACTTCTTTTGCAAGCTCAGGGTGCACACGAATGGTTTTTAATTTTTCCATATACGCTTGATCGATTTCTCCACCAATCATACGGATCAAACCATTTTGCTTCAATACTTGTTCTGATTCCACTGAAATGGCTAATTCATTTTCGATGGCATCTACTTCTTTAATGACTTGATCTGCTTCAAATGGGGGCATTTGGCCTCCATCTTCTCCATATACTTTATAGCCATTATATTCCGGCGGATTGTGACTTGCTGTCACAACAATCCCTGCAAAGGCATTCAGTTCTCGAACTGCAAAAGAGAGTTCTGGTGTCGGACGCAGTTCATCAAATACGTATGTTTGAATGCCATGTGAAGCAAGTGTTTTGGCCGCTTCCATCGCAAATTCAGGAGATTTATGGCGTGAATCATAGGCAATGGCGACGCCTCTTTTTTTTGCATCCTCTCCATGTGCTGCAATATACGCAGCAAGACCAGCGGATGCTTTTCGAACAGTGTAAACATTCATTCGGTTCGTTCCAGCACCAATTTCTCCGCGCATTCCTCCAGTACCAAACTCAAGGTTTTTGTAGAAACAGTCTTCAAGTGCTTGATGATCATCTTGATGTGCCTCCAGCCATTCCCTCAGTTCAGTATCCAGGTGCTTCTCATTGATCCAACGCTCATAATTCGTATTCCAACTCATGGTCGTCCTCCCAGCTCTTATCATCAATAAAATAACATCTACTGTTATTTTATATGGAATTATCCTTCATGTCATGTTATATCATGAACATATGAAAAAACGATGAACAAAATAAAAAAAGCCGATACACGATCGGCTTTTTACTTATTCAGCATCAAGCGGTACGACTGCTTCATGGAATAGTCGGTCTAATTCAGTTTGATGTTTCTGTTTTGTCTCTTCATCCCAGCCAAAACGATCTGCCATATAGTCAACAACAGGCTGTGCATACGTTTTTGCCCAATTGATATTAAATAATAGGCTGCCTGTTCTTCTCAAGAAGAAATCGACAGGTGTTACAGCCAATTCTTCTTCGATCGCATAGACAAGTTCAGCCAACACATATGCGGGAATGTTTCGTTTGTCTGCTTCCCCTTGAAGCTGCTCTACACGCTTGAAGACATTGCTGACGTTTGAGCCATATTTCTCAGCTAATTTTTGTGCAATCGGTTCTGTCAAACCAACGGATGCTCCTTCTGCCGTTTTCGCTTGAACAAAGGATGCCATATTTTTCGAACCGCCTACATGCCCACCTGAAATTGGCATATGTTTCGTTTTACATGGTCCGAAATCTTTTCCAGTTTCCTCTTTAAGTCCATCACGTACAAGATTCACAATGTGTTCAGCCATTTTACGGTAACCTGTTAATTTACCGCCGGCAATCGTGATTAAGCCTGAAGATGATGTCCATACCTCATCTTTACGAGAAATTTCTGAAGGATCTTTCCCTTCTTCATGAATGAGTGGACGAAGACCAGCCCAGTTAGATTCAACGTCTTTCTCTGTAATGTTAAGATCTGGGAACATATATTGAATGGCTTTGATCACATAATCACGATCTGCTTTTGTCATACGCGGATGTTCCAGCTGTTTTTTGTAAACGGTATCTGTTGTTCCCACGTACGTTTTTCCTTCTCTTGGAATGGCAAAGACCATTCGTTTATCAGGCGTGTCAAAATAGATTGCTTGTTTTAATGGGAAAACAGATTGATCAAATACTAAGTGAATTCCTTTTGTATGCTGTAAATGTTTCCCCTCTTTTGAGTGATCCTTGTCTCTTAGCTGATCGACCCATGGACCTGTCGCATTGACGATTTTTTTCGCATATACATCGTATGTTTTCTGTGTTGTGACATCTTCAATGACAACACCGACAACTTTGCCTTTATCATAAATAAATTCTTTTACTTTCGCATAGTTGACCGCTTCTGCCCCAAATTTCACAGCCTCTTTCATGACTTCAATTGTCAGGCGTGCATCATCTGTACGGTATTCAACATAGTAGCCCCCGCCTTTTAAGCCATCCTTTTTCACAAGCGGTTCTTTTGCAAGTGTTTCTTTCGCATTTAGCATACTTCTGCGTTCACTATGCTTAACGCCAGCTAAAAAGTCATATACTCTAAGTCCAATTGAAGTTGAAAACTTACCGAATGTCCCGCCTTTATGCATCGGAAGAAGCATCCATTCTGGCGTTGTCACATGAGGACCGTTTTCGTATACGATGGCACGCTCTTTACCGACCTCTGCGACCATTTTCACTTCAAATTGTTTTAAATAACGAAGTCCGCCGTGTACAAGTTTCGTTGAGCGGCTAGACGTACCTGCTGCGAAATCCTGCATTTCCGCAAGACCGACACGCATTCCGCGTGAAGCCGCATCAAGTGCCGTACCTGCGCCTGTAATACCCCCACCAATGATAAACACATCATATGGTTTTTTTGTCATGTCCTGAAGCATTTGTTCTCTTTCTAAGCTAGAAAAAGTCATCTCTTGTTCCTCCCATGTTGTACGGTAAAGAAAAAGAGACCGCAAACACCCAAAGCGTATTTCTACACTTCGGTGCTTGCGGTCTCTCCAGTTCTCCAACCGTTCTATTAACTTACTTGAAGTATACCATACTTTTTGTTTATTTGAAAGCTTGAGCTGCTTTTACAGCCTTTTTCCACCCGCTGTATAACGAGTCACGGCTGTCTTCTTCCATTTTAGGTTCAAAGCGCTTGTCAAGGTTCCATTGTTTTGCAATGTCTGAACGGTCGTTCCAGAAGCCAACTGCTATTCCCGCAAGATAGGCCGCACCGAGTGCCGTCGTTTCATTAATTTCTGGACGTTCTACTGGTACATCGAGCAAATCACTTTGGAAGCCCATTAAGAAATCATTCTTTACAGCCCCGCCATCGACGCGCAATGTTTTAAGTGAGATGTTTGAATCTTTTTCCATCGCATCTAAAACATCTTTCGTTTGATAAGCAAGTGATTCTAACGTTGCACGAACAAAGTGCTCTTTAGAAGTGCCGCGTGTTAAACCGAATACAGCGCCTCGGACATCACTATCCCAATATGGTGTGCCTAAACCAACGAATGCTGGTACGACATATACGCCGTCTGTTGACTCAACGCGCTCAGCATAAGCTTCACTGTCTTTTGAGTCTTTAAACATTCTAAGTCCATCACGCAGCCACTGGATCGCTGAGCCAGCAACGAAAATACTTCCTTCTAAAGCATATTCAACTTTGCCGTCAATGCCCCATGCAATCGTCGTTAACAATCCATGATCCGACTTAATTGCTTTTTCCCCTGTATTCATCAACATGAAACATCCTGTACCATATGTGTTCTTCGCCATTCCTTCTTCAAAGCAAGCCTGGCCGAATAACGCAGACTGCTGATCTCCTGCCGCTCCTGCAATCGGAATATTTTTACCGAAGAAGTGATAGTCTGTTGTTTCACCATAAATGTGTGATGATGGTTTGACGTCTGGCAGCATGGAAGCTGGAACACCTAAGATATCAAGTAGTTCTTCATCCCATTTCAGATCGTAAATATTGAACATTAACGTTCTTGATGCATTTGAATAATCTGTCACGTGTGATTGCCCGCCAGTCATTTTCCAAATGAGCCATGTATCAATTGTGCCAAACAGCAAGTCACCATTTTCTGCTTTCTCACGAGCACCTTCGACATTGTCTAAAATCCATTTCACTTTAGTACCTGAGAAATAAGCATCAATGAGTAGACCCGTTTTATTTCTAAACGTTTCATCGTGTCCTTGCGCTTTTAGCTCATCACATATACCCGATGTTTGTCGTGACTGCCAAACAATTGCATTGTAAACAGGTGCGCCTGTATGTTTATCCCAAACAACAGCTGTCTCACGCTGGTTCGTAATTCCGATACCGGCGATTTGATCTGCTTCAATTCCTGATTCGATTAAAGCAGTTGAAATAACTGATAGAACAGAGCTCCAAATTTCATTTGCATTGTGTTCTACCCAGCCTGGGTTCGGAAAATATTGATTGAATTCCTTCTGAGCTGTATGTGCAATTTTACCTTCTTGATCAAATAAGATCGCTCTTGAGCTTGTTGTCCCTTGATCTAATGCGAGAATATATTTTTCTTTTGCCATGGTGTTTTCCTCCCCTTACATACTTTCATTGACAGCATTTGTCTGGTTTTTCGTAGAAACATAGAGTCCTAACAATACCACAACTAAAATAACGCTTACAATCCAAAAGGCTGGTGTGACGTTCGCTTTAAAGGCTGCATTATAGAAAACACCGCCAAATGCACCGCCCAAAATTGGACCAACAACAGGAACCCAAGCATATTTCCAATTTGATGGACCTTTACCTGGAATCGGCAGAATGGCATGTGCGATTCTTGGACCTAAATCACGTGCAGGGTTAATTGCGTAACCAGTTGTACCACCTAATGAAAGACCAATCGCAACAATTAAGAAACCAACAATCAACGGATTGACTCCGTCTGCAAATTTATTTGCACCAATCGCTAAAATTCCTACCACCAATACAAATGTACCAATGACTTCACTGAGCACGTTTGCAAAAGTATGCGGAATCGCAGGACCAGTTGAGAATACGCCTAGTTTTGCACCTGGATCGTCTGTCGCTTTCCAGTGCGGTAAGTAATGTAAGAAGACAATAATAGCTCCGAGTAATGCGCCAAGCATTTGACCGACAATATACATTGGAACATCAGCCCAAGGAAAACTTCCTTCTAATGCAAGACCTATTGTCAGCGCCGGGTTTAAATGTGCACCGCTGATTCCTCCAGTGGCATAAGCTGCAATCGCTACTGCAAATCCCCATCCGAAAGCGATTACAATCCAACCGGACTGATAAGCGAGCGATTTCTTTAAACTGACTGCCGCACACACACCGCCTCCGAAAATAATCAGAAGCATTGTACCAACGACTTCACCCCAAAATGGTGTCATGAAAAATTCCTCCTCTGGTTCAGTTGCCATCCCCTATAAATGTGTAGAAAAGATACAGAAAAAAAGATCCACAACAAACATACTTTACATCAGGGTCATTTGTCACCTAGTAAAGCGTCGTTGTGGATCTCCATTTCTCCATCACATGATATTAACTTAGTGCTATAGTATCAGAGGATGAAAACGTTGTCAATCAATTTTCACATTTTATCTTTTTCACTTTTGGAATGCTTTCCAAAGCTCTGTATTCGATGTGGTGACAGCTGTCGCCCCTGCTGCAAGCGCCCTTTCTACATCTTCTTTTGTTCGGATAAATCCTCCTGCAAATATTGGTATTCCAGCTCTTTCGCGCACTTCTGTAATTAAATCTGGCACGACACCCGGCAATACTTCAATAAAATCTGGACGATGTTTTCCGACAAACTCCATGCTTTTTTCCATCGCACTTGTATCAAGTAAAAACATTCGCTGGATGGCATATACCTTTTTCTGCTTGGCTTTCACTATGACAGAAGACCTAGTAGAAATAATGCCAGCTGGTTTCATTTCCTGACAAATAAATTCCGTTCCGTACTCATCATGTTTGATTCCGTGAATGAGATCGACATGGACAAACATTTTTTTATGATGCGCATTCGCCTCATTCATGATGCCCTTAAGCCGCCCTAAATGAACATCTAGTAAGACCCCATATGTAAATGGACTTTTTAAAAATTCCTCAAATTGCTTCATATTGCGAACAGCAGGTAGAATGGGTTGATCATGAAAACTCATATGCCGTCTCCTTCTCGTGTGTATTGGTTCTATCTTCTCCTTACAGTAATAGAATCACATGTTTTTTTCAATACACCTAGTGTGCCCATTGACCATTCAGCCTAGCAAATCGATCAAAACCTGATCCTTTCAGGGCATAGAAAAAAGCAGAGAAACCTCTCTGCTACAGCGTGTAGGCAAATCCTCGCATTCTTTGTCAGTCCTGCGTGCTGGTGCTCACCCTTCCTAGGGCTGCAAAGATTTTCTATCACGCTGAAAAGAAGACAAAGGGCTAAAATAAATAATATTTTAGCCCTTTGTCAACAATCTGAAGCAGAGAAATCTCTGCTATAATTGTGCCATGCTTTCTTTTAAAGTATGAATAATGAATGAGGCGTCTTCATCAGTGATATTTAGCGGTGGTGCGAGCTGTGCCACGTTATTATAGCCAGCCACTGTATCGCCATTTTTCCCGATGATCAATCCCCGCTTTTTACATTCTGCAATCAATTGACCGACTACACTTGGATCAGCTGGCTTTTTTGACGCCTGATCCTGCACAAGCTCAATCCCAAACAGCAGACCTTTTCCTCTCACATCACCGACAAATGGATGCTCTTTTAACTCTTGCAAACGTTCGAGCATGTCTTGGCCAAGCGTGCGTGACCGCTCCACTAATTGCTCGTTTTCCATGATCTCTAGGTTAGCAAGCGCAACCGCACAGGAAGCAGGGTGACCGCCAAATGTATTCACATGCCGTAGCCTGTCATACGTATCTTCTCCTGCATACGCTTCATAAATGTCTCGTTTTACGCACGTTGCAGATAGCGGTAAATATCCACTTGTGATCCCTTTTGCCATGGTGATGATATCTGGCTTCACTTCCTCATGCATAAATCCAAACCGCTTTCCTGTCCGGCCAAAGCCGCATATGACTTCATCCACAATGAGGAGCGCCCCATGATCTTCACAGATTTCTTTCACCTTCTTCAAATATCCTTTTGGCGGCATTAAGATACCGCCTCCTGTAATCATCGGCTCCATGATGACGCCAGCAATGGTCTCACTTAATTCCCACGTCATGGCCTGATCTATTGCCGCAGCACTTGCCAAGCTCTCTTGATCTTCAGGATGCCGGTACATATCAGGCGGTGCGACATGGATAAATCCCTGCCCTAACGGTTCATATTTGTACTTGCGCTGCGCTTGACCCGTTGCGGCTAGAGCTGCTGCTGTATTGCCATGATACGATCGATATCGAGAAATAAATTTTGTGCGTGTACTCTCTCCCTTTTGCGCATGATATTGTTTGGCAATCTTAAATGCCGCTTCATTCGCTTCAGAACCACTGTTAGAAAAGAAGATCACATAGTCCCCGCCTAGCCATTCATTGAGCTTCTCAGCCAGCTGAATCGCTGGCACATGGCTTTGTGTCAGTGGGTAGTAAGGCATCGTATTTAATTGCCTATACGCCGCTTCTGCAAGCTCTTTACGTCCATATCCGGCATTGACACACCATAGTCCTGACATCCCGTCTAAATAGCGATTTCCATGAATATCTGTCACCCATGCGCCTTCTGCCTCATGAATCACCATACTTTCATTTTCTTTGTTTGTCCCTTTCATATGATGCCAAATGAACTGATCATCTTTCGCCTGAAGATCTTGTGCGTTATGTGTTTTCATCTTCCCACGCCCCCATGTATCCGTTTTCATCATCAAAGAAGCTTAAACCGGTCCTGCATATGACCTCTCCATTCATTATATGGATAAAAAGTGAGGCATATGAAACTGAAACAAGACCGCCCGTGTCGTTACTCTCATTATAAAAAAGGGGCCAGACACATTACATTAGACAGATCGTCAACTGATTGAAAAGAACCATGAGACACTCTACTTGATCCCTTGGCAAATCTAACATATACCGTTAATGGCGATTCCCCTGTAAAAATTCATAAGCAAGGATCGCAAATTCAAGCGCTTGACGTTTTGGCGCTTGCATCATATCCTCACCAAGTAAAGCATGAAGCTTATCCAATCTGTGATAAAGCGTCTGCCTCACAATATAGAGCTGGCTTGCGGTTTCTTTTTTAGAACCGTTTGTCTGTAAAAAGATATTCAGCGTCTGATAGAGCCTGCCGCTATTTTGTTTATCATATAAAATCACCGGCTCTAAATACTCTTTCACCATGCATTCTAATAACCCGCTTTCTTTCATGACAGGCATCAATCGAAGCATATGTAAATCTTGATAAAATGGGCTTTTTATCCGTTGCGGCATCACTTTCTTTAAATGCAGCACTTCTTTCGCTGCTTGAAAACTTTTTCTCATGTACTGAAATTGCTCACAATATGAACCGATTCCATAATTGATGACTGCCTCGCCGGGCTTCTCACGGTCATATAATTGCGTGATGTCGTTTGCCGCTTTTTCTGCACGCTCTTTCCAGTCCTCAACTTTTCTTGTATTCAATAAAATAAATAAGGTTTGTCCTTGATGCTCGTACACAATCAAATGGAAACCAGCACGCTGAAAAATAGAACGGCAAGAGACAAGAAAATAAAGATTCCCTGCGATTTCTTCTATTTGGTGGTTTTTTTGAAAGAGCATCACCACACAGCCTGTCGGTTTTTTCAGTCCTTCTGTTTCCTCAAGGTGTTCTATGATTTCTCTTTCTGTATGCTCTTCATGAAACCATTTTTGCAGCCATTCATTCTCTTTTGTCTTCTTCAGCTCTTCTGTATACAGCTCTCTTAATGTTTGCTGGGCAAGGGCATTCGCTCCTTTATCCATCACAAGCAGTTCAAATTCCGAGAGTGTGTTCGATTGATGAATGAGGACGAGGTCTGCAAAGGTTTGTTTGAGTGCAAGGACTTGTTTTTGCGTCACTTCATATCCTTTTGGTAATGAAGCATATTGCAAATAATTCATCACCAGCTCTTCTGTTTGTTTGGAAGAATCACATAAAATAATCGGCTCACCTTGAACAGGGATCAGCAGTAGTATCCCTCTCACATGCTGATACACTTGATCCAAAATATCCATCTGCGGATGAGGAGTTAGTAAAAGCTCATTCAACTTTGACGACAAGGCTTCTAAATCTGCCATCATCTGATACTGACGTTCAATCATCATCGTATGGAGATGCTGTGTAATATTGACGAACTTCACTTCTTTTGTAAACAAAATAAGCGGAAAATCACGTTCTTCTGCATAAATAATCAGTTCTTCTGGCACATCAAACCGGAGCGGTACAAATTCAATACACAAGCCAGCCGCACCTGAGTCAATCAACTGTCTTAAAAACGCCTGAAAGACTTCCAATTGATCATGGAAGCCTGCGGCCGTCGTTAAGATCAGCTCGCCTCCGTTTAACAAATCCTCTACAGCAGGCACTTCAAGTACATGTACCCATTTTACTTGCCGAAACAATCCCTTTTCCCCAGCTAATACTTTCGCATGCGTAAAATGCTTCGTTTTTAACACATCACTTACTTGAAAATGAATATCTACATTCATTCATAAGTCCCCCTTTGTTTGCCGTCCCCTATCCCAGAGGGTGCATGGATAAAATCCATAATAAAACAGGTAAAGTCACAATACTTAAAATCGTACTGAGAAACGTCGTGCTTGAGACAAACTCAGGCTTCGTTCGAAATTGCACAGCCATCAGCGTTGTATTCGCCGCTGTCGGCATCGCTGCAACTAAAATCATAATTTGTTTCACCAAATCATCAACAGGTAAAATAAGTGTAAAACCAAAGGCGATGAGTGGTGAGATAAACAGCTTCAGCAGCACCGCATAGGAAATATTGCGATAATCCACTTGCTTAAAAGAAATCACTGCGAGCTGCATACCTAAAATCAGCATAATCGTTGGTATCGCTGCATCCCCGACCAGCTGAACACCTGTCATAAGCTCTTTAGGTAATGAAAGGTCAATGAGCTGAAATAATAGACCAAGAAGAGCCCCGTAAGCAACCGGCATACGCAGCACTTTTTTTAGAACGACCTTCAAGTCTCCCGCGTCCTCTCCACCTTTTGCTGCATAATACATGCCGATCGTACTCATGACGAGCTGCTGAAGGACCATTAGCACAATCGCAATATCTAAACCAGCTGCTCCAAAAACAAGAAGGACAACAGGCGTGCCGTAATTTCCATTATTCATAAATGCTGATGACAAAATCATGGCACAATACGTTTCATTCGAATACCCGTAAATTCGAGATAAAATGAAGACACATAAAACAAGTGAAAGACAAAGCCCTACGACAAATATTGATAAGTACACATAGTCCATCGATACTTTATTTTGATAAAAGGTTTCAAACGCAAGAAATGGTGACATTAAATATAAAGACATTGATGAGAGCGTATGTATATCAAAACCAATTGTCTTCTGCCCAATATACCCTATAAGGAATATGCCGAACACTGGCATTAAGACAAGTAAAAACTCCATGTAGCACCTACTTTTCTCTAGATGAATTCCTTCTTTTTTACCCTCTTATCATACCACTGATCATCAATAAAAAAGAAGCACCCTTATGAAAGGTCGCTTCTCTCCTCATCCATATAAAACACTTCCCATAAATGACCATCACGATCCTGAAAGCTCCAGCCATACATGAAATCATGGTCTTGTTTTTCCTTAAACGGTGAACCACCAGCTGCGATCGCACGCTCTACAAGCTCATCAACCTCTTCCCTCGTCTCGACCTGTAAAGAGATAATGACCTCTGCGCCATTTCTAGCATCTACCAATTCCTTCTCTGAAATGGATTGGAAATGCTTAAGTGATAACAGCATGACTGTGATCGTCTCATTCATCACAAAACAAGCAGCATGTTCATTCGTCAGTTCTTGTTGAAAGTCAAAACCTAGCTGTTCAAAGAAAGCCTTTGACTCATTCACATGCTTAACCGGCAAATTGATATACAGATGTTTAGATTGTGGCCCCATATCCCTCTCCCTTTGTAAAACATCATTTCCATTCAGTATATTCGTCTTTTCATTTGGCATCCCTTTGTCGCATGAAAAAATAAGCGGTAAGTCTCATTACCTTATTTTAACAAAAATGTATAATAAATCTCGTGCACAATACTAAATGAACTAGGAGGTTTTCTTAATGAAAACAATCGCAAAATCTTTGATGCTCTCCACCACTGTCCTTTTATTCGCTTCACCTATTACACAAACAGCTGATGCTGCATCTATTCAAACGAAGCAGGTGACAGCAGAAAGTGATTTTCAGCTTCCTTCGACAACAGACACCATTAAACAAAACATTGAACAATCTTTCCAAAAACAAGAAAAATGGCTACAAAAACTAGAAGTGATTGCCGGACAAGAAAAACGTGAACAATTTGAACAGTTTTTCAACCAGCATGTAGGACCTGATTTAAAAAATCTTTTAGAAGAGTCTGATCTTACATGGAAACAAGTAGAAAAAACGATTTATCAATCTCTTGTTAAATCAGACGTTCCATTTTTAGCTGCCAAAAGCATTGCCCATTTTGCTACAGTGGCATTAAAGAAAATGTAAACATACAGAAAAGCGCCTCGCATAACTGCGGGGCGCTTGTTTTGGTTATTTCTTATATTCAATATGGTACACGTCTCTTCTTCGATCTTTCAGCTGACGAACCGTCCCATCTTGACGCTGCCTTCTTAATATTTCTAAGTCGACATCACCAACAACCACCATTTCAATATTCGGGTTGCATTCTCCTACAATGCCATCTCTTGCGAATTCAAAATCAGATGGTGCAAAGATGGCTGATTGTGCATATTGGACATCCATGTTTTCTGTTTGCGGAAGGTTTCCGACCGTTCCAGAAATGACCGTATATATCTGATTTTCAACCGCTCTCGCCTGCGCACAGTAACGTACTCGTAAATAGCCTTGACGGTCTTCTGTACAGAATGGAGTGAAGATAATTTTCGCTCCTTTGTCAGCTGCAATTCGAGCAAGCTCAGGGAATTCAATATCGTAGCAAATTTGGATCGCAATTTTCCCGCAGTCCGTATCAAATACCCGGACTTGGTCACCAGCTGAAATCCCCCACCATTTTCTTTCATTCGGCGTGATATGCAGCTTATATTGCTTTTCAATCGTTCCATCACGTCTAAATAAATAGGCGATATTATAGATTTTCCCTTCCTCTTCAACGAAATGAGAACCACCGATGATATTAATGTTGTACTTGACCGAGAGATCTGTAAACAAATTAATGTAGTCCTCGGTATATTCTGTGATCCGCTGCACTGCTAGACTTGGTGATCTCTCTTCTAAATATGACATAAGCTGCGTTGTAAAGATTTCCGGGAAAACGGCAAAGTCAGCTGACGCATCTGATGCCACATCCACGTAATACTCCACTTGATTCATAAATTCCTCAAAGGAATGAATTTGCTTCATTGCATATTGAATGACACAAATTCGTACTGGGAACGCCGATTTATAATATCTTTTCGATTGCGGGCGATAATCGACATTGTTCCATTCCATTAGCGTTGCGTACGTACTGGAAGCTTTATCATCCGGCAAGTAATTCGGATTGATCCGCATCAGGCTAAATTCATTTAACAGCTGAAAAGATAGCACAGGATCATAAATTTGGTGTAGCATGACTTGCTCTACATATTGGCGAGGCGTCATTTCCTCTTGATATTTATGATAATTCGGGATACGTCCGCCAATGATGATGCTTTTTAAATTTAATCTTCTCGCTAAGTCTTTTCTTGCTTCATATAAACGATGACCGATTTTCATCCGGCGGTACTCAGGACTGACCATTACTTCAATTCCGTACATATTCATCCCATCTGGATTATGGTTTGTGATATATCCATCATCTGTGATGTCCTGCCACGTGTGACGATCATCGTATTCATCAAAGTTAATTAATAAACTTGAACATGAGCCAATGATTTCTCCCTCGAATTCCGCACAGAACTGGCCTTCTGGGAAATGTTCAAGGTGGCTTTCAAGGTGCTCTTTTTTCCAAGGGTCCATGCCTGGAAAGCATACCTCTTGCAATGCGATGATTCGGTCGATATCTTCTTCTCTAATATTTCGAATCACCATTCTTTTTTCAAATCGCGTTAAATCTAGTTTTTCTGCCATGATGTATTGCCCCCTTACTGATCCTCTTTTTCAAGCTGATGGAATAGCTGGAGCAATTCGATTTCAGCCATGGATTCTAATCTCGCATCATATTCTTCAAACTGCAGTGTGCTCGTCACTTTATTTGGCACGATGACACATTTCATACCCGCTCGTTTGGCAGCGATTGACCCATTCACAGAGTCCTCAAATGCCACGCAATCTTTTGGCTCAACGCCTAAGCATTGTGCGGTTTGCAAATAAAGTTCTGGGTGAGGTTTCACTTCTTCCACATCGTCTGACGTGCGGATACATTCAAAGTAATCGAAAAGTCCAATTTGTTTCAGGTGATCAGACACCCATTTATAATCTGAGCTGGAAGCAAGTCCAATCTTAATTCCAAGCTCCTTTGCCGCTTCTAAATAAGCTTCTACACCAGGTCTTGCTGCTTCGTCCTTCATTCTCTTTTGAAAACGTGAACGCCGGTCTTCTGTGAGTGCCTCATGATCTAATGTCTTCCCTAACTGCTCTTCCAAATATTCAAAAGGCTTAAAACCTGCCTGCGTTCCAATCACATTTCCCCATACAGACAGAGGCAACTCCGATTCATGCTCCGCAAACATTTCCTGCAGAACCTCATATTCATGTGTTTCTGTATCTAAAATTAATCCATCAAAATCAAATATAATCGCCTTTACCAAAGAGGCCACTCCTTTTTTCCGAAAGTCTGAAATATCTTCCATACTGCTATCATATCGTGAATAAAATTGACTTTCAAAGATGAATGTCTGCTAAAATGATTATGTATAAAAGGAGCCTGCATCGTTTTGTCAGGCTCCTGTCATGTTCGATTCTTTCTGCAAGAGATCCAAGCGCTCCGATTCGTGGAGAATAGACATTGTTGAAAAAGAGCGGAATTGGTATTACAGATCTTGAAGGTTTCTCCGTTCCCTTAAAAATAGTATGTGCGACGACCTTGTAAGTTAACAAGGAAGTTCACACCAACTTTTACGCATTTTGAAGGTGACGGCCTGCAAAATCATCTAAATCAAACGGGAAAGAAAAGCCGCACGCATTAACTTGTTCACGGTTGAGTTCAAATAACTCACGATCTCGTTTTGTCATATGTCGCTTCGGCTTTAAAATAATGGTATGTAATAGCTGAAGACCTGATAAGATACGAAAAGCATCATCCATTGTCCCGTTATACACACCATCAATGAATGTAAGCGGGGATTGTTTTTCCTGCTCTTCTCCATTGACATTGACAGAATGGGATAAAAGATCTTCAATTTCCTTTGATATTTCTTCAATTGCCTGCTCCTGAAGGTCTGTCGCAGCTTTCATTAATCTCACGTGGCATCTACCTCTCTGTCGTTATTACTCCATTCAGAATAGCACAGAAAAAAAGGCATTCGCTAAGGTAAGTGTTTCCTATATATACCCAAAGAGAGGACGAATATCATGATCATAAAAGGACACACGCTCTCCCTAAAAGTAGGTGAGCAGCAAAATGGCATTTCCTTAAGTCAATTTTTAAAAGACGAAGTGTCTGCCTCTAAACCGATTATCCATTTTTGGATGGAGCACCAAAAAGTCCGTCTCAATCAAAAACCTGCCCACCATGCTGCAAAAGTGAGTACAGGTGATCAGATTCTCATTGATTTATTTGAGACGGAAGAAAGTGATGTGACGCCAGAATACGGTGAATTAGAGGTACTCTTTGAAGACGAGCATTTATTAGTTGTCCAAAAGCCTGCTGGAAGACCGACGCATCCAAATGAAAAAGGACAAACAGGTACGCTGGCGAATCTAGTCGCTTTCCATTTTCAAGCAAATGGAGAAGAAAAGCGGGTCAGACATATACATAGGCTGGATCAAGATACAAGCGGCACCGTCATTTTTGCCAAACACAGGTTGGCACATGCTGTACTCGATCAAATGCTTTCAAAAAAAGCGATTAACAGAACGTATCTTGCCATCGCACAAGGACTGTTTAAGAAAAAGAAAGGAACGATCCAAGCAGCCATTGGACGTGATAAACACCATGCCGTCAGAAGGAGGGTTTCTCCTACTGGTCAAAGCGCCAAGACTCATTATGAGGTCTTCCATCTCAATAAACGTTTACAGATGACGGCCGTTAAGCTGCGATTAGAAACAGGCAGAACGCATCAAATTCGGGTCCATCTTAGCAGTCTCGGGCATCCTTTAGCTGGCGATACATTATATGGCGGGAAGCGTGACCTGATAAACAGATGCGCCCTTCATGCCAAACAAGTAGACATGAACCATCCATTCACAGGTGAAAAGCTGACGATAGAAGCACCGCTCCCACCTGATATGGCTGAATTAATGGACAATATGTAGAAAAAAGAGCCTGATCATACAGGCTCTTTTGACGTTAGACAGATGCTCTTTTCGCATAAATAATGTACCGCTCTGGTGCGTTGCCGACAAAATGAAATGGATAGCATGTGGTTAACACAAGCTCTTCTTTTTTATTTTGTAAGGTAATAATGGATGTATCATGCTGATCCACAATTTTCGTATGCGTAATTTCATAAACAAACTCACCATACGGTACAGTGATTTTCAGCTGATCCCCAATATCCAGTTCACCAGTCCGGCGGAAGACCGTATCCCTGTGTCCCGACAAAACGATTTGTCCATTTTGATCAGGGTAATAACTGCCTTTGTAATGACCGACGCCTTTGGCAAGGTCGTCCGCATCTGTCCCTTCAACAATTGGCAAATCGGCTTTTAATTTCGGAATGGTCAGGATGCCAGAGGCTTTCCCCATTTCAGGTGCAAACTTTTTCTTTGTCATTCCTTGATCAGTTTTTACGACCTTCTTTGCTTCCTCTAACGAATGTGCTGTTTGTAAGTGAGTAGAAGCGATTTGCCAAATTCCCCAGCCAAGCACCACAATCCCCGCTGACATAACAATCACTGCAAGCCATTTTTTCATGCGTTAACTCCTTTGTCTTTGCTGATGATTCTTTAGCTTGCTGCTGCCTTTTCTTCTTGTTTCACTTGTTGAATTCGGCCCTCTTTTTGATACACAATAGAAGCTCCCTCGAAGCTCTTTACAAAAGCGACCGTTGCTTCTAAATCTTCTGGGCCTGTTTCCGGATTTTTCCCTAGCCGTCCAATCGGTGCATACTTACTTCCAGTGGCAGTCGCCATGAAGTTGTTCACTGTGAGTGTATACGTTTTATCGAAATCAACGGAAGAACCATCAGGCAGTTTTAAGTCAACTACTTTATATGTTAACGGATCGTACGAATAAGAAAAGCCTGAAATGCTATAATCCGGTCCAAAGTGAGGAGATATTTGAGCTTCAATGATATCAACTAAATCTTTCCCCTTGATGTCCAGCTTCACTAACACATTTCCAAATGGCTGAATATTAAAGAGATCACCCCAAGTAATCGGTCCTTTTTCGAGATTTTGTCTTATGCCGCCGCCATTCATCATGGCAAAGTCACTTTTCATTGAATATCTCATGCCATCCGCAATGAGGTTGCCAAGTGGTGTATCACCATCATTGGAATAGCCACCTTCCATCTTGACGCCAGCTTCTCCAACAACCTCACTAATAATCGGCTCCACTTCTTTTCCGTAATGGGCTAAAATGTCCGCTGCTTCCTGATCCTTTTCAATACCAGCCTGGTCTACATACTGGATGTTTGCACTCTTTTTGACAATATCTTTTGTTTTCCGGTCAAGTGTGACATTGACTTCTCCAATTGCCTTTCCGTATTCAAAGGCTTGGACAATTAATTTTCCATTCACTTCTCCATTGACCACTTCGTGATTATGGCCAGCGAAAATGACATCAATTTCGTCATCACCTTCTTTGGCGAGCCTTGCGCTTTCTCCAGTAATGGTATCACCATTTTGAGAGGCGGTCATATGAGCCAGAACCGCGATCGCTTTAATCCCTTTTTGCTTTAATTCTTTCGTTGCTTCATTGACAGCTTGGACTTCATCAGTAAATTGAATGTCTTTAATTCCTTCTGGCATGACCATACCTGCCGCTGATGTTGTCACAACCCCGATAAAAGCCACAGGAATTCCTTCGACATCCATGATTTCATAGGCTGGTAAAAGTGGTTTGCCAGTATCCTTGTATTCACAGTTTGCACAAACAAGCGGGAAATTCTGCCCATCGTATCCTTTTGTGCCTTTCGGGTGATCTCCACCTTTTAAGATGCGCAATAGTTCATCCACACCTTCATCAAACTCATGGTTGCCAACTGTCCCAACATCAAAGCCGATGTTCTCCATTAGTTCAACGGTTGGTTCATCTTGTAAAAGAGAAGATATTGGCGAGCTTCCGCCTATCATATCTCCTGCATGAACTGTCAGTGTATTTTTTTGCGCAGCTTGCTTTTGTTTTATATAAGCCGCCACATAATCCATCCGTCCATATGTTCCTTTACTGCCATCACCTTTTACATCCAGCTCATATTGCTGATCAATTTTCCCATGCAAATCATTCATACTTAAAATGGTTAATGGAACTTCACTGGATGATTCTGACGCCTGATATCCAGCCTGCTCTGCTTCTTCTTTAGAAGCAAAAAAGATACGTTTATCCACATCGATCTCATTCCAGCTGTCAGGTGATACGTAGGTTTTTGCAGATGAATCACCCACATAACGTGTGAGCCCTTTTTTCTGCTCGCGTGCTCTAAATTCAAACGGCTGTTCTAACAGAGGATCTTCTTCATTCCAAATACCAAGCCCTTTTTCCTTGGCATCTTTCACTGCTTGCTGGAACATCCGATACTCTTTTTCATCTCCAACAGGCCAGATGAAATAAGTAGGGGCATATCCTTTTTTCACAAGCTCTAGGTTCGTATTCAGCCCTTTTTTGGTTTTGACTTGAGCTAAAAGACGTCCATATCCATCCTTTGCTTCCGGGCCAATCTTTAATGTGACTCGATCACCACTTGAAAGAAGCGTTTTTAAATAATCCGTCGCTTTTTGTCCAAAACGCAGCTGGTTTTGATCTAATTCATTTTTGGGCTTGTGGTAGGTTTCTGGTGTGTCCATATTCACGAAGCGTACCTTTGTTGTGCCGAGCACAGGCTTCTTCAAATGAATGGTATCTCCATCCACAACACGATCTACCGTTGCCTCATATTCTTTTTTGATTTTTGGCGGCTTTGGCTGGTGCTTCAGCAATTTGACATCGGTTTTGTGTCTTGGAAGTACTTGCAGCGTATCATATCTGCTTAAAACGCCAGTAAACTCATACCATTTTCCGGTCTTCACTTGATCAATTGCACCCGTATCAACCATGACTCTAAGGACTGTGCTATGATATTTTTTATCGATGATGGCCACATTGTATCCACCGCCAGCCGGCTGATCTGGCGCCTGTTCTACATAGCCTTTTACCTTCACTAATCTTCCTTCATATTTGCTTGCCTGATCCGATTCCAATTGTTTAATGGAAACTTTCTTTGGCGAAGGCAATGGCTGATTTACAGCATCTATCTTCAGACGATCTTGATCTGGCACAATTTCAACGAGCCCTTTATAAGTCGTCACCTTGCCAGTCACCGTGACCTTCATGCCTGCTTTCAGTTCTGGAAAATTCTTAGGCTGCGCAGAATAAATATTGAGACCAGCTGTTTTGTCTTGAATATATGTTGATAGTTTCCCATTCCCTATAGCGGATTGATCTGCTGTTACGATTCCGCTCACCGTTACCGTTTCTCCTATCAGTTTTCGGGCTTTTTTTATGTTCATCGGCTTTGTTTGTTTCCATAAAGTCTCCTTTTTCTCAGAAGAAGAAAACGCCTCAGCAGTCATCATACTAGGCAGTAAAGATTGCAGACTAAATATCACCAAAATCAAACAACAGACCATTCGAATGGATTGTATACGTTTCATTAGATTTCTCCCCTTTGAACTTCATCTCTTCTAGTGTACAAAGCAATTATTGAGACTGGATGGATTTCATGTAAAGCTGATCTCAATTACTTGGAAACGTAATAATCACACGTGTCCCTTCAAAGCTTTTGCTCTCAAAACGAATGGTACCGCCATGACTTTCAATAATCTTAATGGTCATCATTAATCCAAGACCCGTTCCTTTTTCTTTCGTTGTGTAAAAAGGTTCGCCTAATTTCCCAATCTCCTCTTCTGGTATGCCCTTTCCTTGATCTTCAAATATCAGCATCATTTGGTCGTTTTTCAATAATGAAGTCACTTGGATCACACCTGTTACTCCATCCATCGCTTCAATTCCATTTTTAAGAATGTTAAGAAACACTTGTTTCAGTTCATTTGGAATGCCTTGAATATGTGGCAAAGAGGGAGCCAAATTCTTTTGAATCGACACTCCTTTTAAGACCGCCTGAGATTCAACGACCATAATGACTTCTTCGAGGAGAAGGTTCACATTCACCGGTTCAAATTTAACAGATTTGCTTCTAGAGAGCACAAGGAATTCGTTAATAATAGACTCAAGCCGATTAAACTCTGACATCATCACATCGGCATAATCCTTCTGATACTTTTTACTTTGAATCATTAGCTGTAAAAAGCCTTTTAACGACGTAAGTGGGTTACGTATCTCATGGGCAATACCAGCTGCAAGCTGTCCAACTGCTGACAGCATTTCAGACTTCATCAGCATTTTCTCAGACTGTTTTTGACTTGTAATATCCTCCGAAATCCGCATGACAGTAGACTGCATTTTGTCAGGGTCATCGATTCGGTGTAAAGAGACTCTTTCCCATCGCTCACGCCCTGATAAGTCCTGAAAATACAACTCACCTGTCCAGCTGCCCTCTCTTAAACACACGTCCCATTGTTTCACTAGATCATCACATTGACACAACGCATAATAGACAGAAAAAATATCTTTTCCGATCAAATCATATTCATGCTGCTGTACAAACTGACAAAAGCGCTGATTGACACACTGAATAACACCTTCTCCCGTTGCAACCACAATATGAATATGGCTGTTATCAAGTGCTGTCACCGCAAGATGAAGAGCCTGCTTCAATTTCGTCATTTCGGTCATTTTGATCCAGGTCATCACCGCTCCCTCGCGATCTTGATCATAGAAAGGTGTCATATGAACCGTGAATTGTTCTCCTTCGTTCGTTTCAATTTCACGTTCGATCACGCGCCTATCTGAAATGACAGATTGAATATCATGATAGAGCATTTCCTTCGATAACTTCTTCACCATCGACTGAAACGTTTGCTGGTGCCGGGTTTGAGCTGAAGTGAATAAAGAGGTAGCTGTAGGAGTGTGATAGCGAATATTCATTTCCCGGTCCACAAACAACGTGGCAAGTTCTGGCTTCACAGACGGCCGGTACAGTTCTTCTCTTGTCACCTTTAAGTTGTTGATGATATTAATAAAATGCTCGTTTGTTTTCTCGCGCACTTCTATTTGCTTGTTTTTTTCTTTTAATTGAGCCCTTGCTTCTTGCTCCTTTTGTTTGACCTCATTGAGCTCGTTTTCTAAATCGACAATTCGCTGTTGATAAACCGAATTCTGCTCTAACATCCCTTTGTCCCTGCCGTTCTTTTGATTTTTTCCTCTCTCACTCTTCCGAATGAGAATGACGTATACTCCTTTAAAACGGCGATCAAAATGTTTTACTGTAAAATCTGCATACTGCTTTCTTCCATTTTCCGAAATGAGGACATGTTGAAAGACAACCTCAGTCTCTTCAGTCCACACCTTTTGAAAGCTTTGACTTAGTATCTCTTTCATATAATCAGGGGTTACATATTCACATAATTCATCTGAGACTTCTGCATGCGCTAAGAAAGAATAGGCACCGTTTGATATCGCGAGGATTTTCTCGAAATCGTCTATGATGAAACATGCATCATACTCCTGCTCTACTTCTTTCATATATTGGACAGCTCGTTTTTTTAACTCCGTATGACCTACATTGTATTTAGGAACGTTTGAGTGGGTGTAAATGTTCCACTTTTCATTTAACAAATGAAATAAACGAGGGATATTGGGTACCTTTTCATTCGGTCCTAATATCAACATCCCTTGATCCTTTAGTGCATATTGGAATCGAGATAAGACTCGTTTTTGTACTTCTGGCTGGAAGTACATCAGAACATTTCGGCAACTGATAAAATCGAGGTGGATAAAAGGTGAATCGATCAATAAATTGTGAGGAGCAAAGACAATATGTTTTCTAAGCGACTGCTTCACAATAAAAGCGTCACCTTTTTTTTCGAAATATCGCGCCCTCCATTTTTCTGGCATCCGTGCCATAGACTCAAGCGAATAAACACCTTTGCTTGCACTTTGGATGGCTTTCCGGTTGATGTCTGTTGCAAACACTTGAAGTTCAATGGACACTTGTCTTCGTTTCATTTCTTCTAAAAATAACATCGCAAAAGAATAGGCTTCTTCACCTGTAGAACATCCTGCAATCCAAATGCGGCATCGAGATTTCCCATTTTTCATTGTGTTTTCAATGATCGACGGAATGATGTGATGTTCACATACTCGAAAGGCTTCCATATCTCTAAAAAAGGAAGTCGTGCCGCTTAAAAGCTGTACATGCAGGCGATCAAGCTCATCTGGTTCTCTCTCTAATAAACGATCGTACTCGGACAATAAGGAGATCGATTGGTTCGCACTCCTCATTCTTTTTTGAATGACAGAGAGCAGTCTGCGCTTCTCATAGGTTGAAAATGCAATTCCTTTATGCATTTCAAGACGTTCAATGATTCTGATCAAAACAGGGTCTGCAACATCTGTATGCGGAACGTTGATGATGTTGGCTATATATGACGCAAGTGCAGAAGGGTCTTGAAATGTTTGATGATACATACGATCAAACCCACTATTTGTCTCACTGCACGATATGGCTGTACCGCCTTGCTCAACGATTTGAAGCAAACCACTTCCTACACAATAGCCTTTTTGAAAAAAGATCGCATAGGCCTCTTCCTTTTGCACATTGGCAAGTGACTGAAACAACGAATTTACAGCACACGCCTTGTTTGTAGGATGCTGCTCTGTTATGTGTAGCCGTTTGTCTTCTGTCAATGTCACAGCTGCATGCTGCGGACAAACATAAATCGTATTTTTCATGACTTTCTCACCATGCTTAATCGGCTTTGCCCGGTAGCCAATCGGTAAAACAAGTGCTTCCAAATCAGTTACACAATCGCCTGTCACATGATTTTGCACAACAATAAAAGAGGCATTTAATTCATGCGGAAATGATTGAAAAAAAGCCTCAAGATGATGCTGTTCAAACGGCGAAACACCGATGCCAATCACTGGTGCCTGCACATGTTCGTCTTCTATCAAACGATTAATGATTTTGTCCTGCATCTGGTACCCCCATGTTCATTCGTCTGATACATTTTTTCGACAAAAAGGAAGAAAACCCTCTAATTGTAAATAATGTTTTTTGCATGAAAGGAGGAAAACTTCCTCACATTAAAACAGACTGTATAAACAGAAGGAGGATTCTTTATGCAAAACGATCAGCAGACAAATGTTCAAGGACATGCCCAGCAGCCCCAATTCAATCATGGCGGGCATGAGTTATTTGATTTACATGAGGTATTGGCAGGGACCATTAATATTTTGGATCAATACATGATCTTTCGACAATTTATCCAAGATCCCGCATTATCCGACATTTTAGATCGACAATATCAATTTGTATTGTCCCAATACAACGTCACGGTAGATTGTTTTTCTACTGGTCAAAAGCCTAGTGAAGAAACATCTACTTATATGATGAACGAACATACGCAGGTGACATACGGAATAAAACCATCTCAGCCTAAGAAGCCAAATCAATCATTACAGGATGTAAAAGATGCGGGAATTACAGGGCATATGCTTGGTCTCGTGAAATCTCATGCTGGATTACTCTCAATGACTGCATTAGAGGTCACAAATCCTGTGGTACGACGTGTGCTTGCAGCGCAAATCCCGAACTTTATTGAAATGGCGTATGAAATTTTCTTATATCAAAACAAACATAGCTATTATCAAGTTCCGCAGCTTACAGCGCAAGATATGCAAGCGATGACATCTACATTTGCCCCTATGCAGGGACAAGTGCAGATGCCGCCGAGCAAAGCCAACCAGCAAAAACCGCTTCATTAAACAAAAAAACGGCTAACCGATTTTCAGGTCAGCCGTTTTTTCTTTGATATTTCAGTTTAAATTGCTCTTCAAAATCTGTGAGACGTTGTCCTGTCGCTTGTTCAAACCCTCTATCAAAACGACTAGTTTTCGCCGTTTCCTCCATGATCTCATGTATGACATCTCGTCCATAAAGCTGCACAAGCTCATAGATCATATAGTAGCTTTGTAAATAAACATCTGTCTCATACGTCGTGCGAGATTCTTGCCAGTCTTGATCAGAATAAAGAGATTTAAAAGGAATGACGTCAAACCGTTCAGACGTGGCATTCAGCACATCATAGGCCGTCCATTCTGCTGTTCCTTCATGGAACCAAAGGGGAAAGACGACTGGAGATACCTTATATGCATGCACCTTTTCATAGAAAACGAAATGGGCATACTCATGAATGAATAACGTGTTGAAAAAGTATAAAGGCAGTGTCTCTTTCTTCAACAATTCTTCCCGTTTATCTGGGTATAATCCAATCATATGATCAACATCAGAATAAAAACCTGTAATATGCTTGATGCCAGCAAATTGCTCAATCGTCTCTTTATCATCAAAATAAATGATATCTAACGGTTTATCAGCTTCATACTGAAACACTGACATCGTCCTCTTCTTTGCCTGCTCAAGCGCTTCTATGGTCAGATCGACAAAGGCGCTCTCATCGTCTGCATAGTAGATTCGAATATGTTCATAGACTTGCTTATTGAGTCCTTCCGTTAAGACCGTTTTAGGCGAAGAATGCTCCTCTAGATATTGCCCTGCCAGCTGGAACGCTACATAAATCAAGTACGCAGTGAACGCATAAAAAATCAAACCTGCTGCAATCATTCCGCTTACAAGTTTTTTATGAATTAATGACGGTTTTGCTTTCATTTACTCCCCACCTGAATTCATCCTGCAACCTCTTTCTCTTTCTATGAAAAAACAAAGATCAACAAGAGGTGATATATTTTTTACTTTATGCAGTCAGGTGCGCAAGGTGCGGTTCCAAACAAAAAAGCCGCATATGACATACGGCTTTTGTCGTAGCTATTTAGATTCAGGGAAGACACGTCGAACCGTTTCAGTAAACTCGTCGAAGAATCCTGAAATTGGCTCTCCACTTCTAATACGTTTTCCGTACCCTGCCATACGATCGACAAAGTCTGGATTAGCAGATACATACACATTATCAATTTGTTGATCCGTCGATTTGACTTTGTCAGAAATTTTCTTTTTCAAATCGTCTGTTACATCTCCGCTTTTATTGCCTTCAAGCACGACAGCAACAAATGCATTTTTCCCTGTGACAAGTACGTTCGCTGTTTTCACTTCAGACATGTTGGCAACAAGCTCTGATGCCTTATCTGCCACTTTCACCTTCTGAGGTGTTTGCACATTTGGTTGATCCTGTCTCATGTTGTCGTTCTTATATGTGACATTTTCATACTGTCGTTTCATTGTTCCTCTTCGTTCATCGCCTTGGTTGTTCATTCCACACCCAGCAGTGATCAATGTTGGAACGAGTAATAAAGATAGCATCCATTTCTTATTCATCAATTGATTCCCTCCTTTTGCTCATAGGTTTTTCATCCAGCAGACTTTTTATGCACACATCCTCTATTTCAGCAATGAATTCATAAATCAGCCTTGATTGGTCATCCTAAACATGATGAAGAAGTATCATCACGATCAAATGGAGGGATTCGTTTGTTTAAAAAGAGAAAAGGCATGAGTACTGGTGCAATGATCGCAGCATCAACAGCCATCATTGCATTATTTTCACCACTATTACGGAGAAGACTAAGCAGCATGACTCAAATGAATTTGTCCTCAATGATGAAAGGCAAAGATCAACACCAGCATGAGTCATCTCGTCATGAGCCCCATTCGCATTCACGTAAAGACTCAAAAGGCACAGCTGAAGTAGGACAAATGATCAAGCAAGCATTCAGCGCTGTCCAGCCTAATGAAACAAGCCAGCATCAAACATCATCAAAAACATACCAAACTCATCAGCCGCCGAGAGAGTCTTACGCCCAGTCTCTTCACATTGATGAAAGTGTCATGAATGTAATGGATGATGAATCTATTCAGCAAGTACTCAATGACATCGAGCACAAATAACTAAAACAGGAGCCTTTTTTCAGAAAGGCTCCTGTTTATTCTCCTGAAAAATGCTCTTTCACCATGATGCAGAAGGAAGGCAAGAAGGTGATTTCGATCGTGATAACAAACCGTTCCACACCATCTAATAGTATCAACAGCTCTTTTTCATGCTGCCGATCCTTTTTTATTTCTACATGTCGCACAGTTTTAAAGGCATATACTCCTAAAACGGATGCGTCCTTTTTTCGAACAGCCTTCAAAGAAAATTCTTGTACTCCAAGAGACATCGTCACCACAAATCGCTCTTCCTCATTCTCAAACCGAAACGTTAGATCTTGATATTCAATGGGCATATCTCGTTCAAATCCTTCATCAGGCCACGTCTCAAAAAAAGAAAGCCAGTCTGTTCGATCTGGAAATTGTTTTCTCCTCATTTTAAACCCCTCATAAGTGAAATTTTTATTAATTATCTTGTTTCCCCTTTTCTTTTGCAACAAATTTTAGTAATTTTAAAAAGGTGATTTTATTTTGCTAAGAGACCTCTTTATTAATTTAACAATTCTTGTCACTTTCCATTATTTATTGATGCTTGTGTTTAAAGAGAATTTTTTAAAAAAGGAAGACACCTTGCTCAGACAAATTTTTAAAGGAATCATTTCTGGGTTACTCGGTGTCCTCTTAATGTTTTTCTCTATTAAAGCAGGACCAGCCATCATCGATTTAAGACATATCCCCCTTATTTTAACGGCATTTTATGGAGGCATTGCACAAACGTTCATTGCAGCCTGTGTGATCATTATTGGCCGATTATTAATCGAAGCCAATGTCGCTTCTTTCATTAATATTTTTTCCATGATATTTATCGCCACAGCTTCTTTTTTAATTGCTGAGCGTCATATCAATCACATCGTAAAAATGCTGTTATCTATTACCATGAGCAACGTCATTGCGACTAGTTTATTTATCTCCATCGTCAATGAAAGATCGTTTGAACTGCATGCTGCCTATTGGATTTTCTCGTATATTGCCGGTTTATTTAACTTTTATGTCATTGAGCATCAAACAAAAGCGTATCAGATGTTAAATTTGTATAAATTCCAAGCTCATTATGACTTTTTAACTGGTGTTTTAAATAAACGGAAATTCGATGAAATATTAAGTGATGCTTTTTCTCTGAACTTAAAGCAACCTATCCATCAAATGTCCTTGATTTACCTAGACATCGATTATTTCAAAACCATCAATGATCAGTATGGACATCATGAGGGAGATATCGTTTTAAAAGAAATCGGAACAAGGCTGATTAAGAACACAAGAAGCTCTGACTATATTGGGCGGATCGGCGGTGAAGAATTTGCTGTGCTTTTACCGAATTGTTCCGTTGAAAAAACATGGCAAATTGCGGAACGTTTACGAAAAAAAATGGCGGATCAGCCAATTTATTTGCAAAACGGAACATCTATTCACATTACGGTGTCAATTGGATGTGCTTATGATGCAGGAACAAGTGAAAACATGAAACAATTACCGATTATTGCAGACCAGGAGCTCTATAAAGCAAAGCAGTCAGGCCGAAACCAAGTGAGCTTTTCTGGACGAAAAAGAGAACACTTAACATAGGCTTTTTCCTCAATTTGTTAGCGCTAATTATTTTTAAAAAAGTTTTCGTATAACAGTTGTTTTTTCCCGCAAACACTGGTAAAGTAAAGGTAATTATTTTTGTTCGTATCATCTTTAAGAAGAAAGTTTTGAAAGAGTTTTCGTCTTTGAAGTTTGTGTAAGAGCAAGAATAGTGAATTTAAGCGTTAAGATCGCTTTAGGAGGAAATTTCATGTTAGAAGGTAAAGTAAAATGGTTCAACTCTGAAAAAGGTTTCGGATTCATCGAAGTAGAAGGTCAAGACGATGTATTCGTTCACTTCTCTGCTATCCAAGGCGAAGGCTTCAAAACTTTAGAAGAAGGTCAATCAGTTTCTTTCGAAATCGTTGAAGGTAACCGTGGACCACAAGCTGCTAACGTTAACAAAGCGTAATTTAAGAGCATCTGCTCTTTTAGCACTTTATAGAGTGAAGGAAAACCGCTCGGCTTATGCCGGCGGTTTTTTTGTGTAATAAAAAAAGAGAACCTGACAAGAGGTTCTCTTTTTATTTGTCCTTCTGCTTTAGTTTCTGTAAAGCAGAACGATACATATCATCATTCATTTTCGTCTCTGGTTCTTCTTCTTTGACAGGTGGTTCTGGCTGTTTAAACTTTTGAAGCGCCTGTCTATAGAAATCATCACCTGACGGAGCATCATCTGTCTGAGAAGGCTCTGACGCTTTTTCTTCCACTTCAGGCTCTACAGGTCTCGCCGCAACTTCTGGCTCGCTATGCGGCACGTCAGGATGATTCGATACATCTTCTTTGATCTCTTCCTTCTCGGCCGAAGCGTGTCTGACATTGAACGCTACTAATCCGATAATGACTAGAACAGCAGCTACTAACGCTACAATAATCGTCGCCAAAAGAACCCTCTCCTTATCGCTTAAATGACGCAGTGACTGATGCTACACGTCTTCCTAATGCTTTCCCCAGCTCAATGCCTTCTGTAGAAATCACTTCATCAGAATCAATCGGGCACGTCACACCTGCTCCATAATAAGAGCCGTATAACGCATTTTCTGGAACATTTCCAGGAAGGCCGACCACAAGCATCCCTTGATGGAACATCGGCGTAATCAAATTGTGCATCGTCATTTCTAATCCGCCATGTGTTGTCGCAGTGGTACAGAAAACGGCACCGACTTTATCGATGAGTTTTCCTTCTGCCCATAAATACCCAAGACGGTCAATCCATGTCTTTAATCCAGAACTAATGGTACCAAAGTGACCAGGGCAGCCCCAAATGATTGCATCCATTTGATCAAGCTTGCGGATATCCGCATCTTTCACATGATCAATGAACACTTCAGCTTGCTCTGTTTCACCTGCGCCAGCTGCAATCGCTTCTGCAAGTGCTTTTGTATGGTCACCTTCACTATCGTATACGACATAAATTTTCATGTACGGTCCCTCCACACTTATCTTGCATCTTGGTTTGCTTCCTTAGGTGCTGGAAGCAATGTCATTTCTTGTTTCTTATCCTGCTTTTCTTTTCGCTTTTTATCCTTACGTACATCTCGCAGGAACAAGCTGAGAATCACACCAGCTGCACAGAATAATGTCACCCACATGTAAGCATCATTGATGCCCATCACATTTGAATCAACTTGTGCTTTCGTAAAGAGCTGGGTCGACACATATTTTTGAGCAGCTTCTGCTGTCATGCCCATATGGTGCATCACATTAGAGACAGCCGCCTGGAATGAATTCATAAAGAACGGATCAGCTGTATTCGTTTGATCTGCCATATTAGAATAATGGAATGTCGTGCGATTTGTATAAATCGTCGTGATCAAACTCGTACCGATCGAACCACTGATTTGTCTCAGTGTATTTGACATCGCTGTACCATGACTGTTTAAATGCTGCGGTAATTGGTTCATCCCAGCAGTCATGACTGGCATCATTAAGAGTGACATACCAAAGGCACGTACTGCATACATGAGCACAATGTGACTATAAGATGTATCAATCGTTAGCCTTGTAAACTCGTATGTGGTGACAACTGTAATCAGCATCCCCACAATGGCAAGTGGACGAGGTCCAAATTTATCAAACAAGATCCCTGAAATTGGGGACATAATGAGCATCGCAAGTGCCCCTGGAAGCATTAATAGCCCCGATTGCAATGCAGTAAACCCAACGAGGTTCTGTAAATAGATCGGAAGTAAGAACATCCCAGTGTATAAGGCAACGGTAATAATAATGTTAATAACACTTGATAATGAGAAAATGCTGTATTTAAACACGCGGAAATCAAGCATCGGATTATCCGCTTTTAGCTGTTGGAAAATAAAGAGAATGATCGCAATCGCACCAACAATAATCGTAGATAGAACAATTGGATCTGTCCATCCATCACTTCCCGCTTCGCTCACCCCGTATAGAAGCGAAGCAAAACCAACGATCGACAGAATCGCACCAAGGCTGTCCAGCTTGATTTTTTTAGGCTCTACAATATTTTTAAACATAAAGAAAGCCGCGATAATGACAATCGCACCGATTGGTACAAGTCCATAAAACATAATACGCCATGAATAGTGTTCAATAATATAACCAGATAACGTTGGTCCGACAGCTGGCGCAAACATCATCGCAAGACCAAAAATCCCCATTCCTTTCCCTCTGTTTTCTGGAGGGAAAATAAAAAGGATTGTTGTCATGACGAGCGGCTGTAAGATACCGCCACCGACTGCCTGAATCAAACGACCAATCAGCATCGTAGAAAAGTTTGGCGCAATACCGCAAATAAAGGTCCCTAGTGTAAATGAAATCATCGCCACGAGGAATAAGCTGCGCTGGCCAAAACGCGTGATTAAAAACGCAGATAACGGAATGAGCACACCGTTGACAAGCATGTAGCCTGTTGTAAGCCACTGAATTGTCGTCGCACTCACATTAAATTCAGTCATTAAATGGGGCATGGCTACGTTCAAAAGCGTTTGGTTTAAAATCGCTACGAACAAACCGGCCATTAAAATGATCAGTAAAGACAAGGAGCCTGCTCCCTGTTTTGTCGCTGCAGGTTGATTTGCCATCTCAGACAACCTCCTTTCATTTTTTGATATCAGTCATCATTAAGATGAAATTTTGACAGAAGCATTCATACCTGGAAGTACTTTGTCAGATGGATTTTTAATTGAAATTTTCACTGCTACTTTTTGTGTCACTTTCGTGTAGTTACCACTTGAGTTTGTTGCTGGCAGCATATTGAATGTTGAGTTTGTTGCATAACCAATTTGTTCAACTGTTCCTTCAAATGTTGTATCAGGATCGCCGTCTACAACGATGTCCACTTTGTCGCCTTTTTCAATGTTCTTAATGTCTGTTTCTTTAATATTCGCTGTAATGTAAAGCTTGCTTAGGTCAATCGTTTCACCAAGAACTGTCCCAGGCTGCACTTGTTGGTTGTTTTGTACTTCTTTTTTGACTAATGTGCCATCAGCCACTGCTTTAATGTTTGTTTTTGCTTCTCCTTCAACTTTTGCAACTGTGCTGTCTTTTTGCACTTCGTCACCTTCATTGATGTCCCAGCCTTTGATTTGTCCAGCTGCTGGCGCTGTAATTTGGTACATGTCACCTGTCACTTTTGCTTCATCTGTTTTTACGAAGTTTGTGCTTTCGTAGTAGTAATAAGCACCTCCGGCAATAATGGCAAGAATCACAATAAGGCCAATAATATTCGTTAGCAATAAACGCCCTCTGTTCATGTTTTGTTTCTCCTTTCATGTATAAAAATATAGTGTCATCTGCTTTAGCAAACTTAGAATGCCCATCATCTGACAGATTATGAAACAAGCTCATAGAGCTGCCTGTTTCCACTTTTTCTACTCTGCTGAAAATGGTGTGCAGCCCATTTATACTTATTGTTCACTTATGAGCAAAAAGCAGAAAAAGAAGAAAAGACGATCGGCATCTTTTTTTGAAAAACTTATATTTAACAAGATTAAATATTAATAAATGAAAATTGAAATGTCAAAGAGAAAGTTTTACTTTTTTTCTGGTGATCCCTTCCTTCTCCACACAAAAAACCTTTCAGCCCTTATGCTGAAAGGTTTTTTTGAATGTTCTCTTTAAGAAAGAACTTCTTCCTGCTGAAAAAATTTTTTTAATGCGAGAAAAACGTCTGATTTTTGCTTCAAAATATAATGCTTAAATTTCTCATCCTGAATATGTTTATATGCTGACATTAACGTAGAATGCCGATTATATTGATTCACTTCACCATAACAAAATAAATTGGCTTTTTTCATAATTTCAGAAACGAGCTTCACGCACCGTGCATTATCAGAGGTCAAATTGTCACCATCAGAAAAATGGAAAGGATAAATATTATATCGTGACGGAGGATATCGTTCGTCTATGAGCTCTAGTGCCTTTCGATAGACAGAAGAACAAATGGTTCCCCCGCTCTCTCCCCGAGAAAAGAAGTGCTCCTCATCTACGACCTTCGCCTCTGTATGGTGGGCAATGAATTCGATCTCGACTGTCTCATACTTTGTCCGCAAGAAACGTGTCATCCAAAAGAAAAAGCTTCTCGCCATATATTTTTCCCAAAGCCCCATACTTCCGCTCGTATCCATCATCGCTAGGACAACCGCTTTCGATTCTGGTTTGGTGACTTCATTCCACGTCTTATACTTAATATCCTCTGGATAAATGGGATAAAAGGAAGGGCTTCCTGTCATGGCATTTCGTTTAAATGCTGACAGCATTGTGCGTTTTTTATGGATATTACCGGTTAACCCCGTTTTGCGAATATCATTAAACTCAATTTCCTCGACAACGATATCATCAAGTTCCTTTTGTTTAAGATTTGGTAGCTCCAGCTCACGAAACAACGCTTCCTCTAAATCCATTAATGAGACTTCTGCTTCGTAATAATCATCACCGGCTTGATCTCCAGCACCTTGCCCTTTTCCCTGCCCTTGCTTACTGTCAGATCCATCCCGAGCGACCACATCGCCAACCTGGCTGTCTCCATCCCCCTGACCTACATGCTTATTCTTATCATAGTTGTACCGAATTTTATATTCATCTAAAGAACGGATCGGAATTTTGACCACATCTTTGCCATTAGACATAATGATGCTTTCCTCTGTGACAAGATCCGGCAAATTGTTTTTAATCGCCTCTTTGACTTTTTTCTGATGACGCTGCTGGTCATCAAAGCCTTTTCGATGGAGGGACCAGTCTTCCTGAGACACAATAAACTGACTTTTTTCTTGCCGGGACATCCATCCCCCTCCTCACCTTTTTGGACAATTCTTGTAACCATCGATTCCATTATCGTATGCTGGCCGTCGTCGAAATGACGACGATTTCTAAAAAAGACATTACTGGTGCTGGTTTGCGCCAATAATGCCTCCTTCATTTATTAACGATTCAGAAGACTACCTACATATTTTAAGAGTTCATTTGCACTTGTGGAATTATAGCCATGCTCATCAATCAATCGCGCCACTACTTCATTGACCTTCTTCAACTGCTGCTCATCCGGGGTTTTCGTCGATGTCGTAATTTTCACGACATCTTTCAAATCGGCAAAGAGCTTCTTCTGAATGGCTTCTCGTAATCTCTCATGAGAATTATAATCAAAGCGTTTGCCCTTTCTCGCATAAGCTGAAATCCGAATGAGGATTTCTTCTCTGAATGCCTTTTTGGCGTTTTCAGAAATGCCGATCTGTTCCTCAATTGAACGCATGAGCTTTTCGTCAGGATTCATTTCTTCACCTGTTAACGGATCACGCAGTTTGTTTTTATTGCAGTACGCCTCAACATTATCTAAGTAATTATCCATGAGAGTTTTCGCAGACTCCTCATAGGAATACACAAATGCCTTTTGAACTTCCTTCTTCGCCATATCGTCATACTCTTTTCGTGCGACAGAAATAAAATTCAAATAACGTTCCCGATCTTCACTTGAGATCGATGGATGCTGATCGAGTCCTTCTTTTAAGGAACGGAGGACATCCAGTGCATTGATGGATTCCATGTTCTTTCGAATAATGGTGGATGAAATGCGGTTAATGACATATCTCGGGTCAATTCCGCTCATTCCTTCGTCATGAAATTCCTTTTTCATCTCATCAATATCAACAGATTGGAAACCTTCGACACTTTCCCCATCATACAGTCGCATTTTTTTCACCAAATCGATATCAGACCGCTTCGGCTCTTTCAGCCTTGTCAAAATAGAGAACATCGCAGCCACCTTTAGCGTATGCGGTGCAATATGAACATCTGAGACATCACTTTCTGAAATCATCTTATGATAAATACGTTCTTCCTCTGTCACCTTTAAATTATAAGGGATCGGCATCACAATAATTCTTGAGTGTAAAGCCTCGTTCTTTTTATTCGAAATAAATGACCGGTACTCCGTTTCATTCGTATGTGCAACAATCAATTCATCCGCACTAATCAACGCAAAACGCCCCGCCTTAAAATTTCCCTCCTGCGTTAATGAAAGAAGATGCCATAGAAATTTCTCATCACACTTCAACATCTCCTGAAATTCCATCATTCCACGGTTCGCTTTATTGAGCTCTCCATCAAACCGGTACGCACGCGGGTCTGACTCTGAACCAAATTCAGCAATCGTTGAAAAATCAATACTTCCTGTTAAGTCGGCAATGTCCTGAGATTTCGGATCAGACGGGCTGAAGGTACCAATGCCGGTCCGTTTGTCCTCTGAGAAAAAAATTCGTTCCACTCTCACATCCTCAATGCGGCCGCCATATTCCTCTTCGAGCCTCATCAAGTTCAAAGGTGATAAATTCCCCTGCACACGTATGCCGTATTCTCTATAGAAATCCTCCCGCAGATTTTGCGGAATAAGATGAAGCGGATCTTCATGCATTGGGCAGCCTTTAATCGCATAGACTGCGCCATGATCTGTTAGTGAATACTCTTCCAGCCCTCTTTTCAGCCTTGTGACAAGCGTCGATTTCCCGCCGCTGACTGGACCCATTAACAATAAAATACGCTTTCTGACATCTAAACGTTTAGCCGCAGGGTGAAAATACTCTTCCACTAGCCTTTCCAATGATTCCTCTAATCCAAAAAGCTCCTGATCAAAAAATTTGTAGGTTCTGACCCCATTCTCCTCTTCAATCCCGCTGTCCTTAATCATATGATAAACGCGAGAATGAGCAGATTGAGCGACAAGTGGATTTTCTTTAATAATATCTAAATATTCGCTGAATGTGCCTTCCCATTTCAGTCGCTGCTCTTCTTCTCTGTGCTGTTCAATTTTCTTTAAAATATCCATATGAACCTCCTCTTTCAAGATTGAAGCTAGAAATCAGATACTGTTTTACAATCTATGCGGAGGCGTCCTATTACATGCTTTCGTTCTTCAAAATGACGAATTGGCAAACTGAATTGACAACCATCCGCAAGACCCTTCATAATAAAGGAAAAACAGGAGAAAAATGATCTTCATCTCCTGCTTTTCAAGGCGAACTTCGCAACATATGAAACCGGCAGCAAAGGAACAAAGGGATAAGGGGGAGCTTATATGAGAACGGTCATTATGATGGGCGTCATCATTACGTTTTTAGTATCCATTTTCACAGCTGGCTACGAAGGCAAGCCTGGCAAATGAAAAAAAGGATGTTCCATCAGCGGAACATCCTTTTTCATTTCGTTCATATTTTCAGCACTTACATATTCACTGAAAGCGAGATGGGATCTCGGCTTTTATCATGTTCTTATATCAAATCTCGGTATTGTTGCTGGCGAAGCGCCTCATACACAAGAATCGCTGCCGTATTCGATAGATTCAGTGAACGAACATGCTCTGTCATTGGTAAACGTAGACAGCGATCCATATTCCGTTCAATCAAATCTTTTGGCAATCCACTTGTCTCTCTGCCAAATACGAAGAAGTAGTCTTCATCTAGTTGCGAGTAATCGAACGTTGTATGCGGCTTTTGCCCAAACTTTGTGATATAGAAAAATTGCCCCTTCGGATGAGCCTCAAACAATTCATCTAATGAATCATGATAGACGACATTGGCATATTTCCAATAATCGAGTCCTGCACGCTTCAGCATTTTATCATCTGTCGAAAAACCAAGCGGACGAATCAGATGAAGTGTTGTATTTGTTGCTGCACATGTTCGCGCAATATTTCCAGTATTAGCTGGAATTTCTGGTTGATATAAAACGACATGAAGTCCCAAAAAAGTTCACCTCTAATTTTCTTTTCCGCTCAACATTATACCATTAACTATCCTTTGGAGCATCGTCCAAAATGTGAAAAAACGTATAACGAATACTAGGTGTATAAGCCGTTGAATCTTCATACGACCAGTAACGCATACGGCTGTCATACGTTTGTGCATTCACTAGAGGCATTCCGCCTTTATCATGATCAACGACAATGGTTGTATGATTATACCTACCGTCACCCTCAAAATCGTAGCAAATAACATCACCTATTTGAAGCTCTTGCGGCTCCTTGAGCTTCTTCGCTCTCAACCCCGCTTTGGAATTCGCTAAATAATTTTTCATCGAATGTGCCACCGTCCAGCTGTAGCTCCATGTATGTGGACGAACCCACCAGCCAGATCCACGGTTCGGATATCCTCTCGTTGGCGCATTCCCTGCTTTTAGACATTGTGAAATAAAATTCGTACAGTTATCTTCGAAATTTTTATAGGCTGGATTCCGTTTATTCCAATACGTCTCAGCATATTGAACAGCTGCACGCCGGTCATAGTGAAAAGCTCTTCCAAATTGGTCTTCATTTTGGAAGCGCTCATCCACCTGATCTTCCTTTTGTCGTTCTTCTAACATCATCCGATCTTTCACAAGCATGTCGTTATAAAGAAACGCTTCTCTTTTCTCAACCTGTTCCTCTAAATAAAAAGAATCGTCTATATCCTTACAGACATAAGTGAGGTGAGCGAGATATTGTACTTGCTGAGCTCCATCATCTTGAATAGCTGAATCGAGAAGTTTTGCTTTTGCTTTCGCCTTGACAATCTCAACTTGTCTTCTTGCAAACAGCTCTTTCTTTCGCTCCACAGCGTCCACATCAGACATCAGCTGCGGCTGTTTGATCGTACTGCCATTTAATAAATATGCCAGTCTGTCTTCTAACGTTTGTTCTAATAATTGTTTCACACAGACACCACCAAACTTTTTTTAACATCTCTGTTTGGTTCATTCTATGTTCAATGGGAGGTTATTTAGTATTTAAAGGTGTTTGTAACAATTCAATCCCTTTGATGATCTCTTGTTTTGCTTCTTCATCACTTTCCCGCTCAAGGGCTTTTTCGAGTTCTGAAAGCTGCTGACCATCACCAATTTTACCGATTGCCCAAGCAGCCGTGCCTCGAATGACCGGTCTTGGATCTTTATGCATCAGGTCAACCAAATCTGGCAAAGCAGATGTATCTTTAAAGTGAGCAAGTGCCAAAATGGCATTCCGCTGAATAGGCTTTTTCCCTCGCCATGATCCAGAAACATGACCATACTTCTCTTTAAATTCACGATTGCTGATTGTCAGCAGTGGCTTTAAGAGCGGCTTTGCAATTTCAGGGTCCGGCTCCATTTCAGGATGTAGATGAAAGTCTTTCCCTTTATTAATTGGGCAGACCGTTTGGCACGTATCACATCCATACAACCGATTCCCTATTTTCGAGCGAAATTCGTCAGGTAAAAACCCTTTTGTCTGTGTTAAAAACGAAATACACCTTTGAGAATTGAGCTGGCCTGGATTCACAAGAGCACCCGTTGGGCATGAATCCACACATTTATTACAAGTTCCGCACTGGTCTTCTATTTTCTCATCCGGTTCAAATGGAACATTTGTAATCATCTCAGCCAAATAGACATAAGATCCGAACTCTGGTGTGATAATCATACAGTTCTTTGCACTAAAGCCAATGCCAGCACGTTCGGCTACAGCACGGTCAGACAATTCACCTGTGTCCACCATTGATTTTGTCCTTATATCTTCGTGTTTACTGCGCAAAAATTCTTCAAGCATGTCGAGCTTTTTTTTCAGCACAACATGATAATCAGTTCCCCATGAAGCCCTGCAAAAAATCCCTCTTCTTGCATCCTTTGTACTTCGGGGAGCATCTTTCATTTTGGAAGGGTATGCGAGCGCAATGGCGACAATTGATTTTGCTTTTGGAAGCAGCAAAGCAGGATTTGTTCGTTTTTCGATATCAGGCTCTTCAAAACCGGACAAATACCCTAACGATTCATGTAAGATGAGGCGGTCCTTTAATGAATCAAATGTATCAGCACTTGCAAATCGAATTTTATCGACACCAATTTCGTTCGCATATTGAATTAATTCTTCTTTTAATTGTCCAACATGAATCACCTTGCAAACCTCCTTTCTTTGTTTCTTCAGTTGTTTTCAGTATAATACGAGTGTATCATGACCGATTGGAGTGAGTCACTGTGAAGATACAACTGGAAATCTCCCAACCTCAAAGCCCGTCTATCCATGTTGGACAGATTGAATATTCACATATTGAGATAGGAAAATCCCCTCAAATGTTAAAAGGCCGACTGCGCCTGTTTCAAGAATCTTTGTTTTTTGAATATGAAGATCAAACTTTGGAAGAAGTACCAGCGATCAAAGAATGGACAAATCTTCTAGAAGATGTCCCCTTTCTTCCGCTTCTTGCTGATATTCAAAAAGAACAATTTATTGACTCGACCAATTCCGTACAGGATTTGTCGATATTTTTTTCATTAAAATATTTCTTGCCTATCCTTACATTAGATGCCGATCAATTGAAAGAGCCTCTTTCATTATCCAAAAATGAAACTGGTCATATTAAATGGCAGGATGGCGCAGAGCTTAAAGGGTTATTTTCTCAAGCAAGTAAAGCTCAAATTTCTCAAGACACAAAAAGTATTCTTCAAATCATCCTCTTCCCACCATCTATTTCCCGGGAAAAGAGTGAGGCGCTTATACAATCCTTGACGAAGATGTTTATACAAATACATGGTGGAGAAAGTAAATATGAACTCATTGAAAAAGCACTGTAGGTCACAGTGCTTTTTACATTATACTGACATAATAAAAAACGCAACACTTCGTTTATCTATGAAACGAAATACTGCGTTATAAACAAAATTATGTATTGGAGCGGGTGATGAGAATCGAACTCACGACATCAGCTTGGAAGGCTGAGGTTTTACCACTAAACTACACCCGCATCAATCTTTTAGAGACAACGTCATTGCGTTGACTTTTATTATGTTACAACTTTCTTAACAATTCGTCAAGAGAATATGAAGATTTTTCGTCAAAAAATTTCATATTCTCCATATATATTACGATAGTTATTTGTCTAGCTGGATATAAAATAAATAGGCATGTGACTTATTCTTCAGCGCTTGCTTAGGATTTTTCTCAATCACTTCAAGCATCGGTGAATTTCCGTCTTTCCCCATTGCCGCTGTATACGCAATCAGTGCCTTTCCTCCAGAAGTTACTTTGACCGTATCAGATTGTGCAGAAAAAACATAATCACTTACTTTGAATGGAAAGCTTGCTGTTGCTTTTGTCATTCCCTCATTCTTGTTATCTGACCACATACTAAATTGTGATTCATATGTATCTTTCTCATGCCTTAATTGTAAAAGTACATTCATCGTTTGGTCGGTACCATCCTGATGTAACGTAAAAGTCGAAGAAGATGCCTCCTTATTAACTAGCCGGCCATTTTTGTAGTGGCTCCCGATAAAAGTAATACTCTTATCATTCTTCGTTAATCCTTTAAGTGTAAGAGCTACTATTTCATTCGTCGTTGATGCCTCTAGTAAGTTTTTTTCTTTCTTTGTCAATTTCATTTTTTCAATAGTTACTTGGTTTTGAGAGTCAGACTCTGTTTCTATTTTAGAGACCGTTTTCTCTGTCGTTGTTGTTTCTGCAGCCTTCTCGCCGCATCCTGCTAATAGAAAAACAGTAAATAAAAGAATGCTCCATTTCTTAATCATTGATATCCCCTTTTATACATTTATTTTTTATTATACTAAAATTTGGTTTAATATACAAAAAAAGATTAGGAGAATTCTCCTAATCTTTCGCTTTTTTCTGTTTCATGGCTGATAGGAATGCCACAATGAGAAAACTGACAGCAAAAATGACAACCATATAAATAAAAAAGTTTGGTTTGATTTGGAACGTAAATGCAGACGAACCTTCCATTTCAAAAGCAAGACTGTTAAATAATAATTCATTATTTGTTTTTGATTGAAATAAGTGATAGAACAGAACACCAATGGTCAGCATCGGAAAACCTAAGAAACCTAGGAAACTACCAACAATTGCACCTTGTTTCATTGCCTGAACGTTCATGATCGTTGTCCTCCCATTCCACCAAGCAATAACTGCTTCATAATAGACTTACCATCCCCCATAAACGGAAGAAGGTAGAGCAATTGAATAAAATACGTGATTGAAAAAATGAAAAACCCTGTCGAAATTGGATTTTCTTTTAGAAATAAAACAGTCACAATGATTCCGGCTGCGCCAATGAGCCCCGGCAAAAGCGGACCAAGCAGTGTAATCCACACCTGTTTTTTCTGAAACGGATCTAAAACAGGCCTCACAAATTTCACAGACATCATATCGCTCGCAAAAAAGCCTTGAGGGCCATCCCGGCCGGCGAACTTCCGATGTGCATACCCATGCGCCGCCTCATGCAAGGCAGTTCCAGTAATTAATCCGAAATAAATAATCGTAAAATAAATGGCAATGGCTGCAATCGATGGATCAGGAATAAATAAAAAGGCGATTCCCGCCATGATCATAAAAAGCACCCAGAAAAAGATGATTTTGCGCGTCACCATCAGCAGAGCCGTACCCAATATGTGAAGAAATGAATGACCCGTGCAGTCAAACCGCTCTTTCATCTTTACTTGATACTGCTTAAAAAATTGACAGAAGGCTGTGACAGTCCGATATGGCGATTGATAATGAATCGACAGCAAGTGATGCTGATTCAGCCCCATCATCAATTGATAAAAATCGCGGGCAATCACAGACTCATCGACCTGAAACAAATCGGCGAGCTCTGCCGTAATACTCGCCTCTGTCCTTTGACCATCCACTTTCGTTAACATATGATATGCACTTTCGTTAATCGGAAGCGAACTTCCGTACTGCGTATCAGTCAAATGTCTTTTTTGTAAAGTCACATATGGCGCAAGTGCCGGCACCCGCTCAATCTTTAGCTTATTGTTAAGAAGTTGAATCATGTGAATACCTCCATGAAAAACCTTTATATATGGCAAAGATGAGCAGACATTCAAATCCTGCCACAAGCAGCCACTGAAGCATTTGACTCGATTCCACTATCACATAGTTTCCAATAAATACAATCGGAATCATGATTAAAATAAGCGCTCCAAACGAGAAAATGCCTGTGTATGGATTATTTCGATCAAGGGGCAATAAAATACCTACCACATAAAAGAGAGCCGTTGCATTACACAAGACAGCAGCGCCAATCAACACGATCCAGATCTGATCCGGGAGCGTCAGTGTTGTGATCATAAATAAAACAATTTGGATCACACCAACGAGCAAAAGCCCAAGGAACTTATAAAGAGCCACTTCCCACGGCCTTAGACCGAACGTTTTATACATCCCCAGCATTCGTTTATCATTGCCAAATGAATTAAAAGCTGTTAACCCAGCTAGCGCACATAAGACAAAAAAAGCTTCTCCTTCAAAGCGGAAGGCAAACTGATAACGGACAAATAAAATGACAATAAGGAGAATGAGAAAGTTTAAAATATTTTCTTCATTTCTCACTTGTGACTTTATTTCCTTTACAATGAGTGACCACTTTTTCGAAGATGAAAATGGCAGTTTGTGCAGAAAGGTTAACGCTTTTTTCTCAGCCATAATTGGCATTAAAGCAAGAGAAATAAATGCGCCTCCCGCAGATAATAAGATGAAGAGGATCAACATCGCATAATTCACCCCGTCAGGAGACATCCCTTGTGCCGCTAAGAAAAACGGTGCTGTAAAATACATCAAATGATAATCAAACTGTACATATGATTGCTGTATTTGATTAATGTCGAAATGTGTCATTCCATAGGCTACAACTAGCGCTAATAAAACAAATATCGCTGCAAATTTTTGCAACGGTAATTTTAATTTTAGTACGAGTAAATAAGTCACGTTGTAAATGAGCTGAAGCAGTGTTAAGACAAAGAGCGATTGCAACAGCACCATCAAAAAGAACGTAAGAATAAAGAAAATACCGATCCCTTGTGCAATAAAATTAGGTAAAAGCAAGATCCCGATGAAAAATAAAACAAGCCCTGTCACGACTGTCACCATCGGAATGAAGTAACCAAGACTTTTTTGAAAGGTAGACAGCGGAAACCAGCTGAGCTGCATAGAAAAACGATCTTGTTCAGGTGTTCTGACTTTGATCAGCACAAATAACAAGCTTGTAAAAATGGATGCATTGATTGCCATCGACACAACCAACAACCCAAGTGAACGTTCATCTCCATTTAAGAAAGCCTTCATAAAGACACCCGTAAAACTGTATCCGATGATGGCTCCCATTGTGACTGCAAACAAAAAGAATAAGACCACAATGATTCGCTTCGTTTGAGTATCAAAGAGCTTATACATCTCCTGCTGCCACATTTTAAGCATCATTTTAGAAATGATTAATGATTTCATCAAAATGTGCACCCCTATCACTTAACATTGAAGCTTTCAGAAACACCTGTTCCAATGTGCTTGATTGATACTTTTCTTTTAAGGCTGAAACCGTCCCTTCATCCATTTTATTTCCTTTAGAAATAATGGCGATCTTGTGGCACAGCTCTTCCGCTGAAAGCATATCATGCGTTGAAAGCAAGATTGCACCATGGTGCTCGGCATAACGTTTCATCAGTTTCTTTGTGTTTATAACCGCTTCAATATCAAGTCCTCTAAAGGGCTCATCCATGATCACTAATTGACTCTCAAGCATAAAGGCAGCAATCAGCTGTGTCTTTTTTTTCATTCCATGGGAATAGGTTTCAATCGGTCTTGATAAAGCTGATTCCATATCAAACAATTCAATTAGTTGATTTCTTCTTTGAATTGTTTTACATTCATACATAGAAGAAACAAAATCTAAATATTCAGCACCAGTCAATGCTTCAGGGAGCAGCAGATCATCTGGAACATAGGCGACTTGTTTTTTAAAGGATGGATCATCATTTGTGACATCCTTGATATGAATGGTTCCTTCTGTATGCTTAATGATGCCGAGTACACAGTTAATCATCGTTGTTTTACCAGATCCATTTGGTCCAGCCACAGCAACGATTTGATGAGGGGCAATTTTCAAATGAAAATCATTGACAGCAGTCACGTTATTTTTATACGTCTTGGTTAAATTCTCGATCGTAAACATATAACCTCCAAGTGTCTGCATATTCTTTAAAAACAGATCAGGCTAAACCGCCCGCCACAGACGGTTTAGCCCTGGTGTCTTATCTAAGAAGTAAAAAGATGAATCCTAAGTATAGCTACTTACATTCAATTTGGACTTTTAAGCCACTTTCCCACTGAACGGCTCCTGTAAAGCTACCCTTGCCGTTTGCTAAACACCAAACTGCTGCTCCTAGAACAACTGTTGCTCCCAATCCAAGAAGGACAGCAACAAATACTAAGAACCAAGCTTGGTCCATAATAGCAGGTTCCATAGTGGAATAGTCAACTTGCGGCGCTGCATAAGTCATACTTTTCACCTCCCAGCTTATGATGATCGTATCATAGGCGTCACACTCCAAACATCAACAGAAGATCCCATTTTTGACCGAACGTATTTTCGTGTAAAATGTGACTTTTTATTCAATTATTCATGTTCAACTGTATAAATTCTTCCTTTTTCACTATTTTTCACCACAACGTAAGAACCAACAAACCCATATAATGTCAATTAAACCATCTTTTTTCTGCCTTTTTTCAAATAGTTCATTTTCATCATCTCTTCTATTTAATCTTTCATTTTTTTGAGATAGAAAGAATTCCCCCGATATATCAGATATAAAAGTCCTAATTATATGTCGTTAACACATCAAATACGACATATTAACTGATAATTCCGACAAAAGAGTGAGCATATTTTCCTTCTTCTCTTGTCTCTTAAAATATGTATATACAAGAAAACCTGTTGGGAAAAAAGCCCTTGCCTTCTTCCACAGCACATATCATTTTACTTGCTTCTCTTTCTATAAAAAAAGCAAAGCAGCCCGACAAGTATGACTGCTTTGCTTTCATTTATGAGGAACTTGCAGCAGAGGCTGTATCAGGAAAGTAATTGTTCCCAATAATTTCACCAGCTGGAACGTGTGGTCCTGCATCACCATTTCTTTTAAATGGGAGAAGCGGGAAAACAAGTTCTGCAAAATAATAAGATTCTTCTAAGTGCGGATAACCAGAAAAGATAAATGTATCAATACCTAGAGACTGATATTCTATTATACGTTCTGCTACTGTATGCGGGTCCCCGACGAGCGCTGTTCCTGCCCCGCCTCTAACTAAGCCAATGCCTGCCCAAAGATTAGGGCTAATTTCAAGCTTCTCTTTATTCCCTTGATGTAATTCAACCATTCGTTTTTGCCCTACTGAGTCCATCCCTTGTAAAGTCTTTTGCGCCTCATCAATAGTCTCTTGATCTAAATGACGAATCAGATGTTCCGCTGCCTGCCAAGCTTCATCTTCCGTTTCTCTCACGATCACATGAAGTCGAATACCAAACCTCACCGTTCTTCCTTCCTTTTCAGCCTGCTTTTTCACTTGTACGATTTTCTCTTTTACTTGTGCAGGCGGCTCGCCCCAAGTTAAATAAACATCTGTATGTTTTGCAGCGGCTTGAATGCCTGCTTCTGATGATCCTCCAAAAAAAACGGGTGGATGTGGTGTTTGAGCTGGTGGAAATAGCAGACGTCCATTTTGTGCTTGCAGATGCTTCCCTTGAAACTGAACATTCTCTCCTTTCAATAACCGCTTCCAGATGGTCAAAAATTCTTCTGTTGCCTCATAGCGTTCATCATGAGAAATGAATAGCCCGTCTCCTTCAAGTTCTTCTTTACTTCCTCCCGCTACAACATTGATCAGCAGTCTCCCGCCTGAAAGCCGATCAAATGTGGAGGTCATTCTAGCAGCAACAGACGGCTGCATCAACCCTGGCCGAAGAGCCACAAGAAACTTTAAATGGGTTGTTTCTGCAGCTAAAGCGGCCGCTGTCAGCCATGGATCTTCACAAGATCTACCTGTAGGCAGCAAGACCCCTGTGTACCCAAGCTGATCGGCAGCTTGAGCTATTTGTTTAAAATACGGATAGTCTGCCTGTCTTGCCCCTTTCGATGATCCTAAATAACGCCCATCCCCATGCGTTGGAATAAACCATAGAATATTCATCATATCGCCTCCTATTATTTTTCACCTTGATAACTTGTGCGCCATTTGAGTAGTCGCTTTTCTAACAGCCGTACAAATGAATCAGTCATCTTACCAACTACCGCAAAGATGATAATCCCTACAAACACTTTATCCGTTTGCGAGAATTGTCTTGCATCCATAATCATGTAGCCGACTCCACTACTCGACCCCATCAATTCAGCCACCACTAAACCAAGCCAGGCAATGCCTAATGAAAGCCTCACGCCCAGAAGAATATGAGGAAGGGCAGCAGGTAAAATGAGCTTTGTGATATTTTGATACAGATTAAACTCTAAAGCGCGAGCCACATCGAACAGCTTGTTATCTACACTGCGAATTCCTAGAAAGGTATTGATATAGATCGGAAAAAAAGCCCCAAGTGCAATCAATAAAATTTTCGCTGATTCATCAAAACCAAACCAAAGAATAAATAAAGGAGTCACCGCTAAATGAGGAACTGTTCTCAGCATTTGCAAGGTCGGATCTACATACTGCTCGGTTTTCCTAGAAAAACCGACACACAGCCCCATCACAAGCCCTAAACCTCCCCCAAGTAAAAACCCGCATATTGCTCTGTAGAGACTGATGTAAAGATGGCCAAACAGCTCACCGGAACGAATCAACTCACGAAAAGATTCCGCAATGACAGTGGGTGCAGGTAGTACAGTAGAAGAAACGATTTGGGAAGCAGCAGCTCCCTGCCAAATCGCAATGAGTAAAGCAGGTAATACAAGTCCTTTTAACATGATGAAGGATGAAGCTTTTCTCCTTTTTTTCTTCATTCGCTCGGTTTTAGTCACAAGGGCTGGGTTAGATGCAGCTTTCATCAACTCTTCTCCTCTTTCAGCATTTTTTCAATAAACGAATTATCTACCACCTGATTGACATCAATCTTCCGCTGAATCGCCTTTGTTTGATATTGAAAATCAGCTGTATGCTGCTGGGCGTTTATGATTTTCTTAGAAATGGGCTCATTGAGCGGCTCTGTATTGTTTAATACTTGTGTCACCACCTTCTGATCTAATTGTTTCAAACGAGCATAAAGTGTAATGGCTTCCTGTTGATGATCTTTCTGCCATTTCACCGCTTTGTCATATACTTTTAAAAATTGCACCACTAGTTCAGGGTGTTCATCGGCAAACTTGGTTCTGACAAGTGTGAATCCAGGTGAATATAAATCGGTCGCTTCTCCATTAACCAGTAGCTTTGCTCCCTTTTCTATCGTTTCAAGTGATAAGAACGGCTCCCAGATCGACCAAGCATCAACTGACCCATTTTCAAACGCAGATATTGCCTCATCCGGCTGAAGCTGAATGATCTGGACATCCTTTGCAGATAAACCTGCCTGATCTAATACTTTGTATAAAAAGTCAAAACCACTGCTTCCTTTGGCAACGGCGATTTTTTTCCCTTTTAAATCTTCTACTTTTTGAATCTCACTGTTCTTATTCACTAAAATCCCATTCGCCTTTAACCCATCCTGAGATAAACCAATTTCCTTAAAATCAATACCTGCTGCCTGACCAGCTATAACAGGTGAATTACCAACCTGTGAAAAATCTAATTGATTGGCGGCGAGCCCTTCGAATTGGGGAGGACCACTTTGGAACTCCACCCACTTGACTTTCATACCTTCTTTTTCAAATGATTGCTCAAACCACCCTTTTTCCTTTGCTAAAAGAAGTGGGCTTAGACTTTGCTGAATCCCAATCCGAATCTCTTTCGGCTTGTCTTCTGATCCATTCGCTGCTTGACCACACCCAGCTAATACAAGGAGGATACCCAGAAAGAGAACGATCCTTTTTTGCCTTTTCATTCGATTTGACCTCCTTAAATTCCTGAGCCATTCGTCAGTAACAGCTCATCTGTTTTCTCAAATTCTGAAAGCACCTTTTGTCTTAAGCTCTGAAAAGCTGTTGACGTTCTATTCCGCGGGAATGGTAAGTTCACGGGAAGGATTTTATGAATTCGGCCGGGTCTTGCTTGTAACAGCACAATTTCATTGGCTAAATAAATGGATTCGTCAATATCATGAGTGACAAGCACCATCGTTGTTCTTTTCTCCTGCCAAATATCCAGCAGCACATCCTGTAAGTGTTTCCGTGTAAATGCATCTAGCGCACCAAAAGGTTCATCAAGCAATAAAATCTCCGGATCACGCAGGAGTGCTCTTGCAATAGCAACACGTTGTGACATCCCGCCTGAAAGCTCATGTGGATAGGCGTGTTCAAAACCTTTTAACCGAACAATTTCAATTAATTCATCCACTTTGCGGCGAACAGCTGCTTGTTTTAAATTGAAATTGGCAGCGATATTTTCTTCGACCGTTAACCATGGAAATAAGCGATGCTCTTGAAAAATAAAGCCCTGTTTCATTCCTGGTTCTGTCACACGCCTTTCTCCTATCACGATCTGCCCATCATAATCTGTATCAAGCCCTCCAATCATCTTCAGCAATGTACTTTTCCCGCAACCGCTCGGACCAATCACCGTCACGAATTCACCAGGAACGATGGTGAACCTTACGTTTTCAAGCACTTGAATGGTTTGTTTGTCTTTCCAAAAAGACTTATCCACAATATCAATGGAAATAGTCAATGCAAGTTCACTCCTCTTGTCATCAGATAGATACACAGAAAGGCCCTTATCCCAAAAGAGAGATAAGAGCCTTCGTTTTGTCCGATCAGCTTTTCATATTGAGTTGTTAGCACCATCCTAAATCATATTATTCCTATAAATCAACTATATTTTATAAAATGGTTATTTCGACCTTGTATGTTTTTCATCAATACGATCGTAAATGGCTTCTATTCGTTCTTGATTGCTGTAAATCTCATATTTGTTTCGCTCAATCAAAATGTCTAATGTGATATCCATATGTTTTCTGTATTTTTTTCGTTTTTTCTTTTTCTCCATCTTCAACTTCCCTCCCGATTAAAATAAAAAAAGGCCCTTCACTCATGTCTGAGTGAACGAGCCTTCGGTTGACCGATCAGCGATTCTTGTTGGTATTTTCAGTATGCTTATGTTAATACATACTATTCCGACATGTCAACTATATTTATTGTTTTTTCAGATTTATCTAAAAAATGATTGACCGGGCACTAAACAAGATTTATAGTCTTATTAAATATTTCTTATTAAAGTAGTTGGTTTTATCTAACAAAAGGAGGATACACACATGTCAGAAGAACTTCAATTTCGTTTAGAAACAAAAGCAATACACGCAGGTCAAGAACTGGATTCAGCTACCTATTCAAGAGCTGTACCTATTTACCAAACAAGCTCTTTCGGTTTTAGAGATAGTGAGCATGCGGCGAATTTATTTGGACTTCAGGAACCCGGTAATATTTATTCACGTATTATGAACCCGACAAATGATGTGTTTGAAAAACGGATCGCTGAGCTTGAAGGTGGAATTGGTGCACTTGCTGTCTCCTCAGGACAAGCAGCGACCACTTACTCCATTTTAAACATTGCAGGAGCTGGTGACGAAATCGTATCCTCCAGCAGTCTGTATGGCGGCACATATAATTTATTTGCTCATACATTAAAAAAGCTCGGAATTACAGTGAAATTTGTGGATTCCTCAAACCTTGAAGAACTTGAAGCAGCCATTACAGATAAAACAAAAGCAGTGTATGCAGAAAGCATCGGGAATCCAAAAGGCGACATTTTACATATTGAAGCCGTATCAGCCATTGCACACAAGCACCATATCCCTCTAATTGTGGATAACACACTTGCCAGCCCTTATTTGTTAAGACCGATTGAATTTGGCGCAGACATTGTTGTCCATTCAGCGACGAAATTTATCGGCGGCCATGGCACATCCATTGGCGGAGTCATCGTCGACAGCGGCAAGTTTCCTTGGAGTGATAGTGATAAGTTCAAAGGCCTGACGGAACCAGACCCTAGCTATCATGGTCTGACGTATACGGAAGCGATTGGCGAAGCAGCTTATATCACAAAAGCACGTGTACAGCTCTTACGTGATCTAGGGGCGGCTTTATCACCATTCAACTCATTTTTACTCTTGCAAGGCTTAGAAACTTTGCATCTTCGCCTTGAACGCCACAGTGAAAATGCATTGAAGACAGCTCAATTTTTACAAGATCATCCTCTTGTAGAATGGGTCAGCTATCCAGGTCTTGAAGGCCATGAATCCTTTGAGCTGGCTCAAACTTATTTACCAAAAGGACAAGGTGCCATCCTCACATTCGGCATTAAAGGTGGCAAAGACGCAGGAAAAAAACTCATTGATTCGGTTCAGCTTTTCTCACATCTTGCAAACGTAGGCGACTCTAAGTCACTCATCATCCACCCTGCCAGCACAACGCATCAGCAATTAAGTGAAGCAGAGCAAAAAGCCACAGGGGTGACACCAGAACTTATTCGTTTATCTGTTGGAACAGAAGCGATTGAAGATATTCTGGCAGATCTAGAACAGGCGATTTCAAAAAGCCAGTCTTAACCAAACAAAAAAAGCACACGCCTGTGTGCTTTTTCTTATTGATTAGTGATTGATTAACCGAATATCTTGGACGGGATAAAACACGAATGATGTTGTCCCTTGAATGTCACTCTTTGTAAAAAGACCTAAACCGTTGCGACTGTCCATTGACTTTTGGCGATTGTCACCCATGACAAAGTACTTTCCTTTAGGGACTGTAAGAGGACCAAAATCAGGTGTCAGCAAGGTGCCATCTGCGGCAGCTTTCTTTTTGTTTGATGTTAAATAAGGCTCCGCCACTTTTTGACCGTTCACATATAGCTGGTCATTTTTCATTTCGATTTTATCACCAGGTAAACCAATCAATCGTTTCACATAGTGAGTACTGCGGTCTTCCCCATCAAGAACAATGATCTGTCCGCGTTTATAATCGCCGAAGTAATCCACTGTTTTATTCACAAACACCCGCTCTGTATTATGCAGTGTCGGTTCCATAGAAGTCCCCTTTACAATATACGGTGCGAATAAAAAGTTACGAATGATAAAAACAGCAATAAATGCGATTAAGATGGCTTTGATCCAGCCCCATAATTCTGATTTCTTTTTTTGTGTTTTTGTATTTGTTGTCATAAGCTCCTCCTGAAATCCCCTAGGACAAAATGAGTTATCGCCAGCTGACCGCTAGCGCCACGCTTGTTTCTCCCTAAATATAAACATATTTTGCCAACAAATCAAGCTGTAAGAGAGAAAAAGGCAAGCACCTTTCTGTGCTTGCCCAAAACTCAGTTAGTTAGCAGAAGAATCCGCTTCTGTCTCTTTGTTTGTTTTACCATAGAAATAATCAGATGGATTCACTGGTTTAAAATCAGATAGCTTATGGAATCGAAGAAGATCCCTGTACAGCACTTTATCTGAAAGGCTTAACTGATTATCAACACGGGCTTTAATCGCTTCTGTCTTTTTGTTTTGTTTCACAACTTTACCCGTTTTTGTATCGTAGACGGTATTATCTACAAGGGTATATTTTGGTGTCACATAGTTTCCGTTACGGAATGCAACAGTTTGATCATGCTTTTTAGAAAATAGATCTGTCCCAAAATTCACAAACTCGTTTGAATCAATACCCTGCAAATGAAGAAGCGTCGGCATCACGTCTACTTCACCGCCATACGTATGATTCACGCCGCCTTGTTTACCAGGGATCCGAATCATGAGCGGTACACGCTGATTTTGTGCATTTTGATATGGCGTAATTTCTTTCCCTTGAATCTCACTCATTGCACGGTTATGGTTTTCAGAAATACCGTTATGGTCACCATATAATAGAATCACTGAGTCTTTATACAGACCTGATTTTTTCAAGTCCTTAAAGAATTGTTCTAATGACTCATCCAAGTATCTCGCTGTTTGGAAATAATTATCCACTGTTTTATCGCCAGTTGTTGCCTTAGCGATTGTCGCATCTTTCTCATCTAAATTAAATGGATAATGGTTGGTCAATGTCATTAAGTGTGCATAAAATGGCTTTTTCATTGATTCTAACATTGGGATTGATTCTTTAAAGAACGGTTTATCCTTCAGACCCATGTTTACAAGGTTTTCTTCATCCATGTTGTAATAAGATGCATCGAAGAATTGATCAATTCCCATATGTTTATAAATCGTATCACGGTTCCAGAAAGATTTATAATCCCCGTGAAGCACTGCACTCGTATAGCCTGCTTTTTGATCTAAGATGGCAGGAAGTGATTGGAAAGTATTTTCACCTTTTGTCACAAACGCTGCACCCTCTGGCAAGCCAAACATACTATTATCCATCATGAGCTCAGCATCAGAAGTCTTCCCTTGACCAGTCTGGTGGAAGAAGTTATCAAAATACGTAAAATCTTCTTTTCCATGAGCTAGTTTGTTTAAAAACGGCGTCACTTCTTCTCCATTTAACTTGTAGTCAATTAAAAATGACTGGAAGCTTTCTAAATGGATTTTGATGATGTTTTTCCCTTTAGCTTGACCAAAGTATTCTGCATTTGGTTTCGCATAATGAGAGGTTGTATAGTTCACGACATCCGTTAAATCATCACTACTCGCATTTGCTACCTGCGTTGCATTTTGTGCGGTTTGCACGCCGTCATAAATCGCATAGTTATAAACACCTAAATATTTCACAATATACTTATGATCAAATGTTCTCGTCAATAATTCTGGACGATCTTTTTCAGCTAAGTGTAGGTTAACGAAGAACAGTCCAACACCTGCAGCCACAATCAGCAGTGCGAAAGTTTTTTTCATTTGGAACTTCTTCACTTCTGGTCTCCAAATGACAATGGCAATTAAAATGATGATATCTAGGAAGTACAAAAGGTCATGCGGCTTAATACTTGCTAATACACCGCCAGTCATACCTCCCCCAAGATTACCGGCTTGTTTCATTGTCGGGAAGGTTAAAAAATCATCAAAGAAACGATAGTACGCTACATTCGCATATAAAAGTGCGGTCATAATAAAATCAATGACAATTAAAACAATGGCCGATTTACGCCCCTTCAAAAAGAGAGCAAGTCCTAAAAACACGATGGCTGAACTGAATGGATTTAATAAGAGAAGACCCTCTTGAAAAGATCCCTTCACTCCTAAATTAAAGTCCATTTTGTAGGCTGTGTACGATTTTGCCCAAAATAAAAGGACAGCCAAAACAAAAAAGCTATATTTGTTCGCAAATATTTTTTTCATAAAACCTCTTCTTTCTTATTTTCGATCTGATATAAATGAAATCATAAAAAATTTACATTGATTTTGCAAATGTAAATCTTCTGCACCAAGCATTCCGATGCTCTTTTCTCCGCAGGTTACATGTGCTCCTTTAATATAACGAATAAGAAGCATCATAAGTTTCAAAAAAAATACGAGTAAATAAAAGGAAAAATATCCATTTACATTAAATTTACTGCCACTTCATGTTTCAGAGAATGATGAAGGTTTTGTAAATCACTCAGTACTACTTTACTTTTTTCATCTAATCGTGTCAAAGTAATTATAAAGAAAAGGAAGAATCACCTAGGCTTTTCGACTCACTTAGCCAAATTTATACAAAATCCGAACCGATTTGCTTTTTTATTGTGACTCAACCTCCAGCAATCCATGTATCCTCTCTGTTGCCACAAACCTAAAAAACAGTTTTAAACAAAAAAAGCTTGATTTCCTCTGCCAATGTACGGTGTGATAAAGGTATAGCTCCATCAAATAAATCAAGCTGGGGGACATCCTATGAAATCAAACAAACAAATCAACATATTTGAACAAAGATTCTCAGAAGAAGTGATAGACATCATGGCTGTTACAGGACCTTCTGGAGTCGGCGCAGGAAAAGCGGGAAAAGAAACTCTTTGGACTGCTTCAATCCCACTCATTGCATGGAAGGAAAAAGACCGCATCATAACCGAAAAAGTGAGACTGTGCTGGTTAACAGATGAAAAGGGATTACGAGAAAAACAAGCGCAATTACATAAAGAATCTATCGTCACACTTCAAGTACGTAAAGGTGAAGGTGAATTTATGCTCGTTTCACTTGTTGATACAGATACTGAAGATAAGGAACTTCAAGAAATATTAGAAGAAGCTCAACAACCTATCTTTTACCACGATGACAAGCTGGGTACCTTTGAATTAGTGAAAGGACTAGACTTATTTGAAACAACCATCCAGTGGGGCAATGAGGAGTGCCTACTTTACTTCAATCTTGAAGAAGAGGAAGAAATGAATGACTCTCTGAAAACGGCTAGACAACTCGTAGAAGAGCAGACAACATGGGATGCCTCCATGAAGTCATATGCAGCAAATCAGCTGATTGAACTAGCAAAAGATTGGCAGGAACAAGACGACTCCGCTGAAAATTCAGAAGAGATCACACCGGATCAATTTATCAGCCGCATCTCTCTTGAAAGCCTCCATGCTTATCCAAATGGAGAATTCGAAGCCTACTATCATGACGGACATTTATTTTGGGGACATGTCATCATTGTCTCTGGCAATATGAATGGAAAGTTTCAAGATGCACACATTGCTGGCTAAAGAATGGAGGATAGATAAATGAAGATCAAAGCTTTTGACGAATTAAATCAACTAGGAAAAACACCTATTGTAGCCAAAATAGGCGGGTTTCGCCCTGATACATCTAAGTACAGCTGGTTTGCTGGTCATTTTTTCATCCAACGTGATAAAGGGTGGCCAGCAGATCAAGATGGAGCTATGATTCCCATTTTACAAATGTATTTACCCGAAGTACCAGGGGGAATGAACGGCTTTGATGAATGTAAGATGATTCAAATTTTCATCAACAAGAAAACCCTTCCGATCGATATCGCCAAAAACGGTGAGGGCTGGAAACTCATTGAATATTCATCAATGGAAGGATTAGAAATCGCTGAGACCCCTGAAGACGTGAAAGGAATGAAACCTTTCCAAATAGAGTGGCTCGAAGGGGAACAACCGGATTATCCATGCTGGGAGGAAGCTTGGTCATACGTTGACTTATCAGAGGTTAATGAAAGTGAAGAAGCGACAGATCATTTCTTCGAGCATTACTCAAACTACTCGTTCACAAAAATCGGTGGATACGGAGCTTACATCCAATCTCCTCCCCACCAAATGTCAGGAGAATTCATGCTGCAAATCGCCTCAGAGGAAAAACCTCGGTTCATGATTGGTGATAACGGCACGATGTATTTCTATTACGACAAAGACAATAAAGAATGGTTCATGCACTGGGATTGTTTTTAAAACCAATTGAAAGGAACCATTCCCCTTTCTAAACGTAATAAACGATATGAAGGGGGTCAGTGATATGGGATTCATTTTAGACATCTTCAATCTTGCTCTGTATATCCCTTTTTTACAGGTAGATGAAGATGATATATCACGGAATGCAGCACAGCTAAAAAAATACAGCTGGTTTCAAGCGTTATTAAGTGAACAAACGAGCAGAGAGCTGATCATTTATGATCAAGGAGTCCGCCGTGTAATTGGTCAATTTAAGACGAGTAAACTCCATAAGAAGACATACAACATCAGATGCGAACGAAAGGTACAACAAGCCATACACCGTGCCATGTCAAAACACGGAAAGATCCGCACTTAGCTGTGGCTCTTTCCGTACAAATGTAATAAATCCTTTTGAAGAAAACAATTGACGCTCGGACAACTCTCCCCGTATATTATGTATAAATCCATCTTTTTTTAGAAAAGGGGGCCTTACATGCGCTTGTTTAAGAACTGGAGAAAAAAGCAGCACAAACAGCCGATTACTTCAGATACGCAAGAAGACAGCATCCCAATTAATTTTTCCACCCTGCCCTTTGGCACAGACACCATAGATGATTTTTTGTTCAACTTAGACCTAACCTCAAAACTGATAGATCCATACAAAGAAGCAGACACGAACAAATAGAACCTAAACTTTCGTGAACCCTCATCCAATATTGGATGATTTTTTTATACTTAGAGGAAGGTGTCCCCCCTATGAAGACATATTATTTCGTCAGACACTGTCAAGCAGATGGACAATCCGAGGATGCGTCTTTAACGCCTCAAGGCATCACACAATCGCATAAACTCGCACAGCTTTTTTCCGGCATTCAGCTCAACCAGATCATCTCAAGTCCTTATAAACGAGCGATTCAAACCGCTGAGCCCCTTGCTCATGCCAAACAGATAAAGGTACAAATTGACAAACGTCTCTCTGAACGTAGGTTAAGCAGTCAACCAATGGAAGATTTGTATGAAAAACTAAAGCTCAGTTTTTCGGACATGCATATGACCTGTGAAGGCGGAGAGTCGAGCCAAGAAGCGATGAATCGTATTGTAGAGGCACTCTATGAACAAATAAAATTAGGAAGAGATCATACTTTATTCGCCACTCATGGCAATATTATGAGCCTGCTTCTAAAACACGCCGATCCCGCAATTGGATTCAAGGAGTGGGAACAACTAAGCAATCCAGATGTCTACATCCTGAAATATTTTAAAGCAGACCATGTAGAAATAGAAAGAATATGGCATAAATAAAAAAGGCAGGGTTGACCCCAGCCTTTTTCTTATGAAAAACAACTATTGATTATAGTAAAATGTCTGTACCCACTCATAGGGCTTCTTACGATCCGCACACCATTTCACAAAGCCTCTTGTCTCCGTCTGCTGAAATTCCTTCCAGTCCGATAAAAGCTGGTTATAGTAGACTGCTAGTTTTTCAACATTGCTTTGAACATTTTTATCTTCGATCAGTTTCATGACATCTTGAATCCCTTGAATTCGCTCATGATCTTTCTCATAGGTGCTTAAATAAAGATCTTCATGTATATGATGAAACGAATACCACAAAGCCGAGAAATAGGTTTCGCAAATTTGGACAATCACTCGCTGCTCTTTGCTGCCTCCCATCTCTAGTGCCTTCAATAAATAGGGCAGCCCTTCCCCCTGATGCACAAACAAGCCTTGCCATCGATACGGTCTGGCATCCATTGAATCAATATTTTCCCACTCTTGAAGAACAGGGCGGATCACCCCATGTACCAATGGATACACAAGCAAATGATGACCATCCTCAAAACGTTCAATGTAATCAAACAGCCAAACAACAAATGAACGACGTGCTGCAAATTCATTCTTATTCATCTCTTCAACAAAAGACTGAAGAACCTTTAACGCATCTTTACGCAGACCCTGTTCTTTCCTGACACAGTACTGTCTAAAAAGCGGATAATCATGTGATCGCTCATCTTCAATAATAGTCTGTAATATCGTCTTCGTTTGCAAGATAACAACTCCGCCTCTTTACATTCATTCTATTTATATATTATAACCAATTGTAACATCCACATGAAACTAGTAAAAAGATGAGTTGTCCTTTTTCTTTTATAAAACCCTTGGCATCCTCAAACCCATTCTTTTCTGTGTTCATGAATGAATTGTATGTCTTTTTGATAATGTTCAAAGTGCCCCTCATGAATCATTTTTTGAAAAGCTCTATCCCCTTCACTCGCTTTTCGCTTCATGTATTGACATAAACCTTCTAAACGCAGCAGCACCATATCCACATAATCTTCTGCTATGTCCTCACCATAAGCTTCAAAAAACAGTTTGACTCTATACTTTATATGGCCTGCATGTTCTAATGAATGATAATTTACGACCTCCCCTGTTTCAGTACGAAAAAGTCTACTGAGGGGCACACATGTATAAAGGGTATATGCAATATCCCAAAGCCTTGGGCCAGGAGCAGCTACATCAAAATCAATGATTCCCACTGGCTTTTTATTGTTGAAAATGATGTTGTACATCGCAAAATCATTATGGCACACAACCTCTATGTTATTAGGCGTATTGTCCATTCGTTCCCAATCGTCTGAAATGGGAAAATCACAAACAGCATCATGGTACAGTCTAAGCATTTTCGCTATTTCTTTTAAAGCATTGTGAGAGCACATGTATTCTTTTAAGGGATCATGACCGGCTACACCTTCAATGAAGGACAAGATCTCTCTACCTTTTTCATCAACCCCTAAAAACGTTGGAGCATAGGAGAAATTCTTTTTTTCTAAATGCTTTAGCAGCTTTTGTATATTCATATTGTCTGACTTTACCTCTCTGCGAACCGTATCTCCCGAACGATATACGTTCGAGACATTTCCACCTGTCAATAACTCTTCATGACCATTTTGTTTTTTCATAAATTCTCCCCCAAACTGGGTCACAATGATGATGCCAGCTAAAGATGTGTATGTACCCACAAATATTCATTTAGTTACACAAAGGTAATTCACTGTTTTATGTGAATGCGCTAATCCATTCTGTTTCCTTATATGGTTAAATGTATCGTACCAAATGTTGCAAATCATCTAAAGTTTATTCTGTTAAAAGTAGTACATGCTCATTCTGTTCTAATAGGATTCTATTTTCATCTAAATAACTCATTTAAACCACAAAAAAACGTTTCACCACGAGGGTGAAACGTTAGGTTCACGGTAAAAACCAATCATGAAACTTTTAATAGATACCGGTGGCCGGGGTCGAACCGGCACTCCGTGAGGAACACGATTTTGAGTCGTGCGCGTCTGCCAATTCCGCCACACCGGCATGATCATTAAAGAGCGCAACTTATCATAAAAAACAATGGTGCCGAGGGCCGGACTTGAACCGGCACGGTAGTCACCTACCGCAGGATTTTAAGTCCTGTGTGTCTGCCAATTCCACCACCCCGGCAGTCTTTTCAAAAAAGGCGACACCCGGATTTGAACCGGGGATAAAGGTTTTGCAGACCTCTGCCTTACCACTTGGCTATGCCGCCATAATTGGAGCGGAAGACGGGATTCGAACCCGCGACCCC
>NZ_ASJC01000007.1 GCF_000691145.1 Bacillus altitudinis 41KF2b | reverse complement strand
GTAGAAAAACATGGGTTTCTCTACAATCTGAACCCAATAGATATACATCTATTGGGTTGTTTGTTTTGGCGCAGTCACACGAAGTGATTGATCTTTCCAAACGCTCTTCATATTGGTTTCATCTATTTTTGCAGGCATTAAAATGGTTTTGGTAAAGCTCGAATAGGAGGAAGTCGTGTCTGTTTTGATTTTTTCCTGTACCGATAAGTGTAAATATTGCGCTTTCACTTCTAGTGCGATATCACCTTCGACAAAATGGTCTGGAAATCGAATCTCAATGTATACATATTGATCATCTTCTGTCACATCGGTTGTAATGGATGCAAGTGAATGGCTCGTGGTCATCAGCGCCTCTGCACTATTTAAAATGTCGTGAAACGGCGATGATGCAAAAAATTGTTCAATCGCTTCATATAGAATGTCTTCATTTGCTAACAACTCGTGTTTATTTTCACTTTCATGTTTCATTTGAATCACCTCTCATCTACAGCCTATGCAAAAGGGGCTCAGGCGGTTATCAATTGATGAGAGGAAAAAATTATGATTAAATAGTGTTGAATGAAGCAAGGTGTATGGGCGTGAAGGTTTATACGCTGAATAGATCTAGAAGCAAAGCTTGAAGGGAGCAAATGAACATTGCTGAAAAAATTATTCGGTTTCGGAAAAAACCAAGATGATGTAAAGGAAGAAGTCATTTATTCTCCAGTCGATGGAGAGTTAATGGATATGACCGATGTACCAGATCCCGTTTTTTCTCAAAAGATGATGGGAGACGGCGTAGCTGTAAAACCAAAAAACGGCACCATTGTGTCGCCAGTAGATGGTGAAATTATTCAACTCTTCCATACAAAACATGCAATTGGGATTCGAACACTCTCAGGGCTTGAGCTTCTGATTCATATCGGACTTGAAACGGTTGGATTAAATGGTGAAGGCTTTGAAGCACACATAAAAGAAGGGGATAAAGTGAAAGCAGGTGATCCTCTCATTACGTGTGATTTAGCGCTGATTGAAGAAAAAGCGGCAAGCACAGTGACACCAATTGTCATCATGAATGGTGATTTAGTAGAACATCTTGACAAAGAACCTAAGGGCTCTGTAGAAAAGCAGACGTCCAAGCTTTTTACAGTAAAAATGAAATAATCCAAAAAAAAACTACCCTGAGTTGATAGGGTAGTTTTTTGATTGAGGACATTAATCCTCCATTGGAACCCAGCCTTTACTTGCTTCCATGACAGTCCATAAACCTTCTGGAATCAAGTACTTATCTTTTTGACTGCGTTTAATGACGGTTTCAATCTCGTTTTCTCTGCCTTCTTTAATCTTTACTGCCCAATCGGGATCAACAATGACTTCTCTTGCAACAGCAATGAGTGGAATCCCTTGATTGTATGCATTCAGTGCATCCTCAGCTGTAATGACGCTGCCGACGCCGATGAGTGGAAGCGTGTCACCACAGCGCTCTTTTAATAACTCCATCCGCGTCTTACTTGTATCAGCACCACGTCTTGCTTTAGCGTCAATCTCCATTAAAGAAATATGCAAGTAATCAAGGTTTTTTGTCTTAAGTACGTCCACTAAAGTAAATGTTTCTGTCATGGTTAAACCAGGTGTTTCTGGTTCTTCAGGTGATAATCGGTATCCAAAGATAAATGGTTTTGTTACATGCTCTTTGATTGCTTCTTTCACTGCATCTACTACTGCAATTGGAAATGCGAGACGCTTTTCTTCGCTTCCGCCCCATTGATCTGTACGCTGATTACTATGTGGGGAGTAGAATTGCTGTAATAAATATCCGTTCGCTCCATGGATTTCGATCCCATCAAATCCTGCTTGAATTGCGCGTCTTGCTGCTTCTTTAAATGAGTCGATGATGTGAGGAATTTCTTCTTCTGTCAAAGCTCTCGCAATTTGTTTTCCATCTTTAAATACATCACTTGGCGCAACGACATCACCGTTTGGGACTAAATGAGGGAGAGCCTGAGAGCCGCCATGATGAATTTGCATAATGGCTTTTGTTCCTTTCGCTTGAATCGCAGAAGCAAGCTTTTGTAGGCCAGGTATATCTTCATCTCTTGCAATAGAAGGCTGTCCTTCAAACGCCTTACCATCTGGCGTCACGTTTGCACATGCGGTGATGACCATGCCCATTTCGCTTGATCTAGCGGTAATAAAATCAATTTCTTCCTTTGAGATCGTGCCATCCTCATGAGAACCGAAGTGTGTCATTGGTGCAACGACTAAACGGCCATCAATAGAGGCACCCCCTGGGAATGTAAAAGGTTCAAATAAAGGCTTAAATTCGTTTTTCAATCTGATCATCTTCTTCCTTGATAAAATCATTTCACTATAGAAGTGTAATAGATATTGTTACAACACATCAAAATATTTGCTCACAAGCGGTGCATCAAAAAATTGCCGCCTAGTCATGCAAACAAATATTCGGTACACTAGAATGAGAGGTGGATACCAGATGAAGAAGAAAACAATGAACGAACTCATAGAAGATTTAAAAAAAGACGAACAGGTCGAGCATTGGCATGAAATTGAAGCGAAGCCTGCACTGACTTCTCCAATTCCTGAAAGAGTAAATGACAGGCTCAAAGTGGCGCTTGAAAAAAGAGGTGTGAGTGAACTATACATTCATCAAAAGGAAGCCTTTGAACGTGTGATGGATGGTGAGAATGTGGTGACTGTGACACCTACAGCTTCAGGTAAAACACTTTGTTACAATCTGCCAGTTCTTCAGTCGATCTCAGAAGATCAGACAAGCCGCTCCCTCTATTTATTTCCAACAAAAGCACTTGCGCAAGATCAAAAAAGTGAATTAAACGAAATCATTCATGAGATGGATGTTCCAATTCACAGTGAAACCTATGACGGGGACACCTCCCCAGCGATTCGCCAGCGCGTCAGACAGGCAGGACATATTGTCATCACAAATCCAGATATGCTGCATTCAGCGATTTTACCTCATCATACGAAATGGGTCAGTTTATTTGAGAACTTAAAGTATATTGTCATTGATGAGCTTCATACATATCGAGGCGTGTTTGGCAGTCATGTTGCCAATGTCATTCGCAGACTAAAGCGAATTTGTGCATTTTATGGAAGTGACCCGACCTTTATTTGTACTTCAGCGACCATTGCGAATCCGAAAGAGCTTGCAGAGCAGCTGACCGGAAGCAAGGTGCATCTCATTGAACGCAACGGAGCGCCTAGCGGTAAAAAGAATTTTGTCTTTTACAACCCGCCAGTCGTCAATAAGCCATTAAATATTAGACAAAGTGCGGCCACTGTTGTGAATCAGCTCGCTAAAACATTTTTAAAAGAAAAAATTCAAACGATTGTTTTTGCTAGAAGTAGGGTAAGAGTTGAAGTCATTCTAAGTCATATTCAAGAACTAGTGAAAAAAGAAATTGGTCCTAAATCGATCCGTGGTTATCGCGGGGGCTATTTGCCGAAAGAGCGGCGCATGATTGAAAAAGGCTTAAGGGAAGGAGACATTCTCGGTGTTGTCAGCACAAACGCACTAGAATTAGGAGTAGATATTGGACAGCTAAAAGTCTGTATCATGACCGGATATCCTGGCAGTGTAGCGAGTACGTGGCAGCAGGCAGGACGAGCTGGAAGGCGTCATGAGGAAGCACTCATTATCATGGTCGCAAGCTCATCGCCACTTGACCAATATATTGTCAGACACCCTGAATACTTCTTTAACAGACCACCTGAATCGGCAAGAATCAATCCTGAGAACCTTATCATCCTAGTCGATCATCTAAAATGTGCGTCCTACGAGCTACCGTTTCGAGAAGATGAACAGTTTGGCGGTATGGAAGTAGAAGAAATCTTGCAATACTTACATGAAGAAGGGGTTCTTCATTTCAGCGGGAACCGTTATTATTGGTCAGATCAATCGTTCCCGGCTCATGGGATCAGTCTGAGATCTGCAAGTCAGGAAAATGTCGTCATTGTCGATCAATCCGATGTAGCGAACGTTCGAATTATTGGGGAGATGGATCGATTCAGTGCGATGACCTTACTTCATGATGAAGCGATTTATTTACATGAAGGGGTTCAGTATCAAGTGGAAAAGCTAGATTATGAACACCTTAAGGCTTATGTGAAACAAGTCGATGTAGAATACTATACAGATGCGAATTTAGCGGTTCAGCTCAAGGTGCTTGAAATTGATCAGACAACAGAGAAGGAAGCGGTATCTGTTCACTACGGTGATGTGACCGTCAATGCAATGCCGACCATTTTCAAAAAAATTCGATTATCAACCGGTGAAAATATCGGCTCCGGCCCGATTCACTTACCTGAAGAAGAAATTCATACGAGTGCTGCTTGGTTTGAATTACATGAAGCAGAGCGGACATTTGAAGAAAAAACACTTGAACAGCTCTTGCTCGGTATTGCCAATGTTCTTCAGCATATTGTTCCGGCGTTTGTCATGTGTGACCGTTCAGACATTCATGTCATTTCTCAAATAAAGGCAGCCCATACCGGGAAACCGACTGTATTTTTATATGATCATTACCCAGGTGGAATCGGTTTAAGTAAAGAGGTGCAGGCTCGCTTTGATGAAATTGCCCGTGCAGCCACTCAGCTGATTGAGCGATGCAGCTGCGAGAACGGCTGTCCATCTTGTATTGGCATGGAAATGAAAGAGATCGATGGAAAAAGCAGGATCATTCAATTGATGGCAGGATTTTAAGGGAAGGGGGAATAGACGTACTCATGTCATTAAAAGGAAAATTAAACAGAATGAAAAAACACCTGTCGCACAATCAGTCAGATGAAAAGCGTGTGGCAGTAAAAGAGGGACAAACGCACACTGTGACGGCTGAAACCATTCCATTTCTAAAAGAGTGGGGGGAATTAGGTGCAGCTCCTTACTACTTTGAAGACTCTTTCTGCCTCATTCGGGAAGTGACCTATCCACTTGACCATCAGCATGGGCGATATTCATTTGCAGAACTGCCGGAGATGGTGAGTGCATGGAACAAAAGTGAGATTCAGCATTCTCTTTCTGCAAAAGGCTTCAAGCCTCACGAGCTATTTTTCTTCGATACAGAAACAACAGGACTGTCTGGCGGAACGGGAAATATGATTTTTCTGCTTGGGCATGCGAGAGTTTATTCAGATAAAGTAGTGGTAAAACAACATCTGCTCACGAATCCAGGAAATGAAGCGGCACTTTACAATAGCTTTCTTAGTGAGGTGGATGTTGAATCACTTGTGACATATAATGGAAAATCATTTGACTGGCCTCAAGTCAAAACGAGGCATACATTATTACGCGATCAAATACCTGCTCTACCTGAATTTGGTCATTTTGACCTTCTGCATGGGTCAAGGAGATTGTGGAAACATAAATATGAGCGTATGGCTCTTTCGGTTGTAGAAAAAGAGGAACTGCACGTCAATCGTGAGGGAGATACACCGGGGTTCCTCGCACCAATGATCTATTTTCACTTTTTAAAGGAACAAAACCCGAAACTGATTGAAGGAATTTTGACTCACAATGAACTTGATGTCTTATCGTTAATCAGTCTCTACATTCATTTGTCTAAAAAAATCTTATCCAAAGATGCGGTGAAGGAAGACGATGAGAAATATGCATTAGCTAAGTGGCATCTTGCTCACCGTGATGTGCAGGAAGCAACAAAGCACCTGCAAGAATTAACGGGAGCAGCGTTTGAGCATGCGGATCAAGCAGCTTATGATCTATCATTACAGTACAAGCGATTAAAACAATGGGATGAAGCGGCATGCATATGGAGGCGTCTATTTGAATCAAGTGATGTTCATGTAAGATTAAAAGCGGGTGTAGAGCTAGCAAAGTATGAAGAACACCGTCAAAAGGATCCAAAAGCAGCCCTTTCCATTACCCAAACATTGTTATCACAATCGTCTTTAAGTGAACGAGACATTGTGGAACTTGACAAGCGAGAAAACCGGCTCTTAAGAAAAGCTGGGCGATGAAATTATTGCCTGGGAAAGCGCAAAAAATGACAACGTTCGGCTCTCGGCCGAAAATAAAAATTGTTTAGCACTTTTATTGTAGAAAAGTCACGAATCCTGTAAAATAACGTTAGATATTGAATGAGGAGCGTAGAGCATGTATAAGGGTCTTTTCTACTTGTTTTTTCTTGTTGTCATATTGGTCGCGTTTGTGTTTTCAAACTATAAAGATGTTTTTCTTGCAAACTTTTAAAATAGGTTAATGCATTAGTACATGTACACCTCTTGATTCATACATTGTTAATGTAAGAAAATCAAGGAGAGGGGAATGCTACATGTACCATCATCATCATTGCAATCCAAATGTTACACAGCCAATTGTACATCCAACGAATCACTGCTGTACGCATAGTGAGTCAACTACAATTGTGCCGCACATCCACCCGCAGCATGTAACAAATGTTCATCACCAAAATTTCCAACATGTTCACTACTTCCCGCATACGTTTTCTCAGGTGGACCCGGCAACACATCAACACTTTAACTGCGGTGGACCTTGCTGTAACAGATAAAGTGAAATGGGACTTTTATAAGTCCCTTTTTTTAAAAGCAGGTGAAAAAATGAAAATTATTGCTGTCACAGGGTACAAGCCATTTGAGCTTGGGATCTTCAAACAAGACGAGCCTGCACTTCAATACATAAAAGCGGAACTTCGGAAAAGGCTGACGGCACTCATTGAAGACGGGCTGGAATGGGTGCTCATTTCAGGTCAGTTAGGGGCAGAAATATGGACAGCTGAAGTGGTCTTTGAGCTTCAAGAGGAGTTTCCAGATTTAAAACTTGCTGTCATTACACCATTTTATGAACAGGAAGAGCGCTGGAATGAACAAAATAAAGAGCTGTATGAAGGCGTTCTTGCACAAGCTGATTTTGTAGAAAGTGTCACGCATAAACCTTATGAAAGTCCGGCACAATTCAAACAAAAGAACCGCTTTTTTATTGAAAAAACGGACGGCCTTCTCGTCTTATATGATCCTGAGCACGAAGGCTCGCCAAAATATATGATCAAAGAAGCTGAAACCTATACCGACTACCCAATTATGTATATCACAATGGATGATTTAAGGGCACAGGTTGAGGCGGAAGATCCGTTTTTTGACTAAAAGCAAGAGAAAATTTGACAACGTCACGTATTTCTGAAAAAATATACTATGAATTCACGATATGAGGTGAAAAAGATGCTTGCTGATAAAGTAAAGCTTTCTGCGAAAGAAATTTTAGAAAAAGAATTTAAAACAGGTGTCCGAGGGTATAAACAAGAAGAAGTCGATAAATTTCTAGATATGGTTATTAAAGACTATGAGACATTCCATCAAGAAATTGAAAAACTCCAACAAGAAAACCTTCACTTGTCAAAACAGCTTGAAGAAGCGGTTGAGCAAGGGAAAAGACAGCCTGCACAGTCCAATACAACAAACTTCGATATTTTAAAAAGACTATCTAATCTTGAGAAACACGTTTTCGGTAGCAAACTTTATGATTGAGTAATACCAAAAAAGCTTGTGTCAGATGACATTGTCGTTTATAATAACGCATGTTGATTAACGTTCGGGTAATCGCTGTAATGCTTTGACATTGCAGAGGAAAGTCCATGCTCGCACGGTGCTGAGATGCCCGTAGTGTTCGTGCCTGGCGAAAAAATAAGCCAGGGCAGCCTGGGAAAGGCTGACGGCAGGAAAAATGCCTACGTCCTTTTAGGATATGGCAAAGTATCCTTGAAAGTGCCACAGTGACGAAGTCTCACTAGAAATGGTGAGAGTGGAACGCGGTAAACCCCTCGAGCGAGAAACCCAAACTTGGTAGGGGAACTTTCTCAAAGGAACCAAACGGAGAGAAGGACAGAGAATTCTGTAGATAGATGATTACCACCTGAGTACGAGGCTTTTGCCGTTTGTAGTACGATGGAACAAAACATGGCTTACAGAACGTTATATCCGTTATCATAAACATGATGAAATCAAAGCTCTCCTATTTCTACATATGGAGAGCTTTTATCTTGATTAAGAAAAGAACGAGAAAACAGGTGATAAACAAATGAAAACCTATACACTCATCGCAACAGCGCCAATGGGAATTGAAGCGATTGTTGCAAAAGAAGTAAGAGACCTCGGGTATGAGTGCACCGTAGATAACGGAAAAGTTATTTTTCAAGGAGATGCGCTTGCCATCTGCCGTGCGAATCTATGGCTGCGTACAGCAGACCGAATCAAGGTCCAAGTTGCTGAATTTTCGGCTAGAACATTTGACGAGCTTTTTGAGCAGACTAAAGCCATTGACTGGGCCGCATTTTTACCGAAAAATAGTACATTCCCTGTCATTGGTAAATCTGTTAAATCTCAGCTTGCCAGTGTGCCGGATTGTCAGCGTATCGTCAAAAAGGCTATCGCGCAAAAACTTAGATCATCTTACAACATACAGTCTGAATGGCTAGAAGAGACGGGTCCTGAATACAAAATCGAGGTAGCGCTTTTAAAAGATAAAGTATTGCTGACGCTCGATACGTCTGGTGTGGGTCTTCATAAACGTGGATACCGTGCAGATCAAGGCGGGGCGCCTATTAAAGAAACCCTTGCAGCGGCGCTTGTCTTATTAACGAACTGGACACCTGACCGTCCGTTTGTCGATCCTTTTTGCGGATCAGGCACAATTGCTATCGAAGCAGCGATGATTGGACAAAACATTGCCCCTGGATTTAACCGGGAGTTTGCATCTGAATCATGGGAATGGATCGGTGAGGACGTTTGGAACAAAGCACGCCTTGAAGTAGAAGAAAAGGCGAACTATGATCAGCCGCTTCGCATTATCGCGAGCGATATTGATCATCGCATGATAGAGATTGCGAAACTGAACGCAGAAGAAGCTGGACTTAGTGAACTGATTCAATTTAAGCAAATGCAAGTGAAGGACTTTCAAACAAAAGAAGAGTATGGTGTAATTGTCGGAAATCCGCCTTACGGTGAACGTCTCAGCGATAAGCCAGCTGTGGAAAAAATGTATCAAGGCATGGGCGAAGCATTGAAAAACCTAGATACGTGGTCCATTTACATTTTAACGTCACATGAAAAATTCGAAGAATGTTTCGGAAGAAAAGCGACGAAAAAGAGAAAACTGTTTAATGGATTTATTAAAACAGACTATTATCAATACTGGGGAAAACGCCGACCTAGAAGAGAAACAACTGAATCGTAACAAATGTCCACACCACGAGAAGGTGTGGATTTTTTATGCTAAAAAGGTATAAGTCTTCTCGGGACGGAATAAACTGAACTTGATTTTAAAAAAAGAGGTGTCTTCATGATTCATTATGATCAATTTCAGTTAATTCAAAAAGCACTCGCTTCAACAGCCCGAGAAATAGAAGGGATTGAAACAGGACAATCTGCTAAACTTACGGCAGCCATCGAGAACTTAGCAATGGCTCAAAACTACATAGACCATTCAGAGCACGCATTTTTAATGAAGGAAAGCTACCAACATCGCCTGCGCTCTTAAAAAAAGATTGTCATACCCCAGCATAAATGGTACTATTGAATGTCTGAATGATTCAAAAGTTGGGGGTTGAAGCAGGTGACAGCGTCTCGTTTGCCTTTTTCATTAACAAAAGAACATAATTTTTACGAAGAACTGGGCAACTGGATTGGTGATGTGTTTTATGACATCTTGCCAGAAAAGGGCTTTGATCTTCGAGATGAACAAATATTCATGGCTTTTCAGTTAGAAAGAGCCTTTAAAGAAAAAAGTGTGATGTTTGCCGAAGCTGGGGTAGGCACAGGCAAAACAATCGTTTACCTTTTATTTGCGGTCACATATGCAAGATATACAGGGAAACCTGCGATCATTGCATGTGCAGATGAAACGTTAATTGAACAGCTCGTCAAACAAGAAGGTGATATCTATAAAATTGCCAATCACCTTGATATTCAAATAGATGCGAGATTAAGTAAATCGCATGATCAATATTTATGCTTAAAGAAACTAGAGAAAACGATGCAACGTGAAGATGATGAGAAGTGGCTCGACATTTATGAATCGCTTCCTTCATTTGTTCATGAATCTCATGGGATGCAGACATTTTATCCGTATGGTGATCGAAAAGAGTATCCAGAATTAACAAATGATGAGTGGTCAAGAATTGGCTATGACTCTTTTCAGGACTGCTTAACGTGCGACATGCGGCACCGCTGTGGTTTGAATTTATCAAGAGACCATTACCGAAAAGCAACAGACCTCATCATTTGTTCTCATGACTTTTACATGGAGCATGTATGGACAAAGGAGTCACGTAAACGTGAAGGACAGCTGCCGCTCCTTCCTGAGCATAGCTCTGTTGTATTTGATGAAGGACATCTTCTTGAATTTGCAGCACAAAAAGCGCTAACATACCGAGTGAAACAATCAACACTTGAGACGTTTTTGGAGCGTCTTTTGCAAAATGACATTCGTGAAGAGTTTGCAGAACTTGTTGAAGATGCACTTGCAACAAACGATCAGTTCTTTTACCTCTTAAAAACGAATGCCAAAGAAATCAAAGGATCACACCGTCTTGAAATTGGTCGTGTAGATGAGGTAAAGCGTTCAGCAAGTGAATTATGTGATTTGCTTGAGAAGATTGGAGAAGCGCTCGTATTTGAATCAGAGATGTACACAATTGATCAATACGAATTGTCTGTTGTGGAAGAGTACATTGAGCAGATGGCGTATTCTCTGTCGCTTTATCAGAAAAATGCCATTAGCTGGCTGGAGAAACAGGAATTAGATACTACATTTGTCGTCATGCCAAAAACGGTAGCAGAAGTTCTCGGTGAAAAGGTATTTTCGCAAAAAATCCCTTATATTTTCTCATCTGCTACGTTGTCTGAAAACCAATCATTTGATTATTTAGCTGAAAGCCTTGGGATCAAAGATTATTTATCCATGAGTGTGGCTTCGCCGTATGATTATGAGGAGCAAATGCAAATGTATTTCCACGGAATTCAGCAGCCAATGACAGAGTCAGATGTAAAAGGTCAGCACGTGCTGGCTCAGGTAAAAGAAAATGGCGGTCGATCTCTTATTTTATTCCCTTCATTTGATGAACTGCATGTATTTAGAAAGCAGCTCGATGCATCAAATGAATCACTGCCTTTCCATGTGTATTTTGAAGGAGACGAGGAGATCAGTACCATTGTTCAAAAGTTCCAAGCGGATGAAACATCTGTGTTATGTTCCGTTCACTTGTGGGAAGGGCTGGATATTCCAGGACAGTCTCTAACAAATGTGGTTATTTGGGGACTTCCATATCCACCGCATGACCCAGTATTTGAAGCAAAACGGAATGAAGCGAAAGATGCATTTACTGAAGTGGACCTTCCATACATGCTGCTTCGTCTAAGGCAGGGCATTGGGAGACTGATTCGGACAAGCCAAGATGCTGGCAGCATTCATATTTACTTTGGCAGTCAGAAAGATATTGAGCTACAAAGTAAAATTGAATCCGTTCTGCCAGTAAAGCCAGTGATCTCTTAATGATAGAAAACCATTCAATAAGAGGAGGATACGATCAGCGTATCCTCCTTTTTCATTGACAAAAGAACATTTATTGAAGTAGCCTTGAAACGTACATACATATTTTATTGATTGGGGGAACGAACGCATGAGTCTTGAATCAAAAGAGAAAGCGTTTTATCAATTACTAGGAAAAATCGCCCATTATACAGAGGCGCTTCATTTACTTTATTGGGACTCTCGAACACAAGCGCCTAAAAAAAGCGCTGATTTCAGAGCAGAAACCATCGGTCAATTATCCAGCGATATCTTTAATATGAAGACTTCTGATGAAATGAGAGATCTTCTTGATGCATTAAATAAAGAGAAAGAAAAGCTGTCAAAAGACACGCAGAAGGCACTCGAATTATCGCAAAAAGAATATGATGAAAACAGCAAAATTCCAAAAGAAGAATTTAAAGAATACTCCATTCTACAATCAAAAGCAGAACATGTTTGGGTAGAAGCAAGGGAGAAATCAGATTTTTCACTCTTTGCACCCTATTTAAAACAGCTGATTGATTTTAACAAGCGTTTCATTCAATACTGGGGCGTGAAAAAAACACCATATGATGTGCTTCTCAATAATTATGAGCCGGATATGACGGTTGAACAACTCGATCAAAAATTCGGTGCACTTCGAGACGCCATCGTTCCTCTCGTGAAAAAAATTGAAGCTTCGCCAAATAAACCGGATACTTCGTTTTTATCGAAAAGCTTCCCGATCGACAAACAAAAAGAGCTGAGTCTCTTTTTCTTAAAAGAGTTAGGGTATGACTTTGACGCAGGACGGCTTGATACAACGGTTCATCCATTTGCTGTGACATTAAGCAGAGGGGATGTACGTGTGACGACGCGTTATGATGAGCACGATTTTCGCATGGCGATCTTTGGTACCATTCACGAATGCGGCCATGCCATTTATGAACAAAATATTGATGAGGCACTGAGCGGAACGCTCTTATGTGACGGCACATCAATGGGTATTCATGAATCACAGTCTCTTTTCTTTGAGAACTTTATCGGCAGACATGAAGATTTCTGGAAAACGTATTATCAAAAACTGCAAGAGGCATCTCCTGAACAATTTAAAGATGTCACTTTAGAAGAATTTGTGCATGCGGTGAATGAATCGAAGCCGACTTACATTCGAATTGAAGCAGATGAACTCACGTATCCACTTCACATTATTATTCGCTATGAAATTGAAAAAGCCATTTTCAATGAAGAAGTAGCCGTTGAAGATCTGCCAGCGTTATGGAATGAAAAATACCAAGCATATCTTGGCATTACGCCGCCTAACGATGCGCTTGGTATTTTGCAGGATGTTCACTGGTCTGATGGTAGTTTTGGTTATTTCCCTTCATATGCACTTGGTTATATGTATGCGGCGCAATTAAAGCAGCAAATGATCAAAGATTTACCGAATTTTGATGAACTGATTCAAAATGGGTCTTTTGCACCGATAAAAGAATGGCTAACTGAACATGTCCATCAGCATGGAAAACGGAAAAAGCCATCTGAGATCATTCAAGACGCAACTGGTGAAGAATTAAATGTTCAATACTTAATTGATTATTTAACAGATAAGTATACAAAGCTGTATTTATCATAAATGAAAGCACCCTTTGATCAGAAGGGTGCTTCAGCGTGTAGACAAACCCTCGCATTCGTTGTCAGTCCTGCGCTTCGGTGCTCACGAATGTCAAATTCGCTCCGCGCCGATGCTCGTCCTTCCTAGACTGCAAAGGTTTTCTATCACGCTGAAAAGAAGACAAAGGGCTAAAATCAAGTTCATTTTAGCCCTTTGTCAACAATCTGAGGCACCCTTTAATCAAAAGGGTGCTTTTTTGCTGGTTGAATATTCTAAAAACGAACGTTTAAAGCTTAATGATTATTTAAGTTCGGTATTTTTCTAGAAAAGTGCTTTCCAAGCGTCTGAAATCTTGTTATAATTTGAACACTATAACACTCATATAATCGCGTGATAATGGCACGCAAGTTTCTACCGGACACCGATACCGTCCGACTATGAGTGAGCAAAATGAAACAGCTTTTGTATGAGCTGAAGATCCCGTGGATCGTTTTCGCATTGCTTGCTCCTTAATGGACAGCAATGCTTTTTTTATGCAAAAAAATGAAAGTTGCTAATATGCTGGGAGGAAGAATGATGGAATTGTTACGTCAAAAGATCGAGAACGAAGGAATCGTTCTGTCAAATCAAGTGCTAAAGGTAGATGCTTTTTTAAATCATCAAATTGACCCTGTGTTAATGCATGAGATCGGTCAAGAGTTTGCTAGATTATTTAAGCATGATGGAATTACTAAAATTATCACAATCGAATCTTCTGGTATTGCACCTGCTGTCATGGCTGGACTTACCCTTCATGTGCCAGTTGTTTTTGCCCGAAAGCGGCAATCACTGACTTTAACGGATAACCTTTTGACAGCAAGTGTGTATTCTTTTACCAAAAAAGTAGAAAGTACGATTGCTGTCTCTAACACGCACCTTAGTGAGGATGATTGTGTGTTAATTATCGACGACTTTTTAGCAAATGGAGAAGCCGCTAAGGGACTAGCTGCAATCGCAAAGCAAGCGAAAGCAAAAGTAGCTGGTTTTGGAATTGTTATCGAGAAATCATTCCAGCCTGGAAGAAAAGAACTTGTGCAAATGGGCTATAGAGTCGAGTCACTCGCACGTATCGAATCGCTCGAGGAAGGAAAAGTCACGTTTGTACGCGAGGTACAATCATGAGTGCCGCTAAAAAAGCCAAAACCCTTTCGCTAGGGATACAGCATGTACTGGCGATGTATGCAGGTGCGGTTCTTGTCCCGCTCATTGTTGGAGATGCGCTTGGGCTCACGCCAGCCCAGCTGACGTACTTAATTTCGGCAGATATTTTCATGTGCGGTGCCGCCACACTGCTTCAAGTATGGAAAAACCGCTTTTTTGGCATCGGTTTGCCTGTTGTACTAGGCTGTACATTTACTGCGGTATCTCCTATGATTGCGATTGGATCTAAATATGGAATTTCGTCTATATATGGAAGTATTATCGCCGCAGGGTGTATTGTCATTGCTCTTTCATTTTTCTTTGGGAAGCTTGTGAAATTTTTCCCGCCCGTTGTCACAGGTTCCGTCGTCACGATCATTGGAATTACCTTAATTCCGGTCGCCATGAACAATATGGCAGGTGGTGAAGGAAGTGCAGACTATGGTTCTTTTGAGAATCTTGGACTTGCTTTTCTTGTATTGTTTATCATTGTCCTTCTCTATCGATTTACAAAGGGATTCATGAAAGCCATTGCCATCTTAATCGGCATTCTACTTGGGACAGCAGTTGCTGCTTTCTTAGGGAAGGTGGAGACAGCAGAAGTGGCGAATGCACAAGTTTTCCGCATCATTGAGCCTTTTTACTTTGGGCTGCCTACTTTTGAATTTGCACCAATCATGACAATGACATTAGTTGCCATTGTGTCATTAGTCGAATCAACGGGTGTATACTTTGCGCTCGGAGATTTAACGAATCGTTCATTAAAAGAGAAGGATTTAGCAAAGGGATATCGTGCAGAGGGAATTGCCGTTTTATTAGGCGGTATCTTCAACGCTTTTCCATACACAGCCTACTCCCAAAACGTTGGATTGATCCAATTAACAGGCGTGAAGAAAAATCAGGTCATTGTGGTGACAGGTGTATTATTAATGGTATTTGGCCTTTTTCCTAAAATCGCGGCATTTACAACGATTATTCCAAAATCCGTTCTAGGCGGTGCAATGGTCGCCATGTTTGGCATGGTCATTGCGTACGGGATTAAAATGCTCTCACGCGTCGATTTTGCCAAACAGGAAAACTTGCTCATTGTCGCATGCTCAGTTGGCATCGGGCTCGGAGTAACGGTTGTGCCGCAAATGTTTGAGCATTTGCCAGAATCGATTAAATTGTTAACAAGTAACGGAATTGTCGCCGGAAGCTTTACCGCTATTTTGCTTCATATTATTTATCACATGATTCCTTTTAAAAAAGAAACAGAGCAGGAGCTAACGGAAGAACCTAAGCAATCTGTTATGTAATCACTTCTCTTTTGAGAGCTGAAAGCCCGCATCCTTTGGATACGGGCTTGTTGTGATTAGCGCTATTAATGTTGTACCGGAGGCATTGTTTCGTTAATGACTGCAAATGTATAGCCCCTTGCTTTTAGTTGTGTAATCAGGCTATCTAAATAGTTCGTGGTAGAGGGTTGATCATGCATTAAAATCACTTTTGGTTCCCATGGTTTATTTTTCTCAAACATTTGCAGTTGATCCAATACCTCTTGAACATATTGTGAGTTTTTATATCTCCAGTCAAGGCTATCAATCGTCCAATCCCAGTAAATAAAGCCATATTGGTTTAAGCGTACTTTTTGATCATATGTTAAATTTGGAACACTGCCATAAGGTGTTCTCACAAGACGGGTGTAACCGCCTGTAACAGAAGCAAGAATGCGCTGAGCTTCTCTCATTTCATTTGCGGGAGACTCACTGTTTTGATAAAAGCGGTTTATATCATGCGTCATGCCATGAAGCCCTAATTGATGTCCTTCTTGATAAAGTCTTTTCACAGCTGCTTGGTGAGCTTGGATTTGCGGTCCAAGCATGAAGAATGTCGCCTTCACTTGATGTGCTTTTAAGACATTTAACAGCTGATTTGATGTAGCAGAAGGACCATCATCAAATGTTAAAAAGACCGTTTGATTCGTTGTCTGTTGGTTTGGATTGGTCTTAAATTGTTGATCCAATGTTCTTGCAGAATGATCTTTTGCTTTCAGACTGATACTTGTGTCTCGGAAGTCACTGCTAGTAACAATTTTTGCTTGCCCATTTGTCGCCTGCAAATGGGGTTTAGACATATCCCAGATAAAAAAGAGAAACAGTGTAAGAAGCACTAAACCAATTATCTTTGAGAGAAATATCGTGTTGTAGGGTGTTTGTTTTTTGGACACCTTTTTCATGACAATCACTCCAGTCAATTAAATTTTGTGCCGAATCATGTAGTAGATTCTGTCTTTTTTCACTGTTTTTCATGGTGCTCATATTGATTAAGTATACAGGAAAAAACCCCCTTTTCATATATAATCATCAAATAAATTAGCATTTTATGGTTATTTATTTGTGTTGATCAGAAAAAAGGTGATCCATTCATGTTTAAATGAAAGGTGGGGTTTGTCTACGGTCTGCACTTTTCATTTGGAGGTGCTTTTTTGCATAAAGCTATGTTAACTAACTCTATTAATAATCATTTGTTCTTTAGATATAAAACTAGGATGAGAGTGAATGGTTAAGAATCGTATTGAATGACATCAACCAAGAAATAGATCTAAACGAATAGGATGATTGTTGAAATCTGTCTGCTCTCTCCATATGGGACTTATGATAAAGTTGGTTTATTAACATTCTCCAAATGGGTGTTAAAAGGTGGGATAAGTAAATGTTAGGATTACCAAGAGGGGAAGTTTTTTTAGTGCCTTGGTCTATGGAGTGGAAAAACGAATATGAAAAAGAAAAGCGCCAGATAATAGCTGATATGGGTCCATACACAATCAATGTACATCATATTGGAAGTACGGCAGTAAAAGGTTTAAGCGCTAAGCCAATTATTGATATTGCAATTGAAATAGAACATTTTTTTGATGGAGAAAAATGTGTAATAGCGTTGGAAGGACTCGGTTACTCATATAAAGGAACAGACGTATTACCTGAAAGACACTACTTTAATAAAGGAGAACCACGAACACATCAAATCCATATGTATCAAAGACATAATAAGTATTTACTTGAACAGTTAAATTTCAGAGATTACTTGAGAAATAATGAGCAAGCTAGAAGTGAGTACCAACAGCTTAAACTTAAATTATCAAGATTACATGGAAATGACAAACACAAATACGCACATGAAAAAACTGATTTTATTAAGTCAATCCTTGAAAAGGTTTAGGTGAGGGTTTGCTATTTAGATGTTCATAAGAGAGGTCATTCACAGAGGAACTCCCAATTAACGGAGTTCTTTTTTTCATTAAATCACCATTATTTTTGAACATAAATTGCATAAAAAAAGCAGGTTCGCTTGGCTTGGAACGAACCTGTGAAGGAGGAAAACTACATCATGTTTTCACCTATATTATCCAATATTTATCAATTGTCGTCAAGACAAAAAGTTAGACGGAGGAAAATATTTTGACTGAATTGTGTCGTTTTGGCATGTATATCCTTTTTTTGATTGGGGATATTAACCGAAAAAAGAGGTGAAGCCGATGGCATACATTCTTTCAGTTGGAACAAGTCTGCCAAAACATCATGTGGATCAGCAAGCAGCTGCTCAATTTGCAAGGTCTCAATTTAAACGATCGTTTAAAGATATTGATCGGCTATTAAAAGCTTTTAATAATGGCGAAATAGAGAGCAGGCAGTTTGTACAGCCTATTGATTGGTATCAAGAACATCATTCTTTTGAAGAGAAAAACAACCTCTATATCGAAAAAGCATTGGCTCATGCGAAAGAAGCCGTTTTTCACTGTCTGCATGAAACAGCGTTTCTTACAAAGCCAGTTCCTTTTGATGAGATTGATGCTTTGTTTTTCATCTCCAGTACAGGGTTATCAACGCCAAGTCTTGATGCAAAGCTGATGAATGTTCTTCCATTTTCTCCTTATACGAAACGAGTGCCAATTTGGGGGTTAGGCTGCGGGGGCGGGGCGGCAGGCTTATCCCGAGCTTATGAATACATCAGGGCGTATCCAGAAGCGAAAGTGCTCGTTGTTGCCTGCGAGCTTTGCAGCCTCACTTTTCAGCCGCAAGATCAATCAAAAAGCAATTTAATTGGAACCTCGCTGTTCGGTGATGGGACTGCGGCCGTTCTTTTAACTGGAGAAAAGACTGCCTCTAAGTATACACGGTTAAAAACAGTACCTAAAGTGCTTGGCACGCAGTCAGTGACCATGAAAGATTCTGAAGATGTGATGGGATGGGATTTTACCGCCGATGGATTTCGGGTCATCTTCTCACGTGATATTCCGTCCATCATTTCTGGGTGGTTAAAAGAGCAAGTGGATCAATTTTTACATCAGCTAGGGTTTTCAACAGAGGATGTATCTGTATTTCTTGCTCACCCTGGAGGAAAAAAAGTGATTGATGCCTATCTTGAAAGCCTATCTTTACAAGAGCATCAGCTACTTTCTTCAAAAGAGGTTCTGAAACAGCATGGAAACATGTCCTCTGCCACCGTTTTATATGTCATGAAGCATTTTCTTGAACATCAGTCACTAGATGCAGGACAGGTGGGGCTTTGCGGAGCACTTGGTCCAGGCTTTTCGTCAGAATTATTGCTCATGAAATGGGAGGGGCTCTCTTGATGATTTTCTGGATAGTGATTGGCATTTTCATTTTTCAGCGCCTCATTGAAATGCTTGTGGCGAAAAGAAATGAAAAGAAGGTGAAGGCGATCGGAGCGATTGAATTTGGTGCAAGCCATTATCCTTATATGGTCGCTATGCATGCAGCTTTTTTCCTCTCGCTTATTGGAGAGACATGGCTGCTGCATCGTCAACCGTCTCGTTTTTTCCTATTGCTGCTTGTATTCCTGCTTGCTACCCAGGTGATTCGGTACTGGGCACTATGTTCACTTGGGACGTTTTGGAATACAAAAATCTTAGTCGTTCCAAATGCGATGATTGTGAAAAAGGGGCCGTATCGCTGGTTAAAGCATCCTAACTATGTGGTGGTGGCGATTGAACTGATGTTCATTCCGCTGCTATTTAACGCATTTATTACTGCCATTTTGTTTACGTGTTTAAATGGATGGATGATGATGGTCAGAATACAAACAGAGGAAAAAGCACTGAATCAGTATTTATTAAATTAATATTGAAAATCATTATCAATTGTGCTACACTTTCATTAATGATAAACATTCTCAATCATGAAGGATGGACGGTGATCACATGACAATGATTTTCTTACTCGGTACGGTCTGTGTATACAGCTTATTGATTGGCTTCGTATTAAAAGGTGTTTCAAAAAAATCTGCTTCCTGATTGCAGTCCTTTGTGACTGATCGGGCAGCAGATTTTTTTATTTCCTCAGATCAGAAGAAAAATCTCTTTATTTTGTGTAAAATGGTACACATACATAACTGACTTTTCTAAAAACAAAGGGGTTTATCGTCATGAAAGACTTGTCTATTCGAGATTCGCTCGTTCAAACTACAGGTGCTTTATATCAAAGCCTTCTGAAAAGGGATGATCACGAGCGCGCAGCCAAACTTGCATCTATTATGAAAAAGGAAGCTGAAGAAGAAGTATATATCGCATTTACCGGCCACTATTCTGCTGGTAAGTCATCACTAGTGAATCATCTTCTTCATGATCACATCCTACCCACAAGCCCAATTCCAACGAGTGCAAACTTGGTTGTTGTCAGGAAAGGGGTCAGTGAAGTTCAGCTCCACACGTCTGATGGACGTTTCGCAAAAATGAGCGGTTCTTATGATAAAGAAGCGGTGCAGCGTTTTTGTAAAGATGGGGAACAGATTGAGATGGTGGAAATTAGCGGTGATTATAGTGGACTTGAAGAAAAAGTGGCACTCATCGATACACCGGGAATTGATTCAACGGATCATGCGCACTTTTTATCCGCTGCTTCTATTCTTCATCAAGCGGATGCTCTTTTTTATGTCGTTCATTATAACCATGTCCATTCTGAAGAAAACATTCGCTTCATTCGCTCGATTAAAGAGAAAGTACCAAATCTTTATTTCATCGTCAATCAAGTGGATCGGCACGATGAACAAGAGACAACTTTTGAAGACTACAAAAAACAAGTCGTTGAGATGCTTTTAAAAGAAGGTATAGAAGAAGAACATCTATATTTTACTTCTGTGACGGATGAGGCACACCCAAAAAACGAAATGATCCGTTTAGTGAAGAAGCTACAAGAATTACAAACCATGCCTAAAGCATCACTTCGAGCCTATACAGAGCAGAAAATCGAACATGTTTTAAAAGAACATATAGACTCGTTAAAAGAAGAACTGCATGAAGAGGACCTTGACGCGCAGCTTCAAGAAAAAAGGAATGAAGTGAAAGAACTAGAAGAGAAACGCCGATTTATTGAAAATGGTGCAAAGCAGGTAGAAGATAAAGTGTCTTCTGAAGTAGAGAACATCTTAAAAAATGCAAACCTCACGCCATTTAAGATGCGAGAGCTTGCAAGTGACTATATCGAATCGAAAGCACCTGGCTTTAAAGTGGGTTTACTTTTTGCAAAAAATAAAACCGAGCAGGAAAAGGAAAAGCGGGCAAGTGATTTCTTAGCAGATGTAAAAAAGAGAATGAAAGCGGAAGTTGACTGGCACATTGCCGAGCTCCTTAAAAAAGAAATAAAACAGCATCAGCTTGGGGAAGCGTTATTAGACAAAGCCATGGCATTTGAGACACCTGTTGAAGAATCCTTGCTTGAAAAGGTCATTCACCAAGGGGCAACTTTTTCTAACGAATATGTTCTTCAATATGCGAAAGATGCTGGTGAAGCATTGAAAAGACAGGCAAAACAGCAAGCGCTTCAATTGATTGAACAGATGATTGAGACCTTGAAAGACCAGCTCCGGAATGAACAAGAGAAGCAAGAGGAAAAATGGAAACAAGCGAAACAAGAGCTTCAGAGCCTTGAGGAGTATAACGAAAAAAATGAACAAATAAGACAGGATATTCAGCATTTATGGGATATTTGGCAAAACGGAACGGATGATCATATCCCAGGCGACTGGTTTTATGCGAAAAAGCAATGGATGCAGCACGACCAGCTGGAGAAGAATCGCGCATCAATTCATGTTGAAGAGAGCGATCAAGCAACTGAACGGATAGAGCGCGATCAATACCGCCAATCACAGCATTTAACAACAGCACAATCAATTGCACAATTTAAAGAGCTTTCCCGCATTTTATCGCCTTTAGATATTCTAAAGTCTCAAAGAGATTCCTTTGAAAAACGAACAGAACGGCTGCAGGCAAAAGAATTTACACTCGCTTTATTTGGCGCTTTTAGTTCTGGAAAATCTTCTTTTGCCAATGCGCTTGTTGGACGGAAGGTGTTACCATCATCACCTACGCCAACAACTGCGACAATTAACAAACTGACACGACCTACGGAAGATCATCCTCATGAAAGTGTCAAAGTGGTGTTTAAAACCAAGCAGGACATTCTAGAGGAACTCGATCAGATTCTTGGATTTTCGATCGCAACAGAAAAAGGAGATTCGTTTAAGGCAAAGCTGGAAAGAGTACTGAAAAAACGGCAGCTCGAACAGGATCACCGAATCATTGTAGAACATTTCCTACAAGCCTATGCCAAGTTTCATGATGACATTGACAACCAAACCAATTTACATGTCACACTTCAAGAATTAAAGCCTTATGTAGCGGAAGAATCTGTTTCTTGTGTGGTGAAGGAAGTGACGGTGTATTTAAGTACACCTTTGACAGATAAAGGACTGACGATTGTCGATACACCAGGTGCTAGCAGTATGAATAAGCGTCATACAGAAATCGCCTTCCAGTATATGAAGGATGCAGACGCCCTTCTTTATTTAACGTATTATCAGCATTCTTTCTCAAAAGCTGATCGCTCATTTTTACGGAAGCTTGGACTCGTAAAAGATTCCTTTAGCATGGATAAAATGTTCTTTATCATCAATGCAGCTGATTTGGCTAAGGATCAAGCAGAGCTTGAAACCGTATTTGACTATGTACGAAGCGAGCTCACAAAAGAAGGCATCCGCAATCCAAACCTGCATCATGTGTCTAGTAAGGAAGAGATCGAAGGGAAAGAGCCGACATCTTATAATCAATATGCAACACTGAGAAAACAGCTTGACTATTTTATTGAGGAAGAATTAACGAAAGATGCCATTGAACTTTTGCATTTTGAAGCTAATACATTATGTACAACGGTCGATAGACTACGTGCGACCTTGCATCAATCAGAAGATGAGAAAGAAGCTGAAAAGAAAAACATCAAGACATCCTATGAAGCCATTCTCGAAAAAATGCAAGATGTGAAACGGTCTAAACTTGTGACCGAAAGCGTAAAAAAAGACGTGCATGAACAGCTCTATCATATTGTACAGCGGCTTTCATTATTTGCGAATGATCTATTAAAGTCGGCTTTTTATCCTGGCATATCTCAAGGGAATTTTGGTCAGCAGTTAAAAAAGGCACTTGAGAAAGCGTTAAAGGAGTATGAATTTGAATTTGTGCAGGAGCTCAAGGCACTTGATATCCGAATGGAATCGTTTATCCATCATTATTTCCAGGAGGAGTGGGAAAAAGGGATGCAGGCTGCATGTGCGGAAGATCCTTACTTTTCTCTTAGCCTGTCAGCCCCTGAGGAGAAAAATGCTGAGCTAAAACAAATTGAAGTTGAAGCAGAGATTACACCATTTGAGCCGCTTTTAAAGAAACAAAAATCAGCGAAAGCCTTCTTTGAACAAAATGAAAAGGCTACGTTTATTGAAGCCATTCGAGATGTTCTACATCAAATGACAACACGTTGGGCAGATAACGAAAAAGAAGAGTTGCTGAGCAGATATGAAAAGCTAGTGAAGACCTATACGGAAAGGTACGAACAAGATGCTCTCCAACAGCTCAATGAGCAAAAACAGACATTTATGACAAGCCTTACAACAGATGCTGAAAAACAGGCGGTCATTGAACAAGTTTATGAACAAACAAATGAATGGAAGAACCAGTTGAAAACGATATGATTCATGGTAGACTATATAAAAAAGAAAGCAGTTGATAGACGATGACGAGCGTACACGAAGAAATTTCTGCACATTCACAGAAACAACATGCCCACATCCAATCTTTTCTTGCACTTGAACAAAAAAGAGAGCAGGCGATTGAATCGGCTGTGAAAAAATGTGAACACAATGAACCATTTTCAACAGATGAGATCAACGCCATTACGTCTAAAATGAATGAGCTTGCCCGAGGCGGAATTGTTCCCCTTCGTAAACATGTCACGATTGAGATGGTGGAGGAATACACCCAGCGTAAACAGAAGTAAAGAGTAACTTTCTCATTTTTGGTCATCTTAACAAATGAAACAGAAAGGGGAATGATCATGGCAAAAAAGCAAAACGTAAAGCAGCAGGAGGAGCGCATGCCGAAGGAAAAAGGCATGCCATCCTACGCAGAAGCGGAAACGAAAAAAATGCAATATGGTAAAAAGTAATCGGGCTGCCTCTTCTTTATCAAAAGAAGAAGGCGCCTTTTTTATGTTCGTTTCGATGTTCTATGATAGAATAGGAGTATTGTTTATAAAAAGGGAGTTTAGATGAATGAATAAACACGTATTACTTGTAGATGGAATGGCCCTTCTTTTTAGGTCGTTTTATGCGACGGCTGTCCATCGCAATTTTATGATAAATGATCGTGGTGTGCCGACAAATGGAGTGAATGGTTATTTGAAGCATTTGTTAACAGCTGTCCAAACATTTGAGCCGACTCATATCGTATGCTGCTGGGATATGGGGAGCCAGACATACCGGAACGAATTGTTTCAAGATTATAAAGCCAATCGAGGCGAGGCGCCTGTTGAGCTTATCCCGCAGTTTGATTTAGCAAAAGAGGCGACAGAAGAACTGGGGATCATGAACATTGGTGTGAAAGGTTTTGAAGCAGATGATTGTATTGGAACGCTTGCATCAATCTATCAAAACGAAGCACATGTGACCGTCTTAACAGGAGATAAAGATTTGCTGCAAATCTTGAATGAACAAGTGACCGTGGCTTTAATGCAAAAAGGCATTGGGAATTATAAGCATTATACAAAAGCCCTTTTTGAAGAGGAAATGGGCATATCTCCAAAGGCACTGATTGATATGAAAGCACTGATGGGTGATTCTAGCGATAATTACCCTGGTGTAAAAGGAATCGGCGAAAAAACAGCATTGAAATTTATTCAAACGTATCAAACGATTGATCGACTGTTAGAAAATGTTCATTCATTAACGGCAGCTCAGCAAAAGAAAATGCAAGCAGGATTAGAAGATCTGAAGCTTTCTCGTATACTGGCAGAAATTAAATGTGATGTACCACTCAGCTGTCCGATTGACGAAACAAAAATAAAAATGGATCCAGAGCGGGCAGCGGCAATGCTTCGCTTGCATCAAATTAAAGGGATCGAACCAATGGTGAACCGCTTAAGTCAATTAGGAATCAGTTAAGGTTAGAAAAAAAGAAAGGGCTAAAATCAAGTTCATTTTAGCCCTTTGTGTTGCTTTTTTTCGCCTTATTTTCTAATTGCGATATTGGCTGTTTATCTTTTGTCTGCGCATCACCTTGAGGAGTCGTTCCGTTTGTGACACGGCCTCTGTTCTCTTTATCCAATTCGTATCACCTCACCCATTAGCATAACCAAAAGAAAAGCGATTCATCCTTTTGAAAGGTGAATCGCTTTTCTAGCGAGCTGATCAGCCACTTGATTTTCCTTGCTCGGAATCCACTTAATGAAAAATAAATCAAATTCGCTTTGAAGCTGCAGCATTTCTTCGATAAAATGACGAAAAGATGGATTTTTAGCAAATCCTGCATTGGCTGCACGATCTACTACTTGTGAATCAGTGCGGAATGAAACGGTCCGTAATCCTTTTTCTACGCAAATTTTCATGCCTTCAATGAGCGCGGAAAACTCTGCTTCATGATTGCTCATGGTGCCAAGAGGAATGGAGAAAGACTCAGCTTTTCCGTCATATTTCAAGAAAATGCCGATGCCAGATGGACCTGGGTTTCCGGCACTAGCACCGTCAATATATATTTCAGCTGGCAATTTATTTCCCCCTTTCATCAATCGGAACCATTTTTTTCGCCGCATAGGCATAAGGTGTGCCAATGGCAGCGACGATAAATTTAATCACATAAGTCGTGATGAAAATTTCGATCCATATATGGAATGGGTAGGTCCCAAGAAAGGCAATGGTTGTGAAAACGAGTGTATCAAGCAGCTGGCTAATCATTGTACTCCCCGCATTTCGCAGCCAGAGCGCACCATCTGAAGGAAATATCCGGCGAATAAACGAATATACATAAACATCTAACATTTGACTGATGATATAAGCAGCAAGGCTACCAAGAGCGACCCTTGGCATAAAGCCAAATATCGTTTCTAATGATGATTGGGAAATGTCAGATGGAGCGGGATGGAAAAGCAAAGCCTCCTGCATGACAACAGTTAATGTTAAAAGGGTGGCAAAGCCAATCCAGACAGCTTTTTTCGCTTCGGTTTGTCCATATTTTTCATTGAGGACGTCCGTTGCAAAAAACACACTGCCGTATAAAATGTTGCCAAGTGTTGCCGTTAAGCCAAATAATTCAACGGTTTTGACCACTTGTAAATTGGCCGCAACTGTTGCAAAACCAATCCATACGAAAAGCCCCATCTTGCCAAATCCTTTATAAAATAGAAGAACAATGATAAAATTAATGATCGCAAATAAGATCCAAATACCTTCATTAAACAAGTGACATGAACTTCCTTTCTAAATGTAAAATGTAACTTTTTGATTATAGCATAACGAACGTTTACCTTAAAAGTATGGGAAGGCGATGTGATCAATGAAACTAAGAGCACACTATACAATGAAAGTGAAATCGATTGGGTCCATTGCTTTTTTCCAAGAAAATTGGATGGAGCTCAAAGAGGCCTTGCTTTTAGCAAAACATATAGACAAAAAAGAACCGCAGTCACTTTTATCTTTTGAAGATGAAAAGGGTGCGATGTGGTCGACGAAAGAACTTGAAAAGCTAAACGAAGAACTTAGGCTTGAACCCGATCAGCTTCAGGTCTATTTTGATGCGAGTTTTCGCAAAGAAACAGGTGATGCTGGGCTTGGAATTGTCGTGTATTATCAGCTCGGACAGGATGCATACCGGTTAAGGAAGAATCAGCCTTTTCAGAGCACCACGAACAATGAGGCAGAGTATGCGGCTTTATTTGAAGCGGTAAAAGCTTTAAAAGAACTGGGAGCCAGCAGAAACTCTGTTACGATTAGAGGAGATTCTCTTGTTGTGATGAATCAGCTCAAAGGGGAATGGCCTTGTTATGATGATATACATAACAAATGGCTCGACCGAATTGAGGCTGCGATCAAAGAGCTGAAGCTCACGCCAACATATGAAGTCATCGATCGTAAACAAAATGCAGAAGCAGATCAGCTTGCCAGACAGATACTTGCAGACGTCCCTATCGAAAGTAAGTTGAAATTAGAAGCAGACGGAGCTGAATAAAGTGGATAAAAAAACAGCAGTAAAAGAATTAACAGATCTTCAAGACACGTATTGTTCAGATTGTTTGATTAAGAAGCACTTTCGTAAAGAATTTGGTAAAAAATACGCGCACTCCTTTTGTATTCAGCAATGCACGGTAGGAGAGAAGATCAAACAATACGGGAATGAATTACTAAAAAAATAAGCGTACACTCCGGTTTTCCCCTAGATGTATCATACGCTCACGAAAAAAAACGAATAGAATGTGTAAAAAAAGAACATATTCTGAAAAATGAGCCGATATAACTATAGAAAGTTTTGGTTGAGTTACTTTTTGACTAAGTGACGGATAATAGAGGAAAAGGGGAAGGCCGGCATGGATAATAAGGATTTTGAAACGGTATTACATCGGACATTTCAAGAGGTGTACAGTGATCTAGAGCAACTGGTAGATGTTGCAAAGAAGGGAAGACCTTTTCTCGAAAAAGATATCTCTGAAATTGAACAAAGATTAAAGCAAAATATTTTAGCGATTGAAATTCAGCTGAAAATCAAATAAGAGAGGCATACGCCTCTCTTTATTTTGTCGTTTCATCATTGATTGAGTTGATTAGATTTTTGTTACGTTTGCAGCTTGAGGTCCACGATTACCTTCAACGATTTCAAAAGAAACTTCTTGTCCTTCTTCTAGAGATTTGTAACCGTCACCTTCGATAGCTGTGAAGTGAACGAATACGTCGTCTCCGCCTTCAACTTCAATGAAGCCGAAACCTTTTTCATTATTGAACCATTTTACTTTACCGTTTTGCATATTGCTTTTTCCTCCTAGTACTGTAGCACACCTTTTGGCATACTAAAAAAAATTTTTCATCACCTAACGACTTAAGAAGTTGTTAAATGATGGTTCCACTATACACCATCAAAAGTAAAGCGTCAAGCAGGCAAGCCAAATTTTGAGCAGAATGTTTGATTTTTTTGTTTTTTTAGTGAATGACATTTATCTATAAAACGTCCTAATCTCATGAAACCTAACGTATAACTTGTCCGTATATAGTAAAAATACAGAAAGAGGTGCGTCATGAATCGTTACACAATTGAGGAGTTTGTTCAGAATACGCAGCAAGAAGACAAAGGTGAAGGGGTCTTTGAACTTGAAACACCAAGATTGTTAGAAATTAATTTAACAGATACCATTTGGGCAAAAACAGGCTCCATGGTTTCATATCGCGGGAAAATAAAGTTTGAACGTGAAGGTGTGTTTGAACACGGTGTCTCAAAGATGTTCAAAAAAATGTTATCAGGAGAAGGAACCTCTTTGATGAAGGCCACAGGTGATGGGAAATTATATGTAGCAGACCAAGGGAAAAAAATCTCGATTCTTCGATTGGCTCAAGGGGAGTCTATTTTCGTTAATGGAAACGACTTGCTCGCATTTGAACCGTCTGTTCGGTGGGATATTAAATTAATGAAAAAGGTGTCTGGCATGCTTGCAGGCGGATTATTTAATGTCAAACTTGAAGGACCAGGTCTTGTTGCAATCACAAGTCATTACGAACCGCTGACGCTGATTGTTCAGCCAGGTGATTCTGTTTATACAGATCCGAATGCGACGGTCGCATGGTCAGGAGATTTGCAGACTGAATTTGTGACAGATGTATCGTTCAAAACGTTTATTGGCAGGGGAAGCGGAGAGTCCATTCAAATGAAGTTTAGCGGAAGTGGCTTTGTTGTCGTGCAGCCGTTTGAAGAAGTGTATACAACGAATGGGAATCAAGGTTAAAAGAAAAAAGGTGTCCGTCAATGACGGGCACCTTTTTATGATAATGCTTGAGCATACGATTTGTTGCTCATGATCAGATCTGATTGTTCAACGATATCTTCTAAAATGGTTTGAGAAGACTGTTTTAAGTGTAATTTTTTGATGTTTTGTTTCATGGATTCTAATTTTTCTTCGTCTTGCAGCAAGTTAGTGACAGATTCTAAAATGTCTTCGTGTCTGTTGATGACAATGGCAGCGCCGTAATCTTCAAAGAAAAGAGCATTTTCTTTTTCTTGTCCTGGAACAGGTTTGTAAAGAATAACTGGGACACCAATTGCTGTTGCTTCTGTTAATGTAATCCCGCCCGGTTTTGTAATCATACAGTCCGTTACTCTGAACAATTCATCAATTTGTTCCACATATCCAAGCGCCTTCAATTGATTTGGGTGTGCTTGTTCAAGTTCGCTAAGCGATTGCTTCAGCGCTGCATTCTTACCGCACACAACAACAATTTGTACTTCACTGTCAAGAAGTAGTGCTTCACACAGTTCCTTCACATTTTTTAGTACACCATGGGCACCCGCCATAATGAGAAGGACTTTTTTGTCTGATGATAATCCATATTTTTTATAGATGATCGATTTAGGCACGTCTACTTCAAATTGTGGTCTAATCGGAATGCCTGTTACCTTGACATCGCTTGGATGTGTGCCGATTTCTACTAGCTTTTGTTTCACATAATCGGTTGCAACATAGTATCGGTCAATGTTTTCATGTACCCAAATTTTATGAAGACAAAAGTCTGTCATCACATTAAATGTTGGAATGACTTTACCTGTTTTGTTTCGGTATTCAGGTACAACAATCATCGGGAATGTAATGATGATGATATCCGGATTGTGTAATTGAATTAATTCATCAAGACGCTTATTTCCCATCTTTAAATAAATGTTAAATTTGCGTTTGTTGTAAATTTTATCTACACCGTAATAAAACAAGCGATAAAATTGTTTCCCAATGGAGAAGCTCTTTAAATATAAATATTGAGTCACTTCGGACACAATGGGATTTGATTCTTGATACAAATTAGAAACTATCACATGTTCAAACCCTTGGGATTTGCATTCATCATACAGTGTTTTTGCAACCTGCATATGTCCATTTCCATAATTTGCGGTCAAGATTAATATTTTTTTATTGGTATTCAAGAATATTCACCTCAAATGTAATCAACAACAACAAAACTTCGTACGAAAACTATAAATCTCATAGGTCTACATATACATAAAGATAACATATAAACAGCGAGAGCATATCATTCGTTACGAAAGAATTAAACTAATTTTAAAAAACAAACAAACTAAATTGATAATGGAAGACAGAGCCATTTGTATTTTAACACATTTTAAGCATTTATCATCAGACTACAGTCTATTTTATTCCCACACATATGGTGTTTCTTGATAAACATAGTAATTAAGCCAATTCATAAACATCAAAGTAGCATGGGCTTTCCAGCGGTTCACTGGAACTAATGTGTCTCCATCTTCTATGAAATAGTGGACGGGTTTTTTGACTGTATCATGTTTCAACAAATCTCTTTCATATTCCTGCTTCAATGTATCTGTATCGTATTCAGGATGTCCAGTTAAAAATACTTGTTTATCATCATCTGAAACAATTAAACAAACACCAGCTTCCTCAGACGTACTCAATATTTTTAGATTCGGCGTGTTTTTTAATTGTTCTGTATTAATATCTGTATGCCTAGAATGTGGGACATAGTATACTTCATCGAAACCTCTTACTAATCTTTCTTTTTTCTCTTTGACAAGATGTTCAAAGACACCGAATTTTTTCTCTGGAAGCTTGATTTTTTCAATGCCATAATGATGATAAAGACCAGCCTGTGCCCCCCAGCATATATGGAGAGTAGACGTCACATTCGTTTTACTCCAGTCCAAAATGTCCTGCAGTTCTTTCCAATAGGAAACTTCTTCGAAAGCTAAATGCTCAATTGGTGCACCTGTAATGATCATGCCATCAAATTTTTTATGGCGAATCGAGTCAAAGGTCGTATAAAATTCATCTAGATGCTCTCTCGATGTATTCTTCGGTGTATGTGTACTTGGAATCAAAAATGTAAAATACACTTGCAAAGGAGAATTTCCGAGCATTCTCAGCAGCTGCGTTTCAGTTTGTATTTTTTTTGGCATTAAGTTTAAGATCACGATATTCAAAGGACGGATATCTTGTTTGAATGCCCTTGTCTCATCCATGACGAAAATGTTTTCGCTCTCTAGTATTTGTTTTGCCGGCAGATGAACTGGTATGTTAATAGGCAACTCGCCACCCCCTGAACCAAAGCTAATTTCACTTCATTATAGGAACTTTCTGGCGATATTTCAATGTTTCAATTATGTTACAATGAAAAATAGAGCAAAAAAGAAAGCTGTTTCTGTCAAAAAAGGAGGCCATTAATCATGATCACAAAGCATTTATCAGATATTGACATTGCTCAAAAGGCAAAGCTGAGACCGATTCAAGACATCGCAGCAAAATTACAAATACATGACGAAGAATTAGAATGCTATGGTTTCACAAAAGCGAAAATATCTTTGACTATTTTTGACCGTTTAAAGGAACAAAAAGAAGGAAATGTGATTCTTGTGACTTCGATCAACCCAACGCCAGCAGGTGAGGGGAAGTCCACCGTAACAGTTGGCCTCGGTCAAGCCTTCGAGAAAATTGGGAAAAAAGCGATCATTGCCATGCGTGAACCTTCACTAGGTCCCACAATGGGTATTAAAGGCGGTGCAGCCGGCGGCGGATATTCACAGGTGTTGCCTATGGAAGAAATCAATCTTCATTTCACAGGGGATTTTCATGCGATTACATCTGCACATAACGCTTTATCTGCTTTTATTGATAATCATATCCATCACGGAAATGAGCTTGGGATCGATGCACGCCGAATTGTATGGAAACGAGTGTTAGATTTAAACGATCGTGCTCTAAGACAAGTGGTCGTAGGACTTGGCGGTCAATTAAATGGGTACCCTAGAGAAGATGGATTTGATATTACGGTTGCATCCGAAATGATGGCCATCCTCTGTTTAGCAGACGACTTAAACGATCTAAAAAAACGTCTTTCTTCTATTGTTGTTGCCTACAATCAAGAAGGTGAACCGGTCACAGTTGGAAATCTAGGATATGAAGGCGTATTAACCTTGCTATTAAAAGATGCGCTGAAACCAAACCTTGTTCAAACGATTGAAGGAACTCCAGCCCTTGTTCATGGTGGTCCTTTTGCCAATATTGCACATGGATGCAATAGTTTAATTGCCACAAAAATGGCGGCAAAACTAGCAGATTACGTCGTAACAGAAGCGGGATTTGGTGCAGACCTCGGCGCGGAAAAATTTCTTCACATCAAAACAAGAGCCGGTGATTTTAAACCAGGCGCTGTTGTCATTGTAGCAACTGTCAGGGCGCTAAAAATGCATGGCGGAATGCAGAAGACAGAGCTCAAGGAAGCAAATGCACAGGCTGTATTAGAAGGTATACATAATTTAGAGAAGCATATTGAAACAGTGCAAGCCTTCGGTCTACCATATATCGTTGCAGTGAACCGTTTTATTACCGATACAAAAGAAGAAATTCAAGCAATAGAAAACTGGTGCGAAACGAATGGACATCCAGTCAAAGCGGTCAATGTATGGGAAGAAGGGGGAGCTGGCGGCGTAGCACTTGCCGAAGAGCTCACGACACTCATTGAAAAGAATGAAAACAGCTTTTCTTATTTATATGAGGAGCAAGATTCCATTGAAGAAAAGTTGTTAAAAGTCGCCAAAGTGGTTTATGGTGCAGACGGCGTCAACCTTACATCAAAAGCAAGAAAGCAGCTAGCTGCAATTGAGAAAAATGGCTGGGCCCATTTGCCGGTTTGTATGGCAAAAACGCAATATTCACTATCGGATGATCCGGCTTTAATCGGCAGACCAAAAGGCTTTACCGTTACGATTCGAGAGTTAAAACCATCTGTAGGAGCAGGTTTTATCGTTGCACTAACGGGAAGCATTCTGACTATGCCAGGTCTCCCTAAAAAACCTGCGGCACTTGAGATGGATTTATTAGAAGACGGCAGTGTGACTGGACTCTTTTAGCAGAAAGCATAAAAAGCGATTTTCTAAAAGAAGCATGTTACGATAGGAAAAAGTGAATCCTAGGAGGCTATGAGATGTCAATTTATGATATTCAGGTCAAGACCATTAACGGTCAGGAAAAATCAATGGCAGATTACAAAGGGAAAGTACTGATCATCGTGAACACAGCGAGCAAATGTGGACTGACCCCTCAATTTAAACAATTACAAGAGTTATACGATCAATATCATGAAAAGGGCCTTGAAATTTTAGGATTTCCGTGCAATCAATTTATGAATCAAGAGCCAGAAGGGGAAGAAGCAATTCAAGAATTCTGTTCGTTAAACTATGGTGTGACCTTCCCGATGTTTGCAAAAGTAGATGTTAATGGTGACAATGCGCATCCGCTTTTCAAATACTTAACGAGTCAAGCGAAAGGTGTGCTTGGTACAAAAACGGTGAAATGGAATTTCACAAAATTTATCGTTGACCAAAACGGAGAAGTGACTGAACGATTCTCTCCTAAAACACCACCAAAAGAATTAGAAAGCTCCATTATCGCTCTCTTGGAGAAATAAGCATGTATTCGAGTAAGCAACAAGAACAATTGGAGGCAGCTGCCTCCTTTGTTTCAAAACAGCTAAAGAATGAACCGACTGGACACGATGAAGCTCATATCAATCGTGTGCGCCAGCTTGCCGTCCATATTGCACAACAGGAGGGCGGGTCGCTTTTTGTCATTGAAATGGCAGCGATTGTCCATGATGTCATTGATGACAAGCTGTCTAGTGAATGGAAGCTTTCACCGCATGATCTCAAGCAGCAGCTCCTTTTGTGGGAAGTGGACACGCAAGATATTTGCTATATCATGGATATCATTACAACGATGTCTTTTCGTCACCGGCATATGCAGCATAAGCCAGTGACATTAGAAGGGGCCATTGTTCAAGATGCAGATCGGCTAGATGCGATAGGTGCAACTGGGATTGCAAGGGTGTTTACATATGCAGGTGCAAAAGGGGAGCCTCACTATACAGAGGGTGCTCACCAAGGCACAGTACTTTTGCATATGCAAGAAAAGCTGCTTCAATTAAAAGACTTGATGAACACACGTGCTGGAAAGCAGCTGGCTCATGAGCGGCATGAGTTTATGTGTCTATTTATTAAGACATGGAAAGAAGAATGCGGCCTTACAGATGAGTAGGGTCTTTATGTGTGTAAGGAGGATGTATAGATGAAAATAACTGCCATAGAACCAACGCCAAGCCCGAATACAATGAAAGTCATTTTGACAGAAGCGCTTGCAGGCGGTAAAAGCAATAACTACAAAAAAGATCAAAAAGACGAAGCGCCAGAGATGATCAAGCGCATTTTAACCATTGAAGGTGTAAAAGGTGTTTACCATGTAGCCGATTTCTTAGCGGTTGAGCGCAATGCGAAATTTGACTGGCAAGGTATTTTACAGCAAGTCAGAGAAGCCTTTGGACAAGAAACAGAAGGTCTTCAGGGAGAATCGCAGTCAGGTGATGACACATTTGGAGAAGTCAAAGTGTTTGTTCAAATGTTTAATGGGATTCCGATGCAGGTGAAGCTGACAGACGGTGAAAGAGAAGAACGATTTGGAATGCCTGAACGTTTCCAGGCAGCGATTTTAAAGCTAAGAAGCAGTTCAGATAATGTTGTATTTGAACGTGTGTGGAAAGAACATGGCGTACGTTTTGGAGAATTTGCTGATATCGGTCAAGAAGTCACAGAAGAGCTGCAAGCTGCATATGACGACGAGCGTTTATCCCGTTTAACAGAGGCAGTGAAGGAAGGTCAAGAGGCTGTAGATAAACAAGTGAACCGAAAAGCATATGATGTGACAGAAGAGATGCTGCGTGATGAAGATTGGAAGAAACGTTTTGCTCATTTAGAGCAAATGCAGCCAGAGAAAAAAGATATACCTGTTTTAATGAAAGCGATGGAGGACCCAAAAACATCGATTCGCAGACAAGCTGTTGTGAATGCTGGCATGATTGAAGATCCAGACATTTTGCCTATTTTGTATAAAGGGCTTGAAGATAAAACAGTGACGGTTAGAAGAACTGCTGGAGATTGTATTTCAGATCTTGGTGATCCTAGTGCGATTGAAGCGATGATCCAAGCCTTAAAGGACCCAAGTAAGCTTGTCCGCTGGCGTGCGGCCATGTTCCTTTATGAAGAAGGTGACGAAACAGCACTAGAAGCTTTAAAAGAAGCGGAGCAGGACCCTGAATTTGAAGTCAGTCTTCAAGTGAAAATGGCCATCGAACGAATTGAGCACGGAGAAGAAGCAAAAGGCTCTGTGTGGAAGCAAATGACAGAAAGTAGAAAAAATGCATCAGAATCATAAGAAAGACGAGCAGGCTGCCAATAAAAGGCAGCTTGTTTTCTGAAAATGGCTTTTTTATTGGCAGAAAAATTTTTTTAGAAAAATTATTTTGAATATTGTTGAAATATGAGAAAAAACTCTATATAGTAGTACCAATATAGAATATTGGAGGTCAGATTTTATGACACAATCCTTGCTGAGCACTTGCTTCAGCAGAGAAATCAGTCACTATCTATTATAGGTGGCTAAATAAACAGAAAATTTGTAAAATAAAATGAACTCAAAATCATACAGTCAACAAGACTAGTAGTATAGGAGGCTTTTTAAACAGATGGCAGAACTTCGCAGTAATATGATTAAACAAGGAATTGACAGAGCACCTCACCGAAGCTTACTAAGAGCAGCTGGGGTAAAAGATGAGGATTTTGGCAAGCCGTTTATTGCCGTATGTAATTCCTATATTGATATTGTCCCAGGGCATGTCCATCTTCAGGAATTCGGAAAAATTGTGAAAGAAGCCATTCGTGAAGCTGGCGGTGTTCCATTTGAATTCAATACAATCGGGGTAGATGATGGTATTGCGATGGGGCATATTGGGATGAGATATTCATTGCCAAGCCGTGAAATCATTGCTGATTCAGTAGAGACCGTGGTGTCTGCACACTGGTTTGATGGCATGGTTTGTATTCCTAACTGTGATAAAATCACGCCAGGTATGATGATGGCTGCCATGCGTGTGAATATCCCAACTGTATTTGTCAGTGGTGGACCGATGGAAGCTGGGAGAACAAGTGATGGCAGAAAAATTTCTCTTTCTTCTGTCTTTGAAGGCGTAGGCGCATACCAATCAGGGAAAATTAATGAAGAGGAATTAAATGAATTAGAGCAATTTGGCTGTCCAACATGCGGATCTTGCTCTGGTATGTTTACAGCCAACTCAATGAACTGTCTAGCAGAGGCGCTTGGGATTGCTCTTCCTGGAAATGGAACCATTCTGGCGACTTCACCAGAACGAAGAGAATTTGCGAAGAAGTCAGCAAAACAATTGATGGAGCTAATCAAAAAAGACATTAAACCACGTGATATTGTCACGGAAAAAGCGATTGATAACGCATTTGCTTTAGATATGGCACTTGGTGGTTCAACCAATACAGTTCTTCATACATTGGCGATTGCAAATGAAGCAGGCGTTGAATACTCACTTGAGCGTATCAATGAAGTCGCAGAACGAGTGCCGCATTTATCGAAACTTGCTCCAGCTTCAGATGTATATATTGAAGATTTACATGAAGCTGGCGGAGTGACTGCTGCACTAAATGAATTGTCCAAAAAAGAGGGGGCTCTTCATTTAGATACCATGACCGTCACAGCGAAAACGTTAGGCGAGAACATTGCAGGTCATGAGGTAAAAGATTATAACGTCATTTATCCAATTGACAAGCCATTTACTGAAAAGGGCGGCTTAGCCGTTTTATTTGGAAACCTTGCGCCAGATGGAGCAATCATTAAAACAGGCGGTGTACAAGACGGCATCACACGTCATGAAGGACCTGCGATCGTATTTGAATCCCAAGAAGAAGCACTTGAAGGAATCATTAATCGAAAAGTAGAAGCAGGACATGTTGTCATTATTCGTTATGAAGGACCTAAAGGCGGTCCAGGTATGCCTGAAATGCTTGCACCAACTTCACAAATTGTTGGAATGGGACTTGGTCCAAAGGTTGCTTTAATTACAGACGGACGATTCTCCGGTGCTTCTCGCGGATTGTCTATTGGACACGTTTCTCCAGAGGCAGCAGAAGGCGGCCCGCTTGCCTTTGTTGAAAATGGTGATCATGTCGTTGTTGATATCGAAAAACGCATTTTAAGCGTAGATGTCCCGGAAGAAGAATGGGAAAAAAGAAAAGCAAACTGGAAAGGCTTTGAGCCAAAAGTAAAAACAGGTTACCTTGCCAGATACTCAAAACTTGTGACATCAGCCAATACAGGCGGAATCATGAAAATTTAATGTGAAATTGATCATTTGAAAATTGGCTCTCTCTATAGTATCCTTTATTCACAACATAAGGATTATAGAGGGGGCTTTTTTATGTCAATGGCATATGAAGAATATATGCGTCAGCTCGTCGTACCAATGCGCCAAGAACTGACAAGTGCAGGGTTTCAAGAATTGACGACTGAAGAAGAAGTAGAAAAAACGATGCAGGAAGCAGAAGGAACAACATTTGTTGTCGTCAATTCCGTATGCGGATGTGCTGCCGGTTTAGCACGCCCTGCTGCTACTCAAGCTGTCATGAAAGCAGAAAAAGCACCAGATCGAATGGTGACGGTCTTTGCTGGTCAGGACCGGGAAGCAACGGCTAAAATGAGAGAATACTTCACAGGTGAGGAGCCATCTTCTCCATCTATGGCACTTTTAAAAGGAAATGAACTCGTTCATTTTATTCCGCGTGACGAAATTGAAGGTCATGAAATGGAAGATATTATGAAGAACGTCTTATCTGCATTTGAAAAACATTGCTAATACAAATATTGAAATGTCCTGTGATCCAATCAGGGCATTTTTTCTTGATTATGATGGAGGAACGACATGCTCATTACAACAAGCTTTAGAGCAAATGAACAAACAATTGAAACGGCAAAGGCCCTCGCAAAGGACTTACATGGTGAGTATATCGAGCGGCGTAAACAATCTGTCAAACAGCTTGCGATCAAGCGGGGGGATGTACTCGTTGTTGGGAAAGAACGATTTGAATGGTATCAGCCAAATGGTGAAAAGTTCTTTTTCCATCCAAGCTCAGCGATGTTTAGGGTGAAGCGGGTCCTTCGTGGTGAAAAAGATCCATTAATAGAAGCAGCACAATTAAAGTCGGGCGATTCCTTTTTAGATTGTACGCTTGGCTTAGGATCTGATGCGATTACCGCAAGCTGCGCTACAGGAGCCAATGGAAAAGTGTCCGGTATTGAAAAAAATCCAATGACGGCATTGCTTGTTCGAGAAGGACTCAGCACATGGGAAACAGGTGTGAGAGAGGCAGACGAAGCGATGAAACGGATATCTGTCATCAGCGGGGATAGTATTGAGCAGTTAAAGAAGCTCCCTGATCGATCCTATGATATCGTCTATTTCGACCCAATGTTTGAAGAAACCATACAAGAGTCTGCTAGTATGATGCCGCTTCGTCATGCAGCTGAGCATCATTTTGACCATGAAACCGCTGTGAAAGAAGCAATGAGAGTGGCTAGAAAAAGAGTGGTTTTAAAAGATCATTGGAAAAGCACACGATTTACCACTGATTCCTATCAATTTCAGGTGATGAAACGTAAAACCGCCCAATTCCATTACGGATATATCTCAATAGAAGAAGACAAATCAACAAAACTTTAATCACTCTTAACAATTAAAAAAGCCCTATTTCAGGGCTTTTAATCGGTGATCTCCATATAGACAAAATAAAATAACGTCAGCAAGGAAGCTGTGATGAAAAACCCTTCAAGCATATCCATTCCTCCCAAATTTTAGTCGTCGTTACTGTCATTGTAAACGTTTTATCATGAAAAAGAAAGTCTCAACTCAATGACCAAATTGAATGACTGAAAATTCATTATATGCTAGAATAGCAGTATGATAACTTATGGAAGGAATTAGATATCATGAAAATGTGGATGAGAAAAACGCTTGTTGCACTCTTTACGATTGCGACTTTTGGTTTAATCTCTCCTCCATCGGCTTTGATGACAGACAAGCCATCTGAACTTTCTTCATCTGATAAAGCACCTTATACAGCAGTTTATGATACATCAGATGATACGCGCAGCTGGGAATTATCGCAAGAAGACAACAAAGAGCGGGTAGACCCCTTTGAGCAATATAAGCAAGAGGTTCTATCAAGTGCAGAAAACCAATCCTTTCTCAAATTTGGTCGTAAAATCACACCTGTCATTGAGGACGAGTATAGAGAAGAGATTCAACCAAAAATTGAACAAGTGTTAACCGACTTTTTAACAAATTTCAAAGATGACGAAAAATTTCAAGATGTTGTTTTAACTGATCAACCTTCAAGCGGAAATGGGGAAAAAATCTTCCACATTTATAATAGAAAGACTGGAGAAGATTTGCTTCGTTTTCATGTCAGGAGAGATCAGCCGCCTCACAGCGGATATTGGTTTAATTTTCACTACCATACAGCAGAAGATGGATTCCAGACGCATCATGAACTCGGTAATATTTACTGGGATAAAAACACCCCGCCGAGCTGGATGAGCCACTAGAAGGAGATGTCATGCCAATTGAAAAAGTATACAATGAACGAAATGGTTCGCATTACAAAACAGATGTTAAACGAGCGTGGAGTGAAAATAGAAGATATTGCACACATTGTGCTGAAACTCCAAGAGAAATACAACCCAAATCTTCCACTTAGTGTCTGCATTGAAAATGTTGAAAAAGTGCTGAATAAAAGGGAAATTGTCCACGCAGTTTTGACAGGACTTGCGCTTGATCAGCTGGCAGAAAAAAAGCTTTTGCCAGAACCTTTGCAGCATTTAGTTGAAACAGATGAACCGCTATATGGAATTGATGAGATTATTCCGCTTTCCATTGTCAATGTATATGGATCAATCGGTTTGACCAACTTCGGTTACCTAGACAAAGAGAAATTTGGTATTATTAGAGAATTAGATGAAGGTCGTCCTGGTGAAGTACACACCTTCCTTGATGACCTTGTCGCTGCGCTTGCCGCCGCAGCAGCAAGTCGCATAGCTCACTCTCACCAAGATATTAAGGACGAAGAGCAGGATCGAGTGAATCAAGCATAAAAAGAAAAACATGTCTGCTCATCTTGCAGACATGTTTTTTTGGTTTCAACAAAAGCAGAAATAAGGTAAACTACAACAAGAACATAAATAAAGGATGAAAAAAATGAAACAATACAAAGAGTTATGCCGTCATGTATTACAGCACGGGGATGAAAAAGGTGACAGAACAGGAACAGGCACTATCAGCACGTTCGGTTACCAAATGAGATTTGATTTACAGGAAGGGTTTCCTTTATTAACAACAAAGAAATTACACCTGAAATCAATCATTCATGAGTTACTGTGGTTTTTAAAAGGTGATACAAATGTCAAATATCTTCAAGAAAATGGTGTCCGTATTTGGAATGAATGGGCAGATGAAAATGGAGAGCTAGGGCGTGTGTATGGTGCGCAGTGGAGATCATGGGCGAGCGGAGACGGAGAGACAGTAGATCAGATCAGCAGACTGATCCATGATATTGAGAATCATCCTAATTCGAGAAGATTGATTGTCAGTGCGTGGAATCCAGGAGAGATTGATCAGATGGCGCTGCCTCCTTGTCATTGCTTGTTTCAATTTTACGTATCAAACGGTAAATTATCGTGCCAGCTCTATCAACGTTCGGCAGATATCTTTTTAGGTGTGCCTTTTAATATTGCTTCGTATGCACTACTAACGATGATGATTGCCAAAGTGACATACCTTGAGCCAGGAGAGTTTATTCATACGCTAGGAGATGCTCATATTTATCAAAATCATCTTCCGCAGGTCAAAATGCAGTTAGAGCGTGAGGAGCGCACACTTCCGCAGCTTCGCATCACTAGAGATGTCAAAAGTATTTTTGATTTTACGTTTGATGATTTTGTGCTTGAGAACTATGATCCACATCCGCATATTAAAGGAGAAGTCAGTGTATGATTTCCATGATAGTGGCGACAGGAAAAGACAGAGTCATTGGCAAAGATAATCAAATGCCTTGGCATTTACCCGCTGATTTAGCGTATTTTAAAAAAGTCACAAGTGGCCATACCATTGTCATGGGCAGAAAAACGTTTGAATCAATTGGACGAGCACTGCCTAACCGCCGGAATATCGTGTTGACCACAAGTTCTTCTTTTCAAGCTGAAGGATGCGAGGTAGTTCATTCAATCGATGATATTTTAACCATTGCGAAGACCGAGGAAGAATTATTGATCATTGGCGGGTCTAAGCTGTATGAGGAAATGATGCCATACGCAGATCGTCTATATATCACGCACATTCATCATTCATTTGAAGGCGACCGTTTCTTCCCTTATTACGATGAAGATCATTGGACGGTTGTATCACGTGAAAAAGGCCATCGTGACGAAAAGAACCCCTACAATTATGAATTTGTCGTCTATGACAGAAAAGAAGGATAAGTGAGTAGGAGGAGTACGGTTGTTTCGTTATTGGTTTTTAACGATTTATGTTGTTGTATCCTTTTTTAAAAGTATAAGGCATTTGTATGATCATGAATTAACGGATCCACGCATTTCCTATACGAAACGAATGCATCTCATCCATGAGCATGCAAAAAGGTTTGCCAGAGGGTGTATTGATCAATCAGGATCGGTCATGACCATTCATCAGCAAAAAAAGCTGCCAGATGGCCCTGTTATTTATGTCACAGAAGCACATCATCCAGTGACGACGACATTGCTGATTGGTCACTTAGAGAAGCCATTTGCTTTTATGGCAAAACCGCATCTGTTTCGCTATCCCATCTTAAAACAATGGTTGAAGAAGATGGCGGTGATCAAGCAGAATCAATCTGATGAGGCGTTATTAGAAGAAGCAAGAGAAAGAGTTCTATCTGGCCAGAGTCTGTTGCTTTCTGAACAGTATCGTGTCATGGCAGAAACGCTTGCTGAAGAATGTAACTGCTCACTTGTTCCGGTTGAAACAAGCGGCACAGACCGTCTTTTAACAGGGAAGATCGTCAAAAGACTTCGTCCAGTTAATGTCGATATCCATATAAAAGCACCGGTCAAGATGAGTGATTACGCACAAAAGCGCGCATAGAAAAAACCAGCATCCGAATGTGGATGCTGGTTTTTTAATCATGCTGGGATGTTGACGCAATAAAATAGAATGCAGAAGAACATGGATGCACTTCCACCGAGAACAAAGCTGTGCCAAATCGCATGATGATAGGGAATTTTCCGCCAAATATAAAAGATCGTTCCGACTGAATACAAAATACCGCCTAATAGTAAGAGGCTGAATCCAGCTCCTGTTAATTGAATGTACAGAGGTTTAATTGCGATGATAATCATCCAGCCCATTAATAAATAAACAAGGGTGGATACAATGATAAACCGTTTGACGAAAAAGATCTTAAAGACGATACCGCCTGCAGCGAGAGCCCATACGATTGCAAGAAGAGTATAGCCAAGTGCGCCTTTTAATGGGCCAAGCAAAAATGGCGTATATGTACCAGCAATCAATACATAAATCGCAGAGTGGTCAAGGATTTCAAATACATCTTTTGTTTTTTTGTGCCGAATGCTATGAAGCAAAGTAGAGCTTAAATAAAGCAGTAGCATCGACGCGCCAAATATCGAGAAGCTAATAATGTCAGTGACAGTGCCGTATTGAACAGCGAATAAAACGAGAAAAACAATGGCGGGAATGGATAAAATGACGCCAATGCCATGTGTAATCGCGTTGGCAATTTCTTCTTTTACAGTAAACAATGGATGTCCTCCTTTATTGAACCGGTATATAACCATCAAGCGACTTCAGAAATGAGAGACCTTCAAGTGTAATCTTCGTTCCAGCTCTGCCTTTCCCTTTCGTCACATAAGCTTTTTTCTCAAGATCATCTAATCGACTCCTGACTTGCTGAGGGGTCAGCGGGATGTCGCCTTGTTTGCTTAACTCAGACAAGATACGTCTGCTGGCTGCTTCTCCTTTTTCATTTAGAGACTTAATGGCTTCGAGTAAGAAAACAAATTCTTGTTTCTCCATAAGCGTGAGCTGGTGTTCTTCTTTTTTTCCTTTACCAGCTGTTTGTTGAGGTAATAATACAAAAGGTGGCAAGTGATGCAAGAAAACTGTTTGCCCTTCGAGAATCGCTGCTGCATAATGAACGATATTTTTGAGCTCCTGGACATTCCCTTCAAACGAATATTGCTGTAAGACTTCCCACACACTTGAGTCGATGTCAGGCGTCATGTTCAGTTCTTGAAAGAAAGCAGCGGTTAAAATAGGAATATCTGTTTTTCGATCTTCTAAGGGCGGGAGAGGGATATGAAGCACATTGAGCCGATAAAACAGCTCAGGTAAAAAACTGGATGAAACGCTCATCGCCTCTAATGATAAAGACGAAGAAGCAATGATTTTTGTTGCAGGAGAATCTTCGAGAAAACGAATGACCTGATGCTGCATAGGAATACTGAATGCGCTGACTTCGTCTAAATAAAGCACATGATTTGCCGCATGAGTAAATGCTTCCTGCAAAGTCGCTTCATCTACAATGGGGCAGTAGATATGTTTCATCGAAGCCTGCGCAGCAAATGAATGGGCCATTTCTTTTGCAAAGCGTGATTTGCCTGTTCCAATTTCACCTGTGATCAACACAGGCTGATCGTTTTTCGTGAATTGTTTTGCCAAATGAATGGCGTGTTTTATATCTTGGTGTTCTCCATATATATTAGCAAACGGATGTGTGGTCATCGAGCGATTCCTTTCTTTTGGTTCTAATTGGTTTTATTATAACACCCAATTAGAACAAATGTATAGAAAAACGAAAAAGTTCATGAAATTTATCTCCGATCCATGATCTATTGGTTTATTTTTTGAATATTCATGTTATAATGACAAATTAAATAAGGTTAAAGAGAAAGGATCTTGTACATGAAACCGTTGCTCAAAGAAAACACGCTAATTCAAGTGAAAGACATCTTAAAAGCCCATCAAAATTTGAAGGATGTAGTGATTCATACTCCACTTCAAAAAAATGAGCGACTTTCTGAACGATATGAATGTAATGTCTACTTAAAAAGAGAGGACCTGCAGGTTGTTCGTTCTTTTAAATTAAGAGGCGCTTTTAATAAAATGAGCCAGTTGCCAAAAGAAAAACTAGAAAACGGCATTGTTTGTGCCAGTGCAGGAAATCACGCACAAGGCGTTGCCTATTCTTGCAAATATTTAGGTATCCACGGAAAAATTTTTATGCCTGCTACCACACCAAGGCAAAAAGTATCTCAAGTGGAGCTTTTCGGAAAAGAATATGTTGACATTATCTTAACCGGAGATACCTTTGATGATTCGTATCATGAAGCAGTCAAATGCGGAGATAAGGAAAAGCGGGAATTTATTCATCCATTTGATGATTTAGATGTCATGGCAGGACAAGGAACAACTGCTGTAGAAATATTAAATGATATCGAAGTGGAGCCTCACTTTTTATTTGCAAGTGTTGGGGGCGGAGGTTTGTTATCTGGCGTTGGCACGTATATGAAAAATATCGCACCAGAAACAGAAATTATTGCAGTCGAGCCGCTTGGTGCCGCCTCACTTCATGCTTCCCACGAGAAAGGGGAGGTTGTCACACTTGATTCAATAGATAAGTTTGTAGATGGAGCAGCGGTTCAGCGGATTGGCGAAAAGACGTTTACATCGCTTCAGTCTGTTGTCGATAAGATTAGTCTTGTACCAGAAGGAAAAGTATGTACAACCATTTTAGAGCTGTATAATCAATGTGCCATTGTAGCTGAGCCAGCGGGTGCGTTACCGATCGCGGCTTTAGATGCACATCGTGAGGAGATTAAAGGGAAAAATGTCGTTTGTATTGTCAGCGGAGGCAATAATGACATTGGCCGAATGCAAGAAATCAAGGAACGCTCCATGATTTATGAAGGACTCCAGCATTATTTCATCGTTAATTTTCCGCAAAGAGCAGGTGCTCTCAGGGAATTTTTGGATGAAGTGTTAGGGCCAAATGATGATATCTCACGCTTTGAATATACGAAAAAGAATAACCGAAGCAAAGGACCTGCGCTTGTTGGGATCGAATTGAAAGAAAGAGATGACTATGCAGCGCTGATTGACCGAATGAATAAAAAAGGCTTCCACTATGTTGAAGTGAATAAAGATCAAGATTTATTCCACCTATTTATTTAGGCTTAACAGATAATTGGAAAAGAGGATTGATCGTTTGTGCTGCTCAAAACAATATGTTTTAGACGGATGGATGGAGCTCAGATCAAGGTAACAGAAGTCCCTGTTTTAAAGGGAGATGAATCCTATGGTTTCATGCTCACCTTTAGACTTGAAGCTTTCTTGAAAAAAGTCTATGTATCTAAGGGAAAGAGGCATGTGTACTCTTTCAGGGAGGATGTGAAACGTAACGTCAAGTGGAGCACATATGAACAGATCTACCAAGAGCCTACACTAAAACACAATGCGTAAATTGGAATCTTTGCCAAAGAGAGTGAGCGGCCATTTTCAAATGGGGGCTACTCATCTTGGCAAGGATTTTTTACATGAAAAGAAGAAAATGTGACAATTTCAAAAACGTTCTGACAGTTGTTTTCAAGTATGCACGAAATAAGGTAATATCATATGTAAAGACTAAGACAGCAAGGATGAGACGATAGTGAAACAAATTAAAATTGTAACAGATTCAACTGTGGACCTTCCGCAAGAAAAAATCAATGATCTTTCCATTCATGTCATTCCGCTCAATATCTCCATTTCTGGGGTTGATTATATTGACCGAGTGAACATACAGCCAGATGAATTTATTGAAAAAATGGAGGCCGCTGAGGAACTGCCGAAAACGTCTCAACCTGCGATCGGTCAATTCGTCGAATTATATGAAAAACTGACGGCAGATGGAAGCGAAGTCATTAGTATCCATTTAACTGGTGGGATGAGTGGTACGGTTCAAACTGCTGAAAGCGCTTCTAAAATGGTAGACGGGAATATCACTGTCATTGATTCGAATTTTATTTCCTATGGTTTAGGGTTTCAAGTCACCAAAGCAGCAGAGCTTGCAAAAAAAGGGGCAAGCCGTGATGACATCCTCAAAGAAATGGACAAAATTCGTCTTAAAACAAAGCTATTTGTCACAATCGATACATTAGAAAATCTCGTGAAAGGTGGACGAATTGGAAGAGGAAAGGCGCTGATCGGTTCACTTCTTCATATTAAACCAATTGCCAGCTTAACAGACGGCATATACACACCAGAAGCGAATGTGAGAAGTTACTCCGCTCTTGTCCGCTATTTGACAAAACAGTATGTACAGGCGGTGAAAGGGAAAACCGTTCAGGCCATTGGGATTGCACATGCAGACGCATTAGAACTTGCAGAAAAGCTTAAAGCAGCACTGCTTGATCACACACCTGATGCACTAGTTGACATCGCTTATACAACACCGATTATTTCCTGTCATACTGGTAAGGGCGCTATAGGCTTTACTTTTTATACCGATTGATTGAAAAGGGGATGTAATGGTCATGTATACAAAAAGGGGAGCCTTATTTGGTGCGCTTACGATTATAAGCGTGCTTCTTTTAGTCTCATGTTCAAATGGACAAATCAAGGATGCATTAAATTATCAAATCCAGCCGTTTGAGTATCAAAACCAGGATGGTCAAAAGGTGTCTCTCGACGATTTAAAGGGGAAAGTCTGGGTGGCAGATTTTATTTTCACAAGCTGTGAAACGATTTGCCCGCCGATGACCGCACATATGACAGAGCTACAAAAACGGTTAAAAGAAGAAAAATTGGATGCGCACATTATTTCATTTAGCGTCGATCCAGAGGTGGATTCACCGAAAAAGCTAAAGGAATTTGCAAAAGCATATCCATTATCCTTTAAAAATTGGGATTTTCTCACTGGTTACTCGCAGTCAGCGATTGAAAAATTTGCAATGAAAAGCTTTAAGACGATTGTGAAAAAACCTGAAGACGAAGACCAAGTGATACACCAATCTCTGTTTTTCCTCGTTGATCAAGAAGGAAAAGTGATGAAAAACTATGATGGTGTTCAAAATACGCCATATGATGAAATCATCAAGGACATCAAAACACTGAATCGAAGCTAGCATAAGGATGTTCAAATGAGCGAAAACATGATACACTTTTTTAATCAGAAAAAGGAGGGACATCATCGTTTGAAGGCTCGTTTGATTTTGATTGTGATGTCTCTAGCTTTTGTTCTTTCTGCATGTTCCGCACAAGAGGCTGGCATAAAGGATAAACTAGAAGACACACAAAACGTAAAAGAACATATTACGATCGCAGCGGTTGGAGATTCCTTAACAGAAGGAATCGGAGATCAAAATAAAAAAGGGTATGCCGGCATCACCCGTGACAAGATAGAAGCGGTGGACGGTGTACAGTCTGTTACATTAAAAAACTATGCCATTAAAGGCAGTAGAACGGTAGATTTATTAAAAAGATTAAAAGAAAAAAAAGTGCAGGATGGACTGAAAGACGCTGATTATATTTTCTTTACGATCGGCGGAAATGACTTAATGCATGTCGTCCGTCAAAATGTGCTCAACTTGACATTTGCTCCTTTTCAAAAAGAGCAAGGTCCTTTTGAAGAGCGTTTTAAGACCATTCTTGCTCAATTAAGAGAGCATAATGACCATGCAAAGATCATGTATGTCAGTATGTACAATCCTTTTAAGTTCAGCTTGTCTGAGCTGAGAGATATTGATGAGGTCGTCAAAGACTGGAATGCTGCTGCCGAAAAAGAACTAAAAAAAGACGGCAATGCTGATATGATCGATGTAGCAGATTTATTTGAAGATGATCAAGATGAAAAATTACTGGCAGATGATGATTTCCACCCAAACCAAAAGGGGTACTCTCTTATGGCAAATCGTTTATTCTCAGAAGTGAAAAAAGAAGGACTGCCGAAGGAATAGGGTGAAAAGATGAAAAAATGGAAGAGTTTATTTTTTATTTTACTGTCAATTAATCTATTAATTGTTCTTGTATGCGGTATTTTTATGCTGCTGCCGAGCGATCAATCCGCTTCGAAAAAAGAAGTGAACAGCGAGTATGCTTTTAACATTTCTAGTTCAAAAGAATCGCTCACCAGCTTTGTCAATGATTATTTGAAAAACCAAGGATCAAGCGATATGCCCGACTTTCATGTTGCGATTGACCAAGATGTGAAAGTAACAGGTGCAATCAAAGCTTTTTCTTCAACGATTAATGCAAATGTATCATTTACACCAACTGTTGAAGATAACGGGGATGTTCTGCTGAAAGTAGATGACTTTTCAATTGGACAATTAAGCATCCCAATCAGTTTTGTTTTAAGTTACATGGGTCAATTCTATGAACTGCCTGATTTCGTTCATGTGAAACCAGACCAAAAAACGGTGGAAGTGCGCCTTTCAGAAATGCCGCTGACGAATGATATGTATGTCAAAGCGAATAAAATTGATCTTGAGAATGATGAAATTGAATTCTCATATTATCACCCAAAGCAATAGAACGTGTAAGTCAGGAGTGAAACGATGAAGCGAGTCTATCAATATTTTAGTTTACTGTCGCTTTTATTTGCTGCATACTTTGGCATGACAGCTGCCTCTCATTTAAAAGCAGAAAATATCGACCAGTTTTACTTAAATATCGCCTATTGTGCATTATTTTTAGGTACCATGATTCTTGCTTTTGATTTTCAAAAACAAGAAAAAGCTGAAGATGTCTCGTAAATAGCCTTTTCCATTTGGAAAGGCTGTTTGTCTTCTTTTCAGCGGAATAGAAAACCTTTGTATTCTAGGAAGGACGAGTACTGGCGCAGAGTGAATGTGACATTCGTGAGCACCGGCACGCAGGACTGACACCGAATGCGAGGCTTTGTCTACACGCTGAGAGCCTTTTCCATTTGGAAAGGCTCTTTTTACATTTGGTGAGACAAGACGACTTTTGCCATTAGCTCTGGCTCTCCGTTTGCAAATCCATGAAGTAAAATAAGATAGGCCCGCTTTGTTTGCAGGTGAACTTTCGGAATATCTAGCAGTACACTTTGAGTACCGGCAGCTTTTAATTCAAAGTGATACTTATTCGGAGAGAAGTGGTGGGTTTGGGTGCCGTTCACATATCCGAGCTCCTTTGATAACATGCCTTGATCTCGTTCATATATATCAATGAAAGGGAGGTCTGGTGACAGCTGGATAAACGTGAGTGCTGATAGCTCTTCTTGCTTAATCAGCGAGTCTTGCTTTTCTGTGAGCAGCGCAAAGCCGGTACGAGCTCCTGTGATACATAGCGTGTAAGTCTCGTTTCCATTAATCATCATACGAGAAGAAAGAATTCTTTCTTTTGTAGCCAGCTTGAATACTTCTATCTCATAAACACCCTCATCCCATTCCATATAAGCAGACAGCTGACCGTATGGCAGCTTTTTTTGGATTGGCTGCTGATTTACAAATACAGCAAGCTCACTTAAATCCGGTGCAGCGTGAAATAATCGAATAACAGCTTTGGAAATGGTGTTTCTCAGATGGTATGGGGGAAAGGTAGCTAATGGACGATATAGAAATTGATTCATCTCGTAGAGCTGCTGCACGTCTTTATCCCTTCTTTCTCTGCAATGTGTTTTTTGTAGCGTATGCAAGAAAGGGACGATCTGTATAGGCAAAAGAAACATAGAAAAAAGCCTGACAAAAAGTGTCAGGCTCTCGTATTAAGAAGGAGATGAATATTGATGATATTCAGCCAACTTAATGAACGTTTTTTCATCCTCAATTAATCCGCAAACGCCGCACTGGACTTTGATTTTCGGTCCTTGATAGTTCATGTGAAAAGGAGAAAGCTGATCTCCTTCATATGTTTCGACAATAGCTCCAGTTGCTGGATCAAGTTTCACAGGTTCTGAATGCTGCTCGATGAGATTAAAACGCGTTCTGTTGGTTTTGCAGTTCGGACAAAGATATGGACTTGTCATGGTTCATTCCACCTTTTTATCCGTAGCATATCCTCCACGCTAAAATCTATGCTTAATCTTTTTGACTTTTATCCAGCTTTTTAAATAATTTGATCATCGTTTTCAGTTCTTCATCATCAAATGATTCAAATCGTTCCATGAAGTATTCTGTTTTCTTTTTCTCAAAATGCTCAGTAATTTCCTTACCCTTATCGGTTAAGTGGATTTTGATGATGCGTCGATCCTCTTTTGAACGGATACGAGTGATCCAGCCTTTTTCTACAAGTGTGTCGGTTACAGCTGTAATATGGCTTGCTGATACACCGAGAATTGAGGCGAACTCCGTTACTTTTTTTGCGCCTTGTTCACGCAGCAGATTTAAAATGAGAAATTCATTCCGAGATAATTCGTTTTCAAGCAGGCTGTTAATTTCATAACGTATTTGCTTAAATACGGTTCTCAGTAAAGTATCCATTTCATACATCATTTGTTTTCTTTGTTCCAATCATTAAACCCCCATTATATTTTAAGATACGACAGAATGCTTTCATTTGTTTTTAGGTATACAAGTCGTATCATTTTCATTATTTTTTATCATGTTATAATATGATGATACCATTTTTTAAATGAAGGGGGCACTAATATGTCTGAAAAACAAGAATTAGCCACATTTGCTGGAGGCTGTTTCTGGTGTATGGTTAAACCTTTTGATGAACAGCCAGGCATTATCAAAGTTGAATCAGGGTATACTGGCGGACATACAGTGAATCCAACCTATGAGGAAGTATGTACAAATACGACAGGCCATAGAGAAGCCGTTCAAATTACCTTTGATCCAGACGTTTTTCCGTATGAGAAGCTATTAGAACTATATTGGCAGCAAATAGACCCAACAGATGATGGAGGACAATTTGGTGATAGAGGAGAGTCCTACCGTACAGGGATTTATGTCCACAATGAAAAACAAAGGCAACTTGCAGAAATATCAAAAGAGCAGCTGAGCCAAAGTGGAGTTTTCCAAAAGCCAATCGTGACAGAAATTTTAGAGGCTGGTCCTTTTTATCCTGCTGAGGAATATCATCAGCATTATTATAAAAAGAACAAAATGCACTACGAACGATACCATGTCGGTTCGGGCAGAGCAGGTTTTATTCAATCTCATTGGAGTGATAAATAATGGCTAACGAAAAAGAGCAGCGCATCAAAGAATTAAACCGAATGCAGTACGAAGTGACGCAAAATAATGGAACTGAGCCGCCATTTCAAAATGAATTTTGGGATCATAAGGAAGAGGGCATTTATGTAGATATCATTTCAGGCAAACCATTGTTTTCTTCATTAGATAAATTTGATGCCCATTGCGGCTGGCCAAGTTTTACAAAACCGATTGAAGATCAAGAGGTAGAAGAGAAAGTAGATACGAGCCATGGCATGGTGCGGACAGAAGTTCGCAGTAAGACGGCCGACTCTCACCTTGGTCATGTATTCCCTGACGGCCCAGGGCCAAACGGTCTTCGGTATTGTATTAATTCTGCCGCTTTAAAGTTTATCCCGAAGGATGATCTTGAAAAAGAAGGCTACGGTCATTTGAAACACATCTTTCAATAATTGATTTAAAAATCGTCACATGGAAGTCAGTTGCTTCCATGTGACGATTTTTTTATTTTTTATGGTGTGTATGATGTAATTGTTCAATGATGTGAAACAGCTTCTCTTTTGTAATGAGCGGTGCTTCGTTTGATGTGTAATGGGTCAAATGGACTTTTTGAAAATGAGGGTGAAGATGTGGTCTTGGTAAAATGGCGTAAAATTGTTCATGTTCAAACAGTGCATCTGCCTCGTGAGGGAATGTGAGCTCCTCGTGAAGTTTTTCTCCAGGTCTTTTGCCGACAACGAGAATATCAGGAGAAGGAACATTAATCTGACCGGCATATTCATGAAATGCTTTCAATAGATCAGCCAGCTGTAATGACTCCATCTTGAGAATAAACGTTTCGCCGCCTTTCATCATGATAGCTGCTTCAAGCGTGAGAGATACAGCTTCTTCGATAGACATAAAAAAGCGTGTCATCTTAGGATCAGTTACAGTTAGAGGTTGTTCATTTAACAACTGTTGAAGCATGATGGGGATGACGGAACCCCTTGATCCAAGCACATTGCCAAACCGGACAGAGCAAAACCTCGTTTTCTGATTTGAAATACTTTCATTCGCTTGAAAAAACAATTTTTCTGAAATTAATTTTGTAGCTCCCATGGCATTTGTCGGAGAAACCGCTTTGTCGGTTGAAATGTTGACAACATGACTGACTTCATGTTCAAGTGCTGCTTCGATGACATGCTGTCCGCCGATGATGTTGGTTTGGACAGCTTCAAACGGATTATCTTCGCAGGTGGGTACTTGTTTGAGTGCAGCTGCATGGAAGATGATATCTACTCCTTTGACAAGCTGCCTGACGCGGCTTGCATCCCTCACATCTCCAAGTGCAAATACAACCTCTGGATTTGCCGCATATTCATTTTTCATCATGTATTGTTTACTGTCATCTTTACTGAAGACAATGACCTTTTTAGGAGAGCAGGCTGTTAATTTTTTCACAATCTGCCGGCCAATCGAACCCGTACCGCCTGTGACCAAGATGATTTTGTCACGAAAAAAGGTCTTCAAACTCGTTTCTATTTGTTTGGACATATCTAATCCCCCAACTCTCATTTCTCTACTTTGCATCATATGTGAAAGAGTGGAAGACGTTTGAGGAAAAGAACCACTTCATGCATAAATTAGGTGAACCAATTATAACCATCTGCTTGACGACTTAATAGAATATGTAGAGATAGAAGATTAAGTAGAATAGCGAGGCACCTGAAGACTTCAGTACGGCGATCAGCTCAGCTCTCAGAATGTATTCACTGATACTGAGCTGCGCGAGGGGAGAAGATCATACATGTATAGGGGAAATCGTATTTTAGCCATGATACCAGCTTTTAGCAGCAAGCAGGGGCATCATGCTGAACACATTCGCGTATTGGCGGAGCGGCCGCTAATCTATTGGACCATTCAGCCATTATTACAAATGATTGAATTAGATGAAGTCATCGTATCTTCAGAGAATGTGAATACTCAAATCATTTCGTCCCACTATGGAGCAAATGTGATTGAACTGCCAAGCACACATGTGACAGAACAAACACCTTCTTTAGTAGCTGTGAAGCATGCGCTTGCTTATTTAGAACGAGAGGGAAAGACATTTGATATTGTTTTGTATTTGCATCCATCATCACCACTAAGGCAGACGGCAGATATTGAGACCTGCTTGCAGCTTCTAGTAGAGGGGGGATATGATTGTGCGGCTTCTTTTACAGAGGCGTTAGAAAATCCAAATGAAACTTGGACACTTCATGACACCAATGAAGCCAGCCTGTATAAGGACAATCATTATTTTTTTGTACCAACTCAGGAGCACCCTTATACGTATGGGCGTTTAAATGGAGCTGTCTATGCGTTTCATGTTCCATATGCAAAAGAATGCATTCATTCCTTTTTAGAAGGATCTGTTGGTGCATATATGATGGATCATGCGCAATCGCTTGTTGTGAAAAGTGAGGAAGATCGGAAAAAGGCAGAGAAGATTTTATTGGCTCGGCAAGATGCAGAAGGAACGGCATAAGATGATGGCAATTAGAAAAAGCGCCCGGTCATAGGGCGCTTTTGACTATTTCATAAAGTCTGTAAGGCAGCGTATCAAATGTGTTCCAGCGAACGACTTGCTCGTAATTGTTCTCTGCAACCGATTGTCTTTGTTGAGGGTTTGTTACATAGTGCTCGACCTGCTTAATCAAATCGTTTTCATGTGTGTAAAAAGCGAAGCTTGAAAATGCCTGTGACGGTTGTAGATCTGTCAACTGAAAGCCTCCGCTTGCAGCGATATCAAATGCTCTGTTGTTGAGGCTCATATTTTGAACATTGGCTTTGTTTTGATTATAGGCAAATTGCGCGGGCCTGTGCGGATTCAGAACAATGGCTGATGTTTGATAGATGTCTGCCATCTGCTCGGGACTCAGCCAGTGGGTCATCAGTGAGAGATCACGATATCGTCTGCGTGATTTATTCAACACGCGATGCCACTCTTTTCCTGCTACGAGAATGCGCCATTTGTTTTGATGTAAGAGTGTATTGATGGCTTTGATGCGGTTTGGATAAGGGTAGCCAATGAGTGCAATGTCATAAATGCACGACTCATGTGGTGATTCTTTTTTCTGAAATACGTGTGTATTGGTTGGAATGGGAAAGTAGTGCGTGTGATCAGCGCCCATTTGTTTGTAAAATGACAAAGCACCTTCGTCAATCGTTAAGATCAGCTGTGCATCACTTACGCATGCAGCTGACACATCTATATAAAAAGGGTCTTCTGTCATCCACAGTACAACGGGGATCTTTTCTTGTTTGAATTGATGAAGCAGTTCTGTTGGAATATGATCACCGATCATCATGAAAACAAAATCCGGAGAAAATGTCCGGATTTTGTGCATATAAGCGGGTAGAGTTTCCCTTTCCACCTTGATGCATGAAAAGGGGGAATCAATGAAGCTATCTTCTATCCATTGATCAAACATCCGATAGATTCCACCGTAGCCAGAGCTGATATAAAGAAGCTTCATGATGGCCCTCTCACATTAAGATGTGAACGTAACACTTTCTACTTTATCTACATCTAATAGAGTCGTTGCAGAGCCCGTAGGTGTCACAGAGCTTTCTTGTGTGACGAAAACAACACCTGTTGAAGCATCGAATGATACGAATTGAACGGGTCCGATTAAGTCACCTGAGTCCATGACAATGCTAATGACTGTTCCAGGTGCAAGTCTTGCAAAAATCCATCTTGCTGGTTGAGATACGTCGAGTGTTGTAGCAGAATCTGAAGGTGATGCTTCAGCAGCCACCTCACTAAATAAATCGTTCAATTTTTCTTCCACTTGAACTCCTCCTTCTTCGAGATTAACTGTTAACGCATGACTAAGCGGTTTGAAAAACAGCTTTAACAGCTCTTTTTTTAATTCGGCACGCTTTTCGCTCATGTTTTCCCCATCCTTTCTTCATCCATTCAAACACACCACTATGTATATGCCGTTCTCTTTTTTTGGTATAAGCAGAATGCTCATTCCTTGTTCTTTTTTCATTTAATGACTTCACACATTTTTGAAAAATGTTTTCAAATGCTGATGCTAAATGAAGTGATCCTCATACTCTAGTAAAGATCAAACGAGAAGAAAGAGGGAATCTGAATGGAATTTGAACAACTATTAAATGGCTGGAACGAAGAATTACTAGAAACAGAAGGAATACTTGAAGTTGTGTTGATTATACTTCTTCTTCATCTTTTAGAAGAAAGTGAGGAAGGGAGTGCGTCAGAGATTAAAGAATTGCTACGCCCATGGCTTGAGCTCGGCATTCCGCTGCCGCGTGTTCATTTAGTCAATGGAGATGTGCTGCAAAACGTGGTTGTCGTACAATTGTTTGACTCAGTAGCAGTCTTTAAAAATGCGACAAATCAGCTAAGAGTAAGTGTTCCTTATGTGAACATTGTCAGCTGGGGGGCTTTTTAATCTATTTAAAAAAGGATAATGGTCATGAAAGTATCAGTGATATTAACAAGCTACAACAAACCTGATTTCATTGAACGTGTGCTAAAGAGTGTGGTAGAACAAACGTATCAGCATTGGGAGCTTTTGATCATGGATGATGGCTCTGAACAAGAAACGATCCAAAAGATGCAGCCTTATTTAGTGGATAAGCGCATTCAATTGTATTCTCATCAAATTCATCCTGCAAACCGGCTGAAGACTGTACGTTATGCAACGCTAATTAATGAAGCATTAACACGTATAACAGGTGAGCTGGTTTGTTATGTAACTGATGATACAGTCTACAGAAAAGATCGTTTAGAGAAAATGGTCGAGGTTTTTCAATCGAAGCCTCACATAGATATCGTCTATTCCTCGCAACGTGTCGTGCATGTGAATCAGCATTTGGTGGAAACGGCGAGCTTCGTTCGAGAAGCAGATCAAGTGTTGGAGCATGCATCCTTTCAAGTCGACCATTGCTCTGTTATGCATAGAAGCCGGCTGCTTTCGTTTATTCATGAAAAATACGGACAATACTGGGCCGACGAACCAAAACATTGGCATCATGCTGACTCTGTGTTTTGGATGAGACTGAATCATTTTGCTGCGTTCTTTCCATTACAAGAAGTACTAGATACCACATATAAAACGCCACAATCATTCCATCATATGTTTTCGAGTATGCCCTACGATTTAATTGACGGAACTGTGATTGAAAGAGATGGCGATTATTATCAAATCGCTCACGGATGTCTCCATCTAATTGACAAGCGCTGGGTGAATGAAAAGAACAGGCGTGCGATTCGTGTTCCTTCCTTATGTACGATGAAATATGAAATGAACGAGCCGCTGACAGTTCCGAATTATACAGTCGTCACTGCAGATAACGGCAGAACATTTTATTATATTGAACATCAGACAAAAAGACGGTTTGCTTCAAGACGTGATGTGCAATATTTTCAGTTTCATCAAAAGGAGATTTACACGGTCACAAAACAGCAGCTGGAGACGTTTGAGGAAGGCAGCATCATTCAAGTATCTCCAATATTCAGCCCACCAAATAGACGGCTGTTTAAATGGAAACAAGATGTCTATTTATTTGTGCATGATACCTTTTGCCGAATTGTCCCTGAGGTAGTGAAAATATTTGCGTTTTACCATCAGCCAATCAAACTACAACCTTCTCAATTTGCATTTTTTCAAGAAGGAAAGCCAATTGTGCCACTGTATATGGAGTCTCTTCAGGAATTTGACTTGTCTCTTTATCAGATATCAGGACGAAAGCACTCCTCATAAAAGGGGTGCTTTTTTTAGAATTGACGAAAAAAGCAGGAGATCGAAAGGAAAAAGCGAAACGTGAAAAGGATAGGGGAACACGTTGAATATCATCAAGCCGCTGAAAATTGGGCAATACGTGCCGGATTTTCGGCATAGAAAGTGAGGGGGAAATAGTGGGGAAGGTTGTCGAAAGAGCGGATTGGTTTGAATTAATTTTAGAAGCCATTGATGAAGCGATTCACGTTGTAGACGATCAAGGGGTCACCATCTTTTATAATCATAATGCAGCGAAGTTCGACTGTTTAGCGAAAGAAGAGGTGATTGGCAAGTACATACTGGATGTGTATCCTTCATTAACTGAAAAGACAAGTACACTCATGCATGTACTTAGAACAGGAAAACCCATTTATCATTCGTTGCAAACCTATTTGAATAAAAATGGAGAAAAAATTGAGACCGTCAACACCACACTGCCGATTATAGAAGGCAGCAAGTTAATTGGGGCGGTAGAAGTAGCGAAGGATGTGTCGAAGCTGTCGGCGCTTTCGAATCGTTTAGATCAAAAAAAACGAACGGATGGTGCCGCGGAGACCACTCAAATGCTCGATTTTTCTTCATTTTTAACAAATGATCCACACTTAAAAGAGATGCTGGAGAAAGCGAAAAAAGCTGCTGCATATTCTTCATCGGTTATGGTATTCGGGGAAACTGGGACAGGAAAAGAGGTACTCGTACAAGCGATTGTTCATGCATCTGATCGGAAAGATCAAGTCTTTATCCCGCAAAACTGTGCTGCTCTTCCAGAATCGCTGCTTGAAAGTCTTTTATTCGGGTCTGTCAAAGGAAGTTATACGGGCGCAATAGATCGCAAGGGGCTGTTTGAATTAGCAGATGGTGGTACGCTTTTTCTTGATGAGCTGCAAGCGATGCCGCTTACGCTTCAAACAAAATTACTGCGTGTGTTAGAGGATGGTGTTGTCCGCCGGATAGGTGATGCAAAGGCGGTTCAAGTAAATGTCAGAGTGATTACTGCCCTCAATATCGACCCATTTGAAGCCGTTAAAAAACAAATGTTAAGAGAAGACTTATTTTATAGACTGCATGTGTCATCATTTCATATCCCGCCGCTTCGCACAAGGAAGCATGATATCCAGCTGTTATCCAGCCACTTTATTCAAACGTATCATCAGCAATTTTCAAAAAACGTCAACCGCCTTTCTGAAGAAACTGTCCAAGTATTTATGGCCCATCAGTGGCCAGGGAATGTGAGAGAATTAAAACATACGATCGAGCATGCCGTCTTGATGATGCCAAAGGAAGCAGAAGAAATCACCACAGCATATCTCCCTGTCCATTTGCGGACGCATCAGATAGAAAGTCATCCGCCAGAGTCCTCATTAAAAAGTCAAGTGACGTCATTTGAACAAACGCTGATTCAAGAAGCTTTAAGACAGCACGCAGGGAATATTAAGCAAACGGCAGCCGCTTTAAAAATTCCTCGACAAACATTGCAGTATAAGCTAAAAAAATATACAGATGCCGAAAAGTAGGCACTTCAAACAGGTGAATGTGACGGAAAAGCTCCTTTTCTAAAGAATAGGGGCATTTTCCCATGTTGGCACATAACTTGCATAGTATAAAGTGAATGCTGATAGGGGGAATGGATATGAATCAAAAACTGTATCAACCTGCGCGACATTGGAAGGACATTGAACTTTGGAAGGACGTACCCGAGGAAAAGTGGAACGACTGGATTTGGCAGCTGACGCATACGGTCAAAACGCTTGAAGATTTAGAAAAAGTCGTGAACTTAACAGAAGAGGAAAAAGAAGGGGTGAAGATTTCCACGAAAACCATTCCACTCAACATAACACCCTACTATGCCTCACTGATGAATCCAGACGATCCAAGATGCCCAATCCGTATGCAGTCTGTACCGATTGCAGAAGAGCTTCATAAAACAAAATATGACCTCGAAGATCCGCTCCATGAAGATGAGGATTCACCTGTTCCAGGTTTAACGCACCGTTACCCAGATCGTGTGCTGTTTCTTGTCACAAATCAGTGCTCCATGTACTGCCGCTATTGTACGAGAAGGCGCTTTTCCGGTCAGATCGGGATGGGCGTGCCGAAAAAGCAATTAGATGCCGCCATTGGATATATTAGAGAAACCCCTGAAGTGCGGGATGTGTTAATTTCAGGCGGTGACGGGCTGTTAATTAATGATCAAGTGCTTGAATACATTTTGAAAAACTTACGAGACATTCCTCACGTTGAAATCATTCGAATTGGAACACGTGCACCGGTCGTGTTTCCGCAGCGAATTACAGATGAATTGTGTGAGATTTTAAAAAAATATCATCCTGTTTGGCTGAACACTCACTTTAATACAAGCATTGAAATCACAAAAGAAGCAAAAGAAGCGTGTGAGCGACTTGTCAATGCTGGCGTCCCTGTTGGTAATCAGGCGGTGATCCTAGCAGGAATTAACGACAGTGTGCCAATTATGAAGAAGCTGATGCATGATCTCGTCATGATTCGCGTCAGACCTTATTATATTTATCAATGTGATTTATCTGAGGGGATCGGCCACTTTAGAACACCGGTTTCAAAAGGCCTTGAAATCATTGAAGGCTTAAGAGGACATACGAGTGGTTATGCCGTGCCAAGCTTTGTTGTAGATGCACCAGGCGGAGGAGGTAAGATCACCTTACAGCCAAATTATTTATTATCTCAAAGCCCAGAGAAAGTGGTCCTGCGTAACTTTGAAGGTGTGATCACCTCTTATCCGGAGCCAGAACATTACGTCGCAGGCCAAGCAGATGCGTATTTTAATGAAATCTATGAAGAAAAGAAAGAACCCGCCATTGGCATAACTGCTCTATTTGAGGATGAAGCAAGATCCTTTACGCCTGAAAATTTAAGCCGAATGAAACGAAGAGAGTCTTATGAAACGAATCCTGAACATGATACGCTCAAAAACAAACGTGAAAAACGAGATGAATTAAAAGAGAAGAAATATCAAGCCCAGCTCAAAAAAGAACAAACCGTAAAGGAGGAGAAATAACGTTGCTGACATGTGATTGGTGTGAGGAGAAGAAAGCGAACGCAGGACAGACCACAGTCTATTGGGAACTCATCACGGGCACACAATCGATTGAGATTTTGGAAACGCCTTCGATTTCTTGCACGCATTGCGGGATGACGTATCAGAAGGATGAGACAGTAAAAGAGATAGAAGATCAATTAATTTTAGTCGATCAAACAAAACTTCCAGAAAAAATCTTATATGAAGAATTAATGAGCATGGAGCGGTTATTAAAGCGTAATTACTTTGATTTTTCTTCATAAGTTGTACCTCCGCCTATACAAGTCATCAAATTCCTGTATAATATAACAACAAAATAGAGTGTCGCGGAGGGAAAAACAGGTGAAGTCGTTTTACCATTATTTAATGAAGTATAGACATCCAAAACCGAAGGATGACATCAGTCATTTTGCAAATGCTGCTTATGAAGATCACAGCTTTCCTAAAGCATCCACTGATTATCATGAGCTATGTGCCTATTTAGAGTTAAATGGGGACTATTTAAGCTCCATGACGACATTTGATGAGGCTTTTGAGCAATACGAAGTAGAAGTCAAAAAAAAATAACACACACAACCGCTTGTTCCGTATGGAAGAAGCGGTTTTTTCATGAAGAAATAAAATGGCGTTTTGCATGGTGTGGTTGCCCATGCAGAATTCCTTGCGCCGGCATACGATACGTTAAGACCAAAAGTCGGGCAAGGGGGAGACAGAATGAAGGCGAAAGCACCAAAATATAAAGTAGGGGATATTGTCGTCGTTGTCATGTACGGCACAGTTGGAACGATAACAAAAGTCCATCAAATTGACCAACATTATCTATATGAGGTCAATCATAATGAGGTGCTTTATTTTGAAACATCACTCCAGCTTTACGATGAGTACGACGGGGTGATTGTAGATACAGAAAAGCTGGACATTGAATATGAGTTCCTCATTGGCGATGTTGTATATGTAAAGGATTACGGGAAAGAGCTATTTAAAATCATTGGCCATCGGACTGAGATATGGCGCTACCTTGAAGATGGCTGGGAAGATGTCATTTATGAACTGACAAGGTTAAAAGACGGAGAATGGCTGGAAACAGAAGAAGAAGACTTGACGCTTGTCCTAAGAAAATATGAGATGGATCAGTTTGTTCATCAGCTTCTTTTTGTGCATTACGTTGGAGAAACCTCAAAAGAAATAGAGGAAGATATGGTGCAAACCGCTCTATTACAGTTAGAAGAGAAACAAGAAAGCGAAGCATCACTAGAATTTCTCGCTGTATCTATAGTGGATGAGCTTCTTGATATTTACAATGATTATAAAATTCTCTATGAATTTTTCAAAGACCCAGAATATAAGGATATGATGGACTTTATTTTGGAAAGTTTAAACGAGCATTTTGGTTAAAAGAAGACTTGTCCTAACACGAATAAAAAGTAAGGAACACAGAAAAAAGCAATCACATAAAACCATCCCCTCAAGATACGGCCCATCACCTGATCAAAAGTATGTCCATCTAAAATGCTTAACCATTTCATTGCCTCATGCCCCTTTTCTTTTCGTTTACTGCATTTATATGTATGGAATGAGCCATTATGACAAACTGTAATAAAAATAAGGCAGCGTTCATACATCATAAAAAAGGAGGCGGAAAGCAATGAAAGAAGCAGATTTGGTGATTGATACAGAGGAAATTGCAGAATTCTTCTACACGGAGCTGGTCAAAAGAGGGTACATACCATCTGAGCTGGAAACGTTTGAGCTTGCCGATATTACATTTGAATATATGCTGAGGAAAGCAATGATAGTTGAAGAAGAGGCGCGGTAGGCACTATACTTTGAAGAGATTCTGAGTAGAAAGGGAGGGGAATTGGTTCGCGTGTATGTCATCATTTTTTTCCTTTTGTTTGGCGCCATCGCAGCGCTTATGGTGTCTGGCATGTTCCAGGAGTTGGACAACCAGATCATCTTATCGTTTGAAAACATCAGACTTCCTTTTTTAAATGATGTCATGCTGACTTTGACTGACTTTGGTATCAGTGCGCTGCTTGTCCCAATCATGCTCATCTTTAGCGTGGTGCTGTTTATGTATAAACGCTACCACTCTATTATGCTGCTTTTTCTACTATATATAGCAGAAAAAACGGTCAATCATGAACTGAAAGGACTGTTTGCTAGAGAGCGTCCAGCCTTTGATCATCTAGTGAATGAGACCTATTACAGCTTTCCGAGCGGACATTCTATGAATGCAGCAACGATCTATCCATTTATCGCCTATCTATTCATTGAAATGGTTCCGTGGCTGAAAAAGAGACAAAAAGCAGTCTACATGGTGACAGGGTGCTATGTGCTGATGATCGGCATCAGCAGGATGTATATCGGTGTTCATTATGTCACTGATGTAGCAGGGGGCTTTGCGATAGGACTAGCTTTATTTCTCATATGTAAAAAGATTGACGAAAAATTGTCCGTCATTCGACAAAAATAGAAGAAGGAAATTCATAGATCCCAGCCAATTTTATATAAAAGGGGAGGGATTTGAATGCAATTGACGTTGAGATTTTTTCAAAAGAAACCTTCAGCTTATCACTTAACCATTTATCAAACACCTGAATATGGTGCAGAAAGCGGACATCAGCCTGTGTACCGGACAAAGATTGGCGGCAGGACACACCTTGATGTACTAGAAAAAGCATTCTCGACATTTAATGTACAAGATACAGTCCCTAATGATTACAATGCACGGTTTATCACAACAGGGGATATCGTTGTGATTGATGACCAGAAAAAAGGGAAGTGCTACTACCAACTCTTTCCGGCAGGATGGAAACGCAGTGAACGCCTAATGACGATGAGTTAAATATAAACGACGATGCCAGCTTTACTTTCAGCTGGTATTTTCTTTTTTGATCTCAATCGTTTATAATAAATGGGACTAAACACATGTTAAACGTAAGTGGAGGCTAAAAAATGAGTGTACATATTGGAGCAGAAAAAGGACAAATTGCAGAAACGGTATTGCTTCCAGGCGATCCGCTTCGTGCGAAATATATTGCAGATACATATTTAGAAGATGTTGTGTGCTATAACGAAGTGCGCGGCATGTATGGTTATACCGGAACATATAAAGGAAAACGCATTTCTGTACAAGGTACTGGAATGGGCGTACCGTCTATTTCGATCTATGTGAATGAGCTGATCCAAAGCTATGATGTTCAAAACTTAATCCGTGTTGGTTCTTGCGGAGCGATCAAAAAAGATGTCAATGTACGTGACGTCATCTTAGCTCAAACATCATCAACAGATTCTCAAATGAACCGTGTGGCATTTGGACCGATTGATTACGCACCATGTGCTGATTTTGGTTTACTGAAAAAAGCCTACGACACAGCAGAAGCGAAAAATGTAGCTGTGCGTGTTGGGAATGTATTTACAGCAGACCAGTTTTATAATGAAAAACCACTTGAGCTGATGGATCAATATGGAATTCTAGCGATCGAAATGGAGACAACGGCTCTTTATACGCTTGCTGCAAAATTTGGCAGAAAAGCGTTGTCGATTCTGACAGTGAGCGATCATGTGCTAACAGGAGAAGAAACAACTGCTGAAGAGCGTCAAACGACATTTGACGAAATGATCTTAATTGCACTAGATTCTGTTTTATAATAGTATAAAGGGTGTGCTACGATGTAGCGCATCTTTATTTTTTTAGTAGAGCAAAAGGAAGGTATGTCATGAAGAAAAGCTATAAAATACTCTCAATCGCATCGATTCTTGGTTTGACGGCCGCATTATCAGGCTGCCAGTTGCTGGATCAGAAAAGCGGTACCACTGAATCTAACAAAACAAACGAACAAAAGAACGCAGCAAGTTCATCACCCCAGCAAAACTCAAACGATACGGCAGATTCATCTAATCAAGAGCTGACGTTAAAGAGTGAATATTTCAATGACATCAAGGTAGTGAGCGGACTGAAGACCATTCAAAACCCTGAAAATGTGCTTGCTTTAGTGAACAAAGAATATGCACTGCCAGGAACCTATAAACCTTCTGATCTCGTTGTACCAAAAGTGGAATTCTCTTTTTCAGAGGATATTGAAAAACGATATATTCGAAAAGAAGCAGCGGAGGCACTTGCGAAGTTATTCAAAGGTGCTAAAAAGGAAAACTTTGAGCTTGCTGCAGTATCGGGCTATCGTTCCTATGATCGTCAAAAGGTCATTTTTGATAGTGAAGTGAAACTAAAAGGGAAAGAAAAAGCCCAAGAAGCCGTAGCCTTACCAGGCGAAAGTGAACATCAAACAGGTTTAGCTATGGATATTTCCTCAAAAAGTGCCGGCTTTGAAATCTCTGAAAAATTTGGTGAAACACCTGATGGTAAATGGGTAGCCAAAAACGCTTATAAATATGGCTTTATCATCCGTTATCCAAAAGGGAAAGAAGACATCACGAAATATGAATATGAGCCGTGGCACTTGCGCTATGTAGGGAAAGAAGCTGCAAAAGCGATGCACGATCATGATTTAACATTCGAAGAGTATATGAACAAAGTGAAGAAAATATAAACAAATAAAAGGCCTCCCGAAGCTGGGAGGCCTTCTTTTATACGCCGTTTTAAAAAAAGAGCAAACCTGCTAATGCGAAGCCGGTAATAAAACCGAGACCGATGCCATAAGCTGGACCCCAGCCATAATAGCCTCCGTAATAACCTCCGTAATAGCCAAAGCCTAAGCCCCTGCGGGACCCGCCGACTGGACGGATATAAACTTTGCGGTTTGACACCCGCTCAATACGTCCAACATGTACTCTGCCATTTCGATCAGTAATTCTAGCTACTTTCCCCATATGCTGCTGACAAAGTTTATAGTAGCGCTCCATGTTTTTCCTCCTTATGACAAACTCTTTTCACTCTTATCCTATGCGAAAGACTTCATAGAGTTTGGACAAAACATATAGGAGATTCGCTCATTTTATACTGTACATTCAAATACAAGGTGACTCAGATGTTCTCGGTGTGTTTGAATCAGGTCATAGTGTGTCTGTAATGTATCATAAAGAGAAGGTGGTATTTGATCTGATAATTCCATTTCGGTCGGCTCTTCCTGCACCATGTGCTCATCAAATGAGAGAATCTGAATGTCACGGAATCCTGCGGACGCTAACTGTTTTTTCCATTCAGGAAATGAAAAGAGGGAGTGAAACCCATAAAACTCCCGAATGGTTGCCTGTTCTTTTGAGGGGAGCGGCACTTTTAACACAGCCTCATTTGCGATCAATTGTTTTCCAGGAGCAAGCACCCGTTTGATCTCAGCAAGCGCAGCAGGTAAATGGGTGAAACTTAAAACAGATTCACTGATCAGTAGAGAGAACGAGTCATCTGAAAATGGCAGGTGTTCGATCGATGCTTGCTGTGCACGGAAAGGTAGTTGTTCCCGCTCGAATCGCAGATTGGCTTTTTCAATCATCAAAGGGTGTGTATCAATCGCCTCTACTTCATAACCTAAATGTCCTAGATAGGCGGCTGTTTGTCCTGTGCCGCATCCAACATCCAGTATACGATCGTCAGACGCCAAGTGAAGATGCTCAATCATCGTTTTTGTTAGCTCAATTCCGCCAGGATGGGCACCTGATACACCAAAATAGGCAAGCATTTCTACATAGTCACTCATGGAATCCCTTCTTTCTTTATCATGTTTCTCTCTAAAGATTATGCATTGCAAGGCGAAATGGCTTATCTTTTCAAATAGAAGTTTGATCCTTTGGTTGACGGATGAAGAATCGTCCTTGATAATAATGAAAGGAGATAAAGGTGGTGTTTTTTTGAAAAAACAATTCAAGTTCGTGATAGCCATTCTGGTGACAGCAGCGCTTTCCTCAGCGATTACATTTGTGATCACAAAACAAGGTGCTGTCAGCGTTTCAGGAGATGAGAAGTTTAGTAAACTCATGGCTGCATATACGAAGGTAAAAAACGAGTATTACGAAAAAACGGATGATCAAAAACTAGTAGACGGTGCGATTCAAGGAATGATTGCATCACTTGATGATCCATACTCTACATATATGGATCAGGAGGAAGCCGAAGGATTTAACAACACCATTTCATCTTCATTTGAAGGAATTGGTGCACAAGTAGAAGAGAAGGATGGACAAATTTTAATTGTCGCACCGATTAAAGGCTCTCCTGCTGAAAAAGCTGGTTTGAAACCTCATGATCGTATTTTAAAAGTGGATAGTAAAAGTACAAAAGGTATGTCAGTGAATAAAGCTGTTTCTCTTATCAGAGGGAAAAAAGGAACGGATGTCAAACTGCATTTGAACAGACAAGGTGTTGGAAATGTGGATGTCACGATCACAAGAGATACGATTCCGCTTGAAACGGTGTATGCAAAACTAACAAAAGATAAAATAGGCGAAATCCAAATCACTTCTTTTGCTGAAACCACGTCTAAAGAATTGGATAAAGCGATTGATGACCTCGAGAAAAAAGGGGCAAAAGGTTTTGTCATTGATCTGAGAGATAATCCAGGCGGCATTATGACAGAAGCAATTGAAATGAGCAATGACTTTATCGATAAAGGAAAAGTCATTATGCAGGTTGAGGAAAAAGGAAAGAAACAAGTGTACAAAGCGGAAAAAGAACGCAAAGTTCATCAGCCGACAGTTGTTCTTGTAAACGGCGGTTCAGCGAGTGCTGCTGAAATCATGGCGGCAGCTCTGCACCAATCCTCTAGCATTCAACTTGTTGGAGAAAAGACATTTGGTAAAGGGACTGTTCAAAATGCGCAAAGCTACAATGATGGTTCTAGTGTGAAATTAACCATTGCCAAGTGGCTGACACCAGACGGGTCTTGGATTCACAAAAAAGGAATTGAGCCACAGGTGAAAGCATCTCTGCCGAGTTATGCGAAGCTGCCATACTTAAGTCCGAAAAAGACGTATCAACTGAATGATGATGGAGATGAAGTCAAAGCGGCTCAAAAAATGTTCCAAGCGCTTGGCTACAAAGCAAAAGCCAATGGAGAATATGATCAAGCATTCCAGTCGATCGTGAAAAGTTTCCAATCAGATCACGATCTAAAGGCTGATGGTATTCTGACAGGGGACACAACGACGGTACTGATGACAAACATCCAAGATAAGCTCAAGAAAAATGACACGCAAATGAAAAAAGCCATTGAAGTGTTGAAAAAAGAAATGAAATAGAAAAAGCAGTCCTCATCAGGGGACTGCTTCAAATTGTTGACAAAGGGCTAAAATGAACTTTATTTTAGCCCTTTGTCTTCTTTTCAGCTCAGCGTGATAGAAAACCTTTGAAGTCTAGGAAGGACGAGTACTGGAGCGGAGCGAATTTGACATTCGTGAGCACCAGCACGCAGGACTGACAAAGAATGCGAGGGTTTGGCTACACGCTGAAGCAGTCCTTATCAGGGGACTGCTTTTTTTCTTGTATTACGCTTTGTTAGCCACAGGTTCCGTTGTTTTCCCATTCTTTTCAAACAAATCACTTGTCACAGCATTAGATGTGACATTCTTTTGGAAGAATGGATTCAAAATCAGGATGACCACAACGTTTGCTAGTAAACCAAGAAATCCTTCATAAAGACCAAACGTGACTTGTGAGATATTGGCTGTAAAGGTGACGATGATGCCAACAACTAAACCCGCAATCGTTGCTTCTCTCGATTGTTTTTTCCAGAACAAGCTGATCGCAATGGCAGGGAAGATTTGAACCATTCCTGAAACACCAATGAGCTGAAGCGTTACAAGTGCTGTTGGGAAGAGCATTCCGAATAGTAGAGCCAGCCCAATGACGATAAATACCATTGAACGAGTGATCATGGTCAATCTTTTAGGTGACACATTTGGATGGATTAAATCACGGTACAAATTATTGGCAAATAAATTCGACGCCCCAATGGCCATGATCGAACATGGAATGAGAGAAGCAAGTGCAATCGTTGAATACGCAAGCCCCTGCATCACGCCGCCATATGACGTCTGAATTAAATGAAGAAGAGCAAATCTTGGATTTGTATCTTCCGGTAAGACTAAAAAGGCAATGAAGCCAAGGAAGATGACCAAAATCAATACAATGTTGTAAAGAGGTAAAAACATACTGTTTTTCCGGATGGCATCTGCGCTTTTTGCAGTGAAAACGCCAGTTGCTGCATGTGCCCACATAAATAATGCGAGTGCAGAAACACCTGATGCGGTAATAAACCACAAAATGCCTTTAGGCCCGCCTTCAGGAATCGTCAGAAGCTGTGGGGCTTCCTTAGCTAACGTATTCATCATTGGGGTCCAGCCGTTAAAATGAATAATCGGGAGGGAAACGACCATAAAGAGCATGATCACCCAAACAAGAATATCTTTAATAATGGCTGTATATGTAGGACCTTTAATACCACTGAAAAATGTATAAAGTGCAACTAAAATAAATGAAATTATAACAACTGCATTCACATTAATATAACTCGTTCCAGCGACAGTTAACGTATCTTGAATCCCGCTGAGCTGAAGACAAATGTATGGAATGAGCATGAGTACACCAACAATGGCAATCAAACTAGATAACAGTTTACTGTCAAATCGCTCACGTGCATAATCAGCAAGTGTTGTCAGCTTATGATTTTTTGCAACCGTCCAAAGTTTTGGTAAGAAGAAATACGCAATAAAATAAGCAAGAACTGAATAGGGGATAGCGAAAAAAGCAACACTTCCCGCTGTATAAGCTGTACTTGTGAGCCCTAAAAAGGTATAAGCAGTATATAAGTCTGCGCCAACAAGGAACCAGACGAGAAGCCCGCCAAATTTTCTCCCGCCAACAGACCATTCTTCGACTGATTGTCTTGATGATTTATCACGACCAGCGGCAAAACCGATGACCACGACGATGAAAATAATACTTGCAGTAATCAATAAAGCTGTTAAGTTTCCTTGCATTCGTCAGTTCCTCCATTTGAATGTTGCATCCTGTAAATGATAAATGTGCAAACGGGTGTGAGTACAATCCATAGTAAGAGCCAGAAGTGGAAAAAAGGCAGCCCGATGACAAATGGATGAATACGATTCACAAAGGGGAGCAGTGCAAGCTGTCCAATGAATGGAATCGCGATGAGTAGCGCCAGTATCAGTTTTTTGTTCATGTTTTCCTCCTCTAATATTTTGTAATTTCATAATAATAGCAGTTGTCAGATTAGATCACAAGACCATTTTCAGAAAAAACAATCATTTTTATGAATATCATACTAATATAACGCTTTCATTTTTAAAAAGAGGTAAATAGTGAAGAATGAGAAAGGAAGACTTAAAAATAAGTATGGAAAAATAATATTTAGAGCAAATAAAAAAGCCCCAGCATGACGCTGAGACTGTGCCGTTTTTTATAGGAAATCAGATACTTCTTCGATGTCAAAACGATTGCTTTTGTGAGCTTCTTTTGCTGCTTTCCCGACAGAAATCAACATCACTGGTTCGTATCGACCGCTCACATTGAATTCTTTCACGTAAGCTTCTTTGCTGAAACCGCCCATTGCGCATGTATCATATCCCATTGCTTTCGCCGCAATCATTAATTGCATAGCAGCTAACGAAGCGTTTGAATAAGCAGCTTCACGTGCATATTGCTCGCTTTGGTAAGCACCATTGATTTGTGTCATCAGTGTTTCTTTAATATCTTCTGTGATGAAACCTTGTTCTGCTAGCTCACTGTAGATTTTTTCACCATTTAGATTGGCTTCAAGGTCACCAAGCACTGCAATCACAGCTGAAGCTTGTGAGACTTGTTTTTGATTATAAGCAATTGGAAGAAGTTTTGCTTTTGATTCAGCACTATGGAAAACAGTGAAATGCCAATGCTGAAGGTTCCAAGCAGATGGTGCTTTTGTTGTGATATCAAGAAGCTCTGTTAACTCTTCTTTTGTCATTTCATGAGTTGTATCATACTCTTTTACTGAAGCTCTTTCTTTTAAAATGTCAATCGTTTTTTGATCGCTCGCCATATGGATATTTCCTCCCGTTTTTGCAAATAGTATGGTACAATAAATAAAAAAGTGAGAAACTTACTTATTGTAACTAGAGATATATTTTAAATTGTACACCGTTAGTTTGTCAAACGATTATGAAAAGAAAGGCTGAAATATATGGAATTTCAATTATGTCCAAACATTCAGCAAGCTTTTTTGCTTCTTGGCAAAAGATGGAATGGTCTCATCATTCATGTATTGCTTGATGGTCCGAAGCGGTTTAAAGACCTGACGGATATTATTCCATCCATCAGTCAAAAAATGCTCGCAGAACGCTTAAAAGAGCTTGAGCAAGAAGGAATCATAAAGCGCACTGTACTTCCTGAAACGCCAGTCAAAGTCATCTATTGTCTAACCGAAAAAGGAAGTGCATTACATGGTGTGTTCGGAGAAGTATCGCGCTGGGCAGGGGAGTATGCTGGATCTCATGTAAAAAAGGAGCAAGCCTAGTTTTAGGTTTGCCCAAACGTTTTGTCTCCTAATGAATATGCTGATGTTAGGCACATGACAAAGGAGGAGAAAAGCATGTACCCTCATACTCCGTATTTTCGAGGCGGTGCCCCTGGCATTCCGCCATATGAATCTAGAGTCCCTTTGTTTTTTGGTTTTGGCGCTCCTTTAGTCGGCGGACTGCTTGGCGGATTTCTAGGAAGTGCGATTTTTAATTATCCTCGTCCATATTACCCGCCACCACCACCGCCTGTTCCACCACCTTATGGCGGCGGATATCCACCATATTATTAAGAAAAAAGAGTAAGCCTGCTTCCATTTCAAAGCAGGCTTTTTATAATGGAATATCAATTTCAGAAATGCCTGGATCATCATGCTTTAAAAACATAATTTCTAAAATACCATCTTGATACGATGCCTTTGTTCCTTTTCTTTTCACAGCAGCAGGCAGGACAACCTTCTTTTGTTTATTCTCTTCAGGAAAATGATCAATAAACAGCAGATTGGCTGTATGTTTGATTTTTACTTTTTCCGTGTTCGGACGATCGAGCTCTATTTTGACAAACACGTGATCTGTCGTCTCAAATACTTCAACATTCGGCTCTTTCTTTTTTTTATCGTCTGTTTCTCTTGTTTTCTGCTGCTGAGACAGCGGATCCTGAAAGGGGAATTGAGCAGAATAATTGGAGCCGAAAACACTTTCCATGACTTGATTGACATATTGCTCAACGTCTTTAGGATCTGAATTTTTTAACGCTTCTTTTGAAAATTGCTTTTGAAAAGGGAATAATCGGTTCCAGTCAAACATGCAAATCATCCTTTCTAAATGCCCTGAATTAGTATATGCCCATAATGTGATGTGCGTGCTATAATATACGATAGGTTTAGAAAGGAATGGTTAGATTGAACGAACAACAATCAAAAGGTGTCTTATATACGGCTGCATCTTTTACATTATGGGGATTGTTCCCATTATATTGGAAACTGATGGAGCATATTTCGTCAGGCGAAATTTTAGCGCACAGAATCATATGGTCCTTTGTTTTTATGTGCGGTATTCTTTTATATTTAAAGCAAGTCCGTCCAGGGATGCAGACTGTGAAAGGTCTGATGATAGATGGAAAAGCACTTTTTTCATTACTTTTATCGGCTATTTTAATTTCGGTCAACTGGTATGTATATATTTGGGCTGTAAATCACGATCTGATGCTGGAAGCGAGTTTAGGGTATTATATTAATCCGCTTGTATCAGTTTTACTAGGCATCATTTTCTTAAAAGAACGACTGAATAAAATGCAAACCACCGCCATTCTCATTGCCGCAGCTGGGGTCATCATTTCAACTGTCCAGTACGGCTCATTTCCTGTCGTGGCTTTCGTATTGGCTTTTAGTTTTGGGTTTTATGGACTGATTAAAAAAAGGATGAGTTTTACGAGTGCCATTGGATTAACCATTGAAACACTGCTTCTTGCACCAGCTGCGCTTGTTTACTTATTCTTCTTCTTAAAAGAACCTGTTGTCACGATGAATCCGAGCAGCTTCGGCTCTCTTGGGCTATTATTTTTTGCAGGTGTCTTTACAGCTGTACCGCTTCTTTTATTTTCTGAAGGGGCCAAAAGAATTCCTTTATATCAAGTTGGTATTTTGCAGTATATTGCACCGACCATTACACTCTTTTTGGGGCTGTTTGTGTATCACGAACACTTATCTGCAGCAAAAATCGTGACATTCCTCTGTATTTGGGTGGCGATTTTACTATTTACAACCTCTCAACTGCGAATGAAAAAAACAGCGAATTCTCATTAAAGAGACGAAGCAGTTTGCTTTTTTTTGCAGGCGGATCATGTCATAATAAGTTGTTACCAAAACTGTAGAGGTGATCACATGTCATCAGTCGATGAGCTTGCACACGCTTATCAATCTTTATGGAAAAATCGGCAGCTTGATGTAGTGGATATGACTTCATTACACGAGGCGATACGAGATGATTTGCTTGATGCACGCACCCATCCTCGCGCAAGAAAGTCATTACATCAAAAGTATGTACTCGCTGTGGAAAGAATTTTAGAAAGTGCTATTGAGCAGGGTCATCAACTACAGCTGATCAGCTTACATACGAAAAAGCTGCGAGAACTAATTCAAAATGAAGGAAGGAACCACTCATGAAACCAATTCAAACGGAAGATGTCACAGCACATCTTGAATCGTTTTTAAATCGGCCAGTCTTCGTTCATCTTGAAACGACAACTGGTTCTTATTCAGCTCATGTGAATGAGCAAAATATGACGGTCGTGGCGTATATCCGCAACGCAAAAGTTGTCTATTCACAGGCAAAAATAAAAGGACAAGGCCCATATCGTGTCGGGATGAAAACAGAAGATGGCTGGATTTACGCAGAAGGTTTAACCGATTACGTGTTTGATGAACAAGGTCGCCTGCTGTTAGCAGGACACCTGCCAGACGGAAAACTAGCGATCTCATTACAAATTAGTGAAACACCATTTCAGGTGTAGGAGAGAGGGGAACAGTGATGAACGAACATGTACTTGTGATGCTGCCTCACCCCGACGATGAATCCTTCGGGGTCGCAGGGCTCATCGCGCAAAGCAGAAAACGTGGAATTCCAGTGACGTATGCATGCGGGACACTTGGAGAAATGGGAAGAAATATGGGAAGTCCAACTTATGCTAACCGTGAGACACTTCCTGAATTAAGAAAACAGGAATTAATCAATGCATGTAAAGAAATGGATGTCACAGACTTGCGAATGCTTGGTCTTCGGGATAAAACGTTGGAATTTGAAGATGATGAGTATTTAGCGGATGTGATGGAACGCATAATTGATGAAGTGAAACCAACTCTTATTGTCACGTTTTATCCAGGTCATGGCGTACACCCTGATCATGATGCGACAGGTGAAGCGGTCATTCGTGCTCTATACCGCAAGAAAAAAGAAGACCGTCCTGTCACATACTGCATGGCCATTACGAAAAATCGAGAAGAAGTGCTAGGAAATGCCGATATTGTGATTGATATTACGGATGTAGCCGATATCAAATTAAATGCACTAAGAGCGCATAGAACACAAACAGAAGGCATGCTAAGAGAGCTTGAACAAAAGCTGAAAAACAAAGAACCAGTCGTTCAAAAATGGTTTGATGAAGAAATTTTCTGGACGTATCAATGGAATGACTAAATGAAAGGCAGCTGACTTCAGTCAGCTGCCTTTTCCTGTTGTATCAGAATGCATACGTCTTTCAATCAACCTAAGACGAACAAATAGGACGATGGCACCTGCAGCAAGCCCAGTAATCAGCCCAACCCAATAACCAAACGCTCCAAATGAGGTATACGTGCCAATCAAGTAGCCAGCTGGAAGGCCGATGACCCAGTAAGAGACAAACGCAGCAATCAGTGTGTAATTCACATCTTTATAGCCGCGCAGAGCCCCCTGAATGGGTGCAGCGATCGCATCTGACAGTTGGAAAAAGATCGCATACATCAAAAAGTGCTGTGTCATTTGTAAAACAGCTGATTCAGTTGTATATAAACCAGCGATCTCAGGTCTAAATAACAAGATGAGTGCTGCGGTACATAATGAGAACAAAACAGCTGTTGCAATGCCAATATAGCTGTAGCTTTTTGCGTCTTTATACCGCATGGCACCGGCTTCAAAACCTACAACAATCGTTAAAGCCATTGAGATACTAAGCGGCAGGATATATAAAATAGAAGCAAAGTTCATTGCTGCTTGGTGACTGGCGATTGTCACGGTATCAAAGTGACCCATTAAGAGCGTGACAGCTGCAAAAATACTTGTTTCAAAAAAGATCGCAAACCCAATAGGGATACCGATTTTCAGTATTTGACCCATTCGGGAGACGTTAAAACGAGGTAATGTCTGAAACAACCGAAAGGATGCAAACGGTTCGGCTTTGATGACAATACAAATACTCATGATGAAAATCGCCCAATACGTCAGCGCAGATGCAAGACCTGCCCCTGCACCGCCAAGCTTTGGAAACCCAAAGTTTCCGAAAATAAAGAGATAATTTAAAACAAAATTAATAGGAAGTGCGGTTAACGTAATGAACATCGTTACACGTGTTTTTCCTAATGCATCAATGAACGATCTCATGACTGAATAACCAAAAAGCGGGATGATTCCAATAGCAAGGAAGCTGAGAAAATGACGGGCAATGGTTTCTACGGATGGTTCAAGCCCAAGTCGCCCTAAAATAAAAGGAACACACATCGATCCAATGACAATCACCACGATACTTAAAAGAAAAGATAAATAAATGGCCTGGAAGACCGCACGAGGAACATCTTCCCTGCGGCCGCCGCCCATCAGCTGAGCCACAATAGGGGTAACAGCCATTAAAATGCCAGCAAGACCAGTATAAACAGGTGTCCAAATGCTCGAACCGATCGCTACACCTGCTAGGTCTTCTGCACTCACTTTTCCAGACATCACCGTGTCTAAAAATGTGATGAGCGAAAGACCTGCTTGTGTAATTAAAATCGGAATCAATATGGTTAAAAATTGTGCCAACTTTGCTCGAATACTATTCGTTTCTCTCATCATAAGTTCCTCTCTGAACAGAAATAACGAGAGGAATTATATCACGCTATGTAAAAAAATCAATTCTCCGTCGGATTATTTTTCTTTGAGGGCTTCGTTTTTTTGAACATTTGGGCATAAATAAAAGAAAGACTGACAACACCTAAAATGCTGCAAGCATATTGAATCACTTTTTGAATTGTCATATTGAATTCACCTCCATACAAATAGAATGTGCACAATTTGTTATTTTATGACACAAGCGAAAGAAGGAGGGACATGGTGAGATGATCAATCGCACAAATGAAGAAGCGATGTTTAAGTTAGAAATGAAATCTCATTTAACGCAAATTATGATGGATGCAAGGAAAATCGTCGATTCGCTTGACCAGACGGAACAATGTCTTCTTTGTGAACTCGAATCATTACATGATCAGTTTAATGAAATGCATGCAGAGGCTTCCTCGTTTTATTTACAAGCGTATATGGAAGAATTCACACCAGGTTTTGCTCAATTTTCTTTAGCCATTGAGAACTTATCAAAACAAAAGCACGGCGCACTGATTGTGATTCAAAGGAGAGATGAGGTGGAGGATTATATACAAAAAGGGACAAACCTTCATGCGAAAATTAGCGCATCATTAATAGAAAGCATTTTCTATCCTGGAAACCCACTTCATGATGGCGCCCTTTTAGTAAAAGAAAACACGCTTGTTTCCGCTGCAAATGTCCTACCGCTCACCTCAAAAAAAGTCAGCCCTTCTCTTGGCACAAGACACCGGGCTGCCATTGGACTTTCTGGCATGACTGATGCCCTTGTTCTTGTGGTATCAGAAGAAACAGGGAAAATGTCGTTTGCGAAAGAAGGCGTCCTCTATCCGTTAACTGTAAAAGACCAAGAAATCAGAAAGTAAACATGAACACAGCATTCTTCATTGGGAAGGGTGCTTTTTTTATTGAGGAGAAAAAACAGGCAATTAAGTAAAAAGTCATTTGATACAGAAAAATTTGTCATGTAGAATAGAACTATGAAACTAGCAACGTGCTTGTTTTGACAAATTTCTAAACGTCAACTTAAAAATTCCTTAAAAATTGTTTATAAATACAGCAAACAGCCGATAGAAACGATATGGCTTTGTTTTAGCATTTTGAGTTTGCTGCTCTAACCTATTTAGTATTGCCCAACGTCTTCATGTCGAGTAATATAATAGAAATAAAGATAAAATAGTGCAAGAGAAGCAGAACCATTAAATGCTAAACTCAAAACTAGTACATAAGTCTTAAGGAACGAAATCATGAAAGGCGGAGATTTATCTATGAAGAAAAAAGTAGTAACCGGCCTCACAGTTTCAGCGATCGCAGGCTCAGCTGTTATTGCTGCACCGGCAGAAGCACAGACGATCAAGGTGAAAAGCGGTGACTCACTTTGGAAGATTGCCGAACAGTACAACACAAGTATTTCGGAACTTCAATCTCTTAATCAATTAAAAACGACGATGATTTTTGCAGGACAAAGCTTAAAGATTCCTAGTGCAAAAAGTTCAAAATCCAGCTCATCAACAAGTTCAAAAGCAACGAAATCAAGTGCTTCAACAACATCTAGCTATACAGTCAAGCTTGGGGATTCATTATGGCTGATTGCGAAGAATCACAAAATGTCAGTTGCAAGTTTGAAAAGTTTGAACAGCTTAAACAGTGACCTCATTCGTCCTGGACAAAAGCTGAAAGTGTCTGGAACGACGAAAACGAGCGGCAGCCAGTCCACAAATTCAAACTCAACATCTAATTCTAGCTCAAGTAACAAATCAACGAATTCTAATAGTTCGTCATCAGCATCTAGTACATATAAAGTAAAATTAGGCGATTCACTTTGGAAAATTGCCAATTCGTTAAACATGTCGATTGGTGAAATTAAAACATTGAACTCGCTAAAATCTGATATGATTTATCCAAATCAAGTATTGAAGGTAAAAGGAACGGTGACGTCAAAACCAAGTCAGCCGAAAGCACCTGCTCAATCTAGCACGCCTTCAAACAGCAATCAGTCTTCAAGTAGTAAAACCACATCTTATACGGTTAAATCAGGTGATTCATTATGGAAAATTGCGAATCAGTTTAAGGTGCAGGTTCAATCAATCCGCACAGCAAACAGCTTGAAAAGTGATGTGCTGAGAATTGGACAAGTATTAAAAATCAACGGAACAGCTTCCGGTTCAACTGGATCTAATGGTTCTACGTCAAACGGTTCAACAACACCGGTCAACAATAATAAAACTGACGTTCCAATGAATGCAAAAATCACGACAATGATTCAAGAAGGTAAAAAACTCACAGGCATTCCTTACAGATGGGGTGGCAATACACCAGCTGGATTTGATTGTAGCGGCTTTGTTTACTATCTCATTAATAAGGTTTCATCAGTATCTAGATTGAGTACAGCAGGATACTGGAATATGATGACGCCTGTCAGCACACCACAAGTTGGAGATTTTGTTTATTTCACAACGTACAAAGCAGGTCCTTCTCATATGGGACTATACCTAGGTGGAGGAGATTTCCTTCATGCAAGTGACAGCGGAGTAGGAATTTCAAACTTAAGCAATCCTTATTGGAAAAAAGCCTACCTAGGCGCAAAACGTTTCTTCTAAAAAAGCCGATTTTCGGCTTTTTTTGTTTGCCCGTTGCTGTGATTGTCCATACTGATATCAAAAGGGGGCAGTCATAAATGAAAAAGTCAGTGTGGATGATCATGATATGTTTGATCTTTACCGCATCAGCATGTCATGCACCGCCGAAAAAAGAAACGACAGAAGAAACAAGAGAAGTTGCCGCACCTAAACAAGCACCAGTCACAACGTCACTCATAAACGAAAGCGGGCAAAAAATAGGGAGCATTGAAATAAGAGAGTCCTCAGAAAATGGGCTGGATCTGCATGTGAAAGCGAAAGGACTGCCACCAGGTCCTCACGGCTTTCATATTCATGAAACAGGAATATGTGAAACGCCAGATTTTGAAACGGCGGGGGCTCACTTTAATCCGACCCATAGAGAGCATGGCTTCGACAACCCAAAAGGGCATCATGCTGGAGATATGCCTAATTTAGAGGTAGGGGCAGATGGACAAATTGATGTTGTCGTGAATGTACCAGATGTGACGTTAAAGGGAGGCCCAAATCAATTAATCGATCAAAACGGGCGAAGTTTCATCATCCATGCAGAAGCAGATGATTACTTAAGCAACCCTTCTGGCAACTCAGGGAAACGCATTGCTTGCGGAGCCATCACAAAAGAAATGGTAAAATAACAGAAGACGAACCTTTATGTATTGAGTGCATAAAGGTTTTTTTAGTATACTTGGTGAGGAAAATGATCGAAGAGAGGAATTAATCATATATGTTTAACCAACCATCACTCCCAGAAGAAATTCAAGCAATGATCGAAGCAAAAGGAAAAGTTCTCGAAGAAGAATTTCGTCCGCTTATCGGAACAGGCGGCTATGAATCACAAGATACGTCTATTATTCAAGATGCCATGATTGCACTTGCCCTAGGAAAAAATGTTCTGTTAAAAGGACCGACGGGCTCAGGTAAAACCAAACTAGCAGAAACTTTATCCGCTTTCTTTCAACAGCCGATGCACAGTGTAAACTGCTCAGTTGACCTTGATGCAGAAAGTCTTATTGGCTATAAAACCATCCATAATGATGGACAAGTTGCTTCTATAGAATTCATTGAAGGACCCGTTACAAAAGCAATGAAAAAAGGACACCTTTTATATATTGATGAAATCAACATGGCAAAACCAGAAACACTGCCTATTTTAAACGGTGTGCTTGATTACAGAAAAATGATGACAAACCCATTTACAGGTGAAGTCGTTAGAGCAGAAGAAGGTTTTGGCGTGATTGCAGCAATCAATGAGGGATATGTGGGGACAGTGCCGCTCAATGAAGCGCTGAAAAACCGTTTTGTCGTCATTGAAGTTCCTTACATTGGCGGTGGCATTTTAAAAGAAGTACTGCACACTCAGTCCGTATTAAAGGATGAGCGGTTAATCGATCAATTCGTACAGCTCTCATCAGATCTCATCGTCCAAGCACACAATGGACAGGTCAGTGAAGAAGCCGCATCCATTCGCGCACTGTTAGATACATGTGATCTTGCGCAATATATTCCGCCGCTTCGTGCAATTGAACGAGGAATTGTAGAGAAGCTAGAAGATGACCGGGAAAAAGCAGCGGTAAGAAATATCGCTCAAACATTATTCGAGTGAGGTTCTGACTTTTGAAATTCATCAAATTTAATGACAGCAGAATCGATTCATTTCTATTTATGGAATTAACGGATTTAGCCAAAACACTTGCCAAAAGTGATGATGTGGAGCTTGAATACGGTGTTCAATCGTACTATGAACCGTTTGAAAAGAAAATTTTCATCAGCCATTTTTGGGATGATCGTCATCAAGAGGATATGATGGCAGGCCTAAAAAGTGATGTGTTTCTGCGAGCAGTAGGGACAGTGTATAGCGATCTTACAGTGTTTGAAGACATCATTTCCTATGCCCACACATTATCCATTCCTGATGTGTGCAAACAATTGTTTATGCTGTTTGAAGATATCCGCATTGAAGAGCGGATTAAACGTGACCGCCCAGGAACAAAAAAGGTATTTAAACGGAGAAGAGAGCTTTACAGACGTCACTTTAAAACACAATTAACGATTAACCAAGAGCGCAGTATTTTAACAGATGCACTCTTTTGTGCGATATACGTGAAGCTGACAGCCGAATCTCCGCTTGAAGAAATTCCACCCCTTCATGAGCGGATAGATCCAATGATTCCGTTTATTGAGTCAAGTCTTGAACGTGTATATGACGCACGCTCGACATCTGATATCGCCATCATTGTGAAGGAATTGACAGAAGGCTTCGATGAGCTCCTTGAAAAGGATATGCTGAACACATACTTTTTCTTCCCAGAATTGGACTATGAAAAAGCGGCAAAAGAACCGCTTTTCCATGACCTCAAAAGAAAGCCAAAATTAAGTGAGGATATAAAAGTCGATCGGGAAAAAGAGGGGGATGAAGACATCCATAATGAATATATGGAAGTATGGCATAGAGAAACGGAAGCACCATCTAAAAGTTTCCTTCAATTTGATTTAGAACACGGTGGTAAAAGCGATCTCGGTAAAGATGCGGCAAGAGAAGGTGACGATGGAGATCAGGCGCTTGGAACGGTTCAAGGTTCAGCCAAACAAACCCATCGAAAAGACTATTCAAAGCTTGAAGCACTAGAAGAGGCAGAAGGAGAAGAAAGCGGGGCAGATTCGCATGAGAATGGAAAAGAAAACAAATATGCATTTCCAGTCATGATTTCACCAGAATCTCCTTCACCAGAGCAAGTAGATGTGTACAGGCAGCACGCAAAGGCAATCGAGCCTTATCAGAAACGCTTAAAACAAATGATTCAAAAAACACTTGAGCATAAAAAATCATGGCCAAAAACAGATCTTCATGCAGGGCGTCTCAGTAAAAAGCTCATTCGTTATTTTACAGAGTCTAACCCTCGACTATTTTATAAAAAACAAGCGCCATCTTCTCAAATTGATGCTGTGTTCACTTTATTAGTTGACTGCTCTGCGAGTATGTTTGACAAGATGGATGAGACAAAAAAAGGGATTGTTCTGTTTCATGAAGCTTTAAAATCAGTGCAGGTACCTCATCAAATTGTTGGGTTCTGGGAAGATACAAATGACGCAACTGAAACAAGTCAGCCGAACTACTTTAACACCGTCGTATCGTTCAAAGATTCCTTATTTGACGCAGGACCATCCATTATGTCACTTGAGCCAGAAGAAGATAACCGGGATGGATATGCGATTCGCCAAATGACAAAAATGATTTTAAAACGAAGAGAAGAGCAAAAGTTCCTCATTGTTTTCTCAGACGGAGAGCCGGCTGCATTCAGCTACGAACAAAATGGGATCGTGGATACACATGAAGCGGTTCTCGAAGCGAGAAAAAAGGGAATTGAAGTGATCAATGTGTTTTTATCCAATTCTCCGATTGAAGAGGCGCAGATGAAAACGATCCAAGATATGTATGGCAAGTTCAGCATTTTTGTACCGGATGTCGATACATTGCCAGATGTGCTATATCCATTACTCAAGAAATTGCTGCATAAAAGCATTGGGGCATAAGGTTTTGCCCCTTTCTTTAAAATATTTTTCGGAATGATTTAAATTTTTTGTTTTTCTTTGAATTTTTTATCTTTAATTGAACAAAGAATGTAGAAAGTAATCCGAAACAGTGGTAGAATATGATTGGAAGCGTTTTATTACATAAATTTGGTCATTGTGTTCTGGAAGTTATATCGAGATAGTGTTCAATCACTTGATGATCAAAGTTGGGGGTAGTGTTCAAAATGTTTCAAAATGATGTGAAACAACCGTTGAGTTGGGAAGAATTTCATGGTCCGAACCTCGGCTACGTGCTCGAGCTCTACGATCAATATGTCCAGGATCCTACTAGTGTTGATGAAGACATAAGAGGCATATTTGATGAACTTGGTGCACCACCGAGTGAAATGAAGGAGGAAATTGGGAAAAAAGAAAATAGCGTAGTTACTTCTGAACAAATCCAAAAGATAGCATCAGTCGTTAAACTGGCAGAAGACATCAGAACGTATGGCCATTTAAATGCTTCCGTCAATCCTCTTCGCAAAGAAAAGGAATTACAAGAGCTGTTTCCATTAAAGGAATACGGTTTAACTGAAGAAGACGTTAAGAATATTCCAATATCAATTATTAGTCCAGATGCACCTAAACACATTTCAAACGGCATAGAAGCCATTAACCATTTGAGAAATACGTATAAGCGTACCATTTCATTTGAGTTTGATCATGTACATGACTTCGAAGAGCGCAACTGGCTCTCTAAATCTATTGAGTCTGGTGAATTATTTAAGAAAAAACCAGCAGATAAACTAGTTTCTGTACTCAAAAGATTAACAGAAGTCGAGCAATTTGAGCAGTTCCTTCATAAAACATTTGTTGGACAAAAGCGTTTTTCTATAGAAGGATTAGACGCACTTGTTCCAGTACTTGATGAAATTATATCCGAGTCTGTTACACAAGGGACTTCAAATATTAACATTGGAATGGCACATAGAGGCCGTTTAAATGTATTAGCACATGTGTTAGGAAAGCCATATGAGATCATTTTCTCAGAATTCCAGCATGCGCCTAATAAAGAGCTTGTACCATCAGAAGGCTCTATTGGCATCAGCTACGGATGGACAGGGGATGTAAAATATCATCTCGGTGCTGACCGCCAAATCAAAGATGAAGATACAAAGAGTGCAAGAGTCACACTTGCCAATAACCCAAGTCACTTGGAATTTATTGACCCGATTATTGAAGGAAGCACTCGTGCAGCGCAAGAATCGCGTACTCAAAAAGGCTATCCAGTTCAAGACGTTGAAAAAGCGTTAGCCATCTTAATTCATGGGGATGCTGCATTTCCTGGAGAGGGAATTGTCGCAGAAACATTAAATTTAAGTCAATTAGTCGGCTATCAAGTGGGGGGAACGATCCATATCATTGCCAACAATATGATTGGATTTACCACAGAAAGCAATGAATCTCGTTCAACGAAATACGCTAGTGACCTTGCAAAAGGTTTCGAGATTCCAATTGTTCACGTCAATGCAGACGATCCAGAAGCTTGTTTAGCAGCTGTTCAGCTGGCGGTAGAATACCGTAAACGGTTTAAAAAGGATTTCTTAATTGACTTGATTGGCTACCGCAGATATGGCCATAACGAAATGGATGAGCCTTCTACTACTCAGCCAATGCTGTACGATGCGGTCAGAAAGCACAAAACGGTCAAGAATATCTTCGCAGATAAGCTTGTCACTGAGGGCCTTCTGTCAAAAGAACAAAGAGAAGAAATTGAGCAGGCTGTCACGGCAAAAATTGAAGAAGCTTATAAAAAAGTACCTTCAAAGAAAGAACATACGATTCAAGAAATCGAACTGCCAGAGCCTGTATCTAACGGCTTCCCTGCAGTTGATACATCCGTAGAGTTTGATGTATTAAGAAAGCTGAATGAAGAATTAATTAGCTGGCCGAAAGACTTCCAAGTATTCGGTAAGCTAAAGCGGATCCTTGAAAAACGTGCAAAAGTGTTTACAGATGATCGCAAAGTGGAATGGTCACTTGGTGAAGCACTGGCATTTGCATCTATATTAAAAGACGGTACGCCGATTCGAATGACCGGACAGGATTCTGAGCGAGGCACATTTGCTCAAAGAAACCTTGTTCTTCACGACAGTCAAACGGGAGATGAATTCATTGCTCTTCATGAACTGAGTGATGCAAATGCATCATTTACAGTCCATAATAGTCCACTGTCAGAAGGCTCTGTCATCGGGTTTGAATATGGTTATAATGTCTATTCTCCTGAAACATTAGTGATTTGGGAAGCTCAATTTGGAGACTTCGCAAATGCGGCTCAAGTGTATTTTGATCAATTTATTTCAGCAGGCCGCGCCAAGTGGGGACAAAAGTCAGGGCTTGTGATGCTCTTGCCACATGGATATGAAGGACAAGGTCCAGAACATTCTAGTGGAAGAACAGAACGCTTCTTGCAATCAGCTGCTGAGAATAACTGGACAGTTGCGAATCTGACAAGTGCAGCTCAATACTTCCATATTCTTAGAAGACAGGCGAAAATGCTGCTTCGTGAAGAGATTCGTCCTCTTGTCATCATGACACCGAAGAGTCTGCTTCGTAACCCGAACACATTATCCGAAGTCCAAGAACTAACAGATGGACAGTTCCGTCCAGTTCTTGAACAGCCGGGCCTTGTGCATGATCATGAAAAAGTAACACGCCTTGTGCTATCGAGCGGGAAGGTATCGATCGATATTAGTGATCGTTTTACTCAAATGGAAGACTCAAAAGATTGGCTTCATATTGCGAGAGTGGAACAATTATATCCATTCCCAGCCAAAGATATTAAAGCCATTTTATCAAAACTGTCGAACTTAGAAGAAATCGTATGGGTGCAAGAAGAACCGCAAAATATGGGCGCTTGGGGATATATTGAGCCATATTTACGTGAAATTGCATCTGAAAAAGTAAAAGTACGTTACATCGGCCGCAGAAGACGTTCAAGTACGGCTGAGGGTGATCCAACTGTTCATAAAAAAGAACAAGAACGAATTGTATCTGATAGCTTGACTCGCAAAAACTAAGGGGGAAATGAAAAATGGCGGAAATTAAAGTACCTGAACTAGCGGAATCAATCTCGGAAGGAACAATTGCTCAGTGGCTAAAACAGCCGGGCGATTATGTTGAGCAGGGGGAATACCTGTTAGAACTTGAAACAGATAAAGTCAATGTCGAATTGACAGCTGAAGAATCTGGTGTTCTAAAAGAAGTACTGAAAGATTCTGGTGACACTGTCCAAGTTGGAGAAGTCATCGGAACGATTGCAGCAGGTGAAGCTGGCGGAAGCGAGTCCGCAGCTCCAGCACCTGAGCAAGATTCTGCACCAGCTTCGAAAGAAGAACCAGCAGCTGAACAAAAAGAAGAGGCAGCAAAAGAAGAGCCGAAATCTGGTAATGGCAGAACGATCGCTTCTCCAGCAGCTAGAAAACTAGCAAGAGAGAAGGGGTTAGACTTATCTGAGATTCCAACCGCAGATCCGCTGGGCAGGGTACGAAAGCAGGATGTAGCTTCTTACCAAAAGAATGAAGCTCCTGCAAGTGCACCGAAAGCCGCGCCAAAAGCAAATGCTGCGGTGCAAAATGATCAAGCAGGGAAACCAGTTGAGCGTGAAAAAATGTCACGCCGCAGACAAACCATTGCAAAACGTTTAGTTGAAGTTCAACAAACGGCAGCGATGCTGACAACATTTAATGAAGTCGATATGACAGCTGTCATGGACCTAAGAAAGCGTCGCAAAGATGCCTTCCTTGAACAAAACGATGTGAAACTGGGCTTCATGTCCTTCTTCACAAAAGCAGTGGTAGCAGCACTTAAAAAATATCCACTTCTCAACGCAGAAATTCAAGGTGATGAGCTTGTCATTAAAAAATTCTATGACATCGGTATTGCTGTAGCCGCCAATGAAGGGCTTGTGGTACCAGTTGTCCGTGATGCAGACAGACTATCATTTGCAGGAATTGAAAAAGAAATCGGTCATCTTGCGAAAAAAGCAAGAGATAACAAATTATCGCTCAATGAATTACAAGGTGGATCATTCACGATCACAAACGGAGGAACATTTGGTTCTCTGCTTTCAACACCAATTTTAAACAGTCCTCAAGTTGGAATTTTAGGTATGCATAAAATTCAACTTCGTCCTGTTGCAATTGATGAAGAACGCTTTGAAAACCGTCCAATGATGTATTTAGCTCTTTCATACGACCACCGTATTGTCGATGGTAAAGAAGCTGTTGGGTTCCTTGTCACGATTAAAAATCTACTTGAAGATCCTGAACAGCTATTGCTTGAAGGATAATCGAAAGAAAAAGCTAGTACCGATGAGGGTACTAGCTTTTTTGGTCTTTATTTTCTGGGTAGCTTCTTTTTGACCAAAATGTTGCCAGCCAAGAGCCAGATAAATTATGCCATACGCTAAAAATGGCACTGGGGACGGCGGCAAGCGGAGAAAAATGTGCGGTCGCAAGGGCTGCGCCAAGTCCAGAGTTTTGCATCCCTACTTCTATTGAAATTGCTCGTTGAGAAGGAATGTCCATTTTACACCATTTTGCAATGAGGTAACCCAATAATAGACCAAGAGCATTATGTAAAACAACAACGGCAAAAATAAGCAGTCCAGATTGCAGAATCTGTTCTTTATTTGCACTGACAACAGCTGCAATGATGGCGACAATGCCAGTAACAGATACAAGTGGAAGTGCTTGTACAGCATACGTCACTTGTTTTTTAAAAAACAATTTGACGATGACACCTAAAATAATTGGAATTAAGACAACTTGGACAATCGACAAAAACAAAGCACCCGGTGATACAGATAACCAAGATTTTGCAAAAATATAAATAAAAACAGGGGTCAAAATGGGAGCAAGTAGTGTCGAGATCGTTGTCACGGCAAGGGATAAGGCCGTATTTCCTTTCGCCAAAAAGGTCATTACATTGGATGCAGTCCCGCCTGGACAGCAGCCGACGAGAATGACACCGACAGCGATTTCAGAAGGTAAATGTAACCCATAGGCCAATAAAAATGCTATGAGTGGCATCAGTGTATACTGCGCTAAAACCCCAATCAATACATAAAGAGGCTTTCTAAAAAGCTCTTTAAAATCTTCAGAAGACAGCGTCAGCCCCATGCCAAACATAATAATGCCCAGTAAAAAAGGGATATAAGGTCCAATCAAAGAAAATGCCGCAGGAAAAGTAAAACCTAGACAAGCAAAGACAATGACCCATATAGCGAATGTTCTTCCTGCAAAGTGACTAATGTGTAAAAGGGTGTTCATACTATCTTTCAACTCTCTTTCTTTTCATATCTTTTCTATTTTAAATGAATTTTCTGAAAAAACAACCTATGATTTTGCGAGGGGTGTTCATAATATTATTATGTAAACTAATAAAAACCCACATAGTAAATGAACTATGTGGAGTATGCGATCAAAAAGGTGTCCATTTTACTTGTTGAGCCTGTTTTAGTCTTGCTTCTGGCTCACGCCAGTCAACGACATTCCACCACCGGTCTACATATTGCGCCTTCTCATTTCGATATTGGAGGTAATAGGCATGCTCCCACACATCAAGAGCAAGAAGGGGGATGACGTCCCATTGCGAGAGGAACTGATGGCGCTCTGCTTGTAAAATGTCTAAACGCTGAGATCGAGGGGACCATACAAGGATCGCCCATCCGACACCTTCTACTTGTTTGGCAGCAGCTGAAAAATGTGACTTGAACGCCTCATAGCTGCCAAATGATTGATCAATGAGACGAAGCATTTGACCAGTAGGTTTTCTTTTCCCTGAAGGACTCATGGAAAACCAAAAGATACAATGTAAATAATGTCCTGCCCCATGAAAGGCAAGCTCACGTTCCCAATGCTTGATCATCGTAAAGTCGTTGGTTCTTCTTGCTTTTTTTAGTGCAAGTTCAGCTTGATTTAGCCCATCAACATAAGTTTGATGATGCTTTTGATGGTGCAAGTACATAATTTCTTTTGAAATATAAGGTTCGAGCGCTTCATACCGATAAGGCAGTGGTGGTAACTGATGATTTCCAGCTGCTACATCGCGCACTTCTTCATGTGGATGCTGCATGTCTTCTGCAATCCTTTCGGCTAGTTCGTACCATTCTTGTTCACTGGAATCATCATCCTCCATTTTGAGTCGTAAATGTTCCACTTTTCGATGAATTTTATCATCTTGCCAAACATGTTGAATCGTGCTAAGCCACTCTTTGAGCTGTGAGCGATATTCTTCTTTATTCATGTATACGCCTCATTTCGTCTAAAAATGTAGAACAGGCCATCATCGGAAACACAAATGGGTAGCTATGATAGGTGATGTAAAATTGTTTTGGCAGTCCAATGCCGACTGGATAGTACATGGCTTCTTCAGTATGGTGATGGTTCACTAAAAAGGAGACAGCTTTCAAAATGCCTGCGTTATTTGCTTTCTCATATTGGAGGAGTGCCTCTGTCGCCCATGCGGTTTGAACCACTGTGCCAAAGGGAAGCGGGACATAGGTTTTCAGTTCTGCACTTTTACACGATTCTCCGAAACTGCCATCTTCAAGCTGAATCTGCTTTAGGAAACGGCACGCTTTTTGCACAGCAGGGTGTGAAGAGGGAATGCCAGCCGCTTTCAGTCCTGTTAACGCTGCCCAAGTTCCATAAATATAACAAACACCCCATCTGCCAAACCATGATCCGTTTTTCTCTTGGTGGTCAATGAGCCATTTTACACATCGATCTTTTTGCCTGAGAATTGAGGGTGAAGCAGTATCTTTTTCTTCTAAACCAATCAAATGGAGCACACGACCAGTAATATCAGGAGTTGACGGATCAATCGCCGCATCCTCCGCAGATTCAAGCGGAAGGTGACGAAGCAGAAAGTGATCTTGATTTTTTTCAAAAGCAGAAAAGCCGCCATCACGGTTTTGCATGGAGAGAAGCCAGTCATATCCTCGTTTCCACTGAAGTGGAGCGTATTCCTTTGGGATCGCTTTTAACACAATTTGTGTGTCATCACAATCAGGATTATTCGTATTGATATGTGAGAAACCAAAGCCCCCGGGAGCAGCATGACGGTTATGAACTGCCCAATCCGCTTTCTTCATTTGCTGCCGGTCTATCAAATAGGTGAAGGAATTCATGATCATGGGATCTTGTCGTTTTCTTCCTGCTCTTTGAGAAGCGTAACTGACAAGCGCTGTATCCCACACAGTCGAGGTGGAATTCTCAGCATATATCTTGCCTTGACAGGAGGTGACGAGCTTTTTCATACCTCTGACTGCTTTTTGGATGAGATGATGTCCAGGGGAGTACCCAAGGCTCATGAGGGCATAGACCATAAAGATGGTTGCACTTAAGTAACTGTACAGCGTCCCATCTTTTTCAAGACGGTCAAACATGTATCGCTTTGCCGCTTCATATCCGAAAAAGTCGAGCCGGCTGTCGAGGGCTGTATATGACCGCATATACATGAGGAAGTCATCAGTCGAACGTTCTTCTCTTGCCATAAACCAGTCAAATGGATTTTTAGACATGTTTTCATCAAGATGGGCTAATGATGGAAACGCAGCATGAGAGGTATACCGTTTGTTCAGTGCGATCATCATGGGTACAAAATGAATCCTTGCATAGGCACTAAGGTGGTAGAAGTGTAGCGGAAAAGACGTAGGGATGAGTAAAAAGGAAAGAGGTGCATAGAAGTAGGGCCAAGGGTGCATGCCATTTACGGCAAGCATCCACTTTGTCATAAAATGAACGTTCTTTAGGCCACCTTTTGAGCGAATATATTGTGCTGCTTTTTCCATATGGGGCTCGTCTTTTTGAAATCTGCCAGATGCGAGCATTCCGCAATAACCTTGTACTGTAGCTGTGAGATGTCCTGACTGGTCATGATACAAAGAAAAGGAACCATCTTCATTTTGTTTGGCATGTATTGCTTCGGCCAATTGATGGATCAATTGCTGATCGGGGTCACCAACGGCTTTTAACAGCATAATGAAAAAAGCATTTGTCATCATAGGTCCTTCAAAGCAGAAAATAAATGCGCCATCTTCTCTTTGTCTGCGTTCTACCTGCATGTGCAGTTCATCGATATATTCGTTGACTCTCGTTTTAAAATCTTGCATTCGGCCATGCTCCTTTCCTTTATCACTATATTCAGGAGTCGGCCTGTCACATGACAGCTCAAAAAAAGCCGATGACATCGTCACCGGCTTTCTTAAATGATTAATCTTGCAGATTAATCCACACGCTTTTGACTTCTGTATAGTTGTTTAGGGCATATGATCCCATTTCTCTGCCAAGGCCTGACTGTTTATATCCGCCAAACGGGGAGGCGGCATCAAAGACATTATAGCAGTTGACCCAAATGGTCCCTGCTTCTAGGCGTGCAGCGATATCGTGAGCATGCTTTAAGTTTTCTGTCCAAAGTCCTGCCGCTAACCCATAGTCAGATTGATTGGCCCGTTCGACCACTTCATCAATGGAATCGTAAGGAATTGCAGATAGAACTGGACCGAAGATCTCTTCTTTTGCGATTGTCATTTCATCTTCTACATCTCTAAAGACAGTAGGGGAGACGAAATAGCCTGCTTCATAAGGGCAGTCACCACCGACTACGGCTGTTGCACCTTCTGACTTCCCTTTTTCGATATAACCTAACACACGTTCATGCTGCTCTTTACTCACTAGAGGCCCAATCTGGGTATCATGATGAAGACCAGCTCCTTGTTTTAATGATGTCGCATATTTAGCCATTTGATCGACGACTTCATCATATTGGCTCCGGTGCACAAAGACCCTTGATCCTGCACAGCACACTTGACCTTGGTTAAACATCACGCCGTTTAATGCACCTGGAATGGCTTTCTTTAAATCGGCATCTGGTAAAATAATATTCGGCGATTTTCCGCCAAGCTCTAAAGTAACACGCTTGATGGATTTGGCTGCTTTCTCCATGATCAATTTCCCAACACTTGTTGATCCAGTGAAAGCCAGCTTATTGACATCAGGGTGATCGGTTAATGCTTCACCGGCTGTTTCACCAAATCCAGGAACGATGTTAATCACGCCTTCTGGGAATCCGGCTTTATCCACTAATTCAGCTAAATATAAAGCAGATAGCGGTGTTTGTTCAGCTGGCTTTAAAACGATGGTGCAGCCTGTTGCCAGTGCAGCACCCATTTTCCACATGGCCATGAGGAGCGGGAAGTTCCAAGGAATGATTTGTCCCACAACGCCAACAGGCTCATGGCGAGTATAATTAAAATATCCCTGGCTGACAGGAAGGGTTTGTCCAGTCATTTTCGTGGTCCACCCTGCATAATAGCGCATGTGCTCAATGGCAAGAGGGATATCCGCATTGGTTGTTTCATTAATTGGTTTTCCATTGTCAAGTGTTTCCAGCTGGGCCAGTTCTTCTTGGTGTTCTTCCATTAAATCTGCCAGCTTAAACATCAAGCGGGCACGTTCGGCTGCAGACATAGAACGCCAAGGTCCATGGAACGCCTTTTTAGCAGCTTTTACTGCCTCATCAATGTCGGCTGCACCTGCTTCATATACATCAATAAGGGTTTCTCCTGTGGCAGGGTTAGGTGTAGAGAATGTTTTGTTATCATGACTTGTGACAAACTGACCGTTAATGTAGAGTTTTTTCGTCCCTTGGAGAAAAGATTCGAGTTTTGAACTGATTTGAAGTGTTGTAGAGCTCATAAATAAACAAACCTCCTTAAAGATATGGGTTGTTCTGCGAGTTCTAGGTGGAAAAAGTGGACATGAAGCATTTTGTATACGCACACATATGTAAACGTATACATTTATCATATTACACGACATCTTTGAAAGCAATCGATAACACTCATTGCATTTCACGAAAAATTGGCTACAATAAATGTATAGATGAAAAAAGGAGTTTTTAAATCATGATCCATCAAAACTGGCAAACGGCTGAAACGATAAAACAAGTAAAATGTGTACATACAAATGCGAAAAAATATATGGTTGACCGGGCATTAACGGTTGGGCACACATATGATGTGAAAAATGAAACTGAGGAATTTCTCTTTGTCGTTGATAATACGGGTAAAGTAGGCGGGTACTACAAAGAGTATTTCGAAGACAATTCTGCTGAATGATTTTGATGGTCATCACTCATACTAAGAAAAACAGTAAAGGGTGATGATGATGAAAAAGCAGCAGCAAGAAGAGCAGAAACATCAAAATGCTTGGCATGACAATGAAGATGCTGATATGGCGATTACACTTGAGCAAATTTCTGATGTGTATGCCGAAGGAACGATTGATACCCCGAAAGATGAATAGTCATTTAAAACAGTGATTTTACATAATCACTGTTTTTTTATGGTCTCATAACGAATGATTTCTTGAAAAAAATGAAACTTTTTTCCTGCTTTAACAGTCTAAATAAGTAGAGGAAAGAGCATCGGATCAAAAAGAAAAAGTTAAATGAAATTTAATCTATTCGTAATGGAATAACGACGATTTATAGCGTATTCTATAAGTGAGAATAAAACGTACCCACAGAGCCGTGTGGCCGTTTTGTCATAAAGGAATTTGATGCAGGAAGAGGGGGTTTACGTGGGTATTTTTTCTGTCAGTAAACAAAATGATCATAAAAAATTCGAATCCTTATTAATTGAAGGAGAAAGAATTGAGGCTGTTTACAGACTGCGTCACGACCAAATTTGTTTCACTAATAAACGACTGATCTTTGGCGATAACCGCGTATTTTCTAAAAAGAAAGTCAGGGTCTCCTTGCCGTATCGATCAATTGAAAGTTTTGCCATTCAAGAAGCTGGCGTGTTTGATCAGGACACTGGTATGCTGCTTGTTACAAGCTCAAAAGTATTTGAACTCGATTTTTCTAAAGATACAGATTTGAGTGACGTGCAGGCCATTTTAACAAAACATCTTTGCTGATCAACGATGCGATTACATAGATCACATGCACTTTTCTCATTCTTTGTTCTTATTTTTATCTATCGCATATCCCTTAAGCTTTTCCCATTACAGTGGGAAAGGCTTTTTTCTATTCGTGTGTTTGAATCACATCAAAAAAGGATAAAGATGAAACAGATACAGAAAGGAGAATGAACAATGAAAGTATTGGTTGCTGGAGCAAACGGACATACAGGGAGACTTGTCATTCGATATTTAAAAGAAAAAGGACATGAGCCACTTGCTCTCATTCGAGATGAAAAACAAGCAGATGCGCTAAAAGAACTTGGTGCAGCGCCTGTCATCGGTGATCTTGAAAAGGATGTGACAGATGCTGTGAAGCAAGCAGAAGCTGTCATCTTTGCAGCTGGTTCAGGCTCAAAAACAGGTGCAGATAAAACCATCGCTGTTGATCAAGAGGGGGCAAAACGCCTCGTTGATACAGCCAAAAAAGAAAATATTCAGCATTTTGTGATGCTGAGTTCTTATAATGCCGACGATCCTCATCAAGGAAAAGGACAAGGCAGTATGGAAATTTATTATGAAGCGAAAAGAAAAGCCGATGAACATTTAAAACAGTCTGGTCTTTCTTACACCATTGTGCGGCCAGGAGCACTGCTGCATGAGGAAAAGACAGGGAAAATAGAAGCGGCGGCTCATATTCCAGACGATCGTGACATTGAGATTTCCAGAGAAGATGTAGCCACTGTCTTAGTGGAAAGCTTAACGGAATCCAATGTGAAAAATAAAGCCTTTGACTTAATCAAAGGTGATACACCAGTAGAAGAAGCACTTCGCAATCTTTAAATGAAGAAAGCTGCTGCCAAAGGCGGCGGCTTTTTTGATGTTTTCATTTCGCATGGAGCGGGAAGGTAAAGAGAAAGGAGTGATTGACCGTGAGCTTAACGAAAGAGCAAAAAGCTGATTTATATGAAAGACTTATTCAATTAAAAGAAGATGTGAAAGGATCAAAAAAGAAAGAAGAATCCATGCTGGTCGAATCGAATGAGATTTCAAATGGTGTTGGAAACCATATCGCAGATCACGGGAGCATCTATTTAGATCGTATGACCGAACAGACGCTGGATCAAGTCGATGATCAGCTCGAAGGTGAAATTGATGCGGCGCTTAAGCGGATGGAAGACGGAACATATGGAATTTGTGAAAAAACAGGAAAAGACATTCCATATGAACGTTTGAAAGCAGTACCCTATACTCGTTATTCAATTGATGCAAAGAAAAATGAAGAAACTAATCAAGATCCAAATGAATTTGACCGTTCGTTCTCTGAGCAAATGCGTGATTTAACAAATAGAGAAACAATGGATCAATTACATTCAGATACGTATGAAAGGCTAGAAGAAGAGCAAGATGTTGATGTAGATGAGGAAAAATAACATGATGAGAGGAATTTATGTTTTCTCAACATAATGTTTTCCTACGTCTACATGGACAAAAATCTTGTATACATGAGTATTTTTTTAGAAAAAACATATCTTGAAATTTAATAAACTTTCGTGTAGTATAGTTTAAAGGCTGCGATGCGCGTAATGTTAATTAAGTTTTAACCTTTAAGCTGTAATAGGGAGTTTTATATTGAAGCCGGAATGTCACGCCTCCTTCGAGAGGAAGACAGGAACGTTTCTGCAAACACCCACTTTGAGGAGTGGTGGTTTAAAACTTTCTTACTTAGATTACGGCATCCGCAGCTTTTCCTAGGATGATTCAAGCCATTTTCCATTTTTGGAAAATGGCTTTTTATTTTGTCCAAAAGACGATTTTGAACAGACCGAATGTGGATGGACAAATGTATGTTAAAATAGACAAAACAAACGACGGAGAGGGAATTGGATGTTACAACAAGCAGAAGCACTTCTTAAACAATATTATGGCTTTGATACTTTTAGACAAGGACAAAAACAAGCCATTGAATCGATTGTGAATAAACGGAAGGATACGGTCTGCATTATGCCGACAGGCGGAGGGAAATCGGTTTGCTACCAGATTCCTGCCCTTATGATGGAAGGAACGACAATCGTTGTATCTCCGCTTATTTCTTTAATGAAAGATCAGGTTGATGCGTTAAATGAGATGGGAATACGATCGTCCTTTTTAAATAGTACACTTTCAGCAGGTGAAATGAATACAAGGCTGAAAAAATGTGAACAGGGGGAGTATGATTTGCTTTATATCACCCCTGAACGCTTACAAAATGAACGTTTTTTTCAGCTGCTTGATCGACTGACGATTCCTTTAATGGCTATTGATGAAGCGCACTGTATATCTGAGTGGGGACATGATTTTAGACCGAGCTATCGCTTTATACAAGAATGTGTAAACAAGCTTTCAAATAGGCCTGTTATTGTAGCATTAACAGCCACTGCTACAAAGAAGGTCCAACAGGATATATGTGAGCAACTTGGCATGGACGAAGAAGAAACAATCTTTACTGGTTTTGCTAGAGAAAATTTGTCTTTTCAAGTGGTGAAAGGGCAAAACAGCGACCAATTCATCACACAATATATGAAGAAAAACAGTCTTGAGTCAGGCATTATTTATACAGCCACACGAAAAGAAGCAGATCAAATTTATCATCGTCTAAAAAAGCAAAAAATCAGAGCGGGTGTTTATCATGGAGGATTAGATGATGAAGTCAGAGAAGAACAGCAAAATCTTTTTTTAAATGATGATATTCAAGTAATGGTAGCTACATCTGCATTTGGTATGGGGATTAATAAGTCTAATGTACGTTTTGTCATTCATCATCAAATTCCAAGAGATATTGAAAGTTACTACCAAGAAGCAGGACGTGCCGGGAGAGACGGGCTTGAAAGTGAATGCATTTTGCTGTTTTCACCGCAAGGCGTACGCGTGCAGCGCTTCCTCATTGAACAATCAACAGAAGATGAATTGCGGTATCAGCATGAATTGCTCAAGTTGAGACAAATGGTAGACTACTGTCATACGGAACAGTGCCTTCAGCAATTTGTGATGGATTACTTTGACCAATCATCAAGTGCCCCTTGTCAAAAATGCAGCAACTGTCTAGACGAGAGAGAGCGTGAAGACGTCACGAGAGAAGCACAAATGGTTTTGTCGTGTACCGTTAGAATGAACGAACGATTCGGAAAAATGATGATAGCTCAAGTATTAGCCGGCTCTAAAAACAAAAAAGTGCTTGATTTTGGTTTCGACCGGCTTCCTACTTATGCTTTAATGAAACAGCATTCAGCCCAACATATCAGTGATTTCATTGAATTTTTAATTACAGAAGAGTATTTACACATGTCTGAAGGAGCTTTTCCAACACTAAAAGTGACACAAAAAGGAAAGAAAGTGCTAGTGGGGCAGGAGACCGTCTATAAAAAGCAGGCGATAAAGGCAGAGGCTATTCAAGAAAATGATGCATTATTTGAGCAGTTAAGAATGGTCAGAATGAAGTTGGCAAGAGAGCAGGGCGTTCCGCCATTTGTTGTCTTTTCTGATCAAACATTGAAGGAAATGTCAGCAGTAGAGCCTAAAACAGAAGAAGAACTTTTAAATATTAAAGGTGTCGGCGCACAAAAAAGAGAGAAATATGGAGATGTTTTTTTAGAAGAAATTCGTTTATTTATAGAAAAAGAGAAAAAATAAAGAGTTTGAAGAAGGAAAATAAATTTTTTTCGTTTCACTTGGACGCGTTTTCATCATGATGATTTCCATCCCTACAAAACCTTGATATGGTGCGGAATTGAGCCGTTTAGTGGGCTGATTTACCAATGGAGAGAGATGTTTCATGTAAAGGAACTGTAATCTAAAACATATCGTTTTGTTATTGAAATGACATTTACATATGTTACGATAGCACTCGTTAGCCGCCATAAAAAGCTAACAAGGGAGGATTTACTTTATGAAGAAGACTATTATGTCCTTGGTTGCTGTTGCAGCAATCTCAACAACAGCATTAGGAGCACAGCAAGCTTCTGCAAAGGAAATCACTGTACAGAAAGGTGATACACTTTGGGGAATCTCTCAAAAAAATGATGTGTCTCTAAAGGACCTAAAGGGTTGGAACAATTTATCTACAGACATGATCTATGTAGGAGATAAATTGACAATCTCTTCAAAAGAGAAAACTCAGGAGCAGTACAAAGTCCAGAAGGGGGACAGCCTCTGGAAAATCGCTCAAAAATTCAATGTGTCAATTAGCGATATTAAGTCTTGGAATAACTTAAACTCAGATATAATTATGATTGGTTCAACACTAAGTGTTGCTGGTCAAAGCTCAGCTCCGGTAAGCTCAGAACCTGTTCAAAAACAGGCACCTGTCCAAAAAGAGCAAACAACGAAAAAAGCTGCTCCTAAAAAGGAAACAGCTAAAGCAGAATCATCTTCTGCTAGTCAAAGTGTTCAAAAAGAAATGACTGTAACGGCTACGGCTTATACAGCAAATGATGGTGGCATCTCAGGTATCACTGCAACAGGGGTAAACTTAAACAAAAACCCAAATGCAAAAGTAATCGCAGTAGATCCTAATGTCATTCCATTAGGAAGTAAGGTTTATGTTGAAGGCTACGGTGAAGCCATCGCAGCAGATACTGGCGGCGCAATTAAAGGTAACAAAATTGATGTACACGTACCAAGCAAATCCCAAGCTAAAAATTGGGGCGTAAAATCAGTCAAAGTGAAAGTACTTAACTAGTAGTCTATTGTTTTTGGAAGAAAGCATCAGGTGGCGGCCTGATGCTTTTATTATACCTTTTTTTGGCCGGAAATACACATATTTTTCTGAAAAATTCGCATTTTCGACAAAAACCAGCGTATAAGCCCATCTCAACGCTGGTTTTTGTGTCGTTAGCTGTCCACCCAATAAATTTCTCCGCTTTGCTCTTTCCAATTGATTTGGACATCAAAATGGTGTTTTTCATAAAAATGAATCAGGCGGTCCACATGATTCCAATCTCTTTTGACGAGATCCCCAGTAATGACTGGAATGTTTTGCTCTCTTGCGATTTCTTTTAAATGCTTCATACAGATGGATCCATAGCCATTATCAGGCGGGCCTTTAATATCGGCAATGTGAATCTTTCCTTCTTCAGGATATTCCGCGATTAAGGAAAAATCAGATTGTCCGCGAAAAGCTTTTTCACAATCGCTTAACATGATTTTGCACGTCTCTGCATTCTCAATTGCAGAGACGATCATCCATTCATCTTCCTTTGCTTGATCAATGCCAATAATCTTTGCTTTTTTTGAAATATCTTTTATATTTTCTTGCATTCGATACATTTGGAACTGCAACTGCTGTAATTCTTGCTCTAATGTCTTCACATCTTTTGTTGTTTCCTGTAAGATTGACAAGTCTATTGCTCCTTTCATAGAAGAGTTGATAAAAACCACACAAATTCCCATTCTAAAGGAAGTGAGTGGATCTTTCAAGCCGCTAGAAGGCAGGCAATCGGCAAGTTTGTCTAAAATTCGACGAAGACAGCGAATTCATTGACTTTAGAGAGAAAGTTAAATAACATACTCTTAGTCGGAACTAATAAAGAGAGGTTTTCAAACATGAACGAACAGAATCAAAAACCGAAAAATTTCACCGGCATTGTTGTCTTTTTAACAATTGCCATAAACGGCTTAATTGCTTTATTATTTTTCATGCCAAAAACAGATAAATTTAGTCATCTGGATATTACATTTCTGCCGTTACTGAATGCCGTGATGAACAGTTTTACGTTTATCTTTTTACTTTCAGCGCTCATTATGATTAAACAAAAGAACATTAAAGCCCATAGACGATTTATCTTTGCGGCTTTTTCCACCACACTTGTCTTTTTAATTTCGTATGTGACGTATCATTCAATGGCAGCTGATACACACTTTGGGGGAGAAGGAATCATTCGTCCGATTTACTTCTTTATTCTCATCACACATATCGTCTTATCTGCCGTCATTGTACCGCTTGCACTGATCACTCTCTTTAGAGGCGCACAAATGCAAGTCGAACGTCATCGTAAAATTGCCAGATGGACCATGCCTCTTTGGCTCTATGTCAGTCTAACAGGTGTCATCGTATATATTATGATTTCTCCATATTACAGCTAACGTATGTCCATCTGGACATACGTTCTTTTATTTACAAGATGAATTGCTTTGGATAAAATGGGAATTGGGTATCCGACTTGCACGGTATCTTCCCACCTATAGAATCACATCATGTCTGGCCGTTTGCTCGTTTGGAGAACACAATTGAACGAAACGGGGGTTATATGATGACTGAACAATTGCAGTACAAACCGGGGCTTGAAGACATTGTGGCAAGCGAAACGTCAATTTCGTTCCTAGATGTCCAGCAAGAAGAAATTGTGATTCGCGGTTATGACCTCATCGAGCTGGCACAAAGCAAGACGTACTTAGAAACAGCCTATCTGCTCATTTATGGAAGATTACCAGATGCAATGGAATATCACCAATTTCAGCAAGATATTTCCTCACAAACAAGCTTACATCCAACCATTCAAACCATTTTGACAAAACTGCCAAAAACCACTCACCCAATGGATGCCATGAGAACGTGTTTATCTGCTCTTGCAGGGTACGATGAACAACTGAATGATCGATCAGAAGCATGCCAACAAGCGCGTGCTGTTCGATTACTTGGCCAGCTACCAGCGATTGTTGCGGGAAGCTATCATATTCTCACACAAGACACCACACCTACTCCAGACCAGACCAAATCCTACACTGAAAACTTTCTAGCGATGTTAACAGGCCGCACTCCGGCACAAGACGAAATCAAAGCATTTGACCAAACACTCACGCTTTATAGTGAGCATGAGCTGCCGAATTCAACATTTGCAGCAAGAGTCATTGCATCTACTCATTCTGACATGTATGGTGCTTTTACTGGAGCGATTTCTTCATTAAAAGGTGACTTACACGGAGGCGCAAACGAAGCAGTCATGCACATGCTGCTCGAAGGCAAAACAACAGAAGGTTTCCTTGCGCTCATCGAACGTAAATTAGCCGCAAAAGAAAAAATGATGGGCTTTGGACACCGGGTATACATGAGAAAAATGGACCCAAGAGCGGCACTTTTAAAACGATCGTTGAAAACGCTTACTGAATCAAAAGGAGACACGACGCTTTATGACATGTGCGTCGCAGGCGAGGCATACATGAAAGAAAAGAAAAACCTCTATCCAAACCTTGATTATTACGCAGCACCTATTTATTACGTGCTCGGTATTCCTATTTCACTTTATACACCGATTTTTTTTGCTGCGAGAGCAAGCGGATTAGCAGCGCATGTCATCGAGCAGCATTCACACAATCGGATTTTTAGACCGAGAGTAAGGTATTTAGGACCAAGAGGATTAAAAGTCTCAAATGATGATGGAAAAACGGGGGAATGAAGATGAATAAAACAGCAGTAGCCAATCAAACAGATCAACTATTAGAAGATATCGCAGCTTATGCCGTGGATGGAGAAATTACGAGCAAAGAGGCCATTGAAACAGCTCGGTATGTACTCATGGATACACTCGGCTGCGGAATGCTGGCGCTCAACTTTCCAGAATGCACGAAGCATCTTGGACCCATCGTACCTGGAACTGTTGTCCCTAACGGAGCAAGAGTGCCCGGCACTTCATTTGTATTAGATCCTGTTCAAGCGGCGTTTAATATAGGATGTATGATCCGCTGGTTAGATTATAATGACACGTGGCTTGCACAGGAGTGGGGGCATCCCTCAGATAACCTAGGCGGGATATTGGCTGTAAGCGATTATATCAGCAGAACGAGGCTTGCAAACGGAGAAGAACCGCTTTCGATGAATGACGTACTGCATGCGATTGTAAAGGCACATGAAATACAAGGTGTGCTTGCTTTAGAAAATTGTTTGAATCGAAATGGCTTGGATCATGTTCTTTTTGTCAAGGTGGCATCAAGTGCAGTCGTTTGTGCAATGCTTGGCGGAACGAAAGAAGATGTGCAGCATGTATTATCACAAGCATTTGTGGACAATTCACCGCTTAGAACGTACCGCCACGCCCCAAACACAGGATCGAGGAAATCATGGGCAGCAGGGGATGCAACAAGCCGTGCAGTGAGACTAGCGATGATGACATTGAAAGGAGAAATGGGCTATCAAACGCCCCTCAGTGCAGAAAAGTGGGGGTTTGAAGATGTGTTAATGAAAGGAAAACCACTCACACTTGCCCAGCCGCTTGGGTCATATGTGATCGAAAATGTACTCTTTAAAATTGCTTATCCAGCAGAATTTCATGCGCAAACTGCCGCTGAGGCCGCTGTCATTCTACATGACGCGGTAAAAGACCGTTTAGATGAGATTGACAGGATAGAGATTACGACACATGAATCAGCCATTCGAATTATTGATAAAAAAGGACCGCTTTACAACCCGGCAGACCGTGACCATTGCTTGCAGTATATTACAGCCATTGGGTTAATCTATGGTGAGCTGACCGCTGATCATTATGAAGAAGAAACGGCGCAGAATCCGCTCATTGACCGTTTGCGTGATCAAATGATCGTGAAAGAAGATAAACGGTATACAGAAGACTATTTAGATCCGAAAAAGAGATCAATTGCAAACTGTGTTCAAATCTTCTTTAAAGACGGAACGATGACAGATCGAATCGAAATTGAATATCCGCTTGGTCATCGCAGAAGAAGGCAGGAAGGGATCCCGCTGCTTGAAAAGAAATGGGTATATCATTTGAAAACGAGATTTCCACAAAAACAAGTCGATCAAATTGTTTCACTTTGCCAAAATCCAAATCAATTAAAAACAACGACAGTACCAGCATTTATGGACTTATTTGTCATATAAGGGGGAGCTAGTGTGTGGATCGTGAATGATGAAGTAAGTCAAGCTGACTTAGCCGCAGCTTTTAAAGAGCAAATGCACAAATCTGCTTTATTTCAAATTCCAGGCGTTCACGATGGAATGTCTGCGCTCTATGCGAGGAAAATGGGATTTAAAGGGCTTTATTTATCGGGTGCCGCTTTTTGCGCAAGCAAAGGGCTTCCTGACCTCGGTATGATTCATTCCACTGAAATGGCGGAAAAGGCAAAGGAAATCATTCGAGCTTCTCAGCTGCCTCTTTTAGTTGATATGGATACTGGCTATGGCGGGGTATTAAATGCAGCCAGAGCAGCAAAAGAGATGGTTGAGAGCAAGGTAGCGGCTGTTCAAATTGAAGATCAGCAAATGCCGAAGAAATGCGGACATTTAAACGGAAAATCACTCGTTTCTGTAGAAGACATGATGGCGAAAATCAAAGCGATCAAACAAGCGGCACCTACACTTCTCGTCATCGCAAGAACGGATGCGAAGTCAGTAAACGGGATGGAGGATGTCATTCACCGGGCTAATCTCTATCTAGAAGCAGGAGCAGATGCCATTTTTCCTGAAGCGCTGATCACAGCAGAAGATTTCACGTATGCTTCAAATAATATAAAAGGGCCGCTTCTTGCAAACATGACGGAGTTTGGAAAAACACCTTATTATCATGCAGACGAATTTTCTATGTTTGGCTTTCAAATGGTGATTTATCCAGTGACATCCCTGAGAGTTGCTGCAAAAGCGTATGAGCGTTTATTTACAGAGATTAAAGAAAAGGGGACGCAGCAGGGAATGCTGGAGGACATGCAAACGAGAAAAGAGCTATATGAAACGATTCATTATGATGAATATGAAGAAATGGATCAGCATTTAGCCAAAACGATCCTGCCGGAAATCGGGAAAGAGCATTCATAAGATGAAAAGAAGACAAAGGGCTAAAATAAAATTCATTTTAGCCCTTTGTCAACAATTTGAAGCATTTCCTTCACGGAAGTGCTTTTTTTACGATGATGGTGTGGATGATGAAGCCAATTTCATCTTTTCTTCAACTGTTTTCGTTTTTTCTTTTACTTTTTTAGCATAAGTGAAATCACCGTAGCAATACGGATAGCGGAAGTTATCTTTGTCGCCCCCGCATGTATAGACTTCAGGGTTTCGCTTCACTTGCTTTTTGGAGTATTGCTTTGCCAATTTTTCGGAATGTTTTCCCCCGTTTTTTGCAACAAAATCAATATAGCCGATTCCCATGTTATAGCTTTGAATAATGGTTTCCAAATCAACGCCTTTTTTCTTCCCATGCTTGTACATAGTCGAAAAATGATGGACTCCTTGTTTAATGCTTTTCTGAGGGTCATTGATTTCATTTCGTTTCAAACCAAGAGATTCAGAGGACTGCATTGGATCTCCGCCTCTGCCTTTTGATTCTTGATACATCATACCGAGAATTAACGCGGTATATTGATCTAAATCTTGATCTCTTAACTCTGTTTCTACAAGCGGTTTGTAATCATCCAATCTCGACAAAACAATTGATTCCGTATCAATCGGCAGCTTTTTTAACTCCTTTTGATTAAAGGAAATGACAATGGCCGCTAATACGCAAACAAACAGAAAAATCGTGAAACAGCCTGAAATGGCAAAACATCCTGTTTTTTTCTTTTTCAAGGTCAGTTCACCCCTGTTTTGCCCCGCTTTTAAAAGGGAAGTACAGCCTTTATATTATGCCATATCCTGCACAGGATACCAAGTGAAAACCTTATATTCAATCATAGCCAAACGTAAATTCTGTTCTTGATTTCAGTCTATAGCAGAAATAAACAAAACCGATCATGAGCCACACCATGCCGATGATTAATGCATTTGTACTGATGCTTGTTAAGAGCCAAATACAAAAAGCCGTTCCGCAAAGCGGGATGATGGCATACCTCAGTGTGTTTAATACACCTCTTTGTTTTTGTTTGATGAAATAGTAGGCGAAAACAGACAAGTTAACAAACGTAAATCCAATTAATGCCCCGAAGCTGATAAACGAGTAAATGACCTCAAGCTCACCAACAACTGCGGTTAACGAAAAAACACCAATTAATAAAATATTAAATACAGGCGTTTTCAATGTTGGGTGAATATAACCGAAGAAACGCTTTGGTAATGATTGATCTCTTCCCATCGCATACAAGAGTCTTGCGGCACTTGCATGTGATGATAGGGAGGAAGAGATGACAGCGACCATGGTGCCGGCTAAAAAGAATGAGTGGAGAAACGCTCCGCCCACAAATTCCGCAATTTCAAGTGATGCCGCATCTGGATGCTTGAACTGTTGAAAATTTGGAAACACCTGCTGTAAAAAATAAGAGGTAAGGGTAAACAGCACACCTCCAATAGCGACCGTTAAAAATATGGCGAGAGGAATCGTTCTTTTTGGCTTAATTGTTTCCTCAGACATGGTCGAAATCGCATCAAATCCTAGAAAAGAAAAACATAAAATCGTTGCGCCGGAAAAAATAAGGGCGGGATCTAAGCTCGCTGAATAAAACGGACGGGTTGACAGTAACTCTCCTGTGCCTGCATGCTGCGTGAGCCCATAAATAATAAACCCAACAAATGTAACAGCGACAATCACCTGAAAGGTCACAAATAGCGCTGTAATGTTGGCTGTAAGACGTATACCGATTACATTGACAGTCGTTATGGCGATAGCAAGTATGATGATCCAAATGTAATGAGGTACATCAGGAAAGGCTGCGGTTAAATAAGCACTTCCGATTGCAAAATTCACCATAGGCAAAAATAAATAGTCTAGCAATAGTGTCCAGCCTACAAGAAAGCCAACGTGAGGATGAATACTTTTTTGCGCGTATGTATATGCAGATCCTGCTTTTGGAAAAGCCTTCACCATATTCCCATAGCTAAGCGCTGTCAATAGTAATGCCAGTAAAGTAAAGATATAAGCTGCAGCAACGTGTCCTTTCGTCAGCTGAGCAACAATGCCGTATGAATCAAATACGACAAGTGGGTCCATATAAGCAAGCCCGATCACAACAAGCGGAAAAACAGTCAGGCTGCGTTTTAGTCTTGGCTCTTCAGTCAATTTGCCTATCAGCTCCTCTAAAAAAATGTATAAATAATGCTCATTTTAAAAAGAATGCTACCACGTGTCAATGCTATTTGAATAAATCTTTTTTCAAAAGGTGTGGAAGCTTTGCATGCTACACGTTTTGGTATATGATGATACATAGAATAAGTCGTGAGTTGACTGACAAGAAAGGTGAAGCGAAATGAAGGAAGAACTGAATACAAATCAAGAACAGGAACGGATGGAGCTGGACGAAGAAAGTCTATTTCTTGTCTCCCAAACATTTAAAGCCTTATCTGATCCGACGCGTATTCGTATTCTGCATTTGCTGTCTCAAGGTGAACATTCAGTAAATGATATAGCAGAAACACTAAACCTTATGCAATCAACCGTATCTCATCAGCTGCGCTTTTTAAAAAATCTTCGTCTCGTGAAATCTAGACGAGCAGGGACCTCGATTTTTTACAGTCCTGAAGATCAGCATGTGATGGAAGTGCTTGAACAAATGATACACCATGCACAGCATGATTGAGAAAAAACCTTCCTACTTTTATATAGGAAGGTTTTTTATGCATGATGTACTTGGGTTGATCGTTTATTTGCTTTCATCATTTGATAAGAAAACACAATATAGTAAGCCGCTAGAAGGAAAAAGCTGAGTATTGTCAGCGCATCATCGCTGACAATATGCTGATACAATTCAACGATATCCATTTTGGTGATCGCATGTGTTGTCAGATTGACCGATTTAAATGCAAGCCTAGATAAAAACAAACATAAAATAAAGCTTTCAATCCATTTACTTGTTTTCATATACAGCCGGCCATTTTCTAATTTCATCTGAATCGTCTGATAGGCGTGGATGGCGAGACTGCTCCCGAAGATCATGCCAATGACGGCATAGATAAAAATACTGTGATTTTGCCATCCTTCTGATAAGAGAATAAGGGCAGTGAGACTAAATACATACATTCTCATGAAAAGATTTACCGGGCGCACAAGCTGATAGCGTCTCATTCGATTCATTCGAATGATGATCCAGACGAGCATGACGATCCCGATCATGAACAACTGCCATACGTGATGTGTCATGATGCAACCTCCTCCTGCACAGGCAGGGATGTAAACGAATGCTGGCTGTTACTTATCATTACCATTCTTTCTTTTTTTATCAAATCAAAACCTATATTTATGAAAAAGAGGAAAAGTCATGAAAATCGATCGCATTTTGTCCATTGTGATGATACTGATTAGCAAACGGCAAGTACAGGCGAAAGACCTCGCTGAACTACATGAAGTGAGCGTAAGAACCATATACCGTGACATTGATACGATTAATCAAGCGGGGATTCCAGTTGTCACAAAACAAGGCGCAGGGGGTGGAATTTCACTCGTTGACGACTATCGTCTAGAGAAAAAATTATTCACCGATGATGATATTGAACTGATTTTAACAGCTCTTGAAAGCATTACGAGTGCATACACCTTTAAAGAAAGTGAACATGTACTAAAGAAAATGAAATCCCTGATCCCGCCTCAAAATGAGAAACAGCAACATGTCTTTATTGATTTAAGCTCTTGGGGGAAAGACAGCTACTTAGAAAAGAAGCTCCAGCTCATTCATACCGCTGCCTCAGCGCATCAATATATCCAGTTCACCTATCGCAATGCAAAAGGCGAAACACTTCCTAGAAAAGTAGAGCCTTATACACTTGTCTTAAAAGGAAGACACTGGTATTTGTATGCGTATTGCTGCGAGAAAAAAGCGTTTCGTCTGTTTAAACTCAAAAGAATGTCAGACCTTATCACGCATTCAGTATCTTTTCTTCCTAAACGAATAAAAAATGAAGACAAGCCTTGGAATGATTCTTGGCATGAAGAACCTTCCGTCAGTACACTAACGCTCAGGTTGACTCAAGATTCTGTTGGTAAAGTGAAGGAATGGATAGATGAAAATGAATTCACCGTATGTGCAGATGGTACGTATCTTGCCACAATCGCTTTGCCTCAGGATGATTGGTTATATAGCTTTCTTTTTTATTTAGGGCCAGATGTCGAGATTGTCTCTCCGCTATCCGTTCGGGAAGCATTTGATCTCAAGTTGAAACAATTTCAAAAACCAAAAGGAACTTGACACAATGTTGTCAGGTTTCTTTTTATATGATGGAAAAAAAGGAGATGAGAATGTATGTACGATATCGTGATTTTACAGAAACAATGGATCAAGGGATTATCTGTTCGAACAACAAATGAAATGGAGCAAACAAACGAGCGGAAGATTGCACCGCTTTGGCAGCAATTTTTCACGCAGCAGCTCGACGGGGGCCATGCGCCAGTCATAGGGCTGTATTCAGATTATGAAAAGGATGAAAATGGCGCTTATTTGTTCACAGCGGGGCAATTGGTTGACCAGCAGCTAGCACAAGATGCAAAAGAGATTCCAGGCTCCACCTACGCAAGATTTCAAACGAGAAAGGGCCCGATTGAAGAGGTTGTGTTTGAAACATGGCAGCAGATTTGGAGCTGGGATCAGCGTCACTTGCGAACATATACTGGCGATTTTGAATGGTACGACGAACGATCGATTGATCCAAAAGAAGCACAAATTGATATTTATATAGCAGTCGATGAAAAAATAGTTGCTAAAACTAATGGTATTAGTTAATATAAAACTAACGACATTAGTTTTAGGGGGAAAACAAGATGAGATTGACAACATTTGACCGTTTGCACCAGCTTACACTCATGCCACGTATTTTTCCGGTAAATTGTTATGTATTTGAGGAAGAGAATGAACTCATCTTAATTGATGCAGCTTTGAAAATGGCAGCAAGCTCGATAATTGAATTTGCACATCAATTAAACAAACCCATTAACAAAATTATTCTGACTCATAGTCATATGGATCATATTGGCGCACTAGATGAAGTGAAAAAGGCTTTTCCAGAGGCAGTTGTTTATTTATCGAAACGAGATGCTCGCCTGTTTGCTGGCGATTTCTCTTTACTTCCTGGTGAACCAGAGAAAAAAGTCAAAGGCAGTTTTTCAAAAGACATTCTCACAAAACCAGACGTGCTTGTTGAAGAAGGGGACGAGATTGGGTCCCTGAAAGTCATTGCCACACCAGGACATACACCAGGAAGCATCTCTTTATACGATGAAAAGTCAGGGGTTGTCATTGCGGGTGATGCAGTTGTGACAAAAGGCGGTTTATTTGTAACGGGTGAGTTTCGCTTCACCTTCCCATTCCCGGCTTTTGCCACTTGGGATGCAGAAACAGCACTAAAAAGCGCTGAAAAATTACTGGCATTTCCCTTGTCTTGTCTCGCAGCAGGACATGGTGATCTCATCATAGAGCCTGAGGCAAAGCTCAGAGCCGCTATCGAAAAAAGGAAGCATCAGCTACAAAAGGGAGGACAGTAAGCCATGTCTCCAAGAATGGGTATCACACAAGAAAAAATTGTTGAATCTGCCATCGAATTTGTCGATGAGGAGGGCTTTTCCGCTTTGACCATTGCTACATTGTCCAAACGGCTTAACATCAGACCACCATCTCTTTACAACCATATATCTGGTCTTCATGAAATACAGGCAGCTCTTGCTGTCAAGGGGCTGACAATGCTTTGTGAGGCCGGCAAACAAGTAACAGTGGGGCTGGAAAAAGAAGACGCTGTTTTAGCATTTGCAAGACAATATGTTCAATTTGTTCGTCAGCATCCCGGTCTTTATGAGGCTGCTTTTTCACATATGAATGAAAAAGAAGTCAGTGTGGTTGCAGAGAATCTTGCTGATTTTGTCCAATCCATCATGTCTCGTTTTGGTGTAAAAGAAGAGGACATGACGCATGTCGTCAGAGGTCTCAGAAGCTTACTGCACGGCTTTGGAGATATTTCAAACAAAAAAGGATTTCAACGGAAAGAACAGCTTGAAGATAGTGTGAGCTATGCGGTCCGTCTTTATATTGCAGGCATCAAAGAGCAAGAAGATCTGTCTCATTGACAGGTCTTTTTTATGTATCGAACCGATTTGATGAAGGAGATGTAAACAAATCAAAACATTTTTTGGGCAAAAAACCAATAAAGATTTGACAGTTTTGTGAAACATGGTATGCTTATTATGTGAAATAATTCACATAGAGGAGTAGAGGCAGATGAAAAGAAAGCCTGTTTATGTGGAAACAACCATTCAAGCACCTATTGAAAAAGTATGGGAGTATACGCAAAATCCAAAGCTTCATGAACAATGGGATTTGCGATTTTCGACCATTTCATTAAATGGACCTAGTGATGAACAGCCCCAATCCTTTTTGTATGAGAAACACCTTGGATTCGGCATTAGTGTAACTGGGACAGGAGCGTATCGAACGAGCGTGAAGGATGAGCGTCATGAAAGAGCATCCTCACTTCAATTTAAATCATCACACCCTTTGTCTTTCATCAAAGAAGGCGGAGGGTATTGGAAATACATGAAAACGAATGATCACATTGTGTTTCAAACGCAATTTGATTATGAAACAAAGGAAGGAAAAGGGTGGAAATGGGCAGACCGGTTCTTTTTTCGGCCAATGATGGGGTTTATGACTGCCTTTAGCTTTGGCGCATTAAAGACGTGGCTTGAAAAGGGAACGCATCCCCGTTTGCTGCTAGAGAGAACACTTGCCCATTATGGCATTTGTTTGTTGTTTGCCATCGTCTGGTTATGTCAAGCGATCATTCCTTTTTCACCTTCTGCTTTTGATCATAGCACCGGATTTCGATTGTTTTATGCGCTATTAGGTGTATCATGGCTCATGCCTAAACTGCCAAAGAAATATATATTCATCCTTCAAAGCATCTTTCTGCTACTGATGCTTGGTATAGGGATTTTATCGCCAGAAACGACTCTGCACGAGCCGCTGGTGCTGAGTGCATTTTTCATTTTATCCGTTGCAGGAATGATCAATTTAAAAGATTGTGTAGATGTGTTTTCGATCAAACGAAAAAGGGGAGGTAGACATGGTCGTTCATCATCATCAAGTAAAAGACTACGATAAGCTGCATCCAGCATTAAAAGAACGTTATAACCGCGCGTTTACGGCCGAAGGCATCATGGAGGAAATAGGAGGCGGGACAAAGCTCATCCGATTGTTATTCAAAATCGGTCCATTGTTTCGCTGTTTTTTTCCTGAAAGAGGGCGAAATATTCCCTTCCAAATTGTGAACAAGCCTTTTACGACAAGTAAGGGAGAAGAAGGGATGCACTGGTTTCGAACGTTCTATTTTCCTGACAAGGAAAGACATTTTGATGCAGATATGATCATTGATCAGAAGAGCCATCAAGTACTAGACTACTTTGGAAAACCTAGGCTTCTTGTGTCAGAGCTTCATTTTACAGTCACGGAAAAAGGATTCTTGCACATTCAATCAGGTAAGCAAAAGTTTTTGCTGTTTGGGCGGGAGTGGCCACTGCCTTCTTGGCTTTACGGTGAATCTGATGTAACAGAAGGGTACGATGAGCATGCAGGTGAGTATACGATTGATGTTCAAGTGAAAAATCGCCTTTTTGGCACTCTTTTTACTTATAAGGGCCGGTTTACGGAAAGGGTGTCACCTCATGAATAAATGGCATTTGATGTGTAGCATCGTGTTGATGTCCTGCTTTCTCGTTACACGTTTGACGACAGCTCCCATACCAGAATTTTTTGTTTTGATTGCGATTTTATTTTTTCTTCCCGCTTTCTTACACTTTTTTTATCAGGAAGAGAAGAAACGGCAGCAGAAGGGGCTGATCGGCTTCATAATGAAAGCCTTTCCAGTAGCAGCTCTATGTGCAACAGGCGCATTCATCTATCATTCTCTTTGGCTTGCATTGGGATGGCTTTTCTTTACAATGATTCTGGCTTTATTTGGTTTCACCCGTTTGCTGAAAAGAGGGGCCCATCCGCTTCATGAGCTGATGATCGATGGCGCATGTATGTATATCGCTCTAGGTGGGCTTTGGTTCTGGCTGTACATAGCAGATATACAAGTGATGACATTTTCACCGATGATTGTACTTTTGACCGCTATTCATTTTCATTATTCGGCTTTTTTTATCCCTATCTTTTATGGATTATTGGGGAGGCAGCGCAAAAAAGAAACGACGCTATACAAAGTGGGTGGCTGGGTTATTTTACTGTCGCCAGTTATGATTGCTGTGGGAATCAGCTATTCTCGCCTGTTTGATACGTTCAGCGTCGTTCTTTATGTGATCGCACTTTATTTGTATGGAATTTTATGTATGACAACTTCTTTTCGTTCAACTGTCGCAAAAGGGTTCGTTGTGTTTTCTAGCATCATGTTAATGGGAACGATCGTCCTATCATTCCTTTATTCTGCCGGAATGCTTTTACATGTTACCTACATCAGCATGGATCAAATGATTTGGTTTCATGGCAGTATCAATGCAAGTTTGGTTATTTTACCAGGTCTCATAGGATGGTTGATTGAAAAACCAGCTGATCGATTGAAACAGAAGGATTTTCCGGTATCGAGAGTTCACGGTCGTTTTCAGGTCATGTCTTTTCAACATGACGACATGCAGCATGATGAGAAGATTGGTTTAGTCGATTCTCTTGACCAATTAAATGGAAAGGCATTTTCAGCAGAGAGTGTGTCACCTGTTATTCGCAGATTTTATGAGGACCCGATGTCGTTTACGTTAAAAGCAGCCGTCTGTTTTCATTGGTGGGTAAGGCCGTTTGTCTTTTTGCTTCAACCTGTTTTTAGACAAATAGGACAACTCTATTTAGGGTCATCACGATTGCCATATGAAATGCCGGGGAGTCTTTCAAGATTTCAACATCCTCTTGAAGATAGGAAGAATGTACGTGTGTGGATCAGGCGCAATGAGAAAGGCGAGCAAGTCTTTTATGCGCTCTATGCTCAGCACCATGATGAAGAGACAGTCTATATGAATATTGCTTTGCCGCTTCCTTTTTCACAGCTTACGGCAATTTTAAAACCTTTGAATGAAAAGGAAGATTTTCTATTAAAAAGTAAAAGTCCAAAAGGCAGTACGGGCGATGAAGGATTGTATTTGCATACGTCTTTCATCACCATGAAACTGCCAATGGAAGAAAGCTTTCATATGAAAGCAGAGACGGAAAAAAGTCTCACAGCAATTCATCAAATGAAGTTATTCGGTATTCCTTTTTTAACGATTCAGTATCAAATCGCCAGTGAAAGCCCCTCATCTTAGTCAATGATGTCGCATGGTTCACCGTGACGAATGATGTTCACAATCGCTTGCCCATCACTCGGATGATGATCTGCATACTGTACTGGCAGTAAAGCAAAAAATACATAGTAGACTGAGAAGTAAGCAAATTGATAGAAAAATTGATGTTCTGGCAGGAAATCATTGGCGATCATTGTATTCAATATGAGAACACTGAGCAGGTTGCATAATGATCCGCCTAAGTAGACAAGTATGTGTGAGAAACGGTTATTTCTCCTCATTTCTTCATAGTGGCAAAATGCATCTAGAAAATAGATTCTTCTAATTTCAACGACGCCTATTTTCAATACTTTTTTGCCTCGGCCAAGTGCAAACGAAACCTTTGCTCCAAACAGCCATGCGACTACAATATGGCCCAGCTGATGCAAGATGGCAACGATAGGAAGAATGACGAAAAACGACCAGCAAAACGTCCACATATCTGATAATGTAAACAAGTGTTAACCCTCCCTGATATATTTGGGAGGAAGCAGTAGGATTATTTGCCATTTTACCGAATTCATTTTCATGATGCAAATATTTAATAGACTACTATAAAATGATTATGTAAACTAAAAAGGATTTTCAATGAATAGTCTTTTTAACCCTTTCTTTTAGAAGAGTAGGGTGTGCTACAATTAAGAAATTAGTGGAAGACAAGTGGTCATCTTTTATGAAAGATTGAAAGGGAGAGAGATTCTAATGGCAGATATTGAACAGTTTTTAGCATTAGACATTTGTGTTGGGACGATAGTAGAAGCAGAGTTCTTTGCAGAAGCGAGAGTGCCTGCTTTCAAGCTGAAGATTGACTTTGGGGATGAGATTGGCATAAAACAATCTAGTGCACAGCTGACAAAACGTTATCAGGCTGAGAATCTCACTGGGAAACAAATTATTGCAGTGGTCAATTTCCCGCCAAGAAGAATTGCCGGGTTTAAATCAGAGGTGCTTGTCTTAGGAGGCATGCCGTCAAAAGAAGACGTTGTCCTGCTTGCCACCGATGAGCCGGTTGAAAATGGCACCAAAATAGGGTAAGAAAAAAGACATCTTCATCAGAAGATGTCTTTTGCGTATTGAGGCGGAATAACCACACGCCACATTCGTGTGTGTCTCAAAGAGACGTGTTACCCGACTTACACAATTCAGCTCATCGCTTGATTAATATAGCATGGGATTGGTATGAATGCAACCATTATTTGAGTTCTCTTTGTTTTTGGAAGATAAAAAGAAGGTTCATCTCCTCATATCTTAGAAAAAATGACAAGAAATCAATTATTTGGATTATTTTTTCGAAAAATATTGAAAAGTCAGATCATATTTTATAAAATGAATTCATCTTAGTTTGTTTAATCGATAAACTAAGATAGCGATCATCTATTGATCTATTGTTTAAAGCACATGATTTGCTGCTATGTGGGCTAAGCTGAAAGAAAGAGCTGTTCAGCTTCATTTTTACAACGAATTGAAAGCGCTTTATTTTCGACCTATTGATTGCTGCTGCCCTGCACCATCTGTCCGTTAGAAGAGGCTAAGTGAAGAAGGGAGAAAACTCATGGTGAGTGAGAATTTAAAGAAGATTCGTATGTCTGAAAAAGTGGGGTATGCTTCAGGAGATTTCGCATGTAATTTAATTTATGCAACTGTCTCTACGTATCTATTATTTTTTTATACGGATGTGTATGGATTATCAGCAGCAGCAGCAGGGACGATGTTTTTGGTGGTTCGGGCCATCGATGCGCTTGCAGATCCGTTTATTGGGGCGATGGTTGACCGAACGAACAGCCGTTTTGGCCGGTTTAGACCTTATTTGTTATTTGGTGCGTTACCTTTTGCCGTTCTTGCCATTCTTTGTTTTACGACACCGGATTTTTCCGAAATGGGAAAACTCATTTATGCGTACATCACGTATGTTGGTTTATCGCTTACATACACGTTCATCAATGTTCCTTATGGTGCTTTAACTTCCGCAATGACAAGAAATAACCAAGAGGTCGTCAGTATTACGTCTGTTCGTATGCTTTTTGCAAATCTCGGTGGTTTAGTTGTTGCTTTTTTTGTTCCGTTTCTTGCGACGTTTTTGAGTGATACAACAGGAAATACAGCACTTGGCTGGCAGATCACGATGGCATTTCTCGGCGTACTTGGGGGCGGATTACTGATTTTCTGTTTTAAAAGTACGAATGAGCGCGTCACGCTTCAAAAGCCAGAGGAAAAGATCAAGTTCAGTGATCTCTTTGTCCAGTTACGAGTGAATCGTCCGCTTGTTGTGTTAAGCATTTTCTTTATCATTATCTTTGGTGTGAACTCGATCAGCAACTCAGTCGGGATCTATTATGTGACGTATAACCTCGGCAGAGAGGATTTAGTGAAGTGGTACGGCCTGATTGGCAGTCTGCCAGCTTTAATGGTGTTGCCGTTTATCCCTAAGCTACACAAGTTGTTAGGAAAGAAAAAGCTGCTGAATTATTCATTATTGCTGAATATTGTAGGCCTTCTTGCCTTACTTGTGATCCCGCCGAGTCAAATCACTTTAATACTTATTTTCAGGCTCGTTGCGGCTGCAGGGAGTATTACAGCAGGTGCTTACATGTGGGCACTCATTCCTGAAACCGTTGAATATGGCGAATATAAAACAGGGAAAAGAATGGGTGGACTGATCTACGCAGTGATTGGCTTCTTCTTTAAATTTGGGATGGCCTTAGGCGGCATCGTTCCAGGGCTTGTCCTTGACCGATTTGGTTATATTGCAAATCAAGTGCAAACACCAGAAGCTTTACTGGGCATTTTAATCACGACAACGGTGATTCCTGTATGCTTACTCATTTTAGCGATGGTTGATATTAATTTTTATAACCTAGATGAAGAAAAACATAAAAAAGTCATACGAGAGCTTGAGAATAGAGACAAGGTGTATATCGATCATATGGACGACTTTAAAATGTAGCTCTCTGAAAGAGGAGGAAATTCAATGAACATTACCAATCCAGTGCTCAAAGGGTTTAACCCTGACCCAAGTATTTGCCGTGCGGGAGAGGACTATTACATGGCGGTTTCTACATTTGAATGGTTCCCGGGGGTGCAAATTTATCACTCAAAGGATCTCGTCCACTGGCGGCTCGCCGCGCGTCCCTTGCAAAAAATTTCTCAACTCGATATGAAAGGAAATCCTGATTCCGGCGGGGTTTGGGCGCCGTGTTTAAGTTATGCGGATGGTCAGTTTTGGCTCATCTATTCAGATATTAAAGTAGTAGATGGTCCGTTTAAGGATGGTCATAATTATTTGGTCACAGCTGATGCAGTAGATGGCGAGTGGAGCGATCCGGTTCGACTCAATAGTTCTGGGTTTGATCCTTCCTTGTTCCATGATCCAAGCGGAAAGAAATACGTGTTGAATATGCTGTGGGACCATCGAGAAAAACATCATTCTTTTGCAGGTATAGCCTTACAGGAATATAGTGTATCTGAAAAAAAACTGGTCGGTGAACGGAAGGTCATTTTTAAAGGCACGCCAATCAAACTGACAGAAGCCCCGCATCTTTATTACATCAATGATGTCTATTATTTATTAACAGCTGAAGGGGGAACACGTTACGAACATGCAGCCACAATCGCCCGTTCCTCGCGTATTGATGGGCCGTATGAGGTTCATCCTGACAACCCAATTTTAACGGCTTTTCACGCGCCTAGCCATCCACTACAAAAATGCGGGCATGCTTCCATTGTACAAACGCATACAAATGAATGGTATTTGGCTCATCTGACTGGCCGTCCAATTCATTCAAGTAAGGAATCCATTTTTCAGCAAAGAGGCTGGTGCCCTTTAGGAAGAGAGACAGCCATACAAAAGCTTGAATGGAAAGATGGCTGGCCGTATGTGGTAGGCGGAAAAGAGGGGCTCCTAGAGGTTGAAGCGCCTGCGATGAGCGTAAAAGAGTTCTCTCCAACCTATCACATAGTCGATGAATTTAAAGATTCATCGTTAAATAGACATTTTCAAACATTAAGAATCCCATTTACGGATCAGATTGGTTCAGTGACGGAAAATCCTCATCATTTAAGGCTGTATGGGCAGGAATCTTTAACGTCTAAATTTACCCAAGCGTTTGTTGCGAGGCGCTGGCAAAGCTTTTATTTTGAAGCAGAGACAGCGGTTTCCTTCTTTCCGAAAAACTTTCAGCAAGCGGCAGGTCTTGTGAATTATTATAATACGGAAAATTGGACTGCACTTCAGGTGACTTATGACGAGGCGCTTGGCCGTATCCTCGAGTTATCTGTGTGTGAAAATCTGGCCTTTTCTCAGCCGCTAATCAAAAAAATCATCATCCCAGACGAGATTCCGTATGTGCATTTAAAAGTGACCGTTCAGAGAGAGACGTACACGTATTCTTATTCTTTTGATCAACAAGAGTGGGAAAAAATAGATGTACCGCTTGAATCGACCCATTTATCAGATGATTTTATTCGAGGAGGGGGGTTCTTTACAGGGGCTTTTGTCGGAATGCAGTGCCAAGACACAAGCGGCGAACGTCTGCCTGCCGATTTTAAGTATTTTCGATACGAAGAAACAACTGAATAAAAAAAGACAACACTCTAAAGGCTGTCTCTCTTTAACATGTATTCAATTATGGTGAAGGCGTGACATCACGCAAAAAAGCTTCAGTGACAAGAGATGTCATCCCTAAGGCTGGTGCGTTTTGTCCTAATGACGAAGGGAGCAGCTCCACCCGTGAGCTGAATTGTGCATCCATTCTAGAGGATACTTCATCTTGAATGACACTTAGAACGGCCTGCTCAGATTCAATGACCTTGTTTCGTAAAATAACGGCTTGTGGGTTGAAGGTATGCAGAACGTTTGTGAGACCTACCCCAATGTAAAAGCCAAAGTTACGCAAGGCATTGAGTGTCTTCATATCATTTAACTTCGCCAGCCGCTCAATATCTTGATAGGTGAATGGCTGACCATCTGTTTGGAGCGATTGGAACAGTGCCTTCTCAGATGCATACAGTTCCCAGCAACCACGATTTCCGCAGCTACATGTCGGTCCATTAAAGTCGATCGTCATATGTCCCATTTCACCAGAAAAACCGTTTGTGCCTCTATATAAATGATGATTGATAATGATGCCTATTCCAATACCAGTGCCGATACTTGCATAGATCAGATGGTCATAATGTTTAGCAGCACCGAAGATTTTTTCACCGTACGCACCGGCATTTGCTTCATTCTCGATAAAAACCGGTACTTGGAATGTGTCTTGGAGACTTGTTTTTAGATCGACATTTTTCCATTTTGAATGAGGCGTAAACACAATTTGTTCATCTGCATCGACCAGACCTGGTATACAAATCCCTATACCAATCAGCCCGTATGGAGAAGAAGGAATGTGTGAACGTAACTGCTGAATCAATTCAATTAATATTCGGACGGTCACATCAGGTGTGCTGGATGGGAGCTTGAGCTGCTCATCATGAATAATCGACCCTTCAAGGTCTGTTAAAATGCCGTTGACATAATCAACACCGACATCAATGCCGATAGAGTAACCTGCACGTTTATTAAACATGAGAAGCACGGGTCTTCTTCCGCCGCTAGATTCACCTTGACCGATTTCATAAACAAGATGTTCTTTCATTAATGTACTCACTTGAGAAGAAACGGTCGATTTATTTAACCCAGTGCGTTCAGATAATTTTGCTCTGGAAATTGGTGCATGGTGCAGAATTTCGTTTAGCAATAGCTTTTGATTTATTTTTTTCACAAAGTTCTGATCCGCAATATCCATTGTATCCACTCCATTTGTTTCGTCTTTAGATTAAGTGAAGAAAAGCCATTTTTTGTCGAGTTCATTCTCTATAAAACATGCTTTTCACTTTATTATAACGAAAATATTTCTAAAAAACTAAAAAATATGGAAAATTCAAAGAGATTAGTTGGTCAACTCGTTCATTTGTTTGTTGAATCAACTTACTAAGTGAATATATAGGGGGAATCACTTATGGTCAAATCAAATATGACTTCGTTAAGTAGTTTACAAGGGATTGGCAACATTCAATATGAAGGAAAACATTCAAAGAACCCATTCGCATTTAAATATTATAATCCGAGCGAAATGATTGGCGGAAAATCAATGAAAGATCACCTGCGATTCTCCGTCGCTTATTGGCATACATTGACTGCTGATGGAACAGACATGTTTGGAACTGGCACGATGAAAAGGGCATGGGATTCTTATAGTGGAATGGATTTGGCGAAGGCTAGATTGGAAGTGGCTTTTCAGCTCTTTGATCTATTGGATGTCCCGTATTTTTCATTCCATGACCGTGATATTGCACCAGAGGGCGACACGCTTCAAGAGACCAATCAACAGTTAGACATCATCATAGAAAGAATGAAAGATTACATGCAGCAAAGCGGGGTTCGTCTTCTATGGAACACGGCTAATATGTTTAAGCATCCAAGATTTGTTCACGGTGCAGCGACATCCTGTCATGCAGATGTATTTGCCTATGCAGCAGCACAAGTGAAAAAGGGCATCGAAACAGCAAAGGAACTCGGCGCAGAAAATTATGTTTTCTGGGGAGGACGAGAAGGTTACGACACACTGCTGAATACAGATATGAAAAGAGAGCTTGACCATTTGGCGACCTTTTTGCATATGGCGGTCGATTATGCAAAAGAAATTGGATTTACAGGTCAATTTTTAATTGAGCCAAAGCCGAAGGAACCGACAACTCATCAATATGATACGGATGCAGCGACATCGATCGCCTTTTTAAAACAATATGGATTGGATATACACTTTAAATTAAATATCGAGGCCAATCATGCGACATTAGCGGGTCATACGTTTGAGCATGAGCTGCGTGTAGCAAGAATTCATGGACTGCTCGGTTCCGTTGATGCCAACCAAGGAAACTCCCTTCTAGGATGGGACACAGATGAATTCCCAACGGATTTATATGCCACAACACTCGCCATGTATGAAATTTTGCAAAATGGCGGACTTGGAACAGGCGGTCTCAATTTTGATGCAAAAGTCAGAAGAGCCTCCTTTGAACTGGAAGATCTTCTGTATGCCCATATTGCGGGGATGGATGCATTCGCAAAAGGGCTGCGGGTGGCTCATAGACTCATAGAAGACCGTGTGTTTGAAGATGTGATCAAGCACCGGTACCGCAGTTTTTCTGAAGGAATTGGACGGGAGATTTCAGAAGGAAAGGCAAACTTTCATACATTAGAAGAATATGCACTGAAACATCCGCTCATCAGAAACGAATCTGGCAGAGAGGAACAGCTGAAAGCCAGATTGAATCAATATTTGTTAGAAGATTAATGGAGCGGGCTGATGTTTTGAAGGAGTGAACACATGAAGTATGTGATGGGAATTGATCTTGGAACGAGCGGAGTTAAAGCGATATTAGTAGATGAGAGCGGGAAGGTATGCTGCGAGACGACTAAATCTTACCGCCTCATTCAAAGCAAACCAGGTTATTGTGAGCAAAATCCTGAAGACTGGGTAGAGCAGACGATGGCCGCGATGACAGAACTTATGGAGAGAAAGCCTGTTCAGTCAATGCAGGTAGAAGGCATCAGTTTTTCTGGACAAATGCACGGACTTGTTTTATTGGATGAATCCCTTCAGGTGCTCAGGCCTGCCATCTTGTGGAATGACACAAGAACAACACCGCAATGCGTGCGCATGACAGAAAAGCTAGGAGGCAGGCTGCAAGCGATCACAAAAAATCAGGCGTTAGAAGGATTTACACTGCCAAAGTTGTTATGGGTAAAGGAACATGAACCAGAAATTGATCAACGAATCCATTTGTTTTTACTTCCAAAAGATTATGTCAGATATCGATTAACCGGCGCTATTCATATGGACTATTCTGATGCGGCTGGTACGTTACTGTTGGATATGGGAGAACAAACATGGAGTCAGGAGATTTGTCAAAGCTTTGATATTCCGATTCGTATTTGCCCGCCACTCGTTTCATCGGAGGCGGAGGTTGGAACACTCTTGCCGCAGATCGCAAAGGAAACCGGGATGACAGAAGAGGTGAAGGTTTTTGCGGGTGGAGCGGATAATGCTTGCGGTGCCATTGGCGCCGGCATTTTATCATCAGGTCACACATTATGCAGCATTGGCACATCAGGTGTCATTCTTTCCTATGAAGAAAATCATAACAGAGAGCTGAATGGAAACTTGCATTTATTCCATCATGCAAAAAAAGACGCTTTTTATACAATGGGAGTCACTTTATCAGCAGGTTATAGCCTCGATTGGATTAAATCTTTACTTGCTCCAAATGATTCGTTTAAAGCCCTTTTAGCCGGAGCAAAGGATATAGCGCCTGGCGCAAATGGATTGCTATTTACGCCATATTTAGTTGGGGAAAGAACGCCTCATGCAGATTCAGTCATTCGTGGAAGCTTCATTGGATTAGACAGCCGGCATGAAAAAGCGCATATGGTTAGAGCTGTGCTTGAAGGAATCACTTTTTCATTAAATGAATCGATCGCTTTATTCAGGCAGGCCGGAAAAAGAATAGATGCTATTGTGTCCATTGGTGGAGGTGCGAGAAGTCATACATGGCTTCAAATGCAGGCAGACATTTTTCAAGCTGAAGTGATTCAGCTTGAAAATGAGCAAGGGCCCGCGTTAGGTGCAGCGATGCTTGCAGCAGTTGGATGCGGCTGGTACGAGTCACTTGAGGCGTGCGCGGATCAGTTTATTCATCAAGCGGCCGTATTTACACCAAATCAACAGCATGTCGATGTATATGATCATCTCTTTCGTTTGTATCAAAGCATTTATACATACACAAGAGACATTCATGCGGGTCTAGCAAAGTATCGATAATCTAGCAGTGAGTGGGAGCATGAAAGGAGGTGATGAATTCGTTTCATCTTAGAGATGACAGAATCAAAAGGATGAAAAAGGAGAGGAATGGACGATGAATTTGAGAAAATTAAGACTGTTGTTTGTGATGTGTATTGGACTGACGCTTATACTGACGGCTGTACCAGCCCATGCGAGAACCATTACGAATAATGAAATGGGTAACCATAGCGGGTACGATTATGAATTATGGAAGGATTATGGAAATACCTCGATGACACTCAATAACGGCGGGGCATTTAGTGCAGGCTGGAACAATATCGGAAATGCTTTATTTAGAAAAGGGAAAAAGTTTGATTCCACTAGAACTCACCATCAGCTTGGCAACATCTCCATCAATTACAACGCAAGTTTTAACCCAGGCGGGAATTCCTATCTATGTGTCTATGGCTGGACACAATCTCCATTAGCAGAATATTACATTGTTGATTCATGGGGCACGTATCGTCCAACAGGAGCGTATAAAGGATCATTTTATGCTGATGGAGGCACATATGACATTTATGAAACAACCCGTGTCAATCAGCCTTCCATTATCGGGATCGCAACCTTCAAGCAATATTGGAGTGTACGTCAAACGAAACGTACAAGCGGAACGGTCTCCGTCAGTGCGCATTTTAGAAAATGGGAAAGCTTAGGGATGCCAATGGGGAAAATGTATGAAACGGCATTTACTGTAGAAGGCTACCAAAGCAGCGGAAGTGCAAATGTGATGACCAATCAGCTGTTTATTGGCAACTAAAAAAGTCAAAGAAAAGAGCCGGGAGCAAAACTCCTGGCTCTTTCTATCATAATTTTTCAACTTCGACTCTGCCGGAAAAGAACGTCGCACCACCGCCCATATCTGCCAAACGATCAGGTGTGAGGCCATTCACCAAATGTTTTTTGCCTTTTTGGTCTGCCCATAATCCCTGACTGACAACAACACCAGATAACACATTTTGTCCGACTGACACGATCAGCTCGCATTCTCCTCGATCATTCAGCACACGAACCATGTCCCCATCTTCAATCTGTCTTTCTTTTGCATCTTGTTCATTCATATGAAGCTTCGGAAATTTCTCAAGCTTTTGATGCTTCTCATGAAGAGAGAAGGTGGAATTAAGAAAATTATGGTTTGGTCCCGGTATAAACGTTAGTGGATAATCACTTTCCTTGAATAAAGGTACATAGGTTGGAAGGGCTGGATATCCATCTTTTTTCATTTGTTCAGAGTAAAGTTCAATTTTCCCGCTTGGGGTAGGGAGCTTTAAATCTTCGAAAGGCCCTCGTTTTGCTTTGATCCACTTTTTCTCTTTTAACGCTTGATATGAAATGTTTTCATAGTGCGGGTTTTCAGGATGATGAAGAGCTTGTTCCATTAGTTCCGCATCTGTCTCTTTAAAGGCTTCATCTTCAAAGCCCATCGCATGAGCCAAAAGACGAAACACTTCAGTGTTTGATTTGCTTTCTCCATAACGTTCTATAACAGGTTCTTGAATTTGAATGTAATGATGCCAGTAAGAAGTATAAAAATCCTCGTTTTCAAAGGCAGATGTCGCTGGCAGAACAATATCCGCATAAGTGGCTGTCTCTGTCATGAACAAGTCATGGACTACCGTAAATAAGTCTTCCCGCATCAAACCGTCTCTTACTTTATTTGCTTCAGGTGTCACAACAGCCGGGTTGCAAGAGTAGACAAAAAGAGAATCAATTGAAGGTTCTGCGTTCGTTAACACGCTGCCCAGCTGATTCATATTAAATGTTCTAGGTTCGCGCTCCTTTAATAATTCCGGTCGCTGAAGAGCGGTTTCATTATAACTAAGAAAAGAAGAGTTCGATTTCATCGCACCGCCGCCTTTGTGCAGCCATTGACCGGTGAGGGCAGGGAGGCAGGAGATGGTTCGAATACTCATGCCGCCATTATCGTGATGCTGAAGCCCATTGCCAATACGAATGAGAGACGGCGTTGTCTCTGCGTACATTCTCGCAAGTGAGACAATGTCTTCTTTAGGGACACCCGTGATTTGTTCAACCGTTTCTGGATCATACTGCTTCACATGCTCGCGAAGTTCATTGTGACCGACCGTGTAAGTCTCTAAAAATGACGCATCTGTGCGGTCTTCTTTAAAAATGACATGCATGATCCCAAGAGCTAGCGCACTGTCAGTGCCAGGGCGAAGCGGAATGAACCAATCTGCCATCCGGCCCGTTTGGTTTTTGTGCACATCAATGACGACAATTTTAGCCCCTTGCTTTCGAGCTTTTTGTGCCAACGTGATTTGATGCATATTGGTTGAAACCGCATTGATGCCCCAAAAGATAAATAGTTTTGTATGAATGGTTTCTTCTGGGTCTGTCCCAATGCTTGCGCCCATTGTATATTTATAGCCAGTTGTTCCGGCTGACTGACAAATGGTTCGGTCTAGCTGACTTGAGCCAAGTCGATAGAAAAAGCGGCGGTCCATTCCTTCTGCATTAAGATTCCCCATATTCCCATAGAAGCTGTAAGGCAAAATGCTTTCTGGTCCTTTTTCTTCGATCAGCTTTGTCCATTTTTGACGAATGGTTTCAATCGCTTCTTCCCACGTAATTGGTGCAAACTGCCGGTCACCTTTTTGACCTACACGTTTTAATGGCGTTGTCAGACGTTTTTCATCATATAAACGAGCTGTGACATTCCGCACTTTATTGCAAATGTTTCCTTGAGTGACTGGATGATCTGGATCTCCTTGAACTTTAACGATCTTTCCGTTCTCTTTATGTATTAAAAGACCGCACTGATCAGGGCAATCTAACGAACAAACTGATTTGAATATCCCGTCTTTCATTGCTGTGTAATCGGTCATACGTTTAGCTTCCTTTCCGAATTCCGTGATCACTGTACATATGGACTTTATTTTAGCATGTTCAGAGCAGGAAGGTAAGGATAAGCATATGAAAAAAAGCCCCTGATGAAAGGGGCTTTTAAAAACGGGTGACCTGCACAGGGAATTCTTTGACCCCAAACACAAACGTGCTTTGAATCGGTTTCAGCTGATCTGCCGCACAGGTGATTTCTCGAAACGTACGGAGTAAAATCTCAAGTGCTAGATGAGCCTCAAGCCGGGCGAGAGGGGCACCAAGACAAAAATGGATGCCGAAGCCAAAGCTCAAATGCGGATTTGATTTTCTGTCAAGACGAAACGTATCTGGATCGTCAAACTTCCGTTCATCACGATTCGCAGATGCCACCCAGCTGATGAGATAGTCTCCTTTTTCAATGTGAGAACCGGCAATCTGAACATCCTCTGCTGCAACTCGCCCAATCGCTTGAACAGGCGGATAATAGCGCAGCGTTTCCTCCGTCAATTGAGGAATGAGAGACAGGTCTTGCCGCACTGATTCGGCGATATGCGGCTGTTCTGTTAAAAGTCGTACTGCATTTGTGATTAAATTCGTCGTTGTTTCATTACCAGCAACGAGTAAGAGTATACAAAAGCCAAGCAGTTCATTTTCTGATAAACGCTCACCGTCAATTTCTGCTTGGATGAGAAGGGAGATTAAATCATCGGCTGGTGTTTCTTTTCGTTTTTGGATCAAATGAGCAAAGTACGCTGAGAGCTCTTTTTCTGCTTGTTTTTGCATGTCGACAACGGCTTGAATAGCTTCTTTTGAATCATCTTTGGCTCCTGCAACTAGAGCATCTGAATGCTTTTTGATCAGCTCTCTGTCTTTCACTTCTGCACCGAGAAGCTCGGCGATGATCATGACAGGTAGGGGAGCGGCCAGATCTTGCACAATATCGAAGGTCCGTTGATCCTTTACTTGATTTAATAGATCATGGGTCAAGTCTTTGATCTTTTCTTCTATTTGTTTGATCGCTTTTGGCGTGAAGGCTTTATTGACGAGTGCTCTCATTTTGGTATGTTTTGGAGGGTCCATTGTTAAAATACTCGTTTTAGATGTACTTCTTCCTCGCTGTGATGAAAACACTTTTGGCTGCTTCAGAACGGACTGAATATCAGCATATCGAAAGAGATCCCAGCACTTTCTCGTTTCATCGTATCGAATATCACCCTGCGATCGTAATTCATTGTAGATAGGGAATGGGAAAAGAAGGTCATCAGTAGATCGGATTTCTTTCATTGGGATGACATTGACGTAATTTTCTTTTACTTTCATTATGAACGCTCCTTTTTCACTTGATTTCCCTTTCACGGTATCACCACGAAAAACGCATTTCAACGGACATGTTTTCTAAAATATGTCAATAGTCTAATCGAAAGATTCAAACACATTCATCCTATAGGAAAATAGAAAGTCATCAAAAATGATAGCGCTTTCTAAAAACTAGAATTGAAGTCACCGAAACCAAAAATAAAATGGTGAATTCAGTCGAACGAAAGGGTACTATGATTCAAATCTATATAGTTCTTTTGATCTAAATTGATGATTTAAAAAAACACGGCTAACATACATACCGCAAGCTGTTCAGCGTGTATTCGGGACTTTTGAAAAGCGCTGGCTCTTTCTTGACACGATTTCTCATCATGTTACGATAACTAACGTGCGAAAAACACGAACAAAAAGCGAACAAGGGAGAGGATCAATATCATTGATCAAAAGAAAGTTGCTTTCATTGGAGCAGGTTCTATGGCGGAAGGAATGATTGCAGGTATTGTGCGATCAGGTCAGATGCCGCTCAGCCAAATTTACGCAACAAACAAGCAAAATAAGCAGCGATTAAACGAACTAACGAAACGCTACGGAATCCAAACAGCCACAATGGATTCATTTCCTTTTGAAGAGATGGATATGTTGATCCTGGCGATGAAGCCAAAGGATGCTGAAACAGCACTTGAATCATTAAAACCTCATATTCAGAAAGATCAGCTCATCCTGTCTGTACTTGCAGGTGTGAAATCATCGTATATTGAAGACATGCTGCATGAAGGGCAGCCTGTTATGCGAGTAATGCCAAATACGTCAAGTACGATTGGGGCGTCGGCGACCGCTTTATCTGCTGGACGTGATGTGAAAAATGAACATGTAAGCATGAGTCGGGCTCTTTTATCTGAAATGGGAGAAGTGTATACCATTCAGGAAGAGCAAATGGATATTTTCACAGGAATTGCCGGAAGCGGTCCAGCTTATTTTTATTTCTTAATGGAAAGAATCGAAGAAGCTGGAGAAGAAGCTGGCTTATCAAAAGAAATGTCCCGTCAAATCGGTACACAGACACTTCTCGGTGCAGCGAAGATGCTGCAAGAAACAGCTGAAAATCCTTCTGTCCTCAGAGAAAAAATTACGTCACCTAATGGAACAACGGCTGCAGGACTAGATGCATTAGATGATTTTGGCGGAGGAGAAGCCATCAAGCAGGCCGTCAAACATGCCGCCAATCGATCAAAAGAAATAAGTGAACAGCAAAAACAAAAAGTAACGATATAAATAGAGCCTCAATACAGGAGTGATAAGGTGTACGCAGATAAAGAGAGAAAACGAATTGTTGTGAAAATCGGAAGCAGCTCTCTTACTAGCTTTCAAGGTGAGATTAGTTTAAAAAAACTAGAAAACCTCGTCAATCAAATTGTAAAACTCAAAGATGAAGGACACGAAGTCATTTTGGTTTCATCTGGTGCGGTTGCAGCTGGTTACCGAAAATTAGGATTTATTGATAGACCGAAAACACTGCCAGAAAAACAGGCGTCTGCCTCAATAGGGCAAGGGCTTTTAATGGAGTCATATTCTACTTTATTTTTATCGCACGGCTATATTGCTTCACAGCTATTAATTACAAGAAGCGATTTTTCAGATGAAACGCGCTATCAAAATGTGCGAAATACAATGAATGTGTTATTAGATCGAGGGATCATCCCGATTATTAATGAAAATGATACAGTGACGATCAATCGGTTGAAGTTTGGAGATAATGATACATTGTCTGCAAAAGTAGCTGGACTGATTGATGCGGATTTCCTCGCTATTTTATCTGATATTGACGGTTTGTATGAAGATAACCCTCATACAAATCCGAATGCGAAGAGAATTCTAGAAGTCACAGAAATCACAGAAGACATCGAAGCAGCCGCTGGAGATGCGGGAAGCAGCGTTGGCACAGGCGGAATGAAATCAAAACTCGACGCCTTTAAAATTTCAATGGCCTCAGGCATCAATGGCTTTTTGGGAAAAGCCGATACGCCTCACATTTTAGACAAAGCCATTAATGGGACAGAGGACGGCACTTATTTTACAGCTGACGAAAATTTAGCGCCGCTGAATTATAAAAAACAGTGGATTGCTTTTCATTCTGGCCCAAAAGGCGAAATCGTTGTTCAAGAGAAAACACAGGAGCTTCTCATGCATCGTGAGAAAAGTCTGGATTCTGACGGCATAGTCAATGTAAAGGGTTCGTTTAAAAAAGGCGATGTTGTCCGTATTTTAGATCAAGATGAAAGAGAAATAGGGCTTGGCATTGTCAATTATGCGTCCGACGAACTCGCACTGAACGGTGACTTGCTACAGGATGAAGTGGTGCATGTCGTAGATCTTGAAGCGTTTGTTTGTCATTTAGATTTATCAATACCAGTTTGCTAATCATAAGGGAGGAATTTCATGACACTGACAGCTGAAGTTGTCACATCGGTCAAAGAAAAAGCGAAAAAAGCAAAGCACGTATCAAAAAAACTAGGTTTACTTCAAACAGAGGAAAAAAATGAGGCGCTGCTGAAAATAGCAGAAACACTCGAACAGCAAAGTGATTTTATTTTACAGGAAAATCAAAAGGATTTAGAGGCAGGAAAAGAAAAGGGCTTCTCTGAAGCATTAATGGATCGATTAATGTTAAATGAAGAGAGAATTCATGAGTTTGCGGAAAGTTTGCGGCTTGTGACGAGATTAACAGATCCTGTTGGAGAAATATTGGATGAATGGACTCTTGAGAACGGCTTACATGTGAAAAGTCGAAGAGTACCGCTCGGCGTGATCGGGATGATCTATGAAGCGAGACCGAATGTCACTGTCGATGCAGCAGGGCTTGCCCTCAAGGCAGGCAACTCAGTGATTTTAAAAGGCGGTTCCTCCGCTATTTCTTCCAACAAAGCCATCGTCCGCGTCATTCATGAGGCATTGGATCAAACAAAGATCCCTCGTGATGCGGTACAGTTTATTGAACAAACAGACCGTTCATCGGTTCAAGCGATGTTTCATCTAAAAGAATGGATCGATGTTTTAATTCCGAGAGGCGGGGCTTCGTTAATCAAAACAGTTGTAGAAGAATCGACCATTCCAGTTCTTGAAACAGGGACAGGGAACTGCCATATCTTTATTGATCAAACAGCGAATGTAGAAAAAGCCATTCAGATTGTCATCAATGCGAAAACAAATCGTCCGGCCGTTTGTAATGCGCTTGAGACTCTGATCGTTCATCGTGATTGGCTAAAAGAAAATGGTGCAGCATTGAATGAAGCACTGCTTCAGCATCATGTCACTGTGCATGGAGATCAAGACGCTCAATCCTTCTTTTCCGAAGCGGTTCCTGCGGAGGAAGTAGATTGGACAGATGAGTATTTAAGTCTTGATCTTGCGGTGAAAGTGGTTGACTCAATTGAGGACGCCATTCACCACATTGATCAGTACGGGACCAAACATTCAGAAGCCATCATAACAGAGGATGAAAAAAACGCACAAATCTTTCTAAACGAAGTCGATGCGGCCGCTGTTTACCATAACGCATCTACACGTTTTACAGATGGCGGTGCACTAGGATATGGCGCTGAAATTGGCATTTCTACTCAAAAACTGCACGCAAGAGGGCCAATGGGACTTCCTGCACTGACAACAACAAAACTTCTTCTGTCTGGTGATGGTCAGATTAGAAGCTAGAATGAATGTAACGAACACTACCTTTCTTCTTGGGGTAGTGTTTTTTTAGTGTATGATAAAAGAAGAGAGAAAAAAGGGGGAACGACATGGAAACGATCAACTCATCGATCTATTTAAGAGATTTCAAAGAAAGCGATGCTGAAGCACTGGCAACACTTGAATATGAAAATCGCGAGTTCTTTCAGCCATTTACTTCATTTAGACAAGAGGATTTTTACACCATCCCCGAACAATTGAAGCGAATTCAGACATTTCAGCAAAGCCGCCAAAAAGACGAAACATATGCAAAAGGAATTTTCCACCGCGCGTCACATCAGCTCATTGGCACAATCACATTATCTGGTGTTGTCAGAGATGTTCTTCAAAGCGCCTGGCTTGGATACGGACTTGATCAAAAACATAATGGAAAAGGCTACACAACTGAAGCAATTGCCCTCATGCTAGATGAGGCATTTCATGTGCTGGATCTTCACAGAATTGAAGCAGGTGTTCAGCCTCATAATATAGGTTCCATACGAGTACTTGAAAAGGCAGGTTTTCAAAAAGAAGGTCTATCTAGACAAAATGTAAAAATCAATGGGGAGTGGAAAGATCATTATTTGTTTGCGATTCTTGCGACGGATGAAAGGCCTCACATTATATCAAAATAAAAACTCCCCAGATGAGGGGTTTTCACTGATTTTAATACAATTTATCTGTTGACTTAGGCTGGACATGGTCCTTCCCATGTCCAGTTTGCTAGCTTTTTGAGATTCATGGCAGCGAAAGTAAGCATCGCCTATATTGAAACTTTTTTGAGTCCACAAAGTTTCGTCCAATTGACTTTGTGTACAGTTATCTAAAAACGAGCAGGACTTGCATATCTCTGAATCAGACGCATATTGCTTATAGCCTTCTCTAGTCGTTGTACGATAATGCCCGTTGGGGCAAATGTAACAATCAATATGCATCATACACGTATTCATTCTTTTCAAATAACCAGCTTTTGTTCTTGGCGAATGCGAGGTTTTGTCTACATGCTGAAACTCCCCCATATGAGGGGGAGTTTTTTTATGAACTTGAACGGTCTTTTTTCATGACTTTCTCAAATTTGAAAAATTCAAATGTCTCAGGCGCTAAAGGGTCATTTTCTTGATCGTTCTCATGAGGCAAGCTCGGATCTGGATGGTGCAAGTGATAAAACTCAACAATCTGAAACCCGCATTTGTTCACATAAAAATGAATGTTGCGCTTTTCAAAATAAGGAGTGACAACTTCCCACACCTTCGTTTCTGGATATTGCGCCTCAATGGCTTTCCATGCTGCCTGACCAATGCCTCGGCTGTGAGATGATGAAGAGATATATAACAGGTCCACCGAATTGCGGTGTGTGAGAGGGTTGATTTTTAAAACAACCCCTCCTGCCTTTTGACCGTTTAGTAAAATATGATAGACAAGGTTCTCTGTCGAATAAAAAGATTCATCAATCGACTCATCAGGAGGAATTGGTCCACCTTCTGCATCGCCAAATGCATCAATGATGCCAGCTGTGAAAGCATCTTGCAGTTCTTTTTTCATCAAAGGGAAGTCCTCTTGTTTTGCAAGTGATAATGTGACTTGATCTTGTGCGATTTTGTTCATGTGTAAATCCTTTCTCCACATACGTGGTGTTTATGCATGTTATCATAAAGGATGGAGTAACTCCATAGTCAAGAAAGGAGCCCTAAAAATGATGAGCGATGTTCAAAAAACATTTTTAACTGGAGAATTTGCGGCATTATTTGAAGTGAAAAAAGATACACTGCTCTATTATGATAAGATCGATTTGTTTAAGCCGGCAGGTGTTCAGGAAAATGGGTACCGTTATTATACATTTGAACAGTTTGATCATTTCATGGCCATTCAATCTCTTCGTGCTGTTCAATTTCCGATCAAACAATTAAAACAATACTTTACTGAGCCTTCTCAGGAGAAATTGCAAAGCCTTGCGGTTGAGCAAGCAGAAAAGGTCGGGGAGGAGATCCAAAAACTACAGGATATTCAATCTTTTCTTTTTCGTGTGATCGAGACAACGAATGAATTATCATCAGTGAAAACAGGGGAGGTCTTGTTTCAAGAACTGCCAGAAGAACCGATCGTCCTCAGTACATCAAACCCAATTGATTCAAACACACCTATAGAAGAAATTTCTCGAATTGTAGGAGAATTTCTGAAAGGGATTGGTATTAAAGGTGCGGCGGCAAATGGTTCTATTTTAAACAAGGAGCAGTTTTTGCAGCGTCATTATCATCAATCTGATCGGCTGTTTTGCCGAATGGAAGGACCGGATGCAGTCAAAAAGCCAGCGGGCCTTTATGCAGTCATGTATCAACAAGGAACATATGAAGAGATGGAAACTGCCTATTCACGTTTATTAGATCACATCGAAGCAGAGGATATGATACTGGATGGGGATGTCTTTGAGGAGTATTTACTTCATTCTCTGATGTCTAAAAATGAAGCGGATTACATGACGAAACTTAGTGTGAAAGTCAGAAAACGCGAAGCTTAAGGCATAACAAAAAGGATAGACAGGCATTTTTACATGCTGTCTATCCTTTTTGGTGCTGTTTAACCGACTTGGTTTTCGGCAAATTGACTCATATAGAGGTCGGCATAAAAGCCTTTTTCTTTCAAAAGCTCACGATGAGTTCCTTTTTCAATGATCGTGCCATCTTTCATGACTAAAATGAGATCGGCATCTTTAATCGTTGAAAGTCGATGTGCAATGACGAAGCTTGTTCTGCCGTTCATTAATTCATTCATCGCTTTTTGAATATGCATCTCTGTCCGTGTATCGACACTGCTTGTTGCTTCATCTAAGATTAATATCTTCGGATCAGATAAGATGGCACGGGCGATGGTTAACAGTTGACGCTGACCTTGTGAGAGGTTGCCGGCATCTTCTGTTAAGAGTGTGTCATATCCATCTGGAAGGGTGCGGATGAAATCGTCTGCATAGGCATGTTTAGCGGCCTTCAACACATCCTCTTTTGAAACATTTTGTCTGCCATATGCGATGTTGTCATAAATTGTGCCTTCAAAGAGCCATGTATCCTGAAGAACCATCGCAAATAAGTCACGTACTTGCTCTCGGCTGAGGTCGGTTGTTTTTACGCCGCCAATGCGAATGGAGCCTTGATCTAGCTCGTAAAAGCGCATTAACAGATTAATAATCGTTGTTTTTCCAGCGCCTGTTGGCCCAACAATGGCCACCGTTTGTCCTTCTCGGACTTGTAAATTCAAATCTTTAATAATGGGTTGATCTTTCTCATAACCGAAGTGAACGTGCTCAAAGGCCACATCTCCGGAAAGGGATTTAAGATCAATCGCTGCATCTTCTTCCGCATGTTCTTCTTCCTCATCTAAAATTTCAAACACCCGTTCAGCAGATGCGATAGCAGATTGAACTAAGTTTGCAACACTGGATGCTTGCACAAGCGGCTGCGACATTTGTTGTGTGTATTGGATAAATGCTTGCACATCCCCAACACGAATATTCCCGTTAATGACAAGAATTCCGCCAGCAACACTTACCGCCACATAGCCAAGATTCCCAATAAAGGTCATCATCGGCATCATTAAGCCGGAGATAAATTGTGCTTTTCTTGAAGATTCATATAGTTGTTCGTTTAATTGATCAAATGTATCAATGGCTTTCTTTTCATAGCCATACGCACGAACCGTCTGATGTCCTGTGAACATTTCATTAATATGTCCATTGATCATCCCTAGTTCTTTTTGCTGTGCTTTAAAATGCTTTTGCGAAAATGATGTAATGCCTCGAATCGCAAACAAACTAAGAGGCAGCGTCAAACAAACAAGCAGTGTCAGCAGCGGACTGATGAAAAGCATCATGACGACAATACCAATGACTGTAATAACAGATGTGATCACTTGCGTGAGTGCCTGCTGTAAAGAAGTATTAATATTATCAATGTCGTTCATCACCCGGCTCAGCGTGTCTCCGTGTGTTGTTTTATCAAAATAACGAAGAGGGAGACGTGTGAGTTTGTCACTCGCTTCTTGTCTTAGTTCAGCAATGGTCTGCTGCGAGACACCCGCCATTACATATTGCTGCACGAATGAGAAGAGAGATGCCACGACATATAATAGAACAAGCAACAATAAAATGCGTGAAATGACATCAAATTGAACACCAGTTCCTTGTGTAAAACTTTCAAATAGGGAAGAGGTGGCATCCCCAAGTAATTTTGGACTGACAACATTAAAAACGGTTGAACCGATCGCTGCAATCAGGACAACGATCAGCTGAAATTTCCTCGGTTTTAAATAGCCCGTTAAACGAAGAAGTGTTTTTTTAAATTCCTTCGGTTTTTGTACTGGGCCCCTTGGGTGACCGCCTTTATGTCCCATTCCAGAAGACATTTTTTTACTCATCCTTGCTCCACCTCCTGACCTTCCTGTGATGCGACGATCTCTTGATAGACAAGGTTATCTTTCAGTAACTGTTCATGTGTACCGATACCTGCTATTTTTCCATCATCTAACACAATGATTTTATCGCTATGCTTCACTGTGCTGATTCTTTGAGCCACAATAATCAAAGCAGCATGCTCTTTTTCAGCTTCTAGCGCTGACCGAAGTTTTGCATCCGTTTTGTAATCAAGGGCAGAGAAGCTATCGTCAAACAGGTAGAATGCAGGTTTTCTTACGAGTGCTCTTGCGATCGAAAGACGCTGCTTTTGACCGCCAGAGAGATTCGAACCCCCTTGGTCTATCTCTGCGTGAATTCCGCCATCTTTTTGCAAAACAAATTCTTCGGCCTGTGCTGTCCGCAGTGCCTGCCAAATCTCGTCATCTGTTGCATCGCGTTTGCCAAAGCGCACATTATCAGCAATGGTTCCGCTAAATAAAATGGCTTTTTGAGAAACATAACCCATCTGACTTCTCAGTTTCTCTTGAGGCAATTCTCTAATATCGACACCATCTAATGTAATTTTTCCTTCTGTGGCTTCATAAAAACGTGTCATCAGCTGAAGAAGGGTCGTTTTCCCGGAACCTGTACTGCCGATGATCGCCGTCGTTTCACCCTTTTTGGCTTCAAACGTCATGTCTTGAACGGCTGGTTTTTCAGCATTTGAATAATAAAATGACACATCCTCAAAGCGAATGGACTGGGCTGGCTGATCAAGTTTAGTGACAGCTTCTTTTTTGTCTTTAATTTTTGGTTCTAGATTTAACACTTCATTCATCCGTTTAGCTGATGCCTGAGCTCTAGGCACCATAATAAAACTCATAGAAAGCATAATGAGTGCCATTAAAATCATCATCGCATATTGAATGAAGGCGATCAGATTCCCGACTTCCATCTGTCCGGCATCAATCCGATTAGCGCCAATCCAGACAATGCCGATATTCGTGAAGTTCATGATAATGAGCATAAAAGGGAACAAGTACGCCATTAATCGATTGACCTTAAGACCAGTATCCTTATACGATGTATTGGCTTCTTGAAAACGTTCCTTTTCGTCATCTACTCGGTTAAACGCACGAATGACCCGAATGCCTGAAAGCGACTCTCTCATAATCAAGTTCAGCCGGTCCGTTTTTTTCTGAAGCTGGCCAAAGAGGGGGATCGCTTTTCTTGATACCAAATAAATGAACCCACCAAGAAGGGGAAGAGCTGCTAAAAAGATGAGAGATAACACAGCATCTCTAGATACAGCCAAAATAATTCCACCAACGAGCATTAGAGGCGCCCGTGTCATCATTTGTAAGATCATGATCGTGACATCTTGAACTTGTTTCACATCATTTGTTGATCTTGTAATAAAGGAAGATGTCCCGATTTTTTGAAATTCTTCTAATGAGAATTGTTCGACATGCACAAACAGCTGTCTTCTCATATCACGCCCGAAGCCTAGAGCTGTCTTAGATGACAAGTAGGACTTCCAAATCGTGAGCAAGATGGCAAGTAAAGAACAAGCCACCATCCAGCCCCCAACCTTCCATATATAAGCGACATCTCCTTGGACGATCCCGACATCAACGATATCTGCTGTAAGCGTCGGTAAATACAGCTGGAGCATACTGCTTAAAAAGGTGAGAACCACAATGGACACAACGGATAGCCGATAGGGCTTTAAAAACGATAAAATTGATTTCATACGATTACCTTTCTTCCATATAGTCTGTTGTTCTGTAACTCATCATATACAAAGAGGGATTATTTCTACAAATGAAATGTCTTGTTTTAGTGAATTATTTATATTGTTCAATTTTTGAAAAGAAGTCTTTTACAAACATATAAAAATCATGGGCAGAAGGAGACATCTCTCTTGATTTAGACGCAATAATTCCGACCGTTCTTCTCACTTGAGGGAAATCAATGGGAATTTTCACTGTAAATCGCGGTGTTGTTTCATAAAAAGCACTTTCGGGTAATAAGGTAACGCCCATACCCGCTGACACAAGACCTTTAATGGCATCCAAATCTTCTCCTTCAGATGAGATAGTAGGCTCATAGCCAGCCTGCTTACAGGCATCAACCGCAATTTGTCTCAGCACATACCCTTCAGGAAATAAAACGAAATGGTCTTTTCTCAAATCACTTAAATGAATACTTCTTTGCCCGCTAAAGGGGTGACTAATAGGCAAAAGGGCATAAATGCTTTCGGAAAACAAGATATTTCCTTCTATTTGAGGATCGTTTGTCGGGACGGGTCCTAAAAAGGCAAGATCAATGTCTCGATTTTTGACAGCTTCAATCAGAAACTTATAGGAACCTTGACGAAGTAAAAAATCGACCTCTGGATATTCCAGCTTAAATGCGGAAATGACAGAAGGGAGCACTTGGCTTGCTAGACTTGTAGGAAATCCAATGTTCACTGTCCCTTTGTGAGGGTCTAAGTATTCATCAATTTGTTCTTTGGCGTAATCTATCGCTTTTAGGGCGGTTCTGACATGGTCCAAAAATTGTCTGCCGATTTTCGTTAATTTGATATTTCGTCCTTCTCGTTCGAATAAAGCCACTCCAAGTTCTTCTTCTAAATTGGCAATCTGCCGGCTGATGGCAGATTGGGCAACGTGTAAGTTTTCAGCCGCTTCTGACACGTGTTCACGGTCAGCAACTTCTACAAAATAGCGTAATTGACGAAGCTCCATTTTTGCACTTCACACCCATCTATCTCAAAAAGAGATTGTTTTGATCTAAATTATATATTGTTTATATTAATTTGAAAACTTAAAATAAGTTACAGAGTTTGTGAGATTTTATTACTGTGAAAAAACGGATCTTTTAAACGGGGGAGAGAAACGATGACTTATAATCAACTACCACAACCACAAGGTCTCTACCGTCCTGAATTTGAACATGATGCATGTGGAATCGGACTGTACGCCCATTTAAAAGGGGAGGCGACACATAGCATCGTCAAAAAGGGATTGCAAATGCTGTGCCAGCTTGATCACCGCGGCGGGCAAGGCAGTGATCCGTATACAGGTGATGGTGCCGGATTAATGGTACAACTGCCAGACGCTTTTTTTAGAAAGAACTGCCAAGACTTTGCACTTCCTGAAAAGGGCCGTTACGGGGTAGGAATGGTGTTCTTTTCAAAAGATGATGATGCCAAAACGCGTCAAGCGATCGAACAAAAGATCAACGGCTTCATTAAACAAGAAGGGCAAACATTAATTGGCTGGAGAACGGTCCCTGTTGATGCTGGGAAAATTGGAACGGTTGCAGCGAAGAGCTGTCCGGTTGTCCGGCAAGTGTTCATCGGAGCAAACGACAACGTAACAGACCGTTTGTCATTTGAACGAAAATTATACGTCATCCGCAAGCAGGCTGAAAACTGGGGAACAGCAGAGGAAAAACAATTTTACTTTGTCAGTCTGTCTAGTCAAACCATTGTATATAAGGGGCTTTTAACATCAGATCAAGTTGATGCTTTTTATCTTGATCTACAGGATGAAACATTTGTTTCTGCATTTTCACTCGTTCATTCAAGATTTAGTACAAATACATTCCCGACATGGGAACGAGCGCATCCAAACCGTTACTTAATTCATAACGGAGAAATCAACACATTAAGAGGAAACATCAATTGGATGAGAGCAAGAGAACAACAATTCGTGTCTGAAGCCTTCGGAGAAGATCTAGACAAGATTTTGCCAGTGCTGAATGCAGACGGAAGTGATTCATCCATTTTAGACAATGCCTTTGAATTTTTCGTGCTTGCAGGGCGGACTCCTGCTCATACAGCGATGATGCTGATTCCTGAGCCGTGGACGGAGAATACGCACATGTCAAAAGAGAAACGGGCATTTTATGAATACCATAGTTCGTTAATGGAGCCGTGGGATGGCCCGACAGCGATTTCGTTTACGGATGGTAAACAAATCGGCGCCATCTTAGACCGGAACGGATTAAGACCCGCGAGATACTATGTGACAAATGACGATCATATCATTTTCTCATCTGAGGTCGGCGTCATCGACACAAATGAAGAAGATGTGAAGTATAAAGACCGTCTTGAACCAGGTAAAATGCTGTTAATCGATTTAGAAGAAGGACGCATTATTTCTGATGAAGAAGTGAAATCTTCGATTGCGAATGAACTTCCTTATCAAAAATGGCTCGATGAAGAAATGGTTCACGTCAATCGCTCGGAAGAAAATTCAGAAAATTCTAGTATAATGAGTGATTTGTTAACGCGTCAGCGTGCTTTCCATTATACGTACGAAGACATTCAAAAGTATTTAATTCCTTTACTAGAAGAAGGCAAGGACCCAATAGGCTCGATGGGAAGTGATACACCGCTTGCTGTGTTATCAGATCGTGCGCAGTCGCTGTTTTCTTATTTCAAACAGCTGTTTGCTCAAGTAACGAACCCGCCAATTGATGCCATTCGTGAGCAGCTTGTTACATCGACCATGACTTGGTTAGGTGCTGAGGGAGATATTTTACATCCAAATGAATATTCATGCCGAAGAATTAAACTTTATACACCCGTTTTAACAAGCGGGCAGTTCAACGGCTTGAAAACGATTGTTCATAACGCCTTTAAAAGCAAAACGATTCATACACTTTTCACTGATGACCTAAAACGCGGTCTTGATGCGATGTTTGAAGAGGCAGAAAAAGCCATTCGTGAAGGGGTATCTTTACTAATTCTTTCCGATCGTGACATGACGGAAGAAAAAGTGCCGATTCCACCACTTCTTGCATTAAGTGCACTTCATCAGCATCTTGTGCGTCAAGGCTTACGAACAAAGGTGAGCTTAATCGTCGAATCTGGAGAAGTAAGAGAGGTTCATCATTTTGCCGCACTGATTGGCTACGGTGCAGATGCGATCCATCCGTACCTCGTTTACGAAACATACAAACAGCTTATTGCTGAAGAAGCGATTGCGATTAGCTTTGATGAGGCTGTCACAAAGTTTGGCAAAAGTGTGACTGAGGGCGTCGTTAAAGTAATGTCTAAAGTGGGAATTTCCACTGTCCAAAGCTATCGAGGCGCACAAATTTTTGAAGCAGTCGGCATTAGTGAAGAAGTCATCCAGGCATATTTCACAGGAACAGCTTCGCAGCTAGGCGGAATTGATCTTGACACCATTGCAAGTGAAGCAAAGCTTCGTCATGAGGCTGGGTATCAGGCATCAACTGATCAAACGCTAGAATCAGGCAGTGAGTTCCAGTGGAGAAAAAATGGAGAGCATCATGCCTTTAACCCAAAAACCATTCATACCCTTCAGTGGGCATGCCGCAACGAGGATTATGATTTATTTAAGCAATATACGAAGGCAGCGGATGAAGAACGAATTGGTTTCCTTAGAAATCTATTTGCTTTTCATTCAAAACAAAAGCCAGTTCGTCTGGAAGAAGTTGAATCTGCTGAATCCATTGTACGCCGCTTTAAGACAGGTGCGATGTCATTTGGTTCATTAAGTAAAGAAGCGCATGAAGCACTAGCGATTGCGATGAACCGAATTGGCGGCAAAAGCAACAGCGGAGAAGGCGGGGAAGATCCTGCTCGCTTTACAGTAGATGAGCACGGAGATGATCGCAGAAGTGCAATTAAACAGATTGCTTCTGGCCGCTTTGGCGTGAAAAGTCATTATTTAGTCAATGCAGATGAACTGCAAATTAAAATGGCGCAAGGTGCAAAGCCGGGAGAAGGCGGACAGCTGCCAGGAAATAAAGTGTATCCTTGGGTCGCAGACGTACGTGGTTCTACGCCAGGTGTTGGCCTAATCTCACCACCGCCTCACCATGATATTTATTCAATCGAGGATTTGGCTCAATTGATCCATGATTTGAAAAACGCAAACCGTGACGCACGCATCAGCGTCAAGCTAGTTTCTAAAGCTGGCGTTGGTACGATTGCAGCAGGTGTCGCAAAAGGGACAGCGGATGTCATCGTAATTAGTGGATATGATGGCGGTACTGGAGCTTCTCCGAAAACAAGTATTAAACATACAGGACTTCCTTGGGAGCTTGGATTGGCAGAAGCGCATCAAACCCTTGTCTTAAACGGTCTTCGAGAGCGAGTCGTTCTTGAGACGGATGGCAAATTAATGACAGGACGCGACGTTGTCATGGCTGCGATTTTAGGAGCAGAAGAATACGGCTTTGCGACAGCTCCACTTGTCGTATTAGGATGCGTCATGATGAGAGCATGTCATTTAGATACTTGCCCAGTCGGAGTCGCTACTCAAAACCCAGAACTTCGCAAAAAATTCATGGGTGACCCTGATCACATTGTCAACTTCATGATGTTTATTGCAGAGGAAGTAAGAGAAATTTTAGCTGAACTTGGCTTTACATCAATGGATGAATTGATTGGGCGTACGGATGTCTTATCAGTAAGTGAAAGAGCAAAAGCACACTGGAAAGCAGGACAGCTGAACCTTGAAACCCTGCTATATCAGCCAGAGGGACCACGCACATTCAGAACGCCGCAAAATCATAAAATTGATGAATCACTGGATATGAATGAGATTCTCCCTTATGTACAGGAAGCGCTCGATCATCAAACACCGGTTGATCTGTCACTAAACATTCGCAACATTCACCGTGTAGCTGGAACGATTACGGGCAGTGAAGTGTCTAAGCGCTACGGAGAAGAAGGTCTGCCAGAGGATACGATCACACTTCGGTTCACTGGTTCAGCTGGACAAAGCTTCGGCGCATTTGTTCCAAAGGGGATGTCTTTATATTTAACAGGTGACTCAAATGACTATATCGGCAAAGGACTCTCTGGAGGCAAAATTGCTGTCAAAACATCTGATCACTTTGTACAAAATGGACATGAGAACGTGATTGTCGGTAACGTTGCATTTTACGGCGCGACAAGCGGAAAAGCGTATATTAACGGTCGTGCAGGTGAACGATTTGCCGTTCGTAATTCAGGTGTCAATGTGGTCGTTGAAGGAATCGGTGATCACGGCTGTGAATACATGACTGGCGGACGTGTTGTCATTTTAGGTGACGTTGGGAAGAACTTTGGCGCAGGGATGTCTGGCGGTATCGCTTATGTGCATACATCCGATGCAAAACAGTTCAAAAGAATGTGTAACATGGAAATGATCATGTTTGAAAAACTCACAGATCACGAAGAAGAACAAGAAGTGAAGCAAATGATTCAGGAACACCTTGATTATACAAACAGCTCAAAAGCAGCAGCGCTTCTAGAGAACTGGGCACAAGAAAAGAATCAATTCATTAAGATCATTCCGAGAAATTACAAAATGATGCTTCAAAGCATTGAGGAACAAAAACAAGCAGGCCTCAGCCACGAGGAAGCTGTTATGTTCGCATTTGAAGCAAACACAAAACCGAAAAATAAAGAAACGGCAAACGGGCAAAAAGCAGCCGTCGCTCATTAAGAAAGGGGAGAGGACAATGGGCAAAGCAACAGGTTTTATGGATTATAAAAGAGAAAAGCCAAATGAACGTGACCCTCTCACTCGTCAAAATGACTGGAAAGAATATTCAGCTCCTTATACAGATGAGGTATTGAAACAGCAGGGTGCTAGATGTATGGATTGCGGAACACCGTTTTGTCAAATTGGGATGGAGATCAGGGGCGGCGTTTCTGGCTGCCCGATCTACAATTTAATTCCAGAATGGAATGACCTTGTCTACCGGGGCAGATGGAAAGAAGCGCTTGAAAGACTACAAAAAACGAACAATTTCCCTGAATTTACTGGAAGAGTATGTCCAGCACCTTGTGAAGGCTCATGTACCGTCGCGATCAATGATCCAGCAGTATCGATTAAAAATATCGAACGGACGATCATTGATAAAGGTTTTGAAAATGGCTGGATTACACCAAGAATTCCTTCAAGCCGTACAGGGAAAAAGGTTGCCATTGTCGGATCAGGACCAGCAGGACTGGCAAGTGCAGACCAACTAAACCAAGCAGGGCACGCTGTAACCGTGTTTGAACGATCTGATCGTCTTGGTGGACTGCTCACTTATGGTATTCCGAATATGAAGCTCGACAAAGAAGTCGTTGAGCGCAGAGTTAAACTGCTAAGACAAGAAGGCATTGACTTTGTGACCAATACAGAAATTGGTGTGGATATCACGGCTGATGAACTGAAAGAGCAATTTGATGCGGTCATCCTTTGTACAGGTGCACAAAAGCAGCGTGACCTGTTAATTGAAGGCAGGGAAGCAAAAGGGATTCACCTGGCAATGGATTATTTAACACTCGCAACAAAAAGCATGCTTGATTCAGGATTCAAAGATAAAAACTTTATTGACGCAAAAGGGAAAGACGTCATTGTGATTGGCGGAGGAGATACAGGCGCTGACTGCGTCGCAACTGCACTTCGCCAAAAAGCAAAAAGTGTTGTTCAATTCGGAAAGCATCCAAAGCTTCCAGATACACGTGTAGGGGATAACATGTGGCCAGAACAGCCTTATGTCTTCTCTCTAGATTATGCTTACGAAGAAGCACAAGCAAAATTTGGAGAAGATCCGCGGCAATATTCGATTCAAACCACAAAGATTGTGGCTGATAAAAATGGGAAGTTAAAAGAGCTTCATACCATTCAAATGGAAAAGGTGAAAAACGAGCAAGGGAAGTTTGAATTTCATGAGATTCCAGGAACAGAGAAGGTATGGCCAGCTCAGCTAGTCTTTATTGCGATTGGTTTTGAGGGAACTGAACAGCCGCTAGTGAAACACTTTGGCGTGGACAGCAAAAACAATCGGATTGACGCAAAATATGGGGAATATACGACGAATGTAGAAGGCGTATTTGCAGCGGGAGATGCAAGACGCGGTCAAAGCTTGATTGTCTGGGCAATTAACGAAGGCAGACAAGTGGCGCATGAGGTAGACCGTTATTTAATGGGGAGTTCGGTTCTGCCAAAATAGGTCAAACAAAGGGTGTTTACCATATATAGAGAAAAGCCATGACCAAAGAGTGGTCATGGCTTTTTATGATTCAGACATGGTTGGCTGGATAATGACTTTTTTACGTTTGAACTGGGAGACAACCAAACAGAGGAAGACAGCAAGAACAAAAAGAGAAATGGTCAAAAAGCCAAATGTATAGGAGCCCGTCATTTCTTTTAAACTGCCAAGAACGTTTGGTAAAAAGAATCCCCCAATGCCTCCTGCAGCCCCTACAATTCCAGTCACAATCCCAATTTCCTTATGAAACACTTGCGGCACAAGCTGGAACACCGCCCCATTCCCCATACCAAGACACATCATTCCGACAAATAAAAGCGCAATGACCACTGGTAAAGCAGGTAGACTACTCACTGCCCCTAAACAGATACCAATCAAAGCAAATAAACCGAGCAGTACTTTCATCCCGCCAATTTTATCGGCAATCAAACCGCCAACTGGCCGAAAGAAGCTGCCTGCCGCCACACAAAGCGTCACAAAATCACCGGCATGAATTTTTGAAATCGCATATTGGTCCACAAAGAAAATACTCAAGAAACTTGAAAGTCCGACAAAACCACCGAATGTAATTGCATAAAGAAGACAGAAAAACCACGTTGTCTTTACTTTAAAGACTGAAAAATAGGACCGAAGCGGCTGAGGGGCCGGCTGGTTTGGTGCATCTTTTGCTGTGAAAATAAAAAACAAAAAGACGAAACTTAAAGGAATAAGAGCGAGCCCCATCACTGTATGCCAGCCATACATCTCCGCAAGCCTTGGTCCAAAGAGTGTCGAGATCAGTGTTCCGCTGTTTCCGGCGCCGGCAATTCCCATCGCTACCCCTTGTAAATGAGGAGGGTACCAGCGGCTTGCCATCGGTAAAGCGACCGCAAAACTCGCACCTGCAACCCCTAATAAAATCCCGATCAGTACTAGCTCTGAAAGGGTTGTACCACCGAAAAACCCCCATATAAGCGGAATGGTGGTCAAAATCATGCCCATCATCGCTGTTTTTTTAGGTCCCATTCGGTCTGTTAATAGGCCTAGCACAATTCGAAAAAAAGATCCGGATAAAATCGGAATGGCTACAATCATGCCTTTTTCTATTGTCGATAAGGCAAAATCTTGTGCAATAAAAGCACCGAGTGCCCCCAGCAAAACCCAAATCATGAAACTCACGTCAAAATATAAAAATGAACCAAACAATGTCTTAGGATGACCACTAGAAGTCAATTCTGAGAGTTTCACAAAACCACTCCTTTATTTTGAATTTTCTGACTTAAAGATAGCGAGTTGATAGAAGGAATGGAAGTATTGTGTTAGAAAAAATGACATGGATAAACACTTTTTTACAAATGTGTGCCATAATCTAGGCAAACATTGCTTTGGCGCAAAAAGCTAGAAAGGTTGATCTCACATGGCAAAACGTAAACTCGTGTTTATCGGAAACGGCATGGCGAGTATGAAATGTATCGAGCATATCGTAAAGAATCAGCCAGAACGCTATTCCATCACGATCATTGGAAAAGAGAAGCACCCGGCCTACAACCGAATAAAACTTTCATCGGTTTTACAAAAAAGTGAATCATTGTCTCAAATTGAACTAAAGCCAAAAGAATGGTACACCAAACATGACATCACCATCCAAACAGGCGAAGCAGTTGTCCACATCGATACAAAGCGTCAATTGCTCATGACAGAAGCACGCCGGAATATCCCGTATGACAAACTGGTTATCGCCACAGGCTCATCGCCTCATTTTCTACCTATACAAGGCGTATCCAAAAAAGGGGTCTATGCTTTTCGTACGATTGACGATTATGAGGCCATTTACGCTGATTCTTTACGCTATGAGCGTGCAGCAGTCATTGGAGGTGGTGTACTTGGTGTGGAAGTGGCCGCTGGTTTACAGATCGCTGGACTGAAGACAACCTTGATTCATCACACGGATTGGCTTATGCAACGCCAATTAGATGAAACCGCTGCAGGGCTTTTGTCTCAACAATTAAGTCGCAAGGGGATTCAGGTAAAAACAAATGCTCATACGATTGCATGTTTAGGAAACGAGAGAGTAGAAGGCGTTCTGTTAAAAAGTGGAGACATCGTGGATGCTGATCTCGTGGTTTTCACAACAGGGGTCCGTCCGAATATAGAGCTTGCAAAACAGCACGGCATTCATACAAGAAAAGCCATTGTTGTAAATGATGTCATGCAGACAAACGTTGAGAATATTTATGCTATTGGAGAATGTGCAGAGCATAAGGGAATGGTGCACGGTCTTGTGCAGCCTATTTATGAACAAGCAAACGTGCTTGCGAATCATTTATTAGATGAACTGGTCACGAATTTACCTCCTGCCATTTATTCAACAAAATTGAAAGCAAATGACATATCTATTTATTCTGCTGGCAGTATTGTAAACCGATCCCCCTCCGCTTCAGTGGTGACTTACTTAGATGAAGAACAAGAAGTATATAAAAAACTAGTGTTTGAACATGATGTGCTCACAGGCGTTGTATTAGTTGGTCAACTTGAGAGAGCTGAGCAGCTTTTGCAGGATGTAAAAGTGGGGCGTGATAAAAGCGTAGTCATGAAATCACTGAATGAAGAGCAGATATCCCCTTTAGATTCATTAAAAACAGAGGATCTCATCTGCCAATGCCACACGGTGACGAAGGGAGCGATATTCAAAAGCATATCGGTCCATCAGCTGACAAATTTAGAAGAGATAAAAAAACAGACAGGGGCCGCAACGGGCTGCGGAGGCTGTCAAGAGCTTGTTCGTGCCTGCTGCCATGTCTCATCAAATCAGCTAACGGAAGCACTGGACACGTTTTGCTCGTGCACAAATGTAGAGGAAGAGACCATTTTTTCGTATGTAAAAAAGCAGCAGCCGCTGAATGAAGAGCAAGTAAGAAGACAATTTGATTGGATGACAGATAACGGCTGTGACAAGTGCCGAGCAGCCATTCCATACTATCTTGAGCAGTTTCAAGATCTTTTCGTAAAAGACAGCCCATCAGATCATGAGCACATACTAATGCCTCAGTTATATGGTGGCCGTCTTGATCTGACATTTTTACAGATGATAACCGGATTATTAGAGCAAAAGCAAATTCAGCACGTAGAACTAACGGAGAATAAACGAATTCGGCTGATCGGTATTTCACAAGAGGCCGACCATATTGTAAAAGAACATGGACACATCATGCCACAAGAAAGCAAGAGACTTTCTCATGTTCTATCATGTGATTGTCGTCACGATCCATCTGTCACAACACTTGTCATGGAGATCGAAAGACAACTAGAAAACACGCTTTTACCTGCAGTCACATCGATTCATATCGCTGGTCCTTCCTGCGTATGTCATTTCAGCCCCATCTATGACATCTGCATCAAGAAGCAGCTGGATGAATGGGACATTTATATAGGAGGCAGCATACGTCAACCTAAGGCAGGTCAGCTTTTTTATTCTGTGAGCCGAACGGATGAGCTGATTCCTTTTTTAAAAGCACTGCTTGAAGACTATAGAAAACGTGCATATTTTCAAGAATCTATTGGAGACTGGATCCAAAAAAACGGCATCATTTCCATCCGAGAAAAATTGCTCGATGAGGAAATGAGAGAAGAGCTCTGCGAGCAATTTGAGCAAAGTAGACAAAAGGGTGTGAATGTATGAATCAATCTTTTTTACAATATGTGCAGCAAACATCAGAGCAGCAAGAGCGAAAAAGGGTGTTCCCATCTCAATGTCCGTTTTGCAGTATGCAGTGCAAAATGCAATTAGTCGAGCAGCACGCAGAAGGGCGAACACGCTACCAGACGATAGGTATTCATAATCCAACCACGTTCGGCAGGATCTGTATGAAAGGGCAGCATGCCCACCAGCACGCACTGCACAAGGAACGATTGAATCACCCCCTCATCAAAAGAAACGGTCAATTTGTCAAAGTGACTTGGCAAGAGGCACTTGACGAAATCAAAGCACGCACTCAAACCCTTCAGACGGAACATGGGAACGATGCTATCAGTGTGTATGGTAGTGCATCGATTACAAATGAAGAAGCTTATTTACTCGGAAAATTTGCAAGGGTCGCCCTTAAAACGAAATACATTGATTACAATGGAAGACTGTGTATGTCTTCAGCAGCAACAGCAGCTAACCAAACATTTGGACTTGATCGGGGTCTAACCTTTCCGCTTCGTGACATCAAGCATGCCCGGGTTTTACTATTGGTTGGAACCAATATAGCGGAATGTCAGCCGACCCTCATACCGTATTTGGAAGAAGCTAAAAAGAACGGGGCATTTCTCATCGTGATCGATCCGCGAAAAACAGCAACAGCCAAACTAGCTGACTTACATGTCAGCTTAAGGCCTGGGTCAGATGCTGCACTCGCAAATGGAATCTTACACGTCATGCTTCATGAACAGTTACTAGACGAAGAATTTATTAAAAAACGAACATCAGGTTTTCAAGAAATGAAACAGCATATTTCACACATGTCCCTGCAAGACATTACGCAGCAAACCGGTGTATCGATGAAAGTCATTCAAAAAATAGCGAGAAAATTCGCCCGCGAAAAAACAGGCATGATTCTGACTGCAAGAGGCATTGAGCAGCAAATAGACGGGACAGCATCCGTTCGTAATTTCCTGAATATTCTGCTTGTTACTGGGAAGATTGGCCGGATTGGGTGTGGCTATGGTGCCATTACTGGGCAAGGAAATGGACAGGGTGCAAGAGAGCATGGACAAAAAGCAGATCAGCTTCCTGGTTACCGTGATATCACAAACCCAGTACATAGAAAAGAAATGGCCGAAATATGGAAGATCGATGAAAAAGAACTGCCTGGAAAAGGTGTATCTGCTTTTGAAATGTTTGAAAAAATGCAGAAAGGAGAGATAAAAGCGCTCTTTTTAATGTGTTCTAATCCTGTTCAATCAGGTCCGCATGCAAGCTTTATCAAAAAAGCCATCGAGCAGCTGTCCTTTTTTGTCGCAATTGATTTATTTATCTCTGAGACGGCTGCACTCGCAGATGTTATTTTACCAGCTTCGTCATATTTAGAGGACGAAGGGACCATGACGAACATAGAAGGACGCGTTACGCTGAGAGAAGCAACCTATCCACTCAAACACCAAAGAAAGCACGATTGGCAAATCATTTGTGAAATAGCAGCAGTATTAGGCAAAGGCGGCTCTTTTTCTTTTTCATCTGCAGAAGACATCTTTGAGGAATTGAGAACAGCAACGAAAGGAGCCAAAGCCGATTATTCCGGTATGACCTATGACAGGTTAAGGAAGACGCAAGGCATATTATGGCCCTGCTCTCATTTGGAAGACCGAGGAACAGAAAGACTATTTGAGCATCAATTCTCACATCCTGATAAATTAGCAAAATTTGCAGTCGTTGCACATGGACAACAGGGTGCAAAAGAACCAGTCAGTCCAGAATATCCACTCTATTTAACGACCGGCAGGGTGATGGCTCATTACCAAACGGGCGTTCAAACAAGAAAAAGCACCTCTCTTGTTGCCCGGCAGTTTGAAGCTTATGTAGGGCTTCATCCTGACACAGCCGAAGCTTATGGACTTCAGCACGGGGAGCTCGTCACCATCCAGTCAAAACGAGGTAGTGTCATCATGAGGTGCCACATAACAGATAGCATCCGAAAAGATACTGTGTTTGTTCCGTTTCACTGGAATAAACATCAATCAATTAACCTATTAATTGGTAAACAGTTAGATCCACACAGTAAAATGCCAGGTTTTAAATATTGTCCTGTACAGCTGTCAGCCTACAAGAATTGAAAACTATGTGAGAAATTTTAACATGTATTTTCCATCTTTGTTTAGATTATGGTACTTTCTAAAAAACGATCACATGAGGGGTGTTTTTCATGAAAGAAAAACTCGTATTAGTAGGGAATGGTATGGCTGGTATCCGAACGCTCGAAAACATTTTAAAAACAGACAATGAACGATTCGACATGACTGTATTTGGAACTGAGCCGTATCCTAACTATAATCGGATTCTTTTATCGAAAGTTCTCCAAGGGGATACAAAGACAGAGGATATTACGTTAAACGATTGGAATTGGTACAAAGAACATCATATTCAGCTGTTTACAAATGAGACCATTGTGAAGATCGATCCAGACAATCAAACCGTTATGAGTGATCAAGGACGGACCGTGCATTATGACCGTTTAATTTTAGCGACAGGGTCCCTCCCGTTCATCCCGCCCATTCCAGGGAGCGATAAAAAAGGGGTAACAGCTTTTCGTACATTACAAGACACAGAGGAAATGGTCAAAGCATCTATGATGTACAAAAAAGCAGCCGTCATTGGAGGCGGGCTCCTTGGACTTGAAGCCGCGCGTGGTCTACTAAACTTAGGAATGGAAGTGACCGTCATTCATCTTGGCTCTCATCTAATGGACCGGCAGCTCGATCCGGTGGCAGGTCAGCTTCTGCAAGCAGCTTTAGAAAAACAAGGCATGAGCTTTCTATTAGGAAAACAGACAAATGAGATTTTAGGAGATACAAGGGTAGAAGGGCTAACATTTTCAGATGGTTCTACATTAGAGACAGATATGGTGGTCATGGCAGCAGGAATTAAACCGAATCACAAGCTTGCCGAAACGAGCGGCATTGAAGTGAACCGGGGGATTATCGTCAATGATTTCATGGAAACAAGTGTCCCGCGGATTTACGCAGTCGGAGAATGTGTTGAACATAGAGGACAAACGTACGGTCTTGTTGCGCCATTATACGATCAAGCAAACGTGCTTGCGAAGCATGTTTGTGATATGGCCCCGACGCCTTATGAAGGATCTGTACTATCGACACAGCTAAAAGTATCAGGGGTTGATGTATTTTCAGCTGGAGATTTTATCGAAAACGATGAGAAAAAAGCGATTAAAATTTTTGATGAACAGCAAGGTATTTATCAAAAACTAGTCTTCCAGCAAAACCGATTAGTCGGCGCCGTCATGTTTGGAGAAACAAGCGATGGACCACGTTTATTCTCGTACATTAGAGAAGGTGTTGATATGTCAGATATGGAAAAAGTATCTGTCTTAACATCAAATGAGCTGGCGCAAGAAAACACGATTGAACAAATGGCAAACGACCATATCGTTTGTGGCTGTAATGGTGTCTCAAAAGGTCAAATAGTGGCAGCTATTCAAAAAGAAGGCCTAACGACTATACAAGAGGTCAAGCAATGTACAAGTGCTTCTCGGTCATGCGGAGGCTGCCAACCTGTTGTGGAAGAGATTTTATGGCACACTTTAGGCGATGATGCAAACCGCACTGCGCAAAAAGAAACCATCTGCGCCTGCACCACCTTATCAAGAGATGAAGTGATTCATGAAATAAAAGAGAAAGGTTTGCAGCATGTCAAAGAAGTGATGAATGTACTTGACTGGGAAACAGAAGAAGGCTGTTCAAAGTGCCGGCCTGCACTGAATTACTATTTAGGGATGATGTATCCGCTTGACTACAAAGATGAAAAAAGCTCGCGATTTGTGAATGAACGAATGCATGCCAACATCCAAAACGATGGTACCTATTCGGTCGTTCCACGTATGTACGGAGGCGTGACAAATGCTAATGACCTGAGAAAAATAGCGGATGTCGTTGACAAATATGAGATACCGCTTGTGAAAATGACTGGAGGGCAGCGAATCGACCTTTTAGGTGTCAAAAAAGAAGATTTACCAAAAGTATGGGCTGATTTAGATATGCCGTCTGGTTATGCTTACGGAAAATCATTAAGAACCGTCAAAACTTGTGTTGGAGAACAATTTTGCAGATTCGGAACGCAGGATTCCATTTCTCTTGGGATCGCACTTGAAAAGAAATTTGAAGGACTTGCCACACCGCACAAAGTCAAAATGGCCGTATCAGCCTGTCCAAGAAACTGTGCTGAATCTGGGATTAAAGATCTTGGCATCGTAGGTATCGATGGGGGATTTGAATTGTATGCTGGCGGGAATGGAGGGACACATTTACGAGCTGGAGACTTATTAATGAAAGTAAGTACAGCAGAAGAAGTAGAACAAATGGCCGCAGCCTACCTTCAATATTACAGAGAAACCGCAAATTATTTAGAGAGAACATCCGCTTGGGTTGAACGGCTTGGATTGAATCATATCCAAACGGTCCTGCTAGATGACAAGAAACGTGCAGCACTCATCGAAAGAATGGACATCGCACTTTCAACTTATGAAGAACCGTGGCAAGAGATTCGAGAGAACGAAACAGAAACAAGACAATTATTTCAAAAGGCAACTGCTTCCGTCTAAATCAATTGAAGGGATGAGATCAGATGACAGTTTCAATTGTAAAAGTTCATATTGGTACAATATCAGATTTTCCATTGCAGCTAGGGAAAACAGTCGCAGCCGGTCCACTTGAATTAGCTGTTTTTCAAACCTCTAACAAGCAGTTCAAAGCCATTGAAAATCGCTGTCCTCATAAAGGCGGTGTACTAGCTGAAGGAATGGTGAGCGGAGATCATGTCTTCTGTCCAATGCATGATTGGAAAATCAACCTTTCATCAGGAAATGTTCAAGAACCAGATCATGGATGCGTGAAAACATATGAAGCATTGGTTGAGGGAGACGACGTCTTTATTTTACTGCCTTCATAAATGGTTTAGAACCTTCCTTTCCTGTACATGCTGTAAGTACATGCAGTGAGAAAGGAAGGTATATGTGTGCCATTTTTTAATATTTTGATTGAACTCTTTATCGGATTTTTCGCTTTATTTTCCATTACAAAGCTATTAGGGAAAACACAATTTGCACAAATCACGCCGTTTGATTTTATTTCTGCACTGATTTTAGGGGAGATGGTTGGTAACGCCATTTTTGATCCAGAAGTCAGCGTGCTACATATCCTTTTTGCAGTTGCAGTCTGGGGCGTTTTAATCTACACAGTTGAATGGCTTTCACAAAAATTCAAATCCATTCGCGCTTTTTTAGAGGGAAGACCGACTCTTGTGATTGATAAAGGAAAGATTCACTACAATCGATTAAAGAAAAATATGCTTGATTTAAATCAGCTGCAGACGCTGATTCGAGCGAAAGGGCATTTTGCTCTTAATGAAATTGAATTTGCCATTTTGGAAACGGATGGGTCTGTGAGTGTGCTTCCGAAAATGAAATATGCACCAGCTACAGCCGAAGATGTGAACGTGAAAGGAAAAGAAGTCACATTGCCTAGAACGTTTATTATCGACGGAGAGATTTTAAAAAAAGATTTAAAGGAAGCTGGATTTGATGAAGCGTGGCTGAGAGAGCAATTGAAAAAACAGCACATATCCTCCTATAAAGACGTCCTATTTTGTGAATGGATTGAAAATGAAGGAATTTATGCGATGAAATATGAAAAAACATCCACAACCTAACACAGTGGATGTTTTTTTGTGTTTTTTTGTTTTATAACTGAATAGGATCAAAAAGAATACGTCAATGAAAACGTTCACAATATAAGGGGGAGATGTGTGATGAAGTATGGAAAACGACTGCTGATGATGGTATTGGCCTTACTGCTTTTTGACTCAGCTTATGCGCAAGCAGCTGGACACAACCATCAAACAAACCGCGTGCTTATTGTCGACCAAAAAGGAAATGGGACATTTCGAACGGTTCAATCTGCCATTGATGCGATACCAGTGAACAATCAACAGCAAACGACGATATATATTAAAAATGGTGTGTATAAAGAAAAGATTCTCCTTCCGCAAAATAAGCCGTATGTGTCCTTTATTGGAGAAAATCAGTATCAGACGATTCTGACGTATGATGATACAAATGCAAGCAGCGGGAGCACAACCAATAGCTCTAGTACAATGATTCGGGCAAATCATTTTTACGCAGAAAATATCACGTTTCAAAATACAGCTGGCCGAAACGCAGGGCAGGCGGTTGCCCTTTATGTATCCGGGGACCGGGCTGTGTTTAAACACGTACGTGTTCTCGGTTATCAAGATACACTTTATGCCACAGGCACAGGGAGACAATATTATGAAGATTGCTATATCGAGGGCACGGTTGACTTCATCTTTGGTTCAGCAACGGCTGTATTTAAAAGAGCTGAAATAAAAAGTCTTGGAAATGGATATATTACAGCGGCATCCACAACAGAAGCGCAAAAGTATGGCTACGTTTTTATTGATTCCACGTTAAATAAAGGAACGTCTGCGTCTCAATCTGTGTACTTAGGCCGTCCGTGGAGACCTCATTCGGCTGTCACGTTCCTCCAAACAAAAATGGATGAACATATTAAAGCTGAGGGATGGCATAACTGGGAGAACAAAGACAACGAAAGAACGGCTAGATATCAAGAATATGGATCAACGGGCGCAGGGAGTCATGTGGCAAACCGGGTGAAGTGGTCAACGATATTAACAAAAAACGAAGCAAGTCAAATCACCGTTCAAGCCGTGCTTAGCGGAAGCGATGGCTGGAATCCTGAAAAAAGGTAAAAGAGGCTTGTCAGTTTTCGTCAAAGAAAGCTGACTTTTCTGTTTAAAAAACCTTTGAGAACAAACGTTCTTTTGTGTATAATGAACATAATCTGCTAAATTTGGCTGCTTTTCTAAAAAGGAGGGATTGCGTGAAACGTTTCTCACAGGTCATGTTTTTACAACTATGTATTTTGTCGATGTTATTTCTCCCTTTTTCAGTGAAAGATGAACAACTAACAGCTCATGATGATCAATCAAAATGGATCACTTCTTTAGACGAATTCATTCGAACAGCACCTGATTTAGAGGGCGCAATTGCTGGCATCAGCGTACGCGATACTTCTGACACTTCTCTTCTTTATGAACATCAAGCGGACATCCGTCTGACTCCTGCTTCTAATATGAAATTACTCACATCTGCTATCGCACTCGATCTACTGGGTGAAACACACACTTTTCCAACAGACGTTTGGATAGATGGTTCAATTCACAAAAAAACATTGCACGGCAATCTTTATCTCCGAGGCTCTGGAGACCCGACATTGTTAGAAAGCGATTTTGCCGCATTAGCCAAACAAGTCAAAAAGGCCGGAATACATACGATTCGTGGACAGCTTGCAGCTGATGATACTTGGTTTGATGACACAAGGTATTCCATCGATCTGCCGTGGAGTGATGAAGATCAATATTACGGCGCTCAAATATCTGCTCTTACTGCTTCACCGAATGAGGATTATGATGCAGGGACGATCATTCTCGAAGTTAAGCCGGGAAAGAAAGCAGGGCAGAAGGCCAGCTATGAGATGATCCCGAAGACTGACGTCGCTCAAGTTGTCAATCAAGTGAAAACTGTGCCAGAAGGCGGAAAGAAGAAAATATCTTTTAAACGCTCTCACGGTACAAACAAAATTACACTGACTGGAACGATTCCGCTAAAAGCATCCTCGTCTAAACAATGGGTCGCATTATGGGAACCGACAACGTATGCTTTAGACTTAATGAAACGAGCATTAAAGGCTGAGGGGATTCAGCTGAAAGGACCACTCAAAACAAAACAAGTTCCTAAAAAAGCGAAAAAAATCGCTTCCCATACATCAATGCCTTTATCCGATCTTCTTGTTCCGATGATGAAATTAAGCAACAATACACATGCAGAAATTCTGTTAAAAGAACTTGGGAAGCGGGTAAAGAACAAAGGGAGTTTTGACAAAGGGCTTGACGTGCTGAATGAACGTCTTCCTGCCTATGGCATAGATGCATCTATGACTGTGTTGAGAGACGGATCAGGCATATCACCGATTAACCTTGTTTCTGCAAATCAATTCACGTTATTTTTGACAAACATTCAAAAGGAAAAATGGTTTAACACCTATGTCCATGCACTTCCGTTAGCTGGGGCAAGTGAGCGTATGGTGGGAGGTACATTAAGAAATAGATTGAAAGAACCAGCTACACTAGAAAAAGTGCGTGCAAAAACAGGTACACTATCAACGGTCAGCACACTATCTGGATATATTGAAACGCAGAGTGGAAAAACGCTTGCTTTTTCCATCTTATTGAATCATCTCGTTGATGACGAAAAAGGAAAAGAGATAGAAGACCGAATTGTCAGCATGTTAGCTGAGGATCTTTAGACAGAGAAGGAGAACCATCATGACGTTAGATAATAATCAATCTTTAGTAAAAACCATGTCGATCTTTCTAATTCCACTTTTATTAAGCAATATTTTGCAATCAATTGGACAGCTTGTTTCCATTGTGCTTGTCGGTAGATGGATTGGAGAGGATGCAGTAGCTGCGATTTCGGCATTCTTTCCACTTTTCTTTTTACTTGTTTCTTTTTCCATTGGGATTGGATCAGGGAGCTCGATCCTGATTGGACAAGCATACGGAGCAAAAAATGAGCAGAGGTTAAAGGAAATTATCGGTACAACGCTTTCGTTCACCTTTTTAATCGGACTTTCTTTAGCTGTCATTGGAGGTTTTTTTGCCACAGATATTTTACATTTGATGGGGACACCTGCAAATATTGTGGAGGAAAGTGCGGCATATGCCAGAATCCTATTCATCTCCATGCCCATCTTATTTCTTTATTTTGTCTATACAACTTTTTTACGAGGAACAGGAGATTCGAAAACTCCATTTTATTTCTTAATGATTAGTACAGGAACAAATATTTTACTGCTACCGATTTTATTATTCGGCTGGCTTGGATTACCGGCATTTGGTTTATATGGTGCTGCGTATTCTTCTGTGATTTCTACAATCGTTACGTTTATCATTCTTCATATCTACCTTTATAAAACAAAGCACCCGCTGCGCATTGATGCGTCGGTTAGAAAGCATCTATTGATGAAAGGGGATTTATTAAAAACGCTATTAAAGTTAAGTATCCCTTCTAGTATTAATATGATTCTCATTTCTTTATCAGAAATTGCTGTCATTTCTTTTGTCAACGATTATGGATCACAGGCAACAGCAGCCTATGGCGTTGTCAATCAAGTCGTAAGTTATGTACAGATGCCTGCAGTGAGCCTTGGTATTGCGGTTTCTATTTTCGCCGCACAATTCATTGGCGCAGGAAACATGAATCGTTTGAAAGATGTCATTAAAATTGGGCTGGGGCTAAACTTTGCGATAGGCGGATTGATTATTATTTTCGTCTATATTTTCGCACCACAAATTTTATCTATCTTTTTAACAGATCCTGCAACGATTGACATTGCATATAGTTTGGTCGTGATTACCCTATGGAGCTATCTCATTTTTGGAACAGCACAAATCGTTGCAGCCACAATGAGAGCAAGTGGAACAGTTCTATGGCCGACCATCTTTAGTATTTGTTCCATTTGGCTTGTTGAAGTACCAGTGGCTTATGTGCTATCACACCATACATCGCTTGGGATCAAAGGAATATGGATAGGATATCCTGCAGCCTTTTTTGTAAACTTATTGCTCCAATATGGCTATTATCGACTGGTATGGAAGAAAAAGCAGATCGTTGCACTTGTCCAATCATAATGTGAGCCTATCATCTGGCATATACATACGAAGATCGATTACTTTGTAGGGGGTATGATCTTCTATGTTTTTAAATCAAAGAAGTGAGCTCAGTTCGTATGATATAGGTGACTACACTTATGCTGGACCAAATTTTCAAGTCTTGACGTGGGGAGAAGGAACAACGCTGAATGTAGGGAAGTTTTGTTCCATCGCAAACGAAGTAAAAGTTTTTCTTGGTGGTGAACACCGAACAGATTGGGTCACCACATATCCCTTCAATCAAATTTTCACAGATGCTGCCCATATTGAAGGACATCCACGATCAAAAGGGGATGTGTGTATAGGGCACGATGTTTGGATTGGATATGGAGCAACAATCATGTCAGGAGTACAGATAGGAAACGGGGCAGTCATTGGAGCAAATAGTCTGATTACAAAAGATGTGCCTCCATATGCGATTGTCGCAGGGAACCCGCAGCGGCTCATGAAATATCGGTTTTCTTCTGATATCATTGAAAAACTTCAGTTATTAGAATGGTGGAATTTAGAGTTTTCTTTCATACAGTCTATTTTTCACCTCTTGCAATCTCCTGATATTGACCGTTGTATAAGCGTAATTGAAGATAGAAAAAAGAAAGGCTGACAGAGCCTTTCTTTTTTTATCTTCGTTTCACTTAGCTGAGTCTGATGATGGTAAGTGATGCACCGGTTGCACCACCACCTATTAGAATGGCTGTTACAACCGCTCCGAAAAATTGTAATGAAATTGTATTTCCTGCTGTTAAATTGACAATAACTGTATTGCTCATAAAAGTTGTGGATACGGCAGAGGACTGAATTGAACCTGGAATAGCAGTTGATCCATTCAACCATAGCCTTGTGCTCACTAAAAGTGCAGTAGTGGTATTTACTTGATATGTGATATAGTATTTACCTGTTTGCTGGACTGTGAATGTATCATTTGAACCATTCGGCGTAAATCCATTAATATTTTGATTACTTGGTAAAGCAATGTTCGTACCACCAGCAATAGTAATGATTGTAGGACCTGTTGTATTTCCAGCATAAAGTGCCGTATCAGTTGGACCGCTAGCTCCAGTGGCACCAGT
>NZ_ASJC01000006.1 GCF_000691145.1 Bacillus altitudinis 41KF2b | reverse complement strand
GTTCTTCATACGTCCAGCTTGTGCCGCAGAAGGCAGCGGCTTTTTGATGAGATACTTCCTGCGATTTCGCCTCAATCAATGCATGAACCGTTTGATCTGTCGGGACATTTAGGATAGGGCCTGACCATTCATCAAGCAGTTTTTGCTGCTGCACTGGTGATAATAATTGCATCTGATCTAATAATTGATCTGGTGCTGACACCATTTGTTCGATCAAGTAAAGGAAATACTCCTTCCACTTCTCAATCGACGACCGTTCAAAGATAGAAGAATTAAAATCAAACACAAGCTCGATTTGATCGTCAGATTCGTTTCCAGTTAAGGTTAAGTCAAATTTCGCTATGTTCTCATTGAACGGCTGGGGAATGATATCAAGTCCATCCATCGACAGGTCACGAATATCTGCATTTTCCATCGAGAACACCACATCAAAGATTGGATGGCGGCTTGTGTCGCGAACCGTTTGCACTTGGTCCACCAATTCTTCAAATGGGTAAAGTTGATGTTCATTTGCCGCTAACACAAGCTCATGAACTGTTGACGCAAATTGAGAAAATGTCTGGTGTCCTTCCGGTTTTGTTCTGAGTGCCAGCGTATTCACAAACATGCCGATGACTGATTGAATATCAGGATGAGTTCTGCCCACCACTGGAGAACCGATCATGATGTCTTCTTGTCTCGAAAGCTTGCTTAAAAGTGTACTGTAGCAAGCAAGCAGCACTGTATACGTTGTACCGTTGAGTGATCTAACCAGCTCATCCAATTGCGCTTTAAGCGCACCGTCTATAGAAAATTCGACGCGGCCCCCTTCAAACGTCTGAACCTTTGGTCTCGGAAGATCCTCAGGCAACGCCAAAACAGGCAGTTCTCCTTGTAATTGTTCCAACCAAAACGCCGCTTCAGCCTCTTTTTTCGCAAGAAATTCTTCACTGTTTGACCAAACCGCATAGTCCTTATATTGAATAGGCAATTCATCAAGTTCGTCTCCTCGATACAAGGTCGATAGCTCATCAATTAAAATACCGACAGACGCACCATCTGAAATGATGTGGTGCATATCAATCAACAGATAATGAACACTCTCCGATTCAGACACAAGCCCCACTCTGAGCAGCGGCGCTTTTTCTACATCAAATGGACGGATAAAATCATTCATTAATTGCTGAATGTCTCGGCCTTCCCCTTCGATGTTTTCAATGTTCACAGAAACATTCGTTTCAATTCGCTGAACAGGTTCACCCTGAACGAAGTCAAAGCTCGTACGGAATGCTTCATGACGATGAACAAGCTGGTCAATGGCTTTTTTAAATCGTTTTTTATCAAATACACCTTCAAGCTTTAAAGCAGCTGGCATATGATAGCTCTGCTCGGCATCTGTCATTTTTTGCAGAACAAACAATCTTTTCTGAGCAGATGTCACTGGATAAAAAGCCGCTTCTTCCGCTTTCTCCACTCGCCTGATTTCAGTTCGATCTGTTTGATCCATTGCAAGGGCAAACGCCTCTAAAGTGGGTGATTCAAATAATGTTTTCAACGTACATTCCACATGCATCTCTTCATAGAGCCTGTTCAGCATTTTCATGCCGCGCAGTGAATGACCTCCGCATTCAAAGAAATGATCATGTCTGCCGATTTTCGGCACTTCAAGAATTTCCTCCCAAATGTGTGCCAATATACGCTCTGTATCTGATTGAGGAGGGACGTATTCATTTGCCGCCTGTTCACTCACATCAGGTATCGGTAATGCCCGTCTGTCTACCTTGCCATTCCCCGTTAGTGGCAGCTCGTCTAATTGCATGAAGAAAGCTGGCATCATATAAACAGGGAGTTCTCGTCCTGCTTGCTCACGTAAATCCGACAGTGGAACAGCACCTTCTGCTGTGAAATATGCACATAATGTTTCATTTGATAACGCAATGACAACGGCTTCCTTCACTTGCGGATGCTGCAATAGCTGGTGTTCAATTTCGCCAAGCTCGATACGCTGACCTCGAATCTTGACTTGATGATCTATTCGCCCAATGAATTCAATATCTCCATTTGACAGCCATCGTGCGAGATCGCCCGTTTTGTACATGACTTCACCAGATCGGAAAGGATTTTCAACAAACTTTTCGCTCGTTAACTCTGGCTGGCGATAATACCCCTTGACCAGTCCGTCACCTGCGACACAAAGCTCTCCAGCTACTCCCGGCGGCTGCACATGTCCAAACTCATCGACAATATAAACAGCCGTTTGACTCACCGGCTTTCCGATCGGAATCGACAGTGCTTGTTCTTCAATGTGATTCACCGGATAATACGTTGTAAAAATCGTGCTTTCAGAAGGTCCATACATATGAATAAGTTTGTCTTCTCCAACCGTTTCAAGGGCTGCCACAACATGTGGCACAGAAGCACGTTCCCCGCCAAACAGCACTTTTCTGACGTTTTTCAGGCTGCCTTTTTTCATATCAATCAGTAAGTGAAATAGAGCGGTCGTGATCATTAAAATACTGACTTTTTCCTTCTCAATCGCGCCAGAAAGCTCATTCATATTTAAGATGTTATCCTTTGGCAAAACAATGAGTTTCGCTCCGTTCAATAAAGCGCCAAACACATCAAACATAAATGCATCAAATACATAGTTTGAAATGCTCATCACCGTGTCTTCATGATGAATGGTGAGATAATTCGACTGCTTCACTGTTCTCAAAATGTTCCGATGCGTCACCATGTTCCCTTTAGGTTTGCCTGTCGTACCAGATGTGTAGGTCAAATTCGCCAAGTCCAAAGGCGAAACACATACAACTGGATTGCTCTCTGACTGCTGATCAACGGCTTGATCTTCTGTTTCTATGATTTCCCCTTCAAACGCAGTAAGCACAGAGCGATGACGCAGCACCTGATGGGTCAGGACAAACTGTGCACCACTATCTGTCAAAAAGTGCTTGATACGTTCATCAGGGAAGTCAGGATCAATTGGCACATAGACACCGCCAGCCTTTAGCACAGCTAAAACCGACAACACCATCTCATTGGAACGTTCAAAGAATAAAGCCGCTGTCATCCCTTTTTCAAAACCATGTTCACGTAAATAATGAGCCAGCTGGTTCGCTCTGTGATTCAGCTCTTGATAAGAAAGAACCACGTCTTTATATTGCAAAGCAGGCTGATGACCGTGCTGCTCTACTTGCGATTCAAATTGCGTCACAATGGTTTCTTCCACAGGATAAGGCGTAGGTAACGGGTTCCACATCTTCAATTGAGCCTCTGCCTCTTGTTCAGACAGTAAGCGGTATGATTGAATCGCTTGCTCCGGCACTTCAACCATCTGCTCCAGAAGATAAACATAATGCTTGAGCAGCTGCTCGGCTGTACTTCGTTTAAATAACGCCGTACTATAATCGAGGACGAAGGAAAGACCATGACTTGACTCCATCGCTTGAAGTGTGAGATCAAACTTTGCAATATGGAAATTGGTTTCCTCAACTTCGACTTTCATCTCTCCAATATGCTGGGCTGTTGAATGATCTGGCGTTAGAGTAAAGACCGTATCAAATAATGGATGGCGGCTAAAATCTCTTTGCACATTTAGCTTTTCAAGCAGCCGCTCGAATGGATATTGCTGATGCTCAAACGCCCTCATCGTCTTTTCCTTTACTTGCTCAATCAACTGCGTCATTGAACCGTTCGGATCTACCTCTGAACGTAAAGCAAGTGTTTGGACAAACATGCCGATCATGTCATTCAAATCTGCATGCACCCGGCCTGCTGTCGGTGTCCCCACAACAAACTCCTTTTGACCTGTGTATTTCGCAAGCAATGTATAGTAAGCAGAAAGCAACACGGTATACAGCGTCGTATGATGATTCGCTGCAAGCTCCTGCAAACGGCCTGTTAACGTCTCATCTATGTTTCTGAGAACGCGGTCTCCAGTGAAAGACTGGACAGCCGGACGCTGATAATCAGTTAGCAGCTGCAAAGCAGGGATATCTCCTGAAAATTCTTTCAGCCAGAATGCTTCATCTATTTGACCGCCTTGCTCTGCCTGTTGTTCTTGCCAAACAGCATAATCTTGATATTGAAGCTTCAATGGCACTTTCACTAATCCCTCATATGCGTCAGACAGCTCACGCAGCATCAAATCAATTGAAAGACCATCTGAAATCAGATGATGCATATCGAAATAGAGAAGATGCTCCTGATCATGTAAAGACTGTAGCCCAACACGCAAAAGCGGAGCCTGCTCAAGATGAAAAGGTCTGACAAATTGACGCATGTTCTCTTCCATCGTGCTGCCTGTCACCTGTTCTATTTGAAATGGGACGGATGAAGCTACCCGCTGACGAGGGACTCCTTTGACTGTATGAAAAGAAGTTCGCAGCATATCATGACGTGCGATCAGTTTTTCAAAAGCTCCCTCCAACTTCTCTCGTTGCAGCGTTCCTCTTAATTTCACAACGGCAGGCATATGATAGGCGATGCTCTGCTCCAGCTGAGTCACCATATAAACACGCTGCTGCGCTGGTGACAGTGGATAATCGGCGGCAGTCGGTGCTTTCGGTATGACCACTTGTGAAGACTTTTCCGCTTGTTCAATATAAACAGCAAGTGCTGCAATCGTTTGCTGTTCAAATAAAACAGATAAAGGGACCTCCACTTGAAAAGCCCGCTGAACGAGTGTAAGAACTTTCATCGCTTTGAGTGAATGCCCGCCTATGTCAAAGAATGAGTCGTACACACCTATGTTCTCTTGATGAAGAACGTCTTCCCACAAACGAACAAGCTTCGTTTCTACATCGTTTCTAGGCGCTACATAAACAGCACTGACAGCCTTGTCTCCCTTTAATGCAGCAAGCGCACGCCGGTCGACTTTCCCACTCACTGTCAGTGGAAATGCCTCAAGCTGCTTGAAATAAAGCGGCATCATATAAGCTGGCAGCTGATGTTTGATAGCGGCTTGCAGGGTGTCCACGGAAAGAAATTCTTGTCGTGCTTGATAGTAAGCACTTAAAGCCTTTCCACCGTCCGGTTCATCCACGACAAGGACAACAGCCTGATCGACTCCGTCTACCTGCTCCATGACTGCCTCAATTTCACCTGTTTCGATGCGGTAACCTCTTATTTTTACTTGGTCATCTATTCTTCCAAGGTAATCAATTGTGCCGTCTGGAAGCCATCTCACTACATCACCTGTGCGATACATCCGGTCTTCAGGGAAAAATGGATCTGGTCTGAATGCCTTCTCCGTTAATTCAGGCTGATTCACATAGCCCCGTCCAACTCCTATTCCCGCAATGCATAGTTCTCCCACAGCTCCCTGCACCTGTAGTTGTTCATGTTCATTTAAAATATAAATCCGGTGATGGCCCAGTGGCTTTCCAATTGACACATAGCGCTGTTCTGGTGACTTCTGCAGCTCACTGAGATCTAGACGGTGAACCGCCGCATCCACACACGTTTCTGTCGGACCATACACATTCCACAAGGCAAAATCGGGCTGGCTGACACGCACAGCTTCAATCAGCGCCTGCGCTGCTTTCGCAGGGAGTGCTTCTCCCCCAATCAGCATGTGAGTCAGTGCAAGCCCATCCAAATCCGCTGCAAGTAAAAGCTGCACATGTGCTGGCGTTCCATCTGTTGCTTTGATTTGACGTTCTTTGTAATAAGCCGCTAGCTGTACACCGTTTTGTGTCGTTTCTCTTGGCACAATATGAAGCGTATGTCCAAATAAAAGAGCAGCAAAGATTTGTTTAACAGATGCATCGAAATGGAATGGTGCAAGAAGCGCCACTTGAAGCTGATTTGCCCCCTCATACACTTCGTGATGCAGGGCATGAACCAAATGATGCAGCTGAAGATGCTCGATCATCACTCCCTTCGGCTTTCCAGTCGTACCCGATGTATAAATGAGATAAGCCAAATCCTGTGATGTCGTCTGATCGATCAGCTCAGGCAGCGGACGATCTTCTAATTCCATATGCTGCTGGACAATCATTTTTTCCGCAATGGATGAATATCGCTGAACAAACGATTCTTCTGTTAAAACGATAGAAGCACCAGAATCTTCTACAATAAATTGAATGCGTTCCTCAGGTAATGCCGGATCGATCGGTACATATGCACCGCCAGCTTTTAATATCCCAAAAATGGCAACCATCGCATCTGCCGTCCGTTCCATTAAAACGGCAACTGGTACATCACGCGAGACACCTTTCATCTGTAAAAATCGTGCCAGTTTGTCCGCTTTTTGATACAGCTCTCCATAAGTGAACGTTCCATTTTCCGCAACCACAGCTGCCCGTTCTGAATACGTTTTAGCTGCCTCATCAAATAAGTGGTGAACTGGTTTCGCTCCTGGTAAATCAAATGCTTCTCCCTTAGATAATTGAAGCAGTTGCTTTTGTTCATCTGCTGGCAGTAAAGAGAGAGCCCCAATCAGCTGATCTGGCTGAGAGACCGCCGCCTCCAGCAAAATGATCAATCGATCAAACAGCTTACTCATATCGTCTTCACTAAATAGGTCTGTACGGTAATCCAAATCAATGGTCAATGTATCTGTATCCCAGCGGTCCTTCACATGAATCGATATATCATTCATTCCGCTTCCACTAAAAATCGGCTCCGTAATGAACGAAAGATTCTCTTTTTTCTGCCACTGCATGACCTGATACTCTAAAGAAATATCAAACAGGCGTCCTGTAAATCCATCTCTTTCCCTTAAATCATTCATGAGCACATTGTAAGGATATTTTTGATGACGCAAGATCTTCATCTGATCCGCCATGACTTGCTTCACGAAATCAAGAAACGTGAGGGATCCTTGCACAGATGCGCGCATCGGAATGGTCGACACAAACATCCCAATCATCTTTTTTTCCTTTGCATTTGTCCGATTGCCCATAAAAGTTCCAAGGACCACATCCTCCATGCCGCTAAATCGGTGCAAGTAAATATAGACAGCGGACATAAACATAGATAGCATACTGACTTTCTCTTCTTCACAAAAGACTCGAAGCTTCTCCTTTAAAGAATCAGGAATATCCCCTGAAAATCTCTCCGCATGTAAGCTCATCTCGTAACCTTTATGCGGTGTTAAAGAAGCGAAATCTGGAATATTGGCAAATTGCTCGTTCCAAAAAGCTTGGTCTTTCTGAAAACGTTTAGAAGATTCATACGTTTGCTCACTCATGATGTGATCAACGAAGGAAATGTCTTCAATTGGAGAGATGTCTGTCCCCTGCAGCATGTCATGGTATAGATCAATGATTCGGTTTCCCATCAAGATAATTGAAATACCATCAGCCACAATATGATGTGCTTTACAGAACAGCCAGCACTCTTGATCACTGATTTGAAAGACCGTAAATTCAATTAAGGAACGATCAATCAGTTCCATCGGCTCACGAATCTCCTCGTTCGCCCACGCCCTGACTTCCTTTTCACTCCAGCTTTTCACCAAACGAATCGGCTGTTTTTCATATGGCTTGATATATTGAACGGGCTCCTCCTGCTCATGTTGATACACTAGCCTTAAACGAAGAGAATCAGTTTCACGAATGTACGCTTGAAGCACATCCACGATCAAAGAAGGATTTAGACCTGATACCGATCTTAACTTGGCAAACCCACCCAAATTAGAAATACTTGTGCCTGGATAAAATCTTTCCGTGTAGAATACTCGCTTTTGCGCATGTGTTAAGGGGTAATAAACTGTACTCATTCTCATCCTCCGCTCTTCTATGTTTTCTCCACCAACTGTGATACCCTGCACCCTCTATATCAAAAGAACCAAGTCTATTTCATTAAAATAGACGGAATAACAAAAAAGGAGCCCACCCCGAATAAAACGGAGGGACTCCCATTTTGATTCGGTAACCTGCCGACCATAGTAAAAAAGCAACTTTTACCTTAGGACATGGCTTTGCGTCTCTATGTTTCCATAGATTTGCCTTTTTCTTCTTTTCTTTTAGATATTTTCTATTTACGTCCACTTTATATGAAATTATTGTTTTTTTCACCGAAAAATGGGTGTAAAGATTCATGCGTTATGCCGAAGGGATCACATCATAATTTATGATATTTACCGAAAATAACTAATAATAGTTGCGCTCCACCGAAAATAAATGACCAATTACCGCAAAAATTTCATGTTTTTCCTTAAATTTTTCAAATATGACCGAAAATGTAGGAGAGAGGTCTCCTATCACGCCTCGCATTTTCTTAAATCTTAAGAACTATATTCCCTAAAACTTTGAATATTTTTACCATAAAAACAATACAAAAAGAGCTGTCATTTCAAATGACAGCTCCTTGTTTCTTCATTATATTTACATCACCTTAGACAGACCAATCGTTTTCTCAATAATGAGCAACGCAATGATAGAAATGATAATAAATATGACAGATATCGCATTGACACTCGGATCAAAAGTTTGCTCAATGTAATTAAACGTCCTCACGGGAATCGTAATGGTTTGAGGTGAAGAAACGAACAAACTAATCGAGATTTCACCAAATGATGTCACAGCAGAAAACACCCCACCTGCGATAATACCAGGCTTGATCAAGGGCAGTGTCACACGAAAGAAAGTACGTATGGGCCCTGCACCAAGATTCATGGAAGCTAGCTCAAGACGTGGATCAAGATTTGAAACACTGACACCCACAGTTCGTACCACATAAGGAAAACCAATGATGACATGCCCAATGACTAATGCCCACAAAGACCCTGTAAAACCCATAGCCGTAAACAAATACAGCATCGCAATCCCTAATACCACCTGAGGAATCATAAGAGGTGACAAAATAAAGGCTTGAACAGCTTCCTTTCCCTTAAAGGAAAGCCTTGCTAAAGCATAAGAAGCCATCGTTCCTAAAAGAACAGTAAGCGGCGTCACAATCAATAACAGAATCACGCTGATACGCAAAGATTCCATCCATTCTGGATTCGACACGACCTCATGAAACCAGCGAACGGAAAACGAAGTCGGCGGGAATTCAGGAAAAGCATTCGGACTAAAAGCAGAAAGAACAATGACAAGAACAGGTACGGTTAAAAAGAGATAAACGAGTGAGCCTGCGGTCCATATCAGAACCGAAAGCAAACGGTCACTTATTGATTTTTTACGCATGCATCCTCGCCTCCCAACGCTTCAATAGATAGCTTAATAGACTGACGACCGCTAGCACACAAATCAATAAAGTAAAGGACATCGCAGCGGCAAGAGGCAAATTATACACCTGCATGACCTGCTGATAAATGGACAGTGGCAAGAGCGGTTGCATCCGTCCGCCGACTAGCAGAGGAGTAATATAGCTTCCTGCTGCAAGTGAGAAGACAATAATTGCTCCGGTGATCATGCCTGGAATCGTAAGCGGCAAGGTCACATGAAAAAATGTCCGAATACGACCAGCACCAAGACTCATAGAAGCCGGTCTTAAGTGACGGTCCATATCAGTTAAGCTCGTTGCAATAGGCAGCACTGCAAAAGGCAGCATCACTTGAACATAAGCAATAATGACCGCATTCATATTCCACAGCATCGATAGCGGTTTCTCAATCAGATGTAAATCGATCAGCATGCCATTGATCAAGCCATTTTGCGAAAGAAGAACGATCCATGCAAATGTCCGAATGACGACACTCGTCAAAAGCGGCGATACAAGTAAGATATAGAAAAAAGCCCGCAACCTTGGGTGAGGTGCTTTCACTAGCACATAAGCTGCTGGATATGCCATCAATAAACAAATCACCGTTGTCTGTAAGGCCACCCACACAGTACTTCCAATTGCTTTCACATATGCATCTGTCGTAAATACATGTAAATATTGAGACAAACTATAGGATTGTAACGTATTCATCATCGAATCCACATCACGAAAACTGAGGACAAACATCATCACAAGCGGAGCAAGAAGGAATACAACTAGAAACAAACAAGCTGGCAGCAGCATAAACCAATGAAAGCGCTGATTCTTTTTTTTGATTCGCATCACGCATGCACCTTCGAATCTAAGAACACAATATCTTCAGGCTGCCAATGAATATGCACAGTTTCTCCAACTTGAGGCAGCTCGGGAAATGCTGCGTCTGATGCATGGACAATGATTTCACCTTGATTAAGCCCAACGACCAAACGTAAAGAGTGCCCAATATAACTGACATCTGCCAACACGCCTGTGACATGATTTGGCTGAACTTCCTCCCCGACAGAAGATAACTTGATTCTCTCAGGACGCAGCATGAGTAAATGCTTCTCGCTCTTCTCTTTAAATGCGGCAACTTTTAGCTGAACTTGCTTCCCGTTTGATTGAATGAAATGTGGAACAGTGTATGTGGAAGTAACTTCATCATATTCCGCTTCAAATAGATTGACCTGTCCGATAAATTCAGCAACAAAACGATTATTTGGCTGACGATATACTTCTAAAGGTGTCCCAATCTGCTGAATTTTCCCCTCACCTAATATCCCAATTCGGTCGGAAAGACTTAAGGCTTCCTCCTGATCATGCGTCACAAGAATAGTCGTAATCCCGACATTCCGTTGAATATTTCGCAGCTCCGTCTGCATATTTTTTCTTAGTTTTGCATCTAAGTTACTGAGTGGTTCATCCAGAAGAAGAACGGCAGGCTGGATGGCAAGTGCCCGTGCAATGGCGACCCGTTGCTGCTGACCTCCACTTAATTGGTGCGGCATACGTTTGGCAAATGACTCTAATTGAACAAGAGACAAACTCTCCATCACCTTTTGCTTGATTTCCGCCTTCTTTTTCTTTTGAACCTTCAACCCATATGCAACATTATCAAATACGGTGAGATGTGGGAAAAGTGCATAGCTTTGAAAGACCATCCCCGTTTTTCTTTGATAAGGAGGTAAAGTCGTCACATCCTGATCACCAATATAGACGACTCCTTTTGTCGGTTCTAAAAAACCACCAATGATATTGAGTAAAGTTGATTTTCCGCAGCCACTAGGGCCAAGAAGGGAGAAAAACTCTCCCTCTTTTACCGTAAGACTGACATCATCAAGAGCAATCTGCTCGCCAAAATGCTGGCTGATATGTTCTAAATTGATTCCACTCATGCGATCACCTATTTTCCTCCGCCTAATACTTCATTCCATCGATTTGTCCATTGACCGAGCTCCGAAGTCGCTGTTTCGTAATCTACCCAAGTCAGCTTGCTATAATAATTTTCGCCAACCTTCACTTTCCCCTTAATTTTGTCTCCGTATTTCACATCAGAATTCGACATGCCATAGTAAGATTTTTCTGAGAAGGCTTCTTGAGCTTCTTTCCCGCTAAGGTAGTTTAATAGCTTATAAGCCGCTTCCTCATGCTGACTTCCCTTTGTTAACGCCCAGCTCGCAACTGCTGCCACAGCGCCTTCTTTCGGATATGAGAATCCAATATCCATCCCTTCTTCTTCAAGTGCAAATGCTCGGCCATCCCAATATGGAACTGCCGTCACGTCACCACGTTCTAACAGCGTTTGAATAGACCCTGGGTTATCAGGAAAAGCAGCTACACGCCCTTTTAATTGTGCTAGGCTTTTAAATGCTTTATCAATATCCTTAGGATTTGATTCTGCCCCTCCTTGAGCATGGACAAGTGCAGAGAAAAATTGTAAGCCCGCTGAATAAGTTGGGGAAGAAATCGCCACTTTCCCTTTCAGCTGATCGCTCCATAAATCTGTCCAGCTGTTTGGCTCCTGTTTGACAAGATCTTTTCTATAAGCAATTCCAAGCTGTCCCATACTAAAGCCTGCTGCATATTGTTTTCCATCAACAGTGAGTTTCTTTTGAACAGAACGATAAAGCTTTTTCACATTCGGTGCTTGATCTTCATCAATAGGCGCAAGAACGTTTGCCGCAATACCTCTTTGAATCGTATCAGGCTGTAAAATAAGCAAATCATACGGTGGATTTTTACCATTAGATGCTTTTAATTTTGTAAACCATTCAGAATCTGCCCCAGAGACCGTTTGTACTTTAATGCCTGTATCCTTTTCAAACTTTTCGAGGATTGGCTTAATATTCTTTTCCCAATCCCCTCCGTAGACACCAACGATCACAGTCTGCTGCTGTTTACTTTGGTCCTGCCCATTTCCACCGCATGCAGACAGCAGTAACATGATGGATAGGACACCTGCAAATATGGTCATTAATCTTCTTTTCATAATTCGTTTCCCCCTTTTTGTTGATTCAACTGATGAAGTGCTTGAATAATATCCATCTTTGTTAATGGTTCCTGTCTATGACTAAAATGAGAATGAACCGCATGTTTATAGTGCGTACGCTCATTTGCTGGGTATGAACGAAGCTGCACAGCAAGCTCACTGCTGGCTTCGTCCGTCCACACTTTCTCATAAGCTGCTCTTTGTTTTCCAAAATCCCAAGCGACAGCATCAGCATCATTCATCTTTTCACGAAGCCTGCTCGTCTGTTCGTCATCAATTTTCCATTCATTATGATCTCGATAGACTTTGACGCCATATTGCTGAAGTGCTCTTTCTTCACTTAATAGCCCTGCTTCCACTTCATGAAGGACTTTTTCTTTCGTTCTAGAAAATGGATTCCCCCATCCTCCTCCACTTGGTGAAACCAATTGAACAATATCGCCTTTTTCAAGACGCATGACATCAATTTTCGGCTGGTTTTGTGTCTCCCCATTTGGTTTGGTCAATTTCACCTCACCAATTGCTCCTGCACGTCCGCCCATTAACCCCCAAGGTTGAAACTTCATTCGTTCCATTCCTCGTGCCGTCACCATCGATTCTGGCTTGATCATTTCAAATTCTAAACCAATTGCATGTCCCCCTCTATGTTCCCCTGCTCCACCTGTGTTTGGCAGCAGTTCATATCGGTGTACATGAATATCAATATGCTGTTCCAAGCTCTCAATGGGTGTATTTTTTAAAAATCCTGACGAATGATCAATTCCATCTACTCCATCAGTCCCTTTTTGAGCACCGCCGCCTCCGCCTAACGGTTCGACCACAGACATTTTTCTGCCTCCTGTTTGATCATCAGGAACAGAGAGAACGACGATAGCAGATTGACCTGCACCTGCCGCCGGCACTGCTTCAGGCAACAGCTTACCAATAGCACCTAGCACGACATTATACAGTCTCATTGTAATGGAATGCCGAATACCGACAGAAGCCGGATATTCTGGATGGACAAGCGTTCCTTTAGGTGAAATCACGTCTATCGGATACGTAATCCCACCATTAATCGGAATAAAAGGATCTTTACTAATGATGTAATTGATCAACCCTTGATACAAGAAGGAGTGCTTTTGACCATTGGTGACAAGATTAAAAGCTGTCTTAACTTGCGGGTCACACTCAGAGAAGTCCAGTGTCAGCTGTTTCCCTTTGACCGTCAGCTTTATCTTTAATCGGATCGGCACGTCCGAAATCATATCATCATCCAAGTAATCAGCGAATTCACTCGTTCCATCAGGGATGGCTTCAATTACTTTGCCTGCGCGATCCTCTGCTTGCTTCAGCAGATCAATCATTCCTTGCTTCACTTCGTTTTTTCCAAATTTCTCGATCATTTCTTTTAGTCTGATTTCTGCTGTATTAACAGCGGCAATCATCGCATTAATATCGCCATCATTTAAATGACTCGCCCGGCTATTAGCTCTTAAAAAGGTACGAACAACCTGATTCTCTTTTCCACCTTCATAGATTTTCACTGGTGGAATTCTTAATCCTTCCTGATGAACATCTGTTGCAGTTGGAGAAATGCTTGAAGGGACAAGACCTCCCACATCACTTACATGAACAAAAGACCAGGCATAGCTGACAATTTCATCTTCTATAAAAATGGGTTTGATGATATGGACATCTGGCAAATGAGTCGCTAAACCGTCTGTCGTATAAGGATCATTTGTGATGATAATGTCACCCGGCTGCATCGGTCCGCTTTCTTCAATCGCTTTTTTGAGACTCAGCCCTAAAAAGATCGTGACACCGACTGTTTTTGGGTAAACAAAGAAATCCCCAGAAGGCGTGGCTAATGCTGTGGCAAAATCCGCCGATTCTTTTACGAATGTTGTAAAGGATGTCCGCTCAATGACATGTCCCATGCCTGATGCAATCGCATTAAAATAACTCCTCATCATCTCAAGCTTTGCTGGATCAGTTCCCATGTAAAGCCGCCTCCCTTGAAATCACCAAGTTTCCTGAATGGTCTATGCTGCCTGCCCAGTTTGGCAAAATCAATGTTGTCGTATCATCTTGCTCAATGATGGCAGGTCCTTTCACAACAGCACCTAATGACAAAGTACTCCGATTGTAAACAGATGCTTCGTACTCTTTTTCTTCTATAAAGATTCGTCTGTATGATTGTGGTATTAAAGGCTGTCCGCTACTTTCATCACCAGGAGAGAAAGGCAGTGGAGGCGTTTCACCTATAACCCGAACTCGCAAATGAGTAAATTCAATGTTCGCCTGATCATCTCTATGGCCATATTGACGCTCATGCAGGTTGTGGAAAGCTTCAATCAGGTGATAGACGTCTTGTTCCTGCTTTAGCCAATCCACCGATAATGGCAATTCAATCTCAAATGCCTGTCCTTGATAGCGGGCATCTGCTAATAACAAAATGGACGTTTGTTTGATATGTTGAATGTTTTGCTGGCTGAACCAATCCGTTGCTTTGCGAGAGAGCATTTCATAATCTTGTTTTAATTCGTCAATCGTATAGTCTTGTAAGCAGATTTTCTTAGACAACACAGCATCATGGATAAAATCGGCTGTAAGTGCACCTAGCGCACATAATGTTCCTGGACTTGGAGGGACGACCACATTTTTTGCATGAATTTCTCTCGCAAGGAAATTCGCAACAACAGGCCCTGCCCCGCCAAATGCCAACAAACTAAAATCTCTAGGGTCAAACCCTTGCTGCTCCATGACATTGCTTAGTTCTGTGTACATATTGGCAACAGCCACTTGAATCAACTGGTCAGCCGCCTGTTCGACTGTTTTATGAAGCTGATCAGCAATTGGCTGAAAGGCTATTTCCGCTGCAGACCTCTGCAATTGTAAATGTCCTCCGGCAAACCGATCTTGATTGAGGTAACCGCATATGAGAAACGCATCGGTTAAAGCAGCTTTTTTTCCCTTTCCATACGAAGCAGGTCCAGGCTGCGAGCCAACTGATTCCGGTCCTGCTTTAAGAAGCCCGCCTTGATCAAGCCATGCGACAGAACCTCCGCCAGCCCCTATCGAATACATTGCAACAGATGGAAGAATGATCGGAAATCCTGAAAGCTGATTCGATTGAGCCATTGTAGGCTGCCCATTTTGAATGATCGAGATATCTGCACTTGTGCCACCAACATCAAACGTAATTAAATTGGGTTCATTTGCAGAAGTTGCAATTCTCGCCGCACCAATTACACCAGCTGCCGGGCCAGAAAAAAGTGTTTTAACGGGTGAAGTGGCTGCACTTTCTGCATCCATTAAACCACCATTTGATTGGGTAATGTATGGAGAAATTGGTACACCTTCTTCTTTCAAGCGGCTTTTCAACGTTTGTAAATATTGTTTCACCTTTGGTTGAATGTACAAATTGACAACAGACATCACTGTCCGCTCATATTCCCTCATTTGGGGCCATAACTCAGAAGACGTCAGGACTTCTAACTGTGGGTAATGATGATGAATATAGGCTTTTGCCTGTAATTCATGAACTGGATTCTGATAGCTATGTAAAAAAGAAATGACAATGCCTGCTAGTTTTTTAGACATGACCTGCTGGACAGCATCATCTAATTGCTGCAGTTGGAGAGGTTTTTTGATCGAACCATCGTGTATGAGCCTTTCAGAGATTGGATATACATGTTTTCGTGGTATCAATGGTTCTGGCAATTGAGAATTGAAGTCATAAGGAATGGGTAGACGTAAACGCTGTAATGACAAAATGTCTTGAAAACCTTCCGTTACAAAAAGGGCTAAATCTGCTCCCTTTCTCTGCAATAATGTATTAAGACCGATTGTCATCCCGTGTACGAGATATTGTATTTTGGATAAATCGACACCTCTTTCTTTTAGAAGTTTCAGCCCATTGATAATTCCTTGAGCTGGGTCATCTGTCACTGTAGGTGTCTTGAGTTCAGTCAGCTCCCCTGTCGCTTCATTCATCAGCGATAAATCAGTAAATGTTCCACCTATGTCTATTCCGAGCCGATAAGAGACATCCGCCATTTGTACTTCCCTCCTGCAATGTAATTGGAATCATATTTTGATAAATTACGACATTTTTTGATATTTGACTCCATATTATTAAAGCATATCGGTCTAGTCAATTTTATTTTTTTGAAATTTCTGTGTGTTAAAATCTTGAAATTAGCCTAAAAACCAATCATAAAGCCATTTTGCATCAGCATATATGTTTTTTGAGTAGCAAAATTAAATTTTTATGAGTTTGTACAACGAGGAAAAGAGCATAAAGAGGTAAAAAACGTTTTTCGAACTTTAAAAGACGTTTTTTCAAAACGAGGAGAAATTGGTAAGTAATTCTGCTATACTTCTGTTTACAAAATACGCTAAAGAGAAAGAGAGCTAGCATCTATGAAACTTCTTAAAACCATTCTCTTGCTTTTATTGATTGTCATTGGTATAGCGACAGGCTATGTCCAACTAGGGCAACATAAACAAGAGACGACAAACTCTTCTTATGACAAAACCATTCACTTTCCATCAGATCGATATCCAGAAACCGCGAAGCACATAGAAGAAGCTATTGACGAAGGTCATTCTTCCATTTGCACCATTGATCGAAAAAATAGTGATGAGCAAAGAGACAAATCACTTCATGGCATTCCTACAAAGCGTGGTTATGATCGTGATGAATGGCCAATGGCGATGTGTAAAGAAGGTGGAGCAGGGGCTTCTGTCAAATATGTACGTCCTTCGGATAATAGGGGGGCAGGCTCTTGGGTAAGTCATCAATTATCAGATGATCCTGATGGCACAAGAATCCAATTTATTATCGAGTAGCACTATCTTTCCTTTTTTCATAACAAAAATTTCTGTGTAAGTGCATTCACGTATATCAAACATTTTTTTCATGCCGATAATCCTTAAGGAGGGATACCCTACCTTATACCTAAAGGAGTAAAAAGCATGAAGAAAAAAGGAAAACTGAGGCTTGGCGCCAAAATAATGCTGATCTTTTTAAGTGTCCTCATCGTATTTTCAGCAGTGGTTGGTTATGTAGTGAACCGCGAAATGACAGAGAACATTAAGCAAATGGCCACCGAAAAAGCAAAAGGCGATCTAAAGCTAGGATACGCTTACCTAACTGAAAAGGTTGCTGGCTCGTGGCAGATAAAAGATGGCAAGCTTTACAAAGGAAATACTCAAATCAATAACCATGACACATTGGTTGATCAATTAGCCGAATATACTGGTGATACAATCACGATTTTCCAAGGAAATACCCGTGTTGCCACAAATGTCATGTTAAACGGGAAACGAGCTGTAGGAACTGAAGTCTCACCTGAAGTAAAGGCCGCTGTTTTGGATAAAGGCGAGAATTATTACGGAACAGCCAATGTTGCCGGGAAAGACTACCAAACGGCTTATATGCCCATCAAAAATGATACAGGGGAAACGATTGGTATTTTCTATACCGGTGCAAATCAAAGCATGATTTCACAAATGCTTCAGTCTTTCTTTATTCAATTTGTCACGGTTCTACTGTTAAGTTTAATTGTTTCTGTTATCATTATTTCTATTTTCACAAAGCGGATTCAGACACGTCTCAAACATATGGCATCTGCTATTAAGAGTGCAGGCGAAGGAAATTTAACCATCAACGTGACAGATCACACAGGCGATGAACTTTCTGAGCTGGCAGGTCACTTTAATAAGATGCGTGAGAAATTAAATCAAACCATTTTAAATGTGATCAAAACATCTGAATTAGTAGCCACCTCTTCTGAGGAGCTGTCAGCTAGCGCAGAAGAAACGAGTGCAGCATCAGAGAAGATTACCCATACCATTCAAGAAGTCGCTCAATCGTCTGAACAGCAATCAGCCCAAATGACAGCTAGTGAGCACACGATGAGACAAGTATCTAACGAGCTAGTAAACATCACTGAAAATGCGGGACAAATGGCAACAAGAAGCCAGTCCGCACAAGAAATGGCCCAAAAAGGTGTACAAAATATCGGTGAAGTCAATTCACAAATGACATCTATTGCAAAATCAATTGAAGAGAACGGTACAGCAATTCAAGCGCTAGAAACACGTTCAGCCGAGATTGATCAAATTTCCAAAGTGATTACAGATATCGCTAACCAAACTAATCTACTTGCTCTTAATGCGGCCATTGAGGCAGCACGCGCAGGTGAACACGGAAAAGGTTTTGCCGTTGTGGCAGACGAAGTGAGGAAGCTCGCAGAAGAATCGCAAACATCATCCAACATGATTTCACATCTCATTTCCGAAATACAAAAAGAGATGAATCATTCGACAAGTGCCATTAAACGAGTACGAGAGGAAGCGGCTCAAGGGGCTGTTCTTATTTCTCATACAGAGGATTCATTTATTGACATTCAGCAGTCAATGAAGGAAATGGCAGATGGCATTCAACATTTATCGGATGCATCCCAAAAAATCGCAGCTTATACAAATGATGCGAAGCAGACCTTTGCCTCTATCACAGAAGGCGTTAAACTGACGAGTGAACATTCACAACAAGTAGCAGGTTTAACAGAAGAACAATTTGCAGCAATGGAAGAAGTAACAGCTTCATCAGAGGCTCTTGCCCATTTAGCAGGAGACCTAAAAGAAATGGTTTCGCAATTTCACATCTAGATCCCTCATACAGTAGCGCAAGACGGCGACAATCGTCTTGCTGCCTAACATTCTCTTCAATTATCATACTTTCAAACATTCACTTTTCAACATGATCGCCAGCTGGACAAATTTTATGAATAAAGGAGTTATCTATATGAATGATTTAAATCAAACGTATCCCCTATCTATCTCCTATCACCAAATCACCGTATACACTGGAAGCACGACGCCACCTGTGATTGATTGGACAGATGACGATATTCTTCAAGGATTCGCAACTGGGGATCGAGGTATTTCTTTTGAAGGCATCAATAACGGAAAGGCTTCTATTATCGTGACATTAAACAGCCATGAGCCTCCATCATCCGTTGATAGAGTCATCACAGTGCCATTTACTCATTCAAGTGATCATGTTTATCTAACAAGCGTCATGGCACAGATACTGTCTTTCTCCATTCCAAAAGGAGACTATCAGCTCACCTGCTATATATCTGAGCACCCTGATCAAGATCTCTATTATTTTGATTTTCAGACTGCTTAGATCACGCCTGGTCGTACTGCTCAAGCCATTTTTCTGCAAAATCGACTGATTCTCTCATCGGCAATAAATACGAATTGGCTAGCCCGATTTGACTGTGGTTATAACTACATCCTGATTGTAAAAAGTCACGACCAATCTGTTCAAATAGTTCTTCTCTTGTGATGATATCTTGATACTCTTTCCACACCCTCCAACCATTCTCTAAAATGGGGGCCCCTCGTGTCATGAGGTCTTGCTGTGAGATTCGATATTCAGCTAAGTGAAAAGCTGTCACACTTTCGAATGACGTGCCAATTAGCAGCACTTTTGCATCAAGATCGTACATACGTCCAAGAGGTGAATTTTCTCCTAAACCATAAGGAAGCGCATGGTGGTTCAACACTTCATGTTTCCTTTTCCCCCAGGCGGTGAATGAGAAATGAGGATGATTGCTTCTTTCTACGCCTGGGTATTTCCAAAAGGTCTCCGCTACCTTTCCCATTGCTGTTGGAGCTGTGTAAGCTGGATCAAATGCAGGCATCGTGTCTTTGATCGGTTTCCACCAAGAATAAGGAACAGGCGGATTGATCCAATCAGCAGGATCAGACAGCTCTAATGTTTGTGCCGGCATAATCAGTGTTCCTTCATCTGTTAAAATATCCATCATAGCTTGTATAACGGCTATGGCCCCTCCATTCACCCAGCCAATAGATGACAAGGATGAGTGGACACATAAGGTCATGCCCTTCCTTACACCAAGTTGAACCAAATCCGCTTTGATTCTTTCCTTTGTGATCGGTTCAGCCTGATGTTCAATTAATCTTTTCATCGGTTATTTCCTCCTGCGCCTCATCTATTCTTGATGAGTGAGACGTTTCACAGCGATAGACAATTTATAATTTGCATGCTTTGTTAGCTCCGTTAAAAATTGATCAAGCTCATCATGACTGGAGAAATGTCCTTCAGCCATATAACAGCCCTCTCCACTTATTTTAAACAGGTTTTTGATTTCTTCCTTTTGATGGAGAAACGATAAAAGCGGTTCATGATCATGACTTCGGGTAAAGAGCTGTAAAAATGTTTGGATGTTCTGCTGTGTCCGCCAGTTAATTGAAATGGTATAAGCTTCAACAACCCCCTCTTCTTCAAGCTTTAACACTCTATTTTTAGCAGCTTGACCGGTTAAATGGACTTTTTCACCAAGTGCTTTCATCGTCAATCGGCTATTCTTTGAGAGTTCTTTTAATATATCCATATCTGTTTTGTCTAGCATTGGCTCACCTCTTTCAAAAATCAAGTCGTTCCGTTGAAAGACTTTCATGATCCTCTGTCACATGAGGCTCTTTTAATATACTGTAAACTTAATGAGAAAAAAAGGAGACCTTTCTAATGAAAATAACACTTATTCGTAATGCTACTTTATACCTTCAATATGGTTCGTCAACATTTTTAATCGATCCCTTTTTAGCAGCAAAAGGAACCTATCCACCATTCCCGCATACTGCCAATCAACATGCAAACAATCCAATTGTGGATCTGCCTGCAAACATTGATTTGGACAAGATATTACAGCCTGATGCTGTCCTGCTCACTCATTTACATGTAGATCACTTTGACGACGAGGCAAAAAAGAGGTTAGCGCAAACTTTGCCGATCTATACTCAATCAGAGAAAGATCGCACGGAAGTAAAAGAAGCTGGATTTCAGCATGTCACATGCATTGAAGATGAAATGGAAATTTGCGGTGTTCATATCAAACGAACTGGCGGGCAGCACGGGACAGGAGAAACTGCTAAACGGATGGGACAAGTGAGCGGTTTTGTTTTCTCTCATCCTGATGAGCCTACTCTTTATATTGCAGGAGATACCATTTGGTGTGATGAGCCGAAAGAGGTTGTGAATACATGCCAGCCAGATATTATTGTGGTCAATAGTGGGGCTGCCCAATTTTTAGAGGGAGACCCAATTACGATGACAAAGGAAGAGATTGTAGACATTCACCATACTCAACCACAAGCTCAAATCATCGCCTGTCACCTTGAAGCCGTGAATCATTGTTTATTAACAAGAGCCGCATTAACATCTTACATTCAAAAGAAACATGCAGATCAGGCCATTTTTGTCCCTCAAGATGGTGAGACGCTGACCTTTTAACACATAAACAATAAAAACCGGCACCTTGCTGCCGGTTTTCTTAAACTTATGGTCGATGGTGCTGTGGTTTTTTTAGTAATGGAACAAACCCGTTATTTTTTAAGTGATTGTAATGTTCATCCATTCGTTTTGTGATGTGCGTGCCTTGTTCCTTCGTTAACACACCATACTGAACGTATTTTTCGATCACTTCTTTTCGTTTAGACAAAATTTGCTGTTCAAGTACTTCAATTTGTTTTTGTTGCTCTGTCGTTAATTTTACTTGATGCGTGACGGGGCGCTTTTCCATTTGGGGTGTTTCTCCATGAGCCGTATTCACCTGAAAACCAAATAATAGCACCATCGTTAGTATGATCAAACCACTTGTTTTTTTCATCTCTGTCGTTCCCTCCTTTATTCGATTTTAATTTGCGCACTCTTTCCTTTTTTATACATTATTCATCCCATCAAATTGCACATAATATTCTTACTTTTTCGCTTTTCATCTGAAAACGTTGTCCTAACTGAAAAAGCGTGCTATGTTTTGTTTTGTATAAAAAATAGAGGAGGATTCTTAAATGAGTCGTTTTTATCATAGAAAACCTATATGGGTGCTGCTTGTTGTGTCTGCTCTCATGCTTGTCATGTCTGCTTGCAATCAATCAGGCTCATCTCAGTCTGGAGAATCAAAGTGGGATCAGATTCAAAAGAAAGGGAAAATCGTGGTCGCTACTTCAGGCACCTTGTATCCTACGTCTTACCATGATACATCAAACGGCAAGGATCAATTGACTGGCTATGAAGTGGAAGTCGTCAAAGAAGCATTTAAGCGCCTTGACGTAAAAGTAGAATTTAAAGAAATGGGTTATGACGGTATGCTCAGTGCCATTAATTCAGGTCAGGTGGATGCCGCTGCAAACGATATCGACATCACAGATGACAGGAAAGATAAGTTCGCCTTTTCAACACCTTATAAATACTCATATGGAACCGCTATCGTCAGAAAAGATGATCTGTCAGGTATTAAAACGCTAAAGGATTTAAAAGGAAAGAAAGCAGCAGGTGCTGCAACGACCATTTATATGGATGTTGCCCGTAAGTATGGTGCAAAAGAAGTCATCTATGATAATGCCACAAACGAGCAATATTTAAAGGATGTTGCAAACGGCCGTACAGATGTCATTTTAAATGACTACTACTTGCAAACACTGGCGCTTGCTGCATTCCCTAAGCTAAATATTACGATCCATCCAGACTTAAAATACATGCCGAATGAACAAGGGTTTGTGATGAAAAAAGACAATACAGAGCTTCAAAAAGAATTAAATCGTGTATTAAAAGAGATGAAAAAAGACGGAACCATGAAAAAGATTTCGGAGAAATTCTTTAATCATGCTGACGTCTCAAAGAAAATTGATGTTGATGTCGAAGATGTCGACATTTCTAAATAAGGAGCCGCAGCCGTGGGAGATATTCATTTAGAATATATCTTTAATCCTGCACTGGCAAAAGCGTCATTTCCGTTTGTGATGAAAGGCATCTGGCTGACGCTGCTCATTTCTTTTGTGAGCATGTTTTTTGGTACGATTCTAGGCTTTTTTATTGCCCTTGCTAGAATGGCAAATACATGGTTCCTTCGGCTGCCTGCACGGCTGTATATTTCATTCATGCGAGGGGTTCCCATTCTGGTCATTTTGTTTATCCTTTATTTCGGATTCCCTTACATCGGCATTGAATTTACAGCTGTCACTGCTGCTATTATTGGATTCAGCTTCAATAGTGCTGCATACATTGCCGAAATTAACCGGGCGGCTCTCTCCTCTGTTCCAAGTGGTCAAGTGGAAGCCGCCAAATCACTTGGTCTCAGTTATTGGCAAACGATGCGTGGAGTCATTTTGCCTCAATCCGTGCGCATTGCACTGCCGCCCCTGACCAACGTCATGCTTGATTTAATCAAAGCTTCCTCACTAGCGGCAATGATTACTGTGCCAGAACTCTTCCAGCAAGCAAAAATTGTGGGTGGACGAGAATTTGATTATATGACCATGTATATATTGGTTGCCTTGATTTACTGGGGCATATGCAGTGTGGTCTCATTGCTCCAAGACTTTTTGGAAAAACGCTATGCAAAATATCTATAACAACAAAAAGCAGATCCATGGGATCTGCTTAGATTGTTAACAAAGGGCTAAAATGAACTTGATTTTAGCCCTTTGTTTCCTTTTCAGCGTAAAAGAAAACCTTTGCAGTCTAGGAAGGACGAGCACTGGAGCAGAGCGAATTTGACATTCGTGAGCACCAGCGCGCAGGACTGACACCGAATGCGAGGGTTTGTCTTCACGCTGAGCAAATCCATTGGATCTGCTTTTTAATGTATCAACCATAACCACACATACAATCCCAATAACGTGATGATCAGCGTCGGTATGGTTAGAATGATTCCAGCTTTCATGTATGCCCCCCAAGAAATATGCACACCTTTTTTCTTCAAGACATGAAGCCACAGCAATGTCGCCAATGAACCGATTGGGGTCATTTTCGGCCCAAGGTTTGAGCCGATGACGTTGGCATAAATCAGTGCATCTCTCATCACACCTGCTGTATCTGTGTGACCGATGGCAATCGCATCGATTAAAACGGTTGGGAGGTTGTTCATGACAGAAGATAGCACGGCTGCCAGAACCCCCATAAACATCGTTCCCGCAAGTAAACCGTGTGACGCCCCCTGTTCAATCCACGCCGCTAAAATTTCTGTCAGGCCGACATTTTTCAGCCCATACACCACGACATACATGCCGATAGAGAAAAACACAATCGACCACGGTGCTTCTTTGACGACTCGTTTTGTCGCCACTTGTGGACTCCGTTTCGCCAGCCATAAGAAAGCAATGGCAATGCCTCCTACAATGATTGACACCGGAATGCCTGCCAATTCCCCAGCAAAATATCCAACAAGCAAGCACCCTAACACATACCAAGATAACCGGAACATGCGCAGATCACGAATGGCCGAAGCTGGTTCCTTCGCCTGCGAAACATCGTACGTTTTCGGGATGAGTTTCCGATAAAACACATACAACACAAGCATACTAGCGCCAAGCGATACAAGGTTTGGGACGAACATGTTTGCTGTATATTCAAGAAAGCCAATATGAAAATAATCGGCTGATACGATATTGACCAAGTTACTAATGACAAATGGCAAAGACGTCGTATCTGCAATAAAGCCGCTTGCCATGACAAATGGCAGGATCATACGCTCATCCAGCTTCAGCGCTCTGACCACAGATAAAACGATCGGAGTTAAGATAAGTGCCGCTCCATCGTTGGCAAAAAAAGCTGCTACCACAGCGCCGAGCAATGTTAAATAAATAAACATGCGGACCCCGTTCCCTCTTGCGGCTTTTGCCATATGAAGTGCCGCCCATTCAAAAAAACCAATCTCATCTAAAATCAATGAAATGATGATAATTCCAATAAATGCAAAGGTGGCGTTCCAAACAATTTGGGTAACTTCCCATACATCGTCCAAATGAACGACCCCAAAAGCAAGAGCAAGAATCGCTCCCCCGCACGCTGACCATCCAATGGTTAAACGTCCTGGCTGCCAAATGACAAGGACGAGGGTCATGATGAAAATTAAAATGGCCAAGGTGACTGATCCCAAAGGTGGCCCTCCTTTCACTTTCCTCATAAAATCTTTATCTATCATACAACGAAATAAGGCAATTGTATGCCATTTTATGATCTCGCATAAAAATCCGCAGGTCATCCTTTGCACCTGCGGAGTCCACGCCTATTGATCTTTTTTCATCAGCATCAATTCGATAAATAACTCACAACGCTGGCTAAAATGACTTAAATCGATAGACGTCATTTCAAAAATTTGTTTCATTCGATAGTTTAGTGTATTTTGATGAATAAACAACTGCTCTGCAGCTGGCTTTAGCTTGCAATTATTCAATAAGTAGACCTCTAAGGTTTTTAAAAATGATGTTTGGCTGTCACGGTCTTTTTCCTTTAAGCGCAACAAATCTGGATTAAAGTCGTTTTTCTTTTTTTGGTGACTGTAAATCGGGTCTAAGAACCGGAAGACCCCCAAATGCTCGTAATCGTATGGAATCAATTCCTGCCCCCCGACAATCTTCACTGCTTTCACGACTTCTATCGCTTCAAATCGACTTGTGCTCATTTTCATGACATCTCGATATTCTCTTCCCATCCCAATATATAAAGGAGATGGGTGTGTATGCGTTTTCGATTGAAGATGGGCGACGACATCCGCAGCGGTCGCTTTTGGTGAGTGTCGATCTGACAAACTGCCTAATATCACGACGATGTCTGCTTGCACAGAGTAGACGTGATTGACCTTGTCTTCTAGCTGTAAATAGGTTCTAATCATATCCTTCACATCTTCTGCCGTCTCACTTTTATTATCGGCGGCATGAACAACCATCACCGTAAAGACAGCTGGCAGTGGAATGCTTAAATTCTCAGCTTCCCATTTCAGCTCTTCTTCTGTATAAAAATGATCATCCATGACCTTTTTGAAGAACTCTTCAATCTTGCCTTCCTTTTTCTCCAACTGTTTCTTATTTTTATAAATAACTTTTCCAACCTGAAACGATGCCTCGTGTAAAAATTGCAGCTCCTCTTGAGAGAGAGAATCTTCAATGTCCTGCACCCAAATAAAGCCGACAACCTCTTGTTTGTGCTTGGCGCTCACAGCCACTCGTCGATTAAACCCGAGCTCCTCATGACCATTCACATAAAAAGGATTTGAATCTGTATATAGCTGCTCAATGACCCCTGTTTTTTTTAACCAATCCACCACAGCTCCCGGACATTCCTTTGAGAAAATGGTTTGCTGATTGACTGGGTCGAACTGCTGGATGCTGTAAGAATTATAAGCAAGCAGCTGACATTCAGTACTTTCTAAAATGACTGGTTTCTTTAAATAACCACTAATAAATGCAATTAATTTATCGACATCAAAAAATGTATGAAGCTTTTCTAATATCTCTTCCATCCCGATTGCTCCCTGAATAAGTGATACATTTATCATACTTCTTTCCAGTCATATTTGTATAGAAACAAGTCGTAGACAGGTAAAAAAAGCATGAACTCGCCTGCACGAGTTCATGCTTTTCCATATTAAAACATTTCGCTGATCGTTTTGGCCTGCATGTGCAGAGCAAGGTAATCTGGACCGCCTGCTTTTGAATCAGTTCCTGACATTTTAAAGCCGCCAAATGGGTGGTAACCCACAATCGCTCCCGTACAGTTACGGTTAAAGTAAAGGTTCCCGACATGGAACTCCTGCTTCGCACGGTTGATGTGATCACGATTATTTGTAATGACCGCACCGGTTAACCCGTATTCTGTGTTGTTGGCTACTTCAAGCGCCTCATCAAAGCTTGAGACTTTTGAGAAAGCTAGGACAGGTCCAAAGATTTCTTCTTGCATTAAACGAGATGTTGGCTCTAGATCTGCAAACACGGTTGGATGAATGAAGTACCCTTCTGAATCATCACTTGTTCCGCCAGTGACTAGACGGCCTTCTTGCTTGCCAATCTCGATATATTCTGTGATCTTGTCAAAGGAAGCTTGATCAATGACAGGTCCCATGTACACATCAGCTGATAACGGATTCGCTGTTGTTTTCGTTTCTGTGATTTCTTTCACTCGCTCAACGACTTGGTCATACAGCTTCTCGTGGACGACAGCACGAGATCCAGCTGAACATTTTTGACCTGAGAACCCGAAGGCTGATGTGAAAATGGCGTTAGCCGCTAATTCAACATCTGCATCCTCATCTACAACGACTGTATCTTTACCGCCCATTTCAGCAATGACACGCTTTAAATGCTGTTGTCCTGGCTGTACTTTTGCCGCACGTTCAAAAATACGTGTGCCCACTTCTCTTGATCCAGTGAATGTAATAAGGCTTGTTTTCGGATGATCTACTAAGTAATCTCCTACTTCTGCTCCGCTACCTGGCACGAAGTTGACAACACCTTTCGGAAGACCTGCTTGCTCCAGTTCTTCTACAAAGCGGGCTGCAATGACAGGCGTCGCACTTGCTGGTTTTAAAACAACTGTATTCCCTGTGACGATTGGTGCAACGGTTGTTCCTGCCATGATCGCAAACAAGAAGTTCCATGGTGGAATGACAAGCGTCACGCCAGTTGGTGTGTACACATATTGATTGCGTTCCCCTTCGCGGCTGTTCACCGGTTTGCCTTTCGCAAGCTCTAGCATTTGACGGGCATAATACTCTAGGAAGTCAATGGCTTCTGCTGTATCTGCATCCGCTTCATTCCAAGGCTTCCCTGCTTCTTTTACGAGAAGGGCTGAATACTCATGCTTTTTACGGCGAATGCTTGCCGCAGCGCGGAATAAGACGCCGGCTCTTTCTTCTGGAGACGTGTAGCGCCATGTTTCAAACGCTTTTGCCGCAGCTTGAATCGCTTGCTCTGCCTCTTCTTTCCCAGCTTTTGATACGGTACCCACGACTTCTTCCTTCTTCGCTGGATTGATCGAGACAATCTTGTCTGTTGTTTCGATTCTTTCTCCATTAATCACAAGCGGATAGGTTTGCCCAAGTGATTCTGTTACTTTGGCTAATGCTTGTTCAAACGCTTGGCGATTTTCTTCCTGGCTAAAATCCGTGAATGGTTCATGCTTGTAAGGTGTTGTCATCTTTGTCACGCTCCCGTTTCAAATTATTTTCTCGTCATCCCTTTTAAAGCAAATGCAATGTTTGCCGGTCGTTCTGCAAGACGTCTCATGTAGTAGCCATACCACTCTCGTCCATACGGGGTGTAGACCCTCATTTGATAGCCTTCCTTCACGAGTGCTTGCTGCGTTTCTGATCTCATGCCATACAGCATTTGAAATTCGAACTGATCTGTCTGTATATTGTGTTTTTTCACAATATGTTTCGTAAATTCGATCATTTGATCGTCATGTGTCGCAATGGCTGTATAGTTCCCTGAGAGTAACTGCTTTTCGATCAGCTTCTTGTAATTCTGATCGACGTCTTTTTTGTTTGGATACGCCACTTCGGCGGATTCCTTATAGGCACCCTTTACAAGTCTTAAAAATGGCTGCAACTCATTTAGGTCATCAAGATCTTGTTCTGTTCTGTACAAATACGCCTGCAAAACCGTACTGACATACTCATATTGAGATTTCATTTCTTTAAAAATGTCCAGCGTTTTTTGACAGCGCTGTTCATCCTCCATATCAATTGTCACCATAATACGGTGTTTCTCTGCCGTATCTAAAATGCTTTTCATATTGCGATACACGAGATCATCGTCAATATCTAAGCCAAGAGATGTCATTTTAAGTGATACGTGGGAATTGAGTCCCGCCTCTGCAATTCGCTGAATGGTTTGAATACACTCATTCGTCCGCTCATTTGCAATCTCTGCCTTTGTGACAAACTCACCGAGGTGATCGACCGTTACGGCCATACCTTGATCATTTAATCGTTTGATGACAGGGATAGCGCTCTCAAAATCCTTCCCACCGATGATTTTCTTTGATGCAACAGCACTTCCCCAATTACGAGCAATATGGTTCAAGAGACTGCTCTTTGACAAAAACAAGAAGAAATTTCTTGTGACCGACTCCATAAAGGGCACCTCCCACTCTTTGTAAGCTATGTCTTTATTGTAAGGCTCATGAGCTGTCCGCTACAATATTTGAAGATGACAAAAATTCTGACTTTTTTTGTGGTTTTATCACAATAAGAGATAAAAAAGAGCCTGCCGCTAACCGGCTGGCTCTTTCATGCTTACGCCCACACCTCATCAAGGGTAGACTGCAAAAGCTCATTTAATTCTTGCATCAGATTGTCTTTCGGCTGATTGTAGCTTTTCACCAATTCATCAAAACGCACCAGCTCTTGATCAATAAATGGATGGACATGAGCGAGACGGTTCTCTACATCCATTTCTTCTCCGTCCATTTTACGTTTGAGCAGTTCGTGAATTTCTGCTAACAGCGGGCCTTCCTCCACTAGCTCCTTGAGTAATTCATGAAAGTCCATTGGTGGAACTGTTCGGTAACGTTCAATCCACTGGCAGGCAAGCAGCGGACGAAGCACATAGAAATACTTCTTGATTCGCACCTGCTCCCCTCGTAAATGCCGGCTTTCATTCCGCTTCGCCATATTGAGGTAATGATACATCAAAGCCGCAGGGTAAAACGCTCGATCCTTTAATTCTCTTAGCTGCTTTGCCAAAGAGAAAGATTCAGCATAGATGATATCAGAAGACAGCCATTCCATAATGGATGGATTCGATTTATTGAATAAACGCAACGCCTTTCGCAGCTCCCAGCCGCTTATATCAAGCATGTCATCAATTGGCCGTTCAATGACATCACGATGCTCCTCCATCGCCCAGTACCATTCCTTCCGGGGAACGTATAAAAAGCGAACATCATAATCACTGTCAGTTGAAGGAAATCCCCATGCCCTGCTGCCCGATTCAACGGCGAGACAAATCTTGATGTCATACGTTTCTTCGATGATTTTCAGCTCTTCCTTAATTCTTTCTCTCAAGTGTCCATCAACTCTTTCTATAGAATTCTGCATGACTTCTTCACCTTTTGGGAAAATACGAATAAGACATATATGAAAAAGGAGTTGGATCTGATGTCTATATCTCGCATTATGAAATGGATCACTGGGATTTTTGAAGCTTGCCTTGCTATCCCTGTGATCGGAGGTCTATTCGTTATCAGCAATGGCTATTCACCGCTCATGGTCATGCTTATTCTGCATATTATCACACTCGTCTTATCGAAGCGAGACCAGGGACCAATGATCGGAAGTATCATTGGAATTGTCACATCCTGCCTTGCATGGATTCCGATTCTCGGATTCATCCTTCACATCATCACAGCCCTTGCCCTGATCGTTACAGCATTAGTACCTGATGAAAAAACAAGACAGAACACCAGTTATTAAGCTGAACGCTCCAATAGCTGAAAAAGACAAAGAGCTAAAATGAATGTCATTTTAGCTCTTTGTCATGCTCTTATGTTGATAGAAGCAAATGCTTTTGTAAAAAGGACAGCTTCTCTGTTTGAAAAGCAGGAATAAACTCGTGCCCAAAATATCGGTACACTTTCAGCTCTTTATCTGTTTCTAAATGATTGTATGCCGCAAACACGGTGGATGGCGGTGTCACTTGATCAATCAGACCGATCGCCATCAATGTTGGCTGTTTCACCCAGCCGGCTAAATTGATTAAATCAAAGTAACTTAATGTCTCAAATCCCTTTTCTTCAGCTTCAGGATCACTGTTTCTGCGAAAGTATGAATTGATTTCTAAATAAGGCTGCTCCAAGGCAACATCAACTGCACGCTCAAAATTTGATAAGTAAGGATAGTCTGCCACAACGACTTTTGGAATATCTGAAAGGGCTGCGGCCGCAATCGCTAACGCACCCCCCTGACTTCCACCGATCACGCCGATACGGTGTTCATCTACTTCGGGGAAAGACTGAATGACTTCGAGTGCACGAACAGCATCTAGATAAACACCTCGATAATAGTACGTATCCTTCGATAAAATGCCTTTTGTCATCCACCCTAATGCATGCCCGCCTGGCGTCACTGATGTGTCTTCACTGCCACCTTGACCACGGACAAGCATTCCAAACGTCGCATAGCCATGCAGCGCCCAGTTGACGATGTCGTGAATGCCGCCGTCATAGCTGGCATTATAGCCATGAAAACGAACGAGCGCTGGATGCGGACCAGTTTGATCAGGCACAGCATAAAAGCCTTCAATTTTAGAATGTCCAAAGCTTTGATACGTCAGGCGGTACACCTTGACGCCTTTCACTGGATAGTCATAAGATTCAAGTGTTGGCTCTGCCTCCACTTGGTGCAGTTCTTCGAGCGATTTCTTCCAAAAGTCTGAGAAATCAGGACGTGCTGTTTTCTTTGGTTTATATTTTTTTAGCTCTTCTAGTGATAAATCGAACAATTGCATATCATACTATTCCCCTTTGTTTTATTAGTTATGAGTATCATACCACTCATTTCTTGATTGAGAAAGTCATTTAACAAAACCTTCTGACATTTCTATTGGCAAAGATAGCGGAAAGCTTTATGATAAAGAAACTGGCTTGAAGACTAGATGTTTCAGGCAATATCACCCGAACCATTCATTGCATGAAACGAATAAAGGAGGAAGACCGACATGAACATCGCCCTGATTCAAATGGACGTACAAATAGGAGGACCTGATGTAAACTTTCAGAAAGCAGAAGCGTTTTTAGAAGAGGCCATCCGCCAACAGCCTGATTTGATTATTCTACCTGAAATGTGGAATACCGGCTATGCGCTGGAACAAGCGGATGAGCTTGCCGATGCAGATGGCGAGCGAACAAAACAACTCTTCTCTTCCTTTGCCCGCAAGCACCAAGTGTATCTCATCGCAGGCAGTGTTTTAAATAAGAGGACAGAAGATGAAAACATCACCAATACAATGTATGTCTTTAACCGCCAAGGTGAGCTTTTGTTAGATTATGATAAAATTCATTTATTCCGCTTAATGGATGAACACAACTATTTAACCGCCGGTCATCAGCTTGGTTTATTTAACTATGATGAAGATGTCAAGATTGGCACCATGATCTGCTATGACCTCCGCTTCCCTCAGCTTTCTAGGACGCTCGTGAACAAAGGGGCGAAGGTGCTTGTTAATACCGCTCAATGGCCGTCAGCAAGAGTGAACCATTGGCGCAGTCTGCTCATCGCAAGAGCCATTGAGAATCAGTCATTTGTGATTGCGGTGAACCGGACAGGCACAAGCAGAGACACTGAATTCCCTGGTCACTCCATGGTGATTGACCCGCTCGGACGCATTCTGCTTGAGACAAATGATGAAGAAGACATTTATTATGCAAACATTGATCTTCAGCTCGTAGATGAAGTGAGACAACAAATCCCCGTCATGACAGATCAGCGGCTGGATTTATATTAGAAAGCAGGGGCCCCCTGCTTTCAGCGTGTAGACAAACCCTCGCATTCGGTGTCAGTCCTGTGTGCCGGTGCTCACGAATGTCAAATTCGCTCCGCGTCGGTACTCGTCCTTCCTAAACTGCAAAGGTTTTCTATCACGCTGAAAAAAGGTAAAAGCAGGGGGATCCCCTGCTTTTTGCGTTTAATTAAACGTTTGTTTAAGCTTTTCCTTGATTCTGTTGAAGGTCCATGAAGGCTTGAGCGGCTTTCGTTAAATATCTTTCTTCCACATATGCAAACACAAGTGTACGGGTTGGGCATGAATCAATGTGTAAATAAGTGACTGCTTTCCTTTCCTCTTGTGCCACCATTTTCGGCACCACCGTCACACCTAGCTCATTTTCAACCAATGCCTGAGCTGTTTGAATATGACTTGTTTCAAATGCAATCCTCGGCCGAAAGCCATGATGACGGCACAGTTCCGTGACCACTTGCCGAAAGCCATATCCCTCTTTCAGCATAATAAATGGGGCATCTTCCAGAAGATGAAACGGGACAGACCCTTCTTGATCCGCTTGATTGATGATTTCATTGAGTTCATCCGTCAACCACGGTTGAGCCGTTTGCGGAATGGCGAGGAGAAGCGGCTCTGTCAGCATTTGTTTTGTTTTCAATGATTCATGCTCGACAGGCAGAGAAAGAATCGCAAGATCCAGTTTCCCAGCGAGTAAACGTCTTTCTAGCTCACGAGGCGATTCTTCTATCAAATGAACGTGAACGTGCGGATACGTTTGACAATAGGTTTTTAATAAACTTGGCAGGACATATCCCCCTGTGACAGCTGGCGCACCGATCTTCAGTTCTTTCCCTACCTCATAAGCAGCTTCCCCCATCTCACGTAACAAATCATCTCGTTCCTTCAAAATGGTCTCTGCTCTTTTAATCAATCGGTTTCCTTGAGGTGTAGGAGTGACTTGTCCATACTTCCGAATAAACAGAGGAGTATCTAATTCCTCCTCAAGTTTTTTAATTTGCTGACTTAACGAGGGCTGTGCAATGTGAAGTTTTTCCGCTGCTTTTGTAAAGCTTTGCTGCCGGTACACTTCCATGACATATTCCATCATTCGTATATCCACTTCTCTCACCTCATAGGTTTTAACTATTCATATCATATCTTTTATGTCTTAGACAAATCACGGGAAGAACCCTACGATAAAGAAACAACAAAAAGGGGGTAAAGGAATGAATCCATATTCAAAAGCCGAGAAACAATTCTCACAAAATGCAGAGAACTACCGAGATTCACCCATCTTTGCAGCTGGAAAAGAACTTGAATGGATGAAAACGGCGGCGAAGGCAAAGGGCGATGAGCATCTACTTGATATCGGCTGCGCAGCAGGTCATACCGTTTTTTCCTTTTCAGACGTCATCTCTAAAGGCATCGGGATTGATGTCACACACAAAATGATCGAGGTTGCTACAGCACTTGCAAAAGAGCGACAGCTGAACCACATTACGTTTGAGCAGGCATCCGCAGACGCATTGCCCTTTTCTGATGCATCATTTGATCTCGTCACATGCCGATTTGCTGCTCATCACTTCCCACATCTCCCGGCAGCTATGTCTGAAATCAGCCGGGTCTTAAAGAAAGGCGGCAAATTTCTACTTGTCGATCATTATGCACCTGAAAACCAAGCACAGGATGACTTTATTAATCATTTAAATAGACTGAGAGATCCTTCCCATGTGCGAGAAAGCTCGTTATCAGAATGGAAAGAGCTTTTCGCTGACAACCATCTGACGAAAGAAGATATCCGTTACTGGGATCTGCATATTGATTATCAGGACTGGATCATACGTGGACGTACACCAGAAAATGTTCAAAAGGAAATCGTTGCCCACCTTCATGCTGCAGACGATGAAACGAAACAGCTGTTTCAACTGCAATTCGACGAACATCGTCAGCCAACATCCTTTTGCCTAAAAGCCGCACTACTTCAAGGGATCAAACATTAAACTGATCGAAAAAGTCTACCCTAGCCGGTAGACTTTTATATTTCGATTATGCATTTCCACTATCTGATAGATATACTTTTCATGTTCATGACAAGGAGTGCTGATAATGTTTTATTATAAGATAATTGAACTGAGGTAGGTTAGGCTTTTTCAAAAGTGTACGTAAATCCTCTGAATAAAAAAAGAACCTACCCTCTTTAGAATAAGTTCTTCACTGCATGCATCACTTACGGTGCAATATCCTCTAAAACTTTCTCTCTCGTTTCGATCATTTTAAAAGCAAGAATTGCTCCCACTACAGTCACACTTGCAAAAAGAATAAAAATAGTTGAAACACCGCTCACCTCTAAAATAAAACCTATCATAATAGGAGCGATCGCTGAGGCCAGCCTGAGCCACGCTGTAGCAAATGCCGTACCAATTACCCTCATACGGGTTGGATAGATTTCAGGTGTATATAAATAGAGAAGAACTGTAATTGTCCCCATCATTCCGTAGGCAGCGGACCCTAAATAAATAACGCTTTCTGGAGAATTTGCTCCGCTGATCCATAAAGCCGTTAATAAAGCACCTGTTACGATAAATGCAATGGTTGCCCAGCGCTTCCGTCCTACTTTATCGATTAAAAATGCACAAGCGAATACCCCTATGGTCTGTAAAATATTTGTGAGAGAGGCTGCCCTTAATGAATCTCCAACTGGCAAATTGTAAACCGTATTATAAAGACTCGGTAACCAATTATTTAATCCATTCGATACAAAGTAGGCAGAAAACCATAGTCCCCATACGATCAATGTTCTTTTACGATAAAAAGTAGAAAAGAGCTCTTTCCAGTCGCCTTTTTCAGTGCTGCTGGACACTTGCTTTGCAACAGGCATTCGTTTGTCCGTACTAGCTTCAATCTCTTCAATGATTCTTTCGGCTTCATCTAACCTGCCTTTTGAAATAAGCCATCTTGGAGATTCACGCAACATGAAAAAGAAGACAAAGACGATTAAACCGCCAATTCCACCAATCAAGAACATCCATTTCCACCCAAAGCTAGGGACAACAAATGCACCAATTTGAGCTGAGATCATTAATCCTAATGGAAAAATCATCTCATAGAGCATAAAAAATCTCCCTCTGCCTTGGGCCCGGGACAACTCATTGATATATGAGGCCGCTACTGGCACTTCTCCTCCTACTCCAATCCCCTGTATAAAACGAAAAATAAAAAGGGCCATAAAGTTACCTGAAAATACACATGCGATACTCATAATAGACATGAGAAACACAGTCCACTTTGCACTAAATACACGGCCACGTCTTTCTGCTAACCATCCAAAGAAAATAGCACCAATCGCTTGTCCGATATAACCAGACCCAATAAGAAGTCCAATTTGAGCAGGTGATAAGTTCCACATGCCGATGAGAACTGGGAGAACAAACGCTAAAGATAGTGCATCAAAAGCATCAAAAAAGGTAGCAGATCCCATAATGATACGAGGTTTTAAATGCCATCTCGAAAAAGGTACACTTTCCATCCTAGTCAATAGTTGTGAAGCTCTATCAACAACTTGCTCATCATGAGAATTTGAATTTCCGCTGAGTTCTAACGTCATGATATCTCCTCCTTAATAGAGGAAATGATGCAAAAGTACATGCTGATGAGCACAAAAGAAATCGCTTACATTTTAAATGAAGAGACATTCTAAAGCGATCATATGAGTTTTCAGCATCTATCATTTCTTTTTTGGCGTTCCCGTGGTGCCACGATCTACATAGTACATCGGGAAGATATGTTCCATCTTCTCTAACTGTTCTCCTTCTACTAACTGCGTTAGTAAAGAAACCGCTTTTCTTCCCATTCCAACTAAATCAACATGAACAGAAGATAAAGAAGGGGTTAGAAAACTTGCAATGGGCACATCATCAGCACCAACGACAGACAAATCATGAGGTATTGACACATTTGCGATATCTGCCGCTTTCATGACCCCTATCGCCAAAAAATCTGAAGAGCAAACAACTCCAGTCATGTGCTGGTTTCCTTGGAGAAATTGAGAAACCACTTCTACTACTTTTCCCCCATCAAATTCATCTAACTCAAACACAAGCTCTTTGTTCATTGTTAATCCTAAACTTTTCAGTGTACGCTCATACCCCTTGTAATACCTCACACTATGCATCGAACTCATTGGACCATTGACCAGTCCAATGGTTCGATGACCTTTATCAAATAAGGCCGTGACAGATTGGCACACACCTTCCTCATCATCTGGCCTGACACATGGAAATGGAGAATCCTCTAAGTAACTTCCGACAACGATAATGGGAATAGCTAAACTTTTTAACCAATCCATGCTCAATTCTTCATTTCTTGGAGAAAATAAAATGGCACCATCTACAGCCTGCGTTTCAAGTAATCGCTGCTGCTGTACAGATGTAAATGACATCAACATATTGAATTCAGTCTCATCTAATTCCTTCGCTATCCCATCTAAAATCGTCGAAAAAAATGGATTATTCAAAATATATGAACCACGCGGAACCACGACAGCAATATTGCCAGTCTTTCTTTTAACGAGCCCTCTAGCTCCTAAATTAGGACGATAGCCTAATTCATCAATCACTTGTTTAATTCTTTCAGCCGTTTGAGCACCTACTCCTGGTTTGCCACTTAATACTCGTGAAACAGAAGCGATAGACACTCCAGCTTTCAATGCGACATCTTTAATACTTACTGACACATTTCATACCTCCGGGAGTCTGTTGTTTTATACTCTATTATAACCTGACTCACCTTCATCATGAAATCAATGGTCTGTTATTTACTAACGTTTTCCTTAAGTAAACCAACACTTTGAAGGCCCTGACGAATCTCTTCTTTTTCCTTATGAGTTAAAGGTAATACTGGCTTCCTCGCAAGCGAACTGCTGATCAAACCTCGCTGGAACATCGCTTCCTTCATTCGCAGATGAGAGGTAGAGGAAGGTTCATCCATTTTATACACAGCATGCTTTAATTCAAAGATTCTATCGTACACTTTATTAGCCGCTACAAGGTCTTGTTCTTCCACACATTTCACAAGCTCAGCAATCAAATCTGGTACAAAACAGCCGAAACCTACAAGCGCCCCATCAATTCCTTGAACTAATGTTGGCAATAAATATTCATCGTGACATGTGAGCAATGATACATCTGGTGCATGCTTTTTCAGTGCGCGCACATCGACTTCATATTGCGCCATGTCTCTTTGACCGATTTTAAATGAGACAACGTTTGGAATCTCCGACATTTCTAATAATTGACTGGTTGTATAAGAGGTTTTTGTCCATGTTGGATACTGATGGACGATGATTGAAATGTCAATTGCTTCTGCAACATCTTTAAAGAATTGGACAGGTGACTCAGGCTGCATACCGAATCTCAGCCATGAATGTGGCGGCATAAGAAGAATACCTTCTCCACCAGCTGCCTCCACTGCTTTTGCATGCTGGATCGCTTCAATTGTCCCTTCAGCTGAAACCCCAGAAATGACAGGAATTTCTCCCTTTAATTCGTCGGCTGCAATGCGCACAGCTTCAGCTCGTTCATGTGGCAGCAAAGTCATAATCTCGCCAGTATGTCCATTGACAACGATCCCATTAATCCCTTCGTGCTCCGCCACCCAGCGAACAAGCTTACGAAAAGCAGGTTCATCAATTGAATAGTCATCTTTAAAAGGAATTAAGACTGCCGGGAATACACCGCTCCATTTTTCTTTATTTTTCATCAACAAATTCCTCCCCATCCGTTATAGTAAACGTTTACGGTAAGCGTTTACGTTAATAATCATAGAATGATCTAACCGAAGGTGTCAACAATATTTTTAAAAATTATAATAATTCAAAAAAACGATTATTAGAATTTAGATACTATTTTATTTTTTCAAAAAAAGAAAATGAGAGATATATTTCGTTTCCCATATCAATCAAAAAACCTCATCATCTTGACCTAGTTGTAGTCTGATCACCACTTTTTTCAAACGGCTAGACACACCACACAAAGGATGCATACATTTTGATATAGTGACGAAGGAAAAAACATCTTTTCTTCTTTTTTTCATCCATCATCCAACTTAGACTGTGATTTCTTTGACTACTCCTGATCTAATAGAAAAAGTCTACCCCATAGGATAGACTTTTTTATTTCGAATATAGATCCCAGCCAAGCTTGAGTGTGTCGACAATATAATTGGCGACTTCTTCAGCTTCTAGATGATCTGTTTCCACTCTTGAGTTATGAAGGGAATAAATTTCCCGGCGCTCTTCAAACAGCTCTTTCATCTCGTCAAGCGTGCGGTTATGAAGAACAGGACGGTTTTCAATTAAAATATCCAGCCGTTGTTTCCAATTCTCCCAAGATAGGTCAAGGAAAAGAACCGTACAATGCTTTAAGCAAGATCGTTTGATTTCTTCCTGTTTAAACGCACCGCCTCCAAGAGACACGATCTTTAGCTGAGTATGTTCACATAAATCGACGATATAGTCCTTTTCAGCCTGTCTGAAGAACGCTTCTCCTTTTTGCTGAAACATTTCTGGAATCGTCATGTTGTACTTTTTCTCAATCTCCTGATCAACATCAATAAAATCTCTATATAACTTTTTGGCAACAAGCTGCCCAATGGTTGTTTTCCCAACGCCCATAAAGCCAATGAGGACAATATTTCGCTGTCTCACAGGAATCTCTCTATTGTTTTTCATGTTCGTGACACGTCCTCCTTACGACAAGGAATGCTACATAATGTTTCTATTATATGATAAATGGACTGAGAAAAGATAGGCATTCTTAAAAATTGTGTTTGACGACGTAACCGAGCTGTTCGGAGAGCTTTTCGGCATGCTCTTTCACTTTTTGCTGCAGCTGAGGGATGACATCTTCAGTAAATCGTTGGGTTGGTCCAGATATGGATAAACATGCCTGCACTTCCCCATGAATGTTAAAGATCGGTGCCGCCACTGCCGCCGATCCGACTTCCCGTTCATCAATACTGCAAGCGGTATGCGTTTCAAGAATATGACGACATTCTTTTTGCCATTCCTCCATCGTCATGTGATCAGCCTCAGACGCGAAAACTTGCTGTTGAAACTCTTCGCTTTGGAAAGCAAGCAGCACCTTTCCACCAGCACCAGCGTATAACGGCAGCTTCTCACCGATTTTCACAAGATGCCGAATCGATTGCAGCCCTTCGGCTTGTTCAATACATACCCTGCTTTTGTGATCCAGCACATACAGGTTGACGGTTTCCTTTGTTTCATCACGAAGTGTGTACATGAGCGGTTTTGCCAGTTCCCTCAATTTGATGGACTTCCCAGCAATATAACCGAGAAGATAAAGTCTTTGACCGAGCCGGTACTTCATTGTCTCTTGGTTCTTTTCCACAAAATGATTCATTTCAAGTGCCTTGAGCAGTCTCGTTGTGGTAGACATTGCTAAGTTCATCTCTTTTGAAATGTCTGTTAGCGTCAACTCTTGACGTTCTTCGCTAAAGCAAGAAAGAATATCCAAAGCGCGCTGAACGGTACGCAATCCTGATTCTTCTTTTGACTTCTTATCAGCCATGTTCACTTTCTCCTTTTCCCCTTTGATTTCTTATCGACATGATTGACCAATTTTGCTATAATCCATTTTAAATGTTCCATTAAAAGAAAACAAATTCCACTGTACGGAATAAAACCAATAGATGTTTTGATGGAGGAGATATCATGATCTACCTGCTCATTTTCACACTTCTTATTAGCTTATACATCGTTCATCAACTATTCCCTGCTCCCATTCTCTCCTATTTGGTTGGTCTGCTGGCGGCTGCTTCGCTCATCATTTCCTTTAAGAAGGCAAGTGGGCTTTATTTGAAAACGGGTGCTATGTTTCTCTTGATTGGATTGGTGTTATTTTTCTGGTCAGAACAGCCTTTGCATACGCTTTTTCTTCATTTTCATTCCATGCTAGGCTTGCTTTCTTTATTTTTCATGTTGCCATTTATTCATTCTCTCATACATGTTGGACATTTCGATACTCAATTAAATAAACTGCTTACTTTACATACAACGAGTACAAATCAGCTTTATCGCAAGAGTTCATTTGTCACTCATGTTCTTGGCATGTTTTTAAATATCGCAACGATTCCCTTATTATATACATCCATGAAACCATCGCTGAACGCCCTTCAGGAACAAATCAAACAGCACCTTTATACGCGCAATCTTTTAAGGTCATATGCGCTATGTCTTAGCTGGAGTCCTGTCGAAGTACTGGTGAGTGTCACCATTGATGCAACCAAATTGAAATATTATCAGATTGCACCCGTTACGTTTTGTTTAATGGTGCTTGTGCTGTTGACGGATTGGTTGCTGTTTTCTCGTCAAAGCAAACGATTGCCGCATATCATCCAGCCGGCGGAAGCTCACTCCAACCCTCATCGCATCAAGAGAAAAACCCTTCAGCTTGCTTTTATGCTGCTCAGTTTTATGACATTCGTTTCGCTTGTTGACGCCTGGATTGGGAAAGGTTATCTGTTCGCTGTTGTGCTGACGATTATTCCTTTCGCTCTATTATTCTCGTCTATCATCAATAAACGAAAACAATATGTAGCCGTCGCTATTCCCCATTGGAAAGAACGGACCCGCCAGCTCTCCAATTATATGTGTCTATTTTTAAGCGCAGGCTTCTTTGTCGATATGCTGCTTGTCACAAACAGCCTGCAGCCGATTCAAGCATTTATCGTCAGTATATCAGATCATGCCATTTGGGTTTATGGGGTCATCGGGCTGTATTTTCTCATCACCGCTCTTTGCGGTTTTCACCCGCTCGTTTCGCTTGCTCTATTAGTGAGCTTGATGGCACCTGTCATTCATGAACTGCCTGCCCTTCCCATCGCCATCATGCTCATTATCGCTGGAACCTCAACGGTCATGTTTAGCCCATATAATGTATCTGTTTCCCTATTAGCAGATGTGATGAAGGTCAACCCTTACCGAATCACTCGATGGAATATCTGGTTTGCTGGTTTTTATATCAGCATGGGGATCGCATGTGCAACGATCATCACCGTCATCTTTTATTCATAGAAAAAGAGAACCCAATGAGTTCTCTTTTTCTTGCTCTCTATTATTTTAATTGAATCCGTTCAATCTTACCTACAATAAAGATATACGACAACGCTCCCCCTAATGCCACTAGGCTGACGAATAAAATACCGCCGTTGTAAGAGCCTGTCGCCGATACAATGAATCCGATGATCAGCGGGGTGATGATGCCGGATAAGTTAGCAAAAAAGTTGAATACGCCGCCAGCCAGACCGACCATTTCTCGTGGTGCTACCTCAGACAGCATGGTCCAGGAGATATTAGACAGTCCTTGTGCAAAGGAAGCGATGGATAAAATGGTCAGCACAAGCGGAATATTCGTTGTAAAATTCGCTAAAACAATGGTACTTGTCAGAAGCAAGCCGACCACAACCGGTAGCTTTCTCGCTATATTGACCGATACACCCTTTTTAAGCAGCCAGTCAGACACATATCCTCCAAACAGTACCCCAAAGAATGCAGCAATGTATGGCAGAGATGCCGCAAAACCCACTTTGAGAAAGGCCATATTTTTCGCCTCTGCTAAATAGGTCGGAAACCATGTTAAAAAGAAAAAGAGGGTAGACGCAACAGAAAATTGACCAATATAGAGTCCAATCAATTTACGATATTTCAAAAGTGCGGCAAAGTCTGCCCATTTCAGTTTCTCCTGTGATGCCACTGTCAGCCCTTCGCCTTGACGGATCAATTCTAACTCATCTTCATTGATCTTCGGATGCTCTTTCGGTTCGTGATAATACTTGTACCAAAAGAAAGCAAATATAATACCGAGCGCACCAGCAGTGATAAAGACGGTTCTCCAATCGAAAGTTGTCATGATCCAAAAAAGAAGAGGTGTCGCAAATGCAAGCCCCACATACTCACCAGCGGTATAAACCCCTGTTGCAAATGCGCGTTCCCGCCTTGGAAACCATGTGGTCACAATGCGATTATTCGCAGGAAATGCGGGAGATTCTGTAATTCCGATAAACAAACGGCAGCCAAATAAGAAGGCAAAGCTGTTCGCAAACGCCTGTAAACCGGTGAAAATAGACCAAGTAATGAGTGATATTCCATACGTTACCTTTGATCCAAATTTATCAAGAATAAAGCCGCCAGGGATCTGCATGGCTGTATAGGTCCAGCTAAATGCTGAAAAGATGAGGCCTAATAAGGCAGGGTTTAATTGCAATGAAGACTGAATCGCAGGTGCAACAATGGATACACTGGCTCGATCAATATAGTTAATAGCGGTAATAAAAAACAACAGAATCAAGATGCCGAAACGAGCTTTTGTTGGTTTCGCATAAGCAGGCCGCAAGTCGTTCCCCTTCAGTTCTGAATGCACTTTCATAACCATCCTCCTTTGTTTCCGCAGCGTGCGGATCGGTTGAGTGTCTTAAATGACCCCTTTTTCTTCTAACTGTTTACACTCTTCTTCTGTGAAGCCAAGCATTTTCGTTAAAATTTCATAATTATGTTCACCTAAATCAGGCGCAATATGGCGAATACGGCCGGGGGTTTTTTCAAACTTCGGAATGATCCCAGGCACTTTCACTTTTCCAAGACGCGGATGATGCACCTCGACAATATTTTCTCGTGCTTTAAATTGCGGATGCTCAAAGATATCCCGAATGCTTAGAATCGGACTCACAGGCACACCATGTGTATCTAGAATGTCTAGGACGTCATCTCTTGTTTTGGACGCAATCCACTGCGAGACGATCGCATCCATTTCATCGTTATGCTTCAGCCTGGCTGCATTCACAGAGAATTTCTCGTTCTCAAGTAAATCTAAGCGATTCATCGCCTCTGCCAATCGATTAAAGGTCGAATCTGTACTCGTCACAAGAACCAAATAATGCCCGTCCTTTGTCTCATAGGTGCCGGCAGGGCTTGAATGACCGCTTAACCCTGGTGAACGCTCACGCACCTTCCCTAGCTTGTCATATTCAGCAACCAAAAATTCTAACATGCGGAACACAGATTCATAGAGAGCCAAATCCACCATTTGCCCAGTTCCTTCTGAATGTGTGTCACGGTAATACATCGCTGTCACAGTGGCAAACGCCACATAAATTCCTGCGATATAATCCGTAAGGGAAAAGGAAGGGCTGACTGGATGCCGATCTGTAAACCCTTGAATATATGTAAAGCCGCTAAACGCCGTCGCAGGTGTACCAAATCCCGCCTTGTCCTTAAACGGACCGGTTTGCCCATAACCCGAAACACGAATCATAATTAAACGAGGGTTGATTTCTTTTAATACATCGTACCCAACGTCCCATTTTTCAAGTGTTCCTGGACGAAAATTTTCAATGATCACATCAACCTGCGCTGCAAGCTTTTTAAAAATGTCTTTTGCTTCTTCTTTGTGTAAATCGAGTGTAAGAGATTTCTTATTCCTTGAAAGCCCTGACCATCTCAAAGGTTCACCATCTGCAAAAGGGCCAACATGCCGCAGTGTATCCCCTTTTCCGGGAATCTCGACTTTAATGACCTCTGCACCGAAATCCCCTAGAAGCACCGCGCCGTATGGTGCAGCAATCATCGTAGAAACATCTAATATTTTGATTCCTTCAAGCGGTGTATTCTTATTCATTGCTTGACTCCCTTTCATTCAATTGATAAAGGGCTAAAATGCTTTCTATTTTAGCCCCTTTTCTTCTTTCTCTCGTGCAAGGTTTTTTTAGTCCTTCGGAAGCTGCCCTTGCGGTGTATAGAGCCAAATCAGCCATAAAGGTTCGTCCCCTGTGTTCACATGCTGATGTGAGACACCATCTGGAATAAACATAAAGTCATTTTGTTTAAATGATTGTCTTTCTCCATCGCAAATGACTTCGCCAGACCCTTTAATCACATAATCAAATTCCTCTGAACCCGGGTGATTGTGTACCGAGCTTGCTTCGCCCGGCTCAAAAATAGTGAGACCTGCCATCATATGCTCTGACCCTACGGTATCTGGTGTGATCGTTTGAAACACTTTCCGAATCATTTTCTCTTCTGGATGATCTAAACCTAACCATAATGGATGACCGTCTTGAAATGGATTTAATACTTTAATTTTCATTGTTGATTCCTCCCTAGTCATGTTTAGTTCACACTGACATGTGAACGTTTTGTATTTGGTGAATAAATATCATTAATGTTCCAATGTCCATCAGTAGGCACTGGATCATTTTTCATCGCTACATCAATGACACATGGCTCCTGAGAAGCGATTGCTTCAGCCAAAGCTTCTTTGAATTCAGAAGCCGCCGTAATTTTGATCCCCTTCATCCCATAACCTCTTGCAATGGCTGCAAAATCAGGCGAATAGCTTTCTCCATCTTTTCTAAAAACAGTGCCGTAAGTCGTTTCATAGTGTGCCATTTGCAAGCCGGCGATCGTCCCAAACGCACTGTTGTTCATCACAATCCACACGACAGGAATGTTTTCTTCCATGGCTGTTGCGAGAACAGATGGATTTTGACCGAAACCGCCGTCCCCAACAAGTGATACAACGACACGGTCAGGTTGGGCAATCTTTGCTCCAAGTGCAGCAGGAGCGCCAAATCCCATCGTCGCAAAACCACCTGGGGTTAAAATAGTGCCTGGCGTGTATACAGGAAATTGCTGTCCGACCCCATTTTTATTCCAGCCAACATCGGTTGTAATGAAGGCATCAGGTGGCAATACTTCCCGCACTTCCTGCAAAATACGCTGTGGTTTCATTGGGAAAGACTCGTCTTGAATATTCGTCAAATTGCTCTTCTGAAATTCCTCACGATATGCCGCAATGTCCTTTTTCAATTGAGGGCGATCCAGACCTTCTGGCAGCCTTTCTTTCGCCACACGATTAAGTACAGTCAGCGCCTGCTTGAGATCTGCTACTGCTCCAATTTCCACAGGATAATTTCGGCCAATTTCATTCGGATCAATGTCAATATGGATGAGCTTGGTTGATTGGAAATTGAACGTATACTCCGATTCCCACGAACTCGCATCTGCTTCAGCAAAACGGGTGCCTAATGCCAATATATAATCCGCTGCTTTACACTGATCATTGATAAATTTCGTCCCCCAAAATCCTGTCATGCCAAGGGTCATTGGATGATCATCTGGCATCGCCCCTTTCCCCATCAAAGAATGGGCAACAGGGATACTCAAATGGTCAGAAAATGACTTTAACTCTTCTGCTGCATCGGCTAGTAAAATGCCTCCCCCTACATATAAAAGCGGTTTGTCTGCCTGCAGCAATCGATCTATTATCCGATTCGCTGTTTGATCATCAATAGATGGTTTTTCAACGGTGTGTGTATGATGAGCGATTTGTTCAAATAACGACACATCTAAGTCTTTTGAAAACACATCCATCGGAACTGAAATCAGGACTGGCCCAGGGCGGCCGCTTTCAGCTAACTGAAACGCTTTTGATAAAATTTCTGGAAATAATTCTGGAATGTCGACTCGCCATGCTCTTTTCACAAACGGGCGATAAATTTCGTATTGAGAAGCATCGGAATGAAGATTGATTTCTTGGTGTGGGTGCTTTCCGTAGTAATGACTTGGAACATCTCCTGCAATGACAACCATTGGAATGGAATCGAGTGCGGCATTCGCTACGCCTGTTGCCGCATTGGTGAGTCCAGGACCTAAATGACTGAGCACAACAGCCGTCTGTTTTTTCGCTCGTGCATAACCGTCTGCTGCATGCGCCGCTATCTGTTCATGTCTGACATTCACAAATTGAATACGGCTTTTTTCTAACGCTGATAAAAAAGCAATATTCGTATGACCGCACAGACCGAAGATATGCTCAACTCCTCGATTTTCTAAATACTGAATGACCTGTGTAGATATATTCTTCTTCATGTTTCTCTCCTCTCACGGTGCAGCTATGAATCTGCTACTCACTGATTCTTTGAAAACACAATCGATAGAACGGTATTCAAATCCTGTATCGCAACTTGTCCAGGTGCTGAGCTTTCTTTCCCTACAGCAAAGGTCATGACAGACCCAAAGAGTCCACCTACCATTCTTGTGAAGGCGCCGTATTCCCCCATCGCCATCGAAATAACGGGGATGGACAGATGCTTTTTCGCCTTGCCAGTCGCAGAGAGCAGTGTCAGTGCATCCTCATAGGAATGCGGCATGACGGCGATCTTTGCAATGTCGGCACCGACCGATTCTGCATTGGTGAATAGTTCCACGAGCCGATCCGCCTCCGGGGTACGCTGGAAATCGTGGTACGACACAATCAAGATGACCCCGTTTCTCTTAGCCGCCTGACTGACTTGCTGGATATGCGAGACATCATGCATTAATTCAAAATCAACGGCAGCCACAAGATGAGTGGTACAAAGCTCGACAAGCAGGGAAACTTTTTCATCCTCTGAGAGTGAGATGCGTTCGCCGCCCTCTTTTTCAGAACGAATGGTGAATAAAAATGGGATGTTATCTGCCTTTTCGATCATCCCTTTTAGGATGTCGATGACTTGTTCCTTGTCATTGAGGTGATTGAAAAAATCCGCTCGCCACTCTATTACATCAGGCTTCTTCTCAGCTAACACCTCAACTTCAAGAAACAATTCTTCCTTTGTTTGTCCAATGAGCGGCGTACAAATCATCGGCTGACCGCCTGTCTGCGCACTCTTTACCTTTTGCTGAAAGACATTCACATCCATCTGCCCCCTTTATAGCCCACTTGGCAGCACAACCATTTTGGTTTCGGTCATCTCCTCGATGGCGAAACGTGGGCCTTCCCTTCCAATACCGCTTCTTTTAATCCCACCATATGGCCAGTGATCTAGTCTGAAATTCGATGTCCCATTGATGACTACGCCGCCAGTTTCAAGCTCTTTTGCTGCGTGTAACGCAACATCTAGCTGATTCGTAAAGACACCTGCCTGCAAACCATATCGACTATCGTTTGCTTCTTTGATTGCCTCATCCAGCTCCTCATATGGGAGAATGCTGACAACTGGACCGAACACTTCTTCACAGACGACCTTGGCTTGTTTTGGCGGGTTTAGCAAAATAGCCGGTGTGATGCTTGCGCCATTTCGTTGTCCTCCAGATAGAAGCTCGGCACCCATTTTCTCTGCCTCTTGTATCCATGTCTCCACACGTTTTGCTGCCTGTACATCAACCATACAGCCGATATCACTTTCACTAGACAGCGGATCTCCAACGACGAGCTGTTCTACTTTTTGTTTAAGTGTCTCAGTAAACGTCGACAAAATTTGCTTGTGGACATAAATTCTTTGAACAGAAATACAGCTTTGACCAGAGTTGCTAAAGCCCGTTTTGGCACAAAGAGATGCGGCTTGCTCGATATCTGCATCATGATGAACAATCGTCGCTCCATTTCCTCCGAGTTCCAGCAGTACCTTTTTTAATCCAGCAGAGTTTGAAATATGTTCTCCGCCCACCGCACCGCCAGTAAAAGAAACAAGATTGGTTCTTTCATCCATGACTAACTGTCTGCCGGCGTCTACTCCTCCAATCACAAGCTGCAGGCTCTTTTCTGGAAACCCTGCTTCAAGCAGGAGCTTAACAAACGCTGTGGCGACAGCTGATGTTTGCGGTGCTGGTTTTAAAATAATGGCATTCCCTGCCGCAAAAGCTGGACCGATTTTGTGACAAATTAAGTTGAGAGGCGCATTAAAAGGCGTAATCGCCAGCACAACCCCAACCGGCACTTTAAATGTCATCGCCATTGCTCTCTGTCCACGGGAAGATACATTGCCAGGAATGGTCTCACCGATTAGTCGATTGGCTTCTTCGGCTGACTGCGCCAGCGTTTCAATTGATCGTGAGACTTCATCTCTTGTATTTTTAAGCGGTTTGCCTAATTCTAAAGAAATGAGTTTTGCAAAATGCTCTTTTTGTTCTTCCAATAAGACAGCTGCCTTTGTTAGAAGCGTTGAGCGTTCTAATGCTGATATTGCCGCTATTTGTTTTTTAGCTTGCTGCGCAATAGAAAGCGCTTGTTCTATATCTTCTGAGGATGCAAGATAGGATGTACCAATCATTTCCCCAGAGTATGGATTGATGATATCTTCTTTGCCATGGTTTGCATCCAGCCATTCGCCGTTTATATATGACAACGCTTTCAATTCACTCAAATTCTCTCACCCTCCTTCAAGTGCCGCGTCCCGACCCCCGCATAACGAACCAGTCTTTCTTCATTCGGACAAGGACCTTTCACTAGGGCACCTTTTGTCAGCTCTTCATATGCATGCGCCACGATGCCCATTCCTCTGGATAAGGAAAAGATGCCTTTTGCCGCTTCAGCTGGAATGCTTAATTCACATTGGATCGCAGCAGATACACCATCTATGTTCATCGTAATTTTTTTCCCTTTTAATTGTTCAAGCTCATGCCTAATCGCCTCAGCTAACCGTAAGTACGTTCCGCTGATATCACCTTGCTGCACATATGTTTGACTCAGCTCATACAGACGCCTCACTCTCGGATCATCATCATGCAGCTGATGTCCGATTCCCGGAATTTTTTCCTTGCGGGCTAACCACGTCTGACATACTTGCTTTGCAGCAGACTTGATATCCTCGTGTTCATCGTAGGCTGCTTTGGCTTCGTATAACATACGCATCGCCTTTTCTCCGGCTCCGCCATGAATATCACCTAATAGATTCACCCCTGTTGCAACAGAAGAATTAAACGAAATGCCGCACGTAACCGCCATTCTTGCCGCTGCAATAGACGGTGCTCTTGGCCCATGATCCGCACCTGCGACCAGAACACTTTCAAAAAGAGCTGCCTTCGAATCATCTAGTAATTCACCAACAAGCAGTAAATAAAGCATTTGTGGATACGATAATTGACCAATAAGCTCTTCAATTGGATAGCCCCGAAGTTCAATTGAATTTTTTTGAATATGACTAATCTCAGTCTCCCACCAAGCGCCTCCTTCTTTGTATATTTCCAGTGCACTTCGATTTTTCATTGTGTGAATCATTCCTTTAGCCTCTTATTTGGAGATGAACGACTCCTTTAATTCCGTCTAGTGGAATTCAATTTCACTTTTTGGAATGTGTTTTCATTGTAAGCGCATTCGTTTTTATCGTCAATCATTTTTTCTGAAAATACTGTCTTTTGATGAGAAATTAAGTGAATCGAACTAATTATTTCACCACTTATTCTTCAAAATATCCTTTATTTAGTCAAACAGACTTGTGTAGATCGTTCTACTAATTAATGAACCATTTTCGATTCATTCTGTCAAATTCAGCTGAAATTTGACATAAAAAGACCTCTCCATCTTCTGGAGAGGTCACTTATTTTATTTCCACCAGTCGTCAAACATAGAAGCGGGTACTTGACGTTTATGTTCTGATTGAACATAGCGTTTTTCAATCGCTTCTGCTGCTTGATCTGAAACTGGTTTTCCTTCTAAGTAATCATCAATTTCATTGTACGTAATACCAAGTTCTGTTTCATCCGTTTGCTGAGGCTTATCATCCAGCAGATCGGCTGTCGGTTTCTTTAAGTATAATCGCTCCGGCGCCTGAAGGGTCTCAAGCAACAACCGTCCTTGGCGTTTCGTTAAACCTGTGAGCGGAAGGACATCTGCACCGCCATCCCCATACTTCGTGAAAAAGCCCGTCACAGCTTCAGCTGCATGATCCGTTCCAATGACAAGTAAGCCTTCCTGTCCACCGACGGCATACTGTGCGATCATTCTCATGCGTGCTTTGACGTTCCCTTTATTAAAATCAGACAGCGCACCGCCTGTTTCCTTTTGGTATTGTTCACTGAATGCCGTCACGGCAGGCGCGATATCATATTTCCAAGACTTGTCCGGCCGAATAAATGATAGAGCCAGCTGCGCATCGTCTTCATCTTGCTGCGTGCCATGCGGAAGACGGACTGCAATAAAGACAGCATCCTCTTTTCCTTCTTGACGAAGCTCACTTACAGCGAGCTGAGCGAGACGGCCGGCAAGCGTTGAATCCTGTCCGCCGCTAATACCGAGAACGAATCCTTTTGCACCGGTCTTTTTCAAGTAAGCCTTTAGAAATCCAACCCGTTTTTCGATCTCCTGCTTTGGGTCAATTGAGGGCTGCACATGCAACTCTTGGCTGATTTTTTTCTGCAAACTCATACACTTTTCCTCCTAAGCATCCTCTACATGAAGAGAACAGGTTTTACTTCCATTTCAATTGATTTACCTACGATTTTAGCCACTTTATTATATCATGTTTTGAAAAAAGATATTTTTTAGACGTTCCCCTTTTTCATAAATGATCAAACATTCACAAACGAAATAGACCAAGTCTCTTTGACTGGTCTTTCCTTTTCAATCAATCTCCACCCGAATGGATGTACAGCTTGAGCCATTGCATTTTCCAATGTCGGCAGGACATGCAGACACCGCGACGATGAGATCCATTTCTGCACGCAGACGAATGTAATCACCAGGGAGCGATTTTGGTAGCTCGACAGACAGTTTTCCTTTCTCATCAATGACTGTATTCATAAACGCATTAAAAGGATAATACATATCCTCCTTTGGAATCCCGAATGGCTCAAAAGCCGTTCTGAGATTATCGTAGCATGTATGCATGACCTCTAGGTGCGTCCTGCCGTATAAGAGCTGATACATTTCTTGCCGGCACGCAGGCATATATAAATCATGACATTCGACTGTATCTTCGATGACCGTAAACATTGGTTTATATAAATTAGAATAAAGCTGATCTCCCTTTTTCACCTTGGAAGAGAACAGGCTATCCATTGTAGCGCCTTGATCAAATTTTTCATAAAAATCCTTTTCATGATAGGCCATCACGTCTGCTACTTGCTGCCCTTCGACATCAACCACTCGCATACATTGTCCTTTTCCTAACCGAAAGCCAAATCCATCCTTTGGTAAAATCACGTATTCTCCGTTCATCACATGCACTCCTTTCCATGTTGACAGTATGCCCAAAACGTCCTCTTGATCATGTATAAAAAAAAGAGGCGGTCACAAGCTAATGCTATTGAATCGGAAAGGTGTTGCACACAAATTGAAAGAAGAACAATCTTTATCTTGGTGGCAGCTTTCTCTTATCGGAGTCGGCTGTACAATCGGCACTGGTTTCTTCCTTGGTTCCAGCATCGCCATTACAAAATCCGGTTATTCCGTCTGCATTTCATTTTTGCTTGCGGCAGTCGGCACATATCTCGTCTTTAAACACCTGGCTGCGATGACAGCCGAGAACCCAGATAAGGGATCATTTTGTTCCTATGCCCGAAAAGCCTATGGGCGCTGGGCGGGTTTTAGTAATGGCTGGGTGTATTGGTTTTCAGAAATGCTGATCACAGGGAGTCAGCTGACGGCGATTTCTCTTTTTACTCGTCACTGGTTTCCATCCATTCCACTATGGGTGTTTTCAGCGATTTATTCCGCTCTTGCCCTGCTTGTGATTATCATTGGGCTTTCTTCTTTTCAAAAGACGGAAAATGTTCTTGCCGTGCTGAAAACCGGGGCGATCCTATTGTTTGTCGTCCTTGCCGTTCTTGTTTTATGCGGCATTCTCACAGAGCATAGGCCCACCCTACACCTGCCAAATAAAGACCATGAATGGATGCCGCTCGGCCCACTCGGTCTATGGAATGGGCTGATTTATGCGTTTTATGCTTTCGGGGGAATTGAAGTCATGGGGCTGATGGCGGTTCATTTAAAAGACCCGAAAGATGCCGCAAAATCTGGACGTGTGATGCTGATCATTCTTGCTGTCATTTATATCGTCTCCATCGGACTTGCGCTTTTGCTTGTGCCAGTGACAGCCTTTAACGAGAATAGCAGTCCATTTATTACATCACTGGAACCATTTCATTTATCGATTTTTCTTCATATCTTTAATGGCATTTTCATTATTGCTGGGTTTTCCACATTGGTTGCCTCCCTCTATGCAGTCACGACGCTGCTTGGCACGATGTCGGAACATCACGATGCACCTGCTTGTTTTAAACAAAAAGAACCATCTCATGTCAGATGGTCTTCGATCTTGTTAACTGCTGCTGGATTGATTGTCTCGATTTTGCTGGCACTCTTTTTGTCCAAACACATATATGAGCATCTCACAACAGCAGCCGGCTTAACTCTTTTATACACATGGGTGTTTATTCTGCTTTCGAGCAAAAAGCTGTCAAAACCATCTACTCGTCAAACGTGTGAAACGGTTCTTGCCCTGCTCTTGATTGGTGCGGCTGTTTCAGGCACTCTGACAGAGGCAAGCGGACGACCCGGCTTTTTTATAAGCATTGGGATCATCGCCGTGATTGGCATCATGGTACTCTTTATGAGAAAAAAGTGGAAACAGGATCAGGCCGCATCATAATTTCATCATGTTTTTTAAAGCAGTAAATGGGCATTTGGCGGAGGCTGGTTTCTCCGCCTCTTCATCTGGGAGAAAATATTGCTTCCATTCATGATTTGTTGGATCACCGTACCATTTTAACGATGGATGGACGTCAACTTGATCATATGCTTTGAGCCGCTTGCGAACGAGCTGGCTCATTTTTTGTCCAAACTTGGTCGATCCATTCAATTTTTCGAACACCCATCTGGGCTGAAATGCCATCATGACATATGGAAAGTGGCGGCTCTTTCTGAGCTTATGAGCTGGTGTTGAACACAGAATAAAATAAGCCTCGCCATGAAAGCAGTACTCCCATTCATGGTGATGAGGGTCCAGTGGAATCTCCGCTGGCCATGGCACTTCATCTTTTTGATGTAACCGTTGAAGCAATGACCAGAACTGCTGCTCAAATTCTTCAATTGGGCTTTCCTTTAAATCCTGCGGAGTTTCAAAAAAGCAGATAAATGAAGCGTATTGACCAGTTTGTTTAGCGCAGCCTTGATATTCTTTTAGCAGCTCTGCTAACTCATTCACTGCCCCGTCTCCCCGCAGATCACCGACAAATCCATAGCGTAAATGATCGAGAAAAAATCCTTGTCTGCCTGGTACACACGGAAATGTATCTGCCTCATCCCCTACCATCTCTCCAAACTGTGTGAAGGCATCTTGCTTCCATTCTTCGAGTGATCGTAGATTTTGATCAAGGCAACTTTTTGCATACAGCTGGGCCATTTTCTTCCACCTCGTTTTAGCGTCTTCTCCATAGCCTATGAGGAGGAAAAAGCTGTGGTGACTGTCCTTCAACGACTTTCACTGGACATTCACAAGGTAGTTGATTTGCCAGATGAGGCAGGAATTCACTTCCATTTATCTAATCATGTATGAGTATGCTTCTGCATATCATCATTTAGCCGCCTCTATCTAATAGAGTTGGTCATTATAAAAGAAATGGGTGAATGACATGCGTCTTCTTTTTCTCCATCCGATGTATCTGATCTTATTTACACTACCAGTGATGGCTTTCCTTTGGGGATTTGTTGGTTATCTGCTATTTAAACGGATATTTCCTGTCCTCATATTAACGTCCGTGATTTCGATGATTTTCATCTTCGCTTATACTGGATTTGACCTTAGCAATCTATATTGGGTCCTTCTGATGACGGCTTTTGCTTTTGTATCAAGCGGATTCTCGAAGGTCATACACGTTCATGTTCAAGAGAAAAAACGGGAAAAGCCTTTATGATTGTTTCTTCTTTAAAAAGGCGGAATCAAGCAGCCAATAAATGAAGGCCGCGCAAAAGCTAAATAGATAAACTTTGTAGCTAATAAAGACGACAACACCATAATCAATCCATAATGCGAGCGCCGTACAAACCACCCACGCCCCGATAAAATAAACCAATAAATCACGGCGTCGAAACTTCTCAGGATGACGGTGTAAAATCATTTGGATAGGTGTAGCAAATAGGACATAAGCGATCAAAATGAAAAGACTGGTGACCTCCACATAACTGAATCTGGATTCAGGTGGGGCAAACAACATGGTATAAACAAATGTCGCTGTGATCACAGACAAAATCAGCATACACACATAGTTGAATGCTGGCAGGAACATACGCATGGCAAAAACTCCTTCAATTTTATGTATCTCTTCCATCATTATTGAAGAATGTCCTATTTCTGTCAAATATGAAAAAGGGCTAAAATGATTTAGATTTTAGCCCTTTTTCTTATCAACCATTCTATCCAATGAGCGCCATGATTCCTTGATATCCAAAATAGGCACCGAAGCCAAGTAAAGAGAGACCTGCCAGAACGGATAAGCCGTGCAACATTCGTTCATTTAAATACCGTCTAAACGTACTGGCAAGCAGCGCCATACAGAAATCCCATATGAGCATGCCGATAAAAATAGCCATGCTGTACATCAGCATTTGAGATGCTCCATACTTTTCAATCGTATTGGCCAAAATACTTCCATAAATTCCAAGCCAAAATAAAATACTAAGCGGATTGGAAAGAGAAATAAAAAATCCCGTCATGAACGAATGCCCGATCGACGTGTTTCCTCCATCCTTCTTTGGGCTTTCCTGCAAATTGATTTTACGAAGGCTTTCAATACCGGTATAGGTCAGAACGAAAAAGCCGAACAGCCACAAAAAGGTTTTCACAAGAGGTGCAGTCAAAAGCTGGGCGACACCAAAATAGATGAGGAGCATATAGACAATATCCGCAGCCATAGCCCCCACACCAAAAATCCAAGCGTGCCAAAATCCACTTTTAATTCCTCTGTCGATTTGGGCTGCATTGACTGGCCCAACAGGCGCTGAAAGTGACAACCCTAAAAAGATATAACCAAAAAACACCGCCACATAGACGTCCTCCTTTTGATGCTGACTTGTACATGTTATTCACGCTTTCGTTGTTTTAGTACAAGTCCTTCGTCACCTTTTCTGAAGATATGCTATACAAAAGGAGGAGCCACCAGAGCAGCTGCTTATCGATCGGCTTTCATCGCCGGCGGCTGTGTGGGTATGGTTTCTTTTTTCCGAGATCGATTCATTTGAATGGCAGCCGCAAAAAGGAGAACAGCTAAAAAGGCGAAAACAAAGACGGCGCTTGCCGCACCTGCCCACTCAAGGCTAAACCCAATCAAAAAGGACAAACAAGCTCCACCTAAACTAGCGGCGGCAATAAAATAACTCGTGGCCTCGTCGATGGCATTTTCAATCATTAATGCAGAAGCCGTCAAGGCAATGGGGAACATGCCAGCTGCGCACAGACCGATGAAAAAGATAAGAATTAGCTGCGCGGCGATGTGGGTGGCTAGAGCAAATACGGCGAGCAGCACAATCATCAGCGCTGCGCTTAACTTTAAAAAACGCAGCGGATGCAGCTGATCGGCTTTTCTCGCAATGACAGTTCTGCCAATGACGATCGCTGTCCAAAAAGTAGAGACCGCAAAAAGACCCCAGTTGTCTCCCCCTTTTTCTAGCATGATCGACGGTAAAAAGTTCGCAAAGTTCGTTTCAATTCCTGCGTAGAAAAACGCAAAACAGATCATCAACACCACAATCATTCGATTCCCTCGATCAAACAGCAAGGACGGTTTCTTCATGTCTTGAATTGGAGCCGCCATCTGCCCACGAGGGAGTTTATTCATAAAGGTAAGCCAGAGCATGAGAAAAAAAGTCAGTGCACCGACTTGAAATAAAAACACATAATGCCACGTTTCCTCTGTCACAGTCAACAGAATCAATAGAGGAAATAATAATGCACCTAATCCAAAAAAGACCTCCATGATGCTGATTCGCTTTGCACTGTTTGCCATTGAAATGACATACGCCCCGGCCGTCGTCTCAAGACTGCCTGCACCGCTCCCAAGGAAAAAACCTGCCACCACAAGAATCGTCCAGCCCGGCACTAAAAGGCCAAGAAGAAGCGCTCCGATCATCAGCAGCAATCCCATCGTCAGAACAGTGCCGTAGCCTTTTTTCCTCACAAGAATGGGCGACAAAAGAACGCCTGTCAAAAAGCCAATAAACTGAAAGAAGATTAAAGAAGATAATTCCCCAGGACCCTTATCATAACTAGACAGCAAATAAGGCGTTAAACTGCCAAAAAACACATGAATGGTCCCAATAAAAAAATAAAAGATACAGCCAAAATAAAACACCTTTTTCATCTTTTCACTTCCTCTAAAAAGGAGCGGAGTTATGATATCCTCCGCTCCACCTCTTCATTAATATGCACGGGCAGAGACGACAGCCTCTTCCCTCTCGAAGCATGTATTCAGCGCAGCCTGCGCGCGATAACCATCTTCAAAATCAGCTACCTTCATATGAGATGGATATGAGTTTGTATTTACCCAATGCATCAGCTGATCACGGAATGTATCAGACCATCCATAAAATTCATTCGGCGGATCTGTCAGCAATGTTTGCGGCATTTGATGACGCTCTACACACAAACCATCACTGATCTCATATTCGTTTTTCATGTTTGTATGGTATTTAAAAACCTTGTCATGCCCCACCACTTCTACACTAAATCCACATTCCTCGGGCTGCGTACTTTTGGACGTCACCAAATGAAAGAACACTTGATTCTCCATTTGTCCAAAAATTTCGGTATGGTCATCAACCTGTACCTTTTTCTCTTCTTTTTCCTTTACATGTGTCAGCATCTTCGTATTAAGGGATTCTTTTTTCATTTCACTGCCAAATAAGTACCACAGCATATCAATCAAATGAATCCCTAAATCTCCTAATGCACCACTTGTACGCAGACTTTCGCCGCTGTCTCTCCACGAAAATGTCTTTCTTCTAAGGGCACTATTTTTCTTAAAATGTGTCCGTACTGTCAAAACGCGTCCTAATTCACCATTGGCAATCAAGTTCTTCAAAATATTCACAAAAGATAAATAGCGATAGTTAAAGCCCATACTGGCTTGAACCTGGAACTGTTTGGCTGTCTCCACCATTTCCTTCGCTTCTTTTAACGATACAGCCATCGGTTTTTCACATAAAATCGGCTGTCCTGCTCTAAGCGCCTGAAGGGCATGGTCCTTGTGACAGAAGTTAGGGGAAGCAATGATCAATCCATCTGATGCATCCGCTAGTGTTTCGATACTGGCATACACCCGTCCGCCGTACTGTTTAATAAATCCTTGTGCGACGGATTCGTGCAAGTCATAGACCCCAGATAATTCTGCACCTTTGATCGTTGATAATGCTCTAGCATGTGCTTTTGCAATATTCCCTGCTCCAACAATTCCAATTTTCTTCATGAATGTGCCTCCTCATGTTTATACATCACTGTTTTCAATGTTTCATAGATTCCTTTTGCATACCCATGATGACAAATTTGATGATGGTGCCGTTTGGCTTCGGCTGTTGCATTTTGGACAAGAAAGCCGTGCGTGACGGATTGAAGCATCCGCAGGTCATTCCCACTATCACCAAAAGCAAAGCCCTTATCTTTTGACAGGTTATATTGATTCAGCATAAACCGAACGATTTCATCCTTTCCTGTTCCAACTGGTAAAAAATCAACGTCATAGCAATCCGCAGGGTCACCCGCAAGTGGGTTGCATTTATTGATGTTCACCGCCACACCCCGCTCCTTCGCAAGTGTTTGGATGAACGATAGATGATGGAGATCTGTTCGTTCATCCTGCTCCTGATAATAGAAATTCTTTTTATACCCAGAGCTGCCTAGCTGCGTTTGCGGCCTAAGGGTAATCCCCTTTTCACGTACGGCTTGCAGAATATCTTCAATTTTTTCGTCTGAAAAGCCTTGTGCATCAAGCCGTTTCATCCATTCTGCATCTGGCTGTCCAAATTTCCCATCTGATGTATACACGATTTCAGTTCCTAAATTCGACGCAATGAAATGCGGGAATTGATAGAAACCACCCTTCTCCATTTTGCTCGTAACAGAATCGAGGCTGCTTCCCGTCACCCAGCCCAGCATGAGCTGTCCGGCTTCGCTCTTTTCTGCCACAAAAGCTTCCAGCCGTTTTACATCCTCTCTCTGCTCCTCGGTCATTCCGTGAGAATAATAGGTCTCATCGAAATCACAGAAGACGATCCACTGCGGATGTTGCGGTTGATGCACAAGCTTTTTATTGAATGGAAGATTTGATAACATGATGGACCCCCTCGATGACTTTCTCCTGATCTTGCAGCGGCATTCCTGGGTAAAGCGGCAAGTGGAGTAATTGCTGTACGGCTTTTTCCGTATGTGGTAGTTCCGTTTGTCTATACTTTTGAGAAACAAGATTCGTTTGATGCTGATGCGATAAGATTGGGTAATAGACGTCTGTTTCTATGCCCATTTCCAGTAATTTCTCTGCCAGCTCATCTCGGCTTCCCTTCACCACTCTGATCGGGAATAGATGCCATACATGATCGTCTGTCAGCTTCGGAAGCTTTATATAGCCTTCATCTTCCAGCGTTTGCAGCTGATCTATGTATCTCTTTGCCAAGTAAAAACGTTTAAAGTTTTGTAAACCTAAATATTTCATTCGTTCTAGCCCGATTGCGGCCTGTAAGTTATCAATCTTAGAATTAAAGCCATAGTCACTGCGCTTCACGTTTTTCTTTCCTGGTTCAAAACCGTGATAGCTGATTTCCATGCATTTTTCTGCTAGGGCTTCATCATTTGTTGCGATGGCTCCTGCCTTCCCGCAAACTCCAAGGTTTTTGTAAGGATTAAAGCTGAGAACAAGTCCATCCCCAAATGCCCCAAGCCCGCTGCTGCCAATCGCCTGACAGCCATCCTCAATGATCGATAGACCATGCCGTTTCGCAATCGTCGAAATGGCCTTCATATCCGCTTGCTTTCCATACAAATGAACCGGGAGAATACATACTGTCTTATCTGTGATATGCTTTTCTATTTCATTCGCCGCTAGGCAGTAGGTGTCTGGATCAATATCGGCATAGACTGGAACCGCACCAATCGCAAGCACTGCATTTTCTGTTGCAGCAAAGCTGTTAGCAGGTAGGATGACCTCATCTCCAGGATGGACGCCTGCTGATATTAAACTGATCATCAAGGCATCTGTTCCACTTGATGTGGCAATGACATATTTTTTCCCTAAGTACGCTGCGAGCGTCTTTTCAAACTTTGGAATATAAGGGCCTGATGTAAAACGGCCTGAACTTAATACTTCTTTCAGCACCTGCATAATATCATCGATCTCATCCTCCGAAATCAGTTTATCGACCGGCAGGAACGGTATCTTTTTTTCCTTATTTTGTTTATAATGGAAGAGAATTTTTTCCAAACCCGTACGCGCAATATCTTGCTCAAGGAACGCAGCAAGCTTATCATTCGCTAGATTCTTTTCAACTGAATCAGCCTTTACTTGAACACCTTGATTGATCATATCCAGCAACGGTAGATAATCCTTGCTTTTACCTGATATCTTCGTCAATATTTGCATTCCATTCCCTCCAATTAATCAATTCCATTTGTTAATATTTAACTTGTTTCACATTGTAAATGATGTTATCGATTTCAGAACAATAACTTTGTGTAAAGGATTTGTTAATATGTGTACAATTTATGAAATTGCCAAACGCTGCGGGGTTTCAACGACCACTGTTTCTCGGGTGCTGAACAACCATCCATATGTATCAGAAGAAAAGCGCCAGCACATTTTACAGGTGATGAAGGAAATGGAGTATACACCAAGCTCAGCAGCCCGCACCCTTCGGTCACATCAGACAAAAACCATTGCTGTGTCTGTTCCAGCTGTGGACCATCCTTTTTTTGCACAATTGATTAAAGGCATTTCAAAGGAAGCACTAGATCAAGGGTATAAAGCCATCGTGCTCCAGACGTTTTATCAAGAATCAGTAGAACTTGAAGGGCTTCAATTATTAAAAAGAAAAGAAGTAGATGGTGTCATATTGGGGGCGTTAGAAAATAAGTGGGAAACAATCGAGCCATTTTTAGCAAACGGCCCAATCGTCATGGCAAATGAATTTCATCAAACAGCAGACATTCCGATTATCGGATATGATGAGCGGGAAGCTGCCTATAAAGCGGTTGACTACTTGATTCAATCAGGGCGTACATCCATTGGATTTTGCTTTGATACAGAAAGCAGTGAAGCGCAAAAACAAAGAAAGCAAGGCTATCTTGATGCGCTTTCTGATCACGGTTTGCCGCTTAAAGAAGATTGGCTGTTCGGCGAGGCTTTTACCATTGAAGACGGCTTTCGTTTGATGGACTTAATCCACCGGATGCCGGATGCGCCGGATGCGATTTTCACCGGCAATGATCAAGTGGCAGCAGGCCTCATTAAACAAGCCATTTCATATGGATATGACATTCCTAAGGATGTAGCGGTGATCGGTTATGACAATCAAGACATTTGCGAGGTGACAGCACCAACGATCACGACCATCGACATCCCCATCGTCGAACTTGGCCAGCAGTCTGTCAAACAAATGATTCAGCTGCTACAAGATCAAAAACCATTACAACGTGAACATATTCAACTGCCTACTCGGCTTGTCACACGAGAATCTACATAAAAAAAAGACTGAGAAATCTCTCAGTCTCAGCGTGTAGACAAACCCTCGCATTCTTTGTCAGTCCTGCGCTCTGGTGCTCACGAATGCCGAATTCGCTCCGCTCCAGTGCTCGTCCTTCCTAGACTGCAAAGGTTTTCTTTCACGCTGAAAAGAAGACAAAGGGCTAAAAAAAGTATATTTTAGCCCTTTGTTAACAATCTGAAGACTGAGAAATCTCTCAGTCTTTCATTTTTCAATCAATCGATCAACCTATATAAATTGAGCAAGAATGAATGTCCATATACATACGATGCCGAGCAAAATGAAGCTGTACTTCACTGTTTTTTGGAAGAGCTCAGATTCTTTACCTGTTTCTCCAACAGCTGCTGTTGCAATAGCGATAGATTGTGGAGAAATTAATTTCGCCATTACACCACCGGTCGTATTTGCCCCGATTAACAAACCTGCCTGAGAGCCGATTTGAGAAGCGGTGACTGCTTGAAGGTTACCAAATAAGGCATTGTTACTCACAACAGATCCCGTAATAAACACGCCGATCCAGCCAAGCACTGGGCTGACAAGCGGGAATAAATCGCCTGTTTTAGCAAGTGCTAGTCCGATAGCAGAACTTAGGCCTGCAAAGTTCGCCAAGTTGGCAAAGCCCATGACAAAACAAATCGTAAGAACAGGGACCCAAAGCTCTTTGACCGCTGCATTTAAGCAGGCAGCCCCTTCTTTTAATGTAATATGTCTGCTGAACAACCCTGTCAGCATCACCGCAATTAGAATGGCGGTACCTGTTGCACTAATAACATCAATTTTAAAGATCGCATCAATCGGTGTTTCTGTTTGGGCAATTGGTGGTAATTTCACAATTTGCTGATGCAGAAACGGCATTTTCACTAAAATGGTTGTCCAGTTAAGCGGTCCTCCTACAGCAAATAATGCTTTAAAAGCTGGTAGGCTCCATACAGTAATGACGGCAGTTAAAATATAAAACGGAGACCATGCTTTCAGCACCTCAACTCCGCTAAACGTTTGTTTTTGTTCAATGGCCGGTGCGCCTTCTTCACGGTAAATGTGTTTTGGCTGCCATTTTCGAAGAAATAGTGCCAGAATTCCCATACTCGCTAAAGCTGAAATAATATTGGCAAGCTCAGGACCCATCGTGACCATTGTAACAGCCTGCAGAATCGCATAGCTTCCACTCACAACAAGCAAGGCTGGTAGTGTTTCTTTGATTCCCTTAAAGCCGTCTACAATGAGAATCAGCAGAAATGGGATACAGAAAGAAATAAACGGAATGGTGTACACAAGGGTTTGAGACAGCTCAAGCGGCGTCATATTTCCCATTTGCGCCCCTGTAATAACCGGGATACCTACTGCACCAAAAGCCCCAGACGCAGCATTCGCAATCAAGCAGAGCATTGCGGCTTTTAGTGGTTTAAACCCAAGCTCTGTTAAAAGAGCGGCACTAATCGCAATCGGTACACCGAATCCAGCGGCTCCCTCTAAAAATGCGTTAAAACTAAAACCAATTAATAAGAGCTGTAACCGTTGATCTTTAGAAATTCCTGCAATACTAGAACGAATGACATCAAACTTTCCAGACTTCACAGCAATTTTATAGAGCCACACGGCCATGATGACGATATACCCAATCGGCCACAGCCCATTAGATACACCGAGCACCACAGCAGATAATGCTTTTTCAATTGGCATATGAAAGAAGAAAACAGCTGTTACAAAACTGACGATCAAGGTAAAACAAGCGGCTAATACCCCTTTTAACTTAAATACAGTTAATGCTAGTAGGAAAAACAAGATTGGAAGCATGGCCACCAATGCACTGACGAACTCATTACCAAACGGATCATATATTTGCTGCCACATAGTGATTCATCCTTTTCTGCTCAGATAGGTTGCCTTTGATTGATTAAAAATGAGGAGCTAAAATCTCTTTTAACACATTTACACTGCGCGCGAATTTTTCTTTTTCTGTGTCATTCAGTGCGAGCTCCATCACTTCAGTTGCACCATTTCGGTTCACGAGGGCAGGTACACCAATGTAGACATCTTCTGCTCCGTATTCTCCATCTAAATAAGTGCTGACAGTCAAAATGCTGTTTTCATTGTGCAAAATGGCTCTAGTAATACGGGCTAAACTCATCGCTACGCCGTAATAAGTCGCGCCTTTTTTCTCAATGATTTGGTAAGCGGCATGACGGACATTTTCCATGATGTCGTCTAAATCTTCTTGTTTGTATTGATCATTTCTCTTCATTAGTTCTGTGATCGGTACACTTCCGATATTCGCATGGCTCCAAACAGCAAGCTCTGTATCCCCATGCTCTCCAATGATGTACGCATGCACATTGTGCGCCGCTGCTTCAAAGTACTCACTAAGCATGTATCTGAATCTTGCCGTATCAAGCGTTGTTCCACTACCAATCACTCGTTCTTTTGGCAGTCCGCTGAATTTCCAAGTCGCATATGTCAAAATATCAACTGGGTTCGTAGCAACTAAGAAAATACCATCGAATCCGCTTTTCATCACATTGTCTACAATGCCTTTAAATATATTTAAATTTTTCTCAACAAGATCAAGTCTCGTTTCACCTGGCTTTTGGTTTGCACCAGCGCAGATACATACAATATCAGCATCCTGACAATCCTCATAATCTCCATACCAAGTATTCACAGGATGCGGGGCGAATGCTTTCCCGTGGTTTAAATCCATGACGTCACCCATTGCTTTATCTTGATTCAAATCGATGACTACCAATTCATCTGTGATTGCTTGATTTATTAATGTAAAGGCATAACTGCTGCCGACAAAACCTGCTCCAATAAGTGCTACTTTGTTTACTTTTTCGTTTGTCATTTATCTCATCCTCCTGAGTAAAACTAGGTTGTTTTTCTTATGTGAAATATTTCACATTCTTATTGTGCAACACTTCACAAACTTTTGCAAGGGGATTGCTCAAAAAAATAATGTAGCCATTTTGTGAACACTCATATTGTGGTTTTAAACCGCTGTCCCCATACATGTTCTCATAAGAAAAAAGCCACCAAACACTCTTTGGTGGCTTCTCTCTTATTTAATAAGGTCCCCAATTGATCATGACACCGATACAAATAAAGACAAGGCCGATGACGAACCAAATGAGCGCAAGCGGCACCATAAAACGCAGCCATTTCACGTATGGAATCCCACTTGCAGCCAAGACAGCCATCAACACACCTGAAGTCGGATTCACGCAGTTGACCACCCCTTCACCGAGCATCACTGCTTCTACCGCTACTTGTCTCGTGATACCCATTAAATCAGCAAGCGGCGCAAGAATCGGTATAAAGACAACCGCTTCTCCTGATCCTGATGAAATCAAAAAGTGAAGGAGCGCACTGGCGATATACATGCCGATCGCACCAGCGATTGGACTAAACCCTGTCAGCATACTCGCAAGCCCATTCACCACAGTATCAAGCAGCTTGCCGTTTTCCAAAATGACTGAAATGCAGCGTGCCATGCCAACAATGAGTGCGCCGTATACAAGGCTTTGACAGCCGACAATAAACGTTTTTGCAATATCATTGGCAGCTAATCCCCCAAGCAGTCCAGCAGCAATTGCCATGAAAATGAACACACCAGCCATTTCCTTATCGGTCCAGCCAAGCTGAAGCGCACCATATAAGAACCCCCCAAGCGACAAACCGCACACCGCTAAAATCAGCTTATGTCTACCGGTGAATTCAGGCTTGTCCACAGATTCCGCATCAGCTCCTCCTAGCCCTTTAGCTGGAAACCACTCGTCACCAAGCAGGCTCCCCTTTTCTTTATTTTTCAAGCGTTTTGTATATAAATAGATGTACACAATACTAGATAGGAGAAAACAAAGATAAATGATGACACGCAGCCCAATACCAGAAAAAATCGGCAGTTCTGCAATCGTTTGTGATAAACCTAATGGAGATGGAGACAAAATGGTTGCGTTAAAACCTGCATAACAGCCGATGTAAATAACCGCCGCTCCCGCCACTGCATCCCACTTTAAAGAACGTGCCACAATGATTCCAATAGGAATAAAGCCAATGACTGAGTTCACCACAATTCCGGTCGTCCCAAGTACAGAAAACAATCCGCCAACAATACAAATAAACAATAGCTGTTTCGTTTGGAACCGGCTGATGACATTGTGAATCATCCCATTAATGGCACCTGTCTTTTCCAAAATTGCAATGGTTCCGCCAGTAAAAAGAATCAGAAAAATAATAGAGGATGAACCAACCATCCCTTCTTGAATCGCTGTAAAAAAACCAACCGGACTAACTGGTGATTGATCAATACGGTGATAACTGCCAGGAACAGCTGTTGTGATCTCTCCTGACGTTTTCCGATCAAATTCACCGGCTGGTACAAAATACGTTGCGATCGTACAAATTAAAGCAATCATAAATAAGAGTACATATGCATCCGGCATCTGAAGTTTTCTTTTTTGTTTCTCAGGTGCTGATACTGTTGCTGTTTTCATCTGTCAAAACCCCTTTGTCCCGATCGGAATTTCACTTAATTTTCAGAATAATCAAATGATGTGTTATATTATAAACACTGATGATATTTAAGATCAATATTATTTCACTAAAAGAATGTTTTGGCAGATTATCTGTCAGCAAGGAGGCTTCTCATGACAACTTTGACAAACGAGATGAAACAAACCGTGACAGACATCTTTGAACATCTGCACGCCCATCCAGAAATCAGCTGGGAAGAGACAAATACGACGGCTTATATTGAAGATCTATTAAAGAAAGCAGGCTGTAAAACGAGAACATTTGAAGACTGTACAGGGGTAATCGGTGAAATTGGGGAAGGCGCACCAGTGGTTGCTGTGAGAGCCGATATTGACGCATTGTGGCAGGAAGTAGATGGCGTATTTCAAGCCAACCATTCATGCGGACACGATGCTCATATGACGATGGCACTTGGGACATTCATGGCATTGAAAGAAAAAGAACTTCCGAGTGGCACGATCCGATTCATTTTTCAGCCTGCCGAAGAAAGAGGCGGCGGCGCTTTAAAGATGATCGAAAAAGGTGTGTTAGCTGACGTCGATTATTTATACGGGGTGCATGTGCGCCCAATTCAAGAAACCTTAAACGGACGCTGCGCTCCTGCCATTTTGCACGGATCAAGTAATCATTACGTCGGGACCATTCTAGGGGAGGAAGCTCACGGTGCACGCCCGCACCTTGGGGTCAACGTCATCGAAGTTGCATCTACGCTTGTGCAGAGACTGGCGCATATCCATGTCGATCCACGAGTCGCCCATTCTGTGAAAATGACCAATTTAAATGCAGGCGGCGGCAGCTCAAACATCATACCTGGCAAGGCCTCTTTTACACTCGACGTTCGGGCACAGACAAACGAAGTGATGGATGAATTAGAAAAGGAAATTGAAAGAGCATGCCATTCTGTAGCAGATGCTTTTGGCGCCTCTATCACACTTTCAACTGATCATCGTCTTCCAGCTGCGACATTAAATGAAGAAGCTGTGGAGATCATGTCACATGCCATAGAGCAAGTGCTAGGCAAAGAACAGCTCGATCCACCGATCGTGACGACAGGCGGAGAGGACTTTCATTTTTATGCAGCAAAGGTTCCTCATATTAAATCGACGATGCTCGGTTTAGGCTGTGATTTAAAACCTGGGCTTCATCACCCTTATATGACATTCGATCGCTCTGCGATTTTTACCGGCATTGAGATTTTGACGGAAGCTGTATACGAAACACTTCAGCAGCATTCATCGTAAAATAAAAAAACCACCCGTCTTTCCTGAAGCGGGTGGTCTCCTTTATTTTACGCATTCACATCTGTCATCGCCGGGACATTGATTTCTTTCACACAGGACACCCTGGATAGATGAATAACACATCTCGCCAGCTCGACAATATCTTGTACAGGTATTCTCGTTTCATCATACAGAGCAATGGCTTTTTCAGCGCCATCTTCGTACGGAACTTCTGCTGCCAGCTCCCCTGGATTGATACAGGTAACGGATATTTTATCTTTCCTTACGTGCTCTCTTAGTGCGTTCACAATACCACGAAGCCCAAATTTAGAAGCAACAAAAGAAACCTGAGACAAATTCGTATGGTCAAGTCCCGCAGTAGAACCAATGACGATGATCTTTCCATTCTCAGATGTCCTTACGTGCGGAAGCAGAGCTTGGATGTAGGTAATCGTTGAGGTAACGTTCACATTGATTAAATGAGCGATATCCTCCGGTTGATCATGATCGAAAGAATAATCATCTTCAAAGCCGCGTTTCTCCCATAAACCTACGTTATAAATGAGTACATCAATTGTCTGATCCTTCAATGCTTCGAGCATAAAAGGGATATGGGTTTGGCTTGATAAATCGATCTTCAGCCAGATTCTACGCACCCCATCGTCTATGTTCAAACTGCTTGGTTCACTTCGTGACACAATCCATACTGTATCTCCACTTGAAGGAAGACCTTTTACAAAGGCATCCCCTAATCCTTGACTCGCACCAAATATGATATAGTTTTTACTCATGCTTCCTCCTTCATGGCTCACTTACGAGCTTCCATCCATACACCAACTCATCTGTAAGCGTTTTATACCTATATCATACAATGTCTTATACATGCTTACCCCTTTTATGCTCATCTTCACTTTCTAAATGGCCTAGCTTCCTTATTTCCTTTAATTCCGCTGGTAACGCACGCTCTTCTATAAAGCTTTTGATCATGTCGACAAAAAGTTCTTTCTTTTCAAAAGTAAACGTATGTCCAATGTCAGGAACGATGAACCCGGCTGCATTCGGGTGTGCATTCGTGATCTTTTCTGCTGACCTAGTCATAATGCCCTTTTCCTTTTCTCCCACTGTCACAAGAATCCGTGCCTTTGCTTGTTGAAACGTGTCAGGGAGCTTGTAATGAAGATTTTCTTGAAACATCGTAAGCAGCGTCTTCTTCTGCAATTGTTTGGAATCCGCTGCATAATGATCCAGTACATCGTTTGGAAGTCCCATCTTTTCTGCTTGCAGCTGGATGAACCAATCTTTCTTTAATAACGGATATGTAAGAGGTAAAATGGGCCTTACCATCAAATAGAGCCATGGTAATGGCAACACAAGGGCGCTATTGATGATGGCGATGTCTGCGATGTCTGGCTCTCTCGATAACACATCAACGGCTACCTGTGCACCTAGAGAGAAGCCAATTAGAATGACTGTACGACCATGTGCATGCTCCTTTATCCATGAAATGATTTCAAGAGCACTTTCTCGCATGGAAAACGACTTTTCATTTGCTCTTGTCCCGTGACCGATAAAATCAGGGGTATAGCATTCATACGTTTCCTTGAATATTTCCATATGCTCCTGCCACATCCAGCTGCTTACGCCTCCACCGTGCAGGAAAATCATCATTGGTTTTTCCACCATCGACAACTCATCCACCATCCTTATATATAAGAAAAAGCAGTCGCTTTTTGAGCAGACTGCTTTTTCCATATGCTCCCTTCTATTATAAGGGAACTGTTATACAATTGGCTATTTTTTCAAATCTTCGATCGAGTTGACGTTTTTCATATAAGTCGGAACAACGAGACCCATGCGAAGACCCTTCATACTTGTACCGAGATCATCATATTTTCCTTTAAACTTCGCTGCATACGTTTTATGCGTATTTGGAAGCCATGCAGATAATGATGCATCAGCACTTCCGGTTGCAATTGCTGTCCACATTGGACCCGCTTCAACCTGAGTCAAGGTCACTTTAAAGCCAAGTTCACGCAATACCTCTGCGGCCACATTGGTACTTGCAATCTCACTATCCCACGCAACGTAGGCAAGATTGATTTTGTCACCGTTTGACTTTTTCACGCCTTTTGTCCATTTCGCTACTTGATCTTTATGCTTTTTCACATATTTAACTGCAGCATCCTTTGGTTTGACGCCATCCTGAATATCAAGCATCACTTCACCCATGTCATCTTGAGACCATTTAAACTGACTGAGCATTTTGGCTGCTTCCGGCTGATCCTTCGCAAATCCTTTACGAGAAATGGTGTGAATTTCTTCTTCGTCACCATATGATTTTTTCGGATCATCTAAATATTTCAAATCGTAGCGGGAAAACATCCAGTGAGGATTCCAGCCAGTGATGATAATCGGTTTTTTACGGTCATACGATTTCTTCAATGTCGCTGTCATCGCTGCACTTGAGGCAGATACAACCGTCCAATCCTCTAAACCGTAATCCTTTTTCGCTTGATCGGTTAAGGCCATAATACCTGAACCCGGATCAATCCCGATAATCGTTTTATTGACCTGCTGTGCTGCACTTGCATTTGAATCTGATTGTGCACCACAAGCCGCTAGTAAAAAGACGAGCAGGGCGGTCATCCCAATGTAGAGAGACTTTTTCCACATTAAGCATTCCCCCTGGTTTTTTTCGTTTTAATGTTTTGTGTAATACGATCTAGTGTGATCGCTACGATAACAATGGCAATACCAGCTTCAAAACCAATCCCTGTTTTCAGCTGCGTTACTGCACTATATACTTCCGAACCAAGTCCTGGTGCACCTACCATTGCCGCAATGACGACCATGGATAGAGCAAGCATGATACTTTGGTTAATCCCAGCTAAGATGGTTTTTGTAGCAAGTGGAAGCTGAACTTTGAACAAACGCTGGAATGTCGTAGAACCAAAAGCCTCTGTTGCTTCAATCAAATCCGCTGGTACTTGTTTAATACCGAGAATGGTCATACGAATCGTTGGCGGCATAGAGAAAATAACCGATGCCACAACCCCAGGAACAACTCCAATATTAAAGAAGAAGATCGCTGGTAAAAGGTATACGAATGCAGGCATTGTCTGCATTAAGTCTAAAATAGGTGTGACAATTTTACGCACCGTTTCCTTCTGTGATGCCCAAATACCGATCGGAACCCCGATCACGATAGAAATGACCACAGCTGTCAGAACGAGCGCAAGTGTTTGCAGCATTGGCTGCCAGTAGCCTAAATAGTCGATCAGTAAGAATCCAATAAGTGTGAAAAGAGCAACTCCTCTTGTACTGATCCACCAAGCAATGCCGGCAAAGATAAGCGTTAAAATAATGGATGGAATGACGCCAAGTGCAGCTACAATACCATTTACTGTTCCAGCTAATCCATTTGTGATGCCATCAAAGAAACCACCAAAGGTTAATGTTAACCAGTCAACAAATTGATCGATATAATCCGCGAACGGAATTCTAGGTAAATCACTCATACTAAACATCTTATTCTACCTCCTGTGCAGAAGGCTCTTGTGCTTTAATTTCCTCTAGCTTGTTAGAAGACATGTTGATATATTCATCATTACCTGATAATGCACCAATCAATGCACCTCTGACCACAATACCCTTCATTCTGTTTTTCTCATCTACAACGGCAATTGGAATGTTCGCATCAGACACCGCGTCAAAGATCTCTGTTAAATACGTTGATTCCAATACTGTCGTAAATTCTTTATCAAGAACAGTTTCTAGCGACGCACCCGTTTCTGCCGCTTTTTTCGCTGCTTGTGCAGAAATAACACCTAATAAATGCTTTTTCTTATCTACTGCATAGATAGACGAAATACCAAGGTTCTTCATGAGCGTGAGCGCAACACGTGCCCCTTTATCAATCTGAACTGTTTCTGCACGTTTCATAATATGACCAGCGGTTAATACTTTAGAAAGGTCTACATCTTCAACGAAACGTTCAACATACTCGTTCGATGGGTTCATCAGAATTTCTTCTGGTGTTCCGATTTGAACGATATTCCCGTCTTTCATGAGGACAATGCGGTCGCCAATACGAAGCGCTTCATCTAAATCATGCGTGATGAAAATAATTGTTTTTCCTACAGACGTATGAAGCTCAAGCAATTCATCCTGCATGTCTTTACGAATTAATGGATCTAGTGCGCTGAATGCTTCATCCATTAACAAAATATCAGGGTCATTAGCTAGTGCACGTGCCAATCCAACACGCTGCTGCATACCGCCACTTAATTGATTTGGGTACTGCTCTTCAAAACCTTCAAGTCCAACAAGCTTTAAAGATTCAAGCGCTTTAGAGCGGCGCTGTTCTTTTTCTACACCTTGCAATTCAAGCCCGTATTCTGTATTCTCCAGAATGGTACGATGCGGGAACAATGCGAAGTTTTGGAAGACCATGCTGATCTTTTTCCGTCTAACTTCACGCAATTGATCCTTTGACATATTTGTTATCATATCCCCATCAATATAAATTTCGCCGGAGGTTGGTTCGATTAACCTATTTAGCAGCCGCACAAGTGTGGACTTTCCGCTCCCTGATAGCCCCATGATGACAAATATCTCGCCGTCATACACATCAAAATTTGCTCGATTGACACCAACTGTTGCGCCGGTCTCTTTTAGGATTTCTCTTTTTGTCTTCCCTTTTTCAAGCATTTGAGATGCTTTTTTAGCATTTTTACCGAAAATTTTAGATACATTATTTATCTTGATTTTGATCTTTCTCTCTTCAGAATTCATTTTTTCCCTCCAAATTAGCATCTTTATAACCGTAACATAAGCGTTATGATGCGAACAATCTTTAGAATTCGCTTATTTCCGTACAATATGTATGAATTCCATATAGAGGTCTGGTGATTACAGTTTATACGCCGTATTACTCGTAAATCCTATAGAATGCTTCATAAACTACATATTTTACGGGGTATTTTCTCTCACCAGACAATATTTTACTGGAAATTCCTTATTGTGCTAAAAAATAAGTCGAATCCTTGTGATAGCGGGCTTTTTCTTTCATGGGTGAACCATGCCCCTGAACAGGATTTACCCGAAAAAGGTCACATAAAAACCTTTTTTCTCAAATTTTAATCAAATTCATGAAAAAACTGCCTGCAACTTTCGTTACAGACAGCCTGTTTTTTTAGGACTCTAGGGCAGCTTTCTTAATATTATCTTGAAGCTCAAGCATACGTTTTGTTCCGTCCTCACGTAATCGTTTGTTTTCTTCTTCAATCTGCTTCGTCTCTTTCATCCCTTGTACAATCGTATTAAAGGATGATTCGATCGTTTCAATGTCGATGCTTGGACGACCTGATAATTTAGCAATCTCAACACTTTGACTTGAGATATTTTCAGCATTTCGTTTCAGCATTTCATTCGTTCTTCTGTCCAGTTCACTCATGGAATCAGCCACAAGCTTTTGTCTCTTCGCTGTTACCGCTTGAATGATTCCATTTTTGAAAATCGGAATCGTAATGATGAAGGCAGAGTTAATTTTCCCGATTAATTTCGTATTACCACGCTGCAGCAAACGGATTTGCGGTGCCGTTTGAAGTGCCACCATCCGTGCCATATCAAGATCATATACACGCTCTTCAAGCGCTTGAATCCCATTACGAAGCGTATCCAGCTCCATTTGTGCCAGCTGGTTTCCCCCCGCCGCTTTTTCTTCATAAGAAGGAACCAATTGTTTTAATTCTTCGATCTTCATTTGCCCTGCGACGACATACTTTTCAAGCTCCATATAGTATTGAATGTTATGCTCATACATTTCTTCAAGCGTAACCGTCGATTTGGTCATTTCATCTTTGTATTTACTGATTTCCACATTGATTTTTTCAATTTCTGCACCGAGCGTTTGATATTTGCTGAATATCTTTTCGATCATGCTGCCGCCGCGTTTAAAGATTTTTGACAACAAACCGCCCTTCGGCTCGTCAAAATCATTTTTATCAAAACGATCCATAATCTTTCCAAGCTGTGTAAGCATCGTTCCTGAGTCTGTGACACTTGTTGAACGCATCATAGAGAGGATACGGTCAGAAAACTTAGAGATTTCGACAGCCGGCTGTTTCCCGTATTCAAGCAGTTCAAGCTGATTTTTGGCATCAATCTGTCTCGCAATGTTTTGGACTTCTGGTTCATTGCGCAGCTGAACGCGAATATCGTCTGCCTTTTCAATCGTGATTTCCTCTTTATCAATTGAAATGATGTCATTTCCGTTTGTATTTGTCATAAGCTTTGATCTCCTTATCGGTTTTTAATGGATTGAAATAACTTTCTCACAATGGACGGCTCTTTAAACTCTTGGTTCATGACCATTTCATCAAGCCAATGTGTATCAAATAATTGATCGTCTATATACCGCTCTATACACTGATAGCCGGCGGGATGATAGACGAAGAGATCCACACCCATTTCATTTAGGAAAATCAGGGCAGCCGCATCAGAACGAGTCAGCTCACCATTATATTCCGTATGGTATAAAATCACTTTCGGTACAGTCTGGGCATAATCAAAGGTTTGAATGAGTTCAATTACATCTTGGTTCATATGCAAAAGCTGCTTGAATAAATAAATACGCACATCTAATTCGGTCTCATGGCCTTCTTTTAACAGCTTCGGATGCTGACAAATGCGAGAAATGGCCTCTGCGATCGCACGCTGCGTGCCCTCATATAAATGCGAGAACTGCCACACATTGCTTTTCATTAACAAATCAGGGTCAACCTCTCCTGCTTTAGAGAGTGCATGCTGATAATGAAATTGATAATTCGAAGACACTTCTTGTGTGAAAGGGAAATGACGGATCGTTTTCGTTTCTTTCCCCTCCATTAGCGTATGGATACGGTCCCAATATTCTCGCTTGTCTCTCGTCACCCCCATCATCTTCGCAAAAAGATTCGGAATCTGTATGGTGTCACGGTCTGCTTTGAAATTCGGGCGGATAAACGACCGTTCCTTCGCAATTAAAAACAGCTCATCATACGTTGTCTTTAGCGTAATAGAATGAGGGGTATGATCTCTGAATTGCCATGGCTTATACAGCATGGAATCTTCTGTGTGAAGTACCTCTTCAAGCTCTCTTGTCGAACGGTACGCCACCGTTGATTTCCTCTCAGGCTTTTCAGTAGGGAACGGTTCAAGCTTTGACGTCCCTGGATACTGATCAATAAAAGTCAGCTTTTCTTCTGGATCTAATTCACGAAATTGATCCTTGCCTTCTGGATGAAACAGCACCACATCACAGCCAATCAGCATGACATAGTAAAGAAAATAAAGCTGACTTTTATTCGCCTCTCCATACCAAATGACAGCTGGCATTTTTTCTTCCAAATTGCCTTCCTTCAGCCATGGTCCTAGATGATTATTTGAAAACTTCACCACATCTAGCAGCACGCGGCGGAAATCAGGATGCTGGAATCCCCCTTCATGCAGCTGCTTGAAATGTTCAAACACCTGGATTAGCGAAAGGCGGATATGCCGGTTCATCACTGGGTTTGGATGACGGACAATGAGCTGTTCACCGTCTAAGAAAGCCACAAATCGATTCACGGACAATCCCTTTTCTTCCTGATTGATCATATGAATCCGCTGGAGCGCTTGAAAGTGCTCCGGCTCAATATGCCGGTTGAGGGTTTCACTTAAAATATGCATGCCGTCAGTTTCGTATAATTCATGTAAATAAATAAAATAATCGGTTGCATCATGCGGAGTTCCAAGGACACGGGCGGCGAGACGCGGCAAGGATAAGGTGTGCTCGTCCTTGACGTAGCCGTCTCGTTCAGGGAGCGGCTTTTTCAGCAGGTTTTTCCAAGCTTCCTGTTTCGCCCGTGTCTGGGTTACATTGATTTCTTTATAACTCACGCCGCTCCTTCCTTTCTCCTATATTTTCTCGAAAGCTACTACTATCATATCATTCAGCCTTCTACTTCTGCTATCGAATCGAAGGCTTTTTTGCTGTGTTCATCTTCTTTGCGACAGAAGCGGCGATTTCGTCTGCCGCCGCCATGCCAGAGGCTGTCGTCGGTTCAAGCGATAGATCAACATCTAAGACTTCCCCATGACTCGGAGCAAAGCCTTTATCCGCTTGAAGTATGAGATCAGCATCTAACAAGGAGTCGCCCGCACCATATACATATTCAAGGTGTAGCCTTTCTTTTAGAAAAGCAACAGCAGCCCACTTATTGAGCGGCTTTGGAATAAAATACAGCTTTCGGCCTTGAAGGGAAACTTGCCAGCCTCTCTCCTCACCCCACAGTCTTAATTCAGCGAGCGGAATATGAGAAAGAAACTCGTCTTTCATAATTAAATAAAGAAATCTTCCCTCAGCTGTTCGAGTACGTTTCACCCAAGCGGCAACCGGAAGTTCAGAGATCGCCCGCAGCATATCTCTCACCGGCATACACTCTTGCAGTCTCTCATCTACAATCGCCTGCCACTCCTCAAGCGGCTTACCATGATGAAGGATACAGCCGCCGTTTGTCGTGACGGCATACTCTGGTTTGATCTCTTGCTGAAAGAGAGTGATTCGTTCAAATTGTGCTGTCGTTCTTGTCGTCACTGGGATAAACCAGCCTGCTTGATGAATTGCCTGCAAGGATGCTTTCGTTTCAATAGACATGTAGGAAAGCGGCCGGTCGTCCAGCACCTCAATTAATTCGTATGCTCCCTTGTATGCATACTGCTCCAGCATTCGATGTGAGTATATCAGTGTCCGGTCTAAATCACTGGCAAATGCGATATTCTTCATGACGATTGCTCCAACGGGCGGATGAGCCCGCAGCATGTGTAGGACATGTTGGCATATTCAATGACGGGCACGCCTCTGTCCTCTGCGAGTAGTAAAATGTGCTTGAGCTTCTCCCGAGATCCAGGCTGAATGAGTATTTTCCAAGGGACTCTTCTGAGCAGCACACGGGTCGTCTCACCGACGCCCGGCTTAATCAAATGTGTATTGTCAATTTGGAACTCCTGACCAATCGCTTCAATGGAGGTCATCCCTCGCCAGTCAGGAGGCGTTCCTTTTGCGAGCAGGGTCTCTGCTTTCTCTTTTACATTTGCATCAAGTTCAGAAAACGCTTCTTCAATTGTATTGACATACAAATTAGAGACATCCTCATCAATGAGCTCTTCATAATACTTGGCCCCATGGAAATCATCGGCATGGATCCAGCGGTTGTTTAGCACCGTTCGACTAACTAGGCCAGAGACCGTTGAATTCAAGCAGGCACTTGGAATGAGGAAATCCTCTCTCGTTCCGTAAACACTCGTACAATAACCAGGATCAGCAAGCACAGCTAGCTCACTCGAAAGACGAATTCCATATTTCTGTTCAAAATCGAGCACCGCTTTTTGAAGCTCTTTGGAAATAGCACCCTTTCCGGTCCAGCCGTCAATAAAGGCAATCTCAAAACCTGGATGTTCTTTGAGTATATAATGCAGCGCATTTTCATCTATTCCACGATCACGAATAATAGAGATGCTATAATGCGGCAAATCGAGACCATATGTCTTTCTGATATACCGTTTAATGAGCACCCCGATTGGTGTCCCAGCCCGTGCCAAGCTGCACAGAACGGTTTGAAATCCTCGCTTTTTCACAATTTGTTCTGCGACAATCGCTACGGCTTCCGCTACCTTTTGCTTACTTTCTTCAAGAGATTGATAGAATAAGTCCATATAAGATGCCGTCGGCTTATATTCAATTGGCAGCATTTCTGAGTAATGGGCACCGCTTTGAATAGAGCGCTCCCGCTCTTCTGTACTTTTCTCCATCTCAATCGATGATAAATCCTTGAGTAAGAAGGTTACGTCCTGCTCTGGATAGCTTCCCATCTTTGTATACACGTTAGCCATTCACCTTCACCTCATCTGATAAAGTCACAATATGCACATGCTTCACATGCCGCTCGGCAAATAAGTGGATCAGCGGCATCAAAGCTTCTTGAGACACCTTTTTCTCAAAAAACAAAAAGACATCATCGTACTGATCTTTAGGGATATTGTACACGTAGTGCTGAATGCGAGCATCCTCTGGACTCAAAAATGCGAATCCGTTTTGAACAGCGTACCCTTCCTTTTCAACCGGATGAATCGGACTTCTTGTCGTCGAATGAAAAAGGACACCTTCGCCCATATGAGCTGCAAGTCTCATCGGCACATACATCAATTCTCCTGTTCCTAAGCAGAGTGTCTGTTTTCCTTTTCGTTCTCGCTGAAGCTTCAGCCCAGCCTCAGTAGCTGCTTGATCAATGGCGTCCGTGTCCACTGCGCTTAAACCGAAACGACCTGTTTCATGGATATACGGCGAATGCCCCGCCGGATTGACTGCATGGGAAAGTGAATATGGCACTTGCTTAAAGAAGGATTGAAGAGAATGAAAAGAGAGTTCAGGTCTTTTCTCTTGCGCAGCAATTTCATACGAATAAGCAGGCTCATCCAGCGTTGTCCCCCGAAACATCATCTGCCCTTTTAATAAAGATAATGATGTGATATTTACCCCTAGCTCCTCTTGAAGCTGAAGCATCGCTTCCTCGTGCTCCTCTGTTCTCCAATCTAAAATGGATAGAATCGTATAAGAGGATCTAGGGTGCTTTGCGTGCAGATCCCGAATGATATTCATATTTGTCCGGCCTGTCGTGACCTCATCATCTACTAGCACAATCGGGCGATCCGTCCGAAGTAAGGCGTCGTCTGCGTAGCAAAGCTGATCTGTCGCATGAGAATGTTCCTCTTCAAATACGAGTGAAGGATCAAGATCCAACAGCTGTTCACGTGTCGTATGAATGTAAGATGCTCCTTCTATGACGTCATACACACCATGACCAAGCGCAGTTGCCGTTTCAGCAAAGCCGATCACAATCGGCTCGTTTACCGCCGAAAGCTTCTCTTTTTTGAGCGCAGCATAGGCTTCAGTTAACTTAACATGATCATTCGTTTTTAGTGCTTCTACTACATCGTCTTGATGCGGGGGCGTCTTGCCTGTTTGTTCTTTTGCATAAGCCATTGCCAAAAGACCTGAGACGAGGAGTGGTTTCAACGGGTGAACAGGCATATGTTTCCCGAGCACCTTGCTAACAAATAAAAAGGCTCTCTTTTTGTTCACCCGTGCCGCCATGTCAAAAAGATGTTCTTTTTCAAGCTGAAGCGTACCCTCTTTGAGGTTAAGCTCCACCTCCATATGTTCCAAGATGTTCAGCGTATGTGGCTTCTGCTTCTGTGAGTATGTCGATATAGCTTCTATTTTCATGAAACACCCCGTAAATGTCTGACTTCATTAAAATGTTTTCCGCCCAGCGATAGTGCGGCTTCGTTTCGTTCATTTTATTGGAGAAGGTACTCTTCATCACGCCGACTGTACCATCTGCATGCTCTAAAATACTTAATGCATCCATGTACTCTTCCTTTGTGACAACGTACATGCTTTGAACTGGCTTGAGATGTGTTGGATGGATGACTGTCTTGCCATGAATACCGTTTACCACATCCAGCTTTGTCTCTTTGAGCAGACCTTGCATATGATCGAGTTCAGATGAGGAAGGTTCACCGCTCTTAGAAATTGCACGGATGAATGGATTTTGTTCTTTTCGTGCCGGTCCAAAATGCTCCCATACAGCACCTGATATCACAAATGAACGACCAAAATAATTGATGATATCTGTAATCAACTCAGAAATGACTCTGATCTCATAAATGGTGGTCTCGCGATCACGGCGAATGCCGTACAATCCACACAGATCCGTTGCCCCAATGCGAATATTCAAAATATATTCCTCATCATTCAGCATGATCTGCTTTAACTCAGACAACACCTGATATCTCGTTTCTTTTTCTAATAAATCTGGTGTTTCTAAAATGGGCATTCCGTATAGTGTTTTCTGAGTTTGTGCTGAAGCTCGTTTCAAACTGTCTACATATTCCTTTGCATTGTGAACGGAGCACTTTGGAAACACAAAACCAGTCAGTAAATGAAGAGAGGAACCGAGCAAATCTGCCATTTTGAGCAGCTGTTTGGGCGAACGAACCCGAATAAATAAAAGCGGCAAATGCTCAGCCATTTCTGGAGATTGATGAATTGTCTCAGAAAGGCAGGTCAATTGTGCCACTATATTCTGTTCAGCCATGTCCACTTCCTGATCACCAATGGCGTCCTCCAAGCAAAACACAACAGAGCAAAGCGCTTCATATTTCTGCGAAAGCAGCATGTCTGCTACATCCTGTCTTGTCGCAGGCATATACAAAGTAGCACCTAATGCATGCGCAAGTACATGCCTTGGCGTCAATGAATGAACTGCCGCCGGCCGCTTAAAAAAAATATCGTGCTGCCTCGTCTCTGATAAAAAACGAAAATATCGCATGCAGTGCCACCTCCTGTTGTAATGACTTGATGATTCAAAAAAGGATGGAGCCGCTAGTCAACTCCATTCCTTTTTGATCGTCCTATTCTTCTTTTGAAGCCGCAGCTTCGTTTGTTACACCTTGATGCTTCTTCTTATTGATTTTATGAACAATAAACGTTCCGATAAACGCTAGGATAATAATCGCAAAGAATGCGAGATGCGGGATTTCAATATGAGCAGCACTTAAGCCCATTTTGATGGCAATAATTCCAATGAGAATAAATGCCGTATTCTCAAGCTCTGGTATACGGTCGATGAGCACAAGGAATAATTGTGCCACTGTACGCATCATGAGAATTCCAAGCATTCCACCTAAAAGAAGAATCCATACTTCCTCAGATACAGCGAATGCAGCAAGAATACTATCTACCGAGAAGGCAAGGTCCATAATTTCTACAGAAATAACAGTTGCCCAGAAGACGCCAAATACACGAATCATCCAGCCTTCTTTTTTCAATTCCTTCGCTTCGTCATCTCCGTCACCTAACCAGAAGTGCTTAATGACCAGCCAAGCTAAGTATGCAGCGCCTAGAACCTTAATCCACCAAAACTTAATAAGCAGCATCCCTACGCCAATGAATAGAAAACGGAAGAAATAAGCGCCAATTAATCCGTAGGTTAATGCCTTTTTACGCTGCTTTTCAGGTAAATGTTTCACCATAACAGCTAATACAAGTGCGTTATCCGCTGACAACAAACCTTCAAGCACGACAAGGGTCCCAATAAGCCCCCAAGAGACAGGGTCTGTTAATACCTCTGCCCACATATGCCAATCAAAAAACGAGGCATACGTGTCCAACATATGTTTCAAAATGTCCAACTGGTTTTCCTCCTATAAGTGTAGAAGCATCAGCAGGCTTTCGCCTGCTGTTATTCTTGATCGCTGTTTCTTTCTCACTTTGGAAAATACCCTCATATGAGTCATTGGCAGCGCCTCTTGAATGAAGTTGTTTCTTCTCTTTACACTTCTAACCCATAATTTTGACAAAGAGCAGCAAGTCCGCCAGAGAATCCGCTTCCGATTGCGTTAAACTTCCAATCGCTGCCGTGTCTGTATAGTTCGCATACGACGACAGCTGTTTCAATTGAGAAGTCCTCCCCTAAATCAAAACGAATCAATTCTTCCCCGCCCTCTTCATTTACAACACGAACAAATGCATTAGAGACTTGTCCAAAATTCTGGCTACGTGCCTCTGCATCATGAATCGTCACTGTAATTCCGATACGATCAATGTTAGCAGGAATTTTCGAGAAATCAACGAGAATTTGCTCGTCATCTCCATCTCCTTCACCCGTACGGTTATCACCGGTATGAGTGACACTGCCGCTTGGATGCTGCAGATTATTATAGAACACAAAGTCTGTATCTTGTTGACAACGATTGTTTGCATCTACTAAGAAAGCCGAAGCGTCCAAATCAAATTCGGCTCCGCCTGAATATTTATTCGTATCCCAGCCAAGTCCGATCATCACTTTTGTCAGCCCTGGATTGGTTTTCGTTAAATCGACACGTTGTCCTTTTGAAAGCTGAATCGCCATATTCGTATCTCTCCTATCTCCTGAAAATATGAAAACGGGCGTTACCCGATATCTAAGCCGAAGTCTGTTGCAATGCGGGCAAGTCCGCCTTGATAACCTGATCCAACAGCTGAGAATTTCCACTCTCCGCCATGACGGTATAATTCACCTACAATAATCGCTGTTTCAATTGAAAAGTCTTCCGCCAAATCATAGCGAATGAGCTCTTCATTTGATGCCGCATTTAAAATACGGACGTAAGCGTTAGACACCTGTCCAAAGTTTTGGCTGCGTGCTTCTGCATCATGGATTGTAATGACGAAGGAGATTTTCTCAATACTTGCTGGTACAGTTGAAAGATCAACATTGACCTGCTCGTCATCTCCGTCTCCTTCACCTGTACGGTTATCGCCTGTATGTACGATACTTCCGCCACCGCCAGTTGTTTGATTGTAGAAGACAAAGTCAGATGGAGAGTTTGCTTTCCCTGCTGCATCTAAAAGGAATACGCTTGCGTCTAGATCAAAGTCATGTCCGCCATCATACTTGTTTACATCCCAGCCAAGACCTACGACTACTTTTGTTAAACCTGGATTCGTTTTTGTTAAATCAATTTTTTGACCTTTCGCTAAAGAAATTCCCACTAGGAACCTCTCCCTTCTAAATTAAATGTAGTTTCTCGTAATATCGGCAAGCTTCGCATCGTTTGTACCATTTCCTACAGCTGCAAACTTCCACTCATTCTCGTGGCGATAAAGCTCTCCAACGATTAATGATGTTTTACCTGCATATTCATCTTTCAAATTATATTTCACTAATTCTTGATTGTTTGAACGGTCAACAATTCGGATGTAAGCATTTTGAATCATACCAAAGTGTTGGTTTCTTCTAAGTGCATCATAAATGTTCACAACGAACACCAATTTATTCACATTGCCTGGCACCTTGCTTAAGTTGACGAGGACTTGTTCATCATCTCCGTCTCCTTCACCTGTCAGGTTGTCACCTGTATGCTCAACACTGCCGCATTTGCTTTTCAAGTTGCCAAAGTAAATCAAATCTTTATTTTCAACAAACTTATCATTTTTCAGCATCAGCACTGAAGCGTCACAATCAATATCAGCGCCGCCTCCGCCGCCAAACAGCTTTCCAAGAAAACCGCCGCCTTGTGACACAGGGTCCCAGCCAAGTCCAACTAGAATATTGGTTAGTCCTGCTTTTCCTTTTGTTAAATCAATACGTTGACCTTTTTCTAATGTAATCGCCAAATCAATCACTCCTCCAGCATAATAAAAATCTATTTATTAAGCGATGGACCCTATTAAAATCATCATACATGAAAATTCGACAAAATTCATGAAATGACATTGGAGCCTCTTACTCTTTTTTCTATTTACTAGTATATACGATCTATGTATAAAAGAGGTTTCAATATGATGATATTTTTTTAAAGAAAGATCCATGACAAAAATGATTCATGTCGTAAAAGAAGTGTTTCATGTGAAACATTGTCGAATGTTCCCGTTATACAGCCTCTCGCTTAAAAACAGAGCTCGCCTCCACTTCATATGTTGATATAGAAAATTCACATACATAGCTGTGATAAACCCTTTCATTTCCTTCCGTTCATGACTTTCTTTATACTTATGAATAGAATTCAACGTATTGATGAAAGGGTGTTGATGATGCCATCACTTCATATATTAGATCAAGTCGCCATCCCTAAAGGCCAGTCCGCACAAGAAACATTGGTTCATACGACAGAGCTGGCCAAGCTTGCGGAAACACTGGGGTATGAGCGGTATTGGTTTGCTGAACACCACAGCACGAGAGGACTCGCGAGTACAGCGCCTGAAATATTAATGGCACATATTGCTTCACACACATCGACATTGCGCACAGGCTCTGGGGGGATTTTACTCCCGCAGTACAGCCCTTTTAAAGTAGCAGAAGTCACCCGCCAGCTTGAAGCCCTTTACCCTGGGCGGATTGAGATCGGGGTTGGTAAATCCCCAGGCGGAATTGAACGGACGAGACTCGCTTTGACAGACGGCGTGAAGAAAGAACTGTCTCAATTTGACCGCCAGTTGGAGGACCTTCTTTTTTACTTATCTGACAGCCTGCCTTCTGGTCATCGGCATGCAGGAGTGAAAGCGGCTCCGCTCGTTGATTCTTATCCGCCAGTCTGGCTGCTTGGACTCGGGGAAAACAGTGCCATCCAGGCGGCATCACTTGGAATCAACTATATTTTCGGACATTTTATTCATCCTGCACGAGGCCGGCAAGCTTTTGAAGCGTATCGGTCACACTTTTCTCCATCCGTTTTCTCACGTCAGCCTCAGTCTATGTTTGCTGTCTTTGTGATCTGCGCAGACACAGACGAGGAAGCAAGCCGCATTTCCACCAGTACAGATTTATGGCTGCTTCGGGTTGAAAAAGGGCTGGACAGTCGCGTTCCTTCTATAGAAGAAGCAGAGAACTATCATTACACTGAGCAAGAAAAGAAAAAAGTGTTACAAAACCGCCAGCGAATGATTGTTGGCTCAAAGCAAACAGTGAAAGAACAGCTGCAAATCTTAATGGACCGCTATCAAACAGGCGAGATCATGATATTAAACAATTCATTTGATCCAATGGAAAAGCAGCGTTCCTTTGAACGAATCGCAGAACTATTTTGAAGCCAATCTTTCATTGGCTTCTTTTTTTACATTGTTATAAAAAATGGGAAATGTAACATCGAGATGTCAAAACGCTTCCTTCTGTCATCTGATCGCAAATGTGTCTTCTAATCGTTAGCGAACTGTAAACGCATTGTAGGTGTACCTTTTATATAGTAGAGGTACATATGAAGTAACGGTTTACAATGCTGAGAAGGAAGGAGATGACTGGCCATGAATAAACGACTCGACTGGGTGGATGCGGCTAAAGGAATCGGCATTCTGCTCGTCGTTATGGCACATGTACCCATTCCTGATTCATTCAAGCAATTTATATACTCATTTCATATGCCACTCTTCTTTTTACTATCAGGTATGATGTTTCGATCATCCTCACAACCTGCTATATCATTTATACAGAAAAAAGCGAAAAGCTTGCTCTTACCTTATCTCTATTTCTCCATTATTACGTACGTTTTCTGGTTCACGGTGACCCGATTTTTCGCCTTTAAGGGGCAAACAGATATTGATCCCTTCGTTCCATTTACGGGAATTTTCATTTCAAATGCCGATGAAGCAAGACTGACGCATAACCCAGCCATCTGGTTTTTAACGACGCTCTTTTTAGTGGAAATGTTGTTTTTCTTAATGCATCGTCTGACAAAAGGAAAACCAGCTGTATTGATGTTACTGACCGTCCTTTGCGGTGGAGCCGGATATGCTTCCACGCTATTGTTAAACCAGAGTCTCCCTTGGAATGCCAACGTTGCGTTAACGGCTGTTGTGTTTTATTCAATCGGATTTTTAGCAAAACAATGGTTTGTGGAATTAAAAACAGATCCTACCCTTCTGTTATGTACAGGTCTGCTTGTACTGACTGCATATATGCAAAGCTTTAATTCACGAATTGATATGCGGGTCAATGACTATGGAGATCTATTCATTTTTTATGCTTGTGCACTGCTCGGTTCAGCTGCTGTCATTTATTTAAGCTTCAAATTGAAAACGTCCACGATATTGACGTATCTCGGACGTCATTCCATTGTGATTCTCGTCCTGCAATTTGCCGGTATCGATATCATGAAGGCATTTGTTTATTACGGACTAGGCATCAATATCTCTGATACAGCGCAGCTTTCTTGGACGCTCTTTTATACGATCGGTACATTGCTGCTCATGGTGCCATGTATCTCTTTCTTGAGCAAGTATCCTATGCTGCTCGGCAAACCAGCAAAGTCAGCACACCGCTACAAAGAAAAAACATCCGCCGGCTAATGGGGCGGATGTTTTTCTATTATTCATCATTTAATTGAGAAGGATAAAGCGTCATTCCTCCATCAACAAATAATGTAGTACCTGTAATATAGGCCGCTTCTTTCGATACGAGAAATGCAGCGGCGGACCCAATCTCTTTCGGATCGCCAAACGTTCTCATTGGAATTTTCTCAAGCTGCTTTTGTTTTTTTTGTTCATCTTGAAGGTCGTCATTTGATTCCGTTGCCATTGTACCTGGTGCAATCGCATTGACCCGAATACCCGCTTCGGCATAATCAAGAGCCAGCGTCTTCGTCATCATATTCATTCCTCCTTTAGAAGTAGAGTAATGAACATTAAACGGACGCGGGATCTCTTGATGGACACTGGATATATTCAAGATGGATCCTTTCACATCATGTTCCATCATATAGGCAATCGCTGCCTTTGCTCCTAAAAATGAGCCTGTGATATTCACATCAATGACCTTTTGCCATTGTTCCAGCGTCATTTCATGCGGCATTGCTTCTTCACCATTAAATCCCGAATTATTGACGAACACGTCTAGTGCGTTAAAATTCTCCAGCGCGGCATCCATTAACGCCTGAATTCCTTCCTCTTTGGAGACATCTACGTGTACTTTCACCGCCCTACCTCCATGCTGCTGGATGGCTTGTACTGTTTCTTCAGCACCCTCTTCATCACCTTTATAATTCACAACCACGTTCATTTGTTCTTGTCCAAACCTCAATGCGATGGCTTGTCCTATGCCTTTAGAAGAACCTGTCACAATGGCTGTTTTCCCTTTTAAGTCTTGATACATTCTCATTTCCTCCAATCACGTGCTTCATCTTGTTGATACACAATGGTTACCCATTTTGAAAAAAAGAAAAACACAATCCTCTTGAATACAAAGGATTGTGCTGTTCATCAAACTAAAAGGTGTTATAAACATTCTCACATGTTTCAGCTGTGGGCTGGTAAAAGCAATGTGACTTATACCTTGCCACAAACGGCTGATTGTACCAAGTGGATGGACAATTTCCAGGCGGTTTAAAATACCAAAGACTGAATTTCGCAGGCCAAAATCGTTCACCATTAATGTTCCTCCGTGCAAGTGTCTTTTCACTTTCTCGTGCTCGCTGATAAAAATAGCCATGCGTGACCGCCTCAAACGCATGCTCCTGATAAATCATTTGTGGAATCGTACGCAGCCCTTTAAAGTCAGAACAGTTGGCACGCAAACGATTGATGCCTACATTTCCTACAAGCAGCATCCCTTGTTTCCCTTCACCTTCCGCTTCGGCTCTCAGCAGTCTGGCCATTAAATCAATATCAGAGCTTGTCGCTCTTACCACTGCCATACATCCACCTCCCATTCATTTCTCTTTTATTTTATGTAGGGTTTCTGTGTAGATGACTGCCATTTTGAAGGGAAAAGACACATTCCGTGTCGAGAGCCTGTCTAAATACCTCAACATTTCGCTGGACAAGTGTCTCTATGTCAACAACACACAAACCTAGTGATCATACACATCACAGGAAAAAATATTCATTACTAACGACTCATTTACAAGTCATAAAAATCCTTCTATTTGCTACATCTTCTTCAAAAACAGTCATTTGAACCTATTCAATAATCCGACTCAAAACCTTAAAATATAAAATGTTGAGTTTTTACAGGAGATTTCAAACAATAAAATACACATTTCTCCTCTCAACATAGTGTCATTTTTACTACTTGAAGTGGATGAACCTTTCGAACGCACTGAGGTATTGACAGTACTTTCGCTTCATTCTACAGTAAAAAACATACAGTATTTTTCTTTTTGTGCAAAAAGAACGATATGAACTAAAGCTTTCCAATGAAATTCACCATAAAACCCGAGGAGGAAAACATCTCATGTTTAAAAAGAAATTATCCCTGTTTCTTCTGATTTTGTGTGTAACTGTTGTCGCTGCTGCTTGTAGTGGTGGAAAAGACAAAACTGCTGCGAAAGAAAGCGATACAAAAAAATCCCTTGATGCAGCTGAAGTAAAAGTAGAAAGTGCTGAGTACACTTTACCACCTCAATACGATACATCTGTTCAGGATGATCAATATGTCCTAAAAGTGAATGTATCTGTAAAAAACATCAGCAAAGAACCATTGAATGTGGATAAAAGCAACTTTACGCTTTACCAAGATGACGCTCAGGTGTCTACCATCTCTCCTGATGACTACAACGAAGTATTATCTTCAAGCTCTCTAAATGCAGGTAAAGTATCAAAAGGTGGTCTTTTCTATGTAGTTGATAAAGAAAAAGACTATCAACTTGTCTACACAGAGCCTGGTTCTGGATCGAAAAAAGATGACAAAACACTAGAATTCGATATTAAAGGAAAAGACTTGATGAAAAAGGCAGATACACTTCAAGCGTCTGCAAAAGCCCTTTCTTCTTATATTGATGTCATGATTTTTGGTAAGAAAAATGACGATTTCGAAAAACTAACAGGTGATAACAAATCAACTGTCGTAAACGAATTTGATAAATCATTCAAACAAGGCTATATTTCTTCTTCTGGTATTTCATCTAGCTCAGCAAAAGACGAAAACCTTGATAAGCTTCTAAAAGCTGTGAAAGAAACATTAGCTGAAAAATCAAAAGTATCAACGAAAACAAAATCAATCAGCGGTGATAAAGCTGTCGTGACTGTGACACTTACACCAATTGATGCAAGCCCGCTTGTCGATCGTTTAAAAGAAAAAGCAACTGAATTCTACAGCAAAAACCGTACAGCATCTTATGATGATGCACAGAAATATCTACTTTCTATCTATCCAGATGAATTTAAAAAATTAGGACCATCATCTTCTGAAGAAACAGTAGAAGTGAACATGAAGAAAAACGATATCGACCAATGGAAACTTGATTTGAACGACTACAAAACAAGCTCATTGGTTGAAAAGTTCATCAAGAACTAAAGAAAACCCCCGGTTCCCGGGGGTTTTTTGTTATAATTTATCATCTGGTTTGGCGAACGTTCCCCCCTCTATCATAAAAAACAAGAATATAGTCAAGTTATCTTACCCTTGACAACATTTCTTTCTATAAGATCCATTTCTTTAGCTTGTTCACTATGAGGTATTCAATCCTGATTGTTCTTTTTTGTACTTAAGATTTTTTCTGCTTATCTGTGTTAAAGATGAAATGTAAACTCGAAGGAAAAAAATGTACTCCTCATACTTTATTTCTATTGAACTATATTATAGACCTAGCTTCTTTCCTAACTCATTATAAAAGTAAACCATCATTTTCATTCACCAACTCTTTTTTCTATTTAAGTTATTCCTTAATAAAACTCTTCTAAATATAAATAATTCCCTTTTTATAAAATATTCAAAAAAAAGGTTCTTTATGCTTATTTTAAGGTAATTTTAAACTTTTTATCATTGATATTATGCTAGAATTAGTAACTACTTCAAAGAGAAAATTTACCATGAAATTAATCCTTTTTTAAGGTAGTTTCAGCTCAATCGTTACTCTTAGTTCTTTATCATCTTTAACTAGTTTTACTAATTCTAAAAAGCTTAATGATCTTGTCTAATAAAATGCCTTAGCTTCTGAAACCTTCGAATGTATAGATACTAATGTGAACTAAATAATATTGTTCATCCAACAATTCAAATTTCGTAGATGAAATATTAAAAGACCTACTATAAGCAAGTTGACAAAAGAGGAAAAAAGTTATGCTATCAAATACTCGATTAACAAAAAGAGTGATTTGATGTTGTCGAAAAGATCTTATTTAGAGAAACATTAGTGATATTTTTCACAAGAATTCAGAAACATACCAAGACTTATTGGGGGGAACGATCGATTATTATTAAAAAAGAATCAAAATCTAAATAAAATAGGGTAGGAGGAAATGATTATTGAAAGAGTGAGAAAATATGACTGATAAAATTCTAAAGTTAAAGAAATGGTTCATTTTATTTGTTTTTATAATGGTGGTTTTATACTTTGGAGTGTTTAGTTTTTTGCTAAAAGGTGATTTAAAAAATGAAAGTACGAGAGAATTAAATGAAAAAATTAAAGTCGCGGTTTTAGATAGTGGAATTAATAAGAATCATAAAGATTTAAAAGGTAAGATTGTAAAAGAATTTAATCCGATAGATTCGTCCATTGAGTCTAAAAATAAATTAAGTCATGGTACATCAATCGCAGGAATAATTACAGCAAACAATACAAACAGTGAAGTTACTGGGGTTACACAAAATGTCGAACTATATTCTGTTAAAGTGATCAAAAATGATGGAAAGATTGAAAGACAGGGTTTTATAGATGGATTTAAGTGGGCTATATCCCAAAATGTAGATATAATTAATTTAAGTTTAGGTTTTCAAAAGGATTTTCCCGAATTAAGGGAGCTAGTGGACGATGCCGTAAATAAAGGGATTATTATTGTTGCTGCTAGCGGTAATACTTATGGTTTAAATAGTCAATTTCCAGCTCGATACGATAATGTTATTTCTGTCGGGGCAATTGATTCAAAGAATAAAGTACCACATTTCTCTGCTATAGGAAAAGTTGATTTTTTTGCACCCGGTGTTAATGTTTTATCGTTAAATAATAAAGGAGGTATTTCTGTTTATACAGGAACTTCTTATTCGGTAGCTTACATAACGGGCGTAATTGCCAATTTTCTTTATAAAGAGAAAATTAATAAAGATGAAAAGAGCTTTTCACAGGTCTATACCTATCTGGAGAGTTCATCTACGGAAATGCTGGATAATAAAAGTAAGATTATTCAGGGTTTCAATAAATAACGGAGGGATTTTATATGTGGTTAAAAGTTAAAAGTAAAATTATAATATTACTGGTGTTTTTATTAGTTGCTAGTCTGTTTCCAACCAATCATACCAAGGCAGAAGAAATCGATAATAATATGATTGTTGATGAAGAAGTAGTTTCAGAGATGTTAGAAGATCGTTTATCTGAAGAAAATATTTCTGTTGATAATTTTGAAGTATCAAGTGATGAATTGGTTTTAGATACTTCAATGAACGACGCGGAGGGAAATAAGGTTGAAGCTACTCTCAGTTTAGAACCTGGTGCAGATAGTTTTAATTTAACTACAAGAGAATTCAATGAAGTCGGTGAAGAAATCTCAAAGGAATATGAAATAAAAGTTAATCAATTTAAAGACGATGAGTTTGAAGCGACTTTTGAAGATGTTGAAACAGAGGAAATTTTCACCTATAATTCAGAGGAAGGTACAGCTTCATTCGCCTTTTTAATTCCGGTGGGAATAGCAATAACACCTGCAGTTATGACTGCTTTATTTCATACTGGTGCGGTGATTATTGTTGGAGGAGCTGGTTATGTAATTGCTACAGAAGCCATCAAGCACAGGTCTAAAAGCAAAAAAAAATATAATCACTATGAAGCTGCTATTAAAGGCGGAGTATATGTTGGAAAAGGACTAAGTAAATCGCAAGCAATCACTAGAATGAAGTCAAAAAAGGATATTTGGTCTATTTCTTCTAGTCAGGCAGAAGTTGTTGCAGCTGGAGCTAATACAAAAGGTAAACCATTTAAAGAAGTAGATAGAAACAAAGGTAAGCCGAAGAAAGGTTATTATTATCACTGGCACCCATATAAAAGAACTCCAAAAGCTCATTCATTCTACGGAGGTCCTGTTAAATAATTAATAGAGGTGAATCATGTATAATTACGAAAAGCTATATAAACAGTATTTATATAAAAAAGATCAATTGACTTTTACTAAAGAACAAGTCGTTGAGATGATAACGTCTAAATTTAAAGCTAGAGAATTTTCAAAAACAAAGATTTTAGATTTAGTAAATGATGATCACTTTGAATATACTAAGATATATAAATGTTTTGTCATTGATGATCCGAGTATATTGATTCAATTGTTTTCGAATGAGGAAAAAAAGGATCATCGTGAACAAGTACTTCATAATCGGCTTCATCCGCTAAATCCTAAAAGAGTAAAAGAATGGGATTATAATCACTTATTGCTTGATGAACTAGAAGGTAGAAGAATTGATATTATTTTAGAAAGTAAAGATGGAGTATATGTTTCAGAATTTACCGTAAGAGCTAGTTGCGAAAAGCTTGATAGGTATATAAATGCTTTAATTGTAGGTGCACTTATTGAAAATGAGTTAGAAGAATATCCAGTTGATATTCATGACGAGTATTTTCAATTTTATTTAGAGAACTTGGGTCAATTCGGCTTCTTAGACTAAAACATACGGTGATCGGCATTCACTTAAAAACGCCCTCTATCATAGAGGGCGTTTCTTTATTTCGCAAGCATCCATTTCTCTTTCATAAACAAACTTCTCACGATGACAAACAAGATCATCACTGTCAGCGCCGAGGAGCCGAGCGTCAGGGCAATTGACATCGGGTCAACGATGCCAAACATCAATTGCTTGCATAGTGCGTGAATATTAAGGAATGGGATCGCAAAGTAATACGTATCTAGCTGCGTAGCGCCTGCTCTCATGGTGAAAAACATCGGAATCACACCTAGTGTAATGATCATGGACATGTACGATTGTGCTTCTTTCACTGAGCTTGAAACGACACTGAGCAGCAGTTCAATCATGGATACCATGAATGAGAAGATAATTAATGCCGCTAACATAACGCCGATGATGCTCCACACTTGATCTCCGAAGTTCAGCGCTTGTTTCAGTTTTTCTGTAAAGAGCAATGTGGAGAGCAGCAGCATGCTAATCGCTACAATGCCACTTAATATACCAAACATGGAAACAGCTAGCCATTTTCCAATTAAAAGCTGAAGTCTGCTGGCCGGTGTCAGGAATAAAGCTTCAATTGACTTTCTATCCTTTTCACCTGCTACGATATCAAGCGCAGCTGGCAAAGCACCTGAGATCACAGAGGTCACTAAAATCATTGGAAGAAGAATCGACAGCAGCATGGTGGTCACCCCGTTTTCTCCATCCCCGTCCTCTCCTTCTTGCACATCAACCGATTGTACCTCAAACGGATGAATCACTGACGATTTGATCTGATCCTGTGCCAAACGCTTTTCTACGACTTGATTTTGATATTGCTCCAGCAACGATTGCAGCATTTGAACCGCAATCACGGAATCATCATCTGTTGGATACCCATGGACTTTAATGGCAAACGATGTTTGATGCTGAAGCATATCGCCTGCATCTTTTGGCATTTCTAGATAAGCATTTGCCTCACCGTCTTTAACGGCTTGTTGCGGGTCATCAAATGTTTCAAGTTTCAGGTTTTTCACTTCTTTGATCATGTCATTCATATCGGACGGAAGCTTTTCATTGATTGCGACTGTATACGTTTTATCGCCTGGATCAGCGATCATGCTTTCGTAGAAAAACACGAGTCCGAGCATCGTCAAAAGAGGGATCAACACTGTTAAGAGCAGCGTTTTTCTGTCTCTGAGCGAATCTGTCATTTCTTTTAAAAAGACGGTTTTCCACATTATGCATTCCCCCTTGCGAGCTTCGACATAAAGATGTAATTCAAGTCTTCACTTTGTTCCTGTGCATATAATTCTGGAAGCGTTCCTTTGTACACGAGCTCCCCTTGATGTATCATCATGACACTGTCACAAAGCAGGCTGACTTCTTCCATGATGTGGCTTGAAAATAGAATCGTTTTATTTTGCTGTTTCAACTGATGAATAAACTCTCTAAAAATATTACTCGATGTGATATCTAAACCTGTTGTCGGTTCGTCAAACAAAATAATGTCAGGGTCATGAATCAATGTTCTGGCAATCGCCACCTTTTGCTTCATCCCTCTTGAAAATCCTTTTACCTTGCGATCCATGTACTGCCTCATCCCGAATCGCTTTGCCAAATCCTCAATTCTTGCTTTGATTTCATGCTGATCTAAGCCATATAATTTCCCAAAGTATTCAAGGTTTTCACGAGCCGTCAAACGGTCATAAAGTCCCGTCTCGCCGCCAAATAAGACCCCAATTCGCTTCTTCACTTCAGTTGCTTCTTTGACTGTATCAAAGCCTGCAACATTGACTGTTCCATGAGTAGGCTCCAATAATGTCGCAACGGCGCGTAATAATGTGGTTTTCCCCGCACCATTTTCTCCTAAAATGCCGACGACTTCTCCTTCCTTCACGGAGAACGTCATATGTTTCATCGCCTTTACGACTTTTTTCTTATCTGTAAACCAGCAACTACAATCGCTGAGAGTAATCATTTGATTCGCCCCTTTCGACTATCTACGTCTATGATAGAAAAAATACCGCCTGTCTGACATAAAAATGTCGCGAAACGTCCTTTTTCTGTCTTGAAATGATCCATTTTAAAAAACAAATGGTAAAATAGACAAATAATAAGAAGAGTCATAGGTGATTTTTATGATAAAAGTAGGTCTTGTCGATGATTACCGAGTGGATTTAGAAAAGCTGCATGCCATTGTCGGCAGAATGGATGCCGTTGACATCGTTTTTGTGACGCTGTCAGCGGAGGATGCATATGAGAAGGTCAAACAGGGCGACATTGATCTATTGTTTGCAGACATTGAGATGCCTGGCATGTCAGGCTATGAATTAGCAGACCTTATTCACTCTCATGCACTGAATGTAGATGTTGTATTTGTGACGGGAAACAGTGGGTATGCTGTTCATGCCTTTGATTTGAATGTCCATGATTATATTATGAAGCCCTATCAAGCTGATCGAATTGCCAAATCTTTAGAGCGCTACATGTCCACCAAGCAGGAGAAAAGCATTCACGGACGGCTTCTCATCAAGCAGCAATCAGATATCCATGTACTGCAAAAAAAGGATGTCATCTTTGTTGAACGTACTGGCAGGTCGACGACCATTGTCACAACAACAGGAGATATTCAAACATACCAAACTCTCAACGAGTTAAAAGGTGATTTAGCTGAGAAAGACTTTATCCGCTCCCACCGGTCGTTTATCATCAATATTCATTACATTAAGAACTTTTCGGCGTATGCCAAAAATTCATTTATCGTGTCTTTTGAAGGGACTGATAAAAAAGCCATGATGACGAAGCAGCAATTAGAATACTTTAAGAAATACTACTTTTAAGGAGAACGAACGTGAACGCTTTTTATCTTGGATTTCGCATATATACGCTCATCTGGCTGGGTCTTGCAGTTCATGCTGCTGCTAAAGCTGTTCTGCCTTTGTCATCAAGCATGGTGTGGCTTCTGACCTTTTGCATCATGTGCCTTTACACCTTTTTCATTTACAAAAGGTTTTGGCTAGGTATGAGTGGTTACGTGATATTAGGCGCTTTTGTGCTCATCACCTGTTCAGGAATTTCACTTTTTCTCAATCACGGAAATGGGCTCAGCCATCTTTTAACTGTCATCATCATTTTGACAGCCGATCTCCTTTCCTTCAAGATAATGCAAACGGAGCAACGATTAAATGGACGGCTTCAAGAGCTGATTCATGCTGAGTCGAGAACCAATGACTTGCTGCTTGAGCTGCGAAGTAAACACCATGAAACAGCTAGACATTTAAATGCCTTTTCCGCATCGAATGACGAGCATGAGATCAAAGATTTGATTCAGCAATATGTGAAACATTTCCCTTGGATCAAAGGGGAAAATGCTTATTTGGCCTCAACCCTTCATTCCTTTTTCCAGCGGGCTGAAAAAGAGGACATCGCCCTTTCACTAGATCTTCAAGCACCCTTTTCTTCTCTGCCTTTTTCTAAGGCGGATCAGGTGAGTTTTACTGGCAACCTGCTTGATAACGCATTAGACGCCGCCATTGAAGCGAAGCAAGCTGGGAACGAGGGAAGCATCTCGATCACGACTTCCATACGGAGCGGGCTCTTTTTGATTCATTGTGAAAACAGTACGAAGGGAATGGAAAAACACGTATTAGATCATCTGTTTAAGACTTTTGGCCGCTCGACAAAAGGCGGTGATCATCAAGGTATGGGTACTTATATCATTCATCAGCTTGTTGAAAAGGCAGACGGCACGCTTGATTTTACGTATCGTTCTCCAAACCTGAGGCTCGTGATCAAGATTCCTCTCACAATGGCATAAAAAAATAAGGTGCTGCTTGGCACCTTATTTTTTATATTATGAAAAGATCTGATCGATTTCGTTGATTTCTTCTTTTGTTAACTGAACATCGTTTGTTTTCAAGTTTTGTAAGACTTGCTCGGCTCGTTTTGCACCCGGAATTATGGCATCAATGCCATCCTGCGCCAATAGCCACGCCAGCGCTACATGAGCTGTTTCGGCATGTTTTGATTGCGCAATGGCCTTCAGCTTGTCTACTTTTTCGAGGTTTTGAAGGAAAGCATCACCTTGGAAAAGCGGGTCCTTTGCTCGAATATCATCAAATGTCGCATCCTTTGTAAACTTCCCGGTCAACAGGCCTGACGCCAATGGAAAATAAGGGATAAAGGAAATCCCATGCTCCACGCAGTATGGGAGAAGGTCTTGCTCGGCCTGACGTTTCAGCAGAGAATACTCTGATTGAAGCACGTCTAGGTATCCATCTCGATTAAAGGTTTGAAGCTGTTCAAAATCAAGGTTTGATGCCCCAATTGCCCGGATTTTCCCCTCATCCTTCAATTCCTTTAAAGTACCTGCCACTTCATCCAGCGGCGTGCGGCCGTCTGGGAAATGCATATAGTACAAATCAATATAATCAGTTTGCAACCTCTTCAGGCTGTCTTCGACCTGCTGTCTTAAGAAATCACGGCTATTATCCAGTTCAATTTGCCCGTTTACCTCTTTATGAGCCCCTTTTGTCGCAAGAACCAGTTCGTCTCTGCCGCCTCTTTTGGCAATGATCTCACCAATCAATTCTTCTGAACGGCCCAGCCCATAAATAAAAGCAGAATCTAAGAAATTGACACCATGATCAAGAGCTGTTTCTACCAGCTCCCGCCCTGCATCTTCACTCAGATTCGGGAATAAATTATGCCCGCCTACTGCATTTGTTCCAAGCCCTATCGGATTCACCTGTAAATCAGTTCGTCCAAGCGTTACTTTTTTCAAAAGCTCATCTCCCTTATCTGCTTAATCATCCTTATTTTCCCATGAATCATTTTCAACATTCAAGTATTCTGCTCTCTGAAAATCTGAAAACTACCTCCATTTCAAGATTTTTATACACAAAACATTTAAAACTCATGATAAATAGATAAATTAATTCTTATTAACTAGTATATTTTACTTATTAAATTCCGTTTTTTATAGGTATTTGTGTAAAATCTATCAAAGATAGGGAATACAACCTATTCCTCATCACGAATGAAATTCGATAGAATGAATAGTGCAAATCGTCATTAGGAGATTTTCCCCTTTAACACCCGAATATACCATTCTATCTGTTTCTTTTTTCTCAGTCAGATAGCGGGAAGAAAATGACGAAAGAAAAGCAAAGGAGCATCAACTGTGAATCTTAAAAAAATAAGTGCACTCCTCATGATTTCATTCGTGATGATCATCTCTGCAGCCTGCCAGAGCTCAGCAAAATCAACAAAGGCTGACCAAAAATCAACAAAAACAGCAGAGGTAAAAGTGAATAGCTACGAATATACGTTACCAGAAGACTCAACAACTACCTTGCGAGACAATGAATTGGTGTTAAAAGTCAACCTGACGATCACCAACAAAGGTGACAAAGCCCTTTCACTATATAACTCTGATTTCACCCTTTATCAGGACGATGCCAAAGTCTCTGATTTAAAATTCTACGGCAGTAAAGACCGCCTTGATCTTGGGTCCTTGAACAAAGGGAAATCACTATCAGGAGCGCTTTATTTCCTAGTAGATAAAGGCAAAAAATATCAGTTCGTGTACCAAGATAGCATCAAGAAAAACAGCGATTCGATCGAAATGGAACTAGATGGCGAAAAGATACTGGATTCAGCGAAAAAGCTAGATAACCCAGCAAAAGCACTATCTGCTTATACAGATCTCATTGTTTTTGACAAAAAGAATGATCAATTCTCAGAATTAACAGGTGACAATCAATCAGATGTCGTTAATAAATATCACGAAATGTTTGTGAAAGACTTTAAGAGAAGTGCAGGCATATATGGAAACGAAGTCAGTGACCGCGATATTTTATCCATGTACAAACGCATGCAAAATACAATGAAGGATAAAGCGAAAGTGGAAACAAGTGTGAAAACCATCTCAGATGACGAAGCGAAGGTTGTCGCTCAAGTAACCGGTATTGATGCTTCTAACTTAAAAGACAAACTAGACAAACAAAGAGATGAGTTTTACAACGGCAAAATCCGTTCGAAAGAAGAATTGTATAAGAAAAGCTTGAATATGTACGCATCTGAGTTTGAAAAGCTTCCTCCAGTCTCAAGCCCTGCTGAGTATGAAGTGAAAATGAAACGTAACGGAGATGGTCAGTGGAAAATTGACCTCAATGATTATAATACAGAGCAATACATGAGTGGTTTTATTAAAACAAGATGATGAAAAAAAGACGCTGGCTCCTTGAAAGGTGCCGCGTCTTTTTTCATGCTATGATACAGTCGTCTCTTGCTCTTCTTTGACCGCATTTCCAATGTCTTTAAATCGGCTCGATACAGTGGACGCACTAATGCCATACTTTTTAGCAACTTGTGCTTGAGAAAGCGGGGCATCGCTTGCAAGTGAATGAATATAATATTCGATTCCCGCAGCAAATGACGCCGCTTTACGGATCACAGGTGCTTTCTGATCACAGTAAGCTTTCCAAACTGTTAAAGCGCCATCTGTCAGGCTTTGGTCACCGTGCTCTTTCATCCCGTCTTCAATCAGCTTGGCTGTTTCCAGCTGAACATCACTAGCCCAGTCCATCCGATCTGCTGATAGTCCTACTGTACTTCCTTCTGTTTGAGCAGGCGCTTCTGTTTCTTCAACTTCTTGCTTCGCAAACATACACTTCAGCACTTCAGGGAAGGCTTCTCTCATAAATGTGCTGCGTGCTCCTCCGTTTGCCTCATGCGCTTCAACGAGCTGGCGAACCTGAAGAAGAAGCGTATCAGTAAACTCTTTCGCAAACATCGTATATTGAATGAAAAACTCTGCCTTTTCTTCAAACTGAACAGGGAAACCTAGAACAAGACTACCTTTCTCTGGCAGCACAGTTTGATCCGGCTTCACATCAACTTCAACCTTCTCAGCTGTCACCATATTCTCAAAGTAAAGAGACTCGTCCGTTTTTTCATTTAATAAAAGCAAAGATGGCTCCATGTCTGTCCAAGATTCAACCACTTGTCTTGTTTTAGGACGGGTAATATCTTCTGCTTTTTTTGTCAGGAATTCTTGGAAGATGGTCTCTTTCTTATCTGTTAATGGGCGGAAGAAAATGCCCCATACACTCAAATGAAAGACTGAGATTTGTTGCGTTTCTTTATCCATATCTGCTAGGAAAGAAAACTCATTAATGAATTGATTGATCGCTCTCTGATGCTTAGAGAACGCATAATTCATTAAATCCTTTTGAACTTGTACAGCTTCCTTAAACACAAGCTCAGACGTTTGTTCTCCGCCTGACTTTTGACCACAGCAATGTTTATATTTTTTTCCGCTTCCGCATGGGCAGAGCGCATTTCGTTTAATTTTTCCCAAAATAAAACCTCCGACATTCTAGTCTAACCTCACTATTTTAACAAACGATTGCACAGGAGAGTTTTATTTTCAAGAAAAAAGAAAAATCAGAATGATCAGATAAATAACAAAGACGTCTAAAAGAGCAAGGCGGCTCATAGTCAAAAGCACTCTGTCTCTGTTTATTTTCTCCAATCATTCCAATAGATTTCCCTCAGCTCATCCCTTCGAATAGCTGCTTTGCTTCAAAATAAAAGATTTGCACGAACTTTTTCGTATTGACTCTGCCTGTTGACCCTGCAGATGAAGAAGTCTTCTGCATTTCTTTCATTCTTTGGCTGACATCAGTGAAATCAAAAAACTTCGACGCATAGTGCTCAAATTTAGGATTTGAAAAATCTGTGAGCCCAAGTGATGCGAAATGATTTAAGGAATGATGGATGGCTCGTCTAATTCGCTGCTCTGCTGCTTTCACTTCCCGCATCACTTCCACATCCGCCGCACCACGACCTAGCTTTCGTTCCGCCGTTTTGATAAATAGCTGCTTTAATGGCGGAAAATTCACCTCATGAGAATTGGCTGTCTGTGTTTCATGTAAGTAGATCAATATCTCTAGTAAATCCTTAGAGCCACTCTCTCCGACAATTCCTAATTCAGATAGGAGGAATTCTCCTGCCTCTTTCATCGTTCTTCGCTTTAATCCAGTACCTGTCTCATGAGAAAGCACTGGCTCTAATGGCAGCACATGTCGAAGAGAAGCTTGAATATCGTAAATTGATTTTTCCAGCTTGATCCGCTCCATGACCTTTCGAATGACACTGACAATCTCAATTCGATTGACGGGTTTATGAATATAATATTCAATTCCAAGTTCATAGGCTTCTGCCATCATCTCTTTTGCTTCTACTTGAGATATCATGATGACCTTGCCTTTGAATTCAGGGTGAATATGACGTATGGTTTGAATGCCGTCTCTAGCTGGCATTAAAAGATCAATCAGAAGGATGTCTACTTTTTTCAGGTTCAATGAATGCGCTTCTAATCCAATGCCGTCATCAGCTTCATCCACGACCTCTCCTAGATCCTCATCCTCAATGATCTGACCTAAAATCGAGCGTATTGCACGATCATCATCTGCAATGAAAAATCGCATACACTCACCCTCTCTGTATTAAATTTTTTATCGGAAGGACAAGCTGAAAAGCTGTTCCCTTCGTTTCTTTCTGCTCAATCTGGATTTGACCGTCCAGCTCTTGAACCAGCTCTCTCACATAGGATAAGCCAATCCCAGTTGACGGTGTTCCATATGCATCAAATTTTGAGGTATATCCAGGATCAAATACAATCTCTCTCAATTTCTCAGGAATACCCGGTCCATCATCCTCAACTCGAATCTCTATTTTATCATGACTCCCTTTTAATACGAGTGAGATGGCTCCATCATGCTTGATTGCTTCAACTGCATTTGCCATTAAATTATTAATCAGCGATAAGAAAATGAACACATGATACTCATGCAAGTGAATGCCTTTTATATCAGATGTAAAGGAAATGTTCTTCCCGAGAGAGAGCGCATATTTCTCTTGAATGCGAATCACGATTTGAACAAGATCCTCTGCCCTCATATAATCTTGCATATTTTCCTTTGAAATCAGCTTTGAAAGCCCGGCGTAAATACGCTGATTGTCCTTTTTGACTTCATGTATTTCCCCTGCAAGCTTGAGCAGCTCCTGACTCACTTTCCTTCCCGCCTCATGTTCATTCAGCAGACGATAGAGCCGATAGGATTCTTGCGTTATGTGCTCTGTATGATTTAACGTTTTTTTTAAATGAACTGTTTCCTCATATAGATTTGAAATGACCATCATCATATGCTCATTTTGCTTCATGATTTGTTTCTCTCTTGATTGTGCCTCATACAGCCTCATCATATTAAAAAAGCTGATGACCACGAAGCTGTGAGCAAATGCAATGAGGATCATATCACTCAGCTTTGAGAAAGTCATGGTTGTATCAAACACTAAAAATTGTACAAACAGCTCAACAAAATCAGCAAGCAGTTCAATCATCAGTCCGATCAGCCCAATAAAAATGGAACGCTGCTTAAAACGTCCTGTACGGACAACAAAGAAAAGAAAAGCATAAGTAAAGTAAAAAAAGAAGCTTGGAAACTGCTGATAAAATGACAGAGCCAGATCAGCTTTTTGCTGAATAAGATCTAAACCTACCCGAAATAGGACAATGGCTGCGCCTGTTAAAAACCCTGGCAGCAATGGTCTTGATTTTCTTAAAAGTAATAAGCAAAAGAAAAACGCAGGTGCCCCAAAACTAATACGAAATGTTTCATTCACAGGATAAAACTTCAGCTCTCCCGCAAGCGGCACAATGACGATCATAAAAATCAAAATAAATGCGTCTTTTTTGACAAGCTGGTTTAAACTCAAATGACTGACATCCCTTCCCCTGTTTACATAGCCACAGTATACAAGGAGACTCTTTGCTTCACAATGAGCAAAAAAATTATTTTCACGGCTACTTCTCTCTTCAAAATCATTTTTTATGACTATTCTCCGAGGAGGCATGGTGACCTTTCAGCTATCCTACGATTTGGAGATTGTCTACAATAATAGGAATTGTTTAGACAATTGTATGCAGACTGATTTTTTATTTGTAAGTTTTTCTGTAGATTTTCGTCAGATTGTGTAGTTTCCAAGATAAATTGAATAAATAATTTTAGTGAAACTATATGTAAGCGTTTTCTTACTTTTCACTAAAAACCCTTTTTGTTGTTTCGCCGCCAAAGCCTTCATTTGAACATATATTTAGGTGTAAAGGAGTGGTACAAGCAGCGCATGACAAGTTCTTTGAAGATGTGTAACATGTTTTCGTGCCTATTTGATCGCATTTTTTGTCATCCGCCAATTCAATAGGGTACTTTTTGATTTTTGATTGGAGGAATCGTATGAAAACAGCAATTTCTAATAATACACAACACGCATGCCAGTCTTCTGTTGATCAATGGGCAGAAGAAATACGTCCGTATTACAAAAACGGGCAGAACGCTGGCTACATTCCAGCACTCGGAAAAGTAAATTCCTCTCAACTTGGTATCAGCGTGATAGGCCCAGATGGATCATCTGTACGTTATGGTGATTGGGACGTTCCCTTTACCCTGCAAAGTATCTCAAAAGTCATCAGCTTTATAGCTGCCTGTTTAGGAAGAGGCGTTCCGTACGTCTTGGATCGGGTAGATGTAGAGCCAACTGGTGATGCATTTAATTCCATCTACCGCCTTGAGATGCATAAACCAGGGAAACCCTTTAATCCAATGATTAATGCTGGAGCTATTACCGTATCCTCCATCCTTCCTGGAAAGACTTCTACAGAAAAGCTAGCATATATTTTCGATTTAATCGAAAACTTAATAGGTAAGCGTCCTTCTGTTAATGAAGAGGTTTATCAATCAGAATGGGCAACTGCACACCGCAACCGGGCACTTGCTTATTATTTAAAAGAAACCAATTACTTAGAATCAGATGTCGAGGACACGTTAGAAGTGTATTTAAAGCAATGTTCCATTGAGGTCACAACAGAGGACATCGCCTTGATTGGACTGATTATTTCAAGTGATGGCTACCATCCCTTTAAACAAGTCCAAGTCATCCCAAAAGATATCGCAAGACTAACAAAGGCATTGATGCTGACATGCGGCATGTACAATGCGTCTGGTAATTTTGCTGCTTTCGTAGGCGTTCCAGCCAAAAGTGGTGTGTCTGGAGGAATCATGGCTTGCGTTCCGCCAAGCGCAAGAAGAGAATTCCCATTTCAGACAGGCTGCGGTATCGGCATTTATGGTCCTGCCATTGACGATTGTGGAAATAGTATTACCGGTGTCATGATGCTGAAGAAACTCGCCAAAGAGTGGGATCTCAGTATTTTTTAAAAAGAACAGTGATGAAATCGAAGAGGTGATGTTATGAACGAAAAAGCTTTGCTATCTTATTTAACAACTACAAATGATTTTATTTGGACTTATCTAATCATTGCTCTGTTACTTGGAGTAGGGGTCTACTTCACATATAGATCACGCTTCCTGCAAGTCAGAATGCTGAAAGAAATGCTGCGTGTTCTAAAAGAAGGAAGAAAAGAAAAAGAGGGAATCTCACCGTTCCAAGCATTTGCCATCAGTATGGCAGCACGTGTCGGAACAGGGAATATCACAGGGATTGCCATCGCTATTGCGATCGGTGGACCTGGCGCAATCTTCTGGATGTGGATCGTAGCGATTATCGGTTCTGCTTCAAGCTTTGTTGAAAGTACACTAGCTCAGGTGTATAAAGTAAAAGATAAAACAGGATTCCGCGGTGGACCTGCTTATTACATGGAAAAAGGGTTAAATAAGCGCTGGATGGGGATTTTATTTGCCATCCTGATCACGATCTCTTTTGGGATTGTCTTTAACGCAGTGCAATCAAATACAATCACCGTCGCTTTTAAAAACTCTTTTGGCCTAGATCGTTTAACTGTCGGAATCGTTATGGCTGTTATTTTTGCGTTCATTATTTTCAAAGGGATCAAAGCGATTGCAAAAGCATCTGAATATATTGTCGTTTTTCTTGCCGTTGCTTACATCGGGATTGCTTTCTTTGTCATTATCACAAATATCACTGAATTACCAGGCGTCATCAGTACGATTGTGAAACACGCTTTCGGATTTGAACAGTTTGCCGGCGGTACATTAGGTGGAGCATTGTTACAAGGGATTAAACGCGGTCTCTTCTCAAACGAAGCCGGTATGGGTAGTGCGCCTAATGCAGCAGCAACTGCTGTCACGAGCCACCCTGTCAAACAAGGGTTAATCCAAGCATTTGGTGTGTTAACAGATACGTTAATTATTTGTACAAGCACAGCCTTTCTTGTTCTGTTCTCTGATGCGTATAAAACAACCAACCTGGAAGGAATTGAGCTAACTCAGGCTTCATTAAGCCAGCACATTGGGCCTTGGGCTTCTGGATTCCTAGCCATCATGATTTTCTTATTCGCTTTTAGTACGTTAATCGGTAACTATTACTATGGTGAAACGAACATTGAATTCTTGGGAGCGAATAAAATTTGGCTCAACATCTATCGTGTGGCTGTCATTGGCATGGTTCTATTCGGAGCCATTGCCACTGTTCCTCTCGTTTGGGGTCTGGCCGACTTATTCATGGGTCTCATGGTCATCGTCAACCTCATTGCCATTACCATGCTGTCTAAAGTCGCCTTTGCAGCACTGAGGGATTACATGCGACAGAAAAAAGAAGGCAAAGATCCTGTTTTCTATAAAAACGCCGTTCCGAACAATGAACAGATTGAATGCTGGGACGACGAACCTGTTTCCTTGAAAAAGAATCAAATCGGATAAAACAAATAAGCTCTGGTCATATGATCAGAGCTTATTTCTTTATGTTAAAAATTCGAGTATGAGCTTATTCACAACATCTGGTTTTTCATGATTAATCCAATGAGTGGCATCATCGACAAAAATCAGCTGTCCATTTGGGCAAATTTTGATCGTTTCTTTTGCGAGCTTTCTGCTTAGAAACTTGTCCTCCATTCCCCAGATCATGCGGACAGGAACGAGAATTCGTTTGGAAATCGGTTTTTCAAAGCCGCCTTTTTTAATACCTCGATACCAATTCAACATGGACGTAATGGCTCCCGGCTGCGTCCATGCCAACTTATAGCTTGAGACATCTTCTTTTGTAAACAAATGAGGTCTAGCAGATAGTCCAATGGCTTCATCCAGTCTTTGAAAGTGATTTTCTTGAAGGGCTGCCTCTGGTACATTTGGAAGCTGAAAGAACGCGATATAAGAGCTCTTCTTCCACTGCGGCGGATAAAACGGAAGGACCTTCATCATCACACGAGGATGCGGCATGTTGACGATGATTAATTTTTCTACATATTGAGAACGGGTTGAAGCAAGATGCCAAGCAACAGCTCCACCCCAATCATGTCCGCCGACAATGGCCTTTTGATTTGGGCTCAGTGCCTTAATTAATCCCACGATATCATCTCTTAATTTGTCTAAGACGTATGATTCGACTCCTTCTGGTTTGTCACTCAGATGGTATCCCCTTTGATCAGGAACAACGACACGATACCCCGCCTCAGCTAGGGGGAGGATTTGATTTTTCCAACCATACCAAAACTCAGGAAATCCATGCAGCAGGACCAGCAGTGGGCCATCTTTAGGACCAGCCATTGCTGTATGGAGCTTTATACCGTTTGTTTGAATATATTGAAACTCAACTTGATCCATTCCTTTTCCACCCTTTCCCCATGTCTTATCATTCTTCCAACATAGCATATTTTCCATTTTTCAGAAAATAAAAACACTCACAAAAAAACCTTCACAAGGGTGAAGGTCTTTATTTATTTCATATAATTCAGCACCCATATCAGACCATTCTTCCGATCTTGTACTTGTCCATGAAGTGCGCCAAAAAACGTATCCTGTAATTCCACAAGGACATCTCCGTCAGCTTCAAGCGCCTCGTATACAGCCTTTAACTCTTCCTCATTGTCAAACTGCATGATCAATCGAAGATTCTCTGGTTTTGGTGTGCGGCCAAATGTATCTGAAAAGTGGAGCAGTGATTCTCCAAGGTGTAGCTCAGCATGCAATACACGGTCTTGATGTTCATTTAAGATACGAATATCTCCGCCAAAAATTCCTTGATAATATTGAAGAGATTCTTTGACGTCTTCTACGACAATATAAGGACTAACGCTGATCATTTCCCTCATCCTCCTCTTGTTCCGTTCATTATCTCTTATATAGCTTATCCCAAATCGTATGAAAAAAGGCACAAATCGTCAACGGATTTGCACCTTTTTCTCAAGCAGATTTCGCTAATTCACTGTGTTTGTTAGAATACGCTGCGTACATGACGACACCGATAATCAGCCAAACCCCGAAGTACAGCCATGTCCGGCCTGGTAAATTGAGCATCAGAAACACACAACAGCCCATCGAGATAATTGGCAAAACCGGTACAAACGGAACCCGAAATCCCCTTTCCAGCTGTTTATGTGTCTTTCTCAAAATGAGTACGGATAAACTCACCATCGCAAACGTTAATAATGCACCGATATTGGCTAGGTTGGACAGATCCTTCAAATCAATAAACCCTGAAATAACAGCTGTCATCCCGCCAATCACCCATATACTCGCAACAGGTGTATCACTTTTGTTTGTTTTTGAAAACACTTTAGGCAAGAGCCCGTCCCGCCCCATCGCAAAAGCAATTCGAGTTGCTGCATAATTATTGGCGAAAATCACAGCCATCAATCCAATCACAGCACCGACAGAAATAATACCAGCTACGCTATGTTGATGGACACTTTGCAATACATAAGACATCGCCTCTGTCACATTCAACTTCGTATAGTGCACCATGCCTGTCATGACCAAACAAACGACAATATAAATGATCGTACAAATGAGCAATGAACCAATAATGCCAATTGGCAGGTTCCGCTGTGGATTTTTCACCTCTTCTGCAGAAGCCGAAATGGCATCGAATCCTAAAAAGGCAAAAAACACAGCAGCGGCTCCAGCAATAATCCCTTCCGTACCAAACGGCATGAACGGCTGCCAATTGGCTGGCTCCACATAAAAACCACCTACTACAATGAAAAGAACAATAATGCCAAGTTTCACAAACACCATGATATTATTGAATTTTTTACTTTCTTTCGTTCCTCTAGATAGGATCCACGCAATGAGTAAAGCAATAATAATTGCTGGCAAATTCATATATCCGCCTTGTTCTGGACCAGCTAAAAATTGATGTGGAATTGAGATTCCAAACCCCTCCAGCAGGCTGTTAAAATAACTCGACCAGCCACTCGCTACAGCTGAAGCAGTCAGCATATAAACAGATAATAACGTCCATCCCATGAGATGACCTACGAGCTCACCCATTGTGGTATATGAATAAGTGTACGCACTGCCGAACACAGGCAGCGCAGAAGCCATTTCTGCATAACAAAGTGCTGCTAAACTGCACACAATCGCTGCAATCGCAAAGGAGAAAATAACAGCCGGTCCTGCATCCTTAGCTGCTGTAATTCCGGTTAACACCATGACCCCCGTCCCAATCACAGCCCCTATGCCAAGGAGCGTGAGATCAAGCCCGCCCAGTGTTTTCTTTACCTTTTGCTGTCTGCTCTGTTCTAACAAATCGTGAATGTGTTTCTTACGAAGTATATGTCGCAAACCCTTTCCCTCCAAAACGTTAGAAAAACAAAAAAATCATTCAAATTTCATTATAGCAGAATAGGTCCTACGCATTCACAACCAATTCACGTAAATCTTTCTTCATGATTTTACCAAGTTTATTTTTTGGCAGATCGTGCGTGAAATGAATGGATGGCACTTTGTAATCTGCTAAACGTTCCTTGCAGTAATTCAACACATCTTCTTCGCAGAAATCGACAGATTCGTCTTTTACGATATATGCACTTGGTACTTCACCATATAAGTCATCTGGTACCCCAATGACAGCAGATTCAATTACACCTGGAATTTGATCAATGACCTCTTCCACTTGGTCAGGATAAATATTATCCCCACCGTATAGAATCACATCTTTGTATCTCCCTGTGATGTAAAGAAAACCGTCTTCATCCAAATAGCCTGCATCCCCCATATGGAACCAGCCATCTTTGAGCACTTTCTCTGTCGCTTCAGGTTGATGATAGTAGCCTAAGAAATAAAATGGGCTTCTCATGACGACCTCGCCAATTTCTCCAGCTGGGAGCGCCTCCTCTGTCTCAGGATGCACGATTTTGACTTCTACATCCGGATCCACTTTACCAGCAGAGCCCATCTTATCCTCACCCATCGCTGGATGCCACGCACTCACAACCCACGCTTCCGTACTTCCGTAGCCATGCATCATCTGAATGCCTACTTCTTTGTAATCTCTAATTAAGCGTACCGGTACCTTCGTACCACCAGAAATCGCAATTTCAAAAGATGAGAGATCGTACGAACTGCGCTTCATTTCTTCTAGCATGTACGTATAAGCTGATGGAAAAGCCATCATAAACGTAATTCTTTCTTTCTCAATCGTTTCTAAAATGCGTTTCGGTGTTGCATCATGTAAGAAGACTAACGTATATCCTTCTATTGCAGCTGCAATCAAGTGATTAATAGAACTCATATGATACAGCGGATGACTTGCCAAGTACCGTTTTCCTTTCAGATCAAATCCTCGATTCCCACGTCGTGTTAAAAATTGATAGATTCGTCCATGTCCGACCATACAGCCTTTTGGATTGCCTGTTGTACCTGAGGTGAATAAAATCATGGCCAAATCTTCTTCTGATACCTGTTCAGCAAGATCACTTCCATCATTAGACGCCAATATGTCTTCAAACAGCTGTGTTGTTTTCGCATTGACACCAGATTCCACCATGAGACAATCTTCTAAAGACACATTCACTGCCGCAATGATGTCACGGAATTCACGGTCAAAAAATAAAGCCTTTGGCTCTGCTTTTTTCAAGATACCTTCTAGCTCAAAAGAGGTAAGCTGCCAGCTAAGCGGTACGGCGACAGCACCTGCTTTAATGGCTGCCAGCATAATCGTAGAAAAGTGATGATGGTTTTGACAAATAAAGCACACCCGGTCACCTTTTCGAATTCCTTTACGATGTAAGTAATGCGCCAGCTGATCAATGCGTTTTGCATATTCTTCAAATGTATAAGACACACCTCCGCCAGTTACCGCTTCAATTTGTGAAGAGCGTTCCATTCTGTCGTTTAGTAATGCCTGTAAAGTATTCAATATCTTCATCTCCAAACGTTTGATGTCCAATAGCCAATTTCCAGTGAATTGGATTGGCAGATTTTATCTCATTCACATTCTAAAATAAAAAAAGGTGAAAGTAAAATCATTTCATTTTGGAATTGTTCCTTTTATTAATTGATAATATAGGTAATTTTATAGCCGTCTTCCATTTTGGTTTAAATGATGATGCTTATTATGATAAGATAGACCTAGTAATTGATCGGAAAATGCGAATGCAATAGGAAAAGAGGTATGGAGAATGCAACATTTCGAGCTAGAGGCAAGTTTGTTAGACCATGCACTGACAAAGTATTTAAAGGCGACGAAACGAATAGATGAAGAGAATATCCCGAAAAACGTCACGAATGTAAAAGGGTTTATTTTACGCATCATCTACCGCCATCAATCATGTACTGTGAAAAATATTCTGCAGGAAGTTTCATTATCTCCCTCCGCAACAACAACCGCTCTCAATCACTTAGAAGATGAAGGGCTGATTATCCGCTCTAGAAATAACAATGACCGCCGTACGGTATGGATTACACTCTCTGAATCAGGTGAACAAATCGCCAGACAAATGATCGACAATCGTCAGCTGCTTGTCAATCAACTGTTCAATCACCTATCAGAAGAAGATAAAAAAACATTTTTTGAATTAATCGAAAAAATGATGGACGAGCGCACATTAAAGGCTTAGGAATTATCCTAAGCCTTCTTTTTATGGCTTTAAGATGACTTTTATACAATCATCTTGTTTTTCATTGAATATGTGATACGCATGAGCTGCGTCATCTAGCGGTATTTGATGTGTGATGATCGCTCTAGGATCAATTTCCCCGGTTGTCACTTTTTGATAAAGCTTTGACATGTACCCTCTCGCTGGCGCCTGTCCCATTTTCAGCGTGACGTTTCTTGCGAAAAAAGCACCCAATGGGAACATATTGTAAAGACCTCCATACACACCCGTCAGCTGAACAGTCCCGCATTTCCTCACGGCTTTTGTGGCAATTTGAATGGGCCCTATCGTTCCGCCTTGCAGCTTGAGCTTCTGTTCAATCTTTTCAAGCGGTGACTTTTTTCCATCCATCCCCACACAATCAATGACAACATCCGCCCCGCCTTTAGTGAGCTCTTTTAGGGTTTCTCCCATGTCAGGGTCTTCTGTAAAATCAAATACTTCTACGCCGCTCATTCGTTTTGCATGGTGAAGGCGATAGTCTATGTAATCAACAGCAATGACCCGCTCTGCGCCCTTTTGCCAAGCAAATTGCTGTGCCATTAACCCAACAGGTCCACACCCCAGCACAATGACTGTATCCCCCTTTTTTACACCTGCGTGTTCTACACTCCAATAAGCAGTTGGCAGAACATCTGATAAAAACAGCAATTGTTCATCCTCTAGCTCACAATCATCCGGCACCTTAAATGGTGTATAGTTTCCAAAGGGCACACGTAAATATTCAGCCTGTCCTCCGGGGTAATTCCCATATTTCTCACTGTATCCAAAAAGTCCGCCTGAATCATAATGGGGGTTTGAGTAATCGCATTGACTTTCTAGATGATGATGGCAATACTGGCATTGACCACACGCCACGGTAAATGGAATGACGACACGATCTCCCTTTTTCACCGCAGTGACATCCGGCCCGACTTCCTCTACCACCCCCATCGGTTCATGCCCAATCACATAGCCGATAGGAAGCGGGAAATTCCCTTGATATAAATGTAAATCTGACCCACAAATAGCTGTAGATGTAATTCGAACGATGACATCTTCACGATCTTGTATAGATGGTGCATCTACTTCCTTCACCGCAATGCGGCTTTTCCCTTGATAGGTGACAGCTCTCATCTGCATTTCCTCCTTTAGCTAAGGTCATCATGTCTATAGCTTCACCTTGAATGGATGGTTCATGCATATGAATATGGATGCTGTTCCATAAGGGAAATAAAATAACCCGCCGATTGATTCGACAGGCTGTTTATTCAAATCTGTGTAACGCGTTACACAGCTATTTATCTTCGACAAACACCAAATCATACTGAGCAGAGGTCTCCCCACCCTCCATCATGTTCCCTTCCTGTATAAAATAAGGGCACATACCTGGACTTTGTGCTTCTTCAAATTGTTCAAACACTTGCTCAATATAGCCAGGCAGCAGCAAAACCAACATTTTATTTGAATGTGATACGAATTCATACGAGTGAACGGTATTCGGAGGAATATAGGCAAAATCCCCTGGCATCAAGCAAATATTTTCCCCGTTTAACTGAAGATTGATTCTGCCTTCAACACAATAAAGTGCTTCTGTATGCATTTCATGATAATGCGAACGTAACCCTTTTCCCTTTGTCCCTTCAATCACAAAATAACTAAATCCGTCTCCTGTTGTTTCCGTTGTCGCAATCAGCTCATGAAGCTGACCTTCGACCATGTATTGCTTTCCTTCACCAGCCTCCAGCACATATGGCTGCACTGCGCGCGGGAGCTGACTATGAAACAAAACAGCTGGCTTGGTTGTATTGGATAGCTCCCTAATGCCGTGCATCAATATGATATCGCTTTCTTTTCCAGCCTGTTGAAAGCTGTCTGCATCAAATGGGTGATCAGTCATCGGCCATTCATTCTGCAACAGCCTCTTTCCGATTTGCTGATAGACATCTGTCATTTGCCCGCCCAGTGTATAAGAAATAAACCTTGTTTTGTGACTATGCATTCTATAGCCATGAATTGTTTTGGGCGGAATATGAATATAATCGCAGGCCGTCACCATATACTTTTTACCGTCCAGTATCACTTCCAGCTTCCCTTCCAGCACAAAGATGGTTTCAAATAGCGTCTCATGACAATGCAGCGGAAAGTAAGCACCTTTCCCACCTGTGATTAAGACAAGCTCAAACAGTTGATTTGTTTGATTTGCTTCTGCCAGCACATGTACAAGCTGATTTTCCAAACCATACAGCTCCCCCGAACCAGACACGGTATAAAAAGAGGTACCTTCGGATTGCTTGATCGATTGTGGTTGCTCCGACATCCCATCACTCCTCATGACTAATTGACTATCTTTATTATATAGACCAATTGATATAATAGATAGGCAATATGCGAGAGATTTTACTCTTCTCGCATAAATAAGTGTCTAAGGTAACATTTTACGTGCTCTAAAGGTGTCGTTTGCTTTAATGCAGTAGTCATTGATAATCCGCCGATGACCATTGAATGAAGGAGAGATGCCCGCTCATCCGCTTTTGTTTCATCATATCCGCTATTCATCAGCTTTTCTTTGACAAGCTCTTGCCAGCGGATCATTTCTTGTTTGCATGCAGCATGAAGTTTTGTATGTTCAGGTTTTGACTCAGCCGCCAGTAAGACAATCGGTATCCCTCTTTCACTTTCTTGCTCCATAAAACCCCGAATAATATTTGTCATAAAATGATCGACGGCGACATATGGGTCATCAGAATAGGCAAAGCTTTCTTCAATTTGATCGATGACCCTTTGACTCATATATTCAACGGCTGCTATGGCTAGCTCTTCTTTTCCATTTGGAAAGTAATAATAAAGAGATCCTTTCGGCGTGCCGCTCTCTCTAATGATTTGATTCAACCCTGTCGCATGATACCCCTGTTTACGTAAAAGAAGTGCGGCCGTTTGAATGATTTTGTCCTTCGTACTCACGTGTGACACTCCTTTCCTCCATAGACCAACGTCGATGCCATTGTATTATTGATTCAGTAATGGATGCGTTCCTTTCCATAATGAGGATGATTCTATTTCTGACGCCAGTCTGAGCAGCCAGTCCTCTTTTCCTTTCGGTGCTGTCACCTGTACGCCTAAAGGCATGCCTGCTTCTGTGAGATGAACTGGCACACTCATAGATGGCTGGCCGGTTAGGTTAGCCAGCTGTGTAAATGGTGTGTAGGTCAAACTCTTGAGGAACATTTCATAAATCAGATCTTGCTGTGCTTGCATTGAAAGGGATGACACACGTAACAATGCAGAGATTTCTTGATCGTTATGCATCAGCTCGCCAACCTTTGGAGCCGAATAGGCAGTAGCTGGGGTCACATATAGATCGTAGGTTTGATGAAATGCGGCCATTTTTGCAGCGGCCATATCCCATGCATCAAGACTTTCTGTATAAGCAGCAGCTGTCACATTTTTTCCTGCTTCCGCCAGTACCCATGCCACAATATCTGTCTCCTCAGGCTTCACCGGACGCCCGAATGAACGAGCCAGAGAGGTAAATAAGGCAGACATTTCACCGCTGTTCATGACATAATATTGCTTCATCAGATGGACACCATCAATGTTCGGCTTCGCTTCCTCTATTTGATGCCCTTGTTCACTCAGCCATTTCACTGTGTTCAAGACTGCCTGCCTTGCTTCCTCACTGACCTTCGTGCCTACTGGAGAGTCTACACTGTAAGCAATTCGCATAGAAGAGGTTCGTTTCACCAAATCCTCCTGATAGCTGCCGTCATATAATGGCGTTTGGAACGCAGCCTCTGGCTGAATGACTTGAAGCAAATCAAGCAGGGCTGCACTGTCTCGAACTGTTTTTGTGAGCGTAAAGTCAATGGAAGCTCCTTGCCACTGCCTTCCTGCACCCGGGCCGACCGGTGTTCTCCCCCTTGTTGGCTTGAGTCCAAATAAACCAGTAAAGGATGCCGGAATCCGAATAGACCCTCCGCCATCACTCGCTCCACCCGCCGGTACGATGCCGCTTGCCACAGCTGCTGCCGTCCCGCCGCTTGAACCGCCCGGAGAATAGTCAGCATTCCAAGGGTTTCTCGTCGGACCATATAAAAAGGGTTCTGTCACATTTCGCAATCCGAATTCAGGTGTGTTCGTATGACCGATCATGAGGAGCCCAGCCTGCTTCAATCGACGGACAAAGTGGGAATCTGTTTGCGCCTTTACATCCTTTAACAGCAAAGCACCCGCCGTCAAAGGTTCATGTTCCAGCCCCTGCGATATATTTTTCAACACAAACGGAACACCAGCAAACGGCTGATCCGCATCTAGTGACTTCATGTCTTTGAACACTTGATCTCGCCTTGTCTGAATCACCGCATTTAGTACTGGATTCACTTCTTCCAATCTAGTAAATGCAGCTTGTACAAGCTCTTCGGGCGTGACCTGCTTTTTCTGCACAAGTGATGCCAGTCCCGTCGCATCATACGTCATATACTCTTTTATATTCATCGGCATGTCCTTCTTTCTCATATTATGATCTCTCTATTGTCTACTAGAATTCTATGAAATTCAATTTCGGGATACGTGTGAAAAAAACTTTCTTTCTAGACTATGATTCTTCTAACCATCCATCTTATTTCTCCGATATAATAAAGAAAAAAAGACGGAGGTCACCTCATATGCAAGGAGCCATTGCCTTGAAAAAGAAAATCGTCGTGGTCATCGCGTTTCTTCTTGCTTTGACAACTGCTTTGCCCTTCCATTCGCAGGCAGCTGCACCACCAAAAGAAACAGATGTCATCATCGTCTATAAAAATCAAAAAGGAAAACAGACGGCTATTCAAGAAAGTGAAAAAGTGAACGCTCAATACATACATCTTCCAGCTGTAGCAGTGACAGCAGATGAGCAAGCTGTCACCTCACTTAAAAAAGACCCGAACATCGCTTATGTTTCAAAAAACGTTAGGGTCAAACTCGCTGCTTCTACCGTGAAAAAAACGGCTGCTGCTACTGGTCAGGATGCTTTGGTACAAAAATCTTATAACCTGCAGAAGCTCAATGTAAAGCAAGCAATCAAAGAAGGTGTGACAGGGAAAAATGTGAAAGTAGCCGTTCTGGATACTGGTATTTTCCCACATGAAGATTTAAAGGTAGCCGGTGGTAAATCATTCGTCGATTACACGTCTTCTTACAAAGACGATGAAGGACATGGAACACATGTCGCCGGTACAATTGGGGCGCTTAACAATGATTACGGTACGGTCGGTGTTGCTTCTGGTGTGAAGCTGTATGCTGTAAAAGTATTAGATAAAAAAGGAGAGGGCGACTTATACAGTCTGCTCCGAGGCATTGATTGGGCGATTAGCAATAAGATGGACATCATCAATCTAAGTCTAGGTTTTGAAGATAACATTCCGATTTTACGTTCAGCAGTTGATGAAGCATACAAAAAAGGACTGCTGGTCGTTGCTGCAAGTGGAAATGATGGAAAGAAGAATGGTATTAGTTATCCTGCCGCATACAATAGCGTCATTGCTGTTTCCGCAACGACTGACAAAGACAAACTCGCCTCCATCTCTAATACGGGGAAAGGAATTGAATTTTCCGCTCCCGGCGAGAACGTCATCAGTACCTATTTGAAAAATGAATATTGGTATGCAACCGGTACATCACAAGCGGCACCACATGTCACAGGGATGCTGGCGCTGTTAAAACAGCTACATCCTAAGAAAACAAATGTTCAGCTCCGCACTTTATTGCGAAGCTATACAGTGGATCTTGGCGCAAAAGGAAAAGATCCACAATTCGGCTATGGCCGCGTGCAATATGTGCCGCAGTCAACCTTTTTAAAGGCTGCGACAAGCGCAGTCAAGACAGCCGAAACATCTAAAAAACAGACAGATGTTGATCAAGCCAAAACGAAAATTGGCAGACTCACTACCAGCAAGCAAAAAACCGCACTCACTGACCGAGTCAAAAAAGTCCAAACAGCCATTGATATTCGTGACGCACGAGCGAAGGTCAAATCAGCTGAAAAAAATAAAACCCAAGGCTCGATTAAAAGTGCCCAAACGGCTATTAAAAAGCTATCCAAAGGCAAAGAAAAAACAAGCCTGCAAAACCGGCTCGACAAAGTCAAAAAACAAGTCGCCTATCAAAAGAAAGTGACAGATGCCAAACAAAAAGTAAAAAAAGCGGAAGCCAAACGAACAAAGAAAACAAAAGCAACCGCTCAAAGTGCGGTCAAACAACTAAAAGCATCTAAAACAAAAACTGATTTACAAAAACGAATCAACCGGATCAAGGTTTGATAAAAAAACGATTCCTTTCAGCAAGGAATCGTTTTTTCTATTTCAACATCTTCTGAAACAGGGTGTGATGATATTTCCCTTTCGCATCCAGCCTCACTTGATCGAGGATGTGCGCTAACGAATGGATGACATCATGTAGTGCTCGTTGAACAGAGCCGTGTTCAAAGGAAGCTAAACTCTCCGGCAGTTCATCTTCATCCAAAACAAAGAAATCACCATTCGGAAGAACGAGTAGATCAATCAACAAATCTTCAAAAACAACCGCTCGTTCTTCAAACCATGTATGTCTGACGATATTCACATAAGAGCCAAGTTCATTGCCTTGATCATCCCGCCAAAAATAGACATTGTAAGGTCGGTCCGTCCAATAATAGGCGGTCGTATAACTCCCTTTTGGAATCGTGACAGTGCCATCACCAGCAACCATTGTAAATGGTTCTTGAATTTTATGAAACAACACGACTTGCTGCTCCTGTGCGTCTAACAGCTGACACGTATGTTCCACAACCTGATCATCGTATTTGATTTTTCTCTCAATGACGTCATCCCAAGAATTTGCATATAGCGGAAACAATCGGTCACAACCCCTTCTGCATCTACTTCTTATTCTAGTATACACTGCTTTCCTTTGAAGAAATAAAGGTTCACTGCTGCTGCCTATGGAAGACATATGGTGAGGTGAAAACAAATGAACGGAATCACAATCATCGAAACCGTAGCAGAACTCGGACAAATCATCTTGGTTTTTTGTGGTTATGCCCTTTACTGGCGGCTTGTGAAAACGAAAAGAGATCGAAAGCTGACCCCTTATGAACATGTGTTGAAATTCTTTGTCATGTTCGGGTTAATCTCCTGGTGCTTTTCATATATGGCACTGAACGTATGGGTGTCATGAGAAAAAGGAAGAGTCCCGTCCATGCAGGACATACTCTTCCTCTTCTTATTCGGTGTATGTTATGAGCCAGCCGGCTGTTCTTTTTTAATCACATACTGATAGCTCTTCACATGCGTCCCATTTTGATTCACAAATTCTTTATCAAGCGCCCGTTCAAAGCCCATTCTTTCATATAAACGAATGGCGGCCTGCATTTTATCCGACGTATGAAGGTACAGGACGTTCTCGCCCCACGATTGCGTCAGTTCTATACTTTTACGCAACAATGACTCTGCAATACCTTTTCCTCTCACATCAGGATCTACCCCTAAAAACCGGACAATCGCTGAAGTAATGCCCATCTCCGGCTTGTCATATGCCTGTTCTGATGATCGGAACATTTGAAGTGTCCCCACGACCTTGCCCTCAAGCTCGGCCACAAGCATCAACTCCATGTTTGGGTTATCTACAGCCGCTCGCAGGGCTGCAGAATAATTTTGCCAGCCTTCCTCTGTAAATTGAGGCTCATACTGTGCGTATGATTTGATCAGCACATGTGTGATCGCCTCATGATCTTCACTCACCGCTTGACGAATGATCAACTCTTGCTGCTCCATGCCAGCACCTCCTGTTTGTCTATGAATGGATATACGTATCATGCAATCACTGCATGCCGATGACCTGATTCTTTTCTCTACTCATTCAATGTAAAGAGTCTCCTTCGAAAGATCAATGATTTTGCACGAAAACTTCTTTGAAAATTTTGATTGAAATGGAAAGCTTGATTCATTATGCTGATTTGAGGACGTATACGAGGAGTGTCATCATATGAATTCTTTATCTTATCCCCAAGAATCGAAAAAAAATCGATTCCTCCTTGCCGCGCTTCTTGGCTCTTTAACAGCCCTGGCACCGCTGGCAATGGATATGTATTTACCTGCTTTACCTAATATCGCCCGTGACTTTGAAGCAAGCACGGCGCTGTCTCAGTTAAGTCTCATGGCTTGTTTGATTGGACTTGCGCTTGGACAGCTCATTGCAGGTCCAATCAGTGATACAGTTGGCAGAAGAAAGCCGCTGATGGTTGGATTGATCATTTTTATTGCGGCCTCTCTTTTATGTACAGTGGTCACATCAATTTGGACATTCATTCTTTTAAGGCTGATTCAAGGACTTGCTGGTTCAGCAGGCATTGTTATTGCACGAGCCATCGTGAGAGATCATTATGAAGGCTCAGAAATGACGAAATTCTTTGCTTTGCTCATGTTAGTCAACGGAGTGGCTCCAGCAGCGGCACCGATCGTGGGCGGACAAATGTTACGGTTCACGACGTGGCAGGGTGTGTTTGTTCTGCTAGGAATCCTCGGGGCGCTCATGCTCCTAAGATCGATGTTTTCATTGAAAGAAAGCTTACCTGTGGAACGCAGACAGACTGGAGGCTTCAAACAGATCCTAGGTGCGATGAAAATTCTAGCGAGCGATCGACTCTTTGTCGGATATGCTCTCTCACAAGGACTTGTCTTCGCCGCCATGTTTGCGTATATCTCTGGATCACCGTTTGTATTGCAGGAGATTTTCAACCTTTCTCCGCAAGGCTTCAGTGCTGCCTTTGCGGTGAATAGTCTTGGCATCATCACAGCCGGACAAGTATTTGCCCGCGTTGCTGCGAAAATTGGTGAGGAGAAAGTTCTTCGCATTGGGCTGCTGACAGCTGCTTTAGGGGGCGTCACCTTGTGTGTGATGATCTCTATTGATGCAGGATTATATGGCATCCTCATCCCGCTCTTTTTTGTGGTCTCTAGCGTTGGGATTGTCGGCACGTCTGCTCCTTCTCTTGCGATGCAACATCACGGTGCGCATGCTGGAAGTGCCGCTGCCCTCATCGGTGTGGCACAAATGCTTCTTGGCGCATGCATGACACCCCTTGTCGGCTTAGCTGGAAGCCAGACTGCCTTTCCCATGGGGCTGATTATTATGCTCTGTGACCTTGGCGCACTCTGTTGTTATTTTTTCTTTGTTGCCAGAGCGAAAAAAAGACCCGCATAAGCGGGTCGGTATCCAGAGGCAAAAGAAGACATCAAAGAAACGATTCAGCGGATCAAGCAATTAAATGAAGCTCATCGTGCCAATAAAGACCGTTAAAAAACTGCCAGTACGAGCTGGCAGTTTGAGATTGTTGACAAAGGGCTAAAATGGGCTTGATTTTAGCCCTTTGTCTTCTTTTCAGCGTATAGAAAACCTTTGCAGCCCTAGGAAGGGCGAGCATCGGCGCGGAGCGAATTTGACATTCGTGAGCACCGAAGCGCAGGACTGACACCGAATGCGAGGGTTTGTCTACACGCTGAGACCCGCATAAGCGGGCCTTTCATTTATGGCTTGCTCCAATTGATCGTGCGGAAGATATTGTTCTGGTCATTGTTTTGATATGCATCTAGGTCAAAGCCTGAAAGTCCAAAACCAATTGCCATGACAATTCCTCCGGCAACGGTGAAGATGATCCCCCATTTGATGCATTGTTTTTTTAAATCATTCACGTTCATACTCTCACGACCTTCTTTTTAAACATTCCCATGAATGCCTTAGTGGTTTGAACAGTCCCTTGCACAAATAGCTTTGTCAAATACGCCGTGGCTATGCCGCTTAATAATCCGACACCTAATAGAAGAATCCCAACTCCGATCTGCGTCACCACCACATGCAAACCGTCTTGAAAAATAAACGGTGAACCAATGATACTCCAAAAACCACCGAGCAGACCAACTAGCGTCATTGTACCTGTCACGAGTGGAATGCACCAAATCACCATATACACAGAAAGAAACAGCAGGAAGACTGTTGCTAGAATGCTGCCCCATAACGGAAAGCCTAAAATGAGGATGGAGAGCCTTGTGGCTTTTTCTCCAAACGTCGGCACCTGAATGGTTTTGATTCCTTGTTCCTTCAGAATCCCTTCAGCGATGATGGCAGGCTGACCGACTTGATGAACTGCTTCCTGTTCACTGTAGCCATCTTCCTGATAATCCTCGATTATTTCATCGTAATACTCGATGAACCGATCACTTTCTTTTTCGCCCAGACGATGCAGATGCTTCTCCAAGCTGGCTAAAAATTCTTTTTTATTCATTGCTCTGTCCTCCAGAAATAAAGTCGTAAATCGCCATCACTTGATCCCATTCCGCTAAAAATTGCGCGATATGCTCCCGTCCGTTCCCAGTCATCCGGTAGTATTTTCTTAATCGACTGTTATGTTCCTGTGAATAGGTCTCCACATAATTGTTTTGCTCTAACCGCTTTAATATCGGATATAATGTCGATTCTGAAATCTCAATACAATGGGACATATCTTTAATCATTTGATAACCATAGGAATCGCCTTTCTTTAATACCGCCAGTACACAGAATTCAAGTAATCCTTTTTTTAGTTGTGCATTCATGTTTACAACTCCTAACTATTTATACTATACAATACATAGTATGATGTGACAAGAGGTATCTTTTGCAACTTTTCACTCTCAACGTCGCTATAAATTTTCATACAGGAAGTTTCTCTTTCTTCAAGGCTTCACCTGATCAAGATAAATCTAGCGTGTGTCTATTGTAGACAACAAACATACACAGGAACGAATATCATAGGAAACAACTCATTTAATCTCTTTATTTTAAAGGGATAAGCTGAATTTTATGGAATTAAGAAGTTCATTCACAATGACTTATCCTTATGAACTTCATACTAAGTTTTACGAACACTCAACTCGAATTAAAGTGATGAGAACGGCTGAAAGTGGCTAGTTCTTTTCAACCCAACCAATACCGAATAATGGTAGACCTTAAAAAACGAGGAGCTGATGACCTTGAAAAAAATGTGGAGTAATTATCTCACTTTAGTCATTACACTAACTTTGTGTTATATCGTGTATTTGTTCATCTTCAAACAACCTTTTACCATTACACCCATCATCCTGTTTGTGGTGGGAGCCGCCATTTCTGAGTGTATACGTTTTTTCTTTCTGAAAAGTAATGAGAAGAAAGATGATACCTTGAAAAAATAGTCCCTTAAACATAAGATCACTCAACATATGAAAAGACACCCCCACTTTATAGTGGAGGTGTCTTTTTTTTACTTTTTATATATTCACAAATCCTTCTCCAAACACATCACGCACATCATGGACAACAACGAATGCGTCTCGATCAATTTTCTTAATGATTTTCTTTAAACGCATCAGCTCCTGTTTTTGAATGACTGCATAGAGAATTTCCTTCGATTCCTTCGAATAATGACCGCGACCGTTTAAAATGGTCACGCCTCGATCCAAGGTGTGATTGATTTCTTCTGCAATATCATCTTTGCATGAAGAAATAATCGTCACTGCTTTTTTCGTGTTAAGCCCTTCTATGACGAAATCCATCACCTTAGTCGCCACATACAGCATCACAATCGTAAACATTAATTTTTCCGCACCAATAATAAAGTAAGAAGCAAAAACAACGATCAGATCAAAGAACAAGATGGCGTAGCTCACGTTCCAGTCTAGATACTTATTCGCAATTCGCCCGAGGATAGCAGATCCCGCTGTTGTACCGCCCGCTCTTAAAACAAGACCAATGCCAATCCCAATGATGATCCCTGCGAAAATAGAACCAATGATCAATTCATGGACATTCACCACCCATGTAGTGGTCAAATGTAAAAATAGAGAGTTACTTGCGACAGCTACCACTGTGTAGATCGTGGTCTTCTTGTCCAAGTATTTATACCCCACAAGTAATAAAATCGCATTCAACACAAGGTTTGTCAGCCACGGCGCAATCTCAAACATATAGTAGAAAATGATGGACAGCCCCGTTACGCCGCCTTCACCAAACTCAAGTGGAATGACAAACATGTTCACAGCTGCAGCAAATAAAAAAGAACCGACTAGAATCATTGCAATATCTTTTACACATTTTTTCAATTTCTTCTTTCCTCCTTTTCTAAGCATATAAAAAACCCTCTTTCTGCACGAAAGAAGACAGTCGATGGACAAAATAAAAATCAAAAGACGGCGCCTTTTGATGAAGCTTTCTGAAATGAACCTTTTCATAATATATATCTCTTTTTAGAGGCTGTCAATGACTTGGTTTTCTATTATTTCAACTGTATGTTTATGCACTCAAACCCGCATGTTTTCAGGGTTTTTCCGTCATATGATGCTTATTCCTCTCCTTGACAAAAACACTTTAGTCATTTAAACTACTGCCTCATATCATATCCATTATTTCCGATCGACAAAGGAGGCTGTTTGATTTATATGAATCCTATTCAAAGCCGTTTACAGGCTCACGCACCTTTGATTTTAGATGGTGCACTTGCAACGGAGCTTGAACGAAAGGGCTGTGATTTAAACGACAGTTTATGGTCAGCCAAAATCCTCATTGAACAGCCAGAATTGATTCAGCAAGTACACTTGGACTACTTCCAAGCAGGTGCTGACTGTGCAACAACAGCCAGCTACCAAACGACGATTGATGGCTTTGCTGAAAAAGGCTATACAAAAGAAGAAGCCATCGAATTAATGAAACGATCTGTCACGTTAGCAAAAGAAGCGTGCGAGCAGTTTTGGCAGGATGAGACACAACGTAAAGAGCGGGCAAAACCATTTGTCGCTGGATCTGTGGGGCCCTTCGGCGCTTATTTGTCTGATGGTTCAGAATATAAGGGAAATTACGGACTCACAGAACAGGCGCTCATTGATTTTCACAGACCAAGAATTCAAGCATTGGTAGAGGCTGGTGCAGATATTCTCGCTTGTGAAACCATCCCTTGTCTCATTGAAGCAATCGCCATCGCTAAACTGCTGGAGGATGAGTTCAGCGGTGTATATGCGTGGATTACATTTAGTGCAAAGGATGGTCAGCACATTAGTGAAGGAGATTTACTTAGGGACTGTGTACAAGCACTCGAGCCATATGAGCAGATCGCTGCTGTTGGCGTAAACTGTACACCGCCGCAATATATGTCTTCTCTTATTCAGGAGATGAAAAAAGGGACGAGCAAACCGATTGTCGTGTATCCGAACTCAGGGGAATTATATGATCCTGAAGAGAAGGTTTGGAGCGGAGATACGTCTCACCATACATTTGGTGAATGTGCGCAGCAATGGTATAAAGACGGCGCACAAATCATCGGCGGCTGCTGCCGGACGACACCAGAGGATATTACCGATATCTTAAAACAGGCAACATCGTAGCATCATGACTCAACACACATACTTCTAAGCAAAAGGGCGGGAAGACATGGAACAAGCAAAAGATCAGTCACAACAATATCAACGAAAAATGACAAGCCGTCACCTGTTCATGCTTTCTTTAGGTGGCGTGATTGGCACAGGACTCTTTTTAAGTTCAGGATATACGATCAATCAGGCCGGACCTGCGGGAACGATTTTGGCTTATCTGGTTGGGGCATTAATTGTGTACCTCGTGATGCTCTGTTTAGGTGAACTGTCAGTCGCAATGCCGGTTACAGGCGCTTTTCACACATATGCAACAAAATACATTGGGCCCGGCACTGGCTATACAGTGGCTTGGCTTTATTGGCTGACATGGACCGTGGCACTTGGTTCAGAATTTACAGCGGCAGGTCTTTTAATGCAGCGCTGGTTCCCGGACACATCGGTTTGGATGTGGAGCGGTGTTTTTGCACTTCTCATCTTTTTACTCAATGCTTTTACAGTTAAGTTTTTTGCAGAATCGGAATTTTGGTTTTCTAGCATTAAAGTCATGGCTATTATTCTCTTTATTATCCTTGGTGGAGCCGCGATGTTTGGATTGATTCCACTAAAAGGCGGTGAGGCCGCTCCGTTCTTCTCTAACTTCACTGGAGATGGGGGTCTCTTCCCAAACGGCTTTTTACCGATTTTAATGACCATGCTGGCTGTTAATTTTGCTTTTTCGGGTACTGAGCTGATTGGGATTGCTGCGGGGGAAAGTGTCAATCCAGATGAGACCATTCCCCGCGCGATTCGCACGACTGTGCTACGTCTTGTCCTGTTTTTCGTCGGAACGATCGTGGTCTTAGCCGGCTTAATTCCAGTAGAAGAAGCCGGGGTGATCAAAAGTCCTTTCGTTGTGGTATTTGACCGCATCGGTATTCCTTATGCGGCAGATTTCATGAATTTTGTCATTCTGACAGCGATTTTATCTGCTGCAAACTCAGGGCTATATGCCTCATCTCGCATGCTATGGTCCCTTTCTGAAGAACGAACATTACCTAAAAAGCTGGCAAAATTGACGTCAAAGGGAATTCCTTTGAATGCACTCATTTTGAGTATGATTGGGGGCATTCTCTCTTTGCTATCGAGTGTCATCGCACCTGAAACGGTGTATCTGGTTCTTGTTTCAATCTCTGGACTCGCCGTTGTTGTTGTATGGATGGGAATTGCAGCTTCACAGTTCATGTTTCGCAAAAAATTCTTACAGGATGGCGGACAGCTTCATGATTTATCTTTCCGAACCCCGCTCTATCCGGTGGTTCCGATTGCTGCCTTCCTCCTATGCCTTGCATCTGTGATCGGCATTGCTTTTGATCCAAATCAGCGCATCGCTCTCATCTGCGGTATCCCTTTTATCGCACTCTGCTATGCTGCCTATTACGTGACAACATGGATTCAGAAAAAACGAGAAAACCCTGGTGTATAGCACCAGGGTTTTTTGTTTGCCCCAAAAAAGGATATCACTAGCAAAACAAATACATTTTGGTATATGATAGGAATCTATGATTTTCAGGACGTATCAAGGGAGCTGTTTTTAATATGGAAATGACCATTACAAGAGCATTAAGTGAACTGAAAATGTTAGATAAAAGAATCAACCGAACGATTGATGAAGCTGTACTCGGTGGCTTGGTCATCGGGAAACATATACAGAACGGATTTCAAAATCAAGAAGAAGTAGAAAAAAAGGCAAAAGCAGATGACCAATCGATTCAAGCATTAATCAAACGCCGAAATGCCATTAAATCAGCCATCGTGGTGTCGAATGCTACGACAACGATTGAGGTGGCGGGTGTTAGCATGACCGTAGCAGAAGCCATTGAACGCAAGACATCCATAGATTACGATATTCGTTATTTACGAAAATTAAAAAAGGTCTACACAGAGCTGGTTGACCGGTCAGAACAAATCAATGAAGATGTGAAAAAGAGACTGGATCAGCATTTAGAAACACTATTTGGGAAAGATGGGAAAACACAAGCCGCTGCCAACCAAGAGATCGTCAAGTCATTCCTAGCTGAAAATGAGGCGGCGATCATTGACCCTCTTCGTCTTCGAGTGAAGATTGAACAGCTTTCGAAAGAGATTGAAGATTTCCAAATGGAAGTGGATTTCTCCTTATCAGAAAGCAATACCTTGACCAAAATACAGATCGACTAGTCGATTTTGTTAGTGAGCCGAAAATCGATAGGACTAAACACCTTCGAGGGAAAGGTCATTCCCTCCTCATCTGATGATCATCTTAGGATGATCCATGATAAAAGCTCAAAGCCGAACGTTCAAAGCTGAAAGCTCAAGTATTCAAAGTTCTTATCCATCAAAGCTCAAGATGTAAAGCTCAATGCTCGATCGAATCTGGGAGAAACGGCTCATGAGTGTTTGTTTATCGACTCTTTCGGTTGCCGCCCAGCAGGTTTGCTAACAAAAAGAAAAGGATGTCACTAGCTGACATCCTTTTTTTCTATGAAAACGACAGGGCTTGCGCCAAGTCGCCTCTTCTAGCAGATTAGTAACGTGATGTATATGCCAAATGGTACACACTTGTCACATTTGAAGATAGCGTGATGTCGTTTGAAGTGAAAGTCACTGGAACGATATCGTAGTAATGTGTAGACCAGCCTGCATTATTGTATGTACGGTAGCCTGCACCTGCAGGAACTTGAATCGTTAGTGAAAATTGTCCATTCTCGTCTGTTGTACCTGTCGCTGTTTGAGCATATGATTTGATTGCTGCTTCAAAATAAAGCTGAATTGGCTGATTCGCCATGAGTTGACCACTTGTGTCCTTTAATGTTCCTTTAAAAGTAGCTGGATAATATGAACCTACACGATATTTACTGCCAGAACCGTAATTAACCATACCACCGTCTGCTGCTGTGACGCCTGTTACTTGTACGGATGCTGGTACTGCTCCTGTTTCCTCTGCATGTGCAAAGCTTGGGAAAACGAGAAGCAATGATAGAAAGAAAGCAAACATGATTTTTTTCATCGATAAATCCTCCTTTTTTTTCCTACTATATTACTATCGACAGTTATTGTCATTTTTCCAGTAAAAACAAAAAACTTCCCTTTTTATTCAAAAAAGGGAAGCTACAAGACTATTTTTTCACAACAACTTTCACTGCTTTACTTTCTCTTTTTCTCACATCTGAAGCCGTCACATACAAGACGGTTTTGGCTTTTTGCGGCTTGATTTTAGCCGTAAATGCGCCTTTGCTATTGGTTTTGACCGTTTGAATGACTTTCTTTGATTTGTTCTTCACCTTGATCGTCAAGCCTGCACCCGCAGTTCCTTTGACCGTTTTACTTTTCACTGTTACTCGATTCACCTTTGGCTTAGCTGGCGCTTTGCCCTTTTTCACGACCGTTTTGAGCGAAGTCGCAGCCTTTCCTTTTGATATCTTGATGTGAAGCACTTTATTTTTGTTTTGATGCTTGATCTTCACACTAAAGGTTCCCTTTTTGCTTGCCGTGCCTTTTCCAAGCAGGGTTTTGCCTCTATACACAGAAATGGCAGCGCCGGCTTTCGCCTTTCCTGTCACCTTTTGATGCTGATCTTCTACTTTATTAACTGATGCGTTTAATTCAACAGCACTTAACGCGGCAAAAGCATTGAGTCTGCCATGTCCTGTCATCCAATCGATACCCGGAATTTTCGGATCAACAACAGGCTCGTCATTTTCATCATAGAAAACGTCATCTGTTCCATCAACAGCTTTAAATGAAATATCATCCGCTGTATTTTGTAAAATATTTCTCACTTGATTTGGTTTCAGGGTTGGATTTTTAGAAAGCAGTAATCCTGCTGCTGCTGCAACATACGGTGTAGCCATTGATGTCCCGCTCAAGTATGAAACATTCCCATCAGGCATTAAGCTTGGGATATCGGACCCTGGTGCAGACATGCTTAATCCTTTCCCATAGCTTGAGAATTCAGCGGCAATATCCATGCGATTGCTTGCACCAACTGCCATGGCGTACTTGGAAGTCGCAGGATAACCCATTTCTGGAATGCCATCGTTTCCGCTCGCCACTACCACTAATACATTCTTTTGTGCAGCATAGTTCATCGCATATTCAATGACCTTGCTGTAGTAGCCGCCAAGGCTCATGTTGATGACCTTTGCACCTTTGTCCACTGCATGTTTAATGCCAAGAGCAATATGCTCTGTATCTCCATTTCCATACGCATCCAGCACTTTGACTGGGATGATTCCTGTATGTTGATTCAGCCCTGCCATGGAGTAATGATTATCGGCTTTTGCTGCAATGATACCTGCCACATGGGTGCCGTGGCCATTGTCATCAATTGCATCTTTATTACGGCCGATGAGATTAGCACCTAAGTCTGTGCGAACCGTCCCGCTTAAATCGGACAAACGGCTGTCGACACCTGTATCCACAACAGCGATTAACGTTTGCTTCATTTTGCTTGTGCCAATCAATGTATTCATTTGTTCAAACTTCACATCAGCGCCTTTTTTCCCACTGTTCTGCGCACTGTTTTTCAGCGGCCACTGGTAACCATACTGCGCGTCATTACTGAGCGCACGATACGTTTGTACAGGCTCTGCAAATTCAACATTCGGCATACTAGAAAGCTTTCTCGCCGTGCTTTTGATCACAGCTTTGCCTGCTTTAAGCGTTTTGCCAGCTGATTCTTTCCCTGCCGGTACATCGTAAACATACATTCCTTTGAATAAAGGATTTACTGACTGAGATGTCACACGGTTTTCTTGAATTCCGTAGCCTTTCATCTTCTTTTTTGCGGATTGAAGCGTTTGTCCATCCTTTAATTTAAAGATGATTTTGTTTGTGTTGACCTTTTCTTCTGGAACAAGCTTTTGTTTCTCTAATACATAACCGATCGATTTTCCTTCAAGCTGATCGATTCCTACTTTTTGTCCCACTGTTTCTAATTCCTTTTTTAGATAGGCTGGACTTGCCTCTTTGAGCATATCAAAAAGGGAACGGATCGCCTGTTGCTCTTTCTCTGTGACGATATGACCGCTGAATGCACCATTTTTCTCTACGTCATTCAGCAATGATTTTAATGTAAGCAAATGATTGTACACCGTTTGCTGCTTTTTTTGATTGTTGATGAGTTTAGATTTAAGAAACGGCTTTGTTTTTTGTAGCAGACGTGTAAGCTTCTGACCATCGGCTGTTTCATTGAATCGTTTGTCTTCGATCGTACGAATGGATTGAAGAATTTGACGTCCATGCTTTTTCTCAATAATGATGATCCCTGGCTCTTCTTCTTCAGGGAAAATCGGTTCAGATGGCGGAAGATTCGCGCCTTTATACCCGATTGTATATGCTGCATCCTCTTCCTCATCACGGCTGTCTTCCTCTGAACCTAAATACAGCACTTTGACATAGTAAGGACCTGACCATGCATGCGGGAAGTTGATTTCTGTCTCTCCACTTGCTGTGTCCACACGATATCTCGAATAAGTGTCATCCTTTATCGCTCTATCCTTACTTGGGTAGACCGATACAGATAACACTTGTTTGCTTTTGACAGCAATTTGCATATGTGTATGTTTTGCCACATCTTGTGCAGATGGCGTGATTTGGTACCATGACTCTTCTTTTTCATTCTGTAATGTACCTGAGATAACTTCACCATTTTTTAATCCAATGGCTTCATTGACACTTGTGCCCTTACTAACTGCTGATGCCTCGTACCCAGGTAATGCAGCCATACATAGAATGATGGCCATGAGTACAACCACACAGGATTTGACCTGCTTTTTAAACATGAAAAGACCCCCCCTTATCTTTTACAATACCTTGGAAGAATATCACAGAATCCCTTTTAGTAGAATCTGTTTTTGACATAATTAAACTCGTTTTAAGCTAGGATTTGAGATATTCAGATGGCTAGTCTGATCGCTTCATAAACTTTTTGCCATTTCAAACGGAAAATGATGCTATTTAACCATGTCGAAAAGTACATTACAATCAAATTGTAAGCGCTTAACAAACAAGAGAGAAGGGATCAGCTTGTTCCAAAAAGATCATGTTTTTACACAAGTAAACGGTCGATCAAAGAATGAGATTTTACAATACATTTCCGAGAAAGCTGAAGACCTTCACATTACAAACGATCAGTCAGGGTTATTAACAGATTTGTTGAAACGCGAAGACGAAGTCTCAACAGGACTTCAGCAAGGTTTTGCGATTCCTCATACAAAAAGCTCTGCTGTTCAAACGGCTTCACTTCTCTTTTTAGAACTTGAACAACCCATAGAATGGGGAAGCTTCGACGATTTGCCAACAAGCTATTTATTTACACTGCTCGTTCCACTAGAAGAGGCCAATGTCACACACCTCAAATTACTGTCTGGCATTGCCACAAGTTTAATGGAGCCTGCTTTCATCGAAAAGATTCAACCTGGTCAAACAGCAGACTATTATTACGAAGTCATTGAACAACAATTGAAAGAGGGGATTACACAATGAAAATTGTCGGTGTCACTTCATGCCCAGCAGGGTTAGCTCATACACCAATGGCAGCAAAAGCATTAGAGAATGCGGGTAAACAGCTTGGACACGAGATTAAAATCGAACAACAAGGAATTATGGGACAGGTGAATGGCATTACAGCAGAGGAAGCCAAGCAGGCAGACCTTTGCATCATCGCCTCCAATCAGCACATTAACGACGCTGAACGCTTCTCAGGTATTCCTACTGTACGTGTCGAAATCGGACGCGCCTTAAAAAATGCCGAGCAAATCATCACAAAAGCCGTTGCGCTGGTTGAAAAGAAAAAATCTGAATCCCAATAAACAGGAGCAATGCCATATAGAAAGGAGCAAAGCAGAATGAAAGCAAAATTAAAAGTCATTGAAGGCCACCTCATGACCGGTATTTCTTATATTCTTCCGGTGATCATCGGAGCTTCACTTATCGTTGGTTTAGCCAAACTAGTCGGGTTAGGTTTTGGTGTGTCAGATTTAAACGCCTATAAAGATGCAGGCGGCATTTTACATGGTGCCTATTTGATGGAACAGGTTGGCTGGACAGGCATTGGCTTAATGAACGTACTGCTCGCTGGCTTTATTGCCTATTCGATTGCGGATAAATCTGGTCTTGCGGCCGGCTTTATCGGTGGAGCTCTTGCCAGCTCAACAAATGCTGGTTTTATCGGCGCCGTCATTGCAGGTTTCTTTGCCGGATATGTCGCTCTCTTTGTGAAAAGAAAAATTCAAATTCAAGGCTCCGCAGCTGGACTCGTCCCTCTGCTCATCTTACCGCTCATTACTGTTGGCTTAACCGGACTTCTCATGTCCGTTCTGCTGGGCGGTCCATTAGGGGCTTTGAACACCGCATTAATTGAATGGATCAAAGGCATGGTCGCAGATGGAACAAGTACACTCGCACTTGCTCTCATTCTAGGTGCAATGATTGGCTTTGATCTTGGCGGCCCAGTGAATAAGTCAGCTTGGATGGCTGGTAACGCGCTCTTCCTATCAGGTGTCTATCTTCCTGCCATTCTCGTCAATATCGCGATTGTCATTCCGCCGCTTGGATACGGGCTTGCGACATTGATTCGAAAACGCAACTTCTCTCCTACGTTTAGAGAAGCCGGACGAGGCGGTCTTGTGATGGGGATTATCGGGATTACAGAAGGAGCCATTCCTTTTACACTCGTCAATCCTTTGAAATTGATTCCGCTGAATGTCGTCGCTTGTGCTGCTGGAAGCGGGGTCGCTGCCTTATTAGGTGTCCATGACATCATGCCGCCAATTGGCGGACTATACGGATTCTTCTCAGTAGGAAACTGGTGGGCGTATTTAATCGGCGCGCTAACTGGCGCACTTGTTATTGGAATTGGCGCCAACCTACTTGTGAACTTCTCTGAGAAAAAAGAACCCCAAAAGCCAGAACATGATCAGAAGCAGAAAGAAGAAGATGATTTTGACCTTGTGCTAGAAGGATAATTTGAACAAAGAAAGGTGTCGTTACACAATGACTGTCAATGTACATGTGATTCCACATACTCACTGGGACCGGGAATGGTATTTCACCACCTCCCGCTCCCGTATCTACTTAATGAAAAGCGTAATGGACATATTGGACACCCTCGAAACAGATGAACGATTCCATTACTTCATGCTCGATGCACAAGCATCCTTGCTAGATGATTACTTGAAATGGCGCCCAGAGGATGAGGATCGAATTAAACAGCTCGTCACAGCAAAACGCCTCATCATCGGTCCGTGGTATACACAAACGGATCAGCTCGTGATTTCTGGGGAATCGATTGTACGAAACCTGCAATATGGGATTGAGCGCTGTCAGCAGTTCGGACATGTCATGAAGGTCGGTTATGTCCCTGATTCCTTCGGTCAATCTGCACAAATGCCTCAAATTTATCAAGGCTTTGGTATTGTCGACACAGCCTTTTGGCGCGGCGTTTCTGATCATATGACGAATCACACAGAATTTAATTGGCGCGGGGCTGATGGCAGTGAAGTTTTTGCAGTGAATCTGCCATTTGGCTACTACTACGGAGGAAATATTCCTGAAAAGGATGAAGACCTGCAAGCCTTTCTTTCTGAAAAAATCGGGGCGCTGCAAGCAAAAGCCACGACAAAGAATGTCTATTTCCCAAATGGCTTTGACCAGGCGCCTATTCGCAAAAACCTGCCTGACTTATTAGAAAAAGCCAATGAAATAGACGAGCACCACTATCAAATCAGCAGTTTAGAAGACTACATTGCAGCAGTGAAAAAAGAGCGAACTTCTTTTGAGACATTAGAAGGAGAGCTCATTCATGCCAAGCATATGCGAATTCATAAGTCCATTTTTTCAACAAGAGCAGATTTGAAAATCTTAAACAATCAAATTGAAAACTATCTTGTCAATGTGATGGAGCCGATCCTTACAATCAGCTATTCACTTGGACACGATTATCCGCATGACACGGTGCGTGATATTTGGTACCTCATGTTTGAAAATGCAGCGCATGATAGCATTGGCGGCTGTAATAGTGATACGACGAATCAAGATGTCTTTTTCCGCTATAAACAGGCAAAGGAAATCGCCGAGAATCTTGTGGACTTACACATGCGTCTCATCGCCATCCGGCTGCAAACTGAGCAAGAAATCACGTTCACTTTATTTAATACACTGCCTTCAAAGCGCTCTGAAGTCATTGAAGTCGAAACCTTTATCACAGAACGTCCATTTACGCTAAAAGACGCTGATGGACGAACTCTTCACTACACAGTCAAAAGCAAAACCGATGTGACAGATTATGTCTTAGCACAGCAGATTTCACTTAACCCAAGCAAAGAGGTGTACATGCCAAAGCAAGTCTGGAAAGCTGTTTTACTCATTGAAGCAGTCGACTTGCCATCCGTTGGTTATACACAAGTCAGCATGGTGTTCGATGAATCTAGTGAATCCATTTGGGAAAAAACAGAAGGTCGTGTCATTGAAAATACGTTTTACCGCATTGTAGCAAATGACAATGGGTCATTAGAAATTACGGATAAACAGACTGGACGAACGTTCTCTGAGCAAATGATCTTTGAAGACAACGGAGATGATGGGGATTCTTATAACTATTCACCACCGCGTGAGGATCTTTATGTATCATCTAAAGATATCTCATCAGCAGACATCACCGTATCTAAAAGCAGTTTACAGGAAGAGCTCACCATCAAGCTTCAATTGACTGTCCCATATGATTTAGAGGAACGTTCGAAGCAAAAGGTGACGACTTCCCTCCCGATCACAGCGAAGGTGGCTTTAAATAAAGATGAAGCGGTCATCCGTTTTCATGTAAATGTGGACAACCATGCGCTAGACCACCGTCTACGGGTACTCTTTGATACAGGTATTGCATCAAACGTATCACTCAGCGATCAACAGTTTGGCACCATCGAACGTCCAACGGAGCTGACGCAAGAGCTAGAATGGTGGAACAATGAACATTGGGAAGAAAAACCGATTACCATTGAACCCATGCAATCATTTGTTGCACTTCGCGATGAAGCATATGGTGTCTCTCTTTTGACGGATTGCGTCAGAGAATACCAAATCACAGGCGAAGACTACACAACCATTGCTTACACACTCTTCCGCTGTTTCGGAAAAATGGGGAAAGAAAACCTTCTTTATCGTCCTGGCCGGGCTTCTGGAGAAAAAATCGTGGAAACACCTGACGCCCAGCTTCAAGGATCGCTATCATTCTCCTTTGGCATGCACTATAGCCAAGAAGCAGTGAATGAAGGACACTTGGCTCAGCTTGCTAAACGTTACACCACCCCGGTTCAGTGCTACGAGCGGGCAGACTTTTTAAACGGTCGTTTAATTTTCTCTTTCCGAGATGAAAAAGAAGACTTACAATCTACTTATAGCCTGCTTGACATTGAAACAGACGGGGCCGTTCTAAGCGCTTTGAAAAAAGAAGAGCATGGAACAGGCATTGTCATTCGTCTCTTCAATCCATATTTAACACGTCAAACAGCCGCTTCAATCAATAGTTCATCTCTACAACATGGAGAAACAGCGAATTTAGGCGAAACACCTGAAGGACATATACTGAAAGCACAACATGGATCATTACACATTGAACCGCTCACACCTTGTCAGGTACAAACCTACATTGTAAAGAAAAAATGAACATGTAGGGGCGGGATCCATTTGGATTCCGCCTCTCTTTAATGGAGGGCATTGATCATGCGAATTGGAGGCATTGAAGCAGGCGGTACAAAATTTGTCTGCGGCTACGGAACAACAGACGGAACGATTGAACATATGACTTCCTTTGCAACAGGGAATCCAGAAGAAACATGCCGGCAAGTGATCGAATACTTTACAGAGCATCCAGTCGATGCGATTGGCATAGGCGCATTCGGGCCTGTCGATGTAAAAGAGCACAGCCCCAGCTATGGAACGATTCTCGAAACACCCAAAACAGCTTGGCGCCAATTTCCATTACTCTCAACCTTAAAACAAGCACTCGGTCTCCCTATGAAGCTTGATACGGATGTGAACTGTGCGGCGCTCGGTGAAGCTCGTTTTTCAACAGAAACAGACAGACCAAATTCCTTGGTCTACATCACGGTTGGGACGGGAATCGGCGGCGGTGCCTATATTGAAAACCGCCTCATTCACGGACTGCTTCATCCAGAAATGGGACATATCACCGTTCAGCGCCACCCTCATGACACCTATGGGGGCTGCTGCCCGATCCACCATGATTGTTTAGAGGGACTAGCATCTGGACCTGCCATAGAAGGCCGCTATCATACATTGGCACAAATGCTGCCAGAGGAGCATCCAGCCTGGTCACTTCAAGCTTATTATCTCGGGCAAATGACCGCAAATTTATTACTCACCCTTTCACCAGAACGCATTATTTTTGGTGGAGGTGTCATGAAACAGCCGGCCTTGCTGCCGCTCATCCTTGAAGAAACAGACAAGCGGCTTCATGGTTACTTACAATTACCAAAGCCATTAAATGAAATCGTCACAAAGCCTTCCTTTGACGGATTATCTGGTTTAATGGGAGCCATCGCCCTTGGAGCTGATGCCTTAAAGGAACAAGGAGCGGCGCAATGATGATGACGGCAGATACTCGAACCTACCAGCTCATTCAGCGGCTATTTGAAACGAAAGGGTTCGTGAAGTTGGAGGAGCTCACTGCCTCTTTTCGCTTATCTGACCGCTCCATCCGCAATTTAATCAAAGAAGCAAACGAACTGTTAACACAAGCTGGAGCCATGATCAAGACCATCCGCGGGAAAGGGTATACGCTCTTAACAAGTGACCAAGACGCTTTCCTGCTTTGGCTTCATCAGCAAAAGCTTCCTGCCCGCTCTCTCGTACCCGTCATGCCAGAAGAGCGCATACGATTTATGATGAGAAAACTATTGCTTCAATCAGACTACTTAAAAATTGATCAATTAGCAGAAGAATTGTTCATCAGCCGTATGACGGTCAGCAGTGATTTAAAAAAAGGACGGGAGCTGTTAGCCCGTTACGGTATGACCCTTGTCTCAAAGCCTGGATTTGGCTTAAAAGTAGACGGAGACGAATTGCAAAAAAGGACGTGCTACGCAGACTTACTGCTTGAAGAAGAACCCGCCCTATCTCATATAACTGAGCGGGAACAGCTTCATTTCCCTGACATTTCACTTGAAACCATTCGCTCCATTGTTTTGACAAATCTATATCAAGAATCACTGCTCATTAAAGATATTGCCCTAAAGAATTTAGTGATTCACTTAGCGATTGCCATTCAGCAAACGCAAAAAAAACAGCGGATACCCGCCAGTACCACTCACCCACAAAGACCGCCAGTGTTAACAAGAATCGCTCAAAAGATCACTCATCAAATAAGCGACACGTTTCACGTCACCTTATCAGAGGATGAAACAGATTACTTGGTGATGCATCTCTTAGCGAATCAAACGTGGAAAGAAATCGATGAGCACCAAACGACCGAAGAAGTACGTCAGGCGGTGACACAATTTCTCCAGCACATTGAAAAAACAAGCGGTCATCGTTTTGTAGATGACGATATCCTGCGTCAAGATTTGATGCTGCATATGAAGCCATTATTAAATCGAATTCAATATGGCGTGTCTTTACAAAATCCGCTTTTGCATGAGATCAAAACATCTTACCCTTATCCGTTTGATTTGGCTGTCAGCGGACTCAATGCCTTACAGCTGGTGCGGACGCCAAATGAAGATGAGGCGGCATATGTTGCCTTACATATTGCTGCTTCATTTGAAAGAAGTCATCTTGACACCTCGCAAAAAAAGAGGGCCATTATTGTATGCGGGTCTGGACTAGGAACGGCACGGCTGCTTGAAATTAAATTGAAGGCGGCCTTTCAACATGAGCTTGAGATTGTTGAGCTTTATTCTTATCAGGATTACGCTTTTAGCACGACTTTGCCATGTGATGTGATTATTACAACCGTACCTCTCGCACCAAAGGGGAAACCAATCATTCAAGTGAATGCTTTTTTTGAACATCATGATGTCCAGCGTGTGAGTGAGGTCATTCACCTGTTAAACGGACACGGTTTCCCTTCGCAGGAGCTGATGGCTTTTTTCCAAGAACGATTGACCTTGTTGGATGTGAACCTTTCAAGCAAAGAAGAGGTATTAGATACGCTTTGCAGCCGGCTGGAGGCGCATCAGCTTGTTTCATCTTCTTTTCGTTCCTCCGTGCTGGAGCGGGAGCAAATGTCATCGACCTATCTTGGTAAGGGGATTGCAATGCCTCACCCGCTCATCACAAATGAAGGCACCTCCTGCGTGGCAATTGCACGATTGAAACAGCCGATTGATTGGCAGGGCGATCAAGTATCTCTTATTTTCTTGTTAGCCATTCAGAAAGATGACGCTGCTTGCATGAATCAATTTTTTGAACAAGCTGTCGATTTATTAGACAGTCCTGACCGCCTTCACTCCTTGAAACATGCAAAGACATTTGATGAGCTGATGCATGTCCTGTTTCAATAGCACATAAGGCCGCCCAAGTGAAATCGGGCGGCCTTTTATTCATCTATTCCTTACATACGAATCAATCGTATATGACATTTTTTCCTTCTTCCCTTAACTTTTTTAACGACGTCAGCATATGATTGATTTCTTCATCGGAATGTCTTTCCCACGCACCTAATTCTGCGACTATTTTCAAAGGAGATGTCGACCGGTAAGAACGGGTCGGGTTCCCCGGAAACCTTTGATCCGTCAAATTCGGATCATCTTCAAACTCGCCTGTCGGTTCCACAACATAAATTCTCTCTTTGGAATCAGATCGAGCTAATTCAGCTCCCCATTTGGCTGCGTTTAATGTTCCAGTAAAATAGATGTGGTTCGATTGTTTATCCTGATAATTGGACAAATGCAACGGTTCAAGCAGGTCCCCAATCTTCAATTCCGCTTTCGTCCCATGAAAAAACGGCCCAGGATCTAAAACATCTTTCTTGTCATTCATACAGCCACATCCCTTATCGTTTTTGACTTGCGTATAACAGTATACGGGCTGATGCGGGCGGAAAACAGTCTATAAATGAGATTAAATTCGGGGTATAATGATAGTAGAGAGTAAGGTGTGATTTGTAAAATCCAGCAAGTTGAAAAAACAGCAAGAATACATACAAAGCAGTCTTCTTGAAAGAGATAAAGAAACTAAAAAATTAATTGCAGCAACGGAGCAGGAGGAAAAGGAAGGAAGAAATTTTGGTGGCAGTTTTGGAAATATCGTATTGAAGGATATCTGATCAGGATTGAAGAAGATGAGGATAAAGTAGCCAAAGAGACGTTTTGATGTTTTATCTGGTTGGCGTGTTGGCACATAATCAATTAAATTCTTTAGGAAGGGTGTAATGAGATAATGAAAGATAGAGATAAGATTTGTCATATATATGCTCAAAAAAGTTGGCATATGGATTCTTATATTATTGGTAATCGTGAGGGTTTAATAGAATTAAAGAGTGCTATTGACCAAGCATTAAAAAGTAATGTTGGTCAAGCTGAATTGTTTCCATCAGATTTAGAGGATTATACAACTTACGTTGCTTTAGTTGATGATAAAGAAGAATTGGATTCACTTATTATGCCTTACACTGATGAGGATAATGATGATGAAAACTTGATACATCCAGTTGATATAGTTACAAGTCATGAAGAGAAAAAAACCCCTAAAAATTAGGGGTTTTTTAGTGTAATATTGTTTCTCCTGGACTTGCTTTGTATTTCTTTGGTACTGATGCTCTGAGAGCATGGTGTATTTTATCTTTTGGAGCTACATGAAAATGCCAATACCAAGTTGAGGTTTTTGGTATTAAAGGGATTTTTCCATTGTCTACAGCAAATACTCTTGTTGTTCTTTTCTTTCCTTTGTGTAGGACGACAACTAAACTTCTAAGTTGTCCTTTATCATTTCTTACATCCCATTTAATTTTGTAATTTTTACCAAATCCTTTTATCCGATTTTTTAGATATTTAAGTGCAGTTCTTGCGCCTTTTGATCTGATAGCCATTAAAGCAACTCTTCCTACGGTCATTGCGATAGGTATGAAGAATACTGGTAGTGCTTGTGTTGTTATTTCACTCTGATTACTTTTGGAGTCAAGTTGTTTCATTCGGTTTTCTAAAGCTAAAAATTCTTCATTGTTGAAATATTGATCGATCACTTTATTTTGTTCTGACTCTGTCATGTTTTCAAATTCTTTTTCTGTAAATGGAAGGTTTTCTATGTATTCCCCCATTTTCTTTTCAAGTTCGTCTAATTCTTTGTTAGCTTGTTCATTTTGTAGAACCGTCGGTGTTACTAATGCTTTTAACTCTTGTGAATTGATAGAGTGTGTTTCTGCTGATGCTTCTGATGAAAATGGAGTCCATATTGATATGACAAGAGCTAGGGTAATTAGGGTTAAAAGTGTTTTTTTGAACATTTTGATTATATTCCTCCTTTTGTATTAAATTCCAAAATAAAGGTTATCAAATCAAAATGAGTGTATCAATGGATTTAAGATAGATTTAAGGAAACTTCTATGGTAGACAAATGACACAAGCCGATAAAGTGAACGAACAAAGAAGCCAGTCACCCGCTAATAAGGTGACTGGCTTTTTTCTGTTACTTCCCGACGTTCTCTCCATTTTGCTCGATCAATGTTTCATACCAATAAGAGCTCTTTTTCCGAATTCTTTTGAGGTCTTTTAGGTCAAATTCATCACGGTTGACGTAGATAAAACCGTAACGTTTTGAGCAGCCTTGGTGTGTACTGATTAAGTCGATGGCTGACCATGGGCAGTACCCGAATACCTCAACACCGTCAGTGATCGCCCATTTGATTTGTTCAATATGTTTTTCTAAATAATCAATTCGATAATCATCCTGAATCGATCCATCCGCTTCTAACTTGTCAAAAGCGCCTAGCCCGTTTTCCGTAATAATAAGAGGTAGCTGATAGCGGTCGTAAATCTCACGCATCGTTGATCGGAAACCGGTAGGGTCAATCTCCCAGCCAAAGGCATTTTTACTTAAGAACGGGTTGTTCCCGCCTTTGTAGACGCCATCTTCACCAGATTTTAAATGCTGATCTCCACCGCGGGCAAATTCATCATTGCCATCTCCTTTACTCGCTTCAACCGTTTGAGATGTGTAGTAGTTAAAGGCAATGAAGTCTGGTTTTGCACTTTTCAAAATATCCATATCTCCCTCTTCAATCACAGGAAGAATGTCTTTTTCCTTCATGTATGCCCATGCAAGGTTGTTATAACGACCGAATACCGCCATATCAAGATACAGCCAGTTGCGGATCGCATTGTAATTAGCCGCAGCAATGACATCCTCAGGTTTTGGAGATGCCGGGTAAATAAGGGCGATGTTTGGCGCTGGTCCTATTTTCGCCTCAGGCAGCAAACGATGACAAAGCGTCATGGCTTTCGCCTGTGCCACAAGCATATGGTGGTTCTGCTGATATAGTTCTTTTTTCGGATTTTCTAAATTTGGATCCAGTGTACCTAGAGCTGATCCATGTAAGATCATCATGTTTTGTTCATTAATGGTCAGCCAATATTTTACCTTCTCACCATACTCCTGGAACAAAACCTCCGCATAACGTTCAAACGCATCGACTGTTGGACGATTTGACCAGCCGCCTTTCACTTGAAGCGCATGAGGTAAATCAAAGTGATACATCGTCACAATTGGTTCAATGTCATAGCGTCGCAATTCATCAATGAGAGAATGGTAGAAGTCAATTCCCTTTTGATTGATCTCCCCATCTCCATCTGGAATGATGCGTGTCCATGCAATGGAGAAACGATAAGCCTTCAAGCCCATTTCTGCAAACATCTTCACGTCCTCTTTATATCGATGATAGTGATCGCTGGCTACCTTAAAATCAGTTGTTCCTTCAGGATAGCTTTCTCTCATATCAATGACTGAAGGTCCCTTGCCATCCTCGTTCCATGCACCTTCTACTTGATAGGCGGAAGTAGATCCGCCCCAGAAAAAGTCTTTTGGAAATGGTGCTAGTGTTGAATATCTCATGATTATGTCCTCCCTTTTCTTAAACTAAGTGTAAAAATGATTGTCCTGGTGTCACTTGTTTTTCTTCTGTCTCAATGATATCGCTAAATTCACCGGAATTGGTAATAATCACAGGTGTTGTGACAGACAGTCCTGCTGCTTGAATGGCCTCAATATCAAACTCCGCAAGCAGTTCACCTTCTGTAATGGTTTGGCCCTGCTCAACCTTCGGCGTAAAATGACGGCCCCCAAGTTGTACAGTATCCAATCCAATATGAATGAGTACTTCTGCTCCGCTTTCAGAGGTGAGACCGTATGCATGTCCTGTTGGAAATACCGTTGTCACGACTCCAGTTACTGGTGCAAACAGCTTGCCTTCTGATGGAATAATGGCTGCGCCCTTACCTAAAGCGCCAGATGAGAAGGCCTTATCCTGCACCTCTTCTAGCTTGATGACTTCGCCAGATAAAGGACTTTTCACATGAGCTGCTTTGACACCATGTTCATTTTCAGATGCTGGTGCAGAACTAGCTGCAGGAGCATCTTCTTCATCCACAGGATCTTTGAATCCAATCAAATAGGTTAAGACGATTGAAAGGACAAATGAAACGGAAATTCCGATTAAGAACCCTGTAAATCCTTGACCATAGAAGATCGGAAGTGTCAGTAAACTCGGAAGACCTGACGCGATCGCAATACTTTGTGAATAACCGATAATGGCACCACCGACACCGGCAGAGATAACCGCTGCAATAAATGGTTTTTTCAAACGAAGTGTGACTCCGTATACAGCAGGCTCTGTAATTCCAAATACAGCAGAAACCGCTGTCGATCCAGCTAATGATTTCAGCTTTTTGTTCTTTGTTTTCAGCATAACACCGATGGAAGCACCGGCTTGTGAAAATACAGCTGGCGCAGTGGCCGGCTTAATATGATCTTTTCCATGAACCGCAATATTATTTAAAATGACTGGCACAAGCCCCCAATGGATACCGAAGATGACAAGAACCTGCCATGCCATCGCAATTAAAGCACCGGCAAGTGTAGGGCTAAAGGAGAATACTTTCAGCAGGACGGCTGCAATTCCGTTCCCTGCATACACACCAAATGGTCCAAATACGATCAGTGTCAGTGGAACGACCGTGACCAGTAAAATCAGTGGTGTAATAAAGTTTTTCACACTTTCATGAATGACTTTGTTAAAGAAACGTTCGATATATCCCATCACAAACACTGCCAAAATAATCGGGATAACCGTTGATGTATAAGACATTAAGACAACCGGAATGCCGAAGAACGACACATCTCCGCCGCCTTTTGTGAGCTCTTGAATAGTCGGGTAGATCAGTGCACCTGCAATCGTCACAGCGACAAATGGATTCGCTTTAAACTTCCTAGCAGAAGTGAATGCGAGCAGCAGCGGCAGGAAGTAGAACAAGCTGTCTGATGCGGCAAATAAAATTTGATACGACGTATCTTCAGGAGATAACCATTTTGCATTGATACAGATGCCTAGAAGTCCTTTTAAAATACCGGCACCCGCCATGACACCTAGAAGCGGTGTGAAAATTCCAGAAACAATGTCGACGAATTTTCCGAAAAGACTTGTACTTTCTTCACTTGATCTAGCAGATGAAGAAGTGGAATCCTCTAATAGATTCGTAAACTCTCCAATCTCTCGATATACCTCTGGTACGGTGTTGCCAATGACCACCTGAAACTGGCCGCCGCTTTCCATGACAGTCACCACACCATTTAATTTTTCAATGGCCGCTTTATCTGCTTTTGATCTGTCATTTAATGTGAAGCGAAGTCTTGTGGCACAGTGAACCAATGAATGAACATTTTTCTCTGTCCCGATATGTTTGATAATGTCTTCTGCTAATTGACGATGACTCATACAAAAACCCCCTTTTTTTCAAAAAAATACGTTTTTAGGCAAAATAAAAACCTAAACGGGCACCAAAAATAGTCGCAACTTGCTATTGCGCTTTTTCAGTGAACGTTTAGGTTTTGCCTGCCGAACAGTCACAATCCTCTAAGACGATCATTGTGAAACCGTATTCTTTTATGTTTATGAGCAAATAGTACCACTCACTTTTTATGATGTCAACGCTTTCTTTTAAAATTCTATCTTTATTTTTCTCGTTTGATGAGTCGATTCAAATGAATCGATAGATAGAGCATCTCCTCTGATGTTAGATCGCGATGATATGTTTGATACACATATTCCGCGATTTTCTTTGCGCATTCGTACGCCTTCGGATATTTCACTTTAATCAGCTGATATAAATCTTGATCTTCACTGACGAGTAACGTTTCGTTGATGAGACGCTGTACGAAAAAGCGTAAATGTGTGAGAAAACGATAAAAGTTGAGCGAGTCTTCATCAAATTCCATGTTCAAGTGATATTTCACAATGGTCAGTATGGCATTCACTTCTTTTGTGATATTGACCGTTGTATTCATGTCTTCATTGAGCTCTGCATTAATGATATGCATGGCAATAAAGCCCGCTTCATCTTCAGGCAGTTCAATATGAAGACGATCTTCAATCATCTCAAGGCATTCCTTCGCCACGAGAAATTCATCTTTGTATAAACGTTTAATCTCCCAAATCAGCGAATTCTCAATCAAGTGGTTTTTCTTTAATCGTTCGATGGCGTAATGAATATGGTCTGCCAGCGATACATGCAGACTTTCGTTTAATCTTCGGTTCAGCTTTGTATGTGCGTATTGGATCATTTCCTCGGTCACCTTGACGACATCATATGGAACCTCTTGAAGCAACATTTTCATCCGCTCATGTACGGAATGATCTTCTAGGCGGAACACTTTATCAATTAACGCCTCGTCCACCGGGTCGCCGGGACGTCTTTGAAAAGCGATGCCTCTGCCCATGACGACGATTTCTTTTCCTTGTTCATCTATCACACTAATGACATTATTGTTTAGAACCTTTTGAATCTGCATCTCCAAACACCTCCGTCTATAACCAGCCATCTACACTCAAAATATGCTCTCATCTTAACACAACTGTCAAATCACTTGGCGTTTTTATCTGACTTTTGAAATAGATTTAACGATATTTTCACTTCTTTCTTGCTGGTCTGATCCTCCCTCGGCCTGCATACAATACCCCGAGGAGGTGACCTTCGATGAAGGCTTTTTTCTGGTCAGCATCTTTTTTATTCATGTTCATTCTGACTCTCTTTATTCTAGGTATTGTTTTTTGGCTTAGTGGACAAGGCTTAGATCAGCTATGGAGATATGCGCTTATCTGTCTTGTGACAGCCACCGTTCTACACGGCGTTACCACTTGGCTAAAGCAACATGTCATGGATCATCCATCCAAATAAAAAGGCTGCCCTCAGTATTCAGGCAGCCCTTCCGTTATTCCTTAGATGAGGCGGCTTCTTTCTGAAAAGCACGCAGTTCATCGTTGATTTTTTTCGCATCTTCTAAAAACTCTGTTTCAAATCCACTTTTGAGTGCCCACATATAAAATAACAACGCCACAACTGCAATGAGCGCCATATCCCAGCCATAATGAATGACGTTATAACCGCCAAATTTATCACTGCCGAGACAGGAAATCGTCATCATCACAAGCAGATACACAACCATCCAAGCACCTGCTTTAAAGTGACGGCCAAAGCCCTTCCACTTCGCTTTTGCTTGATAGTAAAAATAGATTGGCAGACCGATGAGAATAATGAACAGCACCTGACCCGTCAGCGGCCATCTCGCCCAGTACAGTGTCAATGATGCAAAGACAAAACCAAGCGGGGCAATGATGCTGAGTCCTTTAATTCGCAGTGGACGATATAAATCTGTGCCCGTCTTTCTCAGCGTCATCACTGTCACAGGTCCTGTCAAATAGGAAATCAGGGTCGCCACAGAAATAATTTCAGCGAGAACCCCCCAGCCTCTAAACAAAAACAGAAAGATAAACGATACACCCAAATTAAAAAACATCGCTGGACGAGGCACACCGTAAATTGGGTGCAGACGGCCAAGTACACTCGGCATGTACTTGTTTTTTTCCATCCCATAAATCATACGAGACGTCGTCGCCGTATACGTAATCCCTGTGCCAGAAGGAGAAACGAACGCATCTGCATATAAAATAAGGACAAGCCAGTTAATCCCTAGCGCAATGGCAAGGTCAGCAAATGGCGAGTTGAAATTCAAATGCCCCCAGCCATTCACAATCATTGATGGATCGACAGCGCCAATAAAAGCGATTTGCAGCAGCACATAAATGACCGTTGCAATCAAAATCGATCCAACAATGGCGATTGGAATCGAACGCCCTGGATTTTTCGCTTCTCCTGCCATATTAATCGGGCTTTGGAAGCCATTAAAAGCAAACACAATCCCCGATGTTGCCACAGCTGTGAGCACACTCGCCCAGCCGTTCGGCGCAATACTTGTTCCAGAAGTAAAATTCTCACTATGAAAACCTACGAATAAGAGCGCACCAATTGTTAATCCTGGAATGACGATTTTAAAAATCGTAATGAATGTATTCGCCTTTGAAAACAACCCAACTGTCCAATAATTGAGCAGAAAATAAATCACCAGCAGCACACTTGCCACCATGAGCCCCTCAGTCGTCAAAACCCCTTTTGTGACCAAATGGCTTGTCCACTTTGCCCACTCCCAAGGCCATGAGCTCATGTATTGAACGGAGGCAACTGCCTCAACAGGAATCACTGAGACAATCGCGATCCAGTTCGCCCAAGCGGCGATAAATCCAATAAAAGAGCCATGTGAATATTGCGTATATTTGACCATTCCGCCTGCCTCTGGAAACATCGACCCGAGTTCACTATAAGACAATGCGATAAATAAAATAACAACCATCCCGATCAACCATGACAAAATAGCAGCAGGGCCGGCGATTTGAGCAGCCCGCCACGCACCAAAGAGCCATCCTGAACCAATGATTGAGCCAAGACCTACCATCATTAAAGCGAAAGTTCCCATCCTACGATGCAAATGATTCATGTTCATAACACCTTTCGATTAAAATACAGAGCATGTGTCGAGCAAGCGCCTTTCTTTTATAGCAGCTCACCTTTCATTCCATTGGCAAATACTTTCTGATCTGAACTTTTATCTTTGTTCATTTTTTGCCCGTTATATTATCTCTCAATTCTCCATTTTCTGAAATAGTCGAACATGCTTATTTCAAAAGAAAGCGCTTTTTCAACTGTTCAATCTATTAGACTGATTAACTACCTTTACCCTTATTTTGAAAAAAACAAAACAAAAAAGAAAGAGGAAATGACTTCCTCTTCCCTCTGAACACATATCATCCAAAGAAAAAAGGATAAAAGGGAAACCCTCTTATCCTTGTGAGATTGCTTGTTCTTTTTCAATGACAGCTAGTCTTTCTTGAACTTCTTCTTCAGATAAATTGTGCTGTTTCACATAAAGGTTACGTTCGCTTGTGCGGCATTCATGGCTGCAGCTGCGCATATATTTATGCTCGCTTTCTTCTGTTGCAATCATTTTGCGGTTACATGCAGGGTTCGCGCAGTTCACATAACGCTCGCAAGGTTCGCCAGTGAAGAAATCTTTTCCTACCACGACGTGCTCTGTTTGATTGACTGGAACCGTTAGGCGGTTATCAAACACATAACATTGACCGTCCCATAGCTTTCCTTGAACTTCTGGGTCTTTTCCGTACGTGACAATTCCACCGTCAAGCTGGGATACATCTTCAAAGCCTTCACGCTTTAACCATCCTGAGAATTTCTCACAGCGTACGCCGCCTGTGCAATACGTCAGAATTTTTTTCCCTTCAAGAATCTCTTTGTTGTCACGAATCCACTCAGGCAATTCACGGAATGTCTCAATGTCAGGGCGCACAGCACCTCTGAAGTGACCGACATCAAACTCATAATCATTACGTGCATCAATCACGACCGTATCAGGTGATTGCATTTGCTCGTAAAATTCAACTGGGCTGAGATGTTTTCCCGTTAATTCTAGCGGATTCACATCATCTTCAAGACTTAAATTCACCAATTCATTTCGATGACGGACGTGCATTTTCTTAAATGCATGACCATCTGCTTCGTCAATTTTAATTGGCATGGACGCAAAGCGTGGATCTTCTTTCAATGCTTGCATGTACTTGTCCGTCTGCTCAATGGTACCAGAAACGGTTCCGTTTATGCCTTCAGATGAAACAAGAATACGACCTAACAAACCAAGTTCCTTACAGAATGCTAGATGCTCTGCTGTAAACGTTTCTGGATCCTCAATGGGGACATATTGATAGTAAAGTAATACACGATATTGTTTTTCCATATATATAAACACCTCTTAAATTTAATCAAAACATACCATTTTATATCATACAGGAAATACATACCTTAAGGCAATGTCAGCAGTTAAATTCCATAAAACGGAAGGGTCTATGGTCTCATATTGTTCGATTATTTGACAGAACTTTCTGTAAAATGAGATGATTTAAGAACTATATGATTTCGTAAAGGAGCATAAGTCAATGATCCAGCCAGAAGAGATCGTCAGAAGCGGTCCTAACCAGTTTATTTCTCAAAAGGGGATTTATCATGAAATCGAGTCACTTGTTACTCCCTTTCAGTCACCAGCTATAGTGACAGGATATGACTCATATCAAGCCTTTTCACAGTACACAAAGCTTCCATCCGAGTGGCCTGTTGTTCAGCATAAAGGTTACAGTTCACCAAATGCGATCACACGAATTGCGGAAGAACTCAAGAGTTCAGACGTGATCATCGGGATCGGTGGTGGCACGATTTTAGATACAGCGAAGTCTGTTGCCGACGCTCTCCAAATTGAAGTGATCATGGTGCCGACGATTCCTGGGACATGTGCGGCTTCTACACCGCTCAGCGTCATTTATGATGACAAGGGAAATTTTATGAGGGTCGACTATCATAAGCGGTCCAGCTATCTCACGTTAATTGATCATACTTTTTTGCTTTCATCTCCTCTTTCCTATCTCCAAAGCGGAATTGGGGATACGCTGGCAAAATGGTATGAAGCGGAAGCCATTATTCGTAACACAAAAGGCACCTTGCCGCTCATGGTACATGCTGCATTAAAGCAGGCAGTGTACGTTCGTGACATTCTTCTGACTCATAGTGAAGAAGCCGTTAGCAGTTTAAAAACAGGCCAGCTTTCTCAAGCCTTTGCAGATGTAACAGATACGATCATTACGTTAGCCGGAACAGTCGGCGGCTATGGAGGACGTTATGGCAGAATGGCAGGAGCCCATGCCGTTCATAATGGATTAACATTTATTGATGAAACACATCATGTGTTACATGGACAAAAAGTGGCCTATGGCATTCTCGTCCAGCTTGCTGCAGAAAACCGTATGACGGAAGTAGAAGAATTACTTGAGCTCTATCAAACACTCGGATTACCTAGAACGATGCGTGATCTTGGCATCACATCTCAGCTAGAGGAAGCAGCACATACAGTGGCAAACCATGCTGCACGTAAAGATGAAACCTTTTGTTTGATTGGAGACTATACGAAAGAGCAAATTGTCGACGCCATTCAAATCATTGAGACCTATCAGCCTCAAAAAACGGTTTGAACATACGGGCAAATAAAAAGCACAGGCATCCCGCCTGTGCTTTCTTTCTATTAAAAATCGAAGTTATCTGGGTCTGGACCCGTGCGCTCATCTTCATTGAGCTGATCAATGACACTCATTTCATGGGCGGACAACTCGAAATCAAATACGTTTGTATTTTCGATGATTCGGCTCTTCGTCACAGATTTCGGAATGGTGATAATGCCATGCTGCAAATCCCAGCGAAGAATGACTTGCGCCACTGACTTCTCATGTTTTTTCGCAATATCTTGAAGCACCGGATGGTTAAGAAGTTTCCCGCTGCCTAATGGCGACCATGCTTCTACATGAATGCCTTTTGCCTTGCAGTAGTCACGTAAAGGCTCCTGCGTCAGCTTCGGATGCAGCTCAATTTGATTGACCATTGGTACCACTTCTGCCTCTTCTAATAAATCTTCTAAATGGTGCTGATGGAAGTTACACACGCCAATTGCCTTAACACGCCCATCCTTATACAGCTTCTCTAGCGCTTTCCACGTTTCTTTATATTTGCCTTCAACCGGCCAATGGATTAAATAAAGATCCAATATATCCAGACCTAGTTTGTTCATACTCGTTTCAAAGGCTTCAAGCGTTGACTCATATCCTTGATCACTATTCCAGACTTTTGTCGTAATGAACAGATCATCGCGAGAGATGCCTGATTGCTGAATGGCTTTGCCAACACCTTCTTCATTTTGATAGGCCGCTGCTGTATCTATACTGCGATAGCCCGCTTCAAGTGCGTCTTTGACTGCATTTACAGCCTCATCCCCATCTTTTACTTGCCATACACCAAAGCCAAGCTTCGGCATTTTCACTCCGTTTGCTAATGTGACTGTATCTGTTAATCCACTCATCAAACAAACCTCCGCTTCATTTTTGCTTACCATGCACTATACCCGAATGTGCGAAAGATCATGCATGAAGATAAACCATTCATAGACTGAATGATCTCAGATAGTTCTTTACTTTTTTAATTTATTAAAGTCTAGATAAGTCCAAAATACCCAAATTATGTGCAAAGAACGGAAAAACACCTGACGTCAAAATGTCAGGTGTTCCAAATTATTGACAAAGGGCTAAAATGAATTTGATTTTAGCCCTTTGTCTTTTTTTTTAGCGTGATAGAAAACCTTTGCAGCCCTAGGAAGGACGAGTACTGGCGCAGAGCGAATTTGACATTCGTGAGCACCAGCACGCAGGACTGACAAAGAATGCGAGGGTTTGTCTACACGCTGAAACCATTCATAGACTGAATGATCTTATTTGATGTATTGTCCCATATCGACTTGATTTGCATCAACGATTTGGTATTCACTGATTCGATTTTTTGTTTTAGAACCATCATATGTCTCTAAAAAGCTTTGGTCATAAAAAGTCAGACCATACATTTGCTTTTCGTTCTCGTACACTCTGATCCAATACGATTCTTTTGAGGCTTTTTTAGCCTCGTTTATTTTCTTTAATTGAATACCCGAAAATTTCTTCAGCAACTTTTGAATATCCTCTTTCTTGTCCACCACAACGCGCTCATCATCATGCTCAATTTGAATGGAAGTCACTTTATCTTTATCAATCGAGACCACATCATCAAAAGCATATGTTTTGGCATTGATCATAAAATAAAGACCTATTCCGATGAAAATAACGACTACTAAACCAATGATCCACTTCTTCAACCTAACTCCTCCTTCAATTCACGCCATCCCTATACAAACAGCGAGGTCCAATCATCCTCCTCAGAGAATACTTGAATCCCATGCTGTTTCAGCAAGGCAGACGTCACACCGTCCCCAGCCTTTGTCTTACCGTTAAATTCTCCCCGATAGATCATCCGGCTTCCGCAAGAAGGGCTGTACTCTTTTAACACGACGGATGTTGCGCCAAATGTCTGAGCCTGCTTAAGCGTGGCTTGTGCACCATTTACATACATCTCTGTCACATCTGTTCCATGAACATCAACAATAGAAGCCTGCCCCCGTAAGACATCATGACCATCTCCACCAATAATTTCTGCGGGAGGTCTTGGTGTAGAGAAACCGCCAAGCAGCTCAGGGCAAACTGTTACCGCCTTTCCTTCCTGCACAAGCTCCTCGATACGTTGATCTAATCGATGGCTGCCATTATAACGGACCTTTAATCCCGCAAGACAAGCGCTGACAACGATCATGTATGTTCCTCATTTCTATGTATTGAACGTTTTTTGCTGACTTTAAAATAAATCCATAAAGGCAAACAGAGTATCGTGTACATCAGAAAGGGCAGAGCACAATACAAAACAGCCGCCCACATGGACCCTTCAACTCCTGTGATCCCAAAAAAATAAACAAATAATAGCAAGCTGACAAACAATCCGACGAACGGCATGATAAATACATATTTTTTGAAATTTCCCATCATCTCTTCCACCAACACGGTTCCCTCCCTCAATCATCATCACGAACAACGTCAATATATGTTAATTTTACCATAAAAAAACCGAAAGCATCTAGTTTATAGAAAGCTTTCGGCCCGTTATTTATATCTTTTCCTTCCAAGCCTTTAAGAAGCGCTCAATAACCTGTAGTTCGTCTTCATTAAATTCATGGAGGAATTCTAAATAGGAGGAGACTGCCTGTTCATGAAGCTCATCATGCAGTGCCGCAAGCTGTGTGCCTTCCTCTGTGAGTGAATAATAGACGGATTTCTTGTCACCTTGCCGGTGGCAATAGTCGATCATGCCTTTTTCGATGAGCTTTTTCACAGCCTTTGTAATGGCTGGTTTTGATAGTTTTAGTTGTTGTGAAAGAAATGTATTATTGGATTCGTTAGGGTTTGCTTGAATCATAGATAAAATATGAAGCTGTGTAAGTGTCCAATCTTGCTTGAGTGTATCAGTCGTGGTAATCAGTGGATCTGTTGGATCGTTCCGTTTCTTTTCCCTATGCATAATCAAATCTTGAATCGCTTTTAAGACAATCTGCTCGTTTGTTTCCATCTGAACCTCCACTCTTAACTGGTTAATAAAATGGTACTAATAATCAATAAAGGAGTCAAAAGAAATGTGGGGATGAGGAAAAGAATGGGTCATCAGACCTGATAAATAAAAGAACTTTTTTACTAGATTGCAAGAGACGACACAATTTCCTTTTCTTTGCTATTATTTATGATAGGTACCCCTCAATCAAAAAAAGAAGGTGAGAGAATGAAAACAGAGCAGCAAATGGCCATTCGCCAGTTAGAAGAAAAAATAAATTTGTTTTCTTCTGTTGTCAACGGATCGTTCCTATCAACGGAGGATTTCGTTCTATCAAACACGCATATATCAACTGACACGTTCAATTTGTTATTACCCATTTCAGCGCACATACAAGATCAACAAAAAGTGGAAGCTGCCATCGAACAAATGCAGCAACAGCAGCTAGCATTCAGCACATGGATCACTCAAAGCCTGCTCCACCCCGATTGGTCGAATACCATGCAGAAATATGGGCTTCAAGAAGTAGAACGCAATACCATCATGATGCTTGAACATACAAACGACATCGATCAAAGGACCTCTCAATCGCTTACGATCAAGGAAGTGACTGACGATCAAACTTTTCTCGATTATCAACATTTATTTATCGAACTTTTCGAAGGATCACCTGAGGCAATCTCTTTAAACAGCTATTTCCAGCGCTTTTCGATTGAACGATTGAACCCGAGTACCCGCATGTTCGTTGGATATGAACACAACAAACCGGTCACAACGGGCTTATTGATTGAAACAACAGACAGCTATGGTATTTATGATGTCATCACAAAGGCAGAACACCGTGGAAGAGGACTTGGCAGTGACATGTTTCATTACCTTTTGACCCAGACAGATAACAAACAAAAGTGTGTGATGTTACAAGCCTCAAATGACGGCAAACATATCTATCAGCGTGCCGGATTTCATCCAATTGGAGAAATGGTTATTTTTGAATAGAAGATGACATTTTTCCTGACGTATCAAGGGCAAAGAAAGGCATCCTGTCTCTTCTTTGCCTCTAACATCTCATCACAAAATGAATGTACATTCATTCACCCCTTTGGTACATTTAAAAAAAGGAGCTGAAGAACAGATGGTTCGACCAGGCGATCAATTTCAAACAAGCAAAACCTATACGCATGAAGATGTGATCCAATTTGGCGAGATGACAGGTGATCTTGGCAAACATCATACCGAGCTAGATGATCAAGGCAGGCTCATGGTACACGGCTTTCTCACAGCAAGTCTAGCCACGAAACTTGGCGGGCAGTTTCATTTTATCGGTCAAGAGATGACATGTACCTTCATACGCCCTGTTTATACAGGTGACACCATTACCTGTCAGATGGCCGTCACCAAGGTAGAACCCCTTGAAAAATACCATCGTGTCCACCTTTTTTCCCGGTATATCAATCAGCATGGAGAAGAAGTCATTACTGGTAAAAGCGAAGGTGTGGTTTTCAAAAAATAAAAAGCTGCCTATGATGAGGCAGCTAAACGATCTTGTTCTCTTCTATTCAGCGTGATGCTGACGATCCATATAAAGCGGCGGTCTCTTTAATGATATCACTGCACAGCTAAAGGCAATCAGCACAAAAACAGCGCCGAATTTAGCCAAATCAACAGATGAACCGGTCATTGTAAACATGACGCCGCCCACTGCTGATCCAATGGAAATCCCAATTTGCAAAGCGGATGTGTTCAAACTCTGCTGAATATCAGACGTCACAGGGTCTGTTTGAATCAAATAGCTCTGCAAAGCAGGTGTCAGTGCCCAGCTAAGAGCACCCCATAGGACAACCATCACCATAAAGAGCATAAACACTCCCGCTGTATAAGGAAGGATAAACATCACAATGGCAAACGCCATGGTCACAAGCAAAATGGCTTTTCCTGATCCTAGTTTGTCACTCAGCCAGCCGCCAAACCCATTCCCGCCAATCGACGCAAGCCCGAAGACCAAATAACAAATACTAATCCAAAACGGAGTCATATGCAGAACTTCCATCAGAAATGGCGTGAAATAAGAATACAGCATATAATGACCAGCAAGCATGAACAAACTAATCAAATGTGCACTGAAAATTTTCGGATGCCCTAAAGAACGAATTTGTTCTTTAAGCGGTGTGACTTTTTCAACAGGCATTTTCTCCAATAGAAAATAAATGAGTACCATAGATATGGCTGACAGAATACTGATTCCTAAAAACATCACTCTCCAGCCAAAGCTCTCTGTAATAAAAATACCGATCGGTACACCGAGAACAAGTGATGAGCTAATCCCAATAAAAATCAGACCTAATGCTTTCGCTCGATGCGCCGGTTCCACCAGCTTGGCCGTAATCGTCAATGATAACACCACAACAAGCGCTGTACTCATGGCAATCAAGACCCTAGAGATCATGACAAGGGCAAAGGTGGAACTAAAATATGTGAATACATTGCCTAATGTAAAGACCAATAATGCGATTAAATAAAGACGCTTTCGTTCGATTTTGGCTGTGACGGTCAGTAGCACCGGTGCTGAAATAGCATACACAATCGCAAATACCGTGATCAGCTGCCCAGCTGTCGCAAGAGACACATTGAGATCCTCTGCTAAACTTGGCAAAATGCCCCCGACCACAAGCTCAACTAATCCAACCGCAAAAGTAGAAACAGCTAATAAATAAACTCTCCAGTTCATGTCTAACATCCCTTCTCTATATCATGGCTTTCACTTTTGATACAGGGTGCAGACAAACAAAAAAACCCTGATTACAAAAAAGGAAAGCGCGCTTTTGTAATCAGGATTTATCGGATCCTGGTAGAAACCCTCAAACCATATTATTGAGGTTATACAAGTCTATTTTTTTCTTCAAATATATTAGCATAGCCTTCCATAACGTGCAAGCTGCAAAAATAGAAAATATCTGCCAATGGCTCTTCGACATAAACGACCTCAGAAAGGCATGAAATGAACTTGCAGACCAACTTGCTTTCTCCCCCATTTACAGGTAAACTGATGAAAAATCAACGAACAAGGATCAACGTAGATCTGGAATAGTAGCTTGAATCGATCTTTAACAGAGAGGGAACGGTGCTGAGAAGTTCCTACTGACATCTTCAAGTGAACCTGCCGATTTAGTTCTGTTTCATACAGCGGTTCATACCGTTATCATGATCGAGTGTAAAGCTGTGCTTTAAATTAGGGTGGTACCACCAGGAATGGTCCCTAACTTAAAGCACAGCTTTTTTGTTTTTTTAAAAGGAGGAAAAAGACGATGTCAAAGAAACAATTTGTTGAGAAAATTACAAGCATGGAAGACGACTTTGCCCAGTGGTATACAGATGTTGTCACAAAGGCGCGTCTCGTCGATTATTCAAGCGTTAGAGGCAGTATGATCATTCAGCCATACGGTTTTAAAATTTGGGAGAATATTCGCGACGAACTTGATCGTCAAATCAAAGAAACGGGTCACGAGAATGTCTATATGCCGCTCTTTATCCCAGAAAGCCTTCTCCAGCAGGAAAAAGATCATATCGAAGGCTTTGCTCCTGAAGTGGCGTGGGTGACACATGGCGGTGATTCGGAATTACAAGAAAGACTCTGCGTCAGACCAACGTCTGAGGTGCTGTTCGCCGAGCATTATAAAAACATCATTCACTCCTATCGTGATTTACCAAAGCTATATAACCAATGGGCCAATGTCGTCCGCTGGGAAAAGACAACACGTCCATTTCTTAGAACCCTTGAATTCCTCTGGCAGGAAGGGCACACTTGTCACGAGACTGAGCAAGAAGCGATTGAAGAAACAGAAAGAATGCTCCATATCTATGCGTCTATTTGTGAAGAGCTTCTAGCGATCCCTGTCATTAAAGGCAGGAAAACAGAGAAAGAAAAATTCGCTGGCGCCCGCTTCACCTATACGGTTGAAAGCTTGATGCATGATGGAAAAGCCCTGCAAACCGCCACTTCTCACTTCTTCGGCAACGGATTTGCCAAGGCGTTTGGCATTGAATTTTTAAATCGCGAAGGAAAACTAGAGCATGTCCAGCAAACATCATGGGGCTTCACCACAAGAATTATTGGCGCTATGATCATGGTGCATGGCGATGACAGAGGACTAGTCCTGCCGCCAAACATTGCGCCAACCCAAGTACGTGTTGTGCCAATTGCTTCCCATAAAGAAGGTGTCCTCGATCATGCCTATGAATTAAAGGATCGACTCGCCCGCATCGCACGCGCTGACATCGATGCAAGTGATAAACAGCCTGGCTGGAAATTCAACGAATGCGAAATGCAGGGCATCCCATTACGCGTAGAAGTAGGACCAAAGGATATGGAAAAAGGCCAGGTGATGCTTGCAAGACGAGACACAGGTGAAAAGCAAGCCGTCACGTTAGATGCACTTGAACAAACAATCACGTCAACGCTTGAAGACATTCAACAGACGATGTACGAAAAAGCAAAAGAACGATTACATGAAAAAACATCAAACGCCCACACAATCGAAGACATCGAGCAGCTTCTTGCCGAAGAAAACAGGTTGATCAAAGCCATGTGGTGCGGCGATGAAGACTGTGAAAACGACATCAAAGAGAGAACAGGGGCGACATCACGCTGTATCCCGTTTGAACAAGAATCCGTTTCTGACACATGTGTCTGCTGCGGGAAACCTGCTTCTGATATGGTGTTCTGGGCAAAAGCCTACTAATCATGCTTCAAATTGTTGACAAAGGGCTAAAATGAACTTTATTTTAGCCCTTTGTCTTCTTTTCAGCGTGACGGAAAGCCTTCGGACTCTAGGAAGGACGAGTACTTGCGCGGAGCGAAATTAAAAATCATGAGCGCCAGCATGCAAGGCTGACAAAGAATGCGAGGATTTGTCTATACGCTGAAGCATCTTATACGATGCTTCTTTTTTGTTAAAAAGAGCCAAATATCCATTGACCTCATTCACACAATCCCCTATAATTCATATTAATATAATCGGTTTTTAAGACTTTAACTGGAGTGGTGATCTATGAAGCGCTGGCTCTCAATATTTAACGAACGTTGTCCAAAATGTAAAACAGCATTAGATGTCTCGAAGTCCAATGCCTTGCAAGGCAAAGTCGTGAAAACATGCCCCAATCTTCATTATCAAAAAGAGTACCACCCTGCACTTGAAACGTATATCGAGCACGATGACATAAAATAAAAAAGACCAACACATGGAAAAGAGCCCTTGCTCTCAGTTGTTGGTCTTTTTCTTATAATAAATCCACCCAGATTTTGATCGCTGTGGCTGTAATCATCACGGCAAGCGCCCACTGCAAATAAACGGCATTGATTTTCTGACCAATTTTCGCCCCAATCGGCGCAGCCATCAAACTGGCTACCATTAAGACAAGCGCAGGCATGAACATGACTTGACCAGTCAGCACTTTCCCAGCCGATGCGCCGATCGCAGAGAGAAACGTAATGGCCAGAGACGAGGCAATCGTCATCCGCACAGGGATTTTGAGAATTGATAGCATCACCGGCACTAAAATAAAGGCACCGCCTGCACCTAATACGCCCGATACACTTCCGATCACAAAGGCAATACCAGCCGCCAGTCCTTTATGAAATGTCGCCTCTCCATCCGCTTCTGCCCGCTGACCTTTTTTCGGAACAAGCATTAAAATGACAGCGACAATGGCAAGAAGACCATAGACTACATTGATGCCTTTCTCTGGAAGGAAATGTGATAAATAGCTGCCTAATAAACTCCCTGCCAATATACTGCTCCCCATATATAAAATCAATGGTCGATGTAAAAATCCGCTTTTTCGATACGCCAGCACACCGCCGAGTGTCGAAAATAGGACTTGAATAGCACCAATCCCTGAAACCTCGTGTGCCGATAATGCCATCACTCCGACTAGAGGCGGGATATAAAGCAGCATGGGATAGTTGATCACCGATCCTCCTATTCCAACCATTCCTGATAAGAAGGAACCAATAAATCCGATGATAAATAAAGTAATGAAAAATGCAAAATCCACGCTGGTCTCCTCCTTTGCAAAAGGAAAAGGGGCTCCCTCATAGATACCCCTCTCCCCTTTAGGACCCTTTTCTCACCCAGAACTTCAGCACATGCCCTTCATCCGTCTGCGTGATCAATTCATGTCCGCTTGACTTAGCCCATGCGGCCAAATCAGCTTTGGCTCCTTTATCTGTTGCATGTATTTCTAATACTTGGCCTTCAGCCAAGTCATTCATTTTTTTCTTCGTCCGAATAATTGGCATCGGGCATGCAAGCCCGGTTACGTCTAAAATGTGATCTGATGTCATCTGATCATCCCTCGCTTCTTTATTTTATTGAACATTATCGAATCGCACAACGGTTTGGACCAATTTCCATGTCTCGCTGCGCTTCCTCGTCTGGATGCAGCTTCCCCATATTCGTAGACCGAATGTCTTGATAAGCGTTTGGCTGTGCAGGGAGATCCTGCGTGACCATTTGTCTAAATACGTCTTCATCTTCAATGTTCAGCCCGTGATTTTCTTCAAACAAAGCGCCTAGCTCCTTCCAAACGCTCCCGTCTTCATTAAGCTCATCCACGATCATAAAATGTGCAGGCAGCACAATCAATTCTGCCGAAAGCGCCTTATATCGTGTATAAAGGGTTTCTCTCAAATCACCTACCCAGTCCTCCGCCATACCGGCTAGATCAGGTCTTCCGATCGAATCAATGAACAAAATATCACCTGAAAGGAGGTAACGGCCGTCTACGATAAAAGAGGTCGAACCAATCGTATGGCCCGGTGAATAAAGGGCATGAATATCAATCTCCGTCGCTCCAATCGTCACACGCTGTCCTTCTTCAAGGTGATTGTAATCAAATGTCACCTCTTCGGCGTCTTTTGGCGGTAGCCAATAGATAGCACCAGTCAGTTCAGACAGCTTTTTCCCGCCAGATATATGGTCCGCATGAAGGTGCGTATCAAACACATGCGTCACTGTGACTTGATGTTTTATAGCAAATTGCGTATAGACCTCCGTCATTCTAGCCGCATCAATAATCGCAGCTTCCCCATTCGACATGATCATATACGACAAGCACCCCTTGCCCATTCGCACAAATTGGTACAACTCTCCTCCGCCAGTTAAATCACCGATCTTCACTGGCTCTAAATGCTCACTCCATGCCTTCATGCCGCCTTGCAAATAATGGACCGTTCTGCCTGCCTCTGACAGCATCTCTGCCACCATAATAGAGGAGCCTTCTTTCGCACAAACGACCAGTACATCTAGGTCATCCGGTATGTTCTCCACCATATCCTCTACGCCATCAAGAAGCTCAAAGTAAGGCACATTTAAATATTCAACGGCTTTCCCTTCAATTTTCCAGTCCTGCACATCTGATTCGTTTCGTACATCCAACAAAAAGATCGGCTCTTTGTTGATGATCTTTTTTGTTAACTGTTCTGCTGTCATTGCTTTTACAGTCATTGGTTCATTCAGCTCCTATTTTTCAATCTCTCCTGTCCAGCTGTTCATGCCTGGCACTACATTGATCAATTGATGAAATCCTTTTTCTTTTAACTTTTGTGCGGCTAATTCACTTCTTCTGCCTGAATGACAGATGAGGTAAATGAGCGTCTCTCGGTTCAATTCTTCAGCACGTTGTTCCACCTCGCCAAGAGGGATGTGAACAGCTCCTGGAATATGACCCGCTTCATATTCATCCGGCTCTCGTACATCTAAAATAAACAATGACTGATCTTCTTTTACCTTCTGTTGAAACATGTTCAACGACATTTCCGAAATCATTGACTGCTCCTCCTGTTTCGCTCCGCCTTTACGAATCAAATGATGAAGCACCTGTCCTTCTACTTTTGTGCCTAAAAATTCATGACCGGCGCTTTTTGACCAAGCTGCTAAATCCGCTGTAGACCCTTTGTCAGTTGCTTGCACTTCAAGCACATCTCCTGGCAAGAGCTCATTCATTTGTTTTTTCGTTTTGACAATGGGCATTGGGCATGCCAATCCTTTTGCATCTAGAATTGCTGTTGGTTGCTGCATTGTTTTTCCTCCTTTTTATAGGGGTGGGGGTATATTATAAAGCCTATTTATACCTATAATCGCCAAGCATTCATGCCACCCTTGATATTCGTAATGTGGGTAAATCCCTGTTTTTTTAACAATTTAGCCGCCTGCATACTTCTCATCCCGCTTTGGCAGATCACATACACTTCTTTGTCTTTCTCAAGCTCATGCGCTCGATTCCTTAACTGTGGTAAGGGGATATTTTGAAAGCCTTTTATATGATTTGTTTGAAATTCTAAAGGTGATCGCACGTCTATCAGCTGTTGATGCCGACTATGCAATTTAGGTTTCAGATGAGCTGCGTCCATTTGTTTCACACCCCGTACGGGAAGAAAACGGCTCACAAGCAAAGCGATCACCATGATGAGCAAAAGCATTTGAATCATGTATGGACACCTCCCTAGATAAATAAGTTCACATTCCCGATTTCTGCCTCTGCTAAATACGCGGCCACACCGGCATATTGAATGTCTGCTAGTAATTCATTCTCCTGCAGCCCTAAAAGATCCATCGTCATCGTACATGCCACGAGGTTGATCTCTTGTTCCTTCGCCATATCAATGAGCTGCGGCAGGGTCATGGCATTGTGTTTATTGATCACATGCTTGATCATCTTCGGTCCCATTCCTGCAAAATTCATCTTTGACAGCCCCATTCGATCAGCGCCACGCGGCATCATTTTGCCAAACATTTTTTCTAAAAATCCCTTCTTCAGTGGCACCATCTCTTCCTGACGCAAGGCATTCAGCCCCCAAAAAGTATGAAAAATCGTCACCTCGTGATCATAAGCTGCTGCGCCATTTGCAATAATATAAGCGGCCATCGCTTTATCATAATCTCCACTAAATAAAACAATCGTCGTTCGTTTTTTCTGTTCCTCCATCATGATCCTCCTTATATATATTACCCGTGGGGGTATATCGAAAACAAAAAATATATACACATACCGGTAAGGGTATATTATAACAAGTAAAAAAATTCGTCAACCTCCAAAGGCTGAGGAATTTCTTACCGGCTTTTCACCAAGAGTTCAACCGCTTCTTTGACAAGCCCCTCTGTATCCTTGCCCTGCTCAAGACTTTCACGGACACATTGTTCAAGGTTTGTACTCACAATCACACCCATTGCACGATCAATGGCATTGCGTGATGCAGATAGCTGTGTTACCACCTCACGGCAATCCTTTCCCTGCTCCATCATCGCAAGAACCCCTTTAATCTGCCCTTCAATCCGGCGAAGACGATTCTTCATCTGCTGATTATATTCCACGTTTAACACTCCTTTCTCTTTTCCCTATGATCAGATAGTATACCCTGATAGGTATTTAGTCAAACATGATGATGGTATTAAAAAGAAGAACTATTGATATAAATATCACAACAGTTCCTCAATTTTAAGTACTTTATTCTTCCAAAGATCGGGTAAATTTAGATTTCAAAATCTACAGGATACTATAGGGTTATAAAATCTCATTCCTTTTCCATATCACTTATTAAATCATACTTAGATAGATAAATTCCCCCACCTATCGAAAAAACAATACAGAGAATAGGAACTATAATTAGTGTCATAATAATTGAGACAACTGGAGGTAAACCAAACATAGGATGCCTAATCAGCATAAATTCATTCCCAAGTAGCATTGGATTATCTGAGAAAATGGAAAGAAATAAAATACAGATACAAATTATGAAACTATAAATTGTTTTAAAAATTAATGTTAAAAAAGCAAAGATAAAAGTAAAAAGAAATGTGCCAGCTATATTTAAGAGAATTGAATAAACAATAATTTGACTATAAGAGAATTGAAAGGACGAATATCTTAAAATACTTTCGCCGTAATCTGTCAAGTTATTTACTGTCCCCCCACTCAATTTCCAAACAAACCAGGTAAGGGACAATATTAATATGTAGAAGATAAATATTGCGGCACAACAAAATAATAGTTTGCTTACCCACATTTTAAATATTGACTTTGTTCTAACTCTAATAAAGGCACTATGGGCAAATAGATCTTCTTTTATAAAAGTATTGACCAATATTGCACCACTTAATTGAAATATAATCCATCCAAAAGGAAATTCAATTGTTTGTTGTTCGACAAGTTCAAAGGGAACACCTGCAAAGGTTTTACCAATAACATCCCAAAATGCAACATTACTTTTAGTTAAACTAATATGCAGAAAATAAAGGTAGTATAGGAAATTAAACAACCCTAGAATAGATATAATGATAAAAGTTTTTGTAGTTCTATGAAACCCAAGAATCATATCTCTTTTAAAAAGTAATAATAAACCAATCATGTAAAAAAGCCCTCTCTTATCAACTAACTAGAACATAGCATAACATAGCATTTTAAATAAAAAAATACAAAAAAAGGTGTATTTTTCTTTATTTTATTGTATAATTCTCACGTACCGGTACAAATTATGGTTTTAGTGGGGAAAATAGTGAAAAATTTATTTACATTTTTTTTAATTTTAATAATGATATCTTTGATTAGTGCTTGTCAATCAAATAATTTCAATAACACCATAAAAGACAAAGCTCCAGATCCTTCTGTAAGTATAGAAGATTTGGATAATAGCACAAAGGATGATTCTAAAATATTCTATTTTGATACCGAACAAAAGCAAAGTCTTTTTAAAGTTATATTTTGGGAAAAGTTGAAAGAGGATCATTATTATCAAGGTCAGATAAAGAATAATGATGTGGCAATTGAAAATGTTTTCAAAGGAGAGGACATTGAAGTTGGACCACTTCCTAAAAATTATGAATTAGCGATGACCTTTAGTCAAAAAGAACCTCCCCCATCAAAAATCTTGGGAAAATTGAAAGATGATAGAGGAGTTACTCATCAATGGGAACAACCTTATGATAGATCAGATGTAGATCACGATTATTTAATTAATTTACCAACATTCAAAGGTCAGAAAGCAGAAATAGCATTAAGAATGATTTGGCTAAATAAAGATAATAATTGCATAGGTGTCGCAGATAAATACTTAATTGTAAGTAAACAATGAGGTGAAGACAGTTGAAAAACAAAATAATCATTAGCCTAACTTTAATTCTAGGAGTAACCTTTTCTACTATAGGAATTGTGCATGTCTATGCAGGAGAACCAAGTGGCAACTATAAAGATACTAATTATAATTTTAGATTTCTAAAAGGAAATCCATATGATGAGACAACATCTAGAACAAAATTTACTAAATCTTGGTATTATATGAACAGTGAAAAGAATAATACTTCTTATGTAGCCTGGGCCAGATCTAAAGGAAAAGATGTTTCAGATGGCCACTATTATACAATTAAGAAAAATTATAAAGGAGTACAACTCCTATACAATTTGGCAGTTGAAAAAACATTCTTGGGAATAGGATATCCGCCTGTTTCGATAGGTGCTAAGAAGAATGCAGCTGGTCATGCTAATGGCAAATGGAGTCCCGATTACGATCCAAAAAGCCCTTGATTCTATTAGGCTCTTTAAACTCAAAAGAGAACTATGTGACACAGCGACTCAGAATTAACTGAGTCGCTTCTATATTTAGTTTTAAATAAACGAAATGGAGAGAAACATGTTTTATTTGCTTATATTACGATTAATAAAGCGCCCTTCTTTTTACATATCATTAGCCATTGGTGCAATTTTAGCGATTGCTTATTTTTGGACAGAAGAAATGCCACTCAAAGAACATTTAGAACTTACAGGAGGAATTTCTTTTACCCCTTATACAAAATGGATGGGGATCGGTGGAATATCAGATTATCCAGCACTTTACATGTTCTTATTACCAATTTTGGCAACACTCCCATTTTCAGATCTGTACTCAAGAGATCGGTCAACTGGTTTTTTTCGCTTTTTAATTATTAGAGGAAAACAAAAACAATATTTCTTTAGTTTGTTTCTTATAAACTTTTTAGCAGGTATGCTCACAGCTGTCTTTCCCCTATTATTAAATATTTATTTGTCTTTCATGAGACTTCCAAATATAAAACCTGATAGAGCGATTAACAATGAGATGCCTTTAGACTCTGATAATACTTTCTTACCAGATCTATATTATACACATCCCTTTGTTCATATGCTTTTATATGTCATATTGATTGGTATTTTCTCTGGTATGTTCGCAAGTATAGCTTTGGGATTTGGAATGTTTATTAAAAAATCATTTGTTGTTCTAATTACACCTTTTGCAAGTTTATATGTCATAAACATGGTACTTTCAACACTAGGGCATCAGGAAATGATATCAACAAGCTTCTTGCAACAACAGGCTACAGATGGTGTGAGTCTAGCAAGTCTTGTTTTACACTTGTTTATCGGATTTATGTTAAGTTTTTCATTATACATTCTAGGGGTTAAAAAGAATGTTATTCGTTAAAGAACTACATATCGTTTTACTCGACATATGCCGTTATAAAGTGCGATTATTCATCTGGTTTTTTTGTTATTTGCTCTGTATTTTATATTTAGTCAAAGAAAGTATACCGCAACATGGAATAATGGGAATACCACAATCTTTAAATTTATTTTTCTCTTCCTATACATTTATTTTTCCCGTATTACCCCTTTTTCTAATGTTTTTTTCATTTGGAATCGTACCTTTTTTCGACTCTTCTCGTTTTGTTCGTTATCAAAAAAGAGAAAAAGTATTTTTATCGTTATTATTACGTGTCTTTTGGATCTGTCTAATATTCACTCTCATATACCTAATTGGTGGTTTCCTTCTGGGTGGCTTCCTGTCAGGAAGGTGGAACAACGTTTGGCTGTCTACAAAAGGAACTCCATACTTAATATATGGCGATCAACTACCTTTAGATGAATACTTTTCATCTAATATCATGTTAATTAGATATCTGATTACAAGTTTATTGGTATTCCATCTGATCGGACTATTTGTTGTGGTTTGCTATTTGTTAAGTAAAAATTATATATACAGCTTTATTATCATTTCATCTGCTGTGATTCTTGATAAAATGCTTAATATTTATTTTGGTTTTTCTTTCATTAATGACTCACTGTCATTAGAAATGACATCTTGGCTTATACCAGGTTTATTTTCTAGAATGATTTATTTATTTAGTGGTTTTGGATTACTTTTTACTTTTCTAGCATATAAAATTTTTATCAAACAAGATTTTTTAACTGAATACGGCAATGATCATGAAAAAGAATATTAATCGAGGTGAAACTCATGTCAGAAGAATATATTAAAATTGAGGCATTAAACAAATTTATTAAAAAAAACCAAGTCCTTAAGAATATTAACTTATCATTACAAAAGGGGAATATTTATGGTTTTCGTGGACCTAATGGATCCGGAAAAACAATGTTGTTTCGTGTATTATCCGGATTAGTAAAACCAAGTGATGGAAAAGTAACTGTAGGTGGGAAACAATTACACAGAGACATCTCATTTCCCGAAAATGTTGGAATATTAATAGAGTATCCTGGTTTTATCCCAGAATATACTGGTTTTGCTAACCTAAAATTACTCTCTATGATTCAGAATAAAATTAACGATAACGAAATTTCTGCTGTGATTTCTCGTGTAGGGCTTGATCCAAATGACAAAAGAAAGTTTAAAAAGTATTCTCTTGGGATGAAACAACGTTTGGGAATAGCTCAAGCAATTATGGAAAAACCGGATTTGCTCATTTTAGACGAACCTACTAATGCTTTAGATGAGAAAGCAGTCGAAATAGTACATCAATTACTCGTAACATTAAAAAATGAAGGTAAAACAATTTTGATCGCTAGCCATGATAAAGAAACTCTTCAAAAGGTTTCAGATACGATTTATGATATTGAATCTGGTGAAATTATAAAAGAAACGATTGTTGATAGGGATAAAGAAAAATGAGAAAAAAAGTAATAGTAATTTCAGTGATGACTATAATTTTTATCTTAATCAGCATGTTCCGCTATCAACAAGTGAATAGTGAATACTCCAACTATAAAGTAACAGAAAAAAACCTTACGACAAATGAAACGTTTGAATTTCTAAAAATAAGTCATACGTTTAAAAAAGCTAAGAAAATTAATACCATTGATGAAATGAGAAATAAAATAACTGAATACCGCATACCATTTACATTAAAAAATAAAACAAACGATAAACTTCCCCTACATCCTGAATTTTATAGAATGATGAGGGGAGAGGAAGAAACCCAGACCATAGACTTTATTAATAATAAAACAGGCAAAAGAGTTAAAGATATTAAGCCTCATCAATATATAAGCGGTACCGTCACCTTTACATTTGCAAATAATGGTGAGGGAAATTTAAAAACGCCTAAACTCCATATGATCGGGAGTGATGGAATATCAGTTGAGAAATTCATTGTGAAAATTGATTACTTCAAGTAGCATATACTATTCAAATCAAAAGAAATACGTCCTTTTGTCCTCTTCTACTTTAAGAGGATTTTTTATATAAAAAGGCGAAGTTTTACTAAAGTTAAAGTACGAAGGAAATTAATATATGAAAGCAGATGAATTCATGCCAAACAATCAAAAATCCACCCCACTCCACTGAAAAATCACCATACCTCCTTCAGCACAGCACACACACAATGCCTTCATCCAAATACAAATAACCAATTGCTACTATACTAGTTGTTTTTTAAAATCTACACAAAGTTAAAGAAGTATTCTTTGAATCAGCCCTATTCTTCTCTCCAAACAACAGCTACCCTTCAATTAAACGTTTCAACTTAAGCTCCGTTTCAGTATCCTCAACTGGAGTATAGACACTGCATCTTAAGTCAGTATCCCCGTACACTTGTAATGAAGTGAGATTAAACAACATTTTCCCTACCTTGGCATGACGAAATTCAATTAATACTTCAGGTGCATAACTGATCTCATTTTCATTCCATATTTTACGAAACTCAGGATATGCCTGCTCCATTTCTTCTATAAATTGCTCATACCAGTCATCCGCCACATACTGTCCATAATACGTTCTAAATATGGCGATATATCCTCTTACAAAATGCTCCCAATTCACGGCTAAACTTTTAAATTCCTTTCTTGCGAATAGTAAGCGGATGATATTTCTTTCTGCTGGGATGATTTGTTCAAAGTCCAAAAATACATTAGCTGCTGCTTGATTCCACCCAACAATTATATCTGACTTCTTCTATCAGATATAATTGTTGGGCAATAACGAAGTTCCTGCAAAATTTTCACTAAAGCCGGACTGATTTCCTTCTCATTCTCAATGATATAGGATTGTTTCACACCTTCCTCTAACGCTAAAGCGTACAAATATCTCCTTTCATCGTTATTTAATTGTAATGCACTAGAAATCGCATCTAATACCGAAGTAGATACTTTTATATCTCTGCCTTGCTCTAACCATGTATACCAAGTAAGACTCACACCGGCTAGTTGAGCTACTTCTTCTCTTCTGAGCCCTGGTGTTCTTCTGCGGGTTCCTACAGGTAAACCAACCATTTGAGGCGTGATTTTTGAACGTTGGTTTTTTAGAAATTCTGATAATGCTTGAAGTCTTGTTTCAGGTTTCAATATGATCACCCTTTAAAATATTATTCATTATACTAGGATAAACAACAACTTGTAATAGGATAACACAATGGATAAAGTTAATAAAAACAAGGAGGGAATGATCATGAAAAGAGTAGTCATTACTGGAATGGGAGTTATTTCTCCACTAGGAAATGATATAGATAGCTTTTGGAATCAACTCGTTAAAGGACAATCGGGAATATCTCTCATTGATTCTTTTGATACGACTGATTATAAAACAAAAATAGCTGGAATCGTTCGTGATTTCGATGCAGATGAAATATTAGGGAGAAAAGAAGCAAAACGATTAGATCGTTTTAGTCAGTTTGCCTTAGCAGCAGCCGAACAAGCATTAGAACATTCACAATTACAGTTAGATCAAGTAGATCTTGAACGTTTAGGCGTATATGTTGGTTCAGGAATCGGGGGCATACAATCGCTTGTTGATAATGTGAATGTATTAGATAAACGAGGTCCATCGAGAGTAAGCCCCAGCCTTGTCCCCATGATGATTTCAAATGCAGCTGCGGCCCAAATCAGTATTAAATTAGGCGCACAAGGGCCATCATTGTCACCAGTCACAGCTTGCTCTATTGGGAACACCTCTATTGGTGAAGCTTTCAATGCGATCCGAAATGATGAAGCAGATATTATATTTGCCGGTGGAGCAGAAGCTGCTGTCAATCAGATATCTTTGGCTAGCTTTGGAAACGCACATGCACTATCTACTAGAAACCAAGACCCAAGTCGTGCCAGCCGCCCATTCGATACAGATAGAGATGGCTTTGTTATGAGTGAAGGCGCAGGTATCTTAGTATTAGAATCATTAGACAACGCAATTCTTAGAGATGCGCCGATATTATGTGAAGTAGTGGGATACGGGGCTAGTTCAGATGCACATCATATGGTCGCTTCACACCCAGAAGGTAGGGGTGCCTACTTAGCCATGAAGAAAGCATTGAGAAGTGCAGATATATCAACAAGTGAAATCGATGTTATTAGTGCTCATGCAACAAGTACACAAGTAGGTGATCGTTCAGAAGTTCTAGCGATTAAGAAATTATTTGGTGATCGTTCAGGTGAAATTCCAACAACGGCAAACAAATCAATGACTGGGCACATGTTTGGTGCTGCTGGCGGAGTAGAAGCGATTGCTTTAGTGGAAAGTTTGAGACGAGGATTGATTCCGCCAACTATTAATGTAGAGAAACAAGATCCAGATTGCAATTTAGATGTTGTATTAGAAGCGAGACAGCTTCCATTGAAATATGGGCTATCCAATTCTTTTGGTTTTGGAGGACATAATTCAGCCATCTTGTTAAAACATTACGATTGAAGTGGTGAAAAGGTGAAATAATGACAAAACAAGGGTTTATAGTCCTTGATTTGTCATGATGGGAATACCTCACAGACAATTGATCACGGACCTCAGCTATCTGATATATTCATTATATTCCTGTTTAGACGGTTTTGAGGATGAAGATAAGGATGAGAACGCCCATAACATTTTAAAAGTAAGGAAACTATCTTATTAGCCTCCTTACTTTTATATCAATACACTATTATTGAATACTAAATAGCATTAATCCCATTTTTCCATATGTACTTTTAATTCTGGTATACTTAATATCCTTTGTATCTCTGTATCATTTTCCGTATCTATATAACTTTCTTCTTCATGAGAAGATGTAACCAGCCATTCTTCTCCATTTTTGAAGAAGGACAAGTCTTCTGGTAAATTTGGTTGCTCCCAATCATATAAAGAATTTGCGAATTCTTTTAGAATACTCTTCGCATTTTCATCTGTATAATAGTAATAAACTTTTGCTGTATTGTTAAATAGCATTGTGCTAGCCCATTCTGATTGTTCTTTCATCTCTTTCAATGAACTTTCAAGTCTTTTTAGGAAGGGATCAAAAGATTTTAAAGATCCCATATCTTTTCTTAAAACTAAATGAAACTCATCACAAATGTCGAAAGCCAAATCAATTAATTTGGAGTACTGCTCACCTTTTGGATTTTGATCAATAACTAACATATTTACACCTTCTCATATACCCATTTTTTAGATTTTTTGAATGTAAGTTCTTTTATGCTTCTTAAACTCAGATTATGCAACATAAGTAACTCCTGTAATAGTCACCGCTAGACCTATTGAAATTAAATGTGCTAAAAGTGCTTCTCCACCAAACGAAGAGATTACTAGAATGAATAGTATATATTTATTTCCAACACCACTTTTAACACATATTTTCATAAAAACACAAAGCTATTATAACAGCTTGTTATTATTGATTAAATACACACAAGATAAATATAGTAATAAATTCCATTTAAAAGGTATTAATATAGGTTTTCATAATTAATGAAGTGAATAAAAGAATTGAAAACAAATCTATCGAAAGTTAAAATTTCCACAGCAGTCCCTATAAATCTTTGACCTAATTATAGTTTTTTGATTTTTGCTCAGTTTCAAAATAAAGAACTATCGGTTATTATCCTACGTAACTTTTTTGAAGTAGTACTATCTAAATTCAAATGAAATTCCTTAAGCCCATCACCCTTTACACTCAAAAAGATTTGATCAATTATTTTATTTACTCATTTGATAAATAAATATAAAAGGAGGAGATTCCATGTCTACTAACAATAAACCGAACAGATTAATCACTGAAAAATCACCCTACCTCCTTCAACACGCCCACAACCCAGTTCACTGGTACCCGTGGGGGCAAGAAGCATTCGACAAAGCGAAACGTGAAAATAAACCGGTGCTTGTCAGCATCGGCTACGCCACTTGCCACTGGTGCCACGTCATGGCACACGAAAGCTTTGAAGATCAACAAGTCGCTGACATCCTAAACGAGCATTTCATTTCAATCAAGGTCGATCGTGAGGAGCGTCCAGACATTGACTCGATGTATATGTCCGTTTGTCAGATGATGACGGGGCAAGGAGGCTGGCCGCTCAACGTGTTTGTCACGCCTGATCAAAAGCCTTTTTATGCGGGGACATACTTTCCAAAAAGAAGTGCTTACGGCCGTCCCGGCTTCATTGAAGCACTGACGCAATTGCTGGATGCGTATCACAACGATCGTGATCATATTGAATCATTGGCAGAAAAGGCAACAAATAATTTACGGATCAAGGCAGCAGGGCAGACAGAAAATACGCTCACTCAGGAGTCGATTCACAAAGCCTATTATCAGCTCATGAGCAGCTTTGATACGCTGTATGGCGGCTTCGGTTCTGCGCCTAAATTTCCCGCACCTCATATGCTCACGTTTCTCATGCGTTATTTTGAATGGACAGGGCAAGAAAATGCGTTATATGCCGTCACAAAAACATTAAATGGCATGGCAAACGGCGGTATTTATGATCATATTGGTTCTGGATTTACTCGATATTCAACGGATGAAAAATGGCTTGTGCCGCATTTTGAAAAGATGCTGTATGATAACGCCTTGCTGATAGATGCCTACACCGAAGCCTATCAAATCACTCAACACCTTGAGTACGAAAAGCTTGTCCAAGACCTCATTCAATTTATCAAACGAGACATGATGAATCGTGATGGCTCTTTTTATTCGGCAATCGATGCCGATTCGGAAGGAAAGGAAGGGCAATATTACGTTTGGACAAAAGAGGAGATCATGACTCATTTAGGTGATGACCTCGGCACTTTATTTTGTGCGGTCTACCACATCACAGAGGAAGGAAATTTTGAAGGACAGAACATCCCTCATACCATTTCCACCTCATTTGATGACATCAAGGCAGCATATTCAATCGACGACAAAACCCTTCATTCCAAACTGCAATCCGCTCGACACATCTTACTCACTGTAAGACAGCAGCGACCTGCACCGCTAATCGATGACAAGGTACTCACATCGTGGAATGCGCTGATGATCTCCGCACTTGCCAAAGCAGGGAGTGTCTTTCATGAAAAAGAGGCTATCCGCATAGCAAAACAGGCAATGTCTTTTCTAGAAACACACCTCGTCCAGCAGGAACGGCTCATGGTCCGCTACAGGGAAGGGGACGTAAAGCATCTAGGCTTTATCGAGGATTATGCGCACATGCTCACAGCGTATATGTCTTTATACGAAGCGACCTTTGACCTAGATTGGCTGACAAAAGCCAGAGCCGTTGCTGAAAATATGTTTGAACTGTTTTGGGATGAGCAAATCGGGGGCTTTTTCTTCTCAGGCTCAGATGCAGAAGCGCTTATTGTTCGTGAAAAAGAAGTATACGACGGGGCCATGCCGTCTGGTAACAGTACTGCACTCCAACAGCTTCTGAAACTAAGCAGAATGATCGGACGTCAAGACTGGATCGAAACACTAGAGAAGATGTTCAGCGCCTTTTACGTCGATGTCTCTTCCTATCCAAGCGGACATACCGCCTTTTTACAAGGACTATTAAGCCAATATGCCGTCAAACGAGAAATCATTATTCTCGGGAAAAAGGGCGATCCGCAAAAAGAACAGCTTCTACAAGCATTGCAAAAACGATTCATGCCATTTGATCTCATTTTAACTGCCGAAACAGGGCAAGAATTAGCAAGGCTCGCACCTTTTGCAAAAGATTACAAAACGATCAACGACAGCACGACGGTCTATATTTGTGAAAACTACAGCTGCCGCCAGCCGATCACCAATCTCGACGAAGCGATGGATCAATTATTCCAAACTTGAGCTGTCATATGATGACTATGAGAAGACAAAATGAGGACAAACAGATAAAAAACATGTCAATCCGCTAACAATTCGTCTATACGGTTTTATTTTTCCTCTAAAACGGTTAGAATGCGCACTAGATGTTCTCATACCGAAGGGAGAGAAAATAGTTGAAAAAAGTATCATATACACTCATTGCTTGTCTGTTATCAGTGGGGCTTGCAGCCTGCTCATCAAACGATGCGAAACAGGATAAGCAAAACGATTCAGCCAAAAGCAAGGAAACAACACAGGCTGACCAAAAAGAGCAGCAAAAGCAAATGGAAGAGATGCAAAAGAAATTAGACGCACAAAAAATTGATGATCAAAAGGTCGTTGCGACCGTCAACAAAGATAAAATCACAGGCAGTGAATACAATAGCGCCCTATCAACCATTCAAGGTCAACTTCAGCAGTCAGGACAAGACCCAACATCTAAAGAAGGCGCAAAAGCTGTCAAAAAGCAAACCATTGATGCGCTAGTAGGTCAAGAGCTCATCCTGCAAGATGCTGAGAAGAAGGGCTATAAAGCCTCTGACAAACAAGTCGATCAGCAGCTAAAAGAAGAAAAGAAACAATTTAAAGACAATGCTCAATTTGAAGAAGCACTCAAAAAGAGCGGACTGACAATGGATCAGCTGAAAAGTGATATTGCCGACAGCATCAAATACAGCCAATATGTCGACAAAGAAATTAAATCAGCCTCTGTGTCTGAAAAAGACGTCAAAGCGTACTATGACCAATACGCCGAACAAATGAAAAAACAAAAACAAAAAGCACCTGATTTCAAAGACGTCAAATCACAAATCAAGAAGCAGTTAGAATCTCAAGAAAAGCAAAAAGAAGTACAAAAAGAAATTGATCAACTAAAGAAATCTGCAAAAATTGATGTATCAATTTAACCACTATTAAAAATCCGCCATTGTGCGGATTTTTTTCATCACTTCAAGAACTGTTTTTCCAAAATAATGACAAAAGCCTCATCATAAACATCTACTCCATCCGATATGATGGGAGTACAAAAGAAAGCGTTATCAATTCTTTTGTCTCTGAAAAAGTACAAGATCAAAGACAGACCTCGTACTTTTGTTTCAGTCATATCTACAAGAGGAGGATGTTTATGTTCAAATGGTTTAAACCCGCTCCGCATATCGACAGGCTCGATGATGCCAAAACAGACGAAACCTATAAACGGCTGCGTCTGCAAGTCTTTTTGGGGATCTTTATCGGATATGCTGGCTACTATTTGCTGCGCAAAAATTTCGCATTTGCCATCCCTTATTTACAGGAAGAGGGGTTCACAAAAAGTGAATTAGGCTTTGTACTGGCGGCTGTTTCAATCGCTTATGGCTTTAGTAAATTCATTATGGGGATGATCTCAGACCGGTGTAACCCAAGATACTTTTTAGCCGCTGGACTCTTTCTATCAGCTCTTATCAATATTCTTTTTGTCTCATTTCCATGGGTGACATCCAGTGTATGGATCATGTTTTTATTCATGTTCTTAAACGGCTGGTTTCAAGGAATGGGGTGGCCGCCATGCGGACGAACGATGGCGCATTGGTTTTCGGTGAGTGAACGTGGTACGAAAATGTCCATTTGGAACGTCGCTCACAATATCGGCGGGGGGATTCTTGCACCGCTTATTACATTAGGAATTGTTTTGTTTGCGACGTGGAAAAGTATCTTTTTCTTCCCTGCCATCATCGCCATTATCGTCTCCTTCGTCATCATTCTTCTCGTACGGGACACCCCGCAATCCGCTGGTCTTCCGCCAATTGAAGAATACCGAAATGACTATCCGGCACAACAATATGAAGATCAAGAAAAAGAATTAACCGTAAAAGAGATTTTGTTTAAATATGTACTCAACAATAAATTCCTTTGGTATATCGCCATTGCCAACGTCTTTGTGTACTTTGTCCGTTACGGGGTCGTAGACTGGGCACCTACCTATTTAACAGAAGCAAAAGGATTCTCACCAGAGCATTCACGCTGGTCTTATTTCCTTTATGAATATGCAGGCATCCCTGGTACATTATTGTGCGGGTGGATTAGTGACCGCTTCTTTAGAAGCCGCCGCGCACCTGCTGGCGTCCTCTTTATGATTGGCGTATTAATTGCGGTTCTTGTGTACTGGTTAAACCCTGCTGGCAATCCAATGGTTGATAATATTGCCCTCATCAGCATCGGATTTTTAATTTACGGACCCGTCATGCTCATTGGACTGCAAGCCATTGATCTCGCTCCGAAAAAAGCCGCTGGCACTGCTGCCGGGCTGACAGGATTCTTTGGATATATTGGTGGCTCTGCTTTTGCTAATGCCATGATGGGTGTCGTCGTCGATCACTATGACTGGACAGGAGGTTTCATTTTACTAGTTGGTTCTTGTATCCTTGCGATTGTGTTCCTCGCCATGACATGGAATACAGGAAAGCGCGTAGAGCAAGCTTAATGAAAATCACATAAAAGATTCATCTCCGCCCAACATGCCCTTTACATCTATTTCTTATGATGGAGGCAGTTACCGTAAAAGGAGGATAAAATATGAAGAAAAGTAGATTACTTGCTTTCGTGTTACTCTCTTTTGCTTTACTGTCTTTTGGTTGGGTGCCGACCACCATATCGGCACATGAACATCTTTTATCTCCAGATCGCATTTTAACCGTTGCACACCGCGGAGCATCAGGGTATGCCCCAGAGCATACCCTAGCTTCCTACAAGCTCGCCACAAAGATGAATGCAGATTACCTCGAACTCGACCTTCAAATGACAAAGGATGGACACCTCATCGTCATGCACGATGAAACGGTTGACCGGACGACAAACGGAACAGGCTGGGTCAAAGACCTCACACTTGCCGAAATCAAACAGCTTGATGCCGGTGCATGGTTTAACGAAGCCAACCCCGACAAACAAAATGCCCACTTTATTGGACAGCAAGTCCTCACATTAGATGAGGTATTACGTTACTTCGGTAAACGAGAAAATTATTATATTGAAACCAAAAAACCAGACATCTATCCGCAAATGGAAGAAAAACTATTGGCCGTCTTAAAGAAACATCATCTTCTTGGAAAACATACGAGAAAAGGGCAGGTCATCATCCAATCTTTCAGCCAAGAAAGTCTATTAAAATTGCAGAAACTCGCCCCTCGACTTCCAAAAGTACAGCTTTTAGACAGGGCGCAAATGACATCTATTACAGATGATCAGCTCGACTTCATCAAAACGTATGCAGTGGGGATCGGACCGAATTTTAGAGCTTTGACACTTGAAAATGTACTGCAGGTCAGAAGCCATGGACTCCTCCTTCACCCATATACGGTAAACAGCGAAGCAGACATGACACGTCTTCTGCAATACGGCGTCACTGGTCTTTTCACCAACTTTCCAGATGTCTTTCAGCGTGTCAAAGCTTCTCTGTAAACGACAAAAGCCTTGCGGGTCCACTCCGCAAGGCTTTTGATTATTTCACCGTTTGATCAGAAGAAGCTGTTTCAATCGGTTTTCGTTTACCAATTCCGAAGATGAAGAAGCTAAGCGCTACAACAATCAAGAAAACAATCCCCACAATAAGAGAAATACGTGTATCCTGATTAATGAGCATAAACACAAGAACCATCAATAAAAAGCCAATCGTAAGATAATTAGAAACTGGTGCTAGCGGCATCTTGAATGGATGCTGATCAAGCGCTGCCCCCTTCGCTTTTCTGAAGCCAATGTGACTAATTAAAATTACAAACCAAGGCACCATACCAGGAAGGACACTCGCACTATACACATAAACGAAAATGTTTGGCGGAGAAACGTAATTTAAGACCACCCCAACCGCTAAACCAATCAGCACAGCAAATGTCCCAAAATACGGTACACCATTCTTCGAAATTTTTGTAAAGAAAGCAGGTGCCTGTCCATTCACACCTAATGTATAAAGCATACGTCCCGCACTGAAGATTCCACTATTACAGCCGGACATCGCTGCTGTAATGACAACAAAGTTAATAATACCTGCTGCTGCCGTAATTCCAATTTTCGCAAACGTCGCCACAAATGGACTGCCGAGCGTATTCAGCTGATCCCACGGATACACCGTCACGATGACAAAGATCGCACCGATATAGAAAATCAAAATACGCCAGATGATGCTTTTGATGGCATTTGTCAGCGTCTTTTGCGGATTTTGCGCCTCACCTGCAGTAATCCCAATGAGCTCTACCCCTTGATAGGCAGCAATCACTAGGGACAATGCAAACAAGAAACCGCTAAATCCACCTGTAAAGAATCCGCCATGCGCCCAAAGGTTAGACAAACCAATCGCTGTTCCACCATTGCCAAACCCAAAGAAAATAATGCCTAAACCTGCAATGATCATTAAAATAATCGTCACAATCTTGATCATCGCAAACCAGAATTCAAACTCACCGAATGACTTAACCGAAATCAAGTTGGCCGCACCTAAAATGATCATGGCGATTAATCCGGGAATCCACGCCGGTAACTCCGGGAACCAATATTTCATATAAGCGCCTACAGCGATAATCTCAGACATTCCAACAATGACCCACTGGAACCAGTTACTCCAAGCTGTCATATACCCCGCAAGCGGATGAATATATTGATGCCCAAATGTAGCAAACGATCCCGTACTCGGTTCAAGATACAACATTTCTCCCATCGCACGCATAATAAAAAAGATAAAAATACCACACACTGCGTACGCTAGAAGAACCGATGGACCTGTCCATTGAATGGCTTTAGCTGACCCCATAAATAAGCCAACACCAATTGTGCCGCCAAGCGCAATCATTTGAATATGACGAGCACTTAACCCTCTCTTTAATTCCTTTTGAGCCACTTCTATTCCCCCTCATCAACAAACAACATAAAAAATAAAAAATCAGAATTTTCATTCTGATTCAAAATCTTCAATCTTTCGATGTATATTATCATAATAAATCTACCCTTAAAAAACAATTGTTTTTTTGAGGAAAACACCGTTATTATAATATTCAGATATTTAAAATCCTTAAATTTTGTTATTTGCATATAAAAAGTTAGGAACCTTTTATAACTAAACATATTTTTAAAACACGACCTTCTTCTACTAAATAAAGACCGAACAACGATAATCAAAAAGACATAATCAAATGACTATGCCCTTCAATCATATTCTCATAATATTTCTAAAACACCGTACGCTTAATAAAGACTCTACTGCTTTTTATCTTTTTTTTCTCTAGTAAGAATCTTTATTGTAAATAAGGAGACTAAGCCGATTAATATCAACACGACCTCCATCGTACCGGAAATATGACTAAACTTCAAAAAGGCTATAAGTAGAATAACCATTCCAACACCTATATAAAAGATTAAATTATTATTTTTTTTTGATGAATTCGACATATACTAAATCTCCTTTTTTGTATATTTAAATAAATACAGTTAAAGATTTATATATACAAATAACAGCCGCAATCACAATTATTTGTACATTTGGTTTCTTCTCAACATATCTTAACCACAGACTAACAACAACTAAACCTAGATAAAAGAACGGATTGAAGAAGATATTCGTTGAGAAATTTTCTGCTGTCAAATTATTTGCGTTTGATAACACAATAGTGTCTAACACTTGGTTTACATTTAAAATGAGATTAAATAAACTAGCAATGAAAAAGCTTTTCATCATATTTACTCTAATGTTCATCATGACAGAGCTAATATGAATGAGTAAAGAAACAATCACAACATCTATTAATGACGCTAAAATTAATAGTATAATTGTCATTAAAATCACCGTATTTTCCCCTACATTGATAGATGATTTTTTTAATAAGGGGGCAGAAATAGCATCTGTAATGTAAAGCGATACAATGAAATGAATGAATATAATGACGCTCCAAATGAATAGTAAATTAAGCTTTTCTTTTTTTAACATGTCCATCTCCCTATAAACAAAAGAAGTTCACTATAATAAGAATTCAACCACTGCAGCTAATAACAATAAAGCTGTCCCATAAATAAAGTATCGGATGACTGTATAAATATCTCTCCAAAAATCAAATCTGTGATCAAAAACGAAATATTTCAAAAACAAACTGACTGGATAAATACCGATTTTAAAGAAAAAATAAATTGCAGGAAGTTCAATCACTCCATGCAAAATATGATAAAGAACGTATCCTATATCATGCCCTAACAATAGAGCTCCCTTCATTGTCACTCCAAGCAGATATGCATTTGAAGCGATGAGAAAGGTGGTGAGCAGGCCTGCTGTAACGACACCAACGACAAGAACCATACAGTATAAAAAATTGTTAGTAAAATAAAGGAACACACTATCCTCTACATACATGACATCCGAGGGTGCTTTTTTAGTTATTATAAAACCAATAACACCGAATACTACATGAAGGAGTATAAATGATAGAGTAGAGACTGCTGAAAGTCTAACTTTAATTTTATTTATGAACAATTTCTTCATACTGCTCCTCTAAATAAAAAACCTTATCACATATCCCTCTTAATGTTTCAATTTGATGTGTTGAGAATATAATCGAACATTGTTTGCTCGCAAGTTCTTTAAATTTTTCAATGATCACTTTTTGACTTTTCTCATCAATACCTGTAAGTGGTTCATCTAATAATAAATAATGAATATCTTCATTGATGAGTGCGGCACAAAGCGCCAATTTTTGTTTCATTCCGTGAGAATAATGTTTGATCAATTTATCCTTATTCGGATATAGAGTATAGTCCTTTAAAATACTATGAATCTTTGCAACATCTTTTTTCTTAGAAACAGATTGTATAAATACAAGGTATTCATATCCTGTTAAATATTCATATGATCTAGGTACGTCAGGCACAAACACTACATTTTCCTCGGCCTCTTTCACGATATCACCACTATGTAACTCATAAATACCAGCTAAACATTTTAATAATGTCGATTTACCCGAGCCATTAGAACCAACTACAGCAACAATTTCGCCTGGTATTAACTCTAAATTGATCTTTTCAAAGATCAAACTGTTTCCATAACTAAAAGATGCTTTCTTAATTTGCATTTTTCATTACATCCTTCACCTTGGTATTTCTCAAATACAAGATCGCGACGACGAGAATTGAAATTTGGATCACGATTAACGTCACTATGTACTTTCCTAATTGAAATGGCATCTCCAGACTAAAAATTTCCATAATGAATATAAAGGAAAGCAAAATAGAGATTATGTACAAATAAACATTTTCAAATACGACTGCCTTACTTGAGTTTCCTATTTCATAATCACTTTCTGGATTTATTTTCGGAAAGAGTATGGCACCAATCGTAGCAGCTAGCCCCATATTGATAAATACAAAAACAATTAAAAGAGCAACGCCAGTAATGAATGAATAAGGAATATGTAAGATGACCATAGTTATGACACTAAAGATTACTGGAATCCCAGATAAAATCAAATAGATATATACTTTCTGAACCAAGATTTCATTTAAAGAAATATTCAATGCAGTATTTGGTGGCAATGCAAAAAATTCAATATCAGGGCTAATCACCTTTTTTAAATAATCTGTTATAAAATTTGAGAAAGCCACAGCGATAAATATGATGGATAACAGAATATAGGAATCATTCCCTTTTAATAATAAACTAACCAATACCGGAACTATCGCTAAGGCACATACTTGTAGGACATATAAATATTTCAAAAACCTGAGTTTATTGTAGTAAGTTCTTTTTATAAGTAAGATATCTTTGTTAAAGAATACTCTCTTTTTAAACCCCACCTTATGCTGAACAACAGTTTCCTTTGCATTTAATTCTTCTTTACCAATTTTTCGAAACACCTTATGATGGTGAAACACCATAGACAAAATAAATAGAACTAAACAGGTAATTAATAGTTCAGTCAAGATGTTGAATAGATCAAATTGAAAATGATTATAGACTTGTATAATCTCCGATTTAAAATAATGGAACATGGCTAATAGTACGATATACGCAGTAAAACATACTAAAATGAGCTTGACTAACCGTATATTTTGGCCAATACCTTTTTGAAAGTAGCTTCTATAAAAATGATAAGAAGAAAAGTTCATCACTGTTATAATGATGATTATCACTAATAACACAAAATAAATAATGTTTAATTGATTCTCAACCATAAACATAGGCACAAAAAAAATCAAGGAGAATTTAAAGACAGTTTTACCGAAAAAATAAAAATAAATATGCCGATAAATTTTTCTAAATGATTCTGTTCTATCCACAATTACATTTTGATGTAACGTGTAAATCAAATAATTCTTTATAGGGAAATCTCTCGCATCTATAATTGCTAAGATGCAACATAACGTACTTATAAGGGTCATGTCTAATATACGAGCTTTTAAAACAAAAAATAAACCTATGCCTATTGCAGGATAAATGATGAAAAATCTTAAAGATAGAAATAAATATGTAGCATGACCTAACCATTGTGGTAATGATGCTTCATCTATTTTCTTCCTAAGATACATTTTTTCAAATAGTAAAGCTAATCTCATATATATCACCTAATATAGTGTATTGGGGGAGAAGACAAAGCTTAGTAGTTAATAACTGCTTTTCTTCCCTGTGCCTTTGCTATTGCTTTTAAAGCACCGATTGCTCCAGCTAGAGCAAGTCCTACACCTGTGGCTGCGCCAACAATGCCAATAATAGATGCAATTGTTCCGCCTGCCATAATAAGGTCTGCAATTTTTTCAGCTGTACTTAGTTCAATGCCAAGCTTCGCTACTAAAAAGTTCTGATTAATACTCATAAAAGCAACAGAAGTTACAGCGACTGTTGCGATTAATGACATAAAACCTAATCCAAATAATTTTTTACGTGTTGTTAAGCTCATAAGTTTTCCCCTTTTCTTTGATTATTTTCTCCCCCTTATTTATATCTTGTCATTTAAATTGTATAATTTCAACATTAAATACAAATTATATTATAATTAGTAAATTAATACTATTTCGCTAGATCTATCAATTAAAATGGAAATAAGAATAAAGACCGTTCTTGAAATAGGAGACATTGTAAAAAATAAACCTAAAGACCCCGAAATCATTTCATCAAAAAGATTGTCTACACACTATAATTCTAGTATTTACTACTAGGTCCAGCTCACAGTAGCCTTTTATAATACCTAAAAAAGTTGTAACACGGATTAGTTAATTTCAATCAGTTACATAAGGTAGATCATATCAAAAAAACTCGTAGAGAATCTTTGTTTCTCTACGAGCTGAGACCGCTCACACGGTCTCCTCAAGCTCAAAATGCAAATTCATCGGCACATCTGGCAGAGCCGAAGCCTCCACCATATTCGTTGTAGGTGTTTTCTCATTCACTTCCTCAAATCGAAAACCGTCAGCCCAGACTGTTCCATGACCGCTGAGCAGCACTCCAAAATGAATGGATTCACTGCGCGTAGGAACATCTAATACGATCGCATATTGATTCCATTCCGTAGAATCTGTCACAGGTCGATTCTGCATATTATCAAACTGCACCGTATCACCCTTTCCGTCATCTACCCGCATCCAAATTCCTGCTGAAGATACATTCTCTGTTTTCAAGAAAGCAGAGAGCTTCAACCGCTTGCCTGCATACTCTTTTGCTTGAAACCCTTGCATCATTGTCGCAAACTGTCCTTCTTGTACGCCTTCTTTAGATGATAAAACACCTGATTGCTTTCCCGTATGGAACTCTGCTGTATCAACACCCATCTCATACATATGCGGATGTGAACCACTCAAACCCCAGCCAGGTACTGCTTCATGTAATGTCATCGAATCTTCCTCCTTTTTCATTTGCATGTCTCTCATCATCGACCTGTACATTCCGGGAGGTAAGGAATACAGATGCTTAAAAGCACGCGTAAAGGCTTCCTGCGATTGGAATTGTAACGAAAAAGCGATGTCTAAAATCCCCTGATCCGTATACAAAAGAAGCTGTGCAGCCGTAGCTAATCTTCGTTTCCGCACATATTCCCCCATCGACAGCCCGGTTTCTCGTTTAAACACACGCAGCAAATGAAAATGTGAATATCCTACTTTCTCAGGCACCTGTCTCAGCGACAGCTCATCCATCAAATGCGACTCCAAATAAGAAATCACCTCTTGCGTCACCCGACTATACATCATCTCCCTCACCTCTTCTTGATCATAAAACAAATCAGTTCACTCGTTTTGATCAAAATTGCGATGTTTCATCTGTCCAGCTGAGGAGGAAAACCGCTAACGTGAGCGCTCGTTGTTCGATAGAAACTCCCTCACATCATCTGCGATTTCTTTTGATTTCGTATGATGCAAATAATGGCCGCCTTTGAAAGTAACGACTTTTCCGTGGTCTACATGTTTCAGCAGCTCTTCATGCATTGGTTTCCAGCTTGGTGTTTCTTCCTCCGTTTGATCCGCTAGATAGAAAGCAACAGGGAGCTTCTTAGGGAAATGTAGGCGTTGAGCGTTTTTAAAATTGTTTCTAAAGTTTTCTGCCTCACTCGCTTGGCTTTCATCCAAGAAATTTCGGAAAGTCAGCATTTTAATCTGAGCTTTCGTTTGATCATCTACTTTAGGCATCACCAGTTGATCTGGATTCATTTTCACTATCAATCTGTAAAAGCCGGATTGATGAAGCAGCTGTAAGCTGGAGACTGGCAATTCATCCGTTTCCTGTTTAGGAACACTCGTATCAATGCCGACAAAGGCTTGGACTTCTTTTTCGTATTGATTCACATATTCTAATCCATAAATGCCAGCAATCGAATGACCCATCAGCGTATATTTTTTAATGTTGAGTTTTTGCAAACATTCATGAATCTCATCCACAATGTTTTGACTTGTCCTTACTTTATCTGTGTCGTCACTTAAACCATAACCAAACGGTTCAATCACAACGACTCTATAATCTGGCGATAACTCCTTGACTAACGGTTCAAAATCCAGCACAGGTGAAGCAGTTCCATAGCCTGGGAGAAGGACAATCGTTTCTTTCCCATCGCCTTGAATGAGCACATTCATTTGCTTCCCATCTACCAAGACCTTTTGCCCATAATCTTCTATTTTCCCCTGTTCTCTTTCATTACTAATTAGATTCACAACATAAACACTGGCTACAAATACAACCAAGACAGTCAGAATGGTACATAGAGCAATCAGCATTATTTTCAGTAATTTTTTCATTATTTTTTCTTCCCTTCATGATGAAGTACCCTAGCTTGCATCCGCAGATAAAAGATTAGTATTTTCTTTCACAATAGATAATGCCAATGGTATTTGCACAAACACTTGATACATACATAAACGTAATCGCTATATAAAACCATTCCGTTGGAGATGATAATTCATGAACAAAAGCTTGAATGACAGCAACCAATATATAGGCTAATGCCACACCTACAATTGAAAAACTTCCGGCTTTCGCTAAAATAAATTGACCCCGTTCATCCTGTTTATATTCACGGCTTTTCTTAAATTGAAAGACCGTACTTAAGATAGAAAGGATAATCAGAGAATAAAGTATGATCGTTGTCATCATCGCTGTTGTTCCTCCTTGTCGACCTCTTGAAAAACGTCATATAAATCAACTTCAAATGTTCTCGCAATTTGAAATGCTAGTTGTAAAGACAAAGAATATTTACCATTTTCAATCGCTGCCACAGTTTGACGAGTCACACCTAACTTCTCTGCCAAATCCTTTTGTGTCCAGTCTTTTTCTGCCCGTAATACCTTAATTCTATTTTTAATCTCCATTTCAAATTCCTTTCTTAAAGGATGATTTATTTAACAATATGTTAAAAATAATTAACATTATGTTAAATAAAAATAACCTCTTTTCTTCTGTATGTCAATTTCACCGGATGCAAAAAAGAATCATCCATTTTGAAAGACCTACCTCAAAATGAATGATTCTCTATAAATGATGTGATCATCTGATTTAAAACACTTTCCTCTGGTAAATCGCAGTAGAAAATCCCCAAGATAGCAAGTAGATGAGCATAATCAGTACAGTTGACCCCGTATATACAATAGGGATAGATAAATTCATGATAAAATCAGTGATCCCACTGAATTGCTCTGCTAAATAGAGAACAACAGGCGGTCCCATAGCAGATAATACGATAAAGCCAATGATCACTGCCGTTGTGATATAACCAGGCTTTAAGATATAAAACAATGGAAACGTACATGCTGCGAACAATAAAAACAACCCGCTGCCAATCGCAATATCTGACAGCGAAAACAGCTTCCCAAACACAAATAATGCAGCACTTGTCAGCACGATCGCAATACTCATATAGAAAATGGCGCCAAGATAACGTGATGCGATAATTTCTTTACGTGTATAGGGCAAGGAATTTAATAGAATATTCGTTTCTGCCTTCTCATCATAAGCATATGTGTTAAATGGAATGAAGACACTAGCGACTAGAAACGTTAATACTGGATGGACATCCATGAAAATGAAAAATAAGATAAACGGAATAAAAATAAGTAACTGCTTCTTTTGCAAAATCACATCACGCTTAATTAAATGAAACATGCGCAACCCCGCCTTTCAAATAAAACATGATATCCTCAAGCGACGCCGGTTCAATCACAACAGCATCCCCAAAAATAAGTTTCACCTCATCAATCCGATCTGTTAATGCTTCAAATCCGGCTGCCGTACGCTGAATATGGATAAACGCCTTTTCTGTGTCTCGATCCAGCAAATCCAGGCTCCCCTTCACCAGCACATAATTCTCCGCCACCTCATGAATCGACTGTTGAAAGACCAATCTTCCATTTTGTATAAACGCAATATAATCCGCAATGCGATCTAAATCAGTCGTCATATGCGTTGAGAAAAAAATCGTTCGATTTACATCAATCATCAATTCTTGTAACGTACTTAGCAGCTCTCTTCTAAATACCGGATCTAAACCAGCAGTTGGTTCATCCATGATAATCAGCTCTGCATGATGCGACAGCGCAATCGCAAGCGATGCCTTCATCTGCATCCCTTTTGAAAATGTTTTAATCGCTTTATGAAGCGGCAGGCCAAACTGTTCAATATATTGATAAAATAGTCTATCATCCCAGCGTTTATAGGCAGGTGCCACAATTCGTTTGATGTCTTTTAAATTCAATCCTGGGAAAAAAACGTTAGCATCGTAAACAAAGCCAATTCGTTCCTTAATCTCTTTTTCATGGGTGCGATAATCTAATCCAAAAATTTTAACCTCACCAGAATCTGGTTTTAACAAATTCATGATCATTTTAATCGTGGTCGACTTACCGGCTCCATTTTCTCCAATAAACCCAGTAACAAAGCCCTTTTTGACCTGTAAATCAAGATTCTGCACAGAAAAGTCTTTGAACCGTTTTGATACTCCTTTGAATTCAATCACGTGCTTCACTCATCTCACTCCTCATACAAGAACTTTAATAACTGCTGCAATTCATCAAAAGATAAGCCTAATTCCTTGCCGTTTGTAACAACCGCTCCAAGCTGTTCCTCAATCACCTTCAATTTTTTCTCTCTCATGACCTCTAGGTTTTGCTCGGCAACAAACGATCCCTTCCCTACAATCGAATAAATAAATCCTGCCTTCTCTAACTCTTCATATGCACGTTTTGTTGTGATGACGCTGATTTGTAAATCCTTCGCCAGCTTTCGGATAGACGGCAGGGCCGCACCTTCTGCAAGCTCCCCCGTTAAGATCAACGATTTGATTTGCGTCGTAATTTGCTCATAGATAGGCTCCTTAGAATGATTAGAAATCGTAATTTGCATATAAAAAACCTCTTTTTTCTGTACTGGTATTCGCAATGAAATATTGTATATACTCTATATATACATTATATACACACTAAAAAAATATTCAACTCCTTTTATGAACTTTTTTGAATGCGATCCAAATAAAAAACCGCACAGCTCTTCAGCCATGCGGTTCCTCAACAAATCAATTTATCTCCAATATACCCATTTTCCCATAAGCCATTCCACAGGCCCTCTTCTCCATTTTTTCAAATAGAGATAGCTGATGAAGAGCTGTGCTGTGTAAAGTCCGACAGCAAGCAGCAATCCAAACATTGAGCCCATTTGTCCAAATAAACCAAGTCCGTAAGAATAGAAAATCGTTGTACAAATAATAGATTGAGCCAAATAGTTTGATAAAGACAATCGGCCCAGTCCTGCAAGCAGACGTTTCAATCCTTGTGCAACCTTTGAATAGTAAAAGACAATAAAAGCTTGAATATAACCGATCGTCAGGACATAGGCTCCTAACGTCATCACCATTTCACTCCAAGGGGCATCAATAAACGTCGCACATTTTAAAGCGAGCCCGATCAAAATCATCCAGATCCAGCCTTTACGATACGCCATTCCTCGATCTTCTTCTGTCAGATGACCTTTTTTCCCAATGGCCATGCCAAGCAGTGCAAATGGCCCCACCATGATCGTACCGAATAGAAAACCTAAGATCGGCATCAACGTAATGGTCACGATCGCCATAATAATGGTCACAATCATCATATCGTCTTCAATCGTCACCCGGCTCAATAAAATATCACCGTATGCACCCTTCGCATACACATCAGTTAATAAATCATCATTTCCATAAACAAAGGTCATCAGATATGGTAAAACCACTAATGACAAAGCACCTAACACACCTGACCAAATCAGCATTGTTTTGATCCGGCTGCTTAAAAACATCATCAAGAAAAACGTACATGCTCCATAATATAAGAGAATATCACCATTCCAAATGAATATGTAATGCAACATCCCAAGCACAATAAGACCAAAGCCGCGGCGAACGACGATGGCATTCGTATTCAGCCCCTTTGCCTTTGTGGATTCAATCAACTTGATAAAAGAATACCCAAACAAAAAGGAGAAAATCGGATAAAATGACCCCTGGAACAAGATCTCCGTCACATATACCCCAAACTCCTGTCCCCATATGCTCGGATCAAACATCTTCTCAAAATCATAATCATATTGAAAATTAAGCATATTCACAATCAAAATACCTAATAAACTAAAACCACGTAAACTATCAATAAATTCAACCCTAGATCCCTTCAACACGACAGCTCCTTCGGAAAATATAAATACAACCATACAATATAATAACCCATATATGTAAAAAGAGGTTATAAAATCCCCAAAAGTTATAAACTATCTTAAATTGTACTTAACAATAAGACAAGTAAGATTAGTGAAATAATCATACTCTTAAAAATAAAACTTAATTTATACATCATTTAACTAATATAATTATCTTTATATATACTTTATTCGCCCCTCTACAAAACAAAGACTTATTTACTACATGAAAATGAAATCCAATAAAAAACCCGAAAAATATAGTTCATAAGCTTCAATTTATGTAAAATATGAAAAAATATGAAAAATTGTTTTATTTAGGATTATTTTGATTTGATATTTAATACACAAATTAACAGGGGGTGAAAACAATGGTAGCTTTCTTGAGGCTTGTTGCTCAACTTGGTACTAAAGCAGCTAAATGGGCTTGGGACAACAAATCAACTGTTATCAACTGGATCAAGAACGGTGCAACGTTCCAATGGATCAGTGATAAAATTGACAGCATCATCAATGGCTAATTCTGAGATTATCTTTCAAAGTAGTTTGGTGGAGGTGAAAACAATGGTAGCTTTCTTGAGGCTT
>NZ_ASJC01000005.1 GCF_000691145.1 Bacillus altitudinis 41KF2b | reverse complement strand
TAAAGCTGTCGAGATTTTCTCGACAGCCTGAACCCAATAGATGTATATCTATTGGGTTTTGCTATGCTTTAAAAATACTAGTAAATCCTTTCGCCAATGAGCCCACTTGATTCATTGTACTCATCATTTGTCCAGCAGTATCAAACATTTTATTAAAATCGTATTGCCCATTCGTTTTTTTAAATTGTGACAGCACACTTTTAAATTGAGATGATTGCTGTTTTTGCGGCCTTGGCAAAGGATAAGGATTCATAGGCTGCTGCATAGGCATCATGCCCGGCGGCTGCATTGGCGGCTGATTCATTGCTTCAGGCTGCGGCTGATAAGGCTGGAAGTTTTCCTGATATCCAAAAGGCGGCTGATAGCCTGCAGACGGCGGCTGGTTCATTTCACCTTGATATGGGGGCATGAAATATTCTGGAGGCTGCGGAGGCTGCTGCATATCTGGATACGGAAAAGGCCGTTGCTGAAATTGATTCATTTCATAAGATGGCTGGTTTGAATAAGGGAACACGTATCTCGCTCCTCTCGCTCTGAAAACATATTGAAGTCAATGATATATTATGTTCAGGTAGCAGAAGATGTGCCTACAGCAGCCATAAGAAAAACGCAGGCTGTTTCATCAGCTGCGTTTGTTGATTTCTTCTATTAAAAGGTTCAGTGTATAAATCACTGATTCAACTAAATTTTTCACACGAGGTGCATGCTGTTTGCCAAAATAAGATTGCAGCACAACCTCTTTTCCATTTTCTTGGACGGCTTCAAGCTGTTCTTGATGTAAGTATCTAGGTTTGGCCTGATGAATAAATGAGGTAGCAGCAGTAAGCCACTCTTCCATTTGCTGATCAAATTTGACAACGGCCGGTTGAATATCGTTGTAAAAATCATAAACTGGGTATTCCTCTTCTGCCTTTCCCTTTAGGTACTGCTCGTATGCTTCTTCGATCCATGTGATCAACTCTTGTGTATGTTTAAGTAATGTTTGATTATCCAAAGTGTTCACCTCTATGAACCATCCTATCAAACGTTTACTTATTGCTCAAATAGAAAAGCTATCCGGCGTGATATGCGGGTCTTGCCGCCAGCTTATACTCTGCTGCATGAATTTTCAATTCACATTCCTTCACTTCAGATTCAAGACGGTCAATGATTTGTTCTTGCTCCTCTACGGCAGCGTTTTTTGTTTTTTTGACAGCTAAAGACAGTTCTTCTTCCACCGCATCAATCTTTCGCTCAATTTCCTCTAACAACTGCATAATGGATTCTTTTGATACAAATTCGCTCATCATCAGATTCCTCCTTTATCATCTCTCGTTACATTCTCTTTTCTTTTACTCCCTCCTTCATACATGACAAAACTAGAACTAAATCGCCAATCTAAGTGAAGATAAGCGCAATTTCTTCCATTTCGACACGTGCTTGTCCTTCTTTGTATGATCGCGTCCGATTGTGTAAATTCTAAGGACAAAGGAGGTAGATATCATGAAAAAGCAGCAAGCACCAAAAGAGCAAAAAACAAAAGGGAAAGAAAACAGTACAGATCAGCTTGATAAAAAGCTCGGCGGCCCTAACCGTCCATCCACGTAAAAAAAGCAGGTACCCCCTGCTTTTTATTTATGCAAAAAATAGTGTTCTAATGAGAAAAGAAAACGAAGCTGCCTTTTTTTATGAAAATACCAGTCGGTCAGCTCAATTTGTTTTGGTAAACGCTCTGCTTCAAACAAGGATGGACTCAATTTCTTTTGAAACCAATCTTCCCTTCGATCGTCTAATGAATGTGTCATGACTGGATACACCGTTCTGAGGAAAGGGCTTGACCTTCGCGCAATCCCTAAAAACGGTTCAAAATCAAATCGAGATCCCGTATGCGGCACGGTATGTAAAAAATGATAAAAATCCGAAAACAAATCGGCTCGAAACAATAGTTTTGCTAGTTTTTTCCCTAACGTAATGCGCTCTTTTACTTGGGAAAACTTTCGTATGGTTAACCCATACAAATGCCCGTCTATTGTCGGAAAAACGACGGTTTGAAAATGTGCCCACTCGCTGAAAAGATATTGAATCGAGTGAAAAACATTCTTTTTCAGGAGAGGATTTTGTATAATAGGAGATTGTATAGTATATTGTTCATTTATGATGAGTGCATGCAGCAATCGCTCTGTGTCACGCTTTTGCCAAAATCGTTCCCATTCAGCGTTCATAAAACGTGACACACCGAAATGGGGCAGCAGATGAAATAAAGGTTTGCGGCACCTTTTTGACCATTCATACAAGAGAAGCTGCGGGTAAGCATCTGAAAAGATCAGCCAATTCGCTCTTTCATACGCTGTAAAGAACAGACGCCCTTGCTGATCCGTTAAACCCGGATGGAAGAGCTCGCCTTTTAAATCTGTCATCGACCATCCAGCATTTCTGGAGACAAAAGAAGCAAGCAGAGACCATTTCATCTCTGGATGACGGTCATAAAAGCGCTTGTACGCATTTGTCCTTGTCAGATTGTCCTTATTTTTCGCTTTCGTTTCATGTAAAATATGCTGGGTAATCATGTGCTCTTGTTGTGACAACATGGTGATCTCTCCAATACAAAATGCATTAAAAGGAGGCTGAAACTTGATGATTCGGTATCCTAACGGAAAATCGTATCAGCCCATTCAACAAATTGGGACAAAAAAAAGAATTAGCGGCGAATCATCTTATAGTAACCGCGGGATGACGCTTGAAGCTGACTTAAATGAAACGAACCAGTACTATTTGGTCAACGGGATCGCAGTCATTCATAAAAAGCCTACCCCTGTTCAAATTGTCAATGTGGATTATCCAAAAAGAAGCGCTGCTGTCATTAAAGAAGCCTATTTTAAACAATCCTCCACAACAGACTACAACGGGGTATACAAAGGGCGTTATATCGATTTTGAAGCAAAGGAAACCAAAAGCACCACCTCGTTTCCACTCAAAAATTTCCACGACCATCAAATTGAGCATATGAAACAGGTTGAAAAGCAAGGCGGTATTTGTTTTGTTATTATATCCGCATTTGGTTCCGTTTATTATTTGTCCGCTACTGACCTCTTCTTCTTTTGGGAGCGGCAGCAGCAAAACGGCCGAAAATCCATTAGCAAAGATGAATTAATGGAAGCAGGCCACCTCATGACACTTGGATATTCGCCAAGAATTGATTATATTAAAGTAGTGGAGACACTTCATTTTTCGGATGAAAGCAAGCAACATTTACGTTCGAAAAAGGTTTAACACGAAAGGTTGAGATGTGATGTCTGATCAATTTACAAGTCGTGAACAGCGACGTAAAGCAAGTCAAGAAAACAATAAGAAGCAAAAGAACAAAAAAGGCAAAAAGAAAGCAGGTCTATTTAAAAAAATATTTTTATCTTTACTCGTGATCGGTCTTCTTTGTTTAGTAGCCGGAATCACAACTTTTGCCGTTTTTGCATCAAGCGCTCCTTCTATTGATGATAGCAAGCTAAAAACGCCGTATTCTTCAAAACTTTACGATAAAGACAAAAAAGTCTTTGCAGAAGTCGGGGCGGAAAAAAGAACGTATGTCTCGATTAAAGATATACCCGACGTGGTAAAAGATGCGTTTATTGCAACTGAAGATGCACGTTTTTATAAACACCACGGGATTGATCCTATCCGTATTGGCGGTGCTCTTGTCGCAAACGTCGAGGACGGTTTTGGAGCAGAAGGTGGAAGTACGATTACACAGCAGGTTGTGAAGAACTCCCTGCTTAACAATCAAAAGACGTTAAAACGTAAAGTACAGGAAGTGTGGCTCTCGATTCAACTTGAGCAAAAATACTCTAAAGATGAAATTTTAGAAATGTATTTAAACCGTATTTTCTTCTCTCCTTATGCTTATGGTGTTGGGAAAGCGGCTGAACAATTTTTCGGAGTGACAGATTTAAATAAACTAACTGTTGCACAGGCTGCCACACTTGCGGGTATGCCGCAAAGTCCTTCTGCCTATAACCCAGTGAAACATCCAGAGGCAGCGGAAAAACGTCGTAATATCGTTTTAGGCCTAATGAAAAAACAAGGCTATATTTCAGAAAAAGAGTATGAGGAAGCAAAAGCAACACCTGTCAGCAAAACAGTTGTTTCAGCTGATAAATATAAGAGTCAAAACTCAAGTAAGTACTCTGCTTATATTGAAGAAGTCATGGAAGAAGTACAGAAAAAAGCCAAAGTAGATGTATCAACAGATGGATTAAAAATCTATACTTCTCTTGATCGAAAAGCACAGGATCATCTGGATGACATCATCAATGGGGATTCAGCCGGATTTACGAAAGGTATGCAAGCTGGAGTCACCCTGCTAGATACAAAAAATGGTGAAATTCGTGCCATTGGCGGTGGTCGTGATGTACCAGCCGGCGGCTTTAACTATGCCACTGATGCAAAACGCCAGCCGGGATCTACAATCAAACCAATTTTAGATTACGGTCCTGTAATTGAAAACAAAAAATGGTCAACATATCAGCAAATTGATGATGCGCCTTATACGTACTCTAACGGTACACCAATTAACAACTTTGACAGAAGACACTTAGGGAAAATGTCGATGAGAAGTGCTTTGGCACAATCACGAAACATCCCTGCTTTAAAAGCTTTCCAAGAAGCTGGTACAGATAATGCTGTTCAATTCGCCAATAACTTAGGTTTGGACTTACCTTCTGACATTCCTGAGTCTTACTCAATCGGCGGATTTGACGAAGGTGTCTCTTCTCTTAAAATGGCTGGTGCATTTAGTGCATTCGGTAACAACGGATACTATAATGAACCGCATGCTGTAACGTCTGTTGAATTTAATGACGGAACGAAGCTTGACTTAACGCCAGACTCAAAAGCAGCCATGAGTGATTACACTGCATTTATGATCACAGATATGCTGAAAACTGCTGTACAATCTGGAACAGGTACACTCGCACAAGTACCGAATGTTCAAGTAGCTGGTAAAACAGGTACAACCAACTTTACACAAGATGATATTAATAAATACAACATCCCTTCTGGCGGTGCGAAAGATTCATGGTTTGTCGGTTACACGCCGCAATACACAGCAGCTGTGTGGACTGGAATCGGCAACTCAAAAGATGCGGACGGCAAAATGTGGCTTACGGATTATGAACAACGTGTTGCCAAAGTTGTCTTCCAGAAATTAATTTCTCAAATTGATGATGGAAGCGGCTCATTTGAAAAACCAGATAGTGTCGTTGAAGCAACGGTTGAAAAAGGATCAGATCCAGCGAAGTTAGCTGGACCAAACACACCAAGTGATAAGAAGACAACGGAATACTTCGTCAAAGGAACTGTCCCAACAAAAGTTTCTGACACATATGAAAAGAAAGAAGCTGACAAACCATCTGACTTAAAAGCGGTGTATGATGAAGAGAAAAAATCGATTACACTTACTTGGGGTTATGATGACGATGCAGATGCAACATTTAATGTGAAGCAAGCGGTCGATGATGGCGGCTATAAAGACATTCAAAACAGCTCTTCTAAAGAAGCCGTCATCTCTGATGTAAAGCCAGGATCCACCTATAAATTCCAAGTGACAGCGACTGTAGACGATGTCACAAGTAAAGCGGCTTCTACTTTCCTCACCATTAAAGATGACGAAGAAGAGGAAGAAAAAGCAGATGATGAGAACAAAGAAGAAGAAGAGCCACAGCAACCTGATGATGAGCAGACAGATCAAACAGATGATAATCAAAACCAAGGTGGCACTGATGAGCAGAAGCCTGATGATAAAAAAGATCAAGGTGGAAATACCGAAAATGGTGATGGCTCAGACAGTACAAATGGAAACAGCAACTCACAGAGTGATGCCAATAAAGATAAAAAGAAAGACGACGAGAAAGCCAATTCTCAAAGCTCAAATACTCAGTCAAATTCTACTTCTCGCAAAGAAGACGAATAACAAAAAAGCACTTGCCCTATGTGGCAAGTGCTTTTTTAACGATTTTGTTTTAACTTTCTGAGTGCTTCATATTTTCCATACTGCTTTTTGAGCTCTGTGTATAACTCGTCCAATTGAATAAAGCAATGATATTGAGTAGGTTTAAGCAAAATAAACTCTAATCGTTCTGTCCAGTTAATGGGGGCTACTGGAAACGTCTGTTGTTTAATTTCCTCCCAATCAACGGTTTGAAGCTTCTCTCCTTTGATCCAGTAAAACATTGCAATCATACTGACAATGCCTTGCAGCATATCATCCTCTTCACACCGAGATTTTCTCGTTTGAAAGCGAGGAAGCATGTGGTCTTTTAATTCATTCCACAGATCAAACATCAAAGGAACAAATTCTTCCGTTTTCTGCCACGGTTGCTCATCTAGTAAAGGTTCTGAGGATAGATCAAATGCGAGTGGATTGATTCTTAATATATCCTTTTTTTCGCCGCTTATCTCTACCTTTTTCTCTTTTAGCTTTTCGACATATGAGGTGAAAACAGCTGCTCCGCTCATGCCAGCTTCACCAGCCCTTTTTTCAGCCTCTTCTGCCCTTCTCTGCACATATCAAGAAGTGGACAAGATTCACACTGTGGCCGTTGCGCCTTACAGTGATATCTACCGAAAAAGATGAGACGATGATGGGTCACGGACCAATCCTCTTTTGGCACCTTCTTCATTAAGGTTTGCTCTACCTCAAGAACAGAATCCTTCCAGCGGCAAATCCCAAGTCGTTTGCTGACACGCTCAACATGTGTATCTACTGCAATGGCGGGAATTCCAAAAGCGACAGACACAACGACATTTGCTGTTTTCCGTCCAACCCCTGGGAGCTTGATTAGCTCATCTCGATCTCTTGGCACTTCACCGCCATAATCTTCAATCAGCATTTGGCTTAATTTTTGAATGTTTTTTGCCTTATTACGATAAAGACCGATCGAACGAATATCCTGCTGCAACTCTTCAAGCGGCACACTTAAATAGTCTTCTGGTGTTTTATATTTTTGAAATAGATGTTTGGTCACTTTGTTCACTAGAACATCTGTACATTGCGCTGAAAGTGCGACAGCAATCACTAGTTCAAATGGATTGGAATGAACGAGCTCACACTCAGCCTCTGGAAACATATCTCCTATAATATCTAAACATTCATTGATTTGTTTTTTTGATAACATGCCTTCTCCTTTATTGGTTATTGTTCCAGCCAATTATAAAAAGGAACTTGTCGTTTATATGAAGATGTTTCTTCTTTTGAAGGTGGGGCTTTTTGCTGCGAACGGAAATGCTGGCTATGTTCTTTCGCTTCTTCCGCTGTTTTCAGCCCTTTCTTTTTCCACTCAAATAAAATTCGATCGATATAGCGGAAATTTAATTTTCCTGATAAAACGGCTTCTCTTAGAGCAAGACGAATCATCTCAGCATCATGATGGTCTTGGTCCATCCAGATTGAGAGTGTTTCCCCTTCAAGAGGAGAAAGTGGTCTGCCAAACTCATCTTCAAATAGCGCATATAAAGACTTTTCAGCCTGCACATGATTTTTTTGTACGTCTTTCGCCTGTTTTGCTTCTAAAAAGTCATACAGCACACCCCATAAGGGTTCTACCGAGTACCGGTCATGCTGAATACCAGACCTGTCTTCAAACGGCTGAATCGAAATAAACCCTTTTTGAATCAAATACTGCACCATATAAGCACATTCTTCGGGCGAAATGGTCATACCATGTGAAAGCTCTTCAAATGTCTGAAAAAAGACGCCTTGTTCTTCATTCATTTTAATCTTTAACATGACCATCATTTGTGACTCATTCAGTCCTAACTGCTCATAATGAGCAATCAGCAAATTAGGCAAACTGGTCGAACCCATTTTCTGCATATCTATAAATTGCTGCCTTTTCATCGGATACACCTCTTCACTTTCAGTATATCACGTTTTCTCATACGTGCTGCCCTTAAGACGTTTGAAAAAGCCTCCATATGTTGGAGGCTTTCACGTCTTAAGGATATAAACGGTTTAATAATCTTGGGAATGGAATTGTTTCACGCACATGCGGCGCTCCGCTAATCCAAGCAACTGTTCGTTCAAGTCCAAGACCAAAACCTGAATGTGGTACAGAACCATACTGTCTTAATTCTGTGTACCATTTGTACGTTTCTTGATCTAACCCATGTTCTTTTAACCTTGCTTCAAGCAGATCTAAATCGTGAACACGTTCAGAACCGCCGATAATCTCTCCATAGCCTTCTGGCGCAATTAAATCTGCACAAAGGACGACATCATCACGGTCTGGTGCAGGCTGCATATAAAATGGTTTTAATGAGGTTGGGTAATGAGTGATAAAGACTGGTTTATCATAGCTTTCGGCGATCGCTGTTTCGTGCGGCGCACCGAAGTCATCTCCCCATTCAATGTCATCAAATCCTTTATCCTGCAAGAATTTAATCGCTTCATCATATGTGATGCGCGGGAATGGTGCTTTGATGTTTTCTAATTTTGCTGTATCACGGCCAAGTGTGTGCAGTTCTACTTTACAATTTTCAAGTACACTTTGAACAACGTGAGACACATAATTTTCTTGGTACTCAAGGTTCTCATTAAATTCAACAAATGCCATCTCAGGCTCGATCATCCAGAACTCGATTAAATGACGTTTTGTTTTCGATTTTTCTGCTCTAAATGTTGGACCGAATGAGAATACTTTTCCTAGTGCCATCGCAGCAGCTTCCATGTAAAGCTGTCCACTTTGAGAAAGGTATGCATCTTCATCAAAATATTTAGTAGCAAACAGCTCTGTTGTTCCTTCTGGAGCACTTCCTGTTAAGATTGGCGGATCCACTTTCACGAAGCCTTCTTGATGGAAAAATTCATATGTAGCACGAATAATTTCATTACGGATTTTCATAATGGCATGCTGTTTTTTAGAACGCAGCCATAAATGACGGTGATCCATTAAGAATTCTGTTCCATGTTCTTTTGGTGTAATTGGGTAATCTGTTGCTTCGTGAATCACTTCAATGGATTTCACTTGTAATTCAAAACCAAGTGGTGAACGTTCGTCTTTTGTTACTTGTCCTGTGACATAGACCGATGTCTCTTGTGTCACTGATTTCGCAAGTTTAAAGACTTCCTCTTCCACCTCTGCTTTTACAACGACTCCTTGAATAAAGCCTGTCCCGTCGCGAAGCTGCAAGAATGCAATTTTCCCGCTTGAACGTTTATTGGCAATCCATGCGCCGATGGTTACTTCTTCATCGACGTGTTTGAACACTTGATTAATAGTTGTTTTCAACATATTTCCCTCCAAAGCCAGAAAGAAACTCACCTTGTTAGATAGGTGTGATTCTTTTTTCATACATTTTATTATAACCGTTCTAAATCAGCATGGTCAACGCAAGACAGAAGAAACTACGGTGTTAAATTTTTTTCCACTCGTCCTGTCGTAAAATCAACATAGCTGAAACTATATTGGCTGTTCTCATTTAAGTACGTTACTTCCCAAAGGAGGACGTCACCTTCTCGTGCTAATTGAACATTTTTTAGCTTAGAAATGGTGTTCTCCTTTTGAACGGCTTGTACTGCTTGGTTTGAAGTAATGCCTTCTTTTGCTTTTTTGGCAATGACTTTTTCTTTTTTGCTGGCAGGTACCCACACATAGATCGCTTCGTTTTGTTTGTTTTTACCTTCCACAATAAATTGCTTTTCTTTCCCAACAAAGGTATCCACTTGCTCTACTTGTGCTAATGATGCTTGCTTTTTTGCTCGTTCAATCGCTGACTCATGACCTTCTTCTTTTTGTCCCATGGCCATTTGATAAATCCACGAAAAGCTAATGATGCCAATGAGTAAAACGAGCGCAGCAACGGATGAAATAATCCAAACTATTTTTTTCATGTCAAGCTTCCCCTATGTGCGATATATGGTAAATATCGCTTGATTTTGATCTTCTTGATCTAATGCTAATCCAAACATAAGATCTTCCCTTTTAAGCGTTCTGTTCAGCAAATCGACGATTTTGTATAGGTCTTCTGAATGCTTAATTTGAACAGTTGAAAGTACCTCTATTTTACTTTCCACTTCTAATTCCTCCTCGGTACGTAAATATTGTTAGTCATACTTTTCAATGTGAGAACCGATACTATTTTTACAACGGAACATAAAAAGCCGTTACGATAAATTAACTCCAAACCCACACCAGTGAAAGGCCGCTTATGACAGCGGCTTTTCGTTGTTAAGCTTTTCTATATACACCTCAAGCGACTCTTTGGACATCTCGTGAACTGGCGCATGATGAAGTGATTCTAAAAATAGTTTTCCATACGAAGCGGTTTTCACTCGGCGGTCTAAAATCAGCAATGTTCCGATGTCTTTTTCCGAGCGAAGCAAGCGGCCTGCTCCTTGCTTAAAAGTTAACACAGCTTCCGGGAGAGCGACGGCTTTAAACGGATTCTTCCCTTGTTTTTTTGCCGCTTCACATTTTGCTTCAATGAGCGGTGAATCAGGCGGTCGGAAAGGAAGCCTTGCCATAATGACGGTCGTTAGCTCTGAGCCAGGAAAATCCACACCTTCCCAGAAACTCCCTGTTCCTAGCAAGATGGCTTGCTTAGCCAATTTGAACATTTTCGTCAATTTTACAGGGCTCCCGCCTGTCAAACCTTGAGCAAACAATGCCGATTGCATACCTTCTGATTTCAGCTCTTCATACACTGCTTTTAACATCTCATGTGAATTAAATAACACCAATATTTTCGCTTGATCCTGCTTTTCCATGATCTTAATATATGTTGCAGCTTGCTTCACATAATCGCGTTCATCACGGTTTGTGATCGGTGGCATGTCAGCCGGTACAACGACCTTAAGCTGTTTTTCAAGTTCAAAAGGTGAATCAATTTGGACAAGGTGTGGATAAAAATCTTGCAGGCCAAATCGTTCCAAGCAATAATCAAAGCGTTGATTAATGGTAAGCGTCCCTGATGTGAGGACAACGCTTTTTTTGTTCATGAAGAACCGATCAGCTAGCAGCTCCCCTGTATCCAGCGGCTGTGCGTGCATAAAGACAGCATTCTTGGCACCCTTTGCATCAATCTCAATCCAAACGGTTTCATCATTGTTTGGTTCAAAGATAAACCGGTACAGCGTACTGCAGAATGTCTGCATAAACGACATCACTTGATCGTATTCTTCTGCTTCAAATGCAAAGTGTTCTATGAACTGATCACTTTTGTGAAGCAGCTCATTTTTTTGCTGCTCATACAGTTTCTCACAAGCAATTAATAATGAACAAAGCTTACTCGCTGATTCTTTAATTCGGACCCACTGAGCATGTTTTGAATGATGACGGACTCTATGAATGAGACGATTGATGTCCGCTTTTGGTTTTGTCCTTTTGACAAAAGAATGAACGGTACTAAAAAATGCGTCACTTTCCATCTGAAGCTGCTGAAGATACTCGTCCATTTCAATAAAGGTGTCAGTTGATAAACCTGCCCCATGAAATCTCTTTTTCAATTTCTTAAGCAGCCCGCCATGCAAAGAGCCAAGCTGCGTTAATTTCGCATGAAGCTGGATATAAGACGCACTGTCACCTAGCGTTTCATTGGCTGTTTTTTCAAATTGATGGGCCTCATCAATCACATAGACGTCTGCATGCTGAAAGATAGAAGCTCCTTCCGTTTGGGATAAAAGCAGACGGTGATTCGTCAAAATTAAATCAGCGGTTTGAGCCTTTCGTTTAGCCCGTTCATAAAAACAATGTTCTTTAAAACGGCGTTTTTTCGATGTAAATGGCATGTGCACACAAGAGATACGGTCTTTTATATTTGCAGCTCCTGACGGTAAATTCAGTTCAGACAAATCACCTGTTTCAGTGACAAGGAGCCACATTAAAATTTGCGCTTTTGTTAAGACAACATCATAGTTATCATCTTCCTCATGCAGGACATGCTCAAACTTATCTAAACAAATATAATGTGCCCGCCCTTTAAACACACAGGCGGCTGGCTCAAATGGGAGCAACTGCTTGAGTAGCGGAACATCGCGCTGAAGCAGTTGCTGCTGCAGTAAAATAGAATATGTACTGATAATGACAGGTTTTCCTGATTTCTTTGCTTCTAAAGCAGCTGGTATAAGATAAGCGAGTGTTTTCCCGATTCCCGGCGCCGCTTCAATTAACGCATAAGCTCTTTCATGGAACGCATCTCTTACTTTGTTCATCATCGTGAGCTGGCCTTCTCTTACTTCATAGCCTTCTAATGTTTGAGGAAGCTTCTCTTTTATCTCCTCAAACAGCTGCTCGTCGTCAGCGCCTACTGCATATGTCGATTCAGTGATAGGATTGGTCACATCTTTCACAGCAAAAGATCCTACTTCTACAAGCAAATCATCCTGACTAGAGTGATTGGTTTCAAGCTGCTTAATTAAAAGTCCTATATCACTTAGAAGATAAGAGGATAATCTGCGAAGCTGTTTTAACACATTTGGCGGAGTATTCCTTAATTGATCTAATAAGGTTAAAAATAACATGGCAGTAACTTCCGCATCACTATCCGCCCTGTGCGGGTGGTCATGTGGAAGCATGAGCTCTTCGCTTAATTCAGTTAGCTTATAACCTTCAAGCTCAGGATAAAGAATTCTAGAAATTTCAACCGTATCAATCGCTAGCACATCCAGCTCATTTTTCCCGCATGCTTTTAGTTCATCGTTTAAAAAGTTCAAATCAAAATGAACATTGTGCGCAACAAAATAAGCGCCCTGTATGAGATCATACACCTCTTGGGCAATGTCCTCAAAAAACACCGCGTCATCAACCATGTGCTGTTTAATACCTGTCAGCTGTTCAATAAATCCAGGAATCGTTTTCCCTGGGTTCACATATTTTGAATACCGTTCGACAATTTGTCCATTTTCAATGACCACCGCAGCAATTTGAATGATTTTATCACCTTTTTTTGGTGAATTCCCGGTGGTTTCAATATCAACGACAACAAACCTTTGATCGGTCATAAAATGGACACCTCAATTCCTCGTTCCACTCATAGTGAAACACACTCTGGGCAATATAGCTGAAACAGAACAGCTTCCTTTTGATGAAACTGTTCTGTTTCCATGTGAGCGTGCGTTATAAAATCGTTCTCGCAGGCTCTTGCCCAATCATTTGTTCAATTTGATTTTGTTTATTTAACACGACCACTTTAGGTGTGTGCGATTTCGCTTCTTCCTCTGACAACATCCCATAAGCGATAATAATGACTTCATCTCCTGGCTGAACCAATCTTGCTGCCGCACCATTTAAACAAATGACACCGCTCTTTCTTTCTCCAGGGATGATATATGTTTCAAGTCTAGCACCATTGTGATTATTGACAATTTGCACTTTCTCATTTGCCATCATGCCTGCCGCATCAAGCAAATCTTCGTCGATAGTAATACTACCTACATAGTGTAAGTTTGCTTCAGTCACTGTCGCTTTATGAAGTTTCGAGGTCATAAAAGTTCTATACATGTTTTTCACCGCTTTCAGGAACATGGAAAATCACATTATCAATCAGTCTTGCCCGGGAGAACTTCACAGCAATGGCAATGATCACTTGCCCCGTTAAGTGCTGAAGGGGTTCAAGCTCTGGATAGGAGTAAATGTCAATATAATCGATTTCTCCACTTGTTTGAAGAATCTCCTCTTCCACTAATTGATAAATACGATTTACATCATGTTCACCCTTTTCTACAGCTGTCTGTCCTTTTTTTAATGCCCGGTATAAAGCAGGTGCTTCTTGCCTTTCTGTTTCAGACAAATACACGTTTCTTGAACTTTTCGCTAAACCGTCTTCTTCTCGAACAGTAGGAACAGACACAAGGTGAAGATCAAAAAAGAAATCCTTGATCATCGCATCGATAACAGCGACTTGCTGTGCATCCTTTAGACCAAAGTATACATTGGTTGGTGCGACAAGGTGAAACAGCTTTGTGAGCACCGTGACAACGCCGTCGAAGTGTCCTGGGCGTTTCTTCCCGCATAAGACGTCTGTACGCTTTTGAACAGTCATCGTAATCGATGGCTCATCTTTGTACATTTCCTTCACATCAGGTGTAAATAATATATCTACTCCAGCTTCTTCAGCAAGACGCTGGTCTCTTTTCATATCTCTTGGATAGGATTCAAAGTCTTCATTCGGTCCAAATTGCAATGGATTGACAAAGATGCTCATCACCACAATGTCATTTTGATCTCTTGCTTCTTTTGCAAGCGTAAGATGTCCTTCATGAAGGAAACCCATTGTAGGGACAAATCCAATGGAATGCTGCTTCTTTTGATGCTGCTTGATCATTTCTTTTAATTCATGAATATGGGAAACAACCTTCATTCCTTGATCCCCCCATATAAACCATCAAGGACTTCTTCTTTCATATGAAAGGTATGAGCATCCTCTGGGAATGTGCGTGCTTTTACTTCTTTTGTATATTGTATGAGCGCTTCTTCTAATACAGCATCGATTTGCGCGTATTGTTTCACAAATTTAGGTGTTCTAGACACGCCGTACCCTACCACATCATGGTAAACGAGAACTTGTCCATCTGCTTCAGCCCCTGCCCCAATTCCGATCACAGGAATCTTTAGCATGTCAGTAATCCGTTTTGTCAGTTCACCAGGTACACACTCTAACACAAGGGCGATGGCACCTGCTTCCTCACATTTCAGACTATCTTCAATCAATTTCTGTGCACTCTCTTTGTCTTTTCCTTGCACTTTATAGCCGCCAAGGACACCGACTGATTGAGGGGTGAGCCCTAAATGGCTTACAACAGGAATGCCGCCTCTTGTAAGTGCTTGAATGGATTCAAATACTCCGTCTCCACCTTCAAGCTTTAAGGCATCAGCACCGCTTTCTTGCATAATGCGTGCTGCATTTTTCATCGTTTCTTCTAATGAATAATGATAAGACATAAATGGCATATCCGTCACAACAAATGTGTCTTTTGCGCCTCTTTTGACTGCTTTTGTGTGATGAATCATATCATCCATCGTCACTTGCACTGTGGAATCAAGTCCAAGGACAACCATCCCAAGTGAGTCACCAACTAAGATCATGTCGACTTCCGCTTTTTCCGCTTGCTTTGCAGCTGGATAGTCGTATGCTGTCAGCATCACAATAGGTTCGTTTTGTTCTTTCATTTTGAAAAAATCTAACTTTGTCTTCATTTGTTCCTCCTCATTCTGGAGAGGAGATGGCTTGTCTGATCTCACACGCTTTTATCTCTCATGTGCAGACGAATCATCCCTCTGTCCAAGTCCCTTAGGATCAAGGCAGAAATTTATCGAATTTTTCTTCCTAACAGGTACAGTTCTTTTTCAGATACTGCCCACACGAAGTATATCAAAAATGTGCCGGGTGTTCCACTTAAGTTGACTTGATCTCAATGTCAGCGGAGTAGATGTTTTGGATTCCGCCCTCCGTTTCGAGTAAAAGAACGCCTTCATCATTAATCCCAAGCGCCGTTCCAACATATTGTCCATTGACGGTGCGTGCGATGATACGCTTTCCAATGGTCATCGCATACGATTCCCATAATTGTTTGATCGGAGCAAAACCATATGTCATATATTCATCATACCTTTTTTCAAAGGTGGACATGATGGTTTGAATCAGTGCCGCTCTGTCTACCTTTTGACCCAGCTCCATTCGCAAACTCGTCGCAACATCCTTTAATTCTTCAGGAAAATCATTTGCCGTCTGATTCACGTTAATGCCTGGGCCAATAATGACTGCGTGAACTTGGTCAGCTTCTGCTTTTAATTCAGTCAAAATACCAACGACCTTTTTTCCGTTTAGCAAAATATCGTTTGGCCATTTGATCGATGGACTGAGACACGTTTGCTGCGCTATGGCTTCAGCGATGGCGACAGATGCTAAAAGCGTCATTTGCGGCGCTTTGTGCAGCGGTATTTCCGGCCGGAGAATCAAACTCATCCATATGCCTGTCCCATTTGGTGAGTGCCACGTTCTTTGAAGGCGTCCTTTTCCGTTTGTCTGATGATCACTGACAACAAGCGAGCCGTGCGGGGCTCCTTTATTGACGAGGTCATGGGCAATGAGCTGAGTTGAGGCGACTTCTTCTTGAAAGTAAATATGCCTGCCAAACAGCTCTGTTTCCAAACCAAACAGAATTTCGTCTTCACTAATTTTGTCCGGTTTACGAAGCAGCCGGTACCCTTTTCTTCTGACCGCTTCGACCTCATATCCCTCTTTTCGCAAATCCTCTATATGCTTCCATACCGCCGTTCGGGAGCAGCCAAGCTCATCACATATTTGCTGGCTTGAGACAAAATCTTGCTCAGATGCTGTAAATAGTTCAATTAATCGTTTTCTAATCGCTGATCGCACGCTATGAGCCACTCCTCTATGGCTTCTTTTCGGTTTTCAAGCTGGTTTTGCAAAACGGCTTTTTTCACAGAAGCAAGCTCTTCTGCAATCCATTTACCAGCTGGCTTTTGCCGAAAGGCCATCAAATCTTTTCCTGACACTGCAAGGTCTTGAAGCTGTTTAATCGGTAGCGCATCATATGAACGTTTCGCCGCCTCCAGCTCATCAAAGAAAATGCGGCGCTCATGTTTGAGCTGCGTGATTTTCATACTAGAAAGCAGGACATGTTCACCAGCTTCAAACATTTTTTCCGCATCCCAGTCACAATCAACATATTTGCTAATGGCAACGGCTTCTTTTAAAAGTTTCGTTGATAACTTCCATTCTTTTAAAAAGGACACCGCCTCCGCCTCATCTAGACCAAGTAAATGGATAAAGGCTCCCCACACCTCATCTAACCCATCCAATAAATAATACGGGAAAGCTTGGAACGTTTCATTCAGCTGATCCTTGAGGCCGGGCAATTCTTCATACAATTTGGTGGAGATGAGCACCTTGATGGCTTGCTCACAGTAGCGGCCTTTTAAAAGTTTTTCCATTTCGATTTTTTTGCGTTCAACAGATATGTTAGCAAGCAGATGTTTATCTTTTTTCATTGCTTCTTCCGTCTCTTTAGAAAGCTCAAACCCGAGCTGGCTTAAAAACCGCACCGCTCTCATCATCCGAAGCGAGTCTTCTTGAAAGCGGCATGCAGGATCTCCAACCGTTTGAATTCGTCTTCGCTTAATATCCCGCTTGCCGCCTACATGGTCAATGATGTCACCATGAATATCCATGGCCACTGCATTGATCGTTAAATCTCTTCTTAAAAGATCTTCTTTTAGTGATGAAATAAACGCCACTTCTTTAGGCCGGCGAAAGTCTTCATATTCTGATTCAGTCCGAAACGTAGTGACCTCATAGCTGACCCCGTCAAGTAACACAATGACTGTGCCATGCTCTTTGCCGACATCTACTGTTTTATCAAATAAAGACTCCACCACATCAGGTGTGGCATCTGTCGCAATATCGATATCCCCAATTTCCCTGCCTAAAAGGACATCTCTCACCGCACCGCCGACAAAATAAGCTTGATACCCATGTTCGTGCAGTGTATGTAAAATAGGGATCGCATGTGTGAATGGTTCATTCATCTTCAACATCACCTTCGATCAATTCTAAGTAAAGCTCTTCATACTCTCTCACAATTTTGTCAGAAGAGAAATTGGCTTCCACACTAGACTTGGCTGCCATCGATATTTGCTGATGGAGCGCATTGTCTTTCAGAATAGAGATGGCATGTTTTGCTGCTCCATCTACATCACCAAGCGGAACAAGGAATCCTGTCTCTCCATGTGCAATCACCTCTGGAATTCCTCCAACGTCTGTTCCTATACAAGGAACTCCGCATGCCATTGCTTCAAGTAGTACAAGACCAAAACTCTCTTTCTCAGAAAGCAGCAGCTTCAAATCACTAATCGAATAGAGCTCCTCCACCTTCTCTTGCTTTCCTAAAAATAACACGCGGTCCGTTAATCCAAGCTTTTTCACAAGCTCGCAAACAACCGATTTTTCAGGTCCGTCCCCAATCAGTAGCAGTTTTGCATTCACCTGTTCAGAAATCTGTTTAAACACATGGATCACGTCATGCACCCGCTTCACTTTACGGAAATTTGATACATGGATGACGACCTTCTCATCCTGCAGAAGACCATAATGCGTCTTCAGCACTTCGTGATCTTCACGCAAATATACACGCTCATCGACGAAATTATGGATCGTATCAATTTTTTTATTCGGTTTAATCAGATCGTATGTCTGCGCAGCTAATGAATGTGATACAGCCGTTACGCGGTCAGATGATTCGATCGCAAACCGGATGACTTCCTTTAAAGATGGGTCATAGCCTAAAACCGTAATATCCGTCCCGTGAAGGGTGGTGACGACTTTGACAGACTGTCCAGTCATTTGCTTAGCTAAGAACGCACAGACGGCGTGAGGGACCGCATAATGTGCATGAATAATATCAAGCTTCTCTCGTTTTGCCACTTCTGCTAGTTTACTTGCCAGTGCAAGGTCATAAGGCGGATATTGAAACACAGCATATTGATTGACATCCACCTCGTGAAAATAAATATTCGGATACACTTTATTGAGTCTAAACGGAATACTCGAGGTAATGAAATGAACATCGTGCCCTTTTTCAGCTAAACGTTTTCCAAGCTCTGTGGCAATAATGCCCGATCCGCCAACACTTGGATAACAAGTGATTCCGATCTTCAATTTTTTCATAATTACCCCCCAAGTAAGTCATCATCCATCAAAAGTGGCTTCTTTGTCAGAAACCCTTCTGCAAAAGGTTTATTGACTTCCCTTCCATACATCGACTCTCTCATTTTGACAAAATCAATATAACCATTTACAAGCGGTGTCTCCACTGAACTCTCTGTTTTGACAAATTGGCTTTTATACGCATGTAAGCTATCAATTTTTTGGTTCATCTCGTCTGAGATATCGATCACAAAATCTGGACGATGGTGGCCGTTAATCATGTAATAATACATCTGGCTTATTTTATGCGCTGGCTGCTTGTATGAATCTTCAAATTTATGTATACCTGCAGAAAAAGCGGCCTCTTCTACAAGTGAACCCGCATGACCATGATCAGGATGTCGATCTTGGTGGTGCGGGGCAAAAATAAGTCTCGGTTTGTATGTTCGGATGACACCTGCAATTTCTTTCATCGCTTCGTCATTGAGATAAAGTCCTCTATCTGGCAGCGTGAGCTGGATTCGAGTCGTGACGCCTAAAATGGCAGCGGCTGCTCTGGCTTCTTCTTTTCGGCTTTCAACCGTTCCATTTGAAGATAATTCAGCCTGAGTCAAGTCACAAATTCCAACACGTGCCCCTTTTTTTACGTATTTTGCAATCGTTCCACCCATACCGATCTCTACATCATCGCTATGGGCACCGAATGCAAGGATATCAAGTGGTTTCATGTGTTCCTCCGTTTTTTGCTACATCTCGAAAATCAAACGTACCTTTATTTAAATTCCTGACTAAAATTTCGGCAGTCCCCATATTGGTTGCTAATGGGATGGCATACACATCGCAAAGCCGGATGAGTGCAGATACATCCGGTTCATGCGGCTGTGCAGTGAGAGGGTCTCTAAAAAAGAGCACAAGATCCATTGCATTATCAGCAATCATAGCACCAATCTGCTGATCTCCTCCAAGTGGTCCTGATTGGAAACGATGAATGGGCAGCCCAGTCGCTTCTTTCACTCTTAAACCTGTTGTTCCTGTTGCATAAAGTGTATGATCTGCCAAAAGATCTCGATACGCAATGGCGAATTGAATCATGTCACTTTTTTTCTTATCGTGAGCGATTAAAGCAATGTTCATCAGGGATCCACTCCTTATTAGTCGATAATATTTTCTAAGCCATAGACGAGTTGATCAATATGCATCACCTGTTCAACAGAAAGCTTCACACCTGACATAAAGGATGCACGGTTATAAGAATCATGACGAATCGTGAGCGTCTGCCCGTCCATTCCAAACAGCACTTCTTGATGAGCAATCATGCCTGGAAGCCTTACGCTGTGAAGGCGGATGCCATCATAATCTGCTCCTCGTGCACCTTCGATTAGTTCTTTTTCTTCAGGGTGCCCCTGCTTTTTGCTTTCTCTTACTTCAGCAATCATTTCAGCCGTTTTTAATCCTGTACCGCTCGGAGCGTCCAATTTTTTATCATGATGAAGCTCAATGATTTCAACATCAGGAAAATAATTCGCTGCCATTTTGGCAAACTTCATCATTAAAACAGCACCAACAGCAAAGTTAGGCGCAATAATACAGCCTATCCCTTTTTCTTCTGTTAATTGCTGAAGTTCTTTTAGGTCGTCTTCTGAAAAACCTGTTGTGCCTACGACTGGACGTACGCCATGTTCAAGGGCTTTTTTTGTATGTACTTTCCCGATTTCTGGGGTCGTCAAATCAATTAATACATCCGGTGCTGTTTCTGAAAGACACACGTCAATATCCGTATAAATGGGCGCATCAGATGTTGTATGAAGCACATCAGATAGCTTTTTCCCCTCATGTGTGTGATCAAGTGCTGCTACCAGTTCAAAATGGCTTGTTTCTTCTGCCAGCTTGACAGCCTCTATCCCCATTCTTCCTCTTGCTCCAGCGATTACGACTTTGATGGTTTGATTCGTCATCTTCTCTACTTCCCTTCTTTTTTCGTCCAGCGGTCTTTGTCTCTTGTATTGAATTTATGCATCACACGATCATGGGCTTCTTCAAGTGATATATTGAGTGAATTGGCAAGGCATGTTAACACAAACAGCACATCGCCAATTTCTTCTTCCATGCTTTTTTCTGTTTCAGTTGTTTTTTTCGGCTTTTCTCCATAGTAATGGTTAACCTCTCTTGCCAGTTCACCTAATTCTTCTGTCAGACGGGCCATCATGGCAAGCGGGCTGAAATAGCCTTCTTTAAATTGTCCTATGTAATCATCTACTTCTTGCTGCACGTGACGCAGCGTTTTTTCATTCGTCATGAAGCTCATCCTCCTATCCATCTCTTACATGTTAGCGAAATCATAAATATTTGACAAATGTTTAAAACTCAGTTTGCTTGTTTCTCTTCCATACCATATAATATTATCGCTGTCTAAGCAAAAAAAGGAGTGATCTTTTGCTAAAAGAAATTCGTCTTAAAAATATCGTGTTTATTTTAATAGGATCTGCGATTTTTTCTTTCGGCCTTGTTCATTTTAATATGCAGAACAACTTGGCGGAAGGCGGATTTACAGGTATCACACTGCTTTTATATTTTCTATTTCACATTGACCCATCTATTTCAAACCTTGTGTTAAACATTCCGATCTTTTTTATCGGCTGGAAAATGCTTGGCAGAACCATGTTTACATATACAATTGTAGGAACCGTCAGTCTTTCTGTCTTTCTAGCCATCTTCCAGCGCTTTCAAATACATATGCCTCTTCAGCACGATTTAGCCTTAGCCGCACTCTTTGCAGGTGTGTTTATCGGAACAGGCCTCGGGATCATCTTTAAATTCGGCGGGACAACAGGCGGCGTTGACATTATTGCAAGACTGATCAACAAACATTATCAAGTCGCAATGGGAAGAACGATGTTTATCTTCGATGCGTGCGTCATTACCATCTCTCTCACCTATTTAAATTACAAAGAAGCCATGTATACACTTGTTGCCGTATTTGTTGCTGCAAAAGTCATCGACTTCATGCAAGAAGGCGCTTACGCTGCCAAAGGAGCGATGATTATTTCTGAAAAGGATGACATCATTCAAAAGAAAATCACAGAGGAAATGGAGCGCGGAGTGACCATTTTAAAGGGTGTCGGCTCCTATACGAAACAGGAACGCAACGTCCTTTACTGCGTCGTTCCAAAAAATGAGCTTGTCCACCTCAAGAGCGTCGTAACTTCCGTCGATCCTCATGCCTTTGTATCAGTGAGTGACGTGCATGACGTACTTGGTGAAGGCTTCACATTAGATGAACATAAAAAGCCGCTCAATCCCCACTAAAAAAGAAGCCCGATAACGGTGCTTCTTTTTTTATGACTTTGGATAATCGGCTTGTCTCTTTTGCTTTTTTTCTTTTTCAGCACGGTATTTCCTAAACCCAACATACGTTAAAGTGAGTAAAATCATACTTCCTGTTGTTAAAATGACCCATAAAAGTGATGGATCCGCTTCATCTTGATCAACGTTCGCAAACACACTTGATAAATCTTCTTCGAGTTTCGTGAGACGCTCAAGCTTTGTCCCACTCGATGCTTTTAAAAATTCACCTTGTTCAATTACTTCCATGTGCTGCTTAATCGTTTGCAGCTTTTCAGGCGAGATATCAATGGTTAAACTCGGATAAATCATATCATACAATGAAACCAGCTCATTCCAAGTTTCATAGAACGTCGTCGATTCTGGATCTTTTACTTCTTTCTTTAATGTCGGAAAAGACCCCATAATCGGCTTCTCGAGAGATCCCCAAAGAGGTTCTGAATTTGATTGTATCGCATCGAGAAGCATTCTAAACTGAGAGGCATACCGAAGTTTTTCGCGCTCATTTAAGTCTTCCTGCGGGAGTCCTTTAATGATATCTTGATAGCCAAGTGTAATTTGCCGAACCTGCGTATTCGTCAGAGTTCCACGCCAATTCTCAGCTTTAAATGTCTTTTCAGCATACAATGCAACTTGTAATGCCTCATCATATTTAGCTTGTCTCGTTAATTGAAAGATTGAATCTGATAGTTCCGTTAATTCTTGCAGAGCTTTAGCAGCTGTTGTTTCCTCACCTTTTGCAGCAGCTGGATGCAAGACGAGAAATAATAATAGAATCATCGCGATTGACTTTCGTTTCATGCAAGTCCCTCCTAGCCTTTCTCCATACAGCGTATGAAGAAAAGGACAAGGTTAGACCAACATTGTTAAGGGAGTTCAAGCTTGACCGATTTTTTCGAGATGACAAGATAATACGAAATAAGAAGAACGGCAATACTTAACCAAAACGTCACGTAGCCGATCTCATTTGAATAGGCAGAAAGCATAGAATAACGCGGCATCATTCCAAATACATAATCAATCACATCATTATGTAAAATCCATATCCCTGCTACAACCAAATGACGCATGTGAAAACGATAATACGGCGCAAATAACACAGCCTGTACCGCCATCGCAAAGTGCGAACCAATTAGCATATATCCTTCCCACGGAAAATCATCAACAGAAACGAGCACGAAAAGATTCATCCCTACAGCCCATAATCCATATTTGATCAAGGTGACAAGGGCCAACGCTTCAAAATAAGGAGCATGGCGTTTCATTAGAAAGGCTAGTAATACAAATAAAAAGAAAAAGCTTGCCGTCGGACTGTCTGGAACAAAAGGTAAAAAGATAGCCGGCGTCTCAACGAGCTGCGGGATATACCAGTAGTAGCCGTACACAGTACCAAGAAAGTTGACAATGAGCACCAGCACAAGCATGTAGCGTGTGGCTAGCAGATATTGAATCCATCTCATATTTCTCTTCACTCACGATCTGTTAAAATCAGAAAAAAGCTGACAGCGCCAGCTTTTTTCTCCTTTTGAGTATATCCTTGTACTTGCATTTAAACAACTGAATTATTTAGATTTGACCTCAGATAAATATTTCGAGAGCTTTTCAAGTTCTTCATCGCTGCCTTTAAAAATGCCCTTAGGCATGTTGCCTTTACCTTCTACAGCGATTTTCGCAATTTCCTCTGGTGCTAAACCATTGTCAACAAGTGACGGTCCAGCTGCCCCGCCTTGCATATTATCTCCGTGACAGGAGATACATGTCTGCTCTTGATAGATTTTATACTCTTCAGCTGAGGTATCAATCTCTGCTTCTTTCTTGATTTCACCTTGCTTCGCAGCTGCTTCCCAGTCATGAGTAGCAACAGACTCCCATGTTAAATAGGTTGCTGCACCAACTGCAAGAATCATCATCCCAACTGCAATTGGTCTTCGATATGGCCTGCGTTCAGGACCAGAATCAAGAAATGGTGCGAGTAAAAGAGCACCAAACGCAATTCCAGGCATAATCATTGCGCCAACTACCGTATAGCTCCCTGCAGCAAACTCATATTTTAACAACTGGTACAAAAATAGGAAATACCAGTCTGGCAGCGGAATATAGCCCGTATCTGTCGGATCAGCCATCCGCTCAAGCGGAGGTGCATGAACAACAGTTAGGACAAGAAATCCAATTAAAAAAACAGCACCTACAAGCCATTCCTTTAAAAGAAAGTTCGGCCAAAAGGCTTCGGTTTTTCCCGGATATTCGGAATAGTCTTTAGGTATGTTAGGTTTTCTTTCTGCCGGTATTCTGGAATCTCCGACAAACTTCATCCCTTTTCCCCTATGCAAAGTCATCCCCTCCTCATTGAACATTCATCAAACGCAAAATTTTACAGCGGTCCAGAAATTCCTTGCTTACGAATCATAATAAAGTGGGCAGCCATCAGCCCAAATAATGCCGCTGGCAAGAAAAAGACATGGATAGCGAAAAATCTCGTCAGCGTTTGTGCACCTACAATGTCAGGATGACCTGCAAGCAGCGTTTTAATCTCTTTCCCAATGAAAGGTGTCGCCTCTGCAATTTGAAGACCAACCTTCGTCGCAAATAGCGCCTTCATATCCCACGGTAAAAGATATCCTGTAAAACCAAGTCCAAGCATCACAAAGAAAATGAGCACACCGACAATCCAGTTTAGCTCTCTAGGCTTTTTATACGCCCCTTGGAAAAAGACCCTCAGCGTATGTAAAAACATCATAACAATGACTAGACTCGCACCCCAGTGGTGCATCCCTCTTACAATCTGTCCGAATGCCACTTCATTTTGCAAATAATAGACAGATTCCCATGCGTTTTTAATATCCGGTACATAATACATCGTTAAAAACATGCCCGAAAGGACTTGAATGACCGTCACAAAAAACGTTAAACCGCCAAAACAATACACAAAAGCAGAGAAATGATGTGCTGGATTGACGTGCTCAGGCACTTCATGATCCGCAATGTCTCTCCATATCGGTGTGATGTCCAGCCGCTCATCTACCCAATCGTAAATCTTGTTAAGCATCGTTACCCTTCCCCTTTCGGCACAGCTTTTCCAAGATAGAGGTATCCGTCCTTCACTTGCTGCTTATAATGATCAAGCGGTGCAAGCGGTGGAGTTCCGGGTACGTTTGTACCATCCTTGTCGTACAGCCCATAATGGCATGGGCAGAAAAATTTGTTTGGATTTTTCGGATCACTGTTCCAGTTCACTGTACATCCCAAATGTTTACAGATTGGCGATAAAGCGACAATTTCATCCCCTTCTTTGTACACCCATGCAGACCTAGATTCCTTTGACTCATACCATGCATCTACTTGATCAATTTTAAAGTCAAAGCGCTTCGGTTCTTTTGTCAGTTCATCTACACTGACAACTTGAACCATATCCTGATCCTCTGTTCCTTTTAGCACAGGGTCAAGCGCAAAGCGAACCATAGGCATGAGCATTCCAGCGGCCATAAATCCCCCCACGCCGGTCAACGTGTAATTCAAAAATTGACGCCTGGACACTCCATGTCTCTTCTCGCTCATTTTTTTCTCCCCCCCTCAGGTCGTCAGCTACTTTATAACTGAATTAGAAAAAATTTCATAAAACTAGGACACCCTCATAATATATCAATCTATTCACAAGGTCAACAGCCTAAAAAGCTATGTACAATGCAAATGTAAGGGTTTTTATGAAGGGTTCCATTTTTGTAACAAAAAGTTCAAAATTTGTTCTACACTGTCTTGAATGACTTTTTGCTTTAAATTGACCTTTAAATGCTCAAGCGGAACAGACTGCAATATAAATGCCGATTCGATCACTTCTAGCTGTTCTTTCCATTTGTTATCAGATGTGATAAACACAACATGCTGAAAATGTTCTTGCAATGATTGTTTTACTGCAAGTATGTCTTCTTGCTTACGATGATTTACTTCTAAATATGTATGTGGAGGAAAAAGAAACACTCTGCCTTTCAGTTGCCTTTCAAGATCCTCTGCCACAAGTATTGTAAACTCACCTAAAGACACGGTTTGTTTGATATGGCTTGCATCTATCCCAACTAATGGAATGATAGCGGTATCAATGTAATCTTTAGATTGTAAAAAGAGATCCGCGTCCTCCGCCTGAAACTTCATCTAGTTCCCCTCTTTCATCACATAAGCCCTGCCTGTATAGGGCAAGGCTTATTGGCTTGGTTTATGATAATAGGCTTAATTCTTTTGCTAACTTATTAAATGTTTCTTGATCATGACGGTCAAGCGCTTCATCGATTTCTTTCATCAGCCGTTCTTTTTGGAAAGTAGCAATAGAATGCTCTAGCACTTTCTCAGCAAGATCTTTATCTTTTTCATTTTCATAAAGATCTTTAGGAATATGAGGATTTGTTTCAAGTACAGCGGCATATTCCGGCGAACGATATGCAGATCGGAAATTCAATTGAATAAACAAATCTTGCTGTTTATTCAAACGAATATCATGAAATGATTTTTCTGCATCTGTCGTCATGATATTTTCTTTATAAAATCTAAAGGGAACTTCATCCACACAGTGTGTTGACATAATAATTCCCCTTGGGCAAAATTCTGCTTGCTCTACAAAATGAACCTTTTCCATCAAAGAGTCGTGACTCATTAAATAATTTAATATCCAAACACACTCTCTTCGCTTTAACTGATAATGGTTTAAGAACCACCGGATAAATTCCTTCTTTTCATTGACAGAAACAGGGGTCTGCATGTTATTCCCTCCTCTATCGTAAATTAAATTGCTATACATGAATTATTCAACAAACCAGTTCTTCATTCCTGCAAACTATAAGGAAATTTCGTCTTCAATTCTTAAAATCGTTTCTTCAATTTCTTCATTCGTGCCATCTTTCTGAAGAACTTTTCGTAATAACGGCAAGGCTTCTTTTTGTCTGCCTTCTTCTAAAAGGAACGAAGCATATTCATATAAAAAGTCACGTTCCTCATCAAAATCAGGCAGAGCAAGTTTGAAATACTCAGCGGCTTCATCGTATTCTTCTCGTCCGACAGAAGCAGAAGCAGCATACCAATTCCATTTTGGATCTTCTTCCCCAAAGCTTTTAACCTCTTTAATCACATCCAGAATTTCATCAAACAGCTCTTCATTTAAATAGATCGCAAGCAGCGTTTGAACCGCTTCAATATATCCTGGATCAAGAGCAAGTGCTTCTTGAAGCAATTTTTTCGCATCTTCCGAATGGCCATTTTTCAAATCAATCTTTGCCCCATATAAATATAACTCTTTGTTATACTCATCCACTTTAATTCCTTCTTTTACTATCTCTAAAGCTTCATGATATAGTCCTTCTTCCTCATAGCTTTTAGCTAAAGGCATATAAAGTGACGAATACGAAGGATCAATATCTTTTAGTTCAGAAAGCTGCTGAATAGCCGTTTTCGTTCTGCCAGCCCTCATCGCTGTAAATCCGTAGCCAAAAAGTGTATTTGGATCCACTTGATCCTTTACAGCCTTTTCATACCATTCAAGGGCATCTTCAAATTCTCCAGCTGTGCTTAATGATTCAGCGAGCCGCTGATATACATTGACACCGCCAATTTCATTTTGTTGATCGGCCACTTTGTAGAAATAGTCGGCTGCTTTCTTTGAAAGACCTTGAGAAAAATACAATTCTCCTAAAGCAAAATCAATGACGGCTTCATGAGGTAGTAACTCTTTCGCTTTTAAAAGCTTTTGTTCACTGACTTCAAATAGTCCTTGCATTTGATACAAATCTGCCATTAACAATAAACTCTCTGGATACGCATCGTCATCTTCAGGAATCGTTTCAAGAACTGCTATTGCCTTCTCTTCTTCATCAGAGTCTATTAACAGCTCTGCATAAAAACAGGTTAATCCTGTTTCTTCTGGATATAAATCATGTAAATCACTAATGAGATTCCGTGCTTTATCAATATCTCCCCAGTCATAATATAACTGAGCTGCCTGCGCTTTTTCTTCATCATGAAGATGCTTCTCTGCTTGAGCAAGTGTTTGGAGTCCCTTTTCAGTCTCACCCGCCTCAACTAATTTTATGGCTTCTTGTAATGAACTATTCAAATCAAACCGTTCCTTTCTGTTTCCAAAAACCTAAACTGTTGTTACTTCATATCATAATCGACAGCTGCATATCCAGCAAATATGTTGCTCTTTTAACATGAGGCCATTTTTGTGTTTTGAAGACTCTTTTTCAATCAATACTTTACTAAACTGACGATTTGTAAACCGAATACGCTAAAAAATTGTTTTTGAATCAGCAAAATGCTTTTTTTCAAGGTTTCACCTTGAGACAAGCTATGCTATAGTTCTTTCAAATATGCAAAAGGAAAGAAAAAGCCTGAGGAAATCCTCAGACTGTTTGCGTTAAGTATTCAATGTGTTCAAAGAAATTTGGGTAAGATACACGTACTGCATCTGTATCTTCAATCTCGATTGCTTGCTCTGTTATACATGCCGCAATTCCTAACATCATACCAATTCGATGATCTCCGTAGCTTGAGACGACTGCGCCGCCTTTAAGGCTCGTTTTACCATGAATCTTCATTCCATCATCTGTTGCTTCAATATGAGCACCTAGTTTTTTAAGTTCTGAAACGACTGTATCAATACGATTGGTTTCTTTCACTTTTAATTCAGCGGCATCTTTAATGATCGTTGTTCCTTCTGCTTGAGTAGCTAGGAGCGCAATAATAGGAATTTCGTCGATGAGTCTAGAGATCATATCACCTGAAATGTCGATCCCTTTTAATGAAGAGGTAGAGATCGTTAAATCACCGTACGGTTCTCCGCCTTTAGCATCCACTTCTTGAATGTCGAGGTCTGCACCCATTTGTTTTAGCACATCTATAATACCAGTTCTCGTTTTGTTCAAACCGACATTTCTCAATACAATCCGGCTGTTTGGAACGATAGATCCAGCCACTAAGAAAAATGCAGCTGAAGAAATATCTCCAGGTACAAATACATCTGTTGCTTTTAACGTTTGTCCACCTTCAATTGAAACACTTTGTGCATCTTCATGTAGCGAGACACCAAACATTGATAACATTCTTTCGGTATGGTCTCTTGATTTATGCGGTTCAGTTAACGTCGTTGTTCCTTCTGCCTGCAGCCCAGCTAGAAGGACAGCCGACTTAATCTGGGCACTGGCAACTGGAGACTCATAAGAGATAGCTTTTAAATTACCCCCACGTATAGAAAGTGGTGTATACTCGCCATTTGCTCTGCCATCTATCTTGGCTCCCAATTGTCTTAGCGGACCTGTTACCCGTTTCATCGGTCTTTTGGCAATACTTTCGTCACCGATCAGCGTACTGTGGAACTCACAGCCAGCCAAGATTCCCATCATTAAACGAATAGTCGTGCCAGAGTTACCAACATCGAGAATATCGCTCGGCTCTTTAAGTCCTTTTAGTCCCTTACCATGAATGACAACATCTGTACCTTTTTGTTCGATGTCGACACCCATCTTTCTAAAACAATCAATCGTGCTTAAACAATCAGCGCCAGGTAGAAAGTTTTTTACTACTGTAGTCCCGTCAGCAATAGCGCCAAACATCACAGATCTATGAGAAATGGATTTATCTCCTGGAATATGAATTTCTCCATTCATAGGAGCACTTTTATGAATTTTCATGTTCCTCACCTCAATCAGCATAAAATGTATCGTAATTTGCTCTATTTTTTATACAGAGTTCTGCCCGCTTTCGATCGTCATCTGTTTGAAAACTGATGCGTAAAATCCCGTTAATGTCTTCTCGCGTTTCAATAATACGGATATTTGTAATACTAATGTTTTCATTTGCTAGATATCCTGTAATTTCCGAAATAACACCAGGATGATCCGGCACATCGACATAAAGATCATAAAAAGCAGGGATCGCTCCTTTTTTCCTCAGAGGCAGGCCGTCGCGATATTCCTTGGCCTCTTGGAAATAAGAGAATAACCCCTCAGCATCTTCTTGTTGCACAAAGGATTCAATGCGGTCAATCTCTTTTTTCCATTCATAGAACCGGTCTAAAATCTTGTTTTTATTGTGCAAAAGGATATCGCGCCACATTGCAGGATTACTTGATGCAATACGGGTAATATCTCGAAAGCCTCCAGCAGCAAACCGTTTTACAAGAGGAAATTCTTCTTCAAAATGATGCGCTTGATGCACAAGACTGGCAGCGACGATGTGTGGAAAGTGACTAATCACACTTGTCACAGCATCATGTTCTTCGGGTGTCATTTCAATGAAATGAGCATTGGTTCCCTTCAGCAGATCCTTCAAACGGTCAACAGCCTGACGACTTGTTACCTTTGCTGGCGTTAAAATGTAGAATGCATTTTCAAATAAAAAGTCTTTCGCTGCAATGACACCTGATTTATGAGACCCTGCCATCGGATGCCCGCCAATAAATTGGTAATGATCAGGCAACGTTTTTTCAGCAAAGTGAACGACCTTTTGCTTTGTGCTCCCTACATCCGTAATCGTGAGCTCTCTTTCAATTCCAGATGCTGCAATATCACTTAACATTTTGACGGTTTGTTGTACTGGCGTTGCCAAAATAATCGTTGCTGATGCTTTTAAGCCTTCTATAAAGGACTCGGCAGTCGCGTCGATGATCCCTAGTTTTGTTGCAGCAATCATTTGTTCTTTAGAGACATCATAGCCTACAATTTTTTTATGTGGAAATTCTTTTTTAATCGACAGTGCAATAGAACCACCAATTAAACCAAGTCCAGCGATTAATATGGTTTCGTTTGCTTCATTCATGTTCATCACCTGATTTTTCGCGAAAATTAAACAAGCTGTTTCAATAGCTTATATGTATATTGGATGAGTTACAACGAAAGCCATATCCCATAAACAGGATATGACTTCATTGTTATGCTACGCACGGATGCCTTGTAATAAATCGGCAAGTGTAGTTAAGATTTCTTCATTTTGCTCCTTTGTTCCAACAGTAATACGCAAAGAAGTTGGGAATCCGAGAGCTTTACCAGATCGAACGATATAGCCCTTTTTCAAAAGTGCATTGAACAGCTCATCTGCATCTCTTTTAAAGTCAATCAGCACAAAGTTTGTTTGAGATGGATAGATAAATAGTCCAAAACGTTCCGCAAATTCTTGATATTGCTTGAGACCTGCTTCATTTTTTTGTCTGCACGATTGAATGAAGTCTTGATCTTTAATGGCTGCACGTGCAGCTGCCTGAGCGATACGACTTGTATTAAATGGCTCTCTCGCAGGTTCAATGGCGGTAATCAACTCCTCTGAGGCAACCCCATAACCTACTCGAAGTGCCGCAAGTCCATATGCTTTAGAGAACGTGCGCAGTACAATGACATTTTGATAGGCTTTTAATAGAGATAAACTGTTCGGAAAGTCTTCCGCACGAACATATTCAAAATATGCTTCGTCTAAAACGACAAGCACGTGAGCAGGCACTTGATCTAAAAACGATACGAGCTCAGACTCTGACAAATGATTTCCTGTCGGATTGTTCGGATTACACACCCAAACGACTTTTGTGTTGTCATCCATCGCATTCAGCATTCCCTTTAGATCATGAGCTCCTCCATTTAGAAGTGGTACTTCTCTAATCTCTGCATGCTCAATTACTGCATTGTGACGGTATTGCGGGAATGACGGAGATGGGATCACCGTATTTGTATGTTGATCAAGGAATGCCCTAGCAATAATTTGCACAAGTTCATCTGAGCCATTCCCGAATATTAATTGTTTTTCATTTACTTGAAGAAACTCAGCCAGTTCCGTTCTTAAACTTGCGCTGTATCCGTCTGGATAAATCGCTAAATGTTCAAGTTCAGCTTGTATGGCCTCTCTTGCATGTGTGGAACATCCAAAAGGGTTTTCATTTGAAGCCAATTTCACAATTTTGTCTAATTGATATTCTTTTTTGACCTCTTCAATTGGTTTCCCAGGTTGATACGGTTTTAGCTGTTTTAATTGATCTTTGATTTGCAAAATGTTTCACCTCATTTGAATGAATAGAGGGGACTAAATGTTTTTGCATATGTTTCAAATTCTCTTAAAGCCTCTTGGCGTGTATCACTCGCTACTAATTGTTCTTGAAGCTCTTCAATTTTTTTGACAAGCGCACTGCCGACAACGACACCATCACTCATTTTATTCATTGAGTCTACTTGTTCTCTTGTTGAAATACCAAAACCTACAGCAACTGGTATTTGACTCAGCTGTTTCACTTGTTGAATAAAATCTGTAATCGATGCGTCGAAAGATTGTCTGACACCTGTGACGCCGAGAGATGAAACACAATACACAAAACCTTCTGCCTGCTCTACAATTTTTTCTAATCGTTCCTTGCTTGTTGGTGCAACGAGTGATATATATGAAATGTCGTGTGCTTGACAGTTCTTCTGCAGCTCGCTGCTCTCTTCAAAAGGCAAGTCGGGTGTTAAGAGTCCCGAAATATGATTTTTGCGCAGTAAAGCGAAAAAGTATTCTGTGTCTAATTGTAACACAGGATTATAATACGTAAATAGAATTACAGGAATTTTTACGCCATTTTTTTTCATCTTTCCTGCTAATTCTATCGCTTTTACGATATTCATACCATGATGAAGTGCTCTTTTAGAAGCTCTTTGAATGACAGGGCCGTCCGCTAACGGATCGGAATACGGCACACCTAGTTCAATCGCATGTGCCCCTGCTGATTGAAGTGCGAGGGCTAAATCAATGGTGATCTCTTCTGATGGATCACCCGCTGTAATAAATGGAATAAATAATTTCTGACCTTGCTCTAATTGAAATGTGATCATTTTGTTTCACCCTCACTTTCAAGCACATTCATTAATGTATGCACGTCCTTATCTCCTCTGCCTGACAAGCAGACAAGGACAATGTCGTCTTCACTCATGTTCTGGCTCATTTCAAACGCTTTGGCTAAAGCATGTGCAGATTCGATCGCTGGCAGGATTCCTTCTTTTTCTGTGAGCAGCTTTAACGCATCTAGTGCTTCTTGATCTGTCGCACTCACATATTGAACCCGGCCGCTCGCATGCAAGTACGCATGCTCTGGTCCGATCCCCGGATAGTCTAATCCAGCTGAAATCGAATAAGGCTCAATAATTTGACCAAATTCGTCTTGGATCAAGTATGTCAAAGATCCATGTATGACACCTTTTGTCCCTTTCGTGATGGTTGCTGCATGAAGCGGAGTGTCGATTCCTTTCCCAGCAGCTTCTACACCAATGATATCGACCTCTTCATCTAAGAACGCCCGGTACATTCCTATCGCATTGCTCCCGCCGCCAACACAGGCAACGACTTTATGAGGAAGCTGCCCTTCCTTTTCAAGTATCTGTGCTTTTGCCTCATCTCCGATCATCCGCTGAAATTCACTAACGATTTGAGGATACGGATGAGGTCCAACGACTGAGCCGATCATATAAAAGTGGTCACTGCAATGCTGGACCCAATAGCGGATGGCTTCATTGGTTGCATCCTTTAATGTGCCGTTCCCGCTTGTGACAGGTATGACTTCAGCGCCGAGTAGTTTCATTCGGAACACATTGAGTGATTGTCTTTCCACATCTTCTTTTCCCATAAATACAGTGCAGGATAAACCGAATTTTGCGGCCACTGTTGCAGCAGCTACACCGTGCTGACCTGCTCCTGTTTCGGCGATGATATTTGATTTTCCCATTTTTTTCGCTAGCAGTGCCTGCCCAAGCGCATTGTTAATTTTATGAGCGCCTGTATGGTTTAAATCTTCTCTTTTTAAATAGATTTTAGCACCGCCGAGATATGCCGATAATTGATCAGCGTATGTGAGTGCAGTTGGTCTGCCTGAATAGTTTTTCAAAAGCGATATATATTCCTTTTGAAAAGCAGGGTCTTCTTTTAATTCACGAAAAGCTTGTTCGATCTCTTCTAGTGGCTGCATGAGCGTTTCAGGAACGAATTTCCCTCCAAATTCTCCATATCTGCCAATCTCATTTGGATATGCGTACATGGTTCAACATCCTTTCTTCGAGCACTTTCATCTTTGTACTGCTTTTCTTCCCGTTTTCTTCTATACCGCTTGAAAGGTCTATGACGTCTGGACCAAAAGCAAGCAGATCTGTTATGGTGTCTGGCGTGATCCCGCCAGCAATGGCGCAAGTTTTTCCCAGTTGTTTTGCATGCTGAACATATAAAGGCACTGCCTCCCATGCAAAAGCTGTTCCAGAACCGCCTCTCATTCCTTTCACTTTCGCATCAATGAGAAAACCGTCGACACTTGGAGCGAATGCCGTCATATGTTCAAGTGTGTCGTTTACATCGGGCTCGTGATGGAACACTTTCCAAACGAGCGCCTTCGTATGCTGTTTAATGTCATTTGCAACTTCTGGCGTCTCATCGCCATGAAGCTGCACAATATCTAAGGGGAGGTTGTTTGTGATCTCGCACACTTTTGGTGTTTTTTCATTCACAAATACCCCCACTATCTCTTTTTTACATTTTACTTGTGACAGCCAGTGTTTCACTTGATCTGGATGAACTCGTCTTTTACTCGGAGCAAAAATAAAACCGATGGCATCCGCTTGTGATTGCGAGATGCATGCGACATCCTCTTGTGAGACAGCCCCGCAATATTTTAAATAAGGTTTCATCCTATTCATTCTCCGAACAATGCCTGAACGGCTTTCTCCTGTGATTGTTCCCTCATTAAAGATTCACCAACAAGAACGGCATTTGCTCCGTGCTGTTTCACAAAGGTCAGATCATCAAATGTCTTTATGCCACTTTCACTTACTAGTAATACGTCTTTTGGAACAAGTGGCGCGATCTCTTTTGTTTGTTCAACAGTTGTTGTAAACGTATTGAGATTCCGGTTGTTCACACCGATGATCTCAGGAGTGAATAGGTGTAAGATCTTTTCTAGTGTATGTGCTGCATGTACTTCAACGAGGACATCCATTCCTTTTTCTTTCGCTTCTGTATAGAGCTCATACAGCTTTTGCGGCTCAAGCACCTCTCCAATTAATAAAATGGCATCTGCCCCTATCCGTTTCGATTCTTCTACTTGTATAGAGTCAATAATGAAATCTTTTCTTAGAATAGGACGTGTGATGTGTTCTTTAATAAGAGACAAATATTCGTTTTTCCCTTGGAAAAACGGTTCATCCGTTAAGACAGATAAACAATCTGCATTTGATGCTTCGTATGCTTTTGCTGTCTGTAAAGGATCAAAATGAGGCTGAATGATGCCTTTGGAAGGAGACGCTTTTTTCACCTCAGCAATCAGTCCGATCGAGCGGTGAGGATTCATAAGGGCTTCTTTAAATGATTGTCTTTCATAATGTCCTTCCTCAGGTAATTGCAAGGTTTGCACATGTTCTTTTTTACGGGCGATAATTTGATTAAGCATAGATCTCTTCCTCTTTCGTTTTTTGTTTTAGACGGGCTAATTGTTCTTTAGCTGATCCGTTTTTGATCGTTTCTAATGCTTTCATTGTTCCTGCCATCAGACTCTCTGCTTTTCCTGCCACATATAATGCGGCCCCAGCATTAAGCGCTGTAATATGAAGCGGTGCTCCACCCGCTTGATAATTCAATATATTCTGAATCAATTTGGCACTTTCTTCTGGTGATTGGACCTGAATGTCTGATAAATGCCCTTTTTCAAGTCCGAAGTCTTCTGGGTTTAACGTATATTCTGTCATGACACCTTTTTTGAGTTCAATGATGTATGAATTTGCTGTAATGGTTAATTCATCCAGCCCATCATCTCCGCAAACAAACAGGACATGTTCTGGCTCTAAAGGAGCAAGAGCTTTCGCCATGAGCTTTGCCTTTTCCTTTGCATACACACCAATGATTTGCTTTTTGGCCTGCATCGGGTGGCAAAGCGGTCCTAATAAGTTAAATACCGTCCGAAATCCGAGCTGCTTGCGTACGGCGGCTACTTGTTTCATAGAAGAATGATAGAGCGGTGCAAATAAAAAGCCCATGTTTTTCTGCTGTATTTGTCGTCTTGTTTCTTCAGGTGTGGATTGAATTTGAATACCAAGACATTCTAGCACGTCAGCACTCCCGCTTTTAGAGGAGACGGAACGATTTCCGTGCTTGGCGATTTTCGCCCCAGCAGCCGAAGCAACGATGGCAGCAGCTGTTGATATATTAAATGTTGATAAACCATCGCCTCCTGTCCCGCACGTATCAACGACATCAAGTGATCTTTCTAGTGGCGCTGCATGCTGCCTCATGGCTTTCACGAAGCCTGTCATTTCTTCGGCTGTTTCTCCTCGATGCGCTAAAATAGATAGACTAGCAGCGACTTCAGCATCTGTTAACGAGCCGCTCATCATATCATGCATCAGGCCATTCGCTTCTTTTTCTGATAGTTTTCCTCCATTAACAAGAGCTGATAGTCGTTGATTCATTTGGCATACTCTCCTTTTCTGAGAAAATATGTTCAGCAAGCTGAATGGCTTTTAGAAGTGCTCCTGCCTTATTGCACGTCTCTTCCCATTCGTTTTCTGGAACGGAATCAGCGACAATGCCGGCACCTGCTTGTATAGAAGCAGTCTGATGTTTGACGCTCATTGTGCGAATGGTAATACAGGAATCGATATTGCCGTCGAAACCAATATAGGCAATACAGCCGCCATACGTCTCTCTTGGCTCAGGCTCCATTTCGTTTAATAATTGCATCGCCCTAATTTTTGGGGCGCCTGTCAATGTGCCTGCTGGAAAAGCGGACATAAGCGCGTCTACTGGATGTGTATCCTGCTTCAGCTTCCCTGTCACAATAGAAATAATGTGCATGACGTGCGAAAAGTTCACGACTTTTGTAAAAGTTGGGACAGACACACTGCCATATTCTGCCACACGCCCCACATCATTTCGAGCCAGATCCACTAGCATGTAATGTTCTGCTTTTTCTTTTTCATCATCGAGCAGCTCTCTTGCTAGTGCATCATCTTCTTCTTTTGTCATTCCTCGTTTTCTTGTACCAGCAATTGGATGGATTTCTAAGTGACCGTTTTTCGCATGGATTAATCGTTCTGGCGAGCTTCCGACTAAGTCTCGATCTTTTAATTTCATAAAATACATATACGGTGATGGATTGACAATCCGAAGCACACGATACAATTCAAATGAGCTCACTGTCACTGGAATGTCAAAACGCTGAGAAAGTACACCCTGGAAGATATCACCCGCTCGAATGTACTCCTTGATTTTTTCGACATCCTTTAAAAATTTTGCTTTTTCATAGGTAGACGTCACCTGTTCAAACGAAGGGGGTTCATTCATATTCCCTGAGATAATCAGTTCTTTCATATCAATTTTTGTATGAAGCTGCTGTACCATCAGTTCAAGCTGCTTTTGATTTTCTCGATAAACCAGAATTTTTTCTTCGTCTGTTTCATGACCGTTCAGCTGCGTGTACTGAATAAAATGAACTTGGTTTGTTTCGTGATCAAATGCGATCATTGTTTGGCAAACAAATAATGTGCAATTATCTGTTGTTGATGCATTCGGATGCGGCTTGACAGACGGCTCAATGTTGGGAATGAGGTCGTAACTTAAGTACCCTACGGCTCCGCCAGTAAATGGGATATCAATTTCAGGTGTCTTGATTTGATATTGCTCTTTCATCCAGTCAAGCAACTCTTTCAGCTCCGCTTTTTGCATCACTGACTTTCCCGCAGCGTCACGAGCAATATAATGGTCTTGCTCGTCATGTAATGTTAAAAAAGGATGTAATCCGATAAAGGAATATCTCGACCAGCTAGAAGATTCGTCTTTGCTTTCTAGCAAATACACAATATCCTGTTTCAGTTTCTCGACAATTTGAATGGGTGAGAGCGTATCAACTGTAATGGTTTCAACAATCGGGATGGTTTTGTAAAACTGACTGTCTCTTAAAAATTGGGTAAGGTTTGATTGGGATTTCATAAGCACACTCCTTAAATGGAATTAAGGAGAATGAGGGGACATCTTGAGGATTTGTTTGAGTATACGAAATAAGCCTAAAAGAGGCTTCGCTCTTTTAGGCAGTATGATTAAATAGAAGTATCGTATCTCTGCTCAACTCTACTCATCTCAACTACCCTAGTCTCATTCTCATCTTCTCTAAGCTTGCAATGCCGTTCACACCTGTGTGTAAACTTCGGCTGTTCATATCGTATTATAATTCCTTGTTTTTTGTCAACTGTAAATCAGGCCGAAGCGTGACAGCCTCTTCCAAGTATACGTGCTGTATGTCTTCCTGCTTGACATCTGTCTGAACGGTCATTAAAACGCGAATGCACTTCTTTAGACCTCCATCAATGTCAAGCTCTTGCATACAAGTGACAGGCACATAGGTCCATCCTTCAAACTGCCTGAGTACTTTTGCTGGAAAAACGGAGTGAATATCTTGTGTAGCTGAAATCAAGATCTGCACGACACGCTCTGGATCTACTTGGTTTTTTGAAATGATCGCTTCTAGCAGCTGCTTCGTTTTGGTTAACACTTCTGTTTCAGTATCTTCTGTCACAGTTGTAGCCCCGCGTATCCCGCGAAACATCATAGACAGCCCTCCTCCCGTTTCCATTCTTCGAGCCAGTGATACAGCTCATCTTTTGTGAAAGATTGCAGGGTGACGTCTCCAACTTGTTTTAGCAAAACAAATTGAACACTCCCGCCTCTTGCCTTCTTATCACCAATCATGCGATCGACAAATGTTTTGGTTGAAATCGTTTGTGTGACTTGTACTGGGAACCCTAGTTCTTTCATCCACACTTTAAGTTTCTCACGATCTAGGCTGAGTCCTTGCTCTTTTTCACTGACATATAAAGCAAACTGCATGCCAATTGCAATGGCATCTCCATGCGTAATCGCACCGTATCCATACTCCGCTTCAATGGCATGCCCTAGTGTATGACCTAAATTCAAGTATGCCCGCACACCATGTTCTTTTTCATCTTCTTGAACAATGGATGCTTTCACTTGAATCCCTTGATAAAGCATATGTGCCAGTTCACCCTTTGATAATTCTGTCAACGAACGAATGGACATCAGTTCTGATAAAAAGACTTCACTTGAAATCAGTGCATGTTTTATCACCTCAGCAAAGCCTGATCTTAGCTCTATTGGTGAGAGTGTCTCTAGCATACTTGTATCATAGATGACAGCTGCCGGTTGATGAAACGCACCAATTAAATTTTTGCCGAGCGGATGATTGATTCCGGTTTTTCCGCCGACTGCACTATCATGTGCAAGCAGCGTGGTCGGTACTTGAATAAAATCAATGCCTCTCATATAAGTGGCAGCAGCAAAGCCAGCCAAGTCTCCAATCACCCCACCTCCTAATGCAATGATGCATGAGGAGCGGTCGAGTTGAAATTGGATGGCTTTCGTATGAATCTGCTCAAACTGTGCAAAAGATTTTGATTGTTCTCCGTTTGGCACCACTACTTTTTGTACAGACCATTTCTGTTTCAGTAATTGAACCATTTCATCTCCATAAAGGGCATCGACGGCTGAATCTGTCACGATGAAGAGCTTCGTGTAAGATCGCCCAGTGGAAGTAATCAAGTCTACGATATTTTGTCTAATCCCATCACCGATATATACAGGATAAGTGGCTGAAGACGTCTTCACTTCCAGTGTTTTCATTAAAACTCCCTCTGAAGCTGGCGCATTTTGTCGACATTTTCTTTAATGCGGTCAATTTGATCAAGACCAAACTGCTCAACCACTGCATTGGCGATTTCCCATGCAACGACTGCTTCTGCCACAACACTTGCGGCTGGAACAGCACAGCTGTCAGAACGCTCAATACTTGCAGAGAAAGGTTCTTTTGTTTCAATATCCACGCTTTGCAATGGTTTGTATAGAGTTGGGATTGGTTTCATAACCCCTCTTACGACGATTGGCATGCCAGTTGACATTCCGCCTTCAAGACCACCTAAGCGGTTTGTTTTTCTCGTATAGCCTTTTTCTTCATCCCAGATGATTTCATCATGAACTTCACTGCCATTTTTAGAAGCTGCCTCAAAGCCAATACCGAATTCAACACCTTTAAAAGCGTTGATACTCAGTACTGCGCCTGCAAGCTTGCTATCCAGTTTACGGTCATAGTGCACATAGCTGCCGACTCCAACTGGCATCCCTTCAACGATGACTTCGACAATACCACCAATTGAATCGCCGTTTTTCTTCGCTTCGTCAATGGCATCCATCATTTTTTGACCAGCTTCACTGTCATAGCAGCGAACAGGTGATTCTTCTGTTACTTTTTGCAAATCTTCAATAGATTCATAAGCGGTATGGGAAGCTTTTACTCCACCAATTTCAAGGACGTGACCAGCCACTTTGATTCCAAGGTGAGCCAAAATTTGTTTCGCTACTGCACCTGCTGCTACACGAACCGTTGTCTCGCGTGCTGATGAGCGCTCTAATACGTTTCTCATATCACGGTGACCATATTTAATCGCACCATTTAAATCCGCATGCCCTGGTCTTGGACGAGAGATTTGACGCTTCATTTCACTCTCTTCTTCTTCAGTAATTGGCTCTGCACCCATGACCTTTGTCCAGTGCTTCCAATCATTATTTTCAACAACAAGTGCAATAGGAGAACCTAATGTTTTCCCGTGGCGGACTCCACTTAACACTTTCGCTTGGTCTTTTTCAATCTGCATTCTTCTTCCGCGGCCATGACCTTTTTGTCTTCTAGCCAGTTCATAATTGATGTCATCCTGCTCTATGTAAAGTCCCGCTGGAACTCCTTCAATAATTGTGGTCAGTTGTGGACCATGTGATTCACCTGCTGTTAAGTACCTCATGACTTATTCTCCCTTCATCGCATTAACGCTTTTAAGTAAAACTATAATAACACACTTCCTACTAAAAAGTCAGCTACTACCCCTTCTTTTGATAAAAGAAAGTATCAGCAGAGGTTAATCCAAACTTTTCTGGGTGAAAAATTTGTTCTGTTGAACCAACAAATAATACGCCGTTTTGCTTTAAACTGCTGCTCATTTTTAAGTAAATTTCTTCTTTCGCCTCTTCTGTAAAGTAGATGAGAACATTTCGGCACACGATGAGATCCAGCTGTTTTTCATATGGATCTGCTAAAAGGTTGTGTTTCTTAAATTGAATGTGCTTTCGAATCTCATCCTTCACCGTGTAAAATGAAGAATCTTCTTTGGTGAAATATTTTTGCTTGATTTGATCTGGCACCTCTTGCAAAGATCGTTCATGATATCTTCCTTTTTGCGCAGATTGCAGGACTTTATCATCTATATCCGTTGCGATAATTTGGAAGTCCTTCACAAGCGGATGGCTTGATAGCAGCATTGAGAGTGTATACGGCTCTTCTCCAGTAGAGCAAGCTGCACTCCATATTTTTAGAGTGCCACTGTTTTTTGAAAGCAGCGGCAGGATTTTTTGATCAAGTACTTCCCAGCGCTGATAGTTTCGGTAAAATTCTGACACATTGATCGTCATTCGATCCATCGTTTCATCTAATAGCGCTTTGTCCTTTTCAAGAGCAGACGCAAATGCCTCAAAATCTTTATATCCTTTTTTATCATAAAGGGATGTTAATCTTCGTTTCATTTGTGCTTCTTTATATAAGTTCAGATCTACCCCAGTTAGTTTTTTCCATTTTCCAACAAATACTTGATACTGATCCATCAATGTCCTCTCCTGTCTCATCTATCTTTGTCCTAGTATAGCTGTTTTTATCATAAATTTGTATCATCTCATGCGAAAATTCGTATAGAAATCTCAATATAAAAAAGCCAAAGTGATCATTTGATGAACACTTTGGCTTGAACATTAATAAATCCAGCTTGAGATCGTTTGATCCCAGTTTGTCAGTTCTTCTTGTTTGAAGAACAGGTTGATTTCTCTTTCGGCACTTTCTGGTGAGTCTGAGCCATGGATAATGTTTTTGCCAACAGTTAATCCATAGTCGCCTCTTATTGTTCCCGGAAGCGCTTCCTTCGGATTTGTCTTTCCAATTATCTGCCTTGTTACGTCTACGACTTGTTCACCTTGCCATACCATCGCAAATACAGGTCCTGACGTAATAAAGTCAACCAATTCACCGAAAAATGGTTTTTCTTTATGCTCTCCGTAATGTGTTTCTGCTACTTCTTTTGGAATGCTCATGAGCTTTGCTCCAACAAGCTGAAGCCCCTTTTTTTCGAATCTTGACACAATTTCACCGATTAATTGTCTTTCCACACCATCAGGCTTGACCATAAGAAATGTTTTGTCCATATACGTTCTCCACCCCGTCGTTATGTATGTATAGGCTTACATTGTTACAAAGTGATCGTATCATTTTTTTTTATAATAATCAATTTTTGACAAAAAAATTTCACAAAAAAACCAACCAACGAAACGTTGATCAGAATTTTCGTTTACCAATATATTTTGCAATCGACGCTAATGAAGATTTAGCCCGCCCGCGCGGAAGTTGATCGAGCTGTTCAAATGCTTTTTTCAAATACATTTCACTCACTCGAATGGAACGGTCGATCGCATCTGTTTGTTTGAGATGTTCAATCACAGGTTTCAGCTGCTTTTCCGTCGTTTCACTATTGATCAGCTTCAACTGACCTTCTAACGTCGGGTTCTGAAGCGCATATAAAACGGGAAGAGTGACATTTCCTTGTAAAAGGTCCCCGCCAACAGGTTTACCTAATTCTTCTTCAGTTGATGTAAAATCAAGGACATCATCAATGATCTGGTACGACATACCAACATAGTACCCAAACCAGTAAAGGGCTTTATGTGTTTTTTCATCTGTTCCAGCTGCAATCGCACCTAATTGGCAGCTACCTGCAATAAGCAAGGCTGTTTTTCGTTTAATTCTTCTTAAATATGTACGAAGGTTTTGGTCCATGTTGTATTTATCTTTGACTTGTTCTATTTCCCCAAGACAGAGCTCGACGACCATTTTTGACAAAATTTCATGTGCCATTGGGTGATTGATTTTCGTCATGTACTCGAGTGACCTTGCAAATAAGTAATCCCCCGTGTACATCGCAATTCTGTTGTCCCATTTTGCTTTAATCGTCGGTTTTCCTCTTCTCAGTTCTGCATCATCAATGACATCGTCATGGACAAGTGATGCCATATGAATTAATTCAAGCGCTACGGCTACATATTTAATTTTATTAATATCATAGTCACCAAACATGCCTGAAAGGAGAACAAAAACGGGGCGGATTCGTTTTCCGCCCGCTTGCAGCAAATGAAGACCGGCTTCACTTAATAATGCATAATCAGAGCGAACGGTTTGTTCAAGCTCTTTTTCAATTATATCGATATCATGATTTAGAAAAGAAATCATTGCTTTTAGTTTCATTATTTTCACCCAAATATCGTTTATTCAAAGCTTCTTTCCGATATGTGTTGCTGCTACACCGCCTGTAAATGGATGATACGAGACATCAGACAGACCAGCCTCTTCAAAAAGAGACGCCAGTTCTTTCATGCCAGGGAACGTTTTGGCTGATTCTTGAAGCCATGAATACTCCTGATAGCTTTTGGCAAACAGCTTGCCAAAGAGCGGCATGATGTATTTGAAATAGACATAATACCCTTGTTTAAACCCAATCATCTCAGGCTGTGATGTTTCAAGGCAGACAACCATTCCACCGGGTTTTACCACTCGCGTCATTTCCTTTAGCACTGTTAAGTAATCAGGGACATTTCGAAGTCCAAAACCGATTGTGACATAATCAAATGAGTTGTCCTCAAAAGGAAGCTCCATTGCGTTGCCGTGGAGCAGCTCAATTTGATTGTAGCCGCCTGTTTTCACCTTCGTTTCGCCAACACTCAGCATATTTTTACTGAAGTCAAGACCTTTGACCTCGCCAGTTTCTCCAACAGCGTCTGCAAGCGCAATCGTCCAATCGGCAGTTCCACAGCATACATCTAGTGCTTTGGCTCCTTTTTGAACATTCATGAGCTTCATTGTTTTATCGCGCCATTTTTTATGCTGTTTAAAGCTAATGACAGAGTTCATTTGGTCATAGTTTTTATAAATTTTTTCAAATACACCGTGTACTCGCTGTTCTTTTGATTGCTGCATGACTTACCCTTCTTCCACTTTCTGATGGTACGCAGGTTCATTTTTCATATGATCCAAGCGATTTAATAGCTCTTTTTGAACGATCGGAGATGAAACTAGATGCTCCTTGATTGATCGTTTGGCCTTTTCATAGCCTTCACTTTCAAAGTTGTCAAAACATGTATAGGCGTCCGTATAGCTATCGTTCAAAAAAAGTTTTAAATGTTTGTCGTCTTCTGCTTGTTTCATAAAACGTTTATAAACAAGGAAGCGACTTGCAATTTCATTCCAATGCGTCAATTGAAAGTGCTCAGAAATTCTTTGGAATAGCGCAGATTCTACTGTAGCAACACTTTTATAAAAGTGGGCTGCATCTTGAATGGATCGATCATATAGTCTAATTTTATGTTCATTAATCTCTTTGATCGCCGTGGCGAGAGTACGGATCATGTAAATATCTTTCATGTCAGAGAGAAGAGAGTAATAGAGACCGCTGAAATAGTCTCCTGCTAGGATGGTCAACTGACGATTTTTGAACTCGTCTTGTTTGATGGCTGCAGCAGTTGTGACTTCGTCATGGGTATCAAGGGCAATTTGCACAAGCATCGCCGTTAAAATATAATTTTCTTTTTTCTCAGCATCGATTTGAGCTTCATCAAACATTGCATGAAAAAGAAGGAGCTTATCTTCATCGATGAGCGGTGCACGCAAATGCTTCGCCAAATAAGGATGAGAAAGCTTTTTGTTTAATTTTATATTCAGATTAGATAAAATTCCGTAGATGTCTTGCAAAGATATCACCCTTGTCCCAAAAATTACAGTTTCATATGTAGCTCTCTACATTGTATAGAGATTTATTATACCATATCAGGCCTGACTTTCATGCTATCAAGTGCATAGTCGAGCGTTATTTCTTTGCTTCGCTTTGAATTTCACCGAAGCTTGTTTGAATGACAGCATCGCCCCGCACTTTGATGGCTGATGTGTGCTCAGTAAATTGCGCGATAATGACTTCACCTTTATCGAGCTTTTCGGAATGGTGAAATCTTGTATCGGAACCTCTAGTTAAGCCGATCACATTGACACCATTATCAATGGCTTTAATCACCACAAAATCAGATGCTTTATTTTCACTCAATCTGTTCACCTTCCATCTATGGATTAGTCGTTTTTAATAAATGAAAGCACTTCTGCTCTTGCTGCCGCATCATTTGCAAATGTACCGCGTACGGCTGAAGTGACTGTTTTAGCGCCGGGCTTCTTCACTCCGCGCATCGTCATACACATATGCTCTGCTTCAACGACAATCATCACACCATGTGGATTTAAAGTTTCCACCATGCTATCTGCAATCGTTGATGTAATGCGCTCCTGAAGCTGCGGGCGCTTTGCCACGGCTTCTACTGCTCTTGCCAGCTTGCTGAGTCCCGTTACTTTTCCGCCGCGCGGAATATAAGCGACATGGGCTTTGCCATAGAATGGCACAAGATGGTGTTCACACATTGAATGAAAAGCAATATCTTTGACAAGTACGAGTTCTTCATGATCTTCACCAAAAATGGTTTTAAAATGTTCTTTTGGATCTTCATTTAATCCCGAGAACACTTCTTCATACATTTTTGCTACTCGTTTTGGGGTATCAAGAAGTCCTTCACGATCTGGATCTTCTCCGATTGCTTTTAATATATCGCGTACTGCGTGTTCGATTAATTCTTTATTTATTTCACTCATGTATTATATCCTCCAAAGGCGATTACATTTCATTCAGATTCTAGCACACTTCAGATCCTAAAAGCAAAGGAGAGCGTTCTAAACAAACCATTTGATTCAAAAGGAAAAGCCCCTTATCAAAGGGGCTTTTCTAGACCAGTGTGAAACTGTATATGTATAACTCCTTCAATAGGATCATTACACATAACGATTATTTACCTGCCACCGCGTCTTTAAGTGCTTTACCTGGTTTGAAAGCAGGTACTTTGCTTGCAGGGATTTCGATCTCTGCACCAGTTTGTGGGTTACGTCCTTTACGAGCTGAACGCTCACGTACTTCAAAGTTACCAAAACCAATAAGTTGGATTTTGTCACCATTTTTAAGTGCATCTAAAATTGTATCAAAAACAGAATCAACTGCTTTTGTCGCGTCTTTTTTAGATAACTCGCTTGCTTCAGCAACCGCGTTAATAAGTTCTGTCTTGTTCATGCCTTTCACCTCCTCCCAAAAATATGCATTCAATAGATTGTTATCATTTCTTCACAATTCATCTTCTTTCTATACACTTTTTTTGAAAAAAAGAGCGTCTAGAAAGCGTCATACATGGCTTTTCATTAGAAAACTTCTCTTTGAAGGAATGTTTGTCCAACAAAGTGAAGATTTTCTGTAAGTAGATTAACACATATGAAATACCATATCAAGCATTTTAAAGGGAAGAATCCTTATTCGTCAAGGATTAAGGGCACTTTTGCGAACGAATATTCCTAATTTCAGCCTGAATCTGACTAATCTTTATACAATTGTCTTTTTATGACTTAACCCGCACGCAAAAAAAGACCCCCATCAATGAGAGGTCTCACATCCTATAGAATAATCGCGATCAGACCGCCTGATCCTTCGTTAATAATTCGTTCAAGCGTTTCCTTTAGTTTATACCTTGCATTTTCCGGCATCAGCGAGAGTTTTGCTTGAATGCCTTCTCTGACAAGCGAGCTGAGTGAGCGTCCAAATATATCGGAATTCCAGATCGAAAGCGGATCATCTTCAAAGTCTTGCATTAAGTATCGGACGAGCTCTTCACTTTGTTTTTCTGTTCCGATAATCGGCGCAAACTCACTTTCTACATCTACCTTAATCATATGAATAGATGGCGCGACTGCTTTTAATCTGACGCCGAATCTTGATCCTTGCCTAATGATTTCCGGCTCATCTAAACTCATATCTGACAAAGCTGGTGCCGCAATTCCATAACCAGTCTGCTTCACCATTTTTAAAGCGTCAGACACTTGATCATACTCCGTTTTCGCATGTGCAAAATCTTGCATGAGCTCAAGAAGGTGATCTTTGCCCCTAATTTCCACACCAACCACTTCTTTTAGGATATGATCATATAGATCATCCGGCGCATACAGATCAATTTCTGCGATCCCCTGACCCATTTCAATGCCTGCTAAGCCCGCTCTTTCGATAAAATCGAATTCACTGAACTGACCTACCACTCGGTCAACATCTCTTAATCTCTTAATATCCTTGACGGTTTCTTTCACTGAATCCTGATAACTCTCTCTTAGCCAATGATCTTCTTTTAGTACCATGACCCAGCTTGGCAGGTTCACATTCACCTCAAGCACTGGGAATTCATATAATGCTTCACGAAGTACACTGAGGACGTCTTGTTCTCTCATACTTTCGACACTCATCGCGAGTACAGGAATATCATATTTTTGACTAAGCTCCTGCCGCAGTGCTTCTGTTTCAGGGTGATAAGGTCTCACAGAGTTGATCACCATAATAAACGGCTTTCCAACTTCTTTGAGTTCGTCAATGACACGTTCTTCTGATTCAATATAGTCATGTCTTGGGATTTCTCCAATTGATCCATCTGTTGTAATCACAACACCAATGGTTGAATGCTCTTGAATGACCTTGCGTGTACCAATTTCCGCTGCTTCATGAAACGGGATTGGTTCTTCATACCACGGCGTATTAATCATTCTCGGACCATTTTCATCTTCATAGCCGCGTGCACCAGGCACGGTGTAGCCTACACAATCGACAAGCCTAATGTTGACATCCAGACCGTCGCTCACGTGAATGGATGCCGCTTGATTTGGCACAAATTTTGGCTCTGTGGTCATAATGGTTTTTCCTGCTGCGCTTTGCGGCAATTCATCCTGTGCTCTTGCACGGTCTGCCTCATTATTGATATTCGGGAGCACCACGAGCTCCATAAACTTTTTAATAAACGTAGATTTCCCTGTACGAACAGCTCCAACGACTCCTAAATATATATCGCCTCCTGTTCGTTCAGCGATATCCTTGAAAATATCAACTTTTTCCAAGTGATCCCCTCCCGGACTTGCTATCCTCGTTTTCAAATAAAATACTCTATACTTCAATCAAACGGTGCTTGAAAGGTGTCAGGACAATATATGTGTATGACGTTGTCCTATTTGAATATGACACCTTTTTTGTTTTGAGAGTATGTTTAGCCATAAAAAAACCTTTCTCCTCATTTATATGCAGAGGAGAAAGGTTCATTCTTGTTTATGACGTCTTTTTTTCTAAAAAAGCCGGCTCACCTTTTTTGTTGATCGTATATGGAACAGAAAACGCTGGTACAAACGGGGTTTCCTGCCAATAGACATCTTGAATATTTTCACCTGGTTTCAGCTTTTGTTTCGTATTTTTCAAAATCTGGGCAAAATCACTGCGATAGTCAACATAGATTTCGCCATTTGAGGAAATCAGTAATGGAAGTGATTCACCCGTAACAGGGCTCGTCACTGTAGGCGGTGCTTTTAACCCTAGTTTTTTTTCATTTAACGTATATAAATCTTTGGATACTACTTTGCCATATGGCGGATATGTATGTTCATCTTGATATATTTTGATTCTCAGACGCAATTCACTGATCGTTTGTGTCATTTTGACATCAAGCAGTTTCACCGTTGGATTTTGTTCGACGTCTGTGAGGACATAGATATATTCGCCCCCGCCTTCAAAAGATGTCGACGGTACATCGTGTAAATATCTTGGTGACAGACGCTTAAAGTCAATGACATACTTCTGATAAATCGGTGTGTCGCCTTCTTTTGTTTCAATGGGCAAAAGGCCATTTGTCGCTTTTTGAAAATCTTCAATCGCTGTCTGCACACTTTGCAGCTGCTCTTTATATGGCACGCGGTTTTCAGCTTTGCGATTCTCTGGATAGAGGCACCCCGTAAGTAAAATAAGTGTTAACAGCATGACACTGATTTTTGCTTTGATCATCATATTCTTCCTTTTTCTTTATTCATTGACCGGCCCACTAAATACAACTAAAAACACAATGATACCTGATATGAGCATCAAGCTGTACGCAACAGTCGAAGCTGTTATTTTCAGAAATCGACTCTTCAGCTTAAATCTACTCAGATAAATGGTTACAACGGCTAAAAACATGAGCCCCATTGAACCAAGCGCAAACCACATCTTGATTAAAGCAAAACTCATCGTGCCTGTCCCCCTTTAATACAAACGAATTGTAAGCGTTTATATTTCATTCTAAACCAAAATTAAGTCAAATATCAATCATTTTTCCAATCATTCAGAAAAAAGTGCATAAAAAAACTGAAGCAAAGAGGGGGACTCTGCTTCAGCCATTAGGTCGACTATTTTTCCTCATTCTGTAGAGGCAAAGCTCTATTCAAACTTCATTGTTATGTTATGCAAGTCTGCCCCTTCTTGCATCCTCTACACGCCTAAGTTCAGTCTTCCAATTACTTTGTTTGGTTTTCGAACATGTTCACAAGGTCTTCCATCTCATGTGTTTTCACACGTGCCATTAAGGATTCTACAGCATCGTCTACCTTTTTCCCTTCAAATAGGACGCCGTAAAGAGCCTCTGTAATCGGCATGCTGACCTTGTATTCTTTGGAGAGCTGATAAGCGCCTTTTGTTGTGCGGACGCCTTCGACAACCATCCCCATTTTTTCAAGCACTTCTTCGAGCTTATATCCTTTACCGAGTAAATTCCCGCAGCGCCAGTTACGCGAATGAACACTTGTACATGTGACAATCAAATCTCCAACACCTGTTAATCCGGCAAACGTAAGAGGGTTTCCTCCCATTTTTGTGCCGAGGCGGGCGATTTCAGCAAGACCCCTTGTGATGAGCGCTGCTTTCGCATTATCGCCATATCCGAGTCCGTCTGTGATCCCTGCCGCAAGAGCGATGATGTTTTTCAGCGCCCCGCCAATTTCCACCCCAATCACATCAGGGTTGGTGTACACTCTAAAATGATTGTTCATGAACAAATCTTGAACAAATTGAGCTGCTTCAATATGTTCTGACGAGACAGTAACAGTTGTCGGATGACGCAAGCCAACTTCTTCAGCATGGCTTGGTCCTGACAGGACAACAACTGCTTCTCTTTTCGCTTCCGGGACTTCTTGTTCAATCATTTGAGAAATTCTAAGAAGTGTATCTGGTTCAATTCCTTTACTGACATGAACAAATGGCACCTTTGACGTAATGAACTCATTTGCCTGTTTCAATACTTCTCGAATGGCCTTTGTTGGCACAGCGACAATAATCGCATCTGTCCCTTCTAGTGCCTGTTTCATATCTGTTGTCGCTTGAATAGACGCTGGCAATGCAACATTAGGCAAGTAATCATGATTTTCATGTTTCTCATTGATTTGATCAATTAATTCTTGTCTATGTCCCCACATGTGTACATCATGATGATTATCAGCTAATACAAGCGCAAGAGCTGTTCCCCAGCTCCCTGCTCCAAGTACTGAAATTTTCTTCATCCTGCTCACCCTTTTTATTTTCTCGCTCTCGCAAATATTTTAATTGGTGTTCCTTCAAAACCAAATGCATCTCGAATTCGGTTTTCTAGGAAACGCTCATAAGAAAAGTGCATAAGTTCTGGATCATTTACAAACACAACAAAGGACGGCGGTTTGATCGCCACTTGTGTTGCATAGTAAATTTTCAGACGCTGTCCGTTATGGGTCGGCGTTGGGTTCATTGCTACGGCATCCATGATAATATCGTTTAGAATGTTCGTTTGAACGCGCATCGCATGATTTTCACTAGCGGTAATGATTGTTGGCATTAACGTGTGAATTCTCTTTTTCGTAAGAGCAGACATGAATAAGACAGGTGCATAATCAAGGAATTGAAAATGCTCGCGAATATTTTGCTCAAATTCCTTCATTGTACGCTCGTCTTTTTCAACAGCATCCCACTTGTTCACAATGATCACAACGGCTTTACCCGCTTCGTGTGCGTAGCCGGCAATACGTTTATCCTGTTCAATAATGCCTTCTTCACCATCAAGAACTACAGCGACAACATCCGATCGATCAATGGCTTTTAACGCTCGAAGTACACTGTATTTCTCTGTTGTTTCATATACTTTCCCTTTTTTTCTCATACCTGCTGTGTCGACAATGACAAAGTCACGTTGGTTGTACGTAAACATTGTATCTACAGCATCTCTTGTTGTACCAGCGATGTTGCTGACAATGACACGTTCTTCACCGAGCATCGCATTCACCAAAGAGGATTTCCCTACATTTGGGCGGCCGATTAAGCAGAACTGTACCACTTCTTCATCATACTGTGTATCTGGTAAGTTTTTGAAATGCTCTGCGACAGCATCAAGCAGATCACCTAGACCGAGTCCGTGCGTTCCAGAAATCGGATACGGTTCACCAAATCCAAGTGCATAAAAGTCATACACGTCGCTTCTCATTTCAGGGTTGTCCAATTTATTGACAGCAAGTACGACAGGTTTTTTCGTGCGATATAAAATTTTTGCGACTTCTTCATCCGCAGATGTGACGCCATCTCTTCCATTGACCATAAAGATAATAACATCCGCTTCATCCATTGCGATTTCAGCCTGATGGCGAATTTGCGCCAAAAACGGCTCATCTCCAATATCAATTCCACCAGTATCTATTAAATTAAAGTCATAATTTAACCATTCAGCAGAGCTATAGATTCGATCTCTTGTTACACCAGGTGTGTCTTCTACAATCGATATTCTTTCGCCTGCGATTCGATTAAAAATTGTAGATTTTCCAACGTTGGGCCTTCCAACAATGGCTACGACAGGTTTACCCATAGTACCCTTCCTTTCAATCCAGCCGCGATTCAATATGTTCATCATCATGTTTCAACCGGGATTTATAATTTTCATTCAGTTTTATGAAATAAACCCTTCAAACATGAAGGGTTCAACTTATATATTATATCAATTTTTAATCAGACCACAATGAATAACTTAAAAATGTTTGACGATCAAATAAAGATCTTCTCCAATGCCGTGTGCAATTCCATCTAAAATGGCCTCTAAATTCATGGCATACATGTCAAGCTCTTCTTTATTTTCACAGAAAAAAACGGCTGTTCCGCCAATGACCCGCTCTTTATTTGTTGTCGCCACAGCCAATATAAATTGTTCAATGGTGTTCGCCATGCCCTATTACCTCACTTTCTTTTTAATGAAATCTGTCGGCATTCTAATGGCATTTTCTAAAATAGGCACCTCTTCTAATACACGGACAGCTAAATCTTCACGCTGCCATTGCGGTAAAATGAATACGCCAAGTGTGCCATTATTCAGATCACGTTTTGCGAGCGGACAAAGCGATGGTTCACCAGAATCTCGGTATACACCAAGCACGTTGGATAAATCAAATAAGATAGCCTGCCGCTGCCCAAGGTTTGCGATGGTTGTGGCCGAGTTAAAATTCTTCGGAGTCAAGATGAACCCCATTCCATGCTCTAAAATCAATTTTTGCTTTTCAGGCAGCCCGATATTCATAATGTAAATATCATTTACGTAAAGTCCTGCGCCGTCAAAGCGAAGTTCCCCTTTTTGAATATTCACGATATCCTTTAATTGGCTCCCTGACATTAATAGTTTTGCCATGAAAAAACAAAGAATACCGACCACTGTCCCAACGACGAGCGAGAAGAAAATACAGGCGGTCGTTGTAATAAGGGCAGTAAGAATGGCAATATAATTTCGACTTTCAAAGGCGATCGCAATGCCTTCGATATATGTACTGCCTCGTGAGACAAGCTCATACGAATCCATTTGGGTCAATGTATTTCTTTCCATATTACGCACATCACGAAATTGCGTGGCTGCAAGCGTCAGGAAGGTAATTGCAGTGAATTCTTCCTGTATCAGCGCAGGCATAATAATAGCACCAAGGCCTGATGCAATAAAACCTAGCGCAATGTGAATCACTTGTCCATGAATATATGTGGGATATTGCCGATAATCAGTTCTTAGCATATAAAGCCTAGCCGCCATCCCAAAGATGACACCAATAATCACAGGAAACGTGTAATCCGTCATGTTGATTTTGCAGCCCCTTTTACTGGTTTTCTAGATGAACGGGTGTTCAAGAGTTTTTCAAGCTGACCTACACCTAATAGAAAGACAGCTCCTTGAACAGCCATGGAAAGAAACGAGAGATCTCCTATGACAATGGAAGATGTGAGGCGATGAATCGTAAGCGCATAAAGGGCTTCCCCCAGACATATAGCCATCATCCATAAAGTGATCCGTTCCGTTAACTGATGCCCATATGTTAAACACATCAAGATCAGCAAGGCAAATACAACCCAGTCCACCTTTATTATCGTGAACCAAACTGGATCATATAATGCAAAAATCATAAAAAAGGCATACGCACTGACCATTGAACCTAATTGCATGATTCGCATGATTCGATGAGCAGGCCGAAAGATCACGAATGACATGCAAGCATATAAAAAGGTCAACAAAAATCCTGTATTGATCCTCATGTCTAAAATAGAAACCATGACATGACTGCATATAATATGAACGAGAACACATACGCCTAGCACATTGCGCCACGTGCTTTTCTCCATGATAAATGTCACCATAATCCAAACGAACCATATTGACCAATAATAGTACAATGCCTCCAACCCTCATCACCTCAATTACATTATGGGAAAATCTCCAGTTTTTAAACGTATGAGAAGGTGCGGGATTTGCATGAAATAAACAAGAGGTGACACCCTAATAGTTGAGGAGGGATGTATAATGGGTAAGGATAGACAGGAAAAACGCCTAAAGGCGTCAAGAAGAGTTGAATCTGACCGCGATCAATCCATTCATCACAAAGGGGCAACAACTTTAGAAGGCCCGGAAGACGCTCGCAAAAGAAATCAATAAAAAAAGACATGTGATCATCACATGTCTCAGCGTGTAGACAAACCCTCGCATTCGATGTCAGTCCTGCGCGCTGGTGCTCACGAATGTCAAATTCGCTCCGCAAAAGTAGCTGTCTTTCATAGACTGCAAAGGTTTTCTTTCACGCTGAAAAGAAGACAAAGGGCTAAAATTTCATTTAGTCCTTTGTCTTCTTATTTCTTAAACTATAGTACGTAGTATCCACGCCTCTTTCTTTCAGCCAATGACTTGTTTCCCCTGTAAGCACAATCGGAGCTTGCCGTAGCTCCTCAATTGTCTTCATGCCAAGTACTGTCATCAACATCTTCACATCATCTTGTAGATCAATGATATCAGAGATGAGGCCCTTTTCTCCTCCACTCGTCAGGGATTTTAAGAAAAAGCCGGCTAATCCAGCGGCAGACGCACCAAGAGCAATTGATTTTGTCACATCAAGTGCATCTTGAATGCCTCCAGAAGCTAGGACGGTTTGATCTGGAAAGGCTGTATGTACTTCAGCCAGACTCGCTGCAGTTGGAATTCCCCACTGGTCAAAATAGCGAAGTGCTTTTTGACGGCGCAGGTTCTCGATTTTAGAAAAATTCGTTCCCCCAAATCCGCCTACATCAACAGCAGCAACTCCAGCATCAAATAATTTCTTTGCTGTTTCCTTATTCATCCCAAATCCAACTTCTTTGACGACAACAGGTACCTCAATTGATTCAGTGATGGCTGCGATCCGCTCAACAGCACCTCTGAAATCACGATCTCCTTCAGGCATGACGATCTCTTGAATCACGTTTAAGTGAATTTGGAGCATGCTTGCCTCCAGCATGTCAACGGCATCCCGTGCTTGCTGAATTGTCGCCTCACTGCCTAAATTGGCAAAAACGAGTCCATCCGGATTCACCTTTCGAACCACTTCATACGTACGACGTTCGTCTGCATCTTTCAGTGCGGCCATTTGTGATCCGACTGCTACTGGAATATTGGTTTCCTTCGCTGCGATAGATAAAGAGCGATTAATCTCATAGGTCGATTCTCCGCCTCCACCAGTCATTGCATTGATAAAAATTGGCGAACCGAAAGTCAGTCCGCCAATTGTCGTATGTGTATCAATTTGTGATGTCGCAAGATCTGGTAAACTGGCGTGAACGAAGGAAACATCTTGTAAACCTGTTGCTGCATGCTGGCCAGTCGACAAAGCATGCTCAATATGCTGTTTCTTTCTTTCTGCTCGCGTCAATTTTGATCACCAAATTATTTTAGTTTATTGAGTTTATCACCAATCAGGTCACCAAGCTGGAATCCGCTTGTATTTTCTTCTTTCGCCTGATACTGACGGTAATCCTCTTCGATTTGTTTTTCAGGATTCTCTTCTAATTCACGAATGCTAAGTGAAATGCGCTCTTCATCTTCATTGACATCAAGCACTTTCACTTTCACAGTCTGCCCTTCTTCAAGGACTTCTTGAGGAGTACCGATATGTTTGTGTGAAATTTGGGAAATATGCACAAGTCCTTCTACACCTGGCAGAATTTCAACAAATGCTCCAAAGCTCACAAGACGTTGAACGGTTCCTTCAAGAACATCACCTTGTTTTACCTTTTCACCAATTTGGCTCCAAGGTCCTGGTAATGTTTCTTTAATAGATAGTGAGATACGTTCGTTATCGCGGTCAACAGCAAGAACTTTGACTTTTACTTCCTGTCCTTCTTCAACAACGTCAGATGGCTTTTCGACATGCGCATGGGATAGTTGAGAAATGTGAACTAATCCATCAATGCCGCCAATGTCAACAAATGCACCAAAGTCAGTCAGGCGCTGCACTTTTCCATCAATCACACTGCCTACTGCAAGCTTTTGCAGGAAGTCTTGCTTCTTGTCTAATTGTTCTTGCTCAACGACTGCACGATGCGATAGAATCACGCGGTTTTTTTCGCGGTCAAGCTCTACCACAACAAGCGAGAGTGTTTTTCCTTTGTAGTCAGTGAAGTCTTCTACATAGTGTGCCTCAACAAGAGACGCAGGAATAAATCCGCGAACACCAATGTCGACCACTAGACCACCTTTGACAACGTCTTTTACTTCTGCTTCAAATACTTCTTTTGTTTCAAACTTTTTCTCTAGGTCTTCCCAAGCGCGGTCTGCATCAACAGCACGTTTCGATAAAATCAAAGCATCGTCTTCGACCTTTGTTACTTTAAGCTCTAACTCGTCGCCATCTTTCACGACATCTGATGCTTTTTCAACGTGAAGACTTGATAATTCACTGATTGGGATGATCCCAGGTTGTTTCACATTGACGATATCTACATTGACATGCTTGTCCTCAACTTTAGAAACAATCCCTTTCACTACATCTCCAACCTCTGGTACCTGAACATCGATTTGATTCATTTCCTCTGTCATTTCGATAACCTCCTTGGTCCAAACCTACACAGCTTAGTTAAAACGACTGGGTGAATATGTGTCCTTAGCATGATGATTGCCAGCCGAATATGTATTATAGAAACATTCAAATCAACAGAATTGCTTGAATGATCAATAAAAATAGTATTAGTATAAACTTCTAATAAAAGACCTTGTTTGTCAAGAGATAAACCTCTAACTTATAAAAGTTTTCTAAAATTTCTTACTGTTTTTCTACACGCTCTGCTGCATCTAAAATTTTACCTGCAACCTCTTGAATAGAAAGGGCAGTCGTGTCAATTTCAATGGCATCATCTGCTTTCTTCAGCGGTGATACCTCCCGCTCAGAATCAAGCTTGTCACGTCTTGCAATTTCTTCGATCAGTTGATCGTAATTGACATCGTAGCCTTTTTTCTGATTTTCTTCAAAACGGCGTTTTGCTCTTTCCTCTACTGACGCAAGCAAGAAAATTTTCACTTCTGCATCTGGAAGAACATGCGTGCCGATGTCTCTTCCATCCATGACGACACCGCCTCGGTTCCCCAGCTCTTGCTGCCTGCGGACCATTTCTTCCCTAACAGCTCGATGCTTTGCAACAACAGAGACTTGATTGCTCACACGGTCTGTTCTGATGTCTTCTGTGACATCAATCGTGTCTAGATGTACTTTTTGACCTTCGTCAGTTGACACAAGTTCAATGACTGTGTTTTTCAATAACGCATCAAGTGCCTGTTCGTCTTCAAGGTCTACGCCTTGATTGAGTGCCGCAAGTGTAATTGCGCGGTACATCGCACCTGTATCGATATAAATATATGATTTTTTCGCTGCGACAATTTTTGCCACAGTGCTTTTTCCTGCTGCAGCAGGACCGTCAATTGCGATAGATAATTTCTTTTTCATAATACCTCTCCTTGATTGAATCTCCCTTATGAATTGTAACACGATCACCGCTCAAACGGGGGAATTTTCTATCAATCCTTTTGCTTAAATGTCTCAATCCAATCTTCAATGCTCATGTTATTTACACCCTCGTATTGTACGACTTTTGACAAAAATAGTTCTCCTTTCGTCAAGTGAAGGGTGACCTGAACCGCCAAAAGCAGAATGAGCTGAATGAGCACTGCTTTGAATAGCCATCTTTCCATTGTTTTCATACAAAAAGCCTCCAACGCTAGATTCTTTCTCTCTAGTATGGAAGCTTTTGACAACCTTTATTCTTATACTTTTTTCACACGTGTTAGAAGCTGCTGCTGGAAGCAGTACTTCATGATGTGCTGCTGGTGGTCGTTTGTGATTTCAGTAAATTCCATGATCGCTCTTGTTTTCCCGGTCTGTTCATCTTGATAAACGCGATTCATTTCTGCAATCGCTTTAATTTTCACTGGTTCTTTCAGTGAAAGTTCAAACTCTGTGACGACCTCGCCATATTCTTTTAGTGAGACACCTTCTGGAACAGCAATTGCTACACCGCCAGCACTCATATTGACAATAAATGTGTCGAATGTTTCTTCACCATTTTGCGTAATGGACGCTTTCACCATCGTATCCACTCGAAGATATTCTCTTCGCTGAAGCCGAATCATTTCTTCTTTTGGCGGAATCGAAACGACAATCATCGGGATATCTTCTTTTCTTTTCCCAATGACTTTGCTTGTACATTTGTATGGAATTTGATTTTCATCGAAAAAGAAGACGGTGATTTCTGTTTCTTGATTTAAATAGATCGTGCGCCCCGTTTCTTTATCAGCTGGATAATTAATGCAAATATCATCGTTATTATTTTCCAAAACTTTCGATTTTGCAGTTTTCACTTCTTTGTTCTCATTGACATACTCAATTGTGATTGCATCCCCTATTTGTAACATTCCTCATCACTCTTTTCATCTGTGAAATCGTATCCTCTCTTATATTAAACCATGTATAAAACAAAAGGAAAAGGCTTATTCGCCTTTTCCTCGCTTCCTTTTCTATAGGTCTTTATATATAGGTTCTGCATTTTTTAGTTTATCTACTCTTTCTTCTTTTCCAGTATCTGCATTAATGAACATTCGGTATGTGTCGTTTTTAATGGTTCCTAAAAACTCATAGCAAAGAACTTCCTCTGACATATCATTTTGAACAAGAGCTACATGTGTATCCTCGATCTTCACATGTTTATTTAAGGTCTTTTCAGCTTCTTTTCGAGAAATCTTTGGTGCTTTTATGTCACGTTTTCTGTGATTCATTAAATAGTCTTTCGCTGAGAATCCCACAACCTCTCCATCATCTAAAGCGACTTTCATTCGAATGCTATCTGGATAAAGCAATACGTTATTCTGTAAAGGGACATAGGTAAATACGCCGATATTATCAAATTGCGCACTCTCATCTAAATGAAATGATTCGGTATCGAATCCATGCTTCTTTAAGAAACTTAGTGCTTTTTCTGAGGCATCATTTAAACTGATTTTTTGTTTGTTCACTTCACGGTTCTGAAGAAGATAAACAGGATGGCCTCCTTTTTCAGTCAAGTCTAAATAAAAGTTTGCCCGGTTGTCTGGGTCAGACATTGACAGGCTGTAGACATCACGGTTCGTTTTACTCCCACTTTTTCTCACCTTGAAATCTTTGTTATGGTCAGGCGCAAATTGCTGGGCGATACGGATCGCTTCTTTTTTTGAAATCTTTTGCCCTTTTAAGTGATTGTAGCCTTGCGTTTCTGATTCAGTTGACACATTTGTAGGGCCAAGATCAACATCTGCAAACGCATCAGCATTTCTCTCAACGGTTTTTAATCCGTCAATGATGGTATTGTCGTTTTTTCGATCTCCATCAGCCAGTGCCATTTCAACATCCATCCATTTTAAATTTTTGTTGAGTACGAGATGCTGCACTTGTCTAAGTTCGTTTTGAATATCTGCCGCTTGATCATATAAAGTGGTAATTGTTTTGTGTGTATCTTTGTTTAATGGTTCATCTGATAAAGATTTAAGTGACGATTTATAGCTAAAGTCACCGACATTCGCTAGAAACTCTTCTGTTTTGTTAAAAGGCATCAATGTGAGCGGAAGCTGGCTGACATTGTTATGCGCTTCTGATGACATTCTCCATACATCTGCAAGTGCTGGAGATATAGATGTTTGGCTGTTCATCGCAAGTGTTGCGCCAAGTTTATCGTGCAGCTGATCGACTTGATACGTTAGATCATGGAAGGCTCTTTGATAGTTGTTCTCTGCATGAAGCAGCACTGCATCTTTTTCTTGATGCTCCTTATAACCCCAGTATCCTGTTGAGATGACAGCAATTCCTAAAATAGCAATCAATATTCCTCTGATCATTTATTTACACCTCTTTTTATTCACAGAAAATATGTTTCCCGATTCGTTTAATTTGTGGCCTTCCCCAAATCCATGGGCTTGTTGCTGTATCAGGGTTAAAGTAATAAACGGCGCTTTCAGATGGGTCCCAGCCATTAATGGCATCAAATACTGCCTTTTTAGCGGTTTCATTTGGCGCCATATAAAATTGTCCATCTGCTACAGCGGTAAACGCAAGCGGTTCAAAAATGACACCAGCAATCGTGTTTGGAAAGGTTGGGTTGTTTAAACGGTTTAAGATGACGGCTGCGATCGCTACCTGTCCTTCATAAGGTTCACCTCTCGCTTCACTATAAACAGCTTGTGAAAGGAGCTGAATGTCATTGCTTGAAAAACCACCTGGCATGTTGGCTGCTGTTTGTTTCGGCGTTTGATTTGCTTGACCATTTCCTGACTGGTTTCCAGACTTCCCAGACGAGCTGTTTCCTCCGCTTTGACTTTTTTGATTCTCTTTTGTACCTTGTGCTGTCTTTTTTTGCGTGTTTCTTTGCGCAGGAGCCTTTGTTTGCTGATCAAGAGGTTTCCCGCCATAGTGCGTAAACTGATTCCCTTTTTGCAACTGCTGTTGCACAAACTCTTTATAGTATTTCGTCTTTTGAACTAATAGGCTTTTTGTTTTTTCCCCTACGAGTCCATCGACTTTCTTTACACCAAACTGGCTTTGAAAATTGCGCACGGCCCAGTAAGTTCCCCAGCCATACACACCGTCTATTTTTCCATTGTAAAAACCATTGTATTGGAGCCTTGCCTGGAGCTCGACGACATCTTCTCCTGTAGCTCCCCGCTGAATCACTTGATTCGTGAAAGCTTCACTTTTTTCAGCTGTCATCAATGAAGACGCGAGCAGAACAATTGAGAAGATAAGGACGATTTGTTTCATGAAACGAGCTTTGTCCATATTTGATCCTCCTGTACTTTTGATGTTTGAATATATGTTTCTTCCGATCCCTATTTTTATACATTCATCACAGGAGGGAATTGGATGGAAAAGACAAAAAACGCCCTAAAGACGTATAGGACGTTTTCCAATTTAAATTTGTACCATCTTCACCGCACGGGCTTTTTTGGCTTTCCGCAGACCAAACCACCATAAAAAAATCATGAACGGCAACATAATATATCCCCAATTTTTCATGCCAAGAAGAATGAAATCATATAAGCCATGAAAAAGGATAGGAAGTATTAAAGAGAGAATCAGCCATTTTCGCTGCTCTTTTTTATCGGAGAAGCGAGCTTTACCTATATAAAACCCCATCACCACACCAAATAAAGCGTGGCTTGATACAGGCAGCAAGGCACGTGTAAACGCGTACTCTACCCCATGACCCACTAAGTACAGAATATTTTCAAGTGTCGCAAATCCAAGCGAGACACTTGTTCCATAGACAATCCCGTCATAGTGTTCATCAAACTGTACGTGCGCATAGACACTGACCATTAAAATAAACCACTTTAATGATTCTTCTAAAAAACCCGATGTCACAAATGAAATCACGATAGGATTCGTAGCGATATTTTCCTCTTGGAGGACATACTGAATAAACATGGTTGGAAACACAAGTATGACACCTAGCATAAAAGATCTGATGACCATATGAACCGGCTCATTGTCGTATTGATCTTTCAAATAAAAATAACTTAAAAGTGCGATGCCGGGAGCTAAACCTGCTGAAATGATTGCGATCATAATCAGACCTCTTTCCCTACATTATCCTTTATTATCGTACCACGAATCACCCCTTTTTTATATGACTCGAGCCCATTTTCCCAAAAATAATCTTCTATATAATCCCAATTTACATAAAAAAGAACTGAATCCCTTAGAAGGACCCAGTTCTTTTTTTACCCGTTGATTCTTTTGTTGATTTCTTCTGCAATTAACCCACCATGAAATCTTCCATTTTCAATGAAAATTTCGTTGGCGTTGTTACCAGCTGCAATGACCCCTGCAATGAAAATACCTTCTACATTTGTTTCCATTGTTTGTTCATCAAATGCTGGGCGGCCTGATTCTGGATCGATTGTTACACCCATTTTTTCTAAAAATGAATGATCAGGATGATAACCTGTCATCGCAAACACATAATCACTTTTCACTCGATCCGTTTGGCCCTGCTGGTTTGTAAAGACAATATCCTGTTCTGTTATTTCTTTCACCTCTGCACCGAACTCCATTCGAATGGTGCCATTTCGAACAAGCGCTTCAAACTCTGGTAAAATCCAAGGTTTGATGCTGGATGAATATTCAGTTCCTCTATATAAAACCGTCACCCTGCTTCCGCATTTCACAAGTTCCAGGGCAGCATCAACACTAGAGTTCTTCCCGCCGATCACCGTCACATCTTTATCAAAGTAGGGGTGTCCTTCTTTAAAATAATGATACACATGAGGAAGGTCTTCCCCTTTTACATTCATATAGTTAGGATGATCATAGTACCCAGTCGCAATCACAACATAGTCACATGTATAGACGTCTTTTGATGTATTTACCGTAAAACGGCCATCTTTTTTCGTCACAGCGTTTACCTTTTCAAAAGCATTCACACGAAGGCTTTTTCGTCTGACCACCTCTCGGTAATAGGAAAGCGCCTGAATACGAACGGGTTTCCGATTTTCAGTGATAAAAGCGACGTCACCGATCTCAAGCTTTTCACTTGTACTGAAGAAGGTTTGGTGTGTAGGGTAATGATAAATACTGTTGACCACATTGCCCTTTTCAATCACAAGTGCATCAATCCCAATTTGCTTGAATGCAATGGCAGCTGATAGACCGCACGGGCCTCCTCCTATTATGATCGCTTTTTCTTGTTTCATTTGTTCCACTCCTGTCGTTTCACTGCAATAACAATTGCTGGGCTGTTTGATTCTTTGCATGATTCCATAAAAAAATCTCCTATTTAAGGATAGGAGATTTTAAGGCGCGATGCAAATAAGTCGCTTAAATCCAGCCTCTGAATCGAGAAGCTTCAGCCATTTTACGTACACCGACCATATATGCTGCTAGTCGCATATCAATACGGCGGTTTTGCGCCATTTCATAAATATTATTAAATGATTTCACCATCATATCTTCTAAACGAGTTTCTACTTCTTCTTCTGTCCAGTAGAACCCTTGGTTATTCTGAACCCATTCAAAGTAAGAAACAGTCACTCCACCCGCACTTGCAAGTACGTCTGGAACAAGCAGTACACCACGATCTGAAAGAATTTTTGTCCCTTCCAATGTCGTTGGTCCATTTGCTGCTTCTACGACAATTTTGGCTTTAATGTTCGCCGCATTATCTTCTGTAATTTGATTTTCAATGGCTGCAGGTACTAAGATATCACAATCTAGCTCAAGCAGCTCTTGGTTTGTAATTGTATCATTAAATAATTTAGTGACGGTTCCAAAGCTGTCACGTCGGTCAAGCAAGTAGTCAATATCGAGACCATCTTCATCATACAAACCGCCGTAAGCATCTGAAATTCCTACGATTTTCGCTCCGGCATCATACATAAATTTAGCCAAGTAACTTCCTGCATTTCCGAATCCCTGAACGACAACACGAGCCCCATTGATGTCAATTCCTTTTTTCTTCGCCGCTTCTTTGATACAGATCGTTACACCTTTTGCCGTTGCAGTATCACGTCCATGTGAGCCTCCAAGAACAATTGGTTTTCCTGTAATAAATCCTGGCGAGTTAAATTCATCAATTCTAGAATACTCATCCATCATCCATGCCATGATTTGAGAGTTTGTAAACACATCTGGTGCTGGAACATCTTTTGTTGGTCCAACGATTTGGCTAATTGCGCGAACATATCCGCGGCTTAGTTTTTCAAGCTCCCTAAATGACATTTCTCTTGGATCACAGATAATACCGCCTTTTCCTCCGCCATAAGGAAGATCCACAATACCACATTTTAAACTCATCCAAATTGAAAGCGCTTTTACTTCTTTTTCAGTAACGTTCGGGTGGAATCGAATTCCGCCTTTTGTTGGACCGACAGCATCATTATGCTGCGCACGATAACCAGTGAAAATTTTCACCGATCCATCATCCATACGTACTGGAATTTTGACCGTTAATAGGCGAATTGGCTCCTTCAGCAATTCATACACTTCTTGCGGATAGCCCAATTTATCAAGCGCTTTATGTATGACGGTTTGAGTTGACTTTAAAACATCTAGCTTATCTTCTGCGTTATGAGCGGCGTTTTGATCGGCTGCCATTAAAATAAACCCCCTAGAAATCTTTCATGATCTACTGCTCCCTTTCAAGCAATAGTATACACCTTCGTACTGGTAAAGCAAAGGTAAAAAGCGTTTTTTATCAAAATAAAATATCAGCGTTTATAAATATAAAAATGGATATAAAAAAATACTGTTGTTTCATCACAACAGTATTAAATATAATAGAAAAAAGTGATTAAAAATACAGTTGAATCGTTTTCACTGCATCTTCCTGCATGATCACTTTTCCGTATTCTTTTAACCGGTGAATGGTTAATGTCGTCGGAGAACCGAACTCCGCTAAAATAGAAATGACCGTATCTGCAGACAGTTCTTCGAAATCATCTAGGCTGAGAAAATATTGACCTTCATAATGGTAAACTGTACCCCCTAAAAGTCCAATACGACTTAAACTATGGGACAGTTGAATCACATCTTCAAACGAGGCAAATTGATAGAGCACATGCTTGCTCTCGTCGAGCTTGACTTGCATCTCAATGTAATCTTCATCAAACTCATCATCAGCATCTTCCTGCTGACTCTTTGTCACAATGACGACCATCCCCTGCGCCTGAAGAGAAAATACTTCAACAGCAATCGGTCCATTCGCTTCAAAACCGAGCTCCTGATTCGCTTCGTTCATCATGTCTTTAAACAGCTGATGAACTTTGAACGAATCTTTCCAAAGGTCTTCTTTCGTAAGACCTCGGTCTGTCAGATCATCTAGTGTGAGAAAAATTTTGATTTTATTATAATTCAGACGCTCTAGCCGCATAACGTTCCCTCCTGCCTCTTCTAACACACATCATACTGTAGTATATGAGATGATGAGTCATAGGTTCTTAATTTTGTATTCAGTTTACACTGTGTCAAGACGGAAGACAAGCATGAAGCTATGCTTACGGTGACTTTTATGGAAAATATTGATGGGGCATCAACTTAGCGCGTTTTTAGCGGCATTAAATAGATCAGATGGGTTTCTGGTTCTGCTCCAAGACGCATCGGAATCTTTGTTGTTCCGTAACCATTACTAATCAGAAAGAAAGCACCTTTGACTTGGCCTGTTCTTCCTTTTTCATACGGACCAAATTTCCCAATACGAATTTGACCCCCATGGGTATGACCGCTCAAAACAAGATCAATTCCCTCTTCTTCACTCATCAAATGATGCACATCTGGGTTGTGTGATAAAAGGATATTCACGTCTTCTTTGACAAACTCCGGCCGTATCGCTTCATAATCTGCTTTTTCAAGCCGGATATCATCGATTCCGCCTATTTTAATGGGCTGTCCTTCAAAATTCCACACAGCCGTCTCATTTTGCAATGTCGTCACCTGATAGGTATGGAGGAGGTCTTTGAGTTTTTGCTGATGCAGCTCATGGTCGTTATTCCCCCACACAAAATACACCGGGGCAATCCTTGCTAAACGTTTCACATTTTCTTCAACTCTAGCATAAGGGACTCCCTTTTCAGCTAAGTCCCCGCCGATCATAATGACATCAGGCTGCTGCTCTTTTACTTCCGCTAATAAAGTATCACTAATTAGACGGCGATGGGTATCAGAAATAAAGAAAATGACTGCAGGTCGATCTGACTGAAGTCCTTCTATTGTAAAGTAATGCTTTTTGATGTTGTTTTGTTTTGCCGTTTTCACCATTTTCGCTGTTACACACACACCTGTTGTCACAGCCGCTATGGCAGCAGTAAATCCGATGGCATATTTCATTATGAATGACTCCCTTGTATCAGCTTTCTTTTATAAGACGCTTGAATGAAAAAAGACGTTTCAACTGTTTAAACGTCTTTTGCTCATTTATTTACTTTCATAATAGAGATTGATATCATATTGCGTCTGCATGAAGTGGAAAACGGCCTCGCGCTCTTTCCATTGATTTGATTGAGGCCATAAATCTGTGCTTTTCTGTATAATTTCACATCTGAGCTTATGATATTCATCCTCAGCCTTTTCTTCTTTTTTCTTATAATAATACGATGCGTAAAAAGCAAACACTTCAGCCATGATCCAAAACAGAAACACCTCATGGCCAAGCAATGTGGCAATCATCGCTTCCGGCTGCAGGGAGCCCCCGCTATTAGCTGTTATCACAAAATAAAACAGAAGAATCGCAAGTGATAAAAGGGCTGTCCATTGCCACCTTTTGCATTGTTTTGCAAACCCCTCGTATTTGCGCTTCCTTTTGATCAATGTTTCAATCATTTTCTGTGTCGGCTGATCCATATAGCGGCTGATTGCGTGCAATGTCATCACATACACCCTTGTCCCTTTTTTCTACATATGTATGTGCTTTTCGATTCATTCATGTCAAATATTAATTTTCTAATGGGATATTCAATACTTGTCCGCTGTACACGCTATTTCCTTTTAAATGATTGTAAGCTCGAATTTTCTCTTCCCCTGATCGGTTTTGATAATACTTCATGGAAATTCGATACAAGTTTTCCTCTGGTCCAACAGTATGCTGCACGACACGAACAGGTTTTTCTTCCTGCTTCTTCTTCTCTTCTGCTTCTTTTCGCTTTTTCTCTTCCTGCTGTTTTTGAAGAGCGAGCTGTTGCTGCTCACGCTTTTTTGCAGCTTCGGCCTTTTCACGCTCAGCCTTCTCTTTAGCGGCTTGTTCTTTTTTCTTTTGCTCTGCTTTTTCTTTTGAACGCTGCTTTTCTTTATCAGCATCTTTCTTTTTCTTCTCATCATCAGACGCATCCGCTTTGTCAGCGCTTGAATCATTTTTTGTTTCAACAAGTGCTGACGGGACTGGATCTGTGTCAGCACTCGATGTTTTATCAATATAAACACCTTGATTGTTGTTATCGTTAATTTCCTTTGATGTGTAATAAATCAACAGGAAGAAAACCGTGACGACAATAATAGGAAAGATAATAGCCAGTGTCGTAAACAATGGATTACGCACCTTTTTGGTTCGCTGCTTTTTATATTCATGAAAATCTTCTCGTGTAGGAAAGTGAGAGTCATCTGAAGGATGCACTTTTTCTTCTTCAAGATTTTCCTCTACATCATCATGGATGTTTGTCAGCTGCTGCTTTTTTCTCTTCATTCTCGACATTTCTTCCATGTTCATCCCTCCCCCAATATTTAAAACGAATTTGACATGCAAAGACTAGGTCAATGACAAAGTGTGTCATGACAGGAACGAATAAATTTCCTGTCCACTCGTATAAAAGTCCTAAAAAAATACTAATAGAAACCACAAGGATAAACAAGAGTATTTTTGACAAGTAGCGAAAGTGAAGAAGTGCAAACACAATGCTTGCAATCTCCAGTCCAAATTGCTGCTGAACGATCCCGCGAAATAAAATTTCTTCTGAAAAGGCAATGAGCAGCGTTAACCAAACAATATGCAGAATGCTGCGGTTTTTGAACATTTTTTCATTTAATCCGCCATCATCATACATATGAGCCGGAAACACCTTCATGACAATAGCGTCGACAATAATCACAAGCAAAGCGCCGCCAATTCCGTAAGTCAGGATACGCATATCTCGGATCTGCCATAAGGCTGTAAAATCAGTCCAATGATCAAACATAAACATCCCTAGTAAAAAAGAGACAATCAGCATGAGCAGCTGTGTGAAATACAACTGTTCTACTACTTGTCGATCGGTTAATTTTTCAATAATACGGCGATGTTGTTCAATCAATGCTGCGCCTCTTTTGTCAGGTGAAACAGACGATCCAGCTCGGTCTTCCAGTGTTTCATTTCATTCAGCTCCAATGGTTGATCTTTTTTTTCGTAATCAGACAGGTCAAGTCCGCATGAAGAGCAGCAGTTCCCAAAGGAAGCGTCCTCCGTTAGATCAAGCTGCTCATCAAAGTATGATAACAGAGATTGCCTAAAGCAGCGATGGTCAGTGATATGCTCTTTAAACTGCCACACTTTTTTTAGCTTTTTTGTTTGTCTATCCTGCAGCTTTTCTTTCAGCTTCTTCATGAGCAAACGAGGCTGTTCAGTTTGGTACATCGTGTAATAATGCGAGAGCATTCGCGCGCGCGTCTCCTGAAGCCCTGCTTCCATCAATTGTTCACGTAATTTCTTTTCATCATTGATCGGCATATGTGATAATCGGGCTAAGAAAAAATCAATTTCTGGATCATCAAAACCTTCTGCTTGAATCAAATGACTTTGAATATCCGCATCCTCTTCTGTATATAAAAGAACGCTCACACTATTTTTCCCGTCCCGTCCAGCTCTTCCAATTTCCTGCATAAATGCTTCAATTGACTGAGGCGGACTCATATGAATCACAAAGCGTATATTTGCTTTATCAATTCCCATTCCAAAAGCACTTGTACAGCAAATGAGATCAATTTGACCACTGATAAATTGCTGCTGGATCAGCATGCGGTCTCCTGGCTCCATTCCACCATGATAAAACTCTACACGTTGATGCGTTTTTTGTTTCACCAAACTTGAAATATCTTCTGTCATTTGCCGGGTCGGACAATAAATCAGCCCGGGCCCTTGAAGGGTTTCCACAAGCTCCAGTGCTCGTTTCTCTTTTGCTTCTTTCGTTTCATGCGCCTCTTTTAATAGTGCAATATTCGGCCGGTTGACTGAATGAATATGAACATCTGGATGCTCTAGCCGCAACGTTTGCACAGTATCTTTTAAGGTTTGTTTCGTTGCAGTTGCCGTTAGTGCTAAGGCGACAGGATTGCCGAGCGCTTCCCTCCATTCCCCAAGCTTGGAGTATTCCGGGCGGAAATCATGTCCCCATTCCGATATACAGTGAGCTTCATCTACAACGAATAGACCAACATGCATCGCTTTGAGCTGCTCTACCAATACCTCTGACATAAGCGCCTCAGGTGCGACAAATAAAAATTTATATGATGGCAAATGCCGAATAATATGTCTTCTTTCTTGAAAAGACAGTGTACTGTTAAGCGCAGCTACTCGCTTTTCACCGCGCATTTTCATGCGTTCCACTTGATCTTCCATGAGTGATAAAAGAGGTGAAATGATCAGCACTAACCCGTCTGTCAAATAGCCCGGAATTTGATAACAAAGTGACTTCCCGCCACCAGTAGGAAGCATGGCAACCGTATCTTTTTGTTGAAGTACACTTCGAATAATGTCCTCCTGACCTGTTTTGAAGGCATCATAACCAAAGTATCGCATCAGCGTCTGATGAAGCTTATCCACTTGCTTTCACCATCCTTGTCAATGCCAATCGTATTTGAAAATAAGTAAATGAATGCTCGAGACTTTCTTTGATCAGCTTCATCTTGTTGGTTTGGAGCTGACCGGCTACCTCATGTATCGCCTTTTGAGCTTCACTGCTGACATATGGTTCAATCAAGAAGCTCGGCTCATGTATCGAGAGCTCCACAATATGATCTTCAATTGTCGCTTTTTTTAATGAACGAATATGAGCAATTTGATCAATACTGAACCCTTTTTGTACAAGCTCAAGCGTTTTATGAGTAGAGGTGGTCAGCACACGTTTGAATTGAAGATCATCTATCATTCGCTGGATGATCGGTGCCTCACCTTTTTGCGCACATTGAATAAAATAATGGAGCACATTCCAAAAAAGCAAGTAAACATACCATACATCTTCTTTCATCCATTCCGCCATTTGCTGGTACGTCCGTCCGATTCTTTCATTTGAAGTCAATGAATAAACAAAAAGCAGTGCCTCTTGATCAGTTAAATGAGCAAGAAGTGTTTCAAGCTCATGATGGATATCTTCAGAAAGCTTTTTCTTCTGGTGATATTGAGAGAAGAAGGATTTCGTCCAGTTTTGAACCGATATATCTCTTTGAATCGGCACATAGTGTTGTGACCGCGCTGCATGATGTGAAAGGACCTGCACAAGTAAAGACAGCCTCATCCATAATATTTTTGCTTTATCATGATACTTGGCACCATCAAAATAAACTGGCATCGGTTTTTCAGCAAAACGCTGACTTAGCATACTTATTCCTTCATCTGTGGCAATGAATGTATCCTCCGTCTTTCTGATTAAGTGCTGCTCTAGCAGCCTTTTTACAGAGCGATTCAGCTGATCCCTCGTAAAAGCTGGATAGCAGCCGAAGTAGCTAGAAAGCTGAAACAAACTTGCATCCTGTATCGTTTGTGATGATTTTTTCCCTTTAAAAAGATGGTAGACAGCACTAATGGAGCGTTCGCCGTTCAATTTATGTACGCTGTCCATCAACATGACATCCAAGTAATGAATCGTCATTGACCAAAGCACCTGTCTTCCTGACAAAATTCGAATATTTTCTCCCTTTATTTTAACAGATTTCATTGAAGAAGAAATGTTTAAACTCAATTAATGGGGGAAAGTTATGAACAAACCCTTATGTGATAAGCATTCTCAATCACTTTACAGTTGAAATGTGAATTTAAAATCATTACAATAAGGTTTGAGGAAATTGGTTTTTTATCGGTGAAACTAAAAAGGTTAAACCATTTGTTCCATCGAACAATCTGGGAGGTATTTTTTTAACATGGCAAAATATACAATTGTAGACAAAGACACATGTATTGCTTGCGGCGCATGCGGTGCAGCTGCTCCAGACATTTATGATTATGATGATGAAGGCATTGCATTTGTCACGCTTGATGACAATCAGGGGACTGTAGAAGTTCCAGAAGTACTTGAAGAAGATATGCTTGATGCATTTGAAGGTTGCCCAACTGACTCAATCAAAGTTGCGGACGAAACTTTCGATGGTGATCCACTTAAGCATGAATAGGATAAAAGCCCCTTTAAAAGGGGCTTTTTTTATATTAACTATTTTGAAGTCGGCGTTTATTTTCAAACCATGGACGCATTTTGACAAAAATGAAACTAAAGACGATGGTGATGATGATTCCTTTAATCAGGTTAAAAGGCAAGATCCCTGCTGTAATGGTTGCCTTTAGCACATGATCTGACAGGACGGGTGCATTCAAAAACCATGTATAAGCAGGAAGGAACAAGAAATAGTTTAAGATGCTCATCATGACTGTCATGAGTAATGTTCCGAGGATCATGGACCATGCTAACCCTCTTGCTGATTTAATCTTTTTAAAAATAAAAGCCACCGGTAAGATGAATAGTACACCTGCTGTAAAATTCGCTACTTGATCCACAGGCACACCGGACATGCTACCATGAATGAGGTAGTGCAGTAAATTCTTTAAAGCTTCAACAGCAATCCCAGCACCTGGCCCATAAATTAAAATCGCAATAATCGCAGGAATATCACTAAAATCAATTTTTAAATACCCAGGCAGCCCAGGGAAAGGGAAATTCAATAACATTAATACAAATGCGATACTGCTAAGCATGCTGATGACAACTAAACGTTTTACTTTACTTTGATTCAATATTCTCTCTCCTTTTCGATCAAATCTTTCGAAAAGAGGATTGTTCAATTTTAGCCACAAAAAAACCGCTCTGAATACATACACAGGAGCGGGAAATTTAGGCTACACAAATAAACGTATAAACAGACATGTTTTCAACGTTTACGAACCTCCATCTTCTCCCATCCAGACTATACTGTCGGCTTCGGAATCACACCGAATCCTGCCAAAAAAGGCTCGCGGGCTTAGAGACTATGCCTCATCACCGCCGGTAGGGAATTACACCCTGCCCCGAAGATTGATCATTATTCAATTCGACATCATTATATATGATATATGAGCATTTGTACAGATAAAAATCCTGAGCAATTTCATCAGTTTTAAGAAATCGTAAAAAACCTAAAATTTATAATGACAAATGCGTAAAAATTGGGTATCTTTTGTTTAAAGGTGTCCATTCTTGATCAAGACACTAAAAAATGTTCGTGTTTTCTTTTTCGCTTTACTGCTTTAATTTGATTGACACAGTGAAAAGGAATATGGTAAATTATCAGATATTTATGACGTTTATTTTAGGAGGAAATCTTACGATGTTTCGAGTATTAGTCTCAGATAAGATGAGCAATGATGGTCTTTTACCACTATTAGAATCAGATTTTGTTGAAATTGTTCAAAAAAATGTAACAGAAGCAGAAGATGAATTACACACGTTTGATGCCTTACTTGTCAGAAGTGCCACAAAAGTGACAAAAGAACTTTATGAAAAAATGACTTCATTAAAAATTGTTGGCCGTGCCGGTGTGGGAGTCGACAACATTGACATTGATGAAGCAACAAAACATGGTGTGATTGTCATCAATGCACCAAATGGGAATACGATTTCAACGGCAGAGCATACGTTTGCGATGATCTCATCTCTCATGCGTCATATTCCTCAAGCGAATATTTCTGTTAAATCAAAAGAATGGAACAGAGGCGCATATGTCGGTGCTGAGCTTTACGGAAAATCTCTTGGGATTGTTGGCTTAGGCAGAATTGGAAGTGAAATCGCCCAGCGTGCAAGAGCATTTGGCATGACCGTCAACGTATTTGACCCTTTCCTCACAAAAGAACGTGCCGAAAAAATTGGTGTCAATGCAAAATCACTTGATGAAGTGCTTGAAGTATCAGATATTATTACGGTACATACACCTTTAACAAAAGAAACTAGAGGACTTCTCAATAAAGAAACAATCGCAAAAACGAAAAAAGGTGTTCGTCTAGTGAACTGTGCACGCGGCGGTATCATTGACGAACGCGACCTTCTTGAAGCACTTGAAAATGGTCATGTCGCAGGGGCTGCTCTCGATGTATTTGAAGTAGAACCACCTACTGAGAATCCACTTGTGGATCATCCAAACGTCATTGCCACTCCGCATCTTGGTGCATCTACAAAAGAAGCACAATTAAATGTAGCGGCACAAGTCTCTGAAGAAGTTCTTCAATTTGCAAAAGGACTCCCGGTCATGTCATCTATTAATCTACCAGCGATGACAAAAGACGAGTTCAAGAAAATCCAGCCTTATCATCAATTTGCAGGAAAACTTGGACGTCTTGTTTCTCAATCGATGAGAGAACCTGTAAAAGAAGTCAGCATTTCATATGAAGGATCTATCGCAAAACTCGAAACATCATTTATTACAAAAAGTCTGCTTTCTGGCTTTTTGAAAGAGCGTGTCGATTCGACTGTAAATGAAGTCAATGCTGGTATGGTGGCAAAAGAACGCGGCATTAGCTTTAGCGAGAAAATTTCTTCAAGCGAATCTGGCTATGAGAACAGCATTTCCATTGAAGTCAAAGGTGACCTTTCCACCTTTACATTAAAAGCAACGTATATCCCGCATCTAGGTGAACGTGTCGTTTCTATTAATGGTTTCAATATTGACTTTTACCCAGATGGACACCTTGTCTATATTCAGCACACTGACGCACCTGGTGTGATCGGTCAAGTTGGAAAGATTTTAGGCGACCACGATGTGAACATTGCGACAATGCAAGTAGGCCGTAAAGAAAAAGGCGGCGAAGCCATCATGATGCTTTCTTTTGATAAGCACCTTGAAGATGAAATTGTCCAAACGTTAACTAAAGTGAGCGATATTCTTTCTGTACGTCTGATTGACCTATAAAAAAATGGTAAACCTCATGCTTTTGCATGAGGTTTATTTTGTTGAAACGATTAAACGTTCACCTGTACGTATGAGATTCTTTGTCAGTGCATTGATTTTCTTCAATTGATCAACGGTCATTTGATGTGCTTTAGCAATGGACCAGAGCGTGTCCCCTCGTTGTATGACATATGTATGTTTCTCATATCCATCTACATGAAGGGCTGGCTCTTGGAAACGATCTCTTGCAATGATTGTGAGCGGATCTACTGCATCTTCTTTACTAACTGACCAATTACCCCTGTGCACCTCAAAATGCAAATGAGTGCCCCTAGAAGCGCCTGTGTTGCCTATGATGCCGATCGGCTGCCCTGTTTGTACATGGTCACCATTCTTTACAAAACGCGCATTTAAATGCGCATAGACGGTTTCATATCCATTTGGATGCCGAATAAATACAACTTCACCATATGTAGCAGATACATAGGAACGAGTAACCACACCTTCGCTAGCAGCAAAAATGGATTCTCCTTCTGGTGCAGCAATGTCTAACCCCTTATGCGAACCACCTCTTGTCCCAAACAAATCAGTGACTTCACCTTTGATTGGTTCCACCCACTCGGTTGTTTTCTCTGCATGGGCAAACGGTGATAAGGTCAAGAACAAGAAACAGCTAGCACATATGTAGCAATACCTTTTCATCAGTGACTTCCCTTCTTTGAAGTTCTTTTCATGACAGCTTAGTATACCTCAAGGAAGCCCTTTTCTATACATGAAAAAAGAACGCATAAGTTGCGTCCTTTAGCGTTCTTTGATAACAACTGGGTTTGGCAGTGCCGGTACCTCTAGCGGTTCTTTTAATTCATATGGGCCTACTTGATCTGTTCCTGCATTTTGTATCGTGACATCTGTAAAACCGAAATCTTTCGCTGTGAGCAGCAGTCCTTCAATAAGTAAAATATGATCAATTGAGTCCGTTAATTGTGCTGATGCTCCAAACGTGATGGTTGCATGTTTTCCTTTTGATGTCACTTTTTTAATAGGCTCTTCTTTAATGAGTGGATCGAGTCCTGCATCATTCGCCCGCTTCATCGCCTCTACTGCATCTTTATAAGAAGGATAATCATCTTTTGACGGCACCAAAAATGTCCCACTCTTATTTTCTAAAACGTAGTAAGCGTGCTTTGTTTGTTTATTAATTGAAATGGTACCAAGACGGCCATTCGTCCCTAATTGAAGGTGCGAGCCATTGACAGACTTGACCTGTACTTGTTTATATTGGCTCCATTTTAACGTTTCTTTGACCATGTCTTTAAAACGGTTGGCTTCTTTTAATGTATCAAGAGACAAATCATTTTTCAGCTGAAAAATCAGTGTATCCCCTTTTTCACTCACATCCACCATATCCATATAAGCTTGAAGAGGTTTTGTCATTTCAGGCAGCTCCAATTTTTCATATGTATCAAGAAGCGCCTGCACATTATCATGCTTATTTTCTTTTTGAATACTGATTGGGACAACTTGAGAAGTGGATTCATCTATGTATGAAATCGTCATATACTTTTCTTTGTCAGATGCGTAAGCAACATGTGAAGGATCATTTGTGTTTTTTACCGCCTCTAATGTAGCGTTCACCTGTCCTTTTTCAGCACTCGAATCCATTTTCAATTTCTTTATATCTTGAGCAGCCGGCTGAAATAAATGAGGAGAAATCAAAAACGCCATAAATAAGACCACAACGGTTGCGACCGCTGGACCGATCCATCTGGCACTTTTCTTTTTCTTCCCGCTTGCCATCAGCATTTGCTGGTAAATCTGCTTAGATGAACGGTTGTCCTCCACCTTTGGAAGCTGACTGAGTAATACTTTAATTCGTTCTTCGCTCCAATTGGACCTGTTCGTTTTCATTCACTAGCTCCTCCTTCAAAAGCTCCATATGTTTTCGGAGCACTTTCAGGCCTCGGTGCTGCGTTGTTTTGACTTTGCTTTCCGAGAACTTTAGCGCCTTGGCCGTCTCCATGATTGAGTAGCCTTGGATAAACCTTAAAATGATGACGGCTCGTTGATCAATGGTGCAATGATCAAGTGCGGCATAAATTTCTTTGATATTTTCATCCTGTACAGCCAATTCATCTGGGAGCAGGTCTGGATCTTTTACATCCTGTTTATCCCAATCAAACGTGCCGAGCACCCGTTGTCTGATGGTTTGCTGTTTGCGAAACCAGTCAATTGCCACATGCCTTGCAATTGAAAACAGCCATGTTTTCTCGCTGCTTCTTCCTTCAAAAGTTTTATATGAGTGAAGTACCCGAATGTAAACCTCCTGCACGAGATCCTCTGCCTGATTTTTATCTTTTACCATATAAAATAAAAATTGGTACAAATCTTGATGGTACGAATCATATATTTTTTGAAAGGTTTCATGCATAGGAAACCCCTCCGTTCACTTATTTTTGTCGAGTGACTCTCACAAAACGTTACATTACAACTTTATGACAAATATATTACAAGATCGACAATTTGGAAAGGGCTTTTAGTTTAACTTCTCCTTAAAAATATGAAAATAGAAAAAACACTTCATTTTCTTTCGAAAAGAAGTGTTTCTCATGTAACAAGATTCTTCGTCAAGATTAGACGAGTTCCTGCTTTTTTTTCGGAATATAGAAAGTGAAGTGAGTACCTGTTCCAGCTTTACTATGTGCATGAATGGAGCCTTGATGTGCTTCTACGATGTTTTTCACAATCGCAAGACCCAGCCCCGTACCGGAACGTCCTCTTGTTCTTGCTTTATCTGCTTTATAGAACCGTTCAAAAATAAACGGGAGATCCTCTTCAGGAATGCCGCTTCCCGAATCTTTCACATCCATCTTGAGCCCATTTTCCACCGATTGAACTGAGAAGTGAACTTCTCCGCCTTCTGGTGTATGACGAATGGCATTATCGATGAGATTTGTAAAAACCTGTTCTATTTTATCTGGATCAAATACAAAATACGGTTCTTCTACTTGAATTTCATACGTCAGGTTGATTTGTTTTTCTTTCGCAATTCCAAGGAATTTACGGTAGATTTTTTCAGTCAGCTCTTCTGTATCAGTTGATTCAAGATTCAGTGTAATATGACCAGCTTCCATACGTGCGAGATCGAGAAGATCATTCACAAGACGCCCCATTCGAAGTGATTCGTCATAGATAATTTGGGCAATCTCTTTCTTTTCCTCTTCTGATCCGGCAATGTCATCGACAATCGCTTCACTATAGCCCTGCAGCATAGCAATAGGTGTACGGAGTTCATGACTGACATTTGCAATGAAGTCTTTTCTTAGCTTATCCAGTCTTCTCTCTTCTGTCATATCGCGAAGCACCGCAACCGCCCCTCTGACATCTTGCTGGTTATAAAGCGGAGACATGAGAAGAACCCAAGTACGCCCTTGCAGCGTGACTTCGATCATTTGCTCTTTTTCCGTACTGACGGCAGTATGAAACAATTCACGCGCTTCTGGCGGCAGTTCATCCCCATCTTTGATCTTCATATTTTGCTCGTAATACCAAGCCTGCAAGAATCTTTCTGCAGGAGGATTTGTCATGAGGATCGTTCCATCAATATTGATCGTGATGACACCGTCTGCCATACTGCTCAGAATGTTGGACAAATGTTCTTTTTCTTGATTTAAAGCGGTTATATGAAATTTAAGCTGCTTACCCATTTGATTAAAGGCGATCGCCAGTTCCCCAATTTCATCTTGCGTTAAAATAGGAATCTTTGTATCAAATTTCCCTTTCGCCAAATCTTGTGCTCCCTCTCTCATCTTTCTGAGAGGGTAGGTGACACGAGTGGATAAGAAGAAAGCGAAAATTGTCGTCAGCACAATCGCAATTCCGGCTGCGAGGAAGATATAACGCGTCGTATGTTTTGTTGTCTGCTCTACAGCGAGGAGGGATTGAGAAAGAAAGACCATCCCTTTCTTTCCGTTCGCCTCGTAAGGAACACCTACTACAATGCGCTCATCCTTCTGATTGCCTGTATCAGATTCAGCTCGTTTACTGATTTTTTTTCGTTGTGTCAGTGCTTTGTTCAAATCTTTGTCTGCTTCAATTTGTTCTTTTGTGATCGCAGGAAGCTTCCCGCCTTTTTCAGACGAATACCATTCTAGTCCATCCTCTTGAACAATCGCGATACTTGTCAATTTATCAGCTAGTTCTGATGTAATCGATCTTGCAAGTGATTGATCCTCATGGCTTTCTAAAATGACTGCTACTTTGTTGGCCATTTGTGTTAAATCAGACTTTGCTTCTTCCACATGGTAATTCTCAATGAACTCTAAAAGAAGCACAGTTAAAATCGATAAAACAATGAGCACGAGGAAAAGAATGGTTAACCATAGCTTTCCTACGACACTTTTCCACAGCTTCATTCAGCGCCGACCTCAAATTTGTACCCGACACCCCATACTGTCACGATTTTTTTCGCTGCTTCTGGTGACACTTTATTTAGTTTTTCGCGAAGCCTTTTGACGTGGGTATCCACTGTTCTCAGATCCCCAAAGAATTCATACTGCCACACTTCTTTGAGAAGCTTTTCCCTGTCATAGACCTTATCCGGCGTTTTTGCCAAGAAGTACAAAAGTTCGTATTCCTTCGGCGTGAGGCTGACTTCTTTTCCATCTGCTGTGACCCGGTGTGCATCATGATCAATGGATAGATGAGAAAACACAAGAACATCTTTTGTGGTTGTTCCAGTATTGAGATATGACGTTTGAGACGATCTTCTTAACAGTGCTTTCACACGAAGAACCACTTCACGCGGACTGAAAGGTTTGACAATATAATCATCCGTTCCTGCCTCAAAACCTTGCACACGGTTGGCTTCCTCACCTTTTGCTGTCAGCATAATAATTGGTGTGGCTTTTTTATCTCGAATTTGATTACACACTTCGATCCCATCTGTCCCAGGCATCATTAAATCAAGCAAAATGAGGTCATAATCGGTTTGAAGTCCTTTTTGAATGGCCTCATCCCCATTTTCCGCTTCATCAATTTCATAATTTTCCCGTTCTAAATACATTTTTAAAAGGCGGCGAATTCTTGCCTCATCATCGACGACTAATATTTTCGTTTGAGTTGTGTGTTCCATTAGACAATCCTCCTGCTTTCTCCGTTGTTACATACATTTTAACAAAAAGCCGAATCGAATCATAAAAGTTGGCCTTTTTCATGCGATTACGCGTAAGAATGAAGCCCCGCAATCACTAGGTTGACAAAGATGAGGTTAAACATAATGATCGCAAATCCGATTACAGCAAGCCAAGCGGACTTTTCACCATGCCAGCCTCGTGATAACCGAAGGTGGAGATAGGCGGCGTAAAATAAAAATGTAATTAAAGCCCATACTTCCTTCGGGTCCCATCCCCAGAATCTAGTCCATGCAATTTGTGCCCAGATCATCGCAAAAATAAGACCGCCTAACGCAAATACAGGGAATCCTATGGAAACAGCCCTGTATCCAATTTCATCGACTAAATCAAGATTCACCTGTCTTACGAGCGGCTGAAGCAGCGCACTTAGTCGTTTGCGAATGATCAATCTTAGCAGTCCATAAATGATTAGCCCAACGCCAAATGACCACAGCACTGTATTCACCTTTCTACCTGAAAAAACAGGCGGCAGATCAACCACAGGCTCTAAACGATCTTTTGTGATAAGTTCTCCTTTATGAGGTCCTACTAAGGCAGGCAGCTCATAGACCATGACGCTCTCTTCTTTATTTTTATCTACCCAATTAAATTTCGCTTCATACCCTGTCATTCTAAAGATGGACGTGACAGCGATAAATGCAAGGGTGACCACAATCATAAACATGACCAGCTCTAAGCCAAAGGTTTTCTTCCCCGGTTTTGTTTGATCGACATGCTTCAAAAGAAAAATCACACCTGCCACAAAACTGATCGCCAAAATGGCTTGACCAAGCGCTGCTGTCGTGACGTGAATATATAGCCAATTACTTTGAAGCGAAGGAATCAGCGGTGAAATATCCGATGGAAACATGCTTGCATAAGCAATGATTAATAAAGCGATTGGAAGTGTGAATAAACCTAGCACAGACACTTGATAGACAAAATATAAAATAATAAATGCGAGCACCAGCATCATGCCAAAGGCTGTGGTAAATTCAAACAGATTACTGACTGGTGCGTGACCAGACGCGATCCACCTTGAAATAAAATAGCCAAATTGACTCAAAAAACCAATGATGGTGAGCGTTATGCCGATAAGTGCCGCCTTATTTTTGCGCGGACCCTCTTCTTTCTTTTTTCCTTTAATGGCCCCTCCAAAAAAAGGAACTGCCGCTAAATAAAATAGAAAAGCTGCAAATAACAGGTTTTCACTGACTGCCGCCATCTAACCCTTCCCCCTTGCTTTTGCTGATACTTGTTGTATCAGGCAGTTCTTTTTGATCCACTGGCTGTTTGATGCCACTGCCGTGCAGCAACACCTTAAGATCAGACTTTAAGCCGAACCAGTTTTTGTTTGTATGTCCTGCCACAAATACTTTTCCATCCTTTGCCGACAGCCAGATTCTTCTATGCTGCCAGTACATCCCTTGTACGACACCAATCATAAAGATGATTCCGCCAACAATAAGTACCCCGAGTGTTAAGTCTTTTCGAACCGTTAAACCTGTCACGTTTTTTGTTTCAACCCGGTCAAATTTCATTTTATAAAGATTGTTATCAGAACCCTCTACTGTCTCTTGAATCGCGACAAAACTTTTTTCACCTTTTGGTTTTTCAGGAGAGATCATTTCAAATACGAACGCAGGATTATTCGGATTCCTCGTTTTCGTACTAGGTGTGCCATCTTCGTCAAAATAAAAATCAGGCAAATAACTCATCACCTTGACTTTGTAACCGCTACCAAGATCATATTCTGACTTAGGCTCCAGCAGATTAATCTTCACTGTTCCGAAAGATTTCTCAGTATCTTTTCGAATCAGCTGAAAGACCATTTGATCGAGTTCATTTTGTTTAAAATCCACTTGATATAATGAGAAATTGTCAAACTTAAGCGGTTCATTCACTTTAATATCGTGTTCTGTTACCTGCTTCAGCTTGGGCTTTTCACCAAAAACAACTTCCCCTTCACGTTTGTATAAAACGGCATCGGTTTTATAACTTTTGACGACTTGACCATCGCCAGCCTTTTCAATCGCATTTTCAAAGACTTCTTTTTCTTTTTCAGATTCATAGCGGTCAATTGAAAACTCGTTATTCTTTAAGAAGTATTGGCCTCCCGTCCCTGGGATTGGTGCCGTTTCGCCTTCTCTTACCCATAATGTTTCATCCACGTACATTCCCGGAACAAACCGGAGCATGGATCCAATGAGAAATATAATTAATCCAATATGATTGACGTAAGGTCCCCAGCGGGAAAAGCGGCCTTTTTCAGCTAAAATATGTCCATCTTCTTCTCTTACGCGGTAACGCTTTTGTTTCATCTTACTAACGATGCCTTCATATGTATGTTGATCTAATGTTTTGTTTGTTTCGCTGAAAAGACGCTGCCTTCTCATAAAGCCTTCTTTTTTGACAACCCCTTGATTTTTGAGTGCGCGATAAAGTGGAATCACTCGATCAAGGCTGCAAATCACAAGGGAAATTCCGATAGATGCGACAAGGGCTAAAAACCACCAAGAATTATAAAGATCATGGAATCCAAGGATGTAATATAACTTGCCAAACGACCCATATTGCTCCTCATAATAAGTGGAAGCTGATGCACCTGGCGGAATAAACCGCTCCTGCGGAAAAATAGTTCCTAGCGAAGAAGCTAACAGTGTGATGACAATGAGCCACACACCCACTTTTACGGAAGAAAAAAAGTTCCATACTTTATCAACAATCGTTTTGTTGTATGTTTGCGAGCGTCTTGCACTGCCGTCATATCTCATATCAAGCAGCTTTGATGAATTTTTCTCTTTTACTGAAATGGGATTCCCGCATGATTCACATAGAACAGTACCGATTGGATTAATATGTCCACACTCGCACTTTACCTCTTTCATTCTATGACCCCTTTGGTTTAATCAAATTCATATATTCATAGACATTACGTTCTGTCATCGTCCCCTTTATGACTTTGATTACTTTGCCTTCAGGATTAATTAAAAATGTGGTTGGCAGCGGCGTAATATCATATGCCTCTGTCACTTGACGATCTTTGTCCATGGCAACAGGAAAATTCACGCCATAAGCATCCATAAAGTTCTTCACAGCAATATTGGATTCCCCCACATTCACGGCAACAATTTCGACACCGCGATCCTTGAACACTTCATACTGATTTGCCATATAAGGGAATTCCTGCTTACATGGACCGCACCATGTACCCCAAAAATTGAGAAAGACGCCTTTGCCTTTTAAGTCCTTTAATTCAATCCGTTCCCCATCTACCGATTGAAGGACAAAGTTCGGCGCAATAGATCCTTCTTTGACTTGATCCTGTTTGGCAAATACTGAGTTATACATCGTATAACATAGTGCAGCAAGCATCACGAGGAGAATGCCCGTCCGTATGAAAAATCGTCTTTTCTTCATCTGAAGTACCCCTTCCCCATAGACATTCAGGTAAATTATAGCATTCTCCTTCTTTTGATGCTTCTTCATTTTTTGAAGTTTATGTGAAAATTAAAAAGCGCTTTTCCCATGATCCGCAATCGCTCTTAGGCGTTTTACTTCATGCGGCGTCAATTCTCTGCAATCTCCTGGTCTCATACCTTCAATATGAAGGAAAGCATATTGCTCTCTTTTGAGTTTTAAAACGTCGTGGCCGATTGCTTCAAACATGCGGCGAACCTGTCTGTTTCTGCCTTCATGGATGGTTAATTGCACAATACATGTTTGCTTTCGTTTATCAATTGAAAGCATTTTGGCACGGGCAGGTGCTGTTTTTTTATGGTCTAACATGATTCCTTTTTCTAACTTTCTAAGCAATTCTTTTGAAGGGATGCCTTTTAGTTTCGCTGCATACGTTTTATCAATTTGATATTTCGGATGCATGAGCTTATGGGCAAATTCGCCATCATTTGTAATCAAAATTAAACCGCTCGTATCATAATCCAACCGGCCGATTGGATACAGACGCTGCGGAACATCATCAAAGAAGTCTGTCACGACTTTGCGTCCTTTATCATCCTCGGCAGCTGAAATGACGCCGCGCGGTTTATAAAGCATAAAGTAAACCGGTTCTTCTCTTTCAAGCTTTAAGCCATTGACTTCAATTTTATCTGAAGAGCCCACCTTTACTCCGAGCTCTGTCACTGTTTCACCATTAACGGTAACTCGTCCTTCTTTAATTAATTCTTCAGCCTTTCGTCTAGAAGCGACGCCGGCATGGGCAATTACTTTCTGTAAACGTTCCATTTGTCTTTCACCTCATGTACTATCTTACTTGCTTGGCTTGAAACAAACAAGCATTCGTGGAAAAATAAGCGTTTCATCTGTCTAATTTCAACAAAAAAGCTGTTTTCCATCCACGAAATAAAAAAAGCACCTGATTAGGCGCCGCTAAATAACAAACTGACGATAATAATCGATGCAATGATCCCAATCAGGTCTGCTAACAGCCCCACTTTCAGTGCATCTCCCATTTTTTTAATACCAACTGCTCCAAAATAGACGGTTAAAATATAAAGGGTCGTATCTGTTGACCCTTGCATAACGGCGGCAAGCTTGCCGATAAAAGAATCTGGACCATAAGTCGCAATTAAGTCTGATGTCATACCAAGCGCCGCTGTTCCTGATATAGGGCGTATCAAAGCTAGCGGCACCACTTCTGTAGGAATACCAATCGCTGTAAACACAGGTTTCAATAATTCCATGACAAAGTCAAGGGCACCTGATGCTCGGAAAATCGTAATGGCGACAAGCATACCGACTAAATACGGAATGATTGAAAAGGCAATTTGAATGCCTTCTTTCCCGCCTTCTACAAATGTTTCGTACGTCGGTACTTTTTTAATCGTCCCTGCAATCAATATTCCTGCGATGATCAGTGGAATCAAAGCAAGTGACAGCCAGTTAATAAATGCCACAAGATCACCCCCGCCTGCTTCTGCGATAGTGGAAATAGCGATCAATCATAATCGCACCGATACCTGAAATAAGTGTCGCCAAAATGGTTGGACCTACAATATCTGTTGGCTGATCTGCGCCATAGGTCATACGAATGGCAATGACAGTCGTTGGCACAAGTGTGATAGAAGATGTATTGACTGCTAAAAAAGTGATCATAGACCGGCTCGCCTCATTTTTTCCGCCATTTAATGCTTTCATCTGCTCCATCGCCTTAATCCCAAGTGGAGTGGCGGCATTGCCAAGGCCAAAGAAATTTGCCATGAGATTAGACAGAATATACCCCATCGCTGGATGATTCGCAGGAATCTCAGGAAATAGTTTTGAGATAAAGGGCCGGCATAATTTACTAAAGAAATGTAACAACCCCGCTTCTTCTGCGATCTTCATCAATCCTAGCCAGAATACAAGAACACTAATCAACCCAATTGAAATGGTGACCGCTTCTTTTGATCCTTTAAAGACCGCTTCGTTCACTTCATGCATCGTTCCGTTAAACATTGCATAGACAAGACCGATGACCGTGAGGAATACCCAGATCAGATTGACCATGAAGATCCGCCTATCGATGTCTGAAAGACAGACTTAAACATTTCTTGAAAGCTTTTTTGAGGCATTCGGTTGCGTTTATTTTCATAAAAAATGGGGACTTGCTCAATCACCTGACCATCCAGTAAGAACGTCATTTTCCCTACTACATCTGGGATCGCTTCTTTGTTTTTCTCCCATTTCTTTTCAGGCGTCAGCATTTCCGTTTCGATTTCCACTAGTTTTTTCTCATCTTCATTTAAAAAATAGTCCACATCCCGCTTAATAAACGCTTTTTTTTCGTAAAAAGTCCCTTTTAACGAAGCGAGCCTGCCTTTTTCAGCAAGCACATACGTTTTATAGTGATCAAATGCATACTCAAACATTGAGATATGATCCTTCCAATCATCCGGTGCATTAATCGTCACAGCAATGAGCGCAGCATCTCCTTTTGCAGCTGTGGAGACAAGCGTGCGTTTTGCAAGTTTTGTATATCCTGTCTTCCCTCCAGTCGAATATTGATATAAACCAGTGAGCAGCTTGTTTTTGTTTTTCCAATAACCTTCGATTGTTTTTGCTTTATAAAAGGTGGTACCGGCAATTTTTTGATATTGCTGATGCTTCATGGCGTATTTCGTTAAGATTGCCATATCATAAGCTGATGAATAATGGTTTTTATGATCATCGAGTCCATGCGGATTTTGAAAATTCGTATTCTCCATGCCTAGTTCAGAGGCCTTTTGGTTCATCATAAAAATAAACCCTTCTAAGCTGCCGCCAACATGTTCTGCAATGGCAACAGCTGCATCATTTCCAGAGCGCAGCATGAGCCCGTATGTCAAGTCTTCTAAACTCACCTTCTGTCCTTCCTTTAAATAAATCGAAGAACCTTCCGCTTGAATCGCACGTTTTGACACTTTGACCATGTCGTTCATTTTTCCTGATTCAATGGCTAATACAGCCGTCATAATTTTTGTGATACTGGCGATTCTTCTTTTTTCGTGCTCGTCCTTTCCAAATAGGACTCTGCCTGACTGTCCATCTATTAAAATGGCACTTCTCGCACTCACCGATAATGAGACGTCTGCTTGAGCGTGTGAGGAAAAAGGCAGTAAGAGTGTTAATAGAAGAAGGACTGCTGTTCCAATTTTTAAATAGGGCATGTTCATTCACGTCCTTGTCCGTTTTGTACAAGTGTATGCGCGGCTGAAAAAGTTATGATGCCTCGTCCATAAAAAAAAGCAACTCTCATATAAGAGTTGCCTTGTCTTCTTTATACCATTTTCATTTGCTGATGAGATGTTGTATATTCCAGCTCTTCTCTCATCGTTAAAAAATCTTTTTCTAATGAAGAAAACAAACGTTTGACCTCAGCCGATACTTCATAATGGAAAACAATGCAGCTTTTTCCTGTGTAGGCTGAGCGGCTATCTTCATACCATGTATCCTTTTTTGGTGTAAAAAATTCTTCAATACATTGATGATAAATACGATGAAGCGTCTGCTGTGCGGCTTGCTGCGGGAATGTCTGCTGCTGCCTGATTTTCCTACAAACCGCCGCGGCATCCTCGCTATAAACTGCAAGCTTCCGCAATGTACTTAATATGTCACAATAATAGGCTTCCGCTTCCGGGTTTAATCGTTTCAAGCTTGATAAGGTAGCTTCGTTCAGAAAATCATTCACTTCAACTGCAACCTTTGATAAAAAAACGCCTGCTTGATCAACTTGAGCCTTTACATTCATATGTGCCATTTGTTTCGTGTTTACCTTCCCCTCATGGCTTTGTCACCATTTTATCTTTCAAATAAAGATTTTAGACCTAAAATCTTTGTTATATTTTATCATACATTTTTCCTTATTTTGAACTATTTTATCTCTTCAAATGTTTGATTGAAGTTTTCAAAAAAGAGATCAGCCTCTTCTTGCACCCCATCTGCTTCCACATTCTCTGGAAGTGGCGGTAATTCATCTAAGGCTTTTAAACCAAATTGCTCTAAAAAGGTAGGTGTTGTCCCATAAAGGATCGCTCGTCCCGGTCCATCGGCACGTCCTACTTCACAGAGCAGTGCTTTGGCAACTAAACTATGCAGCACTCGTTCTGATTTAACGCCTCTGATCTCCTCGACTTCGCTGCGTGTAATCGGTTGTTTATACGAGACAATGGCGAGCACTTCTAGCGCTGCCTGTGACAAACCTTTCGATGGTGTCTCTACTAATTTTTTTAAATATACGCTGTATTCTTTTTTCGTCAGCAGCATGTATGAATCTGCATATTCAATGAGCTCAATTCCTCGTTCTTGTTTTTGATATTCTTCCTTTACGGCAGACATAATATCAAGCAACGCTGCCTCATCAACTTCAAGAACAGACATGAGCTGTTTTCTTGTTAAGCCTTCGTCACCTGCTGCATATAGCAGCGCTTCTAAGATGGCTTTCCAATTCACGATATCAAGCGTCATGAATCGTTTCACTCCCTATGATATAAATATCTTCAAAGTTTCCTTCCTGCTCTAGCATGATTTGATGGCTCTTCATCAATTCGAGAACAGCAAGAAACGTCACGACAAGGTGTTCCTTTTGATCATGTTGAAATAAAGTCATGAAATTGGTTCGCTTTTTTGTTTTTCTTAAATGGTTCATAATCTCATTCATTTTGTCTTCAATCGGGATTTCTTGTCTTGTAATCTTTGATGGTGCAGGTTTTGTTATTTTTTTGCGGTTCAATACCTTTTGGAACGCACCTAACATATCATACACCGTGACGTGTAAGTTTGTGTCCTTCGCTTCTGCTTCTTTTGCAAATTCACTTAAATCACTTGGTGGTTTTGTGAAGGCGTTTTGCCGCTCTTCTTCACGTTCCTTCAGTTCTTGCGCTGCATTTTTATACTTGCGGTATTCAATTAATTTGCCAATCAGCTCATCACGAGGGTCCTCTTCTTCTTCCATCAGGTCTTCATCAAACAGCTCTTCCTCTTGTTTTGGAAGAAGCATTCTGCTTTTAATGCTGAGGAGAGTTGCAGCCATCACCAAATACTCACTTGCAACATCCAGTTCAAGCTCCCTCATCGTGTGGACATATAATAAATACTGCTCCGTAATTTTAGCGACGGGAATATCATAAATATCAATTTCCAAACGGTTAATTAAATGTAAAAGCAAGTCCAAAGGACCCTCAAACGAATCTATTTTCACCTGATATTCCAGCATTCTTTTCTCACCATTTCTACTGTCTTCTAAGTACCGTTTTCATCGGCTAACCTTTAGTATAAGACACCATAAAGCTCTCGTCCAATATAATTTCGACCATGAGGCAGCAGGCAAAAAAAGAAAAACAGTGGATTCGCCCATACCAATGAGGGCATTTATACATAGAATACCATTGTAATCAGAACTGATAAAAAAGGAGGCCGTAACATTATGGGAGATGGTTATTACTTCGGCGGAGGATTTGCGCTTATTGTTGTGCTGTTCATCTTGCTGATCATCGTTGGCGCGGCTTGGGTTTATTAAAGAAACAGAGCGTCCTTTCATAAAGGGGCGCTCTTTCTTCTTTTCTTTTCGGTATGTTAGACTGATAGTGGAAAAGGAGATGACCGCTGTGTATCCTAAAGCGTACGTGGCTTTTTTACATGAATTTCATACGACAAGAGATTATTTTGAGTGTCATGAAATTCTTGAAGAATTTTGGAAAGAAGATCCTCCTCATCAGCGCAAAAAGTACTGGGTGGGTCTCATTCAGCTTGCTGTTGCTTTGTATCATCAAAGACGAGGAAATGGAAAAGGAGCAAAATGGCTGATTTCAAACAGCCTTCATATATTAGATTCGGACCGGAACGTACTAACAGAATTAGGTCTTGATGAAGAGGCATTTCTTTTACTGCTGAGAACACTGAAAAAGAAAATCGATGAAGACATGCCCTACGAAAGTGTGATGCTGCCAATCCGAGATGAAACGCTTCTTTCTTTATGCCAAGAGATGGCGGAAAAAGAAGGCTTAACCTTCGGACAGGAGAGCAACTTATCCCATACATTCTTAATTGAAAAGCATAGACTGCGTGATCGGACGGACGTATTGCTTGAACGTGAAAAACAGATGGAACGTAAAAAAAGCAGAGGCATATAACCTCTGCTTCAGCGTGTAGACAAACCCTCGCATTCGGTGTCAGTCCTGCGTGCCGGTGCTCACGAATATCGAATTCGCTCCGCTCCAGTACTCGTCCTTCCTAGACTGCAAAGGTTTTCTATCACGCTGAAAAGAAGACAAAGGGCTAAAATAAAGTTCATTTTAGCCCTTTGTCAACAATCTAAAGCAGAGGCATATAACCTCTGCTTTTACATGTGTGATATTTAGTTTGTTTCACTGTGACACTTATGAAAGAAGCCTTGCGTTAATTCATTTGGAATGAGTGTTTTCGTTTTGAATACTTCTTCCACGGCTAATACCATTTCCTTGCCGATGCCTTGGTCACGATGGGACGGATTGACACTAATATGTTCGATTTGTACTTGGTCGTCTGTTTTCAGCACACCAATCGCACCGACGATATCCTCACCATCTTTCCAAAGGAACAGCTGCCGATCTTCATCCATTTCATACGACTTTATCGTCTGCTGAAGCTGTTTGACGTCTTTCTCACCCGGCATAAAGGACAGGAGTCCCATGGCAATTTTTTCAAAAGACCTCTTGTAACGAATTAACATATATACCCCTCAATATTAAAATTATCCTATTTTCCAGCAAATGTCTTATGAATCACTTGCTCATCACACATTATAAACACTTTTAGGCGGTTTTTAAACTCTTTTTCATCAAATTAACGAAACGTTCGATTTAGGTTAGCCATTTCAATAGCAGCTGCAGCCGATTCACTGCCTTTATTTCCAGCCTTTGTACCGGCTCTTTCAATGGCTTGTTCAATAGATTCTGTTGTCAGTACACCAAAGATAATCGGCACCCCTGTTGAGATGGCACTTTGTGCGATTCCTTTAGCCGCTTCATTACAAACATAATCGTAATGTGATGTTGCCCCGCGAATCACGGTTCCAAGTGTAATGACTGCATCATATTTTTTTGTTTCTGCTAGTTTTTTTGCCATATACGGAATTTCAAAAGCCCCTGGCACCCACACGACATCAATATCGTCACCGTTTGCTCCGTGTCTGAGCAATGTATCTTCTGCCCCATCTAGCAATTTACTTGTAATAAAATCATTAAATCTAGCGACGACGATTCCAAACTTTAATCCTTCTGCTACTACATTCCCTTGTATTGTATTCATATGTTCATCATCCTTTTTTGTGATTTTTATTTTGTTTTCATTGTCGTTGTTTGCTTGTTTATATATGCCTGCAATGCTTCAATCGTCAGCATCTTTAAATCGTGTTCTTTTTGAATTTTTTGTAGTTCGGGTACGCGGGCCATGGTGCCATCTGCATTCATAATTTCACATATGACACCCGCTGGCACTGAACCCGCAAGTTTAGCAAGATCAACAGCCGCTTCTGTATGACCTGGTCTTTCTACTACGCCTCCCTCTTTCGCAATAAGAGGGAAAACATGACCTGGGCGGGCAAAATCTTCTGGTTTTGACTCTTTATTTAACATGGCCAAAATGGTCGTTGAGCGCTCAAAAGCACTTATACCAGTTGTCGTTGACGTATGGTCGATGCTCACTGTAAATGCTGTATGATGTGCATCCGTATTTCGCTCGACCATGGGATGCAGATCCAAGTGTTTCGCAATCGAGGCATGAACTGGTGTGCAAATAAGACCTCTTCCATGTAAAGCCATGAAGTTAATGACTTCCGGCGTTGCATGCTCAGCAAGTGCCACAAAGTCTCCTTCATTTTCTCTGTCTTCATCATCTACTACGATAATGATTTCTCCTCGTTTCAGGGCATTTACTGCCTCATCAACTGAATGATACATACAATCGCCTCCTAGAATCCGTGCTCTTTTAAAAATGATGGGGTTAATCGTGATGGCTGCTTTTCGTTTTGCTCTTTTGTTAAAAAGCGATAAATGTATTTACCGATCATGTCACATTCAATATTTACTACATCCCCCATAGATTTAGTCGGGAAAATAGTTCCTTCAAGCGTATGTGGAATGATAGAAACTGTCACATGAGCATCTCGCAAATCGAAAATAGTCAAGCTGACGCCGTCTATTGCGATCGATCCCTTTTTTGTGAGCATATCTGTGAGGGTCTTGTCCATTTTCAAATCATAGTAAATGGCATTACTCTTCTTTTCTACACGGGTAATCACAGCCGTTCCATCAACATGGCCTGAAACAAAATGACCGCCGAATCGTCCATTTGATGACATCGCTCGCTCTAAATTCACTTGGCTACCTGGCGCAAGCTGATCAAGTGATGTCGCTTTGACCGTCTCAGGCATCACATCTGCCGCAAACTGTTCTTTTGTGAAGCTTGTGACAGTGAGACAAACGCCATTGATGGCGATACTATCGCCTAGGTGAACATCTTCTAGTACACGACTGCACTTGATGATGATTTCCATGGCATCTGCGGATCTTTTGCTCAATGACTGAACTGTACCCACTTCTTCAATAATCCCCGTAAACATGTGATCCTCCCTTTCTCTTTCTTTTGTATTTCTCACTTTATGAAAAAGCGATGTTTGGGACATGTGATCGATTGAACACCTTCGTCGCTTTTTATGGTCCATACAAGATGAGGGATCACCTAATAAACACTGCATGCGATGACTATATTGACATACAGAAAGCCCCGGAAAAATTCCGGGGCTGTGGTTTTTTTGCATTAGAAATAAAACTATGATCAACACATATTTTTTGTTCATACATAGCTTTCGTTATCCTTCTCCCATCCAGACTTTCACTGTCGGCTTCAGCTTCTCACTGAATCAACCGTTAATAAATTAACGGGTCACGGGCTGTAAAGCATTTGCTTTATTACCGTCGGTCGGGATTTTCACCCTGCCCCGAAGGATACAATCGATATTTAGCTGTCCTTAGGGGCTATTATAGCGATCCTTGTGGTCAAATGCAACAATCAAGATTTATTCACTTATTCATAAAAAAGCCTCCCTATAGGAAAGGAGACTTGTTAATTGACGACTTTTACTACTTTTATAAGACCGTCTATTCTTTTTTCATTACTAAAGTATGCTTTAATACGATCGCCTTTTTTCAGATCGGCCACATCATCTTCAAATTTCTTCCCGTTAAAAATGATTTTCGTGCCATTTTTGGCTTGACCGTAATACTCATCACCATCAATTTTTGTAATGGTATATTCATAGATTGTGTAATCTTTATCATTATTCGTTAAACTTTCGCCAATGGCTGTTGGCACATCTTCAATTTTCATGCCATTCATGTATAAATAACCTGCGCCTAAACAAAGCAGTAAAACAAATAAGATTGCGATTTTCAATTTGATTTTCCCCATATTTAGAACCTCCATCATCTGCACTTCGCCTATTTGTATGTTCTATTCCTTCTTTTGATGAAATAAAACCAAAAAAGCTGATTTTCATTAATGGTTACTTATATAACGATTCAAATGGACTTTTGGTTCCACCTTTTCATCATTACATATGATACGAATATGCGTTCTTTATTAAGGGGGTCTTTTTTCCTCTTTATCTGTTAGCAGGATGAATAAGATAGACGAGCTTTTTGATTATATTCTTTTCTCTAGTGCGAATAGATCTTCCTCTAACAATTGAGATCTTTGAACAGCGATATTTCGGCTGTCACGAACCCCTTGATTATAATAGTAGCTTCCAAGATATTTTGTGATAAATTCTAATATATTAATGGCTGCTAATTCACCAATCTCCTCTTCTCGTTCTTCGGCAAAGTAACGCTGAATGGCAATCATCATCTGGTTTTTTTCTTCTTTTGTTAATGGTTTCAAAGTATCTCCTGCTTTCTTTCAGCATGATCACACGCTTTTTAGATGTGCACTTCCACTTATTTTTAGAGCTACATATGGTGACACTCACGAATACGAATGTTTGTTCTCTTATCATATCACAAAAACGTGTCCATCACACCCTAAAAGAAAAAGCGTGTTTTAATCAATGGATCAAAATACGCTTTCTTTATATAGACTATTTATTTCAATATGGATAGGATCGTCGCTACAGAATGATCTACAAATGAACGCTCTGGGCGAGATTTCATGAGAACTGTAAGTCCAATAAAAGAAACAACCAGCGCCTGTGCTAAGGCTTTGGCATTCAGACTGCTTTCGAGCTCACCCGAGCGAATACCTTGTACAATTTTTTCTTCAAAAATGACCGAAAGATACATCTGATGCTCTCTTGTGAGAATTTCAAATTTCTCTTCGTGTGGGGCAAGCTCGACTATTGTATTGATGCAGAAGCACCCTTTACTCGGCCCATGTCCATATTCCTCTTCTACTAATTCAGCAAATAATGTATGAAATGCTTCCTTTACAGATAGATTGTTTTGAAGTTTTGTTCGAATGTGGGCAGCATGCTGAGTTGTATATTTGCGTAATGCTGCTTCAAACAATTCCTCTTTATCACCGAACGCTGAGTATAAGCTTGGCCGCTGTATTCCCATTTTTGCAGTTAAGTCGCTTAATGTAGTCGCTCTGTACCCCTTCTCCCAAAAAAGCAACAAGGCCTCATCTAACGCTTTTTCCTCATCAAATTCCCGTTGTCGAACCATTATCAACCCTCATTTCTATCATAAAAATCTCTTCACTAAATCAATCATCTATTTCTTATAACGTTTTTACTCATCGGTACATTATCATTTTATTTTATTGACATATCATTGTCAAACCGACTACGATCTTCACTATATCATCTTGACTTTAAAACGTTTCTATGGTTATCCTTAACAGGAATCATTCTATATCGATCAGTATATTATACTTTTCAGTACAAAAGGAGCGGATGACATGCATGAAAAAAGAAAAGATGAATGCCGTTGAACATTCTGATCTGGAAACGACTCATTTACAAATAACCACCCGATCAACGATGACTCGCAATATGGCTCTACTGTTTGCGACATCCTCCGGGATGGCAGTTGCAAACATATACTTTGCACAGCCATTATTAGACTCCCTCGCATCCGAGTTTGGTATCAGCTATTCAGCCATTGGTATGGTCATTATGATTACTCAGCTTTGTTATGCGCTAGGACTGCTACTGATCGTACCACTTGGTGATCTGTTCAACCAACGGCGGCTCATTGTAGCTCAAATGCTAGCATCCGTGTTATCTCTCGTTCTAGTCGGTATCGCCCCTACCGCCAACGTCCTGTTCATAGGACTAGCTGCGGTGGGACTGCTTGCTGTAGTCACTCAGGTACTCGTAGCATTCGCAGCGACATGGGCCGCTCCTGAAGAACGTGGCCGCATAGTGGGCTTGGTTCAAAGTGGAATTGTGATTGGTATTCTTCTCGCACGCACGTTTGCTGGTGTACTAACCGATCTCGCCGGCTGGAGATCAGTCTATCTCGTTTCCGGCGTGATGATGCTGATCATTACTGGCATGTTGTACCGGTATCTTCCGAGTGCTGACAGCAAGAGAGTCTCCATATCCTATGTGAACTTGCTCGCTTCAATGTTTATATTGTTCAGACAAGAACGAATTCTACGTATTCGTGGCGTACTGGGTTTTCTGATCTTTGTTGTGTTTGGCACGCTGTGGACTTCACTTGTGCTACCTCTCAGCACTACGCCATACAATCTGTCACATACGGCGATTGGTGCATTTGGTCTTGCTGGAGTTGCCGGAGCATTAGGTGCCGCTCGGGCTGGAAGCCTTGCTGATCGAGGCTTAGGACAGTTAACAACGTGCATCGCCCTTGTCCTATTACTCTTTTCATGGTGTTTTATTTTTTTCACTGAATATTCCCTCATTTTATTAATCGTTGGTATCGTCATTCTTGACCTATCTGTGCAGGCCGTTCACGTGACCAATCAAAGTATGATTTTCATGGTCCAGCCTGAGGCGAGAAGCCGGCTGACTGCTGCTTATATGATTTTTTATTCCCTCGGCAGTGCGCTCGGTTCTATTGTATCAACTAACATATACGCAAACGCTGGCTGGAATGGGGTATGTCTATTTGGAGCCTCTATCAGCGCCTTAGCCCTTTTATATTGGATGATCACCTACCGCTTCACGGCACAGATCACAGGAACATCAGATTTAAAATAAAAAACACCGCAATTAAGCGGTGTTAATGGATTAAGCATCGACAACTTCGACTTTTTCCATCCCTTGACCTTGTTCCATGTCAAGAACAGCCTCGATACCAGATGTTACTTTGCCAAAAACAGTGTGAACACCGTTTAAGTGCGGCTGTGGGTCATGTACGATAAAGAATTGGCTGCCGCCAGTGTCTTTACCAGCGTGTGCCATTGATAATGAACCTCTCTCGTGCTGATGAGGGTTTCCTTCTGTTTCACATTTAATTGTGTAACCAGGTCCTCCAGTTCCATTACCGTTTGGATCGCCGCCTTGGCTTACGAACCCTGGGATCACGCGGTGGAATTTCAATCCGTCGTAGAAGCCTTCATTCGCTAATTTTTCAAAGTTTGCTACTGTACCTGGAGCAGCCTCTGGGTAAAGTTCAAACTCAATTTTCTTTCCATTCGTTAATTGTATGTATCCTTTTTTCGCCATTTTTCACATTCTCCTTTCAGGTTAAACAACGCTCATTATAGCACATTTTCGGTGATGTTAAACATCCCCTGCTTACCTAATGTGATTTACCTCTTTTGCCATCATTGATAAAATAAAAGAGCTTGATCCTTTTCTCCTAAGGAAATGATCACAGACTGAGCAAATCACTTCATCATCTTGGAGGTTTCAAACATCTTTAAAAGAAAATTGAAACGTCAGACTGATTTGTTACGTCTATATGATGGAGTACGATTCAAATCATGTACTCAAAAGATGAGTTTCTCACCATCGAGAAACGCTTTCGACTTGAAGGAGGTCAACATGTTTAAAAAAACAATGCTTGGTATGATGGCAGCGCTCCTTTTACTGATTGGTGCGCCAAAAGTCAGCTTAGCGGATGCAGCTGTCGGCGATGTCATCGTCACACTCGGGCAAGACTTAACACCGGCTGATCGCCAGAAGGTGCTTGACGAGTTGAATCCACCTGAAAATGCGACAAAAATTGAAGTAACCAATAAAGAAGAGCACGAATATTTAGGAAAGTATATCCCTCGTTCTTCTATCGGGACGAGAGCCTTATCATCTTCATCCATCACCATTGAAAAATCAGGTACGGGTCTGACCGTGGATACACATAACATTAAGACCATTACAGATGAGATGTATTTAAATGCTTTAATGACCGCAGGCGTGAAAGATGCAAAGGTTGTCGTGACGGCGCCGTTTGAAGTATCAGGTACAGCAGCACTGACAGGTCTATTAAAAGCCTATGAAGTGTCAAGCGACAAAGCCATTCCTGAAGATGTGAAACAGGTAGCAAACGAAGAGCTTGTAACAACATCGAAACTTGGAGACTCTATTGGAAAAGACAATGCTTCTGCCCTGATTGCAAAAATCAAAGATGACATTGCCAAAAATGGAGTTCCTAAAACAACAAAAGAAGTGGAAGAAAAAGTAGATCAAGCCGCTTCTGATTTGAACTTAAATCTAACGCAAGACCAAAAAGATCAACTTGTCTCTCTCTTTGATAAGATGAAAAATATCAATATCGATTGGAAACAAGTCGGATCTCAAATTGATAAAGCAAAAGACAAGATTACAAAATTCATAGAATCAGATGAAGGGAAAAACCTTCTACAGAAGATTTGGGATTTCTTTGTCTCTATTTGGAACGCGATCGTCTCTGTATTTACTGGTGGAAAATAAATGTCATAGAAAAAGCTGCCTGATGATCAGGCAGCTTTTTTTAAGTCGATGATTTCACTTTTGATTGATAAGGTAAATCCAATTTGACAATGTCCTCATATGTCTCACGCTCAACGACAAGCTGCGCTTCCCCATCTTCTACAAATACTACAGCCGGGCGCGGGATGCGGTTATAGTTGTTTGACATGCTATAGCCATAAGCTCCTGTACAAAAGACAGCTAACAAGTCTCCCTGTGATAACTCTGGCAGATCAATATCCCAAATGAGCATATCTCCACTCTCGCAGCATTTTCCTGCAATGGACACAGTTTGATCATGCGTTTGGCTCATTTTATTGGCGCTCGCTGCTTCATATTTTGCTTGATATAAAGCAGGTCGAATGTTATCACTCATTCCGCCGTCAATGGCTACATAATCGCGAATGCCAGGTACATGTTTGGATGAGCCGATCGTATAAAGAGTGGTTCCCGCATCTCCAACAAGGGAGCGACCTGGCTCAATCCAAATTTCAGGCATCTTAAACTCATAGCGGGCTACATTTTCTTTCACCGCTTGAATAATTTTCTCCACGTATTCAGTTGCTGGAAGTGGTTCGTCCTCTTCTGTATAACGGATGCCAAAGCCTCCGCCTAAGTTCAGCACTGTGGAAATAAATCCAAATGATTCTCTCCATTCATCTAGCTTCAAGAAAATCTTATCTGCCGCAAGGACAAAACCAGCTGTATCAAAAATTTGTGAGCCGATATGACAATGAACACCTAAGAGCTCGATCACTTCTGATTTAAGCACTTGTTTGACCGCTTCGTCTGCTTGTCCATTATGAAGATCAAAACCGAATTTTGAATCTTCTTGACCTGTTGTAATATAGTCATGCGTATGTGCTTCAACGCCCGGCGTGATGCGGAGGAGTACTTTCACCTGTTTTGACAGCTCTTGTCCAAGCTGTTCAATGAGGTTGATTTCATAGAAATTATCAACAACAATACAGCCGATTCCATGCGCTAATGCCATATTTAATTCTTCTCTGCTTTTGTTGTTACCATGGAAATGAATTTTTTCTACAGGAAACCCGGCACAAATGGCTGTGTGCAGCTCCCCGCCTGAAACGACATCAAGTGATAAGCCTTCTTCTTTTGCCAGCTGGAACATGGCAATAGAAGAAAACGCCTTACTCGCATATGCCACCTGAGCCTTTAGTTCTTCTTCAATAAATGCTTTCTGAAAGCTTTTTGCACGCTCCCGTATTAAAGCCACATCATATACATAAAGTGGTGTCCCATACGTTTCAGCTAAAGAAACGGCATCAACACCACCAATTTCTAAATGTCCGAGTTCATTTTGTCTGCAAGTGCCGTGTAAATACAATGTCATTCCCTCTTTCTCCGCCTCGGCTGAAAAAAGACAGCTGCACAAGCTGCCTTTTGCCGTTTCTCAAAGTTAAAAATACAATATCACAATCTTCAGCCACTTTCAACGAGCGTTAAGAATTTGGCGGAATTTTTGATCTGTTCTGAGGGTGAACGATGCTTGGCCTTACTTTTGAGCCAGGAACAGACGTCCGAATGAGCACTTGCCATAAAGCCTTTCCATTAAAAGGAATAAACGGCCACATATAAGGCGTCTGTAAGGAACGAATGGATGTTAAATAAATAAGTAACAGCGTAAAACCGATGATCAGTCCATTCAGCTTAAAGATCGCTACTAGTGCTAATATGATCAGTCGGATAATTTTATTAGCGACACTCAGTTCATAACTTGGAGTGGTGAATGTGCCGATAGCTGCTAGCGAGACGTATAATATGACCTCTGGTGTAAATAAACCGACATCAATCGCGATTTGTCCAATTAAAACGGCCGCAATCAAGCCCATGGCAGTCGACAAGGCGGTCGGCGTATGGATCGCCGCCATTCGTAAAAATTCCACCCCAAAATCAGCAAGGAATACTTGGAGAATGACAGGAATATGGGAGGGTTTGTTAAATCCAATATAGCTTAGATTGTCTGGCAGAAGATTCGGTTCTAGAATAAAAAGAAACCAGATCGGCAAAAGAAAAGTAGAACATAAAATGCCTAAAAAACGCACCCATCTTAAAAATGTCCCAACTGCTGGCGCCTGGCGGTATTCTTCAGCATGTTGAACGTGATGAAAAATAGTGGTTGGTGTAATGATGACACTAGGGGATGTATCCGTAATGATAATGACATGCCCTTCTAATATATGGTTAGCGGCTACATCTGGGCGCTCGGTGTATCGCACAAGCGGGAAGGGATTATATCCTTGCTTAATGATAAATTCTTCTATTGTTTTATCAGACATCGTCAGTCCGTCAACTTTAATCCCAGACACTTCTTTTTCGATAATATCAACAAGATCAGGGTCAGCTATGTCTTCAATATAACAAACACAGACGTCTGCTTTAGAACGCTCGCCTACTTTAAGCATTTTGTATCGCAATTTTTCATCCCGCACTCTTCTGCGAATGAGTGCTGTGTTCACAATGATGTTTTCAACAAAGCCGTCTCTTGCACCTCTGACAACCTTTTCTGTATCCGGTTCCTCCGGCATTCTGCCAGGGTAGCTCCTGACGTCAATAATAAATGCGTAATTTTCACCTTCGACAACGACTGCCACAAGTCCAGACAACACTTGATCCACTGCTTCATCAAGCGTTTCAACTTTTGAGACTTGCTGATTGACAAGACGGTTTTCTACCACACGTGCAAGATCATCTGATTCAGGTTCGTTGTCATTGATTTCAATCAGTTCTTTTAATAAATAGATCACATATTGTGTATCACATAATCCATTTACATAGTAAAGCTGGATTTCCTGATCATGGACATAAATTTTCCGAACGCCAAGGTCAAAGCTGAGACCCATCCCGACATTGTCTTTGAAAAAATCTTCATTTTTCTTCGGATCTCGGTACACGTGTACCTTGTCTTTCTTCATGGAAACCGCTCCTTTCTAAAATTAATTCGACTGCCTTCATTGTGATGGGGGACCCTTTGCTTAGATCATCTTTCCGTCCCATCTTGCCAATATCTCCAATGCCGACAACAATCGGAAGCTGTAGTGAATCGAGACAATACACTGTATCTCCACTCATTTTGTGTGGTTCCATTTCTGGAAGTCCATGTTTGTCAACGCCGTATTCTGTCAGTTCACCTTCCCGGTCAATGGAGACATGTACCTTTGTCCATTCCGCTTGATGGGTTTTAGATGCCACTGCAATGGCGCCAATCACTTCAATTTCAGGGTGACGTGCTACGTGCTTCATCGCCGTCTCCCCTGTTCCTTCACCTGTTAAGCCAGAATCATCAAACATGACAAACACTGGGTCATACGGCGTTTTTAAAATCATCTGGACCAGTTCTGGTCCTGTTCGTTTGCTCGGATTCCCTTTTGAGCTGGAAATACATCTTCCGCCGACTTTCTTTGCGACAAGCTCAATCGTTTTGGCAGCATATATATCTCCGTCTGTCACTAAAATGACTTTGCGTCTTTGCCCCATATTAGGTTATCCTTTCGGTTTAAAGATAAGTGCAATGATAAATGAAAATAAAATTGCAGCTGATATTCCAGCAGAGGTTAACTCAAAAATCCCAATTCCGATTCCAATAAATCCGTGGACATCAGCCTGATGCATCGCCCCATGAAGCAAGCTATGACCAAAGCTTACGATAGGGACGGTAGCACCCGCTCCTGCAAATTCAATAAATTTATCATAAATACCAAACCCGTCTAAAATCGTCCCCGCCACAACAAAGGTGGTCATGACATGTGCCGGTGTGAGTTTCAGTACATCAAGTAAAAGCTGGCCGATCACGCAAATCAGTCCGCCTGCAACAAAAGCAATCAAATAATCCATTAGCTTTCTCCTCCTGCACGCTCAAATACAACTCCATGCGCAATGGTTGGAATGGTCTCTTTTTGCTGAACCATCATTGGGCTGAGAAGCGCCCCGGTTGCCACAACCAATACTCTTTGCAAATTCCCTGCTTTCATTTCTTGAAAGATGTGACTGAATGTCACGACAGCTGAGCAGGCACAGCCGCTGCCTCCAGCGAATACATTTTGATCAGGTGTGTATATGATTAATCCGCAATCATCATGCTTCCGTCCAAGCTGAATGCCATCTTCTTTGAGAAGATCCTTTAAAATAGGCGATCCAATTCCAGATAGATCTCCTGTTAAGATGAGATCATAATCATCTACTGTTCTTCCTAAGTCTTCTAAATGTTGTTTGATTGTGTCTGCCGCTGCAGGCGCCATAGCCGAACCCATATCGAATGGATCTGTAATCCCAAGATCCATCACCCGTCCGACGGTGGCACTTGTAATTTGAATTTGGGAAGGTTCTTGGCTGATGACGACAGCACCGCTCCCTGTCACTGTACTTGTTGCTGTATCGGGTTTTTGCCCGCCATATTCTGTTGGATTACGAAATTGCCGCTCTGCTGTCGCGTTGTGACTGCTTGTGGCAGCAAGCGCTCTATTGGCAAAGCCACCATCTACTAGCGCTGAGGCAATGGCGACTGATTCCATAGATGTGGAGCAGGCACCAAATAAACAAAGAAACGGGATTTTGAGTTCTCTTGCCACATAGTTGGCTGTCACGTTTTGGTTCAGTAAATCTCCTGCCAGCAAAAGGTCAATATCACTTTTTTGCAAATTCGCTTTTGATAAGGCCATTGATATGGCATCATCCATGAGCTGCCTTTCAGCCATTTCCCAGTTCTTTTGATAACAGTGCATTTCATCATAAGTTTTATCAATGAGATGACCGATTGGGCCTTCTTTTTCTTTCGGTCCTGCAGCTGTTCCTTCCGCATTCACATAAAGCTTGTGTTCAAATACCCAAGATTGCTTACCTGTTAGTTTCACGTTTTATTCCTCCTACGAAAACATCTTTTCCAAGACGTATCGAATAATCCCTACGACATATGCCGAGACGACACCAAACACAATGACGTTCCCAGCCAGTTTAAACATGTTGGTCGCTACACCTAACACAAGCCCTTCACTTTTATGCTCAAGAGCCGCACTTGTCATACTGTTTGCAAATCCTGTCACCGGTACAGCTGATCCCGCTCCAGCAAACTGGCCGATTCTATCGTAAATACCAATACCAGTTAAAATAGAAGAAATTAAAATAAGGGTTGCCACCGTTGGATTCCCTGCTGTCTTTTCATTAAAATCGAAAAAGGTAATATAGAAATTTTGCAATCCCTCGCCTATCGCACAAATCAAACCGCCGACAAGAAAAGCCTTGATGCAGTTTAGTACATAAGGAGGTTTCGGCTGATACGTTTTCACTTTAGATGGATAGTTCTCTTTTAAACTTGACACTTGTTGTTCCCTCCACATTTTTAAATATAAATAAGCCAATGAAATAACGAGCCAAACACCTTCCCTAAGACGATGGCCATGAGCAGCAGCACAATTTTCCCGTCCATTCCAATTCTTTTCGTTAAGATAGGAAGTACATTTAACACTTCAGTGAGTGCGGCTGCAAGCATGCCGACAAAAATGCCAGATAAAAGACCGATCGGAAGCGCTAGCCATTTGGATAAATGCAAATGGACTTGACTTAAAGTAGCCCAGCCGCCAACGACCGCTCCACTTATCACGGCAGCCTCATATCCTTGAATGAAACGCTGCGTTTTCGTTAATTGCATTAATCGAGGGATAATACCAAGCACTGTGAGAAACGCCACAAATCCTGCCCCTACCGTTAAACCGCCGCCGAGCCCAACAAGCACCACAAAAAGCCATTTACCGATCATGAATATCTTTCAATGTTTCTTTGTTTTCATTGAGTGCGACATAATGATCAAGATCGAGCTGATATTTAAACATTTCCACTTCAAGCGGACTTGGCTCTTCGTTTAAACGCTTTTTAAACACATGATTGAAAAATAAAATCATGCCAAAACCGAGTCCAAAGCTATATGGAATTTGTAATAAATAAGGATGCTCAACCGTGTTTCCAGTAATCATCTCGTAAAGGCGGATATGAACAAGCCGCATACTAACATCCTCATGGAAATTCATGATGGCAAGGGCCGCTCCGACAAATAAGAGGAGCCATACAAACACGAATAATACGGGGGACAGCTGGCGTTTGCCTGTGTCTATTTCAACAATGGCTTCTGAGCCTCCGACCGTTTGAATGTCGATGTCAGGCCACGCTTTTTTGATCGTTTTGACCACATGCATGATATCTAACACAACGATGTGACGATCCTTTTTGCTGACATGGTATATCGGCATTTTGCTCAACTTTTGCACAGCACTGTCATCTCCAGTGATTTGGGCAATATCCTCTAAATAAATAAGCTGATCATTACCAGTCTTAATCCGATGGCGCAGCCGAATAAAGATTTGTCCGTCCATCCAAGTCACTTCCTATACGATGGGTTAAAAATAGTATGTGGTGAAAAATGGTTCTCATACTGAAAGAACTTGATTTACCGGTAATTACCACACAAAAAAAGCCAGCCGAATTGGCTAGCTGTCTTTTTGATCCATTTGCATTTGGATTTGTTTTAAAATCTTCTTTTCAAGCCGTGAGACTTGCACTTGGGAAATTCCGAGTCTTTCTGCTACTTCTGATTGTGTTTGGTCTTTATAATACCTTAAATAGACAATCAGTTTCTCGCGCTCTTCTAATTCTTTAATCGCCTCTTTCAGCGCAATTTTATCAAACCATCTTTCTTCTGAATGATCGGCAATTTGATCGAGCAACGTAATCGGATCGCCGTCATTTTCATACACGGTTTCATGAATAGATGATGGTGAGCGGACCGCTTCTTGAGCGAGGACAACATCCTCAGGTGTGATGTCCAGATATTCAGCGATTTCCTGAACAGTCGGCATTCGTCCATGAGATTTAGACAATTCGTCCCTTGCCCGCCTAATTTTATTTCCAAGTTCCTTTAAGGACCTGCTGACTTTGACGGTTCCATCATCACGAATGAAACGCTGAATTTCACCAATGATCATTGGAACGGCATAGGTCGAAAACTTCACATCATAAGACAAATCAAATTTATCAACAGATTTCAGCAGGCCAATACAGCCTATTTGGAACAGATCATCTGGTTCATATCCTCTATTTAAAAAGCGCTGAACAACGGACCAAACAAGACGCATGTTTTTTTCTACGAGGAGGTCTCTTGCTTGTTGATCTCCGTCTTGGCTTTTTTTGATGAGCTGTTTCACTTCATCATTAGACAGCTGTGCTTTTTTTGCTTGCTTTTTTACCTCCACATCCATATGAGCAGCTCCTTAATTACAAAGCGCTTTGCTTTTTGATAGATGCTTTGTTAAGCGGATCGTTGTGCCCATTTCTGGAGATGAGTCCACCATGACATCATCCATAAAGTTCTCCATGATCGTAAAACCCATCCCGGAACGCTCTAAATCTGGTTTCGTCGTAAAAAGCGGCTGCCTTGCTTCCTCAAGATCTGAAATGCCCATGCCTTCGTCTCGAATCGTCAGATACACAATATGGTCATCCAGTGTGACGCTAATGTGCACCTTGCCGTCTGGATTCCCGTCATACCCGTGAATGATCGAGTTCGTGACCGCCTCTGATACGACTGTTTTGATTTCTGTTAGCTCATCTAATGTTGGATCGAGCTGAGCGATGAATGCTGCCACCGTTACTCTCGCAAAGGATTCGTTTTGACTTAAAGCAGAAAAAGTCAGATTCATTTCATTTGTCATGATGCCACCCCCAATGTTTGCAGCGCAGTTTGCTCTGAAGGCTCCATACGAATAATTTTAAACAAGCCGGACATATCAAATAAACGGTTCACCGCCGGCGAGATCGCACAGACGACCATTTCACCGCCAAGCTGTTTAATTTCTTTGTATCTTCCTAAAATCACTCCGAGCCCAGAGCTGTCCATAAACGATAAATCAGCTAAATTCAGCACGATGTGGCGAATGTCCTCTGTTTCCAAATAATTCGTCACCTTTTGTCTCAATGTCTCTGCGGAGTGATGATCAAGCTCCCCTGTCAACCGAATGCAAAGTACGCTCTCTTTTATTTGAAAATCAATACCAAGGCTCATCTTTTCTTCCTCCTTGCTCTATTTTCGGATAAAGAATGTTTCTCTTTCTTCACATGCAAATCCTTCACCATGACAAAACTAGTGATCATTCGTCACATTTAGATGTTCTTTTCGTTCATAGCAAAAAAGACTGCCAGTTGCAGCAGTCTTTCACCTTTTACTTCCATTTAACAAATTCGGCCATAGCCCGTTTGAAGAACGTCCAAACACCGGCTTTTTCCATATCTTCTTTCGCTTCAACAGGACTTTCATGAAGCACTTTTCCATCTTTTTTCAAGATGATGGTGCCAAGTTTCGTTCCTTTTGAAAATGGGGCTGTGACATCTTGAGTTAATTTAATTTCTTTTTTGATCTGATCGACATTTTCGCCTTTTTTCGTTAGAAGAGAAATCGGTTCAGACGTGACAAGCTGAATTTTTTTCTTTTTCCCTTTGCTCACTTTGATCTCTGCTACGTCTTGACCACGCTTGTACAGAGGATGCGTTGTATATTGACTAAAAGCGTAATCCAGCATTTTGACGACTTGGGCGTTTCTGTCTTTTGGTGTACTTGCGCCGAATACAACAGCAATGACGCGCATATTCCCTTTTTTAGCGGATGCAGTTAGACAGTATTTCGCCTCGCCTGTAAACCCTGTTTTCACCCCATCCACACCTGGATAAAATTTAATGAGACGGTTTGTATTCACAAGCCAGAATTTTTTATCCGTGTTCTGACGAAGATAGTCTTCGTATACACCTGTGAACTTGGTGATCTCTTCATATTTCAACAGCTCTTTTGCCATTTTTGCCATATCATGAGCCGTGCTGTAATGATCTTTTTCAGGAAGTCCTGTTGGATTTTGAAAGACCGTTGAGGTGAGTCCAAGCTCTTTTGCCTTTTTGTTCATTTGCTCAACAAACTGTTCTTCAGATCCAGCAATATGTTCTGCCATGGCAACTGAAGCATCGTTTCCTGACGCAATCGCAATGCCTTTTAGCATGTCTTTAACCGTCATTTCTTCTCCCGGTTCAAGGAAAATTTGTGAGCCTCCCATAGATGCTGCATGATCGCTCGTTCTTACTTTATCAGTCATTTTTAATTTTCCTTGATCCATCGCTTCCATGATGAGAAGCATCGTCATGATTTTGGTCATACTTGCAGGGGCAAGCTTTTCATCACTGTTTTTGTTGTAAAGCACTTTTCCCGTGTCACGTTCCATTAAAATCGCTGATTTGGCTTCATGCGCCAATTCTGATGTTTGTTTTTCTCCTGGCTTTTCAATCTTTTCTTTTGCCATCGCTGATGGTGGAACCATTGAGATAAGGATCATTAAAGTAAACAATGCACATATATGACGTTTCAAGTGGCAGACCTCCATTATCGTAATCCTTTCTATTTTTTCCTCATAAAGGCTGTTTTATTCAGAGATCGTTTGATTGCCATAAAAAAAAGCCCTCTGTTTCATGAACAGAAGGCTTTTTCACACGATCTATGAGAGTTGTTTGACAACATCTTTCACTAAATCAAGGAAACTTGCTTTCACTTTTTCCGTCACTTCGATCACTTCATCATGAGAAAGCGGCTGATCTAAAATACCTGAAGCCGCATTAGAGATGCATGAAATACCAAGTACTTTTATGCCTGCATGACGTGCTACAATCACTTCTGGCACAGTCGACATACCGACTGCATCAGCGCCAAGCGTTCTGAGGAAACGAACCTCTGCCGGTGTTTCATATGAAGGGCCAGTCATTCCTGCGTAAACCCCTTGCTGCACAGATATGCCTAAATGTTTAGCCGTTTTCTCTGCAAGTGCCAGCAAATCTTTATCATACGGTGCAGACATATCAGGGAAACGAACCCCTTGACTGTCGTTTGGTCCAATTAACGGATTGGTCCCCATCATATTGATATGATCTGTAATCAACATAAGATCGCCAGGATGGAAGGACGTATTCACACCGCCCGCTGCATTTGTCACAATACATGTTTCAATGCCGATTTCTTTCATTACACGGACAGGAAATGTCACCTGCTTCATATCATACCCTTCATAGTAATGGAAACGTCCTTGCATGGCACAAACGACCGTGCCTTTCAGCGTTCCAATGACGAGCTGGCCTGCATGCCCTTCTACTGTTGAAACAGGGAATCCAGGAATATCTTCATATTTCAATTTGATTGGATTTTCAATCTCATCGGCTAAAATGCCAAGACCTGAACCTAAAATCAATCCAACTGTTGGTACATATGTCGATGCTTGTTTAATATATGCCGCCGCTTCTGAAAACTGTGCTCCCACGTGATTTCCCCCTATTTGAGTTTAGATAAAAAGCTTGTTCCGTATTTTGGCAGCGTTGATTTAAAATTATCTGCTACCGTTGCCCCAAGATCAGCAAATGTTTTCGCTGTTGGTAGCTCATTCGCTTCTTGATGCTTTTTGCTGTAAGCAATAAGCGGAACGTATTCTCTTGTATGATCTGTTCCGTGATGAACCGGGTCATTTCCGTGATCTGCTGTGATCACAAGCAGATCATCCTCTTTTAATAGATCAAACACTTCAGGTAGACGTGCGTCAAATTCCTCTAGTGCCTTACCGTAGCCTTCTGGATCTCTTCTATGTCCATAAAGCGCGTCAAAATCGACCAGATTTAAGAAGCTCAGCCCAGTAAAGTCTGATTTCAGCGTCTCAACTAGCTTGTCCATTCCATCCATGTTGGATTTCGTTCTGAGTGAAGAGGTGATTCCTTCTCCATCATAAATATCAGAGATTTTTCCGATCGCAATGACATCTAGTCCATCATCTTTCAATTCATTCATGACGGTACGGTCGAATGGTTTTAATGCATAGTCATGACGATTTGGTGTTCTAACAAATGCCCCCGGCTCCCCGACAAATGGACGAGCGATGATGCGCCCTACCATATATTTTTCATCTAAAGTCAGTTCACGTGCGATTTCGCAAATGCGGTAAAGTTCGTCTAATGGCACAACTTCTTCGTGTGCAGCAATTTGCAGCACAGAATCTGCTGAAGTATAAACGATTAAATCGCCTGTTTTCATATGCTCTTCGCCAAGCTCATCAAGAATTTCTGTACCAGACGCTGGTTTATTTCCAATGATGCCGCGCCCTGTTTTTTCTTTTAATTCATTTAACAGTTCATCTGGAAAGCCGTCTGGAAAGACTTTAAATGGTGTGTCGATGTAAAGACCCATGATTTCCCAATGCCCTGTCATTGTGTCTTTCCCGTTGGATGCTTCTTGCATTTTCCCATAATACGCAAGCGGTTTTTCGTCCGCTGGAATTCCTTTAATTTCTTTAATATGACTTAGCCCAAGCTTCGCCATATTCGGCATATGAAGCCCGTTCATTTTTTCAGCAATATGTCCAAGTGTATCTGCACCTACATCATTAAAATCAGCAGCATCAGGTGCTTCCCCGATTCCTACTGAATCCATCACAATGAGGAAAATACGTTTATACTGATAATCAGGCATAAAAAAGCGCCTCCTTCAATATTCTTGTCCTTTCACCTTTCACAACTGGAGAGGTCAGACATCTCAAGTATAAACCGTTTTCAAGTCAATTGACAACCATAAACGGTCCAAACATAAAAAAGCATGATACACGTTCACCGTGCCATGCTTTACTTATGCCCTTGGATGGAATTTGTGATACACGTCTTTTAATCTTGTTTTTGTGACATGTGTGTAAATTTGTGTAGTAGAAATATCGGCATGTCCGAGCATTTCCTGTACGGCTCTAAGATCCGCACCGTTTTCAAGCAAATGTGTCGCAAATGAATGTCTGAGCGTATGAGGCGTCAATTCTTTTTGAATACCTGCTTCTATGGCTCGTTTCTTTAAGTTCTTCCAAAAGCCCTGCCGCGACATTTTTTTTCCGTGATGGTTCAGAAACAAAGCATCGGCCGGCTGTTTTTTGAGCAGCTTGTTTCTGCCTTTTTCTATATACACTTCAATCGCACTTGCAGCAGCTTCACCAATAGGCACGATCCGCTCTTTTCTTCCTTTTCCAAAACAGCGGATAAACCCCATGGTCAGATGCACATCTGCAAGAGTCAGATCAAGCATTTCACTTACGCGAATACCTGTTGCATATAAAAGTTCGAGCATGGCTTTGTCACGGTAGTCAAATGGTGTTTGCTGCTTAGGTGTATCGAGCAGTTTTTCTACCTCATCTAATGATAGAACTTTCGGTAATTTCCGCTCTGTTTTTTGTGATTCAATGTTCCATGACGGGTCATCTGTTGTCACTTTTTCACGGAGCAAAAATTGATGAAAGGAGCGTATCGATGATAGATGACGGACGGACGTTTTACTCGATTTCCCCTCGTCTTTTAACTGTTTTAAATAATGAATAATATGAAGGCGTGTGACGTCTTTTACATCTGTCAATTGTTCATGCGTCATTAAAAAAGACAAATAGCTCTGTAAATCTCTTTTATAAGAGACAATGGTATTTTCAGAGAGTCCTCTCTCTACTGTCATAAAATGAATAAAGTCGGATAATTGATCCTTCAATGGTTTCTACTCCCCGTTTTGATAAAAATAAATCAATCGATCCTGCCAGCTGTCTTGTTTCGGCTGATCCATTTCCATCACTTTTATCGCTGCACCTTCTGGTTTATCATAACGATGATAGCTTTCATATTCTGAATTTATCCATATCATAGCATAATAGAACAGGACGGTAAAACCAGTGAACAAGATAAATACTTTCATTACTTCCCCTGTTGTTTTGAGCCATTTTCGCATGTTCTTCATGTCCTTTCTCGTGTTCTCATTACTTCAGCATATGCCAGGTGGGACAAGGAATATACAGCGAACATGCAAAAAACCTTTTCATTTTGAATGAAAAGGTTCCAATTCGGATTATTTGCCGGATTCATCATCATGACACCGGTGGCAAATACCATGGAATGTCAATCTATGATCCTTAATTTTAAATTTCCAGTCGCGTTCAATAATCTCTTCAACATCTTCTAATAAATCATCTTCTATCTCATCGACTGTCCCGCATTCCATGCAGACAAGATGGTGATGGAAGTGAGCGGCCCCTTCTTTGCGAAGATCATATCGCGAAACGCCGTCTCCAAAGTTAATTTTATCAACAACTTTCAGTTCAGTAAGCAATTCTAACGTCCGATAAACAGTAGCAAGACCAATTTCAGGAGACTTCTCTTTTACGAGGAGGTATACATCTTCTGCACTTAAATGGTCTTCTTCATTCTCAAGCAGTACTCTTACTGTTGCTTCACGCTGTGGCGTGAGCTTATAGCTGGAAGAATGAAGCTGTTTCTTAATTCGATCAATCCGATTTTCCATTGACTTTCCCTCCTACGCCACATTACTTGATCATTATATCAAATGATGTGCAGAGAGCCAACTATAATCATTTTAAATTGATAAATAAATTGATTATTATTTAATAACGATTATAAAATCATCAAAACAGAACACCTGCCAGCTTTTTCATCAACATGAATGATAAGTATGATTCAAAAAAGGACGAAAGAGCAGCGAGGGTTAAAATCATCAGTAGAACAGAAGCATACCGGCCAAACCAATGGATTGGCGCTTGACTGATGGTTTTTTTCATAAAAAGCTGACCAATTAAACGAATGGAGAACGCAATCGCACAAGTTCCGATCACTAAATACGCAGGAATGAGCAAGATATTTTGAGGAAGCACCGAGACAAAAGATAGAAAAAAACCGCTAAGCCCCATTTGATTGACCAAAAAACCGACAGTAAACCCAACTACAATCCCTTTTAAAAAGATCATAAGAAAAATAAGCGGCAGGCCAATGATGGAAATTCCGAGTATCCACATGAGGCCCAAATATTTCATATGATGTAAAAAGCTTTGCAAAAACATTTCTTTTGATTCTGCTGCTTTCTCATTCGTCAGTTGACCAAAAAATTGATTTAAATAGTAGAATAAATCCTCTTTCTGACTCATTGTCATACTATTGACGATAATGGCTCCAAAAATGACGCCCATTAAAAATAGTACAGAAACAAACAAATAAATCGATAAATGATCTTTCACGTGCTGAAGAAGATGTTCTTTCCAAGACTTTTTCCGCATGCGCCTTCCTCCCAAATAGTAAAGGTTACTAGATTCTATGAGAGAGCAGACGAAACATGACAGTTTTATAAAAAGAAAAACGAGAAAGCAGCTGTACACTGCTTTCTCGTTTCCTTTATCGTGCAGCTTTTTGTACGTTCACAAGCCCAGCGCCATAATAAAAAGGTTCGCCAAGTTTTGTTGCCGTTTTTGTCAGCCTTTCACGCACTTCATCATTTGTCAGATTCGGATGTTTTGATAGAATGACTGCCGCAGCACCAGCTACATGAGGTGATGCCATAGACGTTCCACTCTTATATCCATATTCGTTATGAGGAATGGTACTTAATGTTGAAACACCTGGTGCTGATACTTCCACTTCTTCCCCAACAGAGGAATCAAAGGCTCTTTGCTTTCGTTGATCCACAGATGCGACTGCCATGACAGAGCTGTATTTGGCCGGGTAATCTATCGTATTAAGTGACCCGTAGCTCCCAGCATTTCCTGCAGATGCGACAATGAGAATCCCGTTGTCATAAGCTCGATCTACCGCTTCTTTCAGCGCCTCCGATTCACTTGCTCCCCCCATACTAATATTGATAACATCCATCTCATTCTCAATCGCCCATTCAATGCCTTTAATGATCCAGCTATAGTAGCCGTCACCATTTTCATCTGCCACTTTCACCGCATAGATCGAAGCTTTTGGTGCCACACCAACGACGCCTACTTTATTATCTAATGCTGCGATCGTGCCTGCAACGTGGGTTCCGTGTTCATGCGGGTCAATGAGCGGATCGGACTCTGTTGGAACAAAGCTGACACCACCAGTTACATGTAAATCTTCATGCTTGCCGTCGATTCCACTGTCAAGAACAGCTACTTTGACATTCTGTCCGGCATATCCTCGTTTATGTACCTTTTGTGCTTTAATGCTTTTGATACCATAAGGGACGCTTTGACCGCTTGTTTTTGCTTTTTGGTCTTCCTCAATAAAAGTAACTTCTTTTGCTTGATGTAGTTTTTCTTTTGATGCTTCGTTCAACGAAACTTTCATCATATCTATTTTCTCTATTGATTCTTTCACATGACCGCCGGCTTTTTCAACAAGCTGTTTTTGTGTTTTGTCTTGAACGGAAGAAGAAAAACCGATCATATACTCTTTTTTTGCTTGATCCTTTGCAGATACATCTGATGCGCCGAATGTCATCGATGCCAGTAGCATACTTGCCATACAAAGCCCTGCTCCAAATGATTTGACCTTCACGATACCCACTCTCCCTTTCATTTCTTTTTGTCATTTAACTACATTTTTAGACAAAAAGAAACGACCGTTTGTCCTATTTTTTAAAATTTTTCCAATTATTTGATCTACTTGTCACAAAAAAGCAAAATAAAAATGCTTATGATCCTGTTCATAGCGATCATAAGCATTCCTGCCTTTATGTTTTTTCATCATATGCTGCAAGGCTTCTTGTTTTGTTTTTGTCTTTCTTTCGTGTGTACTAAAATGCGGCATATTTCCTCTCGATTGTTCTGTATTTCGGCTGTGCTGCCTTTGAAGGTGTTCTCTCTTTTTCTTTGCTTTGCTTTTTCCCATTTCGCAAAACCCCTTTCGTTGTCGTTATGATACATGAAAGAACCTAAAAAAGATAGACGTAGACACGCCTATCTTTCTTTTCTCACCATATCAAGATGCGGAATTCCATCCTCATCATAACAATCTGAGACAGCTTCGAAGCCAAACGATTCGTAGAACGATTTCAAATAAGCCTGTGCTTGGATTTTAATCTTTGTTTCGCCTAATTCACTGAGCTTTTTTATCGCCTGATCGAGCAGGATCTTCCCGTAACCCTTTTTTCGGCCGGTCTTCGTCACAAGGACACGGCCAATGGATGCCTCTTTGTACATGATCCCGCTTTGGAAAATGCGGCAATAAGCCACAATCGTGCCGTTCTCTTTGGCGATGACATGCAGCGCCTCTTGATCACGATGATCAATTTCAGGATAAGGACATGTTTGTTCTACAACAAACACATTCACTCTTTCCATTAAAATCAGGTAAAGGTCCTCTTTAGACAGTTGTTCAAATGTGTGACATGTCCATTTAAGTTGATTCATGATTGATATCCACCTTACCGTAGACTCCGCCTCCGCCAGCGATCAGTCCAACTTCACCTCTTCTTGCTTTGATGATGTAATCGGCTGTTTTCTCAGGCAGGACCGCTTTTAATTCTTGTTCTGTTGCTTGATGAAGAATATTCATCTCTGTATGAAAGACAGCTTTTAACTTTTCTAACGTTTTGGCTCCAACACCCGGAATAAATTGAAGGGGAAGCTGGTGAACATAAGGAGGCCTTATTCCTTTGTCACTTTCTTGGTCAGCAAGCTCCTTTAACCGCTCACTCACCCCTTTTGTCATTCGGGTATGGCCGCATGCTTGGCACTTTTCTTGCTCCTGACTGTCAGGTCTTATCCCGCATTTCTCACAGGTCGTATGATAATACTTTCCGAGCCGCGGAGCGAGCCCATAATTTCCAGTGATGTTTCTGCCATCTTTTCCTTGAAGCGCTAGCTCAAATTCATCAAAGGAGGCATGATCCATTCGGATCTTCGTATATTCCCGCGCAATTTTCCCTAAAGAATGGGCATCTGAATTTGTTAAAAAAGGATAACGGTTTAGCTCACTTAGCTGGGAGGCCATAGACGTATCACAGCTAAGGCCAAGCTCAACAGCGTCAATGAGTTCTGGATCGAATACTTCGGTTAAAGACGTATTGACCCCTTTGCCGTATAAACTTTTATGCGGCGTAAAAATATGGGCAGGAATAAATAATCCCCCTAGTTCCTTCACCTTATGCTGAAGCGTTCTCCCATCCACATATAACCGCTGTGAACTCAAATGCACATTTTTCATATGAAGAGAAAGCCATGCGGAAAACTCAGACATTTTACGAAGCGTGGGCATAAAGGCAAGCACATGAATCGGACCTTTTGATTGGTCATCATTGATTTCTAGCTCACTGCCTAAAAGCAAAACGGTCTTTCCAAATGATAAACCGCCATCGCTTAGTTCAGTGTACGTGCCTTCCTCTACACCTTCTATCAATTCTTCTAGGACTTCAGGAGATTGTGCATCAATCACACCAATCATCCCCATCCCTTTACTTTGAGACGCTTCAATGAGAATTTGGTCAATGGTCAGTGACCTTGCACCTGTAATTTTGACAGCCCTGCCTGTTCTTGTTCGACCAATATGAATATGGATATCTGCAAAGAATTCCCTCATTTTGTAGACTTAAGTACCTCTTGCAATTGTAAGTATTGAATGGCATAGGCTGTTTTTGCATCATAAATATGTTGTTTTTCGATGAGTTGCAGTGCTTCTTCTAGTGAGACTTCCATCACTTCGACAAATTCATCCTCATCCAGCTCTCGTTTTTCTTCAAGCGGGACGAGCTGATCAGCAAGGTAGATGTGAACAATTTCATCCGCAAACCCTGGTGATGTATAAAAGGCGGTCAGCTTTTGGAGCGCCTGAGTTGTATAACCTGTTTCTTCTTCTAATTCTCTCAGTGCTGTATGTGCCGGCTCTTCTCCTTTTTCTAATTTTCCAGCCGGAATCTCAACGATGGCTCTCTCCAGTGCTTTACGGTATTGCTTGACCAAAATGATTTTATTTTCGTCTGTACGTGCAATGACTGCTACTGCACCTGGATGTTTAATGATTTCGCGTTTGCCTGGTTTTCCGTTCGGCAATTCTACATCTTCAAGAACCAAGTCAATGATTTTTCCGTTATATAATGTTTTTGACGATAATGTTTTTTCTTCAAAGTCCTTCAATTTTGTCAGCTCCTCGTTCTACTTTCACTTTTTACTTCATTCATTTTAACATAGATGTTTTAGGAGAAGCCAAAATGCGGATGCCTGCTTCAATGCGCCTTTTGAAATCACCTAGCTTGAATTCCAGAATTGTTTCACTTAATGTGAAAGGATAGGAGTGTGATTGAATTGAAAAAAAGACGAATTGGCACCTCTGATCTCTTGGTTAGTGAGGCGGCACTAGGATGTATGTCCCTTGGGACTGAAAAAGAAAAAGCGCTCTCTTTATTAGATGAAGCCATTGATCTTGGGATTAACTATTTGGATACAGCTGATTTATATGATTTTGGAACAAATGAGGAAATCGTCGGGGAAGCCATTAAGAACAGACGCCAAGATCTGATTTTGGCCACAAAAGGTGGCAACCGCTTTGAAAATGGCAAACCTGGCTGGGAATGGGATCCTTCAAAAGCATATATAAAAGAGGCAGTGAAACAAAGCCTGAAACGACTTCAAACAGATTATATTGATTTATATCAATTGCATGGCGGCACAATTGACGATCCAATTGACGAAACCATCGAGGCATTTGAAGAATTGGTTGAAGAAGGTGTCATTCGCTATTACGGCATATCGTCGATCCGTCCAAATGTCATTAAAGAATACGCCAAAAAATCAAACATCGTGAGTGTGATGATGCAATATAGTTTACTCGACCGCCGCCCAGAAGAATGGTTTTCTCTTCTTGAAGAACAAAGCATTAGTGTCGTGGCAAGAGGTCCTTTAGCAAAAGGATTATTAACAGAAAAACCCCTTTCGCAAGCAAGTGCGGCGATTCAAAAGAACGGGTATCTTGACTATTCATTTGAAGAGCTCCAGCAAATCATCCCTTCGTTAAAGAAAGTCGCTTATGACCTATCACTGACAGAGCTGTCCATTCAATACTTGCTCAAGCATTCTGCAGTCAGCTCTGTTGTTTTTGGCGCAAGCTCGGTGAAACAGTTAAAAGAAAATGTGGCAGCGGCAAATGCACGTTCATTAAGCGACCAAGAAGTAAAAGCTTTGTCATATTTCACAAAACAGTCTGTGTATGAGACGCATCGTTTGAATCAATAGAAGACAAATGGAAGAACAGCTTGCCACTTATGTTTTGTTTTAATGTATAACCCTATTGATGGTGCGATTCTGAAATGAAGTGATACGAGGGAGTTAGACGTGTTTTCTCTCAGGCTCATGTAGTATGTATTCATCTCAATGATATAACATAAAAAAGGGAGCATCGTAGCTCCCTTTTTTAACTTTTATACTTTCTCCAGTCTAAATGACTTTCATCTAGCAGCTCTGAGAAGCTTTTATTTTTTTCTTTTTCTTTCTGTTGCCGAAGGAGGTCTTGTCGTTTTTGTTCTTCTCTTTTTTCTGTCTCAGCGGCCAGGTTCTGCTTCATTTGAAGGAGCTGCTGTTTCACATCATCCTTTATGCCGTCCTTTAGCTTTGCTTGATCTTGATTGGTCTTTTTCACTTTGCCTCTCTCCTTTTGCTTTAGTGTATCATCCGTTTTATTTGCTCAGCAAGAGTCACGCCAAACTCCCAACATGTGGTATGATCTTCATAGAAACCCTTCGGAAAGGAAGAATCAGCTTGAAGAAGAAATGGCTCGCTATACTCGCCTTGGTATTATTTCCACTCGCTGCAATCGGCATTTTTTTTACCAATAAAATGATGTATATACGAAAATTAACGGATGAAGAGCTCATCAAACGAGAATCAGATGAAGGGCACTATCATCACGAGGAGTTTCAACAGCTGCAAAAAGAGAAAGTTTGTATTCCTTCAGCATTTGGTTACGATCTTCATGGCTATTTTGTACCGCTCCCTCATACAACACGCACCATCGTTCTTTGTCACGGGGTTACCGTCAGTTTGATCAATTCCGTGAAGTATATGAAATTATTCCAAAAGCTTGGATGGAATGTGCTGCTTTATGATCATAGAAGACATGGGATGAGCGGCGGAAAAACAACGAGCTATGGATATTATGAAAAAGAAGATTTGGCTCAAGTCGTCAAGTGGCTGAGAAAAAGACTTGGGGAAAAAGCAATCATTGGGATACACGGAGAATCGATGGGCGCAGTCACAACTTTATTATATGCTGCAAAACCGGATGCAAACGCCAATTTTTACATCGCTGATTGTCCTTTTGCTTCTTTTGAGGATCAGCTTCTGTATCGATTAAAAACAGATTTTCGTCTTTCAGGACAGTGGATTCTTCCACTAAGTAATCAAGTGTTGAAATGGCGGGACGGATACAGCATTCGGCAAGTTTCTCCACTTGATGTAATCGATCAGGTGAAAGAACCTATCCTTTTTATTCATAGTCTCCATGATGACTATATCCCTTGTGAGCAAAGCGAGCAGTTATACGCACGCAAAAAGGGTGATAAACGGCTATTTATTGCGCCACATGGTGCGCATGCGATGTCTTATAGCGACAATAAGGAAGTCTATGAACAAGAGGTCGAAGCATTTCTGGAAGCATTTCAATTTAATCAAAATGAAAGAGGAGAATGAACAGCCGTTCGTCTCCTCTTTTTGCTAACTTATACGATAGTCACCACTGTTGTATGGTGTCTGCCCGCCAGCTCCATATGGCTCTCTTCCGATTGCTGCTGACTCATGACCGATAACCCTGCAGTTGCTGCCAATAAAAGAACTATCAAACTCATTTTCATATAAATGACCTCCATTTTGAATTTTTGATATGGCTTGAATTTTCCTTTCGTAATACCGGGTAGAAACTTCAAATAATCCAAGCTCATTATAATAATGAGCCGCATCAAGTGCCAGTTCCTCAATATCTGGGTATAAACGCTTGTCCTCCAACAAATCTAATGTATCGTCTATGATTTTTATTTCTGCATCAACGTATAATGCTTTTAAAAACTGAAACTTGCAGATGTAAATTTCATCTTCTAATTCACAGGCTTTCATAATACCTTGTTGATAGAGGGTTAATGACTCTTCTATTTGTTTTTGTTTAAACAGGATTTGGGTCAGCATAAATAGTGGGTCTAGAGAGCGATTCAGATGGGTTAAATTCTCCTTTTCAAACACTTCAAGAGAGTCTTTGAGATAGCGACTTGCTGTAGCAAGATCGTTCATTTGGTAATAGCAGTTACCTAAGTTGAAAAGGGCCGAACCTATGACTCGAGGGTTTCCAATTGAGCGTGCTCGCTTTAGAGCATTTTTAAAGTAGGGCAATGCATGTTCATAGCATTTCAAATCATCATAGTTTGCACCGATGACAAATTCACAGTGGATGATTCTCAGCGTGTACGTTCTGTAGGCAGAGTACGTATCTAACGCTTGCAAAGCATAGTGCATCGAAAAGTGGGTTTGTTTCATGTGGTAGTATATTTCTGCTAATTTAAAATAAAATTCTGCTCTTTCTATATCATCTGATATGAGATTGAGCTTTTTTTCTGCGGAACGGTAATAAGCAATGGCGCTCAAATAGTTTCTCTGTTCAAATTCAAACATTCCTGTAAAAAAATGAACATAATATTCAAGCATATCTGTTAATTTGGTCTGCGAATGTTCAATTGTTTCTAGAAGCTTCTTAATCTCCTCATCATTCGAGGCTTTTTTTGCCGGTTCAAAATATTCAAGCATGACCTTATGTCGAAAATCCATCAGCTGGTAAAAAAGCAGCAAGTTCTGATCTTGCTCCATCTCAAGGATTTCCTGCTCGATCTCGGCCTTTAGCTTCTCTGCTTTCATGACATGAAATCCGCAAATCTGCCTATACCATTCGTTTATTTTGATTCCAACCTGAGGCGATGACAGCTTGAGCTTCAATTCACCTTAGCACCTCCCTCCTCATGTACGATACATGTTGTATTCTATCATATTCCCTCGAATGGAAGAAATATGAAATGTCGTTTTTCGTAAAGTTTTCGGTATCCCGCAATAACCGCTTCCATTGCCGATTTTTCGGCATTTACAGTCTCTATTTTTCTCTTTCTACTTTTCTCATTTTGTCGAAATGTTTGTTAAAAATGAATTTTTATCGTTGAAAAATCTCATTTTTCAAATTAGACAGTTCTCCTGTTTGATGAGATGATGATGGCACAAAAAAAGCCCTCTTCAGCAAAGGGCTTATAACACATCTGTTACGTGTTCCATATTCTCTTTTATCCAACTGACTGCTAATTCAAGCGTTGGAAATTCTTCCGTTTCAAATGTGACTTCATCTTGGAGAAGCCAGACGTCCTTTTTTACTGAATCCATTCCACCGATTGACCAGTGCAAAAGGCTATATGGATGATTATTATTTAAAAACGACACCCACGTTTTATTTTGTGCCGTATTTTGTATCACTTTCAGCTTTTGATCCACTACGTTTCCACCTTACTTTACAAGTATACCCATTCTCGGGCTGAGTATTTGTTGAGGACTTTTCAACATAAGTGTATTGGCTTTTTCATTAAAATCAATCGTCATTTCCTCGTCAAAAAACACCTTTTGTGCTGTGTGTATATATAGTTTTAAATGTTGGCTATTTTTAAGTGGTTCCCATTCACCTGTTCTTTCACTTGTTAACCAAAGCATCGGTACGCCACTCACTGCACAGCCACAACCTTCTGAATCGTAGCGAAGCAGTAATTCTTTGGTTTCGTTTCCTGTTTGCTGTTTTTCTATATATGTTTTAGCCAGTTCTGTGATGTGAATATACATGGCGAACATCCTTTTTAAATTGATGCTTACATTGTAACACATAAAACACCATAAAACATGACACACGACTAAATCCGAAAGTCACACTCTTTGAAATACACGCTCTTCTCACTAGGATTATATCTATCTATTGACTCTTTCTGCATCCTGTTTTTTAGAATTATACTGATGACGCTATCCATTTTAAAAGAAGAAACAGGAGGTTTTAGATCGTGAAAAAAAGATTATCTCTCTGCTTTATCGGGGCGCTGATATTGATGTTGAGTTTCACTATGCCAAACACGAAAGCGGCATCTATCCTTGATGAAGTACGAGAAAGCTATGCGACTTATACGGGATCTGGTTACTCAGGGGGCGCCGCTTTATTAGATCCTATTCCCTCTGACATGAAAATTACAGCTTTAAATCCCCATGACTATAACTATAAAGGTGTAAATGCGGCACTTGCAGGGGCTTACCTTGAAGTAACGGGGCCAAAAGGAAAAACCGTTGTGTATGTAACCGATAAATATCCAGAAGGAGCAAAAGGAGCTCTTGATCTTTCTCCTAATGCCTTTACCAAAATTGGCAATATGGAAGATGGGAAAATCCCGATTAGTTGGAAAATTATAAAAGCACCGATTAGCGGAAATGTAGCTTACAGAATAAAAGAAGGTAGCAGTGAGTGGTGGGCTGCGATTCAAGTGCGCAATCATAAATATCCGGTTATGAAAATGGAATATTACAAAGATGGAAAATGGGTGAACATGGAAAAGACAGACTACAACCATTTCCTTGGCTTTCATATGGGGTCTACATCTCTTCCTGTTCGAATCACAGATATCCGCGGGGTCATAGTAAAGGATCAATTACCCGCTCTTCCGTCTACTGCTGCTTCACAGGCCTATATTGTAAAAGGCAATGTTCAGCTTCCTAATTAACGAGGAGAAGAGGCAGCTTATTTAAGAGCTTCCTCTCTTCCTTCTCTATCCCAGCGATATGCCTCATTTTCTATTTCTTTTATGATTTCATTCTTTCCTGCCATATAGCTTTGTATATCTTCCGGATACTGATTTGCTAATTGTTCCTTGACAGACGCATACGCTACAGCTCGTTCTGGCTGGACTCTTAAGTAATCTCGAAACAATAAATGTCTTTTCACATCAGGATGATTTCTTTCATAAACATGGACATGATGCGTACGATTCAAGCCACCCTTTTGAAAAAAACGTCTCCCTTTTATACCATTTTCACCGAGCACTTCGTATCCAAGGTGTTCAAATCTCTCTTTTTTCCTATCAATCTCTTCTATATCGCTTACTTCTATTAATATATCTATAATTGGTTTGGCAACAAGTCCTGTAACTGACGTGCTGCCAATATGGTATCCTTCTATCCAGCTCTTTTGAATGATTTGCTTGAGTCGCTGCTTTTCTTGACGGAATTCTTCATGCCATTCTTTTTTGAATTCGACAACCTCAACCTTGCGTCGCGGTGTCCATTTCATTTTTGATAGGGTGAGCTCTTTTGCCACATGAATCACATTTGTTTCAAAAAACCCCAATTTTTCATATAGCCTTTTTGCAGGGGTGTTTTCTTGCCCTGTGGTCAGTTCTATCGGGACATTCTTCTCCATAATTGTCGACATAAGTCTTGTTCCAATCCCCTGCTTTAGCGCTTTTGGATGAACAGCCAATCGACTAATGATCAAACAATCTTTCAGCTCTTCATAAGAGGCTACACCTAATAAGATATCATCTTGCTGAAAACCAATAAATTGCTCTTTTGCTCTCATGACATCTTGAATATTCTCTTTTAATGGCGGAAGATCAGCATAACCAATTTGTTCAGCTTCTTGTTGGTATGCAGCTAGTTGAATATGTAAAATCTGCTTTGCTACATCACTTATTGTGTGATCTAAATGAACAATCATTTCATTGCCTCCAGCTTCTTTACAAATAACACACGGTCTTCATGAATGCCATCGTAATCTGAAAAGACTGAGATGCCATCTACTGTTTTATCTCCCTTTTCTATCTGAAATCCGAGTTTTGTATGGTAAGCAATGGAGACTTTATTGATAGGAGCTGTGACAGCTTTAATTGTTGTTCTTCCTTCCTTTTCAGCCGCTTCATAAAAAGCTTGATAGAGGATTTTACCTATCTTTAATTTACGGTGATCTGGGTGGACGCCAACAAAGTGAATATAGGCTTCATCCGAATGAGATTGCGATAAAAAACCAACCAAAAAGCCGATCAGCTCTCCCTTTTCAACGACAACAAAACTTGTTTGCTGGAAATGTTCAAAAAAGAGCTTTGGCAATTTTGCACGCAAATCTCTGCCTCCCCACCAGCTTTGAATAACGGATGTGACTGCGTAAAAATCTGACGGTTTCACTTGACGTATCATGATGGCCTCGCCCCTTTTTCCATTTTGGCTTTCCTTTGATTCGTTTTTTCTCAAAAATGCGATTGTTTCAATAGTCTACTGTCTGATCAAATGGTTGTAAAGACAGTATACCCGTCTTTTTTCATGTTCACTTGTTGGTTCTTCGTCTTTCAGCCGTCATCTCCTTTTAAATCTTCACACTTATTTCAAAAAGTTCACTTTTTGTGCGAAAGTTTCATTCATTTGTTATGTTAAGATGGTTCATATAGGAAATGGTACAAATGTTTATTGGAGATGATGAGATTGGTTTGGGTTGTTATTTCGCTTGTTGTATTTAGTCTTTTAAAGCTGCTTGTCACTTCTTTGCCTTCTGGTGTTGTTGAGCGTCTTTTTAGCCGCTACGCCGTACATGCTAAAGTAACAAGTGAGCAAACAAATATTACTTTTCAAGGTCGTTCGCTTGATGAGCAGCGAGCATCTGAAATCATTCAACATTTTAATGATGCGATCTTTATTGAACGCTATTATATTTACCCTGGTGATGAAGAACGCTTTCTTCATCCGAATGAAGGGCCAGCGCCGCTTACTATGCAAACAAAGCTTGGGAAACATGATGTCACCCTTTATCTGTTCCATTATGATGACCATGTGGATGTGGTTCGGCAGTTTACACATAAGCCAAAGAAAAAGCTGATGGCTTATCGTCTGCGTTCTGAACCGCTCCAAACATTCCACAACATGGCACATGCCTAACAATCGTTGCAGCAGACGAGACGAAGTATTCACCACTTCGTCTTTTTTGTATGGTCAGCTTTTGAATGATTTACCAGTATGAATTTCACCTCATGTTGTTTACAATAGATACAGAACATACGTTCTAAGAGGTGAAGTACAATGAATGAACGAGCCATTCTGCTTGTGGATATGCAGTCATTTTATGCATCAGTTGAGAAGGTGGAGGCGCCTCATTTGGAGGATGTGCCGCTCATTGTCTCTGGAGATCCAGAACGAAGAAGCGGAGTCGTCCTGGCAGCCTGCCCTCTCGCGAAGAAACGTGGCGTACAAAATGCATCAAGGTTATGGGAAGCACAGGAGAAATGTCCTGAAGCAGTGGTTGTACGTCCACGTATGCAGCGCTATCTCGATGTCTCTGTCATGATTACAGAACTGCTTGAACAATACACAGACCTTGTCGAGCCATATTCCATTGATGAACAGTTTCTTGATATTACAGGCAGTCTTACACTATTCGGCTCTCCACATGAGATCGCTCAACATATACAAACAACGATTATGAACCAGACTGGCATTTACGCACGTGTGGGCATCGGCCCTAATAAAGTGCTCGCTAAAATGGCCTGTGACCATTTTGCCAAAAAAAACACATCCGGCATCTATGAACTGAGTGCCGACCGGGTTGCTGCTGATTTATGGCCGCTTCCAATCGGGAAATTATTTGGCGTCGGCAAACGAATGGAGCATCATTTGAAACGAATGGGCATCAGTACCATTGGCACACTTGCTACTTATCCGTTAGACCGATTAAAAAAACGCTGGGGAATCAATGGGGAGCTTCTGCAGCGAACAGCTTTAGGACACGATCCCTCCCCAGTCACTATTCACACACATGATCAACAAAAAGCCGTTGGGCATCATATGACCCTTCCCCGTGATTACGCATCTTTTGAGGAGATCAAAGTTGCTCTTCTTGAATTGAGTGAGGAAGTCGCTAGGCGGGCACGTTTTAAGCATTATCTCGGTCAAACGGTGTCTGTTGGTGTAAGAGGGGCTGATTTTTCACATCCAACAGGCTTTCATCGACAAATGAAGCTTCATTCACCGACACAGTATGGCTCAGATATTGCAGAGGCAGCGATTCAGCTATGCCAGCAGCACTGGGATGGCCAGCCCATTCGCAGTGTAGGTATTACCCTCTCACAGCTGCAGCCTGACAGCCACTATCAGCTGACTTTATTTGATCATCATTTGAAGAAAGATCAACTCAGCAAAGTATTTGATGAAATCCATCTGAAATATGGACCTGCGGCATTGCTGCATGCTTCGTCACTGACAAGCGCAGGGCAGGCATATCACCGCGCCGAAAAAATTGGCGGGCATTACAAATAACGGAGGCGAACAAGCATGAATCCCAATAAATTAACACCTGGATACAACATCATGTGGGAATCAAGCCGAATGATGCTACCAGAGCACCGGGAGCAACTACTTGCTCAAAAACGAAAGAAAAAAGAATATACACCTCTACCGCTCAGCTCCGATCAGCTAGAGGAAATGAATGTTTTGATCACACAGTCGATTACCGAGGATCAAGCGATTTGCGTGACATATGTCTCATCCGGCATGAAAGCACAGTTTTGGGGCTGGGTGAAAGCCATTCATTATGAAACACGCCAAATGACAATCGTGAATGACGAAGATGTTCTAAACCTTTCCTTACATCAAATTATTGCCATCGATCTCAATTGATTTTCGCAAAACGAAAACATGATCATTGAAAAACACGCTTCGTTTTTCTGAAAAAATTATGATCCATCAAGGCTTAAAACCTTGAAAACGAGGCATATGCTCTTCGAATGAACGGAACGGTTCAAGCTTCTCTGTCATTTGACGGATGACTCCTCCATCAAATTGTGTATTTAATTTGCACAATTTTTCATGTATGATTGGAACATCTTACAAACTCAGGGGAGACACAGCATGAAAAATAACTTACGCACTTTACATCCACTTAGTTGGACGATCATCATCGGCACGATATTTGGCCGAATGGCGACATCCATGAGCATTCCCTTTTTAGCCGTTTATTTGACACAAGTCAAAGGCGCCTCAGCCTCTTCAGCTGGATTGATCATTGCCGTCAGCTCTCTTATTGGGATTGTTGCGAGTTTTTACGGCGGCTATGTTTCCGACCGAATCGGCAGAAAAAAGGTCATGCTTTTATCCATCTTTGGCTGGACACTTGTCTTTGTTGGCTTCGCGTTTGCAGATGCCATTTGGGTCTTCTTTTTTATGAATGCTTTAAATGGACTGTGCCGGGCGCTGTTTGAACCAACGTCTAAAGCACTCTTATCCGATGTCACCCCATCGAGCATTCGGTTGTTTGTCTTTAACTTACGGTATACGGCCATTAACATTGGTGTCATTTTCGGCCCGCTGCTTGGCTTATATCTCGGGTCATCAAAAACGACTTTTCCATTTCTCGTTGCTGCCCTCATTTACTTGTTGTACGGGTTAACGCTGGCATGGCAATTTCAAAAGCACCCAGTGGCTGCTCCAGAAAGCACCAAACAAATCGGCGTCAAAAAAGCTCTTTCCATTATTCAGAAAGATACGGTCTTTAGCATCATCCTCATTGGCGTTACTTTATGTTCATTTGGCTATTCACACCTAAGCTCAACACTGCCTCAATATTTATCGGCATCTCCTATGATTGAGGATGGCCCTAAACTGTTTGGGTATCTTTTATCCTTAAATGCAGTGGTTGTCATTGTCGTTCAGTACCCGCTGATTATGATCGCTAAGCGCTATTCAACGATTTTGTCGTTAACGACTGGGAACGTGCTTCTAGCAGGCAGTTTGTTTGCCATTGCTTTTTCACAAAGTCTCGGTACGCTTGCTTTTATCATTGTCGTGTTTACGATTGGTGAAGTGCTACTCTTTGCGATGATGGATCTGTTTGTAGACAATATTGCAAAACCTGAAGTGAAAGGGTCATACTTCGGCGCAATGGGGTTTTCTCAGCTCGGCAGCGTCGTCGGACCGTTTGTCGGAGGATTGTGTATTGACTTATTTGGCGCAGCCCATCCCCTTTCTATTTTTTCAGTCTTGGCGATTGTCACCGTTGCAGGCGTTCCGTTTTTACTCATCGGATACTACCGCCTAAAAAAACGAACGGCGGCTGCCGTGGCTGTGAAAGTAAGTGGAGGTCATTAAAAAAACCACTCTCAATTGAGCGGTTTCAGCGTGTAGACAAACCCTCGCATTCTTTGTCAGTCCTGCGCGCTGGTACTCACGAATGTCAAATTCGCTCCGTAAAAGTAGCTGTCCTTCCTAGACTTCAAAGGTTTTCTATCACGCTGAAAAGAAGACAAAGGGCTAAAATAAAGTTCATTTTAGCCCTTTGTCAACAATCTAAAACCGCTCTCAATTGAGCGGTTTTCTTTATACCCTGCGGATGGCGATCTCTTCCACCTTATGCTGATCGCCTTTTTTTAAAATCAAATCGGCTCTATATTTTGTCGGCAAAATATTTTCATATAAATTTGGCCGGTTCACTGTATTCCAAATCGTGCTTGCCATCTGATCTGCTTCTTCATCCGTCAAATCTTTGTATTGATGAAAGAAGGATTCAGGGTCTTGGAAGGCTGTTTCCCGCAGCAAACGGAACCGTTCTTTATACCAGCATTGAATTTGCGTCTCAGCGGCATCTACATAAATCGAAAAATCGAAGTAATCTGATACAAACACGCGCGGCTCATCCTTCAGATCATCCAGTGCCGGTGATTGCAACACGTTGATCCCTTCAATGATCACAATATCTGCATCTTCTACTGTCTCATACACCCCTTCAAGACGGTCATAGGTCAGATGTGAATATACAGGTGCATGCACAGTTTGTTTCCCTGATTTTAATTCATTTAAAAACGAAAGTAGCGCTTTAACATCATAGCTTTCCGGGAAGCCTTTCTTTTCCATCAGCCCTCGATCTTTTAATTCTTTTTGTGGATACAAAAAGCCGTCCGTTGTTACGAGACTCACCTTCAGTCCATCTCCAAGCCTTGATAAAAGTGTTTCAATGATACGTGCTGTCGTGCTTTTTCCGACGGCCACACTTCCTGCAATCCCGATTAAAAAGGGGATTTTCGCATGATGCGGGTAGTTTAAAAAAGCATTTACATGCTGATTTTTTTGTTTTTCTGCAAAAACGTGTAATGTCAGAAAACGAATAAGCGGTATGTAAATATCCCGAACTTCTTCTAGCGATAAGTAGTCGTTTAATCCTTGAAGTGCTCTCACTTCTTCTTCTGAAACAGATACCGGCATATATTCTCCAAGAGCCGCCCATGCCTCTCTCGTATGGCGTGTATATAGTGTATTAAAATCTAGTCGTTCGTCACCCAAAGTCTTTCCCACCAATCTAAACTAAACTCATAACCAAAAAGACGATAATCCGATTGTAGCTTAAAATGAAGGCGCTGTCTTTATTTTTCAACGAAAGTTTGCTTCTTTTGCGAAAAAAAAGCATTAAATAAAGGAAAATGAGGGTAAATAAGAGTATTCAGTTTGATAGATAGAAGGGAGCATACCAAATGAAATATGTGATGATTGGCGGAGATGCAGCAGGAATGAGCTGCGCTATGCAAATATATAGAGAGGATCCAGACGCACATATTGTAGCTTTTGAAAAAGGAGAGATTTTCTCATATGGACAGTGCGGACTCCCCTACTTGATCGGCGGTCTCATTGATCATCACAGGAAACTCATCGCACGCAGCGCTGACACTTTTCGTGATAAATACGGAATTGATGCCAGATGCTTACACGAAGTGACCTCAATCGACCCGGAGCAAAAAACAGTATCGGGTATTCATTCTAAAACAAAAGAACCCTTTACAGAAACGTATGACCGCCTGTTAATTGCGACAGGAGCAAGCCCCGTCACACTTGATCTAGACAGTCATTCCTTAGAAGGTGTCCACGTATTAAAAACAATCCCGCATGCGCTGTCTATTTTAGACAATCTAAAAAAAGACGTCACACATATCACGATCATCGGCGGAGGATATATCGGCTTAGAAATGGCAGAAAATTTAAAAGCGCTAGGAAAAGACGTTCATATCATTCAGCGGGGTGCAACACTTGGCCCAGGCTTTGATCCCGATATGGCAAAATATCTGAAAGAAGAAGCGGACAATCAAGGCATTCAAGTAGTACTTGGTGAAACAGTGCAAAAATTAAAGGGCAAGACACATGTAACAGCTGTTCAAACAGACAAGCAGACCATTGAAACAGATATGGTCATCATCGCCGTTGGTGTCACTCCGCAAACATCCTTTTTAGACAGCACAGGAATTCAGCGACTTCAAAATGGTGCAGTTGTTGTGAATGAATACATGCAGACCAATGTACAAGATATCTATGCGGCGGGTGACTGCGCAGCAACCTATCACCGTATCAAAAAGGAACTGGACTATATTCCGCTCGGCACGACAGCAAATAAACAAGGAAGAATCGCAGGCTTTCATATGACAGGAACAAACCGCGCGTTTCAAGGCGTAACCGGCACAGCGGTGATGAAATTTATGGACGTGACAGCGGGACGAACGGGTTTATCAGAGAAAGAAGCAAAAGACGCGGGCCTTCCTTTCTCCACCATCACCATCGACAGCACTGACCACGCTGGATATTACCCAGATGCAGAGAAAATGAAAGTGAAACTGATTTATAGAAGCGATGATCACACCTTGCTTGGCGCACAAATCATCGGTAAAGAAGGTGTTGATAAACGAATTGATGTCATGGCAACGGCTCTTTATCAAGGGCTGACTGTGACAGACCTTGAAGATTTAGATATTAGCTATGCCCCTCCTTTTAACAGTGTATGGGACCCACTTCAGCAAGCGGCAAGACGAATATAGAAAAAGGAGTGAAGCCATTGACCATTCAACAAATTGCTACTATTGAAATTCCTGTGACTGATATCCCCCGGGCTGTCTCTTGGTATGAACAGATTTTAGAGATGATCGTTCTACATCAATCAGAAGAAGCCGCCATGCTCACTTTTACTCATGGCGAGGGACCTTCTTTTTATCTCGTCAAAACAAAACACGAGAAACGAATCTACTTTATGAACTCTTTTACAGGAGTTCGGCATAGTATGATTGATTTATTTGTGAAGGATTTAAAAAACTTTCACCAGTATTTAAGCGAGCATAACGTCACCGTATCGGATATTCAAATATTAGCTGACCCAGACTTAGGCGGTTTTAGCTTCGAAGATGTTGATGGCAATGTCTTTGGCGTCACCAATATTAAGCCCCATCAAACAAAAAAAGAAACCAGCCTGTGACCGGTTTCTTTTTTTGTTATTTTTTCATCATCGCTTTCCGTGCTGCTTTTTCAAATAAAAACGGGAATAATTGATACAATTTACTGCCAGCATTCATCCATCCTGGTAAATTAATCTCTCTTTTTTTCGTCATCATGGCGGATACGACCTTCCCTGCTACCTTGTCAGCACTGAGCATCATAAAATCAACATTTTTCACATATTCACCACTGCGGTCTGCAATGGTAAAGAAGTCTGTGGCAATCGGTCCTGGATTGACGGTTGTGACATGAATTCCACTGTCTGCCAGCTCCATTCTGAGGCTGTTTGAAAATCCGAGAACCGCATGCTTTGATGCAGAATAGATGGCGGATTTAGGGGTGGCAATTTTGCCTGCCTGTGACGCAATATTGATAATATGTCCCTTCCCTCTTTGTTTCATCTCAGGAAGGACCTTTTTTGTGCAGGCAATTAAACCAAAGACATTGACCTCAAACATCGACACCATTTCCTCAATGGATGCGTCCTCGACGAGATCGAACACACCAAAGCCGGCATTGTTCACCAAAATATCAACAGCACCCACTTGTTGATAGGCTTGATCAATGTCCTCAAGCTGACTGACATCAAGCTGAACGATGTGACATACGCCGCCAGCACTTATAATCTTTTCTTTTACACCTGTGAGCTTTTCAATTCGTCTTGCTGACACAATGATTTCTGCTCCTTCAGCTGCTGCCAAGTACGCCATCTTTTCACCAATACCGCCTGAAGCACCTGTAATCCATATTCTCTTTCCTGTTAGTCGCCCCATTTATTTCACTCCTTCATTTGCTCGATAGTAGAGGGTTCCGTCTTTTTGCACTTCTTCAATTTGTCCAGCCGCTAAAAGCACATCAAGCTGTCCGACTGTCTCAGACATTGTCAGAAATAATGCTTCTTCATACAGACCCGGAAATAAGGTGCGACAAAGATGAAAGGCGGTCATTTCCTTTCGTTGAAGCAGCTGATACATCGTATTTGCCCGTTTTTCCTGTTTTTTAAATCTTTCTTCGATCAATTCGTGATGAGAGGTAATGAGCTGGCCATGCCCTGGATAAATCGTCTGAATGGGCAAATGCAATAAACACTCGAGTGATGCTTTATATTGAAGCAGCGATTTTTGACGTTCTGTTCCTTTCACCGGTGCTTCCATTAACGGATTGGAAGAAATGGTCGTAAGCAGCAGATCACCTCCGATGAAATTCCCTGTTGTTTCATCTAAAAAAGAAAGATGAGATTGTGCATGTCCTGGTGTCTCCAGCACTTGGAAGTGCTCATGTCCCTTCAAACGATCGCCTTCTTTTATGACGTCATCAACATGTGCCGTACATGAATATGTATAGGACTGCCTCACAATTCTTTCACACTCACCTTGACGAAGCGGGACACCTAACTGCTGAAAAAAATCATTCATAAAATGGATTTGACGCTGTTTAAACGCTGCATCCTGACTAATATAGGGCTCATTCAACTCGTGTCCGATGACACGGACATGAGGTTTCATCAGATCTAAAAGACCGACATGATCTGCATGATGATGTGTCAAAACCACTTGATCAATATCATCTATTGATAAATGATGTTCCTTTAATTGCGTGACAAAGGCATGCTGCGCCTCTTGTGTCATCGGTCCGGAATCAACTAAGGTCACGGCATCGCCTTTTAATACATATGCATGGACATCCCCAACCGCAAACGGTGTGGGAATGGATAATTGAATCATTTCTTCTTTCACTTTTATACGTCATCTCCTGATTTTTGTCTCATAGATCATCTGAACTCACTCTTCTTTATTCATTGTATCTTGCAAAGGGCAGACTGTCATGCGGTTTAGATGGTCAATTTTTTTATCTCTCCCTATTGACACAAACTTGTCCATCGTTGCATAATGAACAACAAATATAAGATGCGCGATGACAAGGATTAGTAAGCAAAATAATGATGCAAGAGAGTGAGGTCCGCAGGCTGTAAGGCTTCACCATCCTCTTATTTGCTGAACCTGCCCTTTGAGCTGTTAGGCAAACCTAAACGTTTCCCGCGTTAAGGGACTAGAGCTGAGTATGTATGATTGCATGCTAATTGAGGGTGGTACCGCGAAAAACCTTTCGTCCTTTGCAGACGAGAGGTTTTTTTATTTTCTACAAGGAGGAGCAGCTTATGAGTAAAATTGGATTTATTGGTGCAGGCTCAATGGCCGAGTCTATGATTAAAGGTCTTTTAAAGAGCGGCATTATGTCAAATGAAGATATCATTGTCACAAATAAAACAAATGAAAAACGATTAGAAGAATTACATGCACGTTATGGAGTCAAAACAGATTTCGCGCGTTCCTTTATTTATGAAGAAGCCGATATGCTGGTGTTTGCTTTAAAACCAAAAGATGCGGAAAGTGGCATTTCTGAAGTAAGGCCCCATTTAAATGGACAGCTGATTATTTCTATTTTAGCGGGCATTTCTATTGAAACCATTCAGCATTATGCTGGCGCAAAAACGGCGGTGGTTCGTGCGATGCCAAATACATCAGCAGCCATACAACAATCAGCTACCGGCATTGCTGTCAGTGATGAAGTCACAGAGGCGCAAAAGGAAAAAGCAGTTCAACTGTTTGAAACGATCGGTCATGTGACGGTTTTAGATGAATCACAGCTGAATGCGGTCACAGCCATTGCAGGCAGCGGTCCTGCCTTTATTTATCATTTGATTGAAGGAATGGAGCGAGGTGCATCGGAACTTGGGATGGACCAAGAGACAGCGAAATTGCTCATTTGTCAAATGATTGCAGGCGCTGCAAATATGCTTCAGGATAGCGGTAAGGAACCTGCTGAATTGCGCAAAGAAATTACGAGCGAAGGTGGAACGACAGAAGCAGGACTGAATACCCTTGCTTCCTATCAATTTGAAGAAGCAATTGTCGATTGTGTGAAAACAGCGACAAAACGCGCAGCAGAATTAAACGACATGTTTTCAGCGAGTACGTATAAGTAAGTGAGAAAAGCACCTGCCTTGATGACAGGTGCTTTTCATCTATCACTCGATGCTCTCATGGACATGATGGCTTTGATTTGATCGAGGTGATGAATTTCATGTAAAGCAATGGTTTCAGCTAAAATTTGGACTGTCATCATCCCTTCTTCAGGATGGAGGCCTGAAAAATCCCATGTATCCTTTTCTAATCGCTGCAGTGTTTTGTTTCTGCTTTCTTTTAGGCGTTCAATCAATGCACTGACCTCTTGTGCGGTATACATTTCATAAGCTCTTCCCTTCACATATATCTCTGGATCATATGATGCGAAAAGCGTGTGCTCATTTGATATTGCCTGCTCTATCCGCTCTGACCAGACTTCTTCTGTATCATACAAATGTCCAACAATTTGTTTAATCGACCACTTGCCTTCCCCAAAAGATTCATCTAATGTAGCCTCATCACATGTCCATACTAACTCCTCAAGCTTACGCAAACTCTCATGAAGTGATCTCATGATCTCTGTTTTTGTTAGTACTCCTGTTTTCACTCTCACAATCCCCCTTCAAATATGTAAGTATTATTCTATATCATACTCTATTTCTTTAGACAGAAGGTGATTGATATCAAGAAAAGCCCTATCATGACGATAGAGCTTTCACTTAATTCTTTTCTAATAAAGCATGAATTGTTGATTGTAAGAGCGACGGCAAAACGCCAAAAGAGAATGGGACATGCAGCCGTTCTGTCCATTTGTGCGCATCCTTTCCTAATGGACCAACGTTGATGACAGGAACGTTAAGAGCTTCTTTTTCTCCTTGTGGTAACGAGTAACCTTTTTGGTATAGCGGCATGTTGGCTGTATAATCCTCTATATCTTGATTTTCAAGCTGTAAGTAGCTTAAATCAGATAAACCAGGAAAATATTTGACTTCTTCTACTTCGATTCCATAGATCTCTTTTGCTTCTCTTTGAATCTTCTTTAAGGTCGTTTGAATATGCAGATCATCTGTTGAAGAAACAGATGGGTAAAATGGCGGACTATAAAACAACACAATCAGTGCTCCATCTTCCTTACAAAGGGTCGTCAGTTCTGATACAATTTTGGTTGAAAAATCACGATCCCCTAGCTCACCCCGGTTGGCAAAGGCGTAGTTGACAATTCGCTCGACCTCCTGCTTGCCGGATCGTTCAGCAGCTTTTTCGTACAGCTCATGATACGTTAACACCGTGATGTTTGTATCGATGGGTGTAAAATGTTTAAAGCGTTGAAATGCAGCGGTTTTCTGTTTGAGATTGGCTTCGATTTGGGCTGCTGCTTGTTTCGCAGTTTCATAGAGGAGCCCGTGAAGCTCTTCACTAGAGCGGTTCATCATCAGCACATTAAATAAAGAAACAGCCGTGTGAGGCGTTTGAACAGAGTAAGCTTCTTTCAAATCCTTTTGCATCAAATTGGTCGGAGGTGGTGTCACTTCACCATCTACTTCCTCACAATAATCACTATTCAGTTCTAACAGCCTGTTTAATTCAGATACCATAAAATTTGCATTTAATCCTGAGAAGGGCTCACCTACATGTGTTTCAATTCCTTTGCAGAAAAATCCCGCAAGTACCTTCCCTATACTACCTGTATAGATGTATTGGTGCGCATCCCCGGGATACTTTTCAAACATCGGCTCACTGTTTAAACACGCGGTATAATCAAGGTCATACTTCTGCTTGAGCTCCTTTAGTTTCGGAACAGCCTCCAGCATCCCCTGTGAATTCACTTCTTCATCTGGCACTGTGACGAGCAGAATATTTCCTTCAAACCTCCCCGCCATGGCTCTTTCTAGCATGGAAAGCTGGACAGTCAGGCCTGCTTTCATATCCATGGACCCTCGTCCAAACAGCCAGTCACCTGAAGCTAAATCCTCTCTTGCCCTTTTTGGAAGAAGTGCACTTTTTTGAGAAAAGGACGCCATTAACTCTTCGGGCTTACACGCCATATTTTGAAATTCTCCGTAATCCTCTGTATCCACGACATCAAAATGGCTGAGGAGTAAAACAGTACGTGGCAACGTACTTCGTTTGACAAGTGCCGTTAAAAAATACCGGCCATCTTTCATTGGATGCAAAGCCAAGTGATCAGGATGCTGTTCAAAATACGGCCGCTCCCTCAGCAAGTAATATAAATATTCCGCTAATGCGACTTCTCCCGTTGTACCAGATATGCTTTCATACTGCATAAGAGCTGAGAGTAGCTCCTTTAGTTCACTTTCCGTTTGCCATTTCATCCGTTTATCCCCCTTTGATGTCCATATCTTTCATTATACAAAATCATGTACAAAAGCTATATGGTTTGAGCACCTTTTATGACGAATGTTTGAATGGCTGTTATAATCGGCTATACCATTCTATGAGGAGGCGAAGGTAATTGGAAACAAAGCTTTTTTCACCTTGGACATTAAAAGGTGTCACACTCAAAAACCGCATCGTCATGTCCCCGATGTGTATGTATTCATCCTATGACCGTGATGGAAAATTACAGCCTTTCCACTTTGCACATTATATTTCCCGTGCGCAAGGTCAGGCCGGATTAATTATGGTCGAGGCAAGTGCTGTTTCACCTGAGGGAAGAATTAGTGATCAGGACCTCGGAATTTGGAGTGATGAGCACATTGAAGGATTTGCCTCATTAAACGAACAAATCAAAGCGTACGGAACAAAAACGGCCATCCAGCTAGCCCATGCAGGACGCAAGGCTGAGCTAGATGGTGACATTCTTGCTCCATCCAGCATTCCATTTGACGAGCAATCTAAAACACCTCTTGAGATGTCTATCGATCAAATAAAAGACACAGTTCAGGCGTTTCAAGATGCCGCTGTCCGCGCCAAGAAAGCTGGATTTGACATCATTGAGATTCATGGTGCGCATGGCTATTTGATTAACGAATTTCTCTCACCGCTTGCCAATCACCGGACAGATGAATATGGCGGTTCACCAGAAAATCGTTATCGCTTCTTGAGAGAAGTGGTTGATGCAGTCAATGAAGTGTGGGATGGACCATTATTTGTCCGTGTATCCGCTTCTGATTACACAACAAAGGGACTAGATATTGCAGATTATATTGGCATTGCCGCATGGCTGAAAGAGCAAGGAGTCGATCTAATTGATGTGAGCTCAGGCGCTGTGGTGCAAGCCAGTATTAACACATTCCCCGGCTACCAAGTCACCTTTGCTGAGAAAATAAGAGAAGGTGCCGGCATCCAAACAGCCGCTGTCGGTATGATCACATCTGGTATACAGGCCGAAGAAATTTTACAAAATCAGCGTGCTGACTTGATCTTTATCGGCAGAGAATTTTTACGGGATCCGTATTTCCCAAAAACAGCCGCTAAAGAGCTTCGTACATCCATCGAAAGCCCGCGCCAATACGATCGTGCTTGGTAACATCTCTAAGCAAAAAGGTGTCTATTTTTTGAAATAGGCATCTTTTTTGTTTTTAAGAGAAACATCTTTGCCTTTTGTGCCGTCTTTTAGCTAAAGAACCACTTAGAGGAGATGGAAGAATGAACTCGGCATTGATTGAAAGAACGTATCATATAGATGGACATCACTTTTATACAAAGCATCGTCAAGGGAAAAAGGAAGCCACCATTATTTTTGAAGCAGGATATGGAATTTCAGGCGATACGTGGGCGAATATCGCTCGTGATATTGACCCAGAGCTTGGTGTTTTCTTATATGACCGTTTAGGTAATGGAAAAAGCAGCGAAAGCAAAGAAGGAAGAACTTTGCATGATCTTGCGGATGATTTAGATACACTCTTACATCAAGCCAATATTCAGCCGCCATTTCTCATTGTGGCGCACTCATTTGGCTCTCTTGTCAGCCGCTTATGGGCAAGCCGCAGAAAAGAAGATGTTATCGGTATGGTCCTTCTAGACCCAGCAAGTGAGGAGCAAGAGCAGGTCATTCTGCCGCTCTTATCAAAGGAAGAACGCACTTCATATATGACGCAGTTCACAGCAGAATGTACACATGAGGACTTTGAGCAAATGCTGCGTACGACCAAAGAGGAGCAAACGCATTATGGGATGATGCCCCTTCTTGTCATTTCATCAGGCAAAAGCCGCTTGTTTCATCCAGCACATGAAGCTTGGCTCAGGCTTCATAAACGAATGCTCACATTGTCATCCCAAAGCGGATGGATTCAGGCGCAGAACAGCTCGCACTATATTCATCACGATGAACCACATATTGTGCAGCTTGCGATTTATGATGTATGGTGTGCAGCAAAACAGCCTGCCACTTATTATCAAACAGCCAACTAAAAACAAAAACTCCTTGACCGGACATCAGTCAAGGAGTTTTTTCATTATACCGTTGGTGCTGATTGACTTTTCTCAGACAGCAGCTTTTCAATGCTGACAAGCTGAACGCATAACGTAAAGATGTCAATCGCCTGCTCTAGTTCTTCAAGCGTTGGGAACGTTGGCGCAATACGGATGTTACGATCAAGCGGGTCGTTTCCATAAGGATATGTCGCCCCTGCACCTGTTAGTGTCACACCGGCTTCTTTCGCTTTTTGCACAACAGCTTTTGCACAATGATCGAGTGTATTTAAGCTAATAAAATATCCGCCATTTGGTTTGTGCCACTCAGCGATGCCTGTTCCACCAAGCTTTTCATCAAGGATCGAAAGAACGAGGTCAAATTTCGGCTTAATAATCGCTGCATGCTTTTTCATATGTTCCTTCAATCCTTCTGGATTCTTGAAGAAACGAAGGTGTCTTAATTGATTGATTTTATCTGGCCCAATGGTTTGAACTGATAACTGTTTTTGAATAAAGCTGACGTTGTCCTGACTAGATGCCATCAGTGCAACACCCGAGCCTGGGAACGTAATTTTAGAAGTAGAGGCGAACATAAACACACGGTTTGCATGTCCTGCTTTGTCTACTGCTTGAAAAATATCTTTTAACGTATCAGGCGTATCTGTTAGATGGTGGACTGCATAGGCATCATCCCAAAAAATACGGAAGTCGTCTGCTTTTGTCTGCATGGAAGCAAGACGGTCGACAACCTCATCTGAATACGTAATGCCGTCAGGGTTGCTATATTTCGGTACACACCAAATCCCTTTGATGGCTTCATCTTCTGCAACCAATTTTTCTACCTGATCCATGTCAGGTCCATCCGACTTCATATCTACCGTAATCATCTCTATGTTAAAATGCTCACAAATGGCAAAATGACGATCATACCCTGGGCTTGGTGCTAGGAATTTTACCTTTGGAAGCTTGCCCCAAGGTGTTTTGCTGCCATATACGCCGTGAGTCATGGCACGGGCAATTGTGTCATGCATCATATTTAGGCTAGAATTACCGCCAATGATGATTTGTTCTGGCTTCAGATTGAGCACACTTGCAAAAAAATTCTTTGTTTCAGGAAGGCCTGTCAAGCCGCCATAGTTTCGCACATCTGTACCATCCTCAGCTGTCATTGCATCCTTTGATGTCACGACATCGAGCATGCCCATAGATAAATCGAGCTGTTTTGGTGAAGGTTTCCCTCTAGACATGTCTAAGTGTAAGTTTTTACTTTTGTACGTTTCATACTCTTTTTGTCGTGCTGCATATAGGTCATTTAATTCTGCTTCACTTAACGCTGTAAAACCGCTCATCTTTGATTGTGCCTCCCGTATTCTTCATAGTGTAATTCGTCATTTGTTTTTTCTTCACCATTTTACCACTACCTGAAAAAGAGCGTCATCATAAATATCAAAAAAATCACACAACTATTTTTGACGATTCATCCAATTTTTACAGGGTACGGTCAATAGGAAAAGAAAAGAAATCATGTGCAGCTTCAGTCAGCGGGAATATATCGCGGGCTTCTTTGAGTAATTGTTTCATTGACTCTTCCCCTTGGTACCGTGCACTAATATGAGTCAAAATCAGTCTTTTTGCGCCTGCTTCCTGCGCTGTTTTTGCTGCCTGTTCTGTCGTACTGTGATAATAATTATAGGCTAGTTCTGCATCTTCTTTCCCAAATGTTGCTTCATGGACTAACACATCCGCATTCTTGGCAAGCCTTGTTATATTCTCGCACAAACGGGTATCTCCTGAAAATGCAACGATTCTCCCTTTTTTAGGGGGTTCCAAATAATCGGTTCCATCAATCATTCTTCCATCTTCGAGTGTAACGGTTTCCCCATTTTTCAACTTCTGATACAAAGGTCCAGGTTTTACACCGATTTTTTTTAGGTCTTCGGCTTTTAGTGCACCGGGTACATCTTTTTCCACGACCCGATAACCGTAAGCTGGGATCCCATGAGACACTCGTTTTGCTTCTACTTGAAAGGTATCATCTTCAAAAACGATCCCTTCCTCTATTTCTATGATATGCAGCGGATAAGTCAAATGCGTTTGCGTCGCTGAAAGTGCCGCGTTTACAAAAGCTTTAATGCCGCTTGGACCATATATCGTCAATTTATCCTCTCCGCCTTGAAAGGACCTGCTGCCAAGCAGACCTGGGAGACCATATACATGATCACCGTGCATATGCGTGATAAAGATCTTCTCAATTTTTCTTGGTTTAATCGTTGTATGTAATATTTGATGCTGCGTCGCTTCTCCGCAATCAAAAAGCCACACGGCTTTTCTCTCTTCTAAAAGCTTCAGCGCAGTGCAAGTGACGTTTCTTGTTTTTGCAGGAATGCCTGCACCTGTTCCTAAAAAGAGCAGTTCCATTACGATTTCCTCCTACAGCCGGTATACAATCTCTTCATTCATATAGAATACATGAAGACAGGATAAATGTGAATTCAGCGGAATTTTTGAAAAAAGTCAAACTTGGGCAGAAAAAGTCGAATCAAATGTTTGCTTTACGAACAATGAACCTTTAAAATAAAGAAAATGTACATACATTCTCGGTTTTTACAACAATGCTACGAATAAAGTGAGGTACTTTTCGTGAATACAGAAACTAACTATCCAAAAGCAGTCATTGTCATCTTTGGCGCAACAGGAGACCTTGCAAAACGCAAGCTCTACCCTTCTATACATAGACTTTATCATAGCGGAAAGCTTGGAGATCAATTCGCTGTTGTAGGTGTTGGACGTCGTCCTTGGTCTCATGAAGACCTAAGAGCTGTGGTAAAAGAATCGGTCTCTTCTGATGATGCAGAAGCAAAAGCAGAGGAATTTATTTCTCATTTCTATTACCATGACTTTGATGTCTCAAGCCCTGCTTCCTATCAAGCACTGAACACACTTCTTTCTGGTCTTGAAGATACATACAGTATCCCAAATAACCGGATGTTCTATTTAGCGATGGCACCGGAATTCTTCGGAACCATTGCGAAGTTTTTAAAAAGTGAAGGCGTATCAGAAACGACTGGATGGTCTCGACTTGTCATTGAAAAACCGTTTGGTCATGACCTCCCTAGTGCCAAAACATTAAATGAAGAGATCCGAGATGCATTTACAGAGGATCAAATTTATCGTATTGACCACTACCTCGGTAAACAGATGGTGCAAAACATTGAGGTGATTCGTTTTGCGAATGCGATCTTTGAACCGCTTTGGACAAACCGTTACATTTCAAACATTCAAATCACATCGAGTGAATCATTAGGCGTCGAAGACCGTGCGAGATATTACGAGAGTTCTGGTGCACTGAGAGATATGGTCCAAAACCATATGCTTCAAATGGTTGCACTACTAGCCATGGAGCCGCCGATTAAGCTCAATACAGAGGAAATCCGTAGCGAAAAACGGAAAGCATTGCGTGCGCTTCGTCCTTTCTCGAAAGATGAAGTGGATCAATTCTTTGTCCGCGGACAGTATGATGCAGGAACGATTGATGGCAATATGGTTCCTTCCTATCTTGAAGAGCAAAATGTGGACCCAAACTCCAACACAGAAACATTCGTTGCAGGGAAACTTCTCATCGATAACTTTAGATGGGCCGGGGTACCATTTTACATTCGTACAGGAAAACGTCTAGAAAAGAAATCCACTCAAATCGTGGTGCAATTTAAAGACATTCCGATGAACCTGTACTATGGAAACGGGAATTCCATGCATCCAAACTTACTTGTGATTCACATTCAGCCAGACGAAGGCATTACCCTTCACCTGAATGCTCGCAAGCTTGATGGCGGAACGTATGCTAAACCAATTAAGCTGGACTATCAAACAAATTACAACGACATCATGAATACACCAGAAGCGTATGAAAAGCTGATTCATGACTGTTTGCTAGGTGACGCAACAAACTTTGCCCACTGGGATGAAGTGGCACTGTCTTGGAACTTTGTTGATCCAATTTCAAAAAAATGGGCTGAAACCAAAACGTTAAAACCAAATTACCCTGCTGGTTCTATGGGACCAAAAGAAGCAGATCAGCTTCTTGAAAAAGATGGATATCACTGGTGGAATATATAAAATCAACAAAAAAAGAGCAGTCTCCCGATTGAGGGGGTTCTGCTCTTTTTTTAAAGTCGTGTTTTCGTAATTTCAACCGTTGAAAAATCAAATTTATCATAGCGATGATGGCTAAAGGAATATTCAAACGGCCGGCCTGTGTTTAAATAAGCCACCTGCTCCACTTCTAGCACCGGATCCGTAGGGTCACAGCCTAAATATTGCTGATCAAGCTGATCTGATTTAGCCGCTCTAATTTTTTTGTGCGCTCCTGCCACTTTTAAATGAAGTGTGTTTGTAATGTAGCTATAGATAGACCCCAATAAAACCTCTTCATCTATTCCCTTAATGACATTGACAGGCATAAAGGTTTTTTCTAATACATATGGCTCTTCTTCCACCAAACGGAGCCGAATAATGTCATAGACGGGTGTGCTTGAGTCAATGGATAAATGAGCTGCCACCTCTTCACTTGGAAAATGCACATCAAAGCGAATGATTTGGCTCGTCACGTTTTTATCTGCCATCACTTTCGTGAACCCTTTATTTTCATGACCTGATACGTTGATCGCACCTTGATTTAGCGCTGCCTTCACAATAAATGTGCCATGACCTCTTTTTCTAAAGAGCAGACCTTCCGCCACTAAAAGATCAAGCGCACGCTTCATCGTCATTCTGCTGCATTTAAATTCAGCGGCAAGCGAGTTTTCATCTGGAATGGGTTGATCTTCTGGATAATATGCTGTTCCTATTCTTTTTCTAATTTCTTCTGAAATGAGTTCGTACTTTGTCATCTCACACCACCAACTGACTTGTTTTTTCATATCCTATTATAGCGCTTTCTAGCCTTCCTCTCATTCTACACTAAGCCTAGTGCGCTTAAAAGGTTCGAGCCACTTTCATTTCAACCCTTTCATCTTTACATAAGAAAAATACTTGCCCTTTTCAAGGAAAGAGCAAGTATCTTGATTAGAAACCATTATTCTCTGAAACCGATTGAAACCAGTAGCCACTTTTTTTGATGGTACGTTTCCCGTCTTTCTCAAGGTCCACTGAGACAAATCCATAGCGATTTTTATAGGCATTCGACCATGACCAATTATCCATAAACGTCCACAGGTGATAGCCTTTTACATGACTTCCTTCTTGAATGGCTTGATGCACCCATTTAAGATGCTCAGAAATAAAATCAATGCGGTAATCGTCGTGAATCATTCCTTCTTCATCCTGAAACCGCTCTTCTCCTTCGACACCCATTCCATTTTCAGAAATAAAGCATTCAATATTCCCATAGTCTGTCTGGACTTTTTTCAATATATCGTAAATACCCTTTTCATAGATTTCCCAGCCGCGGTACACATTCATTTTTCTGCCCGGCATTTCAAAAGAATCGAAATAATGGTCTGGCATAAATGGTGCATCAGGGTGAGGCATATGTTCCTTTGCTTTCACTCTTCTTGGCTGATAATAGTTGATGCCGAGAAGGTCGATCGTGTTCTCTTGAATGAGTTCAAGGTCTCCTTCCTCCATAGCCGGCATCAATCCTTCTTTCTTTAACACGTCCACTAGCTTTTCAGGGAAATGTCCTTTCACAGCTGGATCTAGGAAGGACCGGTTAAAGAAGGCGTCAGCCATCTCAGCTGCTTCGACATCCCGCGGATTCTGGCTTCGCGGATACGAAGGAGTAAGGTTCAGGATAATGCCTATTTTCCCATCCTGCTTCATCTCTTTATAAGCCGCAATGGCCTTAGCATTTGATAAAATCTCATGAAATCCAACTTGCACTGCCTTTTGGAAATCAACTTCGTTTGGATAATGGAAGCTATACATATATCCACCCTCTACAGGAACAATCGGCTCGTTATGGGTAAACCATTTTTTCACCCGGTCGCCAAATAGCTGAAAACACAATGTCGCATAGCTGACATAATCTTCTACGACCTGCCTGTTTACCCATCCTCCCGTCTCCTGAAGCGCCATTGGCATATCAAAATGATACAAGTTCACAAACGGTTCAATGTCACTCGCTTTCAGTTCATTGATCACATCATTGTAAAAAGCCACAGCTTCTTCATTAACAGCCCCTTTTCCCTCAGGTAAAAGGCGTGACCATGAAATAGATAGACGAAACGAGTTGTGCCCAATCTCCTTCATGAGGCGGATATCCTCTTTGTATTTACGATAAAATTGCGAGGTTACACCTGGACCGACGCCCTGAAAAAAACGATTCGGCTCTTTTTCAAACCAGTGGTCCCAAATGTTCGGTCCCTTTCCATCTCCTGGATAACTGCCTTCTGTTTGCGTAGCAGAGGCAGAAGATCCCCACCAGAAACCTTCTGGAAATGTATATGATTGACTGTTAGTTTCCATCGACATGTATTGAGTCTCCTTCACCTTTGATGTTTGTTTGTTTCGTTTTTTCTGTCGTGACTATTTTTTCATTTTTCACATTCATACGATCAATAAATTTTAGGAACGGGAACCAAATAACAAACACAATCATTAAATTAAACAGCTGAAGCAGACCGCCCGCTAATGAATTTGTTGCCATGACTCCGCTAATAAAGATCGGTACTGTCCATGGAATATTCACGCCTGTCGGAGGCGGCACAATACCTGCGGCCATCGCAAAATAAGAAATACAAGTAATCACCATTGGCGCCAAAATCCATGGAATGAGAATAAGCGGGTTCATCACAATCGGTAAACCGAAGATAATGGGTTCATTGACGTTAAATAAACCTGGTCCTAAGCCGAGCTTTGCTACTTGTTTCAATTGCTTACTTTTAAGAAAAATTAAAATCGTAAACACAACAGCTAGCGTCATACCGGTTCCACCCATACCCACTGTATAGATTTCGATAAACTGCTTGCTGATGATGTTCGGAACCTCACCTGTTTTTGTGTAGCTTTCTAGATTTTGAATGGACAATGTATTCCAAATCGGGTCCATGACAGAGTTGATAATAATTTGGCCGTGGAGCCCAAAGAACCAAAGAATTTGTATAAAGAAAATAGCGATCAAGGTCGGAATGATACCGCTTCCAAGTCCGACAAGCGGCGCCTGAATCGCATTGTAAATCAAGTCATGCATGTTGGTTTTGAACCCTTGTGTAATGATGATATTGATCAGTAAAAAGGTTGTGAGTGTCAAAGTAGCCGGGATGAGTGCAGCAAAAGACTTAGAAACAGCTGGCGGAACCCCTTGCGGCATATTGATGACAAATTTCTTTTGGACAAAATAGCGATAAATTTCAGCAGACAAAAAGCCTGTGATCATTCCAAGGAACATTCCCTTTGCGCCCAAACGATCGACTGGGATGACGCCTGCAATGGATGCACCGCCCTCTTGTTCTAGTAAAAATGGCGTAAGGAGCAGAAAAGAGGCTAAAGCGATCACACCGCCAAAGACAGCTTCCACATCATAGCTTTTCGATAAATAGTAGCCAATCCCAAATACAACAAACACACTCATAATGCTGATGGTCGCACTAGGTGCAATATTCAGTGCAGACTGAACACCTTCCAGTGCTGTTTGACTCATGATCTTATCTAAAAATGGCAGATTCATTAATACGACCATGATGGAACCAAAAATCGTTAATGGGAACGCAAGCATAAAGGCATCCCTTAATACCCCTAGATAGCGATTGTTGTTCAATCTCCCAGCAATCGGAACCAAAATCGCACTTATTTTATCAAACATTGGTTTCCCCCCTTGTTTACACCCTTTATTGTTTCAGTGATTGCAATATCGGTAAGAGCTCTCCCACAAGCTCTTTTATCGTCATCGTTGACATGAAATGATCTTCGGCATGCATGAGCAGCAAGGAGAATGAAATCGTTTCTCCGCTTGCCTCTTGCTGTACCATTTGAAAATGGATATCATGTGCATTCCGCAAGTCATCTTCCGCTTCTTTGAGAAGGTCAGATGCTACTGTTTCATGACCTTCTCTAAATTGTTTAAGAGATTGAAGCAATTTGCTTCGTGCATTTCCGCTGTGTAAGATCAATTGAAAACTGATTTGTTCTTCCGTGAGTCCTTCGAGTGTTTTCTTTTCCATCCTTTAAGATTCCCCCATCAATGAAACCGCTTGTTCATACGCTTTTTGTCCATCTGCTAGCCCATACGCCTGCATATCGATGACCTCTACTTCAATCCCATATTTTTGAGCTTCTTTTTGAAGATCCCCTTTTAAAAAACTCATTTGTGGTCCAATTAATACAACATCGGCATGTGCCATTTCTTTTCTCGCTTGGTCTTGTCCGACTGCCCAAATCTCTGCTTCTTCCCCTATAGACTCAGCATGTGCCTTCATCTTTGTGACTAGTAAACTCGTAGACATACCTGAACTGCATGCTAATAAAATACGTTTCATTTCTCTCACCCCATTGTTGTAATAAAAGCGCTTCCAGTTAATATTATATATTTTTATTTTTAAATGTCTAGACATTTAATTATATATGTCTGTATTTTATTTTAAAAATGACCGTATCAATACTCACAACAAGCTTTCAGAACAAAAAAGATCTCATCCAGATATGAACGAGACCCCTTTTCTTTTAAAAAATACTCTCCGAATGAACCATAAAGTAGCTTCTTCTTCTGAAGACAGTCTTTGAGAACTTTGTTAAAATAAGTGCTAATGACTTAGCTCATTCAAAAACCCAATTTTTCATCCCATAAATCATGAGAAGTAACTGCCCAGAGATGGAAACAGTTTCTATTCCCACTCAATTTGATGGATAGGTAAACGTCTTTTGCTGCTACTTTTCGAATCTATTCATATCTTTTCAATCAAAAGGAGTGGATATCATGGCAGTCACTCATTTGTGTGAAGCCTGTAAAAGAAACGAGATTGATGTTGTAAAAATTTCTGATGAACCAGCTCAGCCTTATCGATTATGCAATGATTGTCACAGGCGGCTCTTAACCTATTCTTTACGGCCAATTGAATGGTATCACTTAGCGATCATCCACTCTCCAAAGAAATTTTTATTGCACGATGATTTTTATGAAGAAGACGGAGAGGCTTGTCAGCCAGAAGAAGATGTATTGGTCATAGCAGAAGAGAAAATACCCACATTACAAGCGGTTCAACATGATTTGGAGTCTTTATTAGATTTCTCAATCACAAGATGGTTTCTTCAATACGATGTCATCAATGCCCTGAAAAAACACGATACACAAAAAATGTTGATGTCTGTAAAAGCTAGATTTTATGGAACGGAAAATCATGAAGTCAAATCAAGAATGCTGGAGATCGCAGCTGATGTTTTAGGTACTGCAGCTTCGGATTGGGTAAGAGAGCTTTGGGAGAATGATGCCGATAAATTTTTTCATCCGCTTTCTTGGGCAGCAGCCAGTAGTTTACCAGCCGAGGAAGGAATGAGACGTATTTTTGATCAATTGAAATGTGTAAGTGAAAAGGAATTGCCAATGACGGCTCTCTCCAGCCTATATCGTTTCCGTTCACATCACATACTTGATTGGATGGAGTCTCATTGCTCCTCTTTTAACGACAGTTGGGGCAGGTTGGCATCAGCATGCTTTCCAACATGGCTCAGAATGAAATCTTGGCTAAACAAAGGAAGACCTTTCAGTTTAATTGCACTCGATACAATGGCGAACTGTCTAGCAGTTAAAAACGATCCATTTATCGAGGAGTTATCACCTAAAATACTTCGTACAGATATCAATGAAATAGAACCCATTTTATATGATTATCTTCAAAAAGATGGCGTTCCTCGTGTCAAAACGAAAGTAAGCATCATCGTGAAGAACAAAGAAGCCATATTTGAAAAAGGCGAATAAATGGATAAAAGCGTGTGCAATGTTTATGCTCACGCTTTTCACTAGCATGACAACATACTAGATCATAATTTGATGTTGTGTTATCCTCTGAGCCCAGCCCGTGATCAACATATGCACGATTATCCTTTTCCTGCTTGGAATCCCGGGTACTTGGTCATACCGCCGTCTACATATAACGTCAACCCTGTCACATAGCTCGCCTCTTTTGATGCAAGCCAGACAGCACATGCTGCCACTTCTTCAGGCTTTCCGATATAGCCAATTGGTATCAGCTCAATGACGCCCTTTTTCAATGCTGGATCATCAAATTTTTCGGCATTGATGGGGGTATCAATTGCGCCTGGTGCAATACTGTTTACGCGAATTTTTTTAGGGGCATATTCTAGTGCCAGCGTTTCTGTCAAAAGCTTGGCGCCTCCTTTACTTGCTGCATAATGGACAAAATGAGGCCACGGAATTTGCTGATGGACCGACGACATATTAATAATCGACCCCTCGATCCCGTGTTCTGTCATATACTTTAATGCATCACGGCACCCTAAAAACATACCTGTTAAATTGGTGGACATCACTTTGTTCCAGTTATCTAGCGTCATTTCAGTTGAAGGAACTTCATTTTCAATTCCTGCATTATTGATCATGACATCAAGACTGCCATATGTATCAACAGCTTGATCAATCATCGCCTTCATATCCTCTTCTTTTGATACATCCCCTTGAATTTTGACAGCCTGTCCGCCACTTTTTTGAATCTCAGCAATCGTGTCGTCCGGGTTTTCTTTATCTGAGAAATAATTGATCACTACATTGGCTTTTTCTTGTCCAAACCGGCGCGCCATCGCCTGACCTATCCCTGTACCTGCTCCTGTGATGAGAACTGTTTTTCCTTCCAAATCTGGATACATTCGTTTAACCTCCTATTTTGTAAAACCTAGCAGCACACCGCCTGCGATAATCATCAAGCAGCCTGCAATGACAAAGCTTGTTTTTGATGCTTTCTCCTTTAATAAATAAATACCGCCTAAAGTCGAGATGACAATTCCTGTTTGAGACATGGAAAAACTTACTGCTACGCCAATGAGTGGAATCGCCAAAAGAAGCCCTAGATTTCCTGTCGACCACACAAGACCAGCAATGATATTTCTGAACGTATATTTGCTAAACGGGTCTTGCTTTAGACTAATCGCTAACGATGAAAGCAGCATGCCGACAGATTGCGGAACGAGCGCAGACCAGCCATCTATATGAAACCATCTTAAAATGACGACATATCCGACGTAGCCTACGGTTGAGATGAGCAAAATGATGATTCCCTTTTTAAAATTGCCGCCTTCGTTACCGCCACTCTTTTTTTGACCAAGTGATGTCATGACAACGCCAGCAATAATAAATAAAATGGCACAAGAACCAATAAGTATGACCGTCATAGTTTGCCATTCTTTGAAGACGATGACACCAAATAATGTCGTGCTCACAAGCTGCATACCCGTTGATAAAGGAACAGCCTTTGACACCCCTAGAAAGGCGACACTTGAAAGCTGATTCATTTGCCCTATACTCCAAAAGATCCCAGAGATAACGGAAACCGCAAAAATAAGCGGTGTCAGTTCCGGCATTTTGATCAAATAGGCGCCGATTGAAAACAAAAAAGCGCCGAGGGTAATGCCGAGTGTTTGCTGATAAGCATTCCCGCCAAGTTTGACACTAATGAGAACAATACTTCCCCAAAATATCGCTGGGAGAAGTGCATATAAAATGCCCACTTCTATCCCTACTTTCTGTTCTTTTTTACTTAGCATCCCTCTTTTTCGGATTTTTAGCCGAATAGATGTAAACACAAAAAAGACCTTACCAAAGGTAAGGTCACAGCGTGTAGACAAACCCTCGCATTCGGTGTCAGTCCTGCGTGCTGGTGCTCACGAATGTCAAATTCGCTCCGCTCCAGTACTCGGCCTTCCTAGCCTGCAAAGGTTTTCTATCACGCTAAAAAGAAGACAAAGGGCTAAAATCAAGTTCATTTTAGCCCTTTGTCAACAATCTAAGACCTTACCAAAGGTAAGGTCTTTTGAGGTTTTATACTTATTTCATCCATTCAGTATGGAAGACGCCTTCTTTATCTGTGCGCTCATATGTATGTGCGCCGAAGTAGTCACGCTGTGCTTGAATTAAGTTAGCTGGAAGGACAGCTGTACGATAGCTATCAAAGTAAGCTAGTGCACTTGAGAATGAAGGAACAGGAACACCTTGTTCTACTGCAAGTGAAATCACTTTACGAAGTGATGATTGATAGCTTTCTACGATATCCTTGAAGTAAGGATCAAGCAATAGGTTTTTCAATTCAGGGTTACGGTCATATGCTTCTTTGATTTGCTGCAGGAAGGCTGCACGAATGATACATCCACCACGGAAGATCATGGCAATTTCACCGTATTTCAAATCCCAGTTATACTCATCAGACGCTGCTTTCATTTGCGCAAAACCTTGTGCATATGAGCAGATTTTACTCATGAATAGGGCTTTTCTAACCGCTTCGATTAATGCTTGTTTATCTTCAGCTGATTGAGTTGGCTCAGGCCCTTGAATTAATTGACTTGCTTCCACACGCTCATCTTTCATCGCAGAAATAAAACGTGCGAAAACAGATTCCGTAATGATTGGAAGCGGGACACCTAAATCAAGTGAGCTTTGGCTTGTCCATTTTCCAGTTCCTTTTTGGCCGGCTTTATCTAAGATGACATCTACTAGTGGCTGGTTCGTTTCCTCATCCACTTTTGTGAAAATGTCAGCTGTGATTTCGATTAAGTAGCTGTCAAGTTCGCCTTTATTCCACTCTGAGAATACTTCATGAAGCTCACCTGCTGATAATCCAGCGACATGCTTCAAGATAAAATACGATTCAGAGATCAATTGCATGTCTCCGTACTCGATACCGTTATGAACCATTTTGACATAATGTCCTGCTCCATCTGGACCGATATACGTTGTACAAGGCTCACCATCTACTTTCGCAGAGATGGCTTCTAAAATTGGTTTCACTAGCTCGTGCGCTTCTTTTTGACCGCCAGGCATGATAGAAGGACCTTTAAGTGCGCCTTCTTCACCGCCAGAAACACCTGTACCAATGAAGTGAATACCACTTTCCGCAAGCTCTTGGTTACGTCTTTGTGTATCCTTGTAATATGTATTTCCACCATCAATTAAAATGTCACCTTTCTCTAGGTGAGGCAATAATGATTGAATGGTTGCATCTGTTGCTGCACCCGCTTTTACCATTAAAAGAATTTTACGCGGCGTTTCAAGCGATTGAACAAATTCTTCAATGCTGTATGTGCCTACAACGTTTTTCCCTTGTGATTCTTGAAGAAACTCTTCTGTTTTGCTGCTAGATCTGTTATAAACGGACACGGAGAAACCGCGGCTTTCAATATTTAGGGCAAGGTTTTTCCCCATAACGGCTAGTCCAACGACACCGATTTGTTGTTTTGACATAATTCTGACGTCCCTTCTAACACACTATATTGATTACTGCTGAAATGATGTACCCTTTGAAATTACCACAACATCACCTCTTTTATCAAGTTTTCAGGCTAGTCATTTCCTCTTTCGTCCTGAAAAAAGTCTTTATTAAAACTTGTACCACTTGTTTTGCTCTCTTTTTCCTTAATGGTCACTCCTCTTTGAATGAGTGGTTTACCGTATTTTTCTTGCAGTCCGTCTAAAAGAGATTGGAGCGGTTCGTCTTTTGCATCTTCTGTATAAGAGAATAAATCAAGCTGCTTGACGGCTGATTTTCGTTCCACAAGATCGGTCCCCGTCACACCTAAAAGTCTTACTGGCTGGTCATTCCAATGCTTTAGGAATAGCTGCTTTGCCGCCTCAAATAGATCTTCCTTTCGATCAGTTGGATTCGTGAGTGTGACGCTCCGTGTGATATTTTTCCAGCTTGCATACCGAATCATAATGAGCAGCCGATTTGCCATCACTTCTTTTCTTCGTAATCTGGCACTCACCGATTGCGACAGTTTTTCTATTAATGAGACGAGTTCATCTGTATCATCAGAATCGTGAGGAAGAGTGGAAGAATTGCCGACAGATTTAAATTCGTATATTCTTTCTGGGTCGACAATGCCGTCATGCTCTCCGTTTGCTTTTTGCTTTAACCTCGGTCCATTGATGCCTAATAACTCTTTCAGCGCATATTCATTCGCTTTTGCTAAATCTTCAATAGTATGAATTCCGATGGTTTTCAGCTTATCTGCCGTTTTCTGTCCAACCCCATGCATGTCACCTGCAGGGAGCGGCCAGAGCATTGTCGGGACATCTCGTTTACGCAAAATGGTAATGCCCATTGGCTTTTTCCAATTAGACGCCATCTTCGCTAGAAATTTATTCGGTGCAATGCCAATACTCGATGGAAGCATGAGCTCTTCTACGAGCCTCGTTTGAATATCATGAGCGGTTTTCACGGCATGTTCAGCATAAGGTGTATCGGTTACATCAATATAGCCTTCATCAATTGAAACGGGTTCAACTAAGTCACTATATTCTCTTAGTATGGTAAACATCTCTTGTGAGGAGCTGCGGTACCGGTCGAAGTTGGGTGTACGCACAATCAGTCCCGGACACAGCCGCTTCGCTTCCCATAGTGGCATCGGCGGCTTCACCCCGAGTGCTCTTGCCTCGTAGCTGCAGGTTACAACTATGCCTTTGCGCTCTTTTGCATTTCCGCTAATGGCTAAAGGTTTCCCTCTCAAAGAAGGATCATACGCCATTTCTACCGATGCATAAAAACTATTCATATCAATATGAAAAATGATTCGCCCCTTCTTTTGAGAATCAGCCATTTGCTTGCCTCCTTAGGTGATCTACTTTCCTTCACTTCACCGTGATTTCACCTGTTTGTTCCATTAGACATTTCATATGGTGTATAGTACACTGTGAGTAATGAAATGGATGTGATAATCATGATTATTGATACATTCAATGAAGTCTTTTTCCTTGTTGAATTCTTTACGATTATTCTTCCAGCGCTGACCGCCATCGGTATTGCTTTCTTATTAAAAGACTGCCGAATGAACGAGCACCTCGGAGGACATCGTTTAGAAGAGTTGGATGCATCTTGTTTGAATCGAACAGACTTTCTGTTTATCATATATGATCGCATTACAACTTGGATTAGTAAAGTCATTCGAATGAAAAGATCATCAAATGATGATGAAGACCATTCGCTTCCTCTCTCTTATTAGATTTTATTATTGAGGAGGAAACGAATTGAAACGTTTATTGACTATTTGTACGACTTTATTTTTGATGATGGTAGCGTCACCGGCATTTGCTGCCAGTGCGCAAACAAATACAAGCTCTGATGGGTTTTTCCATCATTATTTTGTTCAGCCTTTTTCTGAGTTGATTATCTGGCTTGCGAACTTTTTCCATGATGACTACGGTTTATCTATTATGTTCGTGACATTGATTGTCCGGCTGCTTATTTTCCCGCTTTTTGCAAACCAATTTAAAAAGCAGAGAGTGATGCAAGAGAAAATGGCACTCGTTAAACCTCAGATTGACCAAATACAAAGCAAATTGAAAAAAACGAAAGAACCTGAAAAACAAAAAGAACTGCAAATGGAAATGATGAAAGTATATAAAGACAACAATGTGAACCCGCTGGCAATGGGCTGTCTGCCGATGCTGATTCAAATCCCAATTGTTCTTGGCTTTTACTCAGCAATCCGCTCAACACCTGAGATTGCAACACATTCGTTCTTATGGTTTAACTTAGGACAAACTGATCTTTTGGTGGCGATCTTTGCAGGGGCCATGTATTTCTTGCAATTTTATGTCACACAAAAATTCGCAAAACAATCAGGCACCCAAACAGAAGCTGCACTGAAACAAGCAAAAATCATGGGCGTGATTTTCCCAGTCATGATGCTGTTTCTATCAATTAATGCTCCCGCTGCTCTTCCTTTATATTGGATGACAAGTGGACTTTTACTCACCATTCAAACGATTATTTTAAATGTGATGTACCAAAAATCAAAAACAAAAGCTGCGGCAAACGATTCAATTAACCCAGCAGCTGAATAAATTATAGCCCCTTACCGGAACATGATAAGGAGGCTTTATTTGTCTTCTGTAGAGCGCAACAAATAAAAGATGCGTGAGCTCCGGCACGCAAAATGACCCCTTATCCATGGATAAGGGGCCTTTGTTTATGCCAATTCCTCTTTCAATCGCTCAGGCAATTGATCAAGATCCTCAATTTTCCCTAGAAACTTATTAGGGTCCACTTGTAAAATCATCTTGTTCTCTCTCTCAACGACGCCGAAGAAATATTCAGATGCTTTTGTGTTCATATGAAATGGCTTGATCTCACTTAACTCGATATCAATGATATCTTTTGCATCAGAAACAAGGCAGCCAATCATTTGATCGTTCAATTCAAATAGTAGAACCTTAGACTGTTCGGTTACATCCAGAGGTTTTCCGTGCAGCATGACACCTGTGTCACTGACTGGAATGACCTCTCCTCTTAACGACATGAGTCCTTTAATCTCTTTTGGAAGGTTCGATACTTCTTGTAAATAAGGGACCTTCTCAATTGAGCGTATATGTTCTACGCTGATACCAAAATCCTCTTGTCCCACTTGGAAAATAATGATCTTTTGCGTGCTCACAGAGTCTCCTGCCTTTACGATGGATTTGTCGTTTCTTCGATAATGGCGAGAACCATTTCAGCTGTCTTGACTAATTCTTCAATCGGCATTTTCTCATTTTTCGTATGAATATCTTCATATCCAACAGCTAGGTTGACGGTCGGGATGCCATTTCCAGCAATGACGTTTGCATCACTGCCTCCCCCGCTTGTCTGTAGTTCTGAAGGACGGCCAATTTTCGCAGCCGCTTTTTTCGCCACTTCAACGACTTGATCGCCGTGTGAGAATTTAAAGCCTGGATACATGATGTCAATTTGTACATCGGCACTTCCGCCCATTTCTTTAGCGGTTTTTTCAAAGGCTTCTTTCATTTTCGCTACTTGCGCTTCCATTTTTGCCGGTTCTAAAGAACGTGCCTCTGCCAGAATATCTACTTGATCACAGACAATATTCGTTTGTGTTCCGCCTTCAAAGCGGCCGATATTCGCCGTTGTTTCTTCATCAATACGGCCAAGCGGCATGCTCGCGATCGCTTTTGATGCAATCGTAATCGCAGAGACGCCTTTTTCAGGTGCCACACCTGCGTGAGCTGTTTTTCCGTAAATGGTTGCACGTACTTTCGCCTGTGTTGGCGCAGCCACGATGATGGTACCGACCTTGCCATCTGAATCAAGCGCATAACCATATTTTGCTGTCATCAGTTTCGGATCTAACGCTTTTGCTCCTACAAGTCCTGATTCTTCACCAGCTGTAATGACAAATTCAATCTTGCCATGCGGTACATTTTTCTCTTTTAGGACACGGATCGCTTCAAACATTGCAGCAAGCCCTGTTTTATCGTCAGCACCAAGAATGGTTGTGCCATCTGTCTTGACATAGCCGTCTTCAATGACTGGCTTAACACCATTACCTGGTACAACTGTATCCATATGAGAAGTAAAATAAATCGTATCTGCCTCTTGATTCCCTTCAAGTGTGCAAATAAGATTGCCTGCTCCATGGCCGGTTGTCTCTTTTGAATCATCTTCGACTACATTAAGCCCTAAACCAGTAAATTTCTCTTTTAGGACTTCAACAATTTTTTCTTCATGTTTCGTTTCTGAATCGATTTGAACAAGTTCTAAAAATTCGTCTAATAAGCGTTTCTCATTGATCATGATGATGTTCCTCCTCTTATAGCGGCATGTTTCCATGCTTTTTTAACGGTCTATCTTCTTCCTTACTGCGAAGCAGGTCAAATGAGCGAATGAGCCGCTCTCTCGTTTCATCTGGCATTAAAATATCGTCGATTAATCCTAATTGTGCTGCCTTCATGACACTAGGTTCATTGTCCACCTCACGCAAAGCAGGATGAACAATTTCGTCTGCAAACGATTTTCCCATGACATCAATTTCTGCCTCTGGCCATGCATACACAAAGTCAGCACCTAAGCCCTTACTATTCATCGCAACGTATGCACCGCCAAATGCCTTTCGCAAAATCACAGTGATCTTTGGAACGGTCGCCTCAGCGTACGCATACAGAAGCTTTGCGCCGTGGCGGATAATGCCTGCATGCTCAGCTTTCTCCCCTGGCAAAAAACCAGGAACGTCCACAAGGGTTAAAATGGGAATATGAAATGCATCGCAAAATCGAATAAACCGAGCCGCTTTATCAGCAGCATCGAGGTCAAGGCTTCCTGCCAGCACCTTAGGCTGATTGGCTACAAGACCAATGGAAGACCCTTGTAATCTGGCAAAACCTGTGACGATATTTTTGGAGAAACAACGCTGCGTTTCAAAAAATGAGCCGTGGTCGGTGATCGCTGTCACCACTTGTTTAACATCATAAGTACGTGATGGCTCCTTTGGCAAGATGTTCCCAAGATCGCTCGCATCATGCTTTTGCACCTTACGATGAATGACAGGCCGTCGTTTCGTTGGTATGTACGTTAAAAGCGTTCGAACTGCTTTTAACACGTCTTTCTCATCTTTCCCTGTATAGTGCACATTCCCGCTTGTTTGATGCTGAACTGCTGCACCTCCAAGCCGGTCAGGACAGACCGTCTCTCCTGTTGCTTTTTCTATCACTTTCGGTCCAGTTAAAAACATATGAGCTGTTTGCTCCGTCATGAATACAAAATCCGTCAGTGCAGGTGAATAAACTGCACCTCCCGCACAGGAGCCTAAAATAACGGATATTTGTGGAATTTGACCAGAGTACAGCACATTCCGTTTAAAAATCTGACCGTATCCCTCTAATGATACCACACCCTCCTGAATTCTCGCACCACCTGAGTCTTTTAGACCGATAACAGGCATTTGATTTTTAGCAGCCAAATCCATTAAAGCCGCTATCTTTTTCGCATGCATGTCCCCTAGCGAACCCCCGTACACGGTCGCATCTTGTGCATAAACGCCTACTTGTCTCCCATGAATCAGTCCCGTCCCAGTGACAACGCCATCCCCTAAATGTTCTGAGCGGCAGCCTTTAGCAAATGACTGAATTTCCATAAAGCTGCCTTCATCAAGAAGTTCATGAAGCCGCTGCCGAACAGTCAGCTTTCCTTTGTTTCGGTGAGCTGCTGCTCGTTTTTCACCGCCGCCCCTTAAAGCTTTCTCGCGCCATTCAGACAAGTCATTGAACGATTCATGCATCTTCCTGTTTCTCTCCTTTCAAAGGTTCACACAATTCAATTAGCACACCTGACGTTTCTTTTGGTGAAATAAACGCAATGCGATTTCCGTTCGCACCATTTTGTGCGCCCTTTTGAATGAGCTGCATGCCGAGCTCCTCAAGTTGACTGAGATCAGCCTGAATGTCACCTGACTTTAATGCAATATGATGAAGCCCCTCTCCTCTTTTTATTAAAAAGGTATGTAATGTGCTGTGATCCTCCATCGGTTCAATCAACTCAATGTGCAGATCACCTAGGGAAGCAAAAGATACTTTGACCCCTTGATTCGGAAGTACTTCTATGTCTGAAAATTCCCAGTTAAACAGCCTAGAGAACGTACGTGCTGTTTTTTGAATTGAGAAAACGGCAATGGCTATATGATCGATTTGATTCATCCGTTCACTTCCTTTGTACATCACTTGTCGCCTGCGTAAAAACGAGCTAGAATAAAGAAAGGTGCGCTCGTCGCAAAAACATTTGATTATAGGGGTGCGATATGTCTCAGAAATTCATGAAATTTATGGTATTGCTCATGATTAGCTTACTGTTAATTTCTTCACTTTTAGCAGGAGCGGCAGCCTTTTTATAAAGTGTTGATAAAAAAGCAGACAAGCAGGTGATTCGTTTTTTAACGAATGGCCTGTTTGTCTTTGGCCAGTTTTTCAAATGCATCGCTTGATGTCGTGATCCATACCTTTGTACCAACTGGAAGCTGATCAAATAGCCGTTCTACATCTTGATTATGAAGACGTACACAGCCTGCCGTAATAAATTTCCCTATCGATGTCTCATCACTTGTTCCATGAATGCCATAGGTTCTCCCGTCGGTTCCTCGCGCATCAAATCCAATCCACCTTCGGCCGAGTGGGTTATTCTTCGCACCGCCTTCAATATTTTTTCTTCTGTAATAAGGATCTTTCGCTTTGATCATAATCGTAAATTCACCTTCTGGCGTTAAATCAGCTGTTTTGCCAGTAGAAGCCGGGTAGACTTTTTGAATTTCCCCATGATCAATATACGCAAGCTCGTTCGTTTGTTTATTAATAATGACATACGGGTCTCCTGGAAGCGGGTTTTGCCCGAGCGGCCAGATGGGTGAAAGGGACATGGTCAGCACAGTATAAAATAAAAGACGCATAGGCTCCTCCTTTTTCATTAGATTGACCAATGAAGGAGGAACTCATGCGTCTTTATTCTTTCATCCCTTTAAAATAACTTTTCAACACCAAATATTGTTCCATTTCCCCGAGAAAATGAAAGAGTGCGGCTCTAGCTTCAAATTCTTCACGTGTTTGCGGAAGCGGCAGTGCATCAAACTCTTCTTTCATATCAATCAGGCGTCTTAAGAACTTATGAGCCGTGTTCCCTGGGTGAATATGTTCTCGTAAATCTCTAATATATTCTGCAATGATTTGCCCATGCTCCGTTGTAACAGAAATGGACGTAATTTTCGGAAGCACCCGCTCAATGATTTCAAATTGCTTTTGTCTCATGTTGAAATAATGATAATACAGATTTTCATGTCTTAAGACATGATTTTCAACATCACGGTATGCAAGAGCTTTCGCTTCTTTAATCAATTGATGCGTCTCTGGAATTTCTTTTCCTGTCCAGTCTTGTTTTCCGGTCATTAAATATTGCTCGATTTCTTCAAAGATTTTCGCAAAATTCGCTTCAATTTGTTCACTGTATTGTTTCAGCTTTTTATCAACGCTAGGCATATACAGGTTCATTATGAGTGCGACCCCTACACCAATGGTGATGAGTAAAAGCTCATTCCAGATGAGATGAAGCGTAATGCCTCCAGACATATACAAATGAAGGATAATCACTGAACTTGTGACAATCCCTTCTTTAATCCGAAGCAAGACCGTTGTTGGAATAAAGACGAGCAGCATCAGTCCAATGACGAAAGGATGATACCCAATCAGATCAAAAAATAAATAAGAAAATAAGATGGCAAGACTGCATGCGGCAAAGCGGGCCCCAGATGCGAGGAGTGACCTTTTTTTCGTCACCTGAATACATAGGATCGTAATAATGCCGGCAGCTGAATAGTTTTGCAGACCGAGCATTTGTGCAATGTAAATGGCTAGAGCTGTTCCTAATGCTGTTTTCAGCGTTCGGTAGCCGATTTTAAACATGATGTGATTCACTCTTTTCTGTCTACTTTTGTGAAATGATGAACTTTTTTTACTTTCCCCATTATAATCAAAAAAAGAAGGAGATGTTAAGTCTCCTCCTCGTTTTTTTCATTATAATATTTTTTGTAAGAAATCTTGAGCACGCTGTGAAGACGGAGATTCAAAGAATTCTACAGGATTGGCATCCTCTACAATTTTCCCATCATCCATAAAAATCACACGGTCTGCCACTTCTTTTGCAAAGCCCATTTCATGTGTGACGATCATCAGCGTCATCCCAGATTGAGCGAGCTCTTTCATGACCTCTAATACTTCCTTTACCATTTCTGGATCAAGAGCAGACGTCGGCTCGTCAAAAAGCATGATATCTGGTGTCATTGCAAGAGCACGTGCAATGGCGACACGCTGCTTTTGACCACCTGACAGCCGGTTCGGATAATCATCTTTTTTCTCTAGAAGTCCGACCTTTTTTAAAAGCTCCTCTGCCTGCTTGATGCTGTCTTCCTTCGATTGGTTCTTTACATTCATTGGCGCATACGTAATATTTTCTAGCACTGTTTTGTGCGGGAATAAGTGAAAATGTTGAAACACCATACCAATATTCTCGCGCACTTTTAGTGCATTTGTTTTTGGATTGGTAATTTCCGTCCCCTGAATCGTAATCACTCCAGAAGTCGGTTTTTCAAGTAAGTTAATACAGCGAAGAAATGTTGATTTTCCTGAACCAGACGGCCCGATGACAGCTACCACTTCGCCTTCTTTAATTGTGGTATCAATCCCTTTCAACACTTCATTTTTACCGAAAGATTTTGTGAGTTTCTCTATTTTAATCATTTGATTTTAACTTCCTTTCCACCGATTTGCCGACGAAGGTAAGAATAAGCACGATGACATAATAGATGAGACCCGCAAAAATTAGCGGTTCAAGATAGTTATAGGTGACGGCACCTGCTTGATAGGCTCGTCTCATGACATCGCCAAGTCCAATGACTGTGACAATCGCTGATTCTTTTGTCAGTGTAATCGTTTCGTTCACAAGTGCTGGTGAAATATTTTTGAATGCTTGCGGAAGCAATAAGTCCTTCATCATTTTAGCATACGGGATACCTAAAGCAACGGCCGCTTCTTTTTGCCCTTTATCAATGGCATTGATTCCTGCACGAATGATCTCAGAAACGTACGCCGCCGAGTTTAGTGAAAAGGCGGCTACAGCAGCCCAGTATTGATCAATTTGAAAGCCGAGCAGCTGGGGAAGACCAAAATAAATAATCAAAAGCTGAAGCACAAGCGGTGTGCCTCGGAAGATTGACGTATAAAAATCGGCTAGCCAGATAAGCGGCTTAAATACACTAATTTTACAGAGCGTTAATAAGATTCCTAAAATAAAACCAAGAAACAGTGATACCACAACAATAGAAAGCGTTACTTTAAGACCTTCTAAAATAAAGGGCATCTGAGGTATGACATCTTTAAAATCCATCATGATATTCTCCTTTTTTTCCTTCAGATAAAATCAAAGAATAAACAGGAAAAAAGTTCAACACATGTTGAACTTTTCAGCGCTTTCTACTTGATTTTCATGAATGACGCTGATCCTTTTCCTGACTTACTTTTCATCAGCAAACCATTTTTTAATGAGTTTATCAAGTTCGCCATTATCCTTCATTTCTTTTAATGATTTATTGAATTTCGCTGTTAAGTCGCTATTTTTTTTGAATGCAATGGCTGAACCTTCGTTTGAGCTATTCAATCCAAATGCTTGGAAATCTTTTTCCTTTTTCAAGTAGCCAGCCGCTACTTTATCTTCAATAATAGCTGCATCAAAACGGCCTGCTTTAATTTCTTGAATGATATCAGAAATTTTATTACGATCTTCAACTGTTAAGTTATATTTCTTTTGCAATCCGTTTGCTTCATCTTGCTGGATAGAACCTAATTGAACGCCAACCGTTTTGTCTTTTAAATCTTTCTCTGTTTTTATACCGCTAGATTTTTTAGATACAACCAAGTTTTCAGCGTTGTAGTAAACATCTGAGAAATCAACTTGTTTTTTACGCTTTTCAGTAGGTGTCATGCCTGCAAGCACAATATCAGCTTTATTTGTTTTAAGAGCTGACACGAGGCTTGCAAAGTCCATATCTTGAATTTCTAGCTTGTAGCCGTTCTTTTTCGCTAGAGCTGTAGCAAGGTCGACATCAAAACCGATAATTTTATCACCGTCTTTTGATTCAAATGGCGGATAATCTGCTGAAGTCGCCATAATGAGTGTTTTGTCGTCTCCTGATGCGTTTGAATTATTAGAAGAAGTTCCGCATGCTGCTAATGCAGCTGCAAGACCAGCTGTCATAAGTAATAATAACCACTTTTTCATATGATAATGCCTCCTAGTATTTAAAATCATGAGTAGATTTGAATATTTATTCACTATAATGTATTTTAAACACTTTCTTTTTGATATGCAATAGTATTTTGCTAAAATTATTTTGATTCTTATGTCATGTAAAACAAAAAAACAGACCGATCAAAAGACCGGACTGCCTCTAAATGATTCATTCAAAAGTAACATGTTACACTTCTTCGCAATACTCATCGAAAGCGGCTTGAAGTTTTGACACCACTTCCATCGGTTCATGTCCTTCGATTTCGTGACGTTCGACCATTTTAATGATCTTCCCGTCTTTTAATAGAGCAAATGATGGTGAAGATGGCGGGAAGCCTTCAAAGTATTCACGTGCTCTTGCGGTTGCTTCTTTGTCCTGTCCAGCAAACACTGTGAGCAATTGATCTGGACGCTTATCGTAATGAACAGAATAACCAGCCGCTGGTCTTGCAATACCGCCTGCACAGCCGCACACTGAATTCACCATAACAAGTGTCGTTCCTTTTTTCGTCAGCGCTTCATCGACTTCTTCAGCTGTTGTCAGTTCCGTATAACCTGCCTGTTTAATCTCTTCTCGTGCTTGTTTCACAATATCATTCATAAATAAATTAAAATCAATATTCATAACCGTCCACTCCTTCTACGTACCAAACCATTTTAACTACATCATATCAAGGAAAACGCCGGCGGGCAAATGTCTTGTTTCGCCCCCTTCACTTTTTTCAAACGTCGTTTATGACCTGTGGAATTGGGGAAAAGTGATAGTAAAGTGATGAAAGGGAGAACTGCGTGATGGCACAATTCAAAAAAGCGATACTCATTTATAACGGAAATGCTGGACAAAAAAACATGGAAAAAACACTAGGTCAAACAGTGCCTCTTCTTTCTTTACATATTGATGAACTCATCCTTAAGCCTACAAAACAGCCGAATGATGCCTATCATTTCTGCCGTGAGATGGATGAGTCGGTTGAATTGCTGATTATACTAGGTGGAGACGGAACCGTCCATGAATGTATGAATGGAATTGGCGGTTTAGAAAAAAGGCCAGCTGTAGCGATCTTACCTGGCGGGACGTGCAATGACTTTTCTAGAACGCTAGGCATCCCTCAGCAGATGCCAAAGGCCGCTCAAATGGTGATAGATGGCACTGAAAAAAAGGTCGATTTAATCAAAGCAGATGATCGATACCTTTTAAATTTTTGGGGGATTGGTCTCATCGCAGATACCTCAAACAATATTAATGATAAAGAAAAAGCTGTCCTCGGAAAAATCAGCTACTTCACGAGCGCTCTTCGAACCCTTCAGCAGACAGAACCTTTCTACGTACGCATTGAAACCGAAGAGGAAAACTGGGAAGAAGAAGCTGTGATTGTCCTTGTCATGAATGGGCACTTTATCGGTACAAATAAATTAGATCTGCCAAATGCTTCAATTGATGATGGAAAAGCCGAAATTTTAATTTGCAGAAATACGAGTTTCTCTGCTTTAAAAGAGATTTTTTCAATGAACCGCGAAGAGCTAGAGGATTTTAAAGGTGACTTGTCTCTTATACAAGCATCCCGCATTCATATTCATACAAAAGAGGAAATGGATGCAGATACAGATGGTGAGGTATATATGACTGCTCCTTCTTCCCTTGAAGTATTAAAACAGCATTTGACCTTTATTGTTCCAGCAGAATAAAAAGCGCCTGCATCATTTCGATGCGGGCGTTTTTTTGATATAACGTCTGTATAAATATTCAAGTGCATACCCTAGCAGTGTACCTATAAGAAGGGAAATGCCTAATAAACTATTGGCGACTCCTTTAAATCCACCTATCATCAACAAGCAATAGGCGATTTGAATGATTGAAACGATTGATATGATTAGCAGTAAGCGTTCAGGATGATTGCGTGATTTGGAAATATACCGAAGAAAAGCGAACGCAATGGCTGTTATAAACATCAGACCAATCGTAAGAAAAGCAAAGAAATCTAATCCAGACATCTCATCGCTCCTTTCTGATTGATATGGAAATCCCCCTCTCATTGTGAGAAGGGGACATATAAATGAGCTTAATAGACGGACGTCTCTTCGTCAATGCCTTCAAGAATTTGTTTAATTCTTTGCAGGAATCTACCGCATACAAGACCATCGAGTACTCTATGATCTAATGAAAGACAAAGATTCACCATATCTCTTGCGGCAATCATACCATTTACAATCATCGGGCGCTTTACAATAGATTCTACTTGTAAAATGGCTGCTTGCGGATAGTTAATGATCCCCATTGATTGAACTGAACCAAATGATCCTGTGTTGTTCACAGTGAAAGTGCCGCCTTCCATGTCACTTTGCTTCAGTTTGCCTTGTCTGACCTTGGAAGCAAGTTCATGAATTTCTTTGGCGATTCCCTTAATCGTTTTCTCATCCGCATCTTTAATCACTGGGACAAAAAGAGCGTCATCTGTTGCAACAGCAATGGAGACGTTGATCGCTTTCTTTTGAACAATTTTATCTCCAGCCCACATGCTGTTCATTTCAGGAAATTCCTTTAAGGCCTGAGCCACTGCTTTGACAAAGAATGCAAAGAACGTCAAATTAAAGCCTTCTTTTGCTTTGAATTGATCTTTTAGCTGATTTCTTCTTGTCACAAGGTTTGTCACATCCACTTCCATCATCGTCCAGGCATGTGGAATTTCATGCTTGCTTCTTAGCATATTTGCGGCAATCGCCTGTCTAATCGGTGTGACCGGCAGTTCAACATCTCCAGGCATTGAAGAGATGGAAGGAGCCGCTTTTGCTTGTGACGGCTTCGCAGGCTCTGGTTGACCCGCACTATCACTCACAGGTGCTGCCGTTTCTTGTGCGCCTCCACTTTCGATAAGCTTCAGCAAATCTTTTCTTGTGATTCTGCCGCCAGCTCCCGTTCCTTGAACAGCCGCTAAATCAATTCCGTGCTCATCTGCTAAACGCAGGACTGCCGGAGAGTATCGTTTCTTTTGACTCTGATCCACATTTGTTTGGTCAGGTTCTGGTGCTTCATCTTGCGCAGGCGCCTCTTCTGTTTTCGCACTCTGCTGCGCACTGCCTTCTACTTCAATTTCACAAAACACTTCTCCTACTTGAAGTGTATCACCCTCTGCAGCCGCTAGTTTAGTGATTGTTCCTGTAAAGGATGACGGAACCTCTGCATTTACTTTATCTGTCATAACTTCCGCAATCGGATCGTATTTATTCACATGATCGCCAGGTGAAACGAGCCATTTGCTAATGGTTCCTTCTGTTACACTTTCACCAAGCTGAGGCATTTTCATTTGTTCAGTTGCCACTTTGAAACCCTCCTCTTTCTTAAAACGCCGCTAGTTCTCTCATTTCAGCTTCTACCTTATCCGGATTAACCATGAAGAATTTCTCCATTGTCGGTGCATAAGGCATTGCAGGGATATCAGGTCCTGCTAGACGTTTAATTGGCGCATCTAAATCAAACAAGCAGTGCTCTGAAATGATGGCAGCCACTTCACTCATGATGCTTCCTTCTTTTGTATCTTCTGTTAACAAGAGTACTTTCCCTGTTTTTGATGCCGCTTCAATAATCGCTTCTTGATCAAGCGGGTACACTGTACGTAAATCGAGAATATGAGCAGAAATTCCGTCCTTCGCAAGGCGCTCTGCTGCTTGGAGGGCAAAATGAACACAAAGGCCATATGTAATGACCGTAATGTCATCGCCTTCTCGTTTCACATCCGCTTTTCCAATAGGGAGCGTATAATCCTCTTCAGGCACTTCTCCTTTAATGAGACGGTATGCACGTTTGTGTTCAAAGAACAATACAGGATCTGGATCACGCACTGCGGCTTTTAACAACCCTTTGACATCATAAGGTGTAGAAGGCATCACAATCTTTAAGCCTGGCTGATTGGCAAAAATGGCTTCGACAGATTGTGAATGATAAAGCGCCCCGTGTACGCCGCCCCCGTAAGGAGCACGAATGACCATTGGGCAGCTCCAATCATTATTGGAACGATATCTAATTTTTGCAGCCTCTGAAATGATTTGGTTGATGGCTGGCATAATAAAATCCGCAAATTGCATCTCCGCGATCGGACGCATTCCATACATAGCAGCCCCAATACCTACACCTGCAATCGCTGATTCGGCAAGAGGTGTATCCATGACGCGCGCTTCTCCAAATTGCTCGTAAAGACCCGCTGTTGCTTTAAATACGCCGCCTTTTTTCCCGACATCCTCTCCGAGCACAAACACTTTCGGATCTCGCTCCATTTCTTCTTTCATCGCTAGTGTAATAGCGTCTATATATGACATAACAGGCATTTTTCTTCCCCCTTACTCCGCATACACGTAACGAAGTGCGCTTTCTGCATCGGCATAAGTTGCGTTTTCCGCTTCATCAGTGGCTTCGTTTACGATTTGCATGATTTCTTTTGTCATGTCTTCTTTCATTTCAGAAGTCATGACATTTCCTTCGATTAAGTACGTTTCATATTGAATGAGCGGATCTTTCTTTCTTGCTTCGAGCACTTCTTCCTTTTCTCGATAGCTAGAATCATCGTCATCACTTGAATGCGCAGTTAACCGGTAAGAAATGGTTTCGATCAATGTTGGGCCTTCACCTCTTGCCGCACGGTCTCTCGCTTCTTTGACCGCTGCATACACTTCAAGCGGATCATTTCCATCAACCGTCACACCCGGCATTCCGTACCCTATTGCACGATCTGAAATACGCTCACATGCCACTTGTTTGTCATACGGGACAGAAATCGCATACTTATTGTTTTCACACATGAAAATAACAGGCAGCTTATGCACCGCAGCAAAGTTGGCGCCTTCGTGAAAGTCTCCTTGGTTTGAAGAGCCTTCACCGAACGTGACAAAGCTAACAAAATTCTTTTGCTCTAGACGCCCGGCAAGTGCGATGCCAACCGCATGAGGAACCTGTGTTGTCACAGGCGATGATCCAGTCACAATTCGGTTTGATCTTTGCCCAAAATGACCTGGCATCTGTCTCCCGCCTGAGTTTGGATCGTCTTTTTTCGCAAAACCAGACATCATTAAATCTTTCGCCGTCATCCCGAATGCAAGGACAACCCCCATATCACGGTAATAAGGTAAAACGTAATCCTCTTCCCTATTGAGGGCAAAAGCGGCACCGACTTGCTGCGCTTCCTGTCCTTGACAAGAGATGACGAATGGAATTTTTCCAGAACGGTTTAAAAGCCACATCCGTTCATCAATTTTTCTTGCTAAAAGCATGGTTCTATATATGTCAATCGCTTGTTCATCTGATAATCCTAATTCCTGATGACGCATGTTACTCATCATGTTTCCCTCCTTGATTAAAAATGGATCGCCTTTCCGTCAACAGCCAGTGCTGCCTCGCCAATTGCCTCTGACAAGGTTGGATGCGGGTGGATCGTCTGTCCCACTTCCCACGGAGTTGCATCTAATACTTTGGCTAATCCAGCTTCAGATATCATATCTGTTACATGAGGACCAATCATATGAATCCCTAAGATATCATCTGTCTTTTGGTCAGCAATGATTTTGACAAATCCATCAGACTCTCCAAATACAAGCGCTTTTCCGATGGCCATAAAGGGAAACTTCCCAATCTTGACTTCGTAGCCTTGCTCTTTTGCCGCCTGTTCAGTCAGTCCAACGCTAGCGGTTTCTGGGTGAGAGTACACACATTTAGACACGAGCGTTTCATCAAGCGGCTTTGGATCTTGACCAGCCATATGTTCTACTGCAATCATGCCTTCATGTGATGCGACATGCGCCAGCTGAAGACCGCCAATGACATCACCTATTGCGTAAATATGCGACTCTTTCGTTTGGTAATGCTCATTCACGACAATGCCATGATTTTCTGTCTGGATGTCCGTGTTTTCAAGACCTATGCCTTCCACGTTTGGCACTCGGCCAACTGAAAGAAGCAGTTTCTCTGCTTCAAACGACTGAGTGTCTCCACCTTGTTCCACTTGGATCTTGACCAGATTCTCATGCTTTTCTGCAGTATCTGGCAGAACCTTCGCATTTGTCACTAAGGTGATGCCCTTTTTCGTTAAAAGCTTTTCCATTTCTTTAGAAATATCTTGATCCTCTGTTGGCAAAATGCGATCTGCAAATTCGATCACTGTGACTTTAACACCAAAATCGTTAAGCATGGAGGCCCACTCGATCCCAATCACGCCTCCGCCGACAATCAGCATGGACTGAGGGAGTTCTTGCAGTTCAAGTGCTTCGTCTGATGTAAGGATGTGTGTTCCATCCGCTTCAAGTCCGGGCAGGACGCGCGGTCTTGATCCAGTCGCAATGATGACCTGCTTAGGAATCAGCATTTCATTTTCATCGCCATTCGCCATTTCTACCGAGATGGTGCCCGGCATTGGCGAAAAAATCGAAGGGCCTAGGATACGGCCTATTCCTTCGTATACATCAATTTTTCCTTGTTTCATTAAGTGTTTGACGCCGCCTGCTAATTTGTCGACAATCTCTGTTTTTCTTTTTTGTACGCTTGCAAATTGTAAGGCAATTCCGCTTGCTTCAACGCCAAAATCAGCGGCACGTTTGACCGTTTGATAGACTTCTGCACTTCTAAGCAGCGCTTTAGATGGGATACAGCCTTTATGAAGACATGTTCCACCGAGCTTTGATTTTTCTACGACTGCTGTTTTCAATCCAAGTTGAGAGGCACGAATGGCCGCTACATAGCCGCCTGTGCCTCCACCAAGAATGACGAGGTCATATTCAGTTGCCATGACTTGTCACTCCTTTCTCCGCCTTTTGATCATTTGGGTATTCTTTTGGTGATTCTTCTTCTTTTAAAATGCGAAGCGCCCCTTCTGCTAAGGATTGCAATTCATTTTCACCTGGGTACACAACAACATCTGAAATCCAGTCAATGTATCCTCTAATGCTTGACGTAATTTGTTTGCTGTAGGCAAGGCCGCCTGTTAACACAATGACGTCTACAGCTCCTTTTAAGACCGCACTAGCCGCACCAATTTCTTTGGCAATTTGATAGCACATCGCTTCATAAATAAGCGCCGCACGCTCATCGCCTGCTTCAATCATTCGCTCTACTTTTACTGCATCTGTCGTGCCAAGATAGCCCGCAAGACCGCCTTCGCCAATAATGCGTTTGAGCATTTCCTCTTGCGAATATTCACCAGAAAAGCATAAATTAACAAGGTCACCTGTTGGGAGAGTACCTGCCCGCTCTGGGCTGAAAGGACCCTCACCATGAAGACCGTTATTCACATCAATGACTTTTCCTTTTTGATGTACACCAATCGTAATTCCGCCGCCCATATGGGTAATGATCATGTTCAAATCTTCATAACGTTTTCCAAACGAAGCAGCCGTTTTTCTTGCGACTGCTTTTTGATTTAACGCATGAAAAATGCTTTTCCGCTCAATTGTTGGCAGTCCTGAAATACGAGCAATTGGCTGTAGTTCATCTACGACTACGGGATCAACAATAAAAGCTGGGATGTTAAGACCAAGTGCAATTTCTCGGGCAATGATTCCGCCTAGATTAGAGGCGTGCTGGCCAGCATACCCTTCTTTTAGATCTTCAACCATTTGCTCATTTACTTCATATGTGCCACCTTCAATCGGGCGAAGCAGACCACCGCGTGCGCAAACTGCATCAAACTTTGAGATGTTCATCCCCTGTTCATGCAGTGTTTTTAAAATGGTTTCTTTACGGAATGAAAATTGATCAATGATATGAGGAAACTGCTTGATTTCCTCATCTGTATGTCTTAATGTCGTTTCAAAAATAGATCGTTCATTATGAAACACACCGATTTTTGTTGAGGTAGAGCCAGGATTAATCGTGAGTATACGCCATTCTTTTGTCAGCAAAAACAAAACCTCCGTTTCAACTCATTCATCCATTTAGCGACGACTTAAAATATGTTGACCATTTTGCAGGAATTGGCTTCTTGATTTGCGCATTCTTTCAATTCGCTCTTCAGCCAATCGGTCTGCCGCTTTATAAGTTGGAATGGCATCACGGTTAGAGATTTCAATCACTCGCTCAATGTTTTGGTAAATGCCTTCTACTTTTTTCATTGCACGATCGGCATTATAGCCATAAAGCTCATCTGCAACGTTAATCACACCGCCTGCATTGATCACATAATCCGGTGCGTACACAATGCCCATTTCATGAATAAGATCTCCATGATGTGTTTCTCTCAGCTGGTTATTCGCTGCACCTGCAATGACTTTTGCCTTTAATTTAGGAATCGTCACATCGTTAATGGTTGCACCGAGTGCACATGGTGCGTAAATATCACATTCTTGATCATAAATATCATCAGGGTCTACCGCTTTTGCACCGAAGTCTTCTACAGCTCGCTGAACTGAGTCTTTGTTGATATCAGTAACGATAAGCTGTGCGCCTTCTTCATGCAGGTGTTTACATAGGTTGTAAGCCACGTTTCCAACACCTTGAACGGCAATTGTTTTTCCTTCTAATGAATCTGTACCGAATGCTGCTTTTGCAGCTGCTTTCATGCCTTTATATACACCGTAAGCAGTCACTGGAGATGGGTTTCCTGAAGAACCAAATGCAGGAGAGATGCCTGTGACAAAGTCTGTTTCTTCATGGATAAGATCCATATCTTCTACCGTTGTACCGACATCTTCAGCGGTGATATAACGGCCATTTAATCCTTGAATGTAACGGCCAAAAGCACGGAACATTTCTTCATTCTTGTCTTTTCTCGGATCGCCAATGATGACCGTTTTACCGCCGCCAAGGTTAAGCCCTGCCGCCGCATTTTTATAAGTCATACCTCTTGCAAGACGCAAGGCATCTTCGATCGCTGCTTCTTCATTTTCATATGTCCACATTCTTGTTCCGCCGAGTGCTGGCCCAAGTGTTGTATCATGAATGGCAATGATGGCTTTTAAACCAGACTGTTCATCCTGACAAAATACAAGCTGTTCATAATCGTATTGTTCCATATATTTAAAAAGTTCCATTTTCTATTCCTCCTAATACTTTCACTTAATTTGATGTACAGATGGCAAGTGCAATTGAATAGAGCTTGCTTTCAGCTGAATCAGACCGGCTTGTTAAAGCAATCGGTGCTTTCGCTCCTGCCACCACAGCTCCCACTTTTGCATGAGCAAAGTAGATGAGAGATTTATAAAGAATGTTGCCTGCTTCAATGGTTGGCACAAGCAAAATATCTGCATGACCAGCCACATCACTCGTAATATTTTTATGAGAAGCTGCCGTTTGAGAAATGGCATTATCTAAAGCAAGCGGCCCATCAATCAGACAGCCAGAAATTTGACCTCTTCGATTCATTTGCGCAAGGCTTGCAGCTGTGAGCGTCGAATCCATCGCTGGGTTTACGACTTCTACCGCTGATAATACCGCCACTTTGGGCATATCATTTCCGACAGCTTGTGCGACTTGAACGGAATTCACCGTAATTTCTTTCAGCATATTTAAATCAGGCGCAATGTTCATCGCAGAGTCCGTCACATAGATAAAACGGTCAAAGCCCGGTACTTCGAAGGCAGCAACATGTGAAAGGACACTCGCTGTCCGAAGCCCATACTCTTTATTTAGGACAGCTTTTAACAATATGGCTGTCGGGACATGACCCTTCATGAGAATATCTGCATGATTTTCACTTACTGCCTGAACGGCAATTTTGGCAGATTCTTCGGGTGAATCTGAATGAATAATATCTATCCAGTCTTCATTGATCTCATGCTGTTTGACTAGCTCCTTTAGGTTGCGTTTGTTTCCAACCAGCAGGAAGCGAGCGACTTTTCGTTCGATTGCCATTTTGATGGCATGAAGCACTTCTTCGTCTTCTGCATGAGCCACAGCCGCTGTTTTATTCTGCAGCTGCGAGGCTTTGATAATCAGATCGTCAAGCTTCATACTTGCCCACCTTTCCTTGTGCTCGGTTCCTCTTTTTATATGCAAGTTCCGTGCCAGCTTGAAATGTGTGAAAAATAAACCTTTTCGCAAAGAAATCATGCAATTTCTTGCAGGTTACGTGCATGTTACTGCATGCTATCTTTTGCAAGCTGATACTTATCCATTTTATAGTAAAGATTTCGAATGCTGATCCCTAACGTTTTTGCTGTTTTTGTACGATTGAATTGATGTTTTTCAAGGGTTTGTTTGATCAGCTGCGCTTCAAATGCTTCTACAGCATCCGAGAGCGTCTCCCCCTCAAATTGACTAACAGCCAGTTCCTGCTGCTCTTTTTCATCATGCTCTTCTGACTCCATGAAGGCGATATGTGCTTCATCGATCCATTCTTCTTGCGGATTCAAAAAGATCATAGCTCGTCCAAGCACATTTTCAAGCTCTCTCACGTTGCCTGGCCAGCTATATGATCGAAGTCTATTAAGCGCACGATCTGTTAAGCCACTGACGTTTCGCCCATAGTCTAAATTGATCTTCTGAATGAGGCGTTTACTTAATGATTCAATATCTTCGAGACGCTGTCTGAGTGGTGGAATCGATATCGGGTATCTGTTCATTCGATAATATAAATCCTCTCTGAACTTACCTTCTGCCATCGCCTTTTCAATATTGACATTTGTCGCTGTGATCACACGCACATCGACCGGTATCGCTTTCGTTCCGCCTACCCGAACAATTTCTTTTTCTTGCATGACACGCAGCAATTTCGCTTGTGTACTTGGCGTCATTTCACCGATTTCATCTAAAAAGATGCTGCCTTGATTGGCTTCTTCAAACAGCCCTTTTTTCCCGCCTCGCCTTGCACCAGAAAACGCTCCTTCCTCGTAGCCAAACAGTTCTGACTCTAAAAGAGTTTCTGATAAGGCAGCACAGTTGACACGGACAAAGCGGTTGTACTTGCGATCACTTTCATTGTGAATGGCATGCGCAAACAGCTCTTTCCCAGTACCTGATTCTCCGCGGAGTAAAATGGTTGCGGGCGTTTTTGCGCCCAGCTTTGCCTGCTCAAGCGCGACAAGCATTTGTTCACTTTCTCCAATAATGTCTTCAAATGTGTACTTTGCTTCAAGTGTTCGGATGAGCTGTCTTGCTTTATTTAATTCATTCGTCAATGATTGGATTTCGGATACATCGTGAATGACCCCGACACTGCCTTTTAGAATGCCGTCAACAATAACAGGTGCTACATTGACGATGACATCTTTTTTGTTTGGACCAACCTTCATTCTGACGCCTCGAACAGGTCTTCTTGTTTCAAGCACCTTTAAGTGCATGCTTTCCCCTTCGGAAATATCAGCTCCTGCTGGTTTACCCACGACCTCTTTATCCGTTAAACCGGTCATTTTCGTATAAGCACGGTTGATCAAGATACCTTTCCCCTGCTCATCGACAACCGATATGGCTTCATCTGATGATTGAATAATAGCCTCAAGCATCGTTCTTACTTCTTTGAGGTTCGTTACTTCCTCCGCAAGCTCCACCGCATCTGTAATGTCTTTAAAGATGGATAAAGCACCTAACATTCTCCCCGCGTCATCAATAATCGGCAGACGGGTGGTCACAATTTGAATTTGCTGATTCAAAAATTGCTTTTGATTAAATTCCGGCTCCCTTGACCTTAATATATCGGGAAGTTTCGTGTTCGGAATCACTTCTCGAATGTGACGGCCAATCGCATCCTTTTGCGAGCACCCCACCATTTTGGCAGCCGATCGATTAAACAGGACCACTTCTTCATCCATATTAATAAAAATCATGCCATCATTCGTTGCATTAAAAATGCGGTCATGTTTATAGGTTTGTTCCTTCAATATTTGAATAAGCTGTTGTTTCTCTGCCATTAATTCTGAAATGACGTATGCCATCGAGCTTGGCACAATCACAGCATGCTCTGGTTTTTGTTCAATTAGTTCCTTCAGTACAGCAGAACTGCCTGTGGTTTCAATGATGATATCAATGTCATCTTTTATGTATTCTTTCCAATCCGTCGTCGTCTCAATTCCATTCTTTTTCGCTTCATCCATCCCCGGTGCCTCGAGATCAAGGTCGGCGATCGCAATGATTTGAACCGTATTTGTTTTCAGCAATGTTTCAAGCAGTGCTGATCCACCTTGTCCTGCACCGACAATCAAGACTCTCTGCATCCCGTTACCCCTTTATATGAAAAATTTTGCACACCATATTTTTCCGTTGCAAAAAATTGCACAACACCTATATTACCACGTTTTCCTTTCTTGACAAAATATTTTTTGAATTAGACAATGGAAGTAAATGACGTTTAAGGGGACATTCGATGGGAAGACTACTCGCATTAGTGATTATTTTAATACCTGGAGCCTTTGCAGCACTTGGCATTAAGCTGCTGCGTGACACTGTTTTCGGCATCATCATTGCACCATTTCCATATTTATGGCTGCAAGGAATTGCAGGGTTGTTATTTTTAGGGGGAGGTCTTTATGTTGTTGCAGGATTTATTTTATATAGGGATCGTAAACGAAATAAAGTAACAACTCGTTTTAAGCAAAGGTAATCATGAAAAAGACCCGCTGTTGATAGCAGGTCTTTATTTCATTTCTTCTCTTATTTTGACGGCACGATCAGGAAAATCTGTAAAGATTCCATCAACACCCAAGGTCAACATATTTTTTATTTGCTTCTCACTGTTTACAGTAAACGGTCTGATCACTTGTTGGTCCGCATGGAGAGCGGATACAACTTCTTTTGTCACCCCAGCGCCCTTTATATTCGGATGGTATCCCTTTGCCGGTATTGTTTTTAAATACATCTCCGGCTGATGAATCACATCCATCGTGAGGACCGCCAGTTCAATGTGCGGCATCAGCTTGTGAAAAAGAGCTAAACTGCCGTGATGAAATGATGAGACAAGCACACGATCCTCTATTTGAAAGTGCTCAATTTGCTCTTTTACTTTCTCTTCAATCCCTGGATATCGATAAATAGAGTTTTTTAATTCAATGTTGATCATAAAGGATGGTCGCTGCGTCACTAGCTCTAATACTTCTTCTAAAAGAGGAATGGAGACCGCACCCGTTTCTTCATAGAAAGAATGACTGGCATCCCCTCTTTTTAACTCTTCATATGTATAGTCTTTCACTAACCCTTTCATATTGGTCGTTCGATTCAGCTTTTCATCGTGAATGACAGCCAGTCTGCCGTCTTTGGTGAGCTGAACATCAAGCTCAATTCCATCCGCTCCAGAATGGAGTGCGTGCTCAAAGGCAATCATGGTGTTCTCTGGATAGTTTCCTTTAAAGCCTCTATGTGCAAAAATTTTCGTCATATGCCACCTCTAAATATGATGATTACCTATATTATGACGTGTCTGTTTTCGTTTTTCCAGTTTGAGCACATAAAAAAACCTCTTCTGATTAGAGAGAAGAGGTTGACAGGTAAATTCGATCACGTAATCGCTCTGATGGCTTGCTCTGTCGTCTCTGCGTCAAGAGCAAAAAGGGAAGAAACAACTGCGACTGCTGTAACGATTGTTACACCTAACAACAACTTTTTCATAAGATAACCTCCACTTTCTTTTGAAGTATTTGTGCATCGAATTTCTTTTCAAGAAAACGAATGGCATTTTGATAATCATTTCGTTCCTTGAAGTATTTCGATATTTGTTCAGACAAATCCTCAAGCTCCACATATAATCTATTTTTTTCTATGTAGTCTAATTTTTCAGAGAATACGTCTGCTGCTCCACTATTTTCGCACATCAGATCCAAAATTTCAAATTTTACTATATATTCATTATTTTGGATATCGCAGCTATATTGAATCCCCTCTTTAATATATTCTTTCGCCTCATGATCTCCTAAATGAACTAAGGCATTTGCGAGAACATATAAAGATTGGATGAAATAATGGCTATTGTCGCGATGAATTTGAATGCTCATCCCTTTTTTGGCGTATTGTGCGCTTTTTTCATAATCATGTTTTGCGTAATAAAGAACCGCTAAATTGTGATAGCACTTCCCAATCAGCACTTCATTGTTAATGCGCTTACTTTTCTCAAGTGCCTCTTGGTACTTTTCCTCAGCTTCATCAAACTGTAGTAAATCAATACAGTTGCTCGCATGTAAGATTAAGCTGTCAATCGCCTGTGCGGTATATTCCTCATGCGCTTTAAACGTATCAATGGCTTTTTTAATATGATTAATGGAAATGAAATTTTGCTTCAGTTCGTAATAAATGGAAGCGACTTTATGATGAAAAGTCCCTACTTCAAGATCTTCATTCACACGTTTTAGACGCTGCTCTGCAATCTTATAAAAACTAATCGCCTCATCATATTTTTTGACATAGGCGGCATATTGGCCTTTATAAAAGTAAAAATAAAAATTAATAATGTCATCTGCTTTTTCATCCAGCGTTCCGACACTTTTCATAATCTGATTGGCTTTTTCAATATTTCCAAGTAACATTTCATGTCTGCCGTCGACTAGCTGATAATAAAGAAGAACTTCTCGGTCCTCATCTGTATTTTTTAGCAAATTCTGAATTTTCTCTTTATAGACAGCAGATTTTTCTAGGTCATTCTGAGAAATGACCCTCGTCCACTTGCTAATTTCGTTCGCAACCTCAGCAGAGTGGATTTTCAGCTTTCCCATAACCTCACCCTCTTCTTTTCATTATTATAGCATAGTAAAAGAATGTGAAAATTATTAAATTCGACAATGGGAATATTCAGTTCAAATGGCACAATCTCTAAGAAGCCAGTGACTTTAAAACGCCAATCAATCGGGTCAATAGAAATAGAACTTTCGATCTCATTTGCTTTATTTACCAATTACATAAGACCTTTTCCTCTCATCCTTTTTCTTACGAATGAGCGTTTTCTTCTTCTATAAGCCAGTTGATTAGCGTAGCTGATTACCACTATTTTATGTCCTATTCATTTCTTTCATGCTTTATTTTTCATTTTATTCTGAAAATAAAGCGACCCGTTTGTCCAATTTAAACATTAAAGATGATTTTATCAACATATCCATTTTTTAGCAATATTTTACAAAAATAAAAAAACGCCTCATTGAAGAAACGTTTTTTTATGGACGTTGACTTAGCTTGCTCTATGCTCTAAACGCAGACGATCAGCCACCATCGCAATAAATTCTGAATTGGTTGGTTTGGCTTTTGACATGCTGACTGTGTAACCAAAGAGTGAGGAAATGGAGTCAATATTCCCTCTGCTCCAAGCCACTTCAATGGCATGACGAATCGCTCGTTCTACCCTGCTGGCTGTCGTGTTAAATTTCTTTGCAATGTCTGGGTACAATACTTTTGTAATACTGCCGAGTAGTTCAATATCATTGTACACCATCGAAATGGCTTCTCTTAAGTATAAATAGCCTTTAATATGAGCTGGCACGCCAATCTCATGAATAATTGTCGTAATGCTCGCATCTAAGTTCTTACGTTTCGGTTCAGGTTTGCTGCGAAGGACACTGTTTTGGATAGATGAAGATCGATGGCTGACTTGTGTGCCGTTTCCACTGACTTGACGAATATGACCTACGAGGTTTTCCATATCAAATGGTTTCAAAATGAAATAGGATGCGCCCAAATCAACCGCTTTTTTCGTTACGTCTTCTTGTCCGAAAGCCGTCAGCATAATGACACTTGGCTGTTTGGTCATTTCATTGTTTTCACGGAGGCGTTCCAGTACAGCAAGACCGTCTAAATGAGGCATGATAATATCTAAGAGGAGAACGTCGGGCTCTTTATCTTTAAATAATGTCAGACATTCCTGACCATTATACGCCACGCCAAGTACTTCCATATCTTCCTGTCCCTCAATATACTCTGTCAAAAGGCCAACAAGTTCTCGATTATCATCAGCTACACACACTTTAATTTTCTCCACGTTCTTTCCTCCCCAATGTCGATTCCTTAGTCTTTTGCATTTCTCTTCTGAGTGTTCAATTCGACAAAACCATGCTATCCCCTTTAAAAAAGTTTAATTTTCCGAATAATAGAGCATTATCTAGCTTTTTCTACGTTTTTCTTAATGAATCGACGATTATTGCAATTTGACAATACACTGTTTTCCATTTTGTCGAAAAATCTCTTTTTCCTTATTTTATAACATGATGGGAGAGAAAGAAAGGGTAGAAAAAAACTGCCGGAAGATTCGCGGCAGTTTTTCGTCAGCTTGCTTTTTTGTTTTTTTGATAAAGATCAATTCCTGCTTCTGACAGCATCCATTCAATGTGTACGCCGTATCCGCTTGTCGGGTCATTGACGAACACGTGAGTGACCGCTCCAATGACTTTGCCATTTTGGATGATCGGACTTCCGCTCATTCCTTGAACGATCCCGCCCGTTTTGCTTAATAAGCGCTCATCCGTTACTTTAAGCACCATTCCTTTTGTTGCCGGGAATTTTTGCGGTGTTGTGCTGACGATTTTAATATCAAATTTCTCTACTTTATCATGGTCCACAACCGTTAATATTTCGGCTGGACCTTCTTTTACTTCACTTGATAACGCGACTGGAAGTGGTTTGTCTGCTACATGATTTTCAAGTTTTTCGGTTAACGTACCAAATATACCGAATGGACTGTTACGTGAAATATCACCTATCGTTTTTCTTTCGGAAGAAAACCTAGCCAATTTTTCTCCAGGGTTGCCTCCTGTCCCTTTTTCAATGGATGTGACAGTTGATCTGACAATTTCACCATTGTCGACCACGATTGGTTTTTTTGTATCCATGTCAGAAATCACATGCCCAAGGGCGCCATATTTTTTAGAAGATGGTTCAAAGAAGGTCATCGTCCCGATTCCTGCTGCGGAATCACGAATATAAAGACCGATTCGATAAGTACCTTCACTTGCATCTTTCGCGGGTGTTAGTGTCGTTTGAAAGGTTTTATGGTCTCTTTTTATGAGTAAATGAAGGGTTTCCCCCGTTTTTCCGGCTTTCTGAATAAATGGGGTGAGGTCATTCATCTTCTCCATTTTCTGACCATTGATCTCAATGATCATATCCCCTGATTGAATGCCTGCAGCTTCACCTGGTGATTTTTTGCCGTCTGCTGTTGTGATTTGATGAAAACCGACAACGAGAACTCCGACAGAATGGAGTTTGACGCCAATGGATTGTCCTCCAGGAATGACTTTTAATTCGGGAAGAACATCGACTTTTGTTTTCTTAATAGGAAATCCTTTAAAATCATAAACAATTTCGGCTTTTCCCGCCTTTTGTCCCGTTACTTCAAGTTGATTCTTTTTCTCTGAAAGACTAAAGGCTGGCGAAGAAGCATTGGCTGACGCTTCAATGGATGTATCAATCGAATGCTTCTCGTGTTCAAATACTGCGACAGTTGTTGGAATGCTGATATATTCCTTCACTATGCTCATAAACCCTGTACTTATTAAAGAAACAAGGAGAATCACACCAATGGCTTTTCTCATCTTTTCGGGCATTCATTTTTCACTCTCCTCGCTCCTTACCCACACCAGAACATTAATGTTTTGGCTACATCTTTACTTTTGCCTTCTTAGCGAGGATTTATAACCGGCACCTTTAGAAAATGATTGGATAAATTGATAAAAGAAAAAGACGATTTCATGCGTATATACGGCGAATATGAGACAATATAAAAAAGGCAGCTGTTGTTTCAGCTACCCTGTCGTTTTGACATCATTTGCTTGGTGCAGTAATTCTTTTGCATGCTGTTTTGTGAGCTCAGTGACTTCTACACCAGCAATCATTCGGCCAATTTCACTCACTTTTTCATCATCACTGAGTGGTTTGACGTTCGTCATTGTTCTACCAGCTTTAGCGCGTTTAGAAATAAAAAGATGTGTATCAGCCATTGCTGCGACTTGCGGAAGATGGGTAATACAGAGTACTTGTGAGCCTGCTGCTACTTTATAAATTTTTTCAGCAATGGCTTGTGCGACTCTGCCGCTAACACCCGTATCCACTTCATCAAATATAATGGACGTCACTTCTTGTTTCGCTGAGAAAATACTTTTCACTGCCAGCATGACACGTGAAATTTCTCCTCCAGATGCTACTTTTGACAAAGATTTCATCGGTTCACCCGGATTTGTAGAAATGACAAATTGCGCTTGATCTATGCCATTTTTTCCGAGCTGTACGGGTTTTCCATCTAAAAGCGGGCAGTCCGTACTGCCAAAAGGTGCATATCGAATCGTAAAAGCGGTATCAAAAGAAGACTTCTCCATATATAAATCCTTCAATTCAGCTTGAATATGCTTCGCCAGTTTTTTCGCCCATTTTTTACGGAGCTCTGACACGTTAAGCGCTTCAAGCAATGCATCCCGGCTTATCGCATCAAGTTTGTTTTTAAGTGTCTGCAAATGGCTGTCTCGATTTTGGATTTGGTCTATCTCCTCTTCAATCTTAGCTGCATATTCTAAAATTTCCTCAACGGTTGTGCCGTACTTTCGCTTCAGCTGCTTCATCTCATTTAGCCTAGACTCAATAAAATCAAGACGGGCTGGGTCAAATTCTAATTGATCAAGCATGCTGCGCATTTGAAAAGTAGAATCTTCTAATAAATAATAGGAGTTTGACACTTGCTCAGAGAGCTTTTTCAGATCGTCGTTGATCTCAGAAACTTGCTCAAGCTCACTTGAAGCCATCCCAACCCAATCAAGTCCTCCCTGCTCATTACGCAGAGCATTATATGCGTTTTGAAGCGAGGAAAAGATTTTTTCAAAATTGCTGATTTGATGACGTTCCTCTTGAAGCTTCTCATCTTCCCCAGGCTCTAATTGTGCCGCTTCAATCTCTTCCAGCTGAAATTGCAATAAGTCTAACCGGTGAACCATTTCCTGTTCATTTTCAGACAGCTGTTTGAGTTTTTGCGCCGTCTTCATATATTGATCATACGCTTCTTGATACTGTGAGAGAGCAGGTGCAATTTCTTCTGCTCCAAATTGATCAAGCAAATGTAAATGATTTTCATCTTCCATTAACAGCTGATTATCGTGCTGTCCATGTATATCAAGCAAAAGACGGCCAACTTCTCTTAAAAGCGAGATGGTGACAAGCTTCCCATTAATGCGGCAAATGCTTTTCCCGCTTTGATTGATATCACGGCGAAGAATCATCATTTCATCAGATGCATCAATTCCTTGCTCCTCGCAAAGGGCAAATACAGGATGATCTGCTGGTACAAGAAAAAGACCTTCCAGCTCTGCTTTTTTTTCGCCATAACGGACAAATTCGGATGATCCTCTTCCCCCTACAAGAAGTGAGACAGCGTCAATCATGATTGATTTTCCGGCACCTGTTTCCCCTGTTAGAACTGTGAGTCCTTTTTCAAACGAAACCGTTAACTCCTCAATGATTGCAAAGTTTTTAATGGTTAGTTCTGCTAACACTCATTTGACACCTCTTTTTGTATACCTGATCTCTTTATAGAAGTTCTAAAATTTTAGACGAAACGGTATCCGTATCATCTGGCGTGCGGCAAATGATTAAGATGGTATCATCCCCACAAATGGTTCCCATAATTTCTTCCCAATCTAAATTATCCATTAAAGCACCGATGGCTTGAGCGTTCCCAGGCATTGTTTTTAGAACGATTAAATGACTGGCAGCATCCATTTTAATAAATGCGTCCATTAAGGAACGCTTTAATTTTGATAGCGGGTTAAACCGCTGATCTGCAGGAAGGCTGTATTTATATGTTCCATTATTTGTTGGCACTTTGACTAAATGCAGTTCTTTGATATCTCTTGATACGGTCGCCTGTGTGATGTTATATCCATCCGCTTTCAAAATATCGACTAATTCGTCTTGTGTTTCGATTTCTTGGCTTGCGATAATTTCTCTAATCTTAATATGTCTTTGACCTTTGTTCATTTTGACCCCCCTAGGCGTTAGAATCTCAGTTTGTCTTTACGTTCTATGTTATATGATGCACACTTCAAAAAACAAGCATTACGTGAGAAACGGTCAATTCTGATCTTTTGACCATGTAAAAAGGAATAATAGCGAGCGATTATTCCGTTCAGCATGTAGACAAACCCTCGCATTCTTTGTCAGTCCTGCGCTCTGGTGCTCACGAATGCCAAATTCGCTCCGCGCCAGTACTCGTCCTTCCTAGACTGCAAAGGTTTTCTATCACGCTGAAAAGAAGACAAAGGGCTAAAATCAAGTTCATTTTAGCCCTTTGTCAACAATCTAAAAGGAATAATAGCGAGCTATTATTCCTTTTGTTTCAATAATTCATGTGTCAGCCGGCTCAGGACTGTTTTTCTTTTCTTTCAATACGGCATGGGCTTCTTTGACGACTTTTTCAAGTTCAGATACTGGAAGTGCCGTATTCTCTTCTTGATCGGGATGCAGGACCAAGTGGATGAGAAATTCGATATTTCCATCTCCGCCTGTAATGGGTGAAAACGAAACATCCTTTACATCATAGCCTTCTTTTGCAGCAAATTGATTCATTTCTTCTAGCACACCAAGGTGTACAGAAGGTTCTCGCACAATGCCTTTTTTTCCAACAAGCTCTCTGCCCGCTTCAAACTGCGGCTTTACTAGCGCAATACAGTCGCCGCCTGGGATAAGAATATGCTTTAATGCAGGAAGAATGAGTTTGAGCGAGATAAATGATACATCAATAGATGCAACCTCTGGTAATCCTTCGGTGAAATCTGCCGGAACAGAATGGCGGAAGTTGGTGCGTTCCATGACGATCACCCGATCATCCTGTCGTAATTTCCACGCAAGCTGATTGTAGCCAACATCCACAGCATAGGATTTGACTGCTCCATTTTGGAGTGCGCAATCTGTAAATCCCCCTGTTGATGAGCCGATATCAATTAAAAGCTTTCCTTCAACGGTTAAATCAAATTCTTGAAGTGCCTTTTCGAGCTTTAGCCCACCTCGGCTGACATATTTCAGCGGATTCCCCTTCACAGTCAGCGGGGTATCACGAGCGATTTTTTCTCCTGGCTTATCCAAACGGTTTTCATTTGAATAAACGATCCCTGCCATAATGGCGCGTTTTGCTTTCTCTCTCGTTTCCATTAGTCCTTGTTCGACTAATAAAACGTCAAGTCGTTCTTTCTTTGATGTCATGATCCAATTCCTTTTCTTGGTGCTGCGGGAAGCAGGTCACGTAACGTTTCAGCAACCTGCGTTTTCGTCAGTCCAATTTCCTCAAGTAGCGCATCGACACTTCCATGCTCAATAAATTCATCTGGAATGCCCATACGTTCTACTTTTATATGAGACGCTTTTTTGTCGTGAATATATTCTAATACGCTGCTGCCAAATCCACCTTGAAGCACCGCTTCTTCTATTGTTAAAATTGGCAAACCTTCAGACAGTATCTCATTTAACATGGCTTCATCAAGAGGCTTAATGAAACGTGCATTGACAACACGGATTGATTTACCTTCTTTTTGCAGTTCTTCTGCTGCCTGCAGCGCCATTTTAATGGTTGTACCGAATGTTAAAATGACAGCATCTTTCCCGGGACGAAGAACTTCCCAAGAACCAATTGGGATGGTTTTCAGCTGTTCATCCATTTTGACGCCTAGTCCATTTCCACGCGGGAAGCGCATGGCGATTGGACCATTATCATATTGAATGGCTGTGTTGACCATATGCTGTCCTTCATTTTCATCCTTTGGCATCATGAGAACCATATTCGGCATATGACGCATGAAAGCAATGTCAAACACACCTTGATGCGTTTCTCCATCTGCACCGACAAGACCTGCACGGTCAATTCCAATGAACACATTGAGATTTTGACGGCAAATATCATGCAACACTTGGTCATAGGCTCTTTGAAGGAACGTTGAATAAATCGCTAAAAATGGCTTCATGTCCTGTGTAGCAAGTCCGGCTGCCATTGTTGCAGCATGCTGCTCTGCAATCCCAACATCAAACATTCGCTCAGGGAATTCTTTTGCAAATCCTTCAAGCTTTGAGCCAACAGGCATTGCAGGTGTAATCGCGACAATCCGCTCATCTTCCCGTGCAAGCTTTCTGACGGTTTCACTGACGAGACCACTCCATGACGGTGCAGCTGCTGTCGGTTTTACAAAGTCACCTGTGTCGATTTTATATGGGCCTGTTCCGTGCCATGTGCCGATCTTATCAGATTCGGCCGGCTTATAGCCTTTTCCTTTTTTCGTGATGACATGAAGGAGAACCGGGCCTTTTGTTTTCTTTGCGTACTCAAGATTCTCAAACAAATCTTCATAGGAATGTCCATCTACTGGTCCTAAGTAAGTAAAACCCATTTCCTCAAAGAACATACCAGAGACAAGCAAATATTTCAGACTGTCCTTGATACGTTCTGCTGTTGCAGCAAGCTTCCCTCCTACTGCTGGGATACGCTTGAATAAGTATTCAAGCTCGTCCTTTACCCATTGGTATTTACCAGCTGTACGTAGTCTGCCAAGCATTGTATGGATCGCCCCAACGTTTGGCGCAATACTCATTTCATTGTCGTTTAAGATCACAATCATGTCTTTTTTTTCATCCCCGATATGGTTCAGTGCTTCTAACGCCATACCGCCGGTTAGTGCACCATCGCCGATAATCGGGAGAATGTATTCATCTGTTCCTTTAATGTCACGCGCTGCCGCCATTCCCATTGCACCAGATAATGAGGTTGAACTGTGTCCAGTTTCCCAAACATCATGTTCACTTTCATTTCGTTTAGGGAACCCGCAGAGCCCTTTATACTGACGAAGTGTATCAAACTCGGCGCCTCTTCCAGTTAACAGCTTGTGAACGTAAGACTGATGTCCAACATCCCAAAGAAATTTGTCTTTCGGGCTGTCAAATACTTTGTGAAGTGCAACAGTAAGTTCAACGACACCAAGGTTTGGACCAATGTGCCCACCAGAGTTCGCTAACGACTCAATTAAAAATGTGCGAATGTCCGCACTCAGCTCCTCTAATTCTGCATTTGACATTCCTTTTAGAAACGTTGGATTTTTTATTGATAAAAGATCCAATCAGGATCAACTCGCTTTCAACAAAATTTCTATCTACATATATAATGCCTTATTCCTATGAAAACCAATTCAGGAATAAGAGTTGTCTCATCATGATAAACTGTTTACAGTTTACCACAATTGCTCGAGGACCCTCAAATCTAGGCTGTTTTTAGTGATCTCGTGAGGCAATCAGATCGCATAAATCATGCAGCAAGTTTTGCTCCAACTCAAGATTTGAGACAATTTCTTTCGCACGAGTGATATGTTCATCCAGCTTTTCTTTTGCTCCTGAAAGCGTTAATAAAGAAGGATATGTCGACTTTTCATTTGCTGTATCGGAGCCGATCCGCTTTCCTATTTTCTCTTCGCTGCCTTCAAGATCTAAAATATCATCACGGATTTGAAAAGCAATGCCAATATGATAGCTGAATTCCCTCAGCTTTTCGATCTCATCATCAGATGCACCTGCCAGTATCGCACCAGCAACCACACTAAAGGTGAGTAGCTTTCCTGTTTTGCGGGCATGAATCGATTCTAATTCAGAAAGAGGGATTTGTTTCTGTTCTGCTTCCATATCATCAAATTGCCCGCCAACCATTCCGAGTGCACCTGCTGATGTAACAAGTTCATCGATGATTCGAAGCTTTTGATCAGCAGGTACATCGTCAGATAATTGCGATGTAATCAGACGGAAGCTTTCAGTGAGCAACGCATCGCCTGCAAGAACGGCTGTTGCCTCGCCGTATACTTTATGGTTGGTCGGTTTTCCTCGGCGCAGATCATCATCATCCATACAAGGAAGATCATCATGTATCAAGGAATACGTATGAATCATTTCCACTGCACAACCTACTGGTATACCGTCTTCTTCCTTTTTCCCATACGCATTTAAAAGAGCAAGAACAAGCACAGGACGCAGTCTTTTTCCGCCAGCTTTCAGAGAATAAAGCATAGAAGATTTCAGCTCTTCTGGAATAGACAATTCCTGCACATATGTAAATAAATAATCTTCAATTGCTTGTTTTCGTGTTGTTAAAAATTCGTTTAAGTTACTTGTCACCAGCATCTGCCTCCTTCACTGAAAAAGGAGCCAGTTCACCGTCCTCTTTTAAAATGAAATCCATTTGCTTTTCAACATGCTGTAATTTTTCATGGCAAAGTTTTGAGAGTGTCATACCCTCTTGGAAATAGTGGATGGCTTGTTCAAGCGGTACATCGCCTTCTTCGAGCTTTCCCACAATCTCTTCAAGTCCTTTCATAGCCTCTTCAAATGTCATTTGTTCTTCTTTTTGTTTATTTGATTCTGTCATGATGATTGCCCTCCTTCTCAATAACCTCACAAATCAGACGTCCATCCTTCATTGTAATCGTCAGTTGATCCTTCGTTTCTACTTGATTCACACTTTTAATGAGCTCATCTTCTTTATAAGCTAAACTATAGCCTCTTTCCATGACTTGAAGCGGATTTAATGCATTTAGTTTACCAAGAACCGATTGGAACTGCGAATGAATTGTTTTCATTTGCACATTCATGCTCCGAACGAGCTGTTCTGTTTCATTGGCATGGCGTTTTTTCGCCTGAAGAAGCTGCTCTTTTGGATGAAGCGGCTTCAGTCTATATGTTTGGCGGTCAAGTTGACTGCGTTTTTGTTCCATTTGTCTTGTCAGCTGTTTTTGAAAACGATCAAATACCATATCGAATTGCTGCTCTTTTTGCTCTTGTAATCGTTTTGGAAAACGGAAAGCATAAGACGATTGAAGTGCCACAAGACGGTCTTTTGCTTGTGACGTTCGATTTTTTACTGCTCTTGTTAACCGAATGTCGATTGATTTGATTCGTTCAATTAAGTCAGCGGTGCTTGGAACAGCTAGTTCTGCTGCTCCTGTTGGTGTGGGTGCTCTCATGTCTGCAGTGAAATCACTAATGGTAAAGTCTGTTTCGTGCCCAACGGCAGAAATGATTGGAATGTCTGATGCGAAGATCGCTCTTGCGACTGCTTCTTCATTAAAGGCCCAAAGTTCTTCAATCGATCCTCCGCCTCTCCCGACAATCAAGACATCACAAAGCTGTTTTTCATTGGCTTCTTTAATCCGTTCCACAATCGAACGCGGAGCATTTTCTCCTTGGACTAATGCCGGAAGCACAATGATCTTGGCCTGCTGATAGCGCCGATTGATCGTGGTAATGACATCTCGAACAGCTGCTCCTGTTGGGGATGTAATGACACCAACAACCTCTGGATATTCAGGAATTGTTTTTTTATAGCGCTCATCAAATAAGCCTTCACTTGCTAGTTTCTTCTTCAGCTCTTCATAGGCAAGATGAAGAGCACCAACACCATCAGGCTGCATTTCTTTTGCATATAATTGATAGCTTCCGCTCGGTTCGTAGACTTGAATTCCGCCACGTACGAACACTTTCATTCCGCTCTTTGGTGAAAAAGGCAGCTTGGACGCGGAGCGCTGGAACATAACAGCTTGCATACGTGCATTTTCGTCCTTTAAGGTGAAATAAACATGACCTCTTGAATGAACCTTCACATTTGATAACTCACCTTTGATCCAAATATCTTCTAAATGAGGGTCAACATCAAATTTTCTTTTTATGTATTTTGTAAGGGCTGTGACCGTCACAAAGGCTTTTTCACTCATGACGTATTCCTCCTCTTCAAAAACGCACATTCATCCACCGGCAGCACGCAGGTGGATGAATGGATCAAGCTTATGATAATGTACGTTTTGCTGATTTAACTGTATTGTGTGCAAGCATCGTAATTGTCATTGGACCCACTCCACCAGGGACTGGTGTGATGTAAGAAGCTTTTTCTTTTGCTGCTTCAAAGTCAACGTCCCCTACAAGTTTCCCTGTTTCTAGACGATTGACTCCTACATCAATGACAATAGCGCCTTCTTTAATTTGGTCAGCTTTAATAAAGTTTGCTCGACCGACGGCAACAACTAAAATGTCCGCTTTTAACGTATGTTCTGAAATGTTCGCCGTTCTTGAATGACAGTAAGTGACGGTTGCATTTTCGTTTAATAGCAATTGTCCAACTGGTTTGCCGACGATATTGCTTCGTCCTACAACGACCACTTCTTTGCCAGAGAGATCCACACCTGTTTTGTTCAATAATTCAACAATACCTGCTGGTGTGCAAGGGAGGAATGTGTCTTCCCCAAGTAGCATTTTCCCGATATTCAGCGGATGAAAACCATCTACGTCTTTCTCTGGTGAAATTCGTTCAATGACGGCTTTTTCAGAAATATGTTTTGGCAGTGGAAGCTGAACAAGAATTCCGTGGAATTGATCATTCGCATTGTACTGATCAATCATCTTTAGCAATTCCTCTTCTGTTAAAGAAGCATCTAAATGATCAAGCTGGAAATGCATGCCCATGGCTTCTGCTGCTTTTTTCTTCCCGCGTACGTAAGAAAGTGAAGCCGGATCATCACCGATTAGAATAACGGCAAGACCAGGTGTGACTCCTTTTTGTTTTAGCTCTTCTACTTCTTTTGCTAATTGTTCACGCTTTTCTTTTGCTGTTTCTTTCCCATCGATGATTGTTGCTGTCATGTCGAATCCTCCTATTGCTGCTTTAGGTCGTTTTTAATGTTTGAAAGTACACCATTTACAAATTTCGGCGCCTTATCGTCACCGAACAATTTAGCCAGTTCAATGGCTTCATTCATTGAAACACTCACCGGGATATCTTCTTGATATACCATTTCGTACACAGACAGCCTTAAAATGGCTCTGTCTACGTTCGCAATACGATCAAGTTTCCAGTTCACAAGATGCTGTGAAATCATGTCATCGAGCTTGTCCTTTTGTTCGAGCACACCGAAAACCAGTTCCTCGAAAAAAGGATCTGATTCTTGTTCATCCAGCGCATGTGTAATGGCCTCTTTCGGATCAATATTGCTGACATCAATTTGAAATAATGTTTGTAGCGCCTTTTCTCTTGCAGTTCTTCTTTTCATTATTTACTCCTTTAACCACTTTATCCGCTTGTCGTTAAGCCATACAGAGATCATAACATATTTTGACCGCAGTCGCACCAAGATCCATGCGAGCTGTGACGAAAAACGAATCACTCCATGCGTGACGTAATCATCATGTGGAATTTTCCCAAAAATGGGCTTTAAAAAACCAAAGAGGCAATGCCTCCTTGGTTTCACTTCAACCCTTTTTACATTTCTTGATCAACTTCAGCTTCAGCTGTTTTTGTATCAAATTGAATGCCCACGACATGAATGTTGATTTCATTAATCGTTAAGGCCGTCATGTTTAAAAGGGTTTGACGGATATTTTCTTGAACAGCAGTGGATACCTTTGGAATGGATAGGCCAAATTCAACCACACAATACACATCAATTGTGATGCCTTCATCAGAGACATCTACTTTCACACCTTTACGGTGATTTTTCTTCCCAAAGCGTTCTGCCACATCAGCAGCGAAGTTGCCGCGCATTTCCGCAATTCCTTCGACCTCTGATGCAGCGATCCCAGCAATGACTTCAATCACTTCTGGCGCAATTTGCACTTTTCCCAATTGATCTTCATCAAGGTTCATTTCAAGCAAATTGTTTTCTGACACGATCATTCACCTCCGAAAGCTGTTATTATTTCATAATTTGATACGTTTCTAAAAACTTCGTATTAAAATTACCGCTCACAAATGTTTCGTGCTCTAGTAATCTGAGGTGGAATGGAATCGTTGTGTAGACTCCTTCAATGACGAATTCTTGAAGCGCACGTTTCATTCTTGCTATTGCTTCTTCTCTCGTTTTACCATATGTGATCACTTTCGCAATCATACTATCGTAATATGGCGGAATCACATAACCAGGATAAGCGGCAGAATCAATACGTACTCCTAAACCGCCTGGCGGAAGGTACATTTTAATTTCACCAGCAGAAGGCATGAAATTTTTCTCAGGGTTCTCTGCGTTAATACGACATTCAATCGCCCAGCCTTCGTATACGACATCCTCTTGCGTAAGGGAAAGCTTTTCACCTGAAGCTACTTTGATCTGTTCTTTGATCAAATCAACACCAGTGACCATTTCCGTTACAGGATGCTCTACTTGGATACGTGTATTCATTTCCATGAAGTAAAACTTCTCTTCATTATAATCGTAAATGAATTCAACCGTTCCAGCACCTGTGTATTCAACAGCTTCGGCTGCTTTTACGGCAGCTTCACCCATTTGCTCACGAATATCTGCATTTAGTGCAGGTGATGGCGTTTCTTCCAGAAGCTTTTGCATTCTTCTTTGGATAGAACAATCACGTTCACCTAAGTGAATGGTATTCCCATGCTGATCAGCAAGGACTTGAATTTCAACGTGTCTAAAGTCTTCAATGAATTTCTCCAAATAGACACCTGGGTTCCCGAAGTTTTGTGCTGCTTCCTGCTGCGTGATGGTGACACCGTTAATGAGCTCTTCTTCTGTGCGAGCCACACGGATACCTTTACCACCGCCGCCTGCAGTTGCTTTAATAATGACAGGATACCCAATACCAGCTGCTGTTGAAACAGCATCATCAAGATCTTTTACAATTCCTTGAGAACCAGGGACAATTGGAACACCAGCTTGCTTCATTGTTTCTCTTGCCACATCTTTCGTTCCCATTTTGGAAATTGCTGACGCAGTTGGTCCAACAAAGATGACATTACATTCCTCGCAAAGCTCTGCAAAGTCTGCATTTTCAGCAAGGAAACCATATCCTGGATGGATGGCATCTGTACCTGTTAGTTTTGCCACACTGACAATATTTGTCACATTTAAATAACTATCTTTTGAAGCAGTCGGTCCGATGCAATATGCTTCATCAGCCATTTGAACATGCAGCGCATCACGATCCGCTTCAGAAAATACCGCAACTGTTTCAATTCCAAGCTCTTTACAAGCACGGATGATTCTAACTGCGATTTCTCCTCTGTTTGCAATTAATAGCTTTTTAATCATGATCGTACTCCTTACTCTGCTTTCACTAGAAAGAGGGGTTGTCCGAATTCTACAAGCTGACCGTTTTCAGCTAATACTTCGACGATTTCGCCTTTTACTTCTGCTTCGATTTCATTAAACAGTTTCATCGCTTCAACGATACATACAACTGAGTTTTCCTTCACTTTAGAACCTGTTGTCACATATGGATCTGCTTCTGGTGAAGAAGAAGCGTAAAATGTGCCAACCATTGGGGATGTGATTTTATGCAGGTTTTCAGACGCGGCTTTCTCTTGTGCAGGGGCTTCGGTCTGAGCTGGAGCTTGTGCTTTAGGAGCTTGTTGAGCTGGAGCTGCTTGGACAGGAGCCACTGGTGCTTGTGCCGCAACTTGCTGAACGACTTCTTTATTTTTCTTTAACTTGATTTTTGCACCTTCGTTTTCGTACGTAAATTCATCAATTGTTGATTCGTCAATTAATTTAATTAGTTCATGAATCTCTTCAATTTTTAACATGGATTTGCACCCCTATGTATGGATTTATCTTTTTTTATAGGCTAGTACTAAAAGTACATACTATAACCATCTTACAGGAGGATTTCGTTGAATTCAACTATTAATGTGATGAGACTCATCGCACAAGCACCTGAAAAAGGGCGTCAACCCGCATGAAAAAACGCCCTTTTCAGAAAAGGGCGCTTGTGCATTTTTTATTGATTCGATGGCTCAAAAGTGACGGCTACGTTATCAAGCCCTCTCATTTCTTTTGTGACCAAATCAATAATATCTGCTGCTTGGGACTTTGATTTTTTATCAGAACGAACCGTGATGTTTACTTTATCTCCTTCTGCACTGACGAGCGCATCTTTATATCCTTTTGTTTTGATTAATGTCTCCAGCTGACGCTCTGTTCCTTCTGCCTCACTAAGCGCTGTCATTTGATCATAAGCTTCACTTTTCTCTTGCGCTGTTGCATCATCACTAGACACGATTTCGTTATACTCTTCACGCTGCTTGCTGCGCTTATCTTCCAGTTCAAGTCTGTAGGTTGTGAAAAGTTCATCGTCGGTCTGCTCTGAAACAGCCTTTCCTTCTTCTCCACTTGTTTCAACATCTTCTTGTTTCGCATTGGTTTCTTTGTCAGTTGATTTCTCTTCTGCGTTCTTTTCAGTTCCTTTGTCAGTCCCTTTTTCTGGCTCAGCCTTTTTCTCTTCCATTCCTTTTGATTTTGTATCTTCTACTGTCACAGCATTCTCACCTTGCGGGGACATGATATAGTACACACTTAATACGACAACTAAACTTAGCATCGTTAATAGCCAAACCGTTTGTTTTTTTAACATCATTCCGAATCCTCCTTGATTTTTTTAGGGGCAACAGCCACTCTATGGCTCGGTACATCAAGCACTCGTGTAACCGCTTCAATGATGGTTTTCTTTATTTGAACGTTGTCTACTCCTTGAGCAACAACGAGGACACCTCGAATATCTGGCTTTTTCGTTTGGACAACAACAGGTGTTTCTTCATTGCCATTTTTAATAATGACAATCTCTTCTTCTTTTGTTTGATCCGTGACACTTCGCACGCCGCCTTCTTTGTCTGTTTCCTCGGTCGTAGTGCTTTTATTGGATTTGTTTTTTTCAAACACTTTTAAAGAAGTTGCGTCTACATTTACCACAATGGAAACATCCTCAACACCAATGATCGTTTCTAAAATCTCTTTCAGCTGATTTTCGTATTCTTGTTCAACATCCTCTATCGAGTTGTTTGACTTACCTGAAGAGGATGGTTTGAACACCGCCTGCTCTTCTGAGGATGTTTTTTTAGACGCAGGAACAGCAGCCTCTTGTTTGCTTGATGGCGGTGACAGAATCTGACTGACTAACATGAATGACACGCCGATAATGAAGACAAGCAGTAAGTAATGGTGCTTCGTTAATTTTGGTTTCCCTTCACCTTTTTCAGGTGCTTGGAACATTGATTTCAGTTTTTGTCTCCAGTCCTTGTTATTCATGATCTGCTGCGTCACCTCCCTCAATGTTCAGCGCAATGTGTTCAGGCCGTGTATTCCATACATCTGCAAGCGTCTCTTTCACCCTCGCCATCTCTTTTGCTGACGCCCCGGCGCTTTCCTCCTTTTGCCTGGAGAGATCAATGTCGACCTTTGCCACCGTTTCTACAGCATCACCTGTGAGCGGGACAAGGACTGCTTTGATGCGAAATTGATCTGCCTCCATATTCTGATCAAGGTGCTCCTCATCTGCCAACACTTCTACGTGTTTCATTTCATAGCTCTCCTTCTCCAGTGGCTCCTTTGCGCTTTTTTCTAGTTGGACAGCCATTTGCTTTAAAATATATGCACGCTGTGAAGCTTGTATTTCTTTTTTTTCTAAATTCATCTGATTTTTTATTTCTTCTGATTGCGCTTGGTCCTTCCCTTTCATGATTTCTGAGAAAATTTGGTCAGGATCTGCCCGGAATAACGCAAAGATCGGATTGAGCATCACCACAATTAACAGTAAGCTGACGACCATTTTTGCATACTTCTGCATGCTTGAATTGGGAAGCAAAAGATCAATCACAATCGCAAATAAAATAAATAGGATAATACTTGTGATCCATTCTGTGAGAAAACTCAAATGGTGTCACCTCCTTACTTCATCATCATGGTGAGGTTGCCAGCTGTGATGATAACGGTAATGCTTAAAAAGAACATAAGCGATACAACAGCTAATGCAGCAAATATATAAAGAACACTTTTTGAAATGACATCAAGGCAGCTAATAATCGGCCCGCCCCCTAAAGGCTGAAGAATCGCAGCGGCCAATTTATAAATCAGAGCGAGCGACAGCACTTTAATCGCTGGGAAAGCCGCAATTGAAATCAAAATAGCGACGCCTACAAGGCCAACCGTATTTTTCAGCAGCACAGAGGCGCTGATAACGGTATCTGTCGCATCAGTAAACATTCTGCCAAGGACAGGGATGAAATTTCCGGTAATAAACTTGGCTGTGCGAAGAGCGATGCCATCAGTGATAGCAGCAGATGCCCCCTGTACAGAAATGACGCCGAGGAATACAGTTAAAAAAACAGCGAGCCCGCCAATGGCGACATTTCTTAACAGCTGGGCAAGCTGGGTCACTTTGTATTGTTCGGTCAATGTACTGACGATGCTCAAGATCGCTGATAAAAAGATGAGCGGAAGAACGACATATTGAATAAAAACACCGCTCGTGTTCATTAAAAACAAAATCACAGGATGAAAGAATCCGGCTGAGACAAGCCCGCCTGATGAGGCAATAAGTGCTAATAAAAGAGGAATAAGAGCAAGAATAAAACTAGTCATCGTTTGAATGGCTTCTGTTGCATAAGAGATCGCAACATGAAAACTGTTTAATGCAATAATGATAAGCACCATATAAACAAGAGCGTATGCAACTTTACTAACAGTGCTTTGCTCAAACGCATTTTGCAAAAGCTGCAAAAGCGAACAAAAGATGGTGAGTAATATAAGTGTGCCTAAGAGCTTTCCATTGGCAATCAGCTCATGAAACAGATAATGAACAAAAGCCTTCAGCCACGTTTGGGGAGACAGCTCTTTATCGCCATCGATCATTTCCTTCACTGTACCTTTTTGGCTTTCAGGCAGAAAACCGCCATACTCGTCCAATATCGTTTCCCAAAAGTCACTGATAGAATGAAGCTCTAAGGCATCAGCCTGTCCACCCGCAACTTCTTCTGCGACCGGTTCTTCACTTGATAAAGGCACACTTTCTTCTGCACCTGCATACGGAACGATCATCCAAAAGAACATCATAAACCCTAGCACAGCTGTCACCCGTTTCATCATCATCACCTCTTTTCCATCAAGTCATGGACGGGATCATACCTAGGATCGTCTCAATGATGACCGTTAAAATCGGTACCGCCATGACCAAAATAAGAATTTTGCCGCCAAGCTCTATTTTTGAAGCGATGGCGCCTTGTCCCGCATCCTTTGTGAGCTGGGCACCAAATTCTGCAATATAGGCAATGCCAATGATTTTCAAAATGGTTTCCACGTATTTCATATTGACGCCTGCACTTGCTGCAATTTTTTCAATCATGGAGATAATGGCATAGATTTGATCGATTAAATAAAGGAAAATGACACACCCAGTAAACACAACAAGCATAAAGGCGAAGGTTGGCTTTTGTTCTTTGACGATTAATGCTAGAAAAGTAGCGATTAAACCAAGTCCAACAATTTGAATAATTTCGATTTGTAAGCCCTCCCCTATCCTTGAAATAGAAATACGGCTTTAATCTTCTTAAACAAATCATCCACAATGGTAGCAACCATAAATAAAATGTAGATAAATCCAAGCAGTGTCACCCACTGTGCGTACTCTTTTTTCCCCATTTGATCTAAAATCGTATGGAGAAAAGCCACGACGATACCCACTCCCGCAATTTGGAAAATGACGTTTACATCAACGCCCATGCTCTCGACTCCCTTCCTCTCACATCAATAACAGAATCAGTAGTAAACCACTTAGAAAACCAAGACTTCTCACCATTTTTTCATTTTTTACTTGGGCAACTTCAGCTTCTTTCTCCTCTGATTCCAAATGGCCTAAAGCTAGCTTGATATATTTTTGTTGAGCCGTCACATCATGCTGACCAAGGGTTTCTCCAAAGTGCTTCAGCGCCTCATATTCGCCTTTTTTTAATACGGTTTTTTTCCATACATCCTCTAGACTTTCATTCCATGCATGCCTCGCAGAAAAGGTTCCGACATTGAGTTTTTCTGCAAATTGTTCAAATAGCCCATTCACAGGCGGTCCTACTTGGGACGCAATTTGGTCAGCGGCTCTAGCTAAAGGTGTTTGACCATACATAATTTCAGCTTCAAGAGATTGGAGTGCAAACCGGAGCTGGCGGATTTGCTTTGGCCGATCACTGTACCGCTTCGCAAACTCGAATCCTCCCCATGTCGTAGCCGCAACAATGAAAATAGCACCAATAAGCTTTAACATACGTCCACTCCCCGCCTCCTCTTCAGCTCTTGTCCCTCTTGGTCAAATATCCGTCCGATCGTGCCAGGCCCTTTTTCTCTATTTAATTCCACATATCGATCAAACACACGAAGCTGCCATAACGGTTCAAATGATGGCCGTTTAGATAAGTCTTCAAGAGAATATCCATGAGCTGAGACGATAATGGTGACTCCAGCATGGATTGCTTCTAGCAGTGCCTGTACATCTTCACTTTTTCCGATTTCATCGACAATGATGACTTCTGGGCTCATGGATCTGATCATCATCATTAACCCTTCAGCCTTTGGGCACGCATCAAGTACATCAATCCGGTGCCCAAAAGAATGCTGCGGCACTCCTCTTATACAACCTGCGATTTCAGAGCGTTCATCTACAATCCCTGTTTTTCTAGGAGAAATGGCTGTTGTTCCTGTACTGACAAGACGTGCTAGATCACGCAGCAATGTCGTTTTCCCGGTTTGCGGCGGACCTATAATCAGTGTGTTACACCAATGTTTTTCATATAAATAAGGGAGAAACGGCAGAGCAATTCCGATCTTCTCTTTTGCGATGCGAATATTAAATGAAGAAATATCTCTTAAGCCTTTGACGAATCCATTTTCGACGATGACCTTTCCAGCAAGCCCAACCCGATGTCCGCCAGATATGGTGATATAGCCCTGTTTTAACTCTTCCTCAAGTGTGTACATGCTGTAATTACTGAGCCTGCCTAATAGCTGAGCCGCATCTTCACCTGTTGTATGATAGGAAAGAAAGCGTGGTTTTCCACCTTGCATCAGCTCAATTGGGCGATCGGTGCGAATGCGGATTTCTTCTATTTGCGCCCACTCTGCTTCTTTTAACATGCTGAGTTCTTGTCCAATTGAGTGCGGGAGAATATCCAACAAACTCCGCAACGAATTCCCCTCCTTTTTTTCTTCTCTAAAATGTATGATGTATGCCGTTAATTATGCCAAGCCATTTCACTTATAAATTCCAACAAGAATAAATACGACACCAATGAAAATAAACACAAGCTTCGCATAGGATAACTGCCCTGCAATTTGATAGATTCCAATCGTCATCGTGATAATAAAAATGAGCGGCCCGATGATCGCTAATATACTATTGATGACAACCGCTTTACGCACATCATTTGTCACTAAAATGAGGATGGCGGCCGTCAGTTCAATTGCGGCAGATAAAAACCTCATCCCAGCCATGGCAGCAACTGATGGGTGTATACCCGGGAGAAATTGTTTCATATAGAACCTCCAGCTTTTTTTACACTATATGCTTCACTAGCTAGAAGTAGTCTTGTTTTTCAAAAGGAAGAGAGATGGATGAGAGAATAGAGTAAGGGGTGTCATAACGAGGCGTCCTATTTTTCAAATAAAAAAAGACTGTAAACACGAGGTTTACAGTCTCTCTGTTCATTACGCTCTTGAAACGTATGAACCGTCAGATGTATTGATCACTAGTTTATCACCTTGGTTCACAAAGAAAGGAACGTTCACGATTAAACCAGTTTCTGTTTTTGCAGGTTTTGATCCACCTGATGTCGTATCACCTTTAATACCAGGCTCTGTTTCTACTACTTCTAGTTCTACAGTGTTTGGAAGTTCTACTCCAAGTGTTTCATCACCGTACATGACGATTTGAACCGACATATTTTCAAGCAAATATTTCAGCTCATCTTTGATTTGCGCTTCGCTTAGTTCAAGTTGTTCGTATGAACTTGTATCCATGAATACATGCTGATCGCCATTTGCATATAAATATTGCATTGTTTTTGTTTCAATTTGCGCTTTCGCTACTTTTTCACCTGCACGGAATGTTTTCTCTTGAATCGCACCTGTACGCAGGTTACGCAGTTTCGAACGGACAAACGCTGCGCCTTTTCCTGGTTTTACGTGTTGGAAATCCACTACACGCCAAATACCGCCGTCCACTTCAATTGTCAGGCCTGTACGAAAATCGTTTACTGAAATCATTTTGTCATCCTCCTACATTTCACCATCATAATATGATAAGTTCTTTCGGTGAGTGGGTCAATCGTTTATTGCCGTCAGCTGTCAGGACAATATCATCCTCAATTCTCACGCCGCCGACATCCGGCAAGTAAATGCCTGGTTCAACTGTCACAACCATTCCCTCTTCTAACACGACATCTGAGCGCGAGGAAAGGCCAGGTGCTTCATGTACTTCCATACCAAGACCATGTCCAGTCGAATGCCCGAAGTATTGACCGTAGCCATACTTTTCAATGATGTCTCGTGTGATGCGATCAGCTTCTTTTCCTGTTAAGCCTGGCTTGATTTTATCCACACCAGCGTTTTCTGCTTCTAATACGATATGATAAATTTCCTTTAATTTGTCGCTTGGTGTTCCTACAGCAATGGTTCTTGTCATGTCTGAACAATAGCCTTTATAATAGGCACCGAAATCCAGTGTCACCAAGTCGCCAGATTCAATCACCTTTTCGCTCGCTCTCCCGTGTGGCAGGCTTGAACGAACGCCAGAGGCAACAATCATATCGAATGAAGATCCTTCTGCCCCTTCTTTTCTCATGAAAAATTCAAGCTCGTTCATGACCGCAATTTCTGTCAGGCCCGGCTTGATGTACGTGAGAATATGATCAAAGGCATGATCTGCAATCTTCGCAGCTTCCTCTAATATCTTAATCTCTTCATTAGACTTAATCAAGCGCAACTTTTCAACTGATTCTGAGACTGGAACAAGCTCGATACCGCTTGCTTTCCCCGAGTACTGCTGGTAGGTGGCAAATGTCATATGGTTTTGTTCAAAACCAAGACGTTTCACCCCAAATTCGTTTGCCGTTTGGACAGCAGTTTCCACAATGTTTCCTTTATGTTCAATGATGTCATAGCCCTTTACTTGATCCTTGGCTTGCTCCGTGTAACGAAAATCCGTAATAAAGGCGGCTCGATCCTTTGAAACGATGGCAAGACCGGCTGATCCAGTAAAACTCGTCATATAATGTAAATTAAAGCTGCTCGTAATCACTAAACCATCTATGTCTAATTCGGCTAAAAGTTTTCTTAGTTTTTCAAGTTTCATGATACTGCTCCCCCTTCACTGACTAAATAACGAATCGCCAATTTATATCCTTCTAAACCAAGTCCAACGATTTGACCTTGACATACTGGAGCAAGAACCGAATGATGGCGGAATTCCTCTCTCTTATGAACATTTGTGATATGTACTTCGATGACAGGTAACGTAATACTTGCAATGGCATCTCTCAGTGCATAGCTATAGTGGGTAAAAGCACCCGGGTTAAACACGACGCCATCGTACTGATCTTCTGCTTCATGGAGCGCATCGACCAAATCTCCCTCGTGATTCGATTGAAAGAACGTCAATTGAATATTTGCTCTTTCTGCAAACTGAAACAAATCCGTTTCTAAATCTGTTAATGTTTTACTTCCATAAACTCCTGGCTCTCTCTTGCCGAGCCTATTTAAGTTGGGCCCATTCAGCACTAGAAAATGAGGCATATGACCACTCCTTCACCCTAATTCACTCTATATCGATGTCTGTTTCTTTTTCCTTAGAAACCTTTCGTTTCCAAAAATAATTTTATCATATGAAAGGTGGATTTACACTTTATTCTGTCTTTTTCCCGAGTGCTCTTGCAAGCTTCTGACTCGTTAATTCATTGTATTCAAATGAAATACTGTATCCGACAAACATGCCATATAAAATATATAGGCAAAATGTCGTCACAATGGTGCTTTGCTGCAAATCTTGCACTTGCTTCACATCGGGGAATATAGGATTAAATACATAAAAAACAAGCAGCCACAAAACCCCTCCATAAATCAGTCCCATCCAAAAACCTTTTATCCGTTTGAGCAGTCCATAATAAATAAAGGCTGCCCCAATAGATAAAATCCCTAAAAGAACAATACTCATAAATGTACCAAGTCCGCCTTTTTTCCATTCACCAAGCACAAATGGCTGCAACAGCATATTTGGACTCACCTCTGAAAAATGAAACATATGGGTCAGAAATCCGATAAAGCCCCAAAAAACTCCGCCGACAAAACCTGTGGCTGCTGCCCTTGCCACCATTGAAGACATTTGTACTGATTGATTTTTTTCTTCTTGGTTTTTCTTTTCATCACGTTTCATATGAACACCTCCAGCAAGTAGTATGTCCAAAATGTCATGAAAAAAAAGGATTTCCGTGCGAGAGTGTAAAATTTTTATAACAGGGTATACTGGCTAAAAAGAGGTAGATAGAATTCTAGTAGATAATCGACCTGTGAGCTAGTGATTTCCCCTCTTTTCCTGTACAATAAAGGTATAAGGAAATGCATGTAAATTACAGGAAACAGGCAGGTTGATGAAATATGTCCAATCAAACAAAACCTCCAGCATATGGAGGGCAGGCAGTTGTGGAAGGTGTCATGTTCGGAGGTAAAATGAACTATGTGACAGCGATTCGGCGTAAGGATGAGTCGATTGAGTTTTTAAAGCTTCCCCGGACCTCCAATAAACGAACCGCCTTTCTTAAGAAAATCCCTTTTGTCAGGGGTGTTGCTGCACTTGTTGAAGCAAGCGCAAACGGCAGTAAGCACTTAAACTTCTCCAGCGAGCGCTATGACTTAGATCCTTCTGAAGATCATTCTCTTGAAAAAGAACAAAAAAGCTCGAAATTATCAATGATCTTCGGCATTGCTGTGATCGGAGTTCTCTCTCTTCTTTTTAGTAAATTTGTCTTTACTTTAGTGCCTGTCTTTTTAGCTGAACTTGTGCGTCCGGTGTTTTCTGGAAACTTCGCACAAATTGCAGTGGAAACATTCTTTAAATTGATCCTGTTATTAGGCTATATTTACTTTATTTCCATGACCCCTTTAATTAAAAGGGTATTTCAATATCATGGGGCAGAACATAAAGTCATAAACTGCTATGAACAGAATCTTGACATCACAGTGGAAAATGTCCAAAGCCAATCTCGCCTGCATTATCGATGCGGCAGCAGCTTTATTTTATTCACTGTCATTGTCGGCATGTTCGTCTATTTACTCGTACCGACAGATCCTTTATGGGTGAGAGTTCTGAATCGCTTGGCGCTTATTCCGGTTGTTCTGGGCATTTCATTTGAAGTGCTTCAGCTCACAAACAAACTCCGTGACGTGCCAGTGCTTAAAGTGCTTGGCTATCCTGGCCTTTGGCTGCAATTGCTCACAACAAAAGAACCCTCTGATGATCAAGTCGAGGTAGCCATTGCAAGTTTTAATGAACTTCTTCGTTTAGAGGAAGCATCTGCGAAACAAGCATCAGATTCTGCTCATCAAGTGATCTAGTTTATAAATCCGGTAAATTCTTTCGGAGGTGGACAGTTATGAATCGCCGAGTACATCCTGCTTTTACCATTATTTTCGCTTTAGGTGTTTTGGGATTTGTGTATTTACTCACAACGAATCCAAGCAGACTTTTTACAATGCTGCTATCAGTTGTGATCGTTGGAGCGGTTCTATTTTTCTTATTTAGATGGCTGATGAATCGAAGAACTGGAACAGAAGGAAATCTTTATCGTAAAGCAGTCAAACAATCAAAACGTCGCTACCAGCAGCCTAAACCAAAAACGAAAAGCCAGATGAAAAACCGGGTCACTCATTTGCGAAGCGTGCCGACTGACCACAAGTCTAAGCCCGTCCTTCTCAAAAAGAAAAGCCAAACACATTTGACAGTCATTGAAGGCAAGAAAAACAAAAAGAAAAATCGCGCCTTATTTTAAAATGTCCAGCTCTTTAAAAATTGCTCGGCCTTCTGTCTGCCTAGATCGACGAGCGCCTTTTTCTTTTCTGTCATCAGCTGAAAATCAGTGGCAATGACGTGTTCTACAGGAATAAAAATAATATGACGTTCGTGTTTTGTGGCAATATGTCTTTCGTCATGAGCACCACGCATCGTTTCAAATAGAGCGCCAAACAGTTCAAACGCATTGCGGATGGAATGTTGAGGGCGTTCTTTTTCGTTTGGGGTTAATGTGACACCGACAAACGGTCTTTTTTTCTCTTCAGCAAAAAGCCAAATCGGAAAGTTGCTGAGCACGCCGCCATCTACTATGGTACAAATTCCTTTTGAAGACCTCAGTTTGACAGGTTCGAAAAAATACGGCAGACTGCAGCTCATCCGAATGGCTCTGGCAACAGAAAACCGTTCTGGATTTAACCCATAGGAAGGAAGGTCATCTGGAAGGACGAGGATTTTGCCATTTGTTAAATCAGAAGCGACGATTTTGAGCGTATCTTTTTTCAGATCACCGAATACGGTGACGCCTTTTCGTTTTAACACGTCTGTCAGCCATTTTTCTAGACGGTCACCTTTGTAAAGGCCAAGACGCCAATAAATAGACACCCATCTGAGCATTTTAAACGGGATGAATTGACACCTTCGATCAAGCAATTGATGCTCATCCATTTCGTCTAACAGCTCCCGAATCTCCTGACTCGTAAAACCCGCTGCGATGAGTGAAGCAATGATCGCTCCCGCACTTGTTCCAGCGAGACGGACAAATTGAAACCCTCTTGCTTCAAGCGCTTCATAGGCGCCTGCAAGTGCTGCACCCTTAATGCCTCCACCTGAGAACACACCATCTATCTTCATCAAGGAGCCCCCTTTTCTGTCACACTATTAATAGTGTAGGAGCAATTGCCTTTCATTAGAACTATATTCAAAAAGGACACCCATGCTAAGGGTGTCCTTTCAGCGTGTAGACAAACCCTCGCATTCGGTGTCAGTCCTGCGCTCCGGTGCTTACGAATGTCAAATTCGCTCCGCTCCGATGCTCGTCCTTCCTAGACTGCAAAGGTTTTCTTTCACGCTGAAAAGAAGACAAAGAGCTAAAATAAAGTACATTTTACCCCTTTGTCAACAATTTAAAAGGACACCCTTCGACAGGTGTCCTTTTTCTTAAGATTCTTGATTTGTTTGTTCGTTTTTCTTTTGAATCGCTTTCAGCTGAACGGATCGCTCATCGTTTTCTTCAAAGAATTGGACGAGGTCGCCAATACGGTCAATGCTGTTCCAGCTGAGATGATGCTCAATACCTTCTACATCATCATAAATTTTCTCTTCATCTACACCAATGATTCTTAAAAATTGCTCTAGCAGTTCATGTCTGTATACGAGACGTTTTCCAATTTTTTTGCCTTTCGGGGTTAAAATTAGACCACGATATTTCTCATAAATGAGGTATTCATCTTTATCTAGCTTCTGAACCATTTTTGTTACAGAGGAGGGATGGACAGCGAGGGCTTCTGCAATATCAGATACTCTTGCATATCCTTTTTCTTCTATCAGCATATAAATTTGTTCAATATAATCTTCCATACTAGGTGTAGTCATAAAACCCCTCCAAAATGCACCTTTACTTAATAATCATAACAATTCTACACCATCGCCCATTAAAAAACAAGAAGAGTCCTTCGTCTTAACGCTTGTAATTCCAATCATCTGTGGCGTATTTCGTTTTGGCGAGGTGATGAACAAATGCCAACTCTTCATCTGTCAGCTCATAAGGCACAAGCTCGATATTTAATCCTTTTTCAAATCCTCGTTTAAATGCAACACGCGCATCGTCTATCGTACATGTTCGATCTGAAATTTCATTGATCGCCACCGCTTTGTTTTTAAAGCTGCGCTGCATCCGCTCTCTCACCCGATCGTTTGGATAAAGAAATAAATCAAACAATTTATCCTCATCAAGATCAATTAAAATCGAGCCATGCTGGAGGATCACACCTTTTTGTCTTGTTTGCGCACTGCCTGCTACTTTTCTGCCTTCTACAACAAGCTCGTACCATGAAGGCGCATCAAAACATACAGACGATCTTGGATTTTTTAAGCTTTCTTTTTCTTTTTCTGTACGAGGAATAGCAAAATACGCATCGAGTCCCAGTTCTTTAAAGCCCTCTAAAATCCCTTCTGAAATGACGCGGTATGCCTCTGTCACCGTCGCCGGCATCTCTGGATGCTCTTCTGATACGATCACACTGTAGGTCAATTCCTGATCATGAAGAACGCCGCGGCCTCCTGTAGGCCTGCGGACAAATCCAAGACCATAGCGCTCAACCGCTTCCATGTTGATTTCTTTTTCAACATGTTGAAAATATCCAACAGATAATGTCGCTGGATTCCAACCATAAAAACGGATCACAGGCGGGATCAGCTTCTCACTATGCCAATAAAGCAAGGCTTCGTCCATGGCCATGTTAAAGGCAGGGTCTTGGTTTCCTGTATCAATGAAACACCATTTCTCTTTTTGCATATAAAATCCCTTCTCTTTTACGTAGTCAATGTTAGATGATGGTGGTGACCACCGATTTTCTCTCTTCATCAGTCTATCAAATAGGGAAGGAATTGAAAATAATTCTTACCATTTATGATGACAAGTTTCTTTTGCTTTACTATAATAGTATTTGTCTAAAACGTACCATCAGACAGGTGACTGTGCTGATGCTCAAGAAGGAGTCGAGTCGTATTGCCAATATTCAACTATATCGTCCTCTCACTTTGTGGACTTTTCGTTCTTTATTCCATCGGCAGTTACATTTATCAGCAGCGCATTATGAAAACGCTGACGGAAGCAGAATTTATCAAAGGTTACCGCAAAGCCCAACTCATTGATGTGAGAGAACCAAATGAGTTTGAAGGTGGACATATTTTAGGCGCAAGAAACATTCCCCTTTCACAATTAAAGCAGCGCAAAAATGAAATACGCCCTGACAAGCCTGTTTATCTCTATTGCCAAAATAATTTGAGAAGCGGAAAGGCTGCTCAAACGTTACGTAAAAATGGCTGTCGTGAGATTTATAATTTAAAGGGCGGCTTTAAAAAATGGGGCGGCCGCATTAAAACAAAGAACTAACAAAAAAGACTCTGGGAGCTATTGCCCCCATGAGTCTTTTTATTTTCTTTCAAAAACTAGCACTGGATTCCGTGCTGCCTTTGTTTCATCCATTCGTTTCACAACGGTTGTATGTGGTGCTTCCTGTACGATTTCTGGGTTCTCTTCCGCTTCTTTTGCGATTTGAATCATCGCTTCAATAAATGCATCAAGGGTTTCTTTTGATTCTGTTTCAGTTGGTTCAATCATGATACATTCCTCTACATTTAGCGGGAAGTAAATTGTTGGCGGATGATAGCCAAAATCAAGTAATCGTTTGGCAATATCAAGTGTCCGCACACCTAGTTTCTTTTGACGTTTACCTGAAAGGACAAATTCATGCTTACAGTGGCGGTCAAATGGCAAATCATAATGAGCACATAAGCGGCGCATCATATAGTTTGCATTCAACACCGCATGATCAGTTACAGCCTTTAAGCCGTCTGGTCCCATAGAGCGGATATACGCATACGCTCTGACATTGATGCCAAAGTTGCCATAGAACGGTTTCACACGGCCGATGGATTCTGGACGATCGTAATCAAAGAAATAACGATCATCTTTCTTCACAAGCACTGGCTTTGGCAAATATGGAATCAAATCCTTTTTCACGCCAACTGGACCTGAACCAGGGCCTCCTCCTCCGTGTGGACCTGTAAAGGTTTTATGAAGATTTAAGTGAACCACATCAAATCCCATATCCCCCGGTCTTGCTCTGCTTAATACGGCATTTAAGTTCGCTCCATCATAATAAAGCTTCCCGCCTGCTCCGTGGACGATTTCAGCCATTTCTAAAATATTTTCTTCAAAAAGGCCAAGTGTATTTGGATTTGTGAGCATGAGAGCCGCCGTTTCTTCATTGACAACACGGCGCAGGTCGTCTAAATCGACAAGCCCATGTTCATTAGATGATGCCACCGTAATCGTTTCAAATCCAGCTACTGTTGCAGATGCGGGATTTGTTCCATGAGCAGAATCAGGCACGATGACTTTTGTTCGTTTATGATCTCCTCTTGCTTCATGGTATGCACGAATCATCATGAGCCCCGTCCATTCGCCATGTGCTCCTGCCGCAGGCTGTAATGTCACGGCGTCCATTCCTGTAATTTCTTCTAAATGGTCACCTAAATCATAAAGTAACTCTAATGCACCTTGCACAGTGTCTGCCTCTTGAAGTGGATGCACATGCGAGAAACCTGCAAGACGTGCCACCTTTTCGTTAATCTTTGGATTATATTTCATAGTACAAGAGCCTAGAGGATAAAAGCCAGAATCGACCCCGTGATTACGCCTAGATAATGCTGTGTAGTGACGCATAATGTCCAGTTCAGAAACCTCTGGCAGCTCCGCATCTTCATGGCGGATATACGTTTCATCAAATAAATCTGGGAGCTTCTCCTCAGGTACGTCTAAATCAGGCAGGCTGTAACCAATTCTTCCTTCTTTGGATAATTCAAAAATAAGCGGCTGATCTTGTTTATTCATGACGATCCCCCAATTCCTTGATGAACGTATCAATTTCTTCTTTTGTTCTTAGTTCTGTCACAGCGACGAGCATATGCTGCTGAAGCTCTGGATAATCCCGTCCCAAGTCATATCCACCGATGATTCCTTTTTCAAGCAATCGCTCATTCGCTTCTTTCACAGGTTCATTCAGTTTCAACACAAATTCATTAAAATGAGCGCCCTCTATTTCAGCCTGTAACCCATGTTTTTCTGCCTGCGTCTTGGCATAATGGGCCTTTTGTACGTTTTGATAGGCAATGTCTTTGATACCTGTTTTCCCAAGCGCCGTCATCGCAACAGAAGCGGCTAACGCATTTAATGCTTGGTTTGAACAAATATTTGAAGTCGCTTTGTCTCTTCGGATATGCTGCTCGCGCGCTTGAAGGGTCAGCACAAATCCTCGCACACCGTTCTCGTCTTCTGTTTGCCCGACTAAACGCCCCGGCACTTTCCGCATTAATTTTTTCGTCACAGCGAAATATCCACAATGAGGTCCGCCAAATGCAGCTGGAATGCCAAACGGCTGCGCATCACCAACGACAATATCTGCCCCAAGCTTTCCTGGTGGTGTCAGTAAACCAAGTGCAAGTGGGTTACTTGAGACGATGAACAGACTTTTCCCTTTATGTGCAATCGGTTCAATGTCTTTTAACGGTTCGACAACACCGAAGAAGTTTGGGTATTGTACAAGGACCGCTGCTGTTTCGTCGCAGACGGCTTCTTCTAATGCAGCTAGATCGGTCTGACCTTTTCGCGCAGGTACCTCGACGACTTCAATATGCTGTCCTTTCGCATATGTTTTCAGCACCGCTCTTGATTCAGGATGAACCGTCTCAGATACCACAATCTTTTTCTTTTTTGTATGTCCTGCAGCCAGCATCGCCGCTTCAGCTAATGCCGTTCCGCCATCATACATCGAGGAGTTGGCAAGATCCATACCGGTCAGCTCAGCAATCATTGTTTGAAATTCAAAGATTGCTTGCAATTCACCTTGAGAAATTTCAGGCTGATAAGGTGTGTACGCTGTATAAAATTCAGAACGTGAAATCACATGATCGACAATCACAGGCTGGTAATGATCATACACACCAGCACCTAAAAACGAGGCATAAGCCACTGTATCTTTATTTTTTGCAGCAAGACGAGACAATTCCCGCACTAGCTCTGTTTCTGATGCGGCTTCTTTAATGTTGTACGCACCTTTGAATCTGACTTTCTCTGGGATATCTGAGAAAAGCTCATCAATTGACTGAACACCGATGACATCCAGCATTTCTTTTTGATCTTGCTCTGTTTGCGGCAAATACCTGTGCTTCATCCTCTATTCCTCCTCGTTATTTGGCTCTTTTATAAAATGGTGTGGCGACGATTTTGGCTTTTAGACGTTTTTTACGAACTTGCACTTCCACTTCTGTCCCAAGCTGCGCCTCTGATGTTTCAATCAAGGCAAGCCCAATATTTTTCTTTAATGTTGGAGATTGTGTACCGGTTGTGACTACACCAATCTGCTTATCTCCTGAGAAGACTGGATAGTCTGTCCGCGGAATCCCCTTATCTATCATTTCAATCCCGACAAGCTTTCGCTTCGGTCCTTCTTCTTTTTGTTTTTTAAGTGCATCTTTTCCGATAAAATCTGCTTCTTTATCCGTTTTAACAGCAAAACCAATGCCGCCTTCTAAAGGAGAAATATCCTTCGTGAGCTCTTGGCCATAAAGCGGAAGTCTTGCTTCAAATCTTAAGGTGTCACGTGCACCGAGTCCACATGGAATCAGTCCTTTCGGCTGTCCGGCTTCTAATAAAGCGGTCCAAAGGTGAACAGCATCTTCTGACTGGCAGTAGATTTCAAAGCCATCTTCTCCTGTGTAGCCGGTTCTTGATACAAGCACCTCTTTTTGCGCAATGATTGCTTTTGATAAAAACGTAAATGGCTTCAATGACGTTACCTCTTCATCCGCAACATCTTTGATGATGTCAGCAGCAAGAGGTCCTTGAAGGGCTAACAAGGCGGTTTGATCAGAGACATTTTTAATCGAAACGTCTTCCTCACCTTGATGTTTCAGCAGCCAATCCACATCTTTTTCAATATTTGAAGCATTGATCACAAGCAAATAGTTGTTCTTTTCTTTTTGGTAGACGAGCAGATCATCCACCGTTCCGCCATCTTCATAACACATGGCTGTATATAGTGCCTTACCGTCTGTCAGCTTTGACAGATCATTGGTTAATAACCTTTGTAAAAAAGGAAGAGCTCCCTGACCTGTGACTTCCACCTCACCCATGTGAGACACGTCAAACAGCCCTGCTTTTGTTCGAACAGCTTCATGTTCTTCTTTAATGGAAGAAAATTGGACAGGTAATTCCCAGCCCCCGAAGTCAATGGTTTTTGCGCCAAACGTTTCATACGCATGAAAAAGCGGTGTTCGTTTCAACATCAATCGTTTCCCCCTTTTTTCTTACAGTGCACATTACAAGCTGAATTTTCAGAAAAAAATCACAGCAAAAAAGGACAGAGCGCTCCCTTTTATCAAAAAGAAGTCTCTGTCCTTGCACCTGAAAGTTTACAGCACAACATCATTGTGCGTTTTCCCCTTTGGTGGTTTGCTAAAAATCGCTGCGCAAACACTCTCCAGAGTTGCGTCCGGTAAGAGTACTTTTGCCTGAGAGATTCACTGAACCAATTCAGCTTGCTCCTTCGGCGCCTGTCAGTGCAAAATAACCGCTAGGTCTCTCCCCATACCATCATCCGCTCATATTCTTCACCTTTATTGGACATACTATCAAAATGGGTGACTTATTCTCTAGATCACTTACCAACATCCTACCATTAGAAATGGATGAAGAGCAACAGAAAAATCATTAACATTTTCAAAATAATCATTCATTATCGTTCGCTTTTATTGATATATAACATCTTTTAAATCGCTATCAAAAAATGAAGCGTTTAAAAACAGAACGATTTTATCATCACTCTACCAGAAAGGCAGGCGGTCACATTGAATATTCAAACGATCTTTGATCAAAAATGGGCAAGTGAATTTCAAAAGCGGCTTACAGCAGACGGTCCCTGGGCGAATTGGGATATGTACCGTTTAGCAGCACAGGTACAAAAAGTGACAGCCATTGATTCATTTGAAGGACTGCAAGCACCTGCGCACCTGCCTGCATTTACTCCTTTAAAACACCAGCTCGAAGTCGCTAGAAGAGTCGTAGAAGAGATGAATGGGAAAGCCATTTTAGCAGATGAAGTGGGTCTTGGAAAAACCGTTGAAGCAGGACTGATTATCAAAGAATACATGATTCGCGGACTTGCCAAGAAGATTCTCATTCTCGTACCCGCCTCCCTTGTGTCCCAATGGGTACAAGAACTGCGGACAAAATTTTATATAGATGCTGTCGAGCAAAAAAAGAGCTATGTGTGGGAGCAGTGCGATGTTGTGGTTTCCTCAATTGATACAGCCAAAAGACAGCCGCATCGAGACACGATCTTATCCATCTCCTACGATATGGTCATTATTGATGAAGCACACAAACTGAAAAACAATAAAACGAAAAACTATGAGTTTGTGAGAAATTTGAATAAAAAGTTCTGCCTACTGCTCACAGCCACACCTATCCAAAATCGGATAGGAGAAATTTTTAATCTCGTCTCTCTGTTGAAGCCAGGCCATTTAGGTAATGAAACACAATTTAAAGACCTCTTTGCCAAAAAAGACCTTCAACTTGAAGACCATGACCGGCTAAAACAGTTAGTCAATAAAGTCATGATTCGGAACCGGAGACAAGACACTGGCATCGAGTGGTCAAAGCGTCATGTGAAGACAATTTCTATTGATTTCTCCCCAACAGAACAAGCACTATATGATGAAATTTGCAAGTTAAAAGAAAACCCTTCCTATACGAAGCACATGTTTTCAATTATGACCTTAGAACGAGAATGCTGTTCGAGCCGTGAGGCCGTCTATATGACCATTAAAAAAATGCAAGAAGAGGAAAAACACATTCTAGGCGCTTCTGCGATGATGCACATCATGGAGAAAATCAACCAGGTAGAACAAAATTCTAAAGCACTTGAAGTCGTTAAACTCATTCAGCAATTAAATGAAAAAGTCATTATCTTCACTGAATACCGTGCGACACAAATTTATTTACAATGGTTTCTCCAGCAAAACGGCATCAGTTCGGTTCCTTTTCGAGGCGGGTTTAAACGTAGTAAAAAAGACTGGATGAAAGATTTATTTAGAGAGCGGGCGCAAGTGCTCATCGCGACAGAAGCAGGCGGCGAGGGGATCAACCTTCAGTTTTGCAACCAAATCATCAACTACGACCTTCCGTGGAACCCAATGCGCTTGGAACAAAGAATTGGACGTATTCACCGGCTCGGTCAAGAGCGGGATGTTCACATTTACAATATGGCAACCAGCGGGACAGTCGAAGAACATATTTTAAAACTTTTGTATGAAAAAATTCAGCTGTTTGAAAACGTCATTGGCGATCTAGATGATATTTTAACCCGAATTGATATCCAAGATGCTGAAACAGAATTGCATCAAATTCTCTTCCAGCACGAGTCTGACGTAGACATGAAAAAGAAATTAACCCAATTTGCTTCCTATTTAACAGAAGCACAAACACCGCTTTTAGAAGAAAGACAGCAAGGTTCATAAAGGAGAGTTGACCAATGGAGCAGCGCGAGATTCACACATTTCTTCTCCGTTTCTTTCAGGCAAATCAATGCGACATACTTGAAGAAAGTGCAGGGCACCTGACCGTACAGCTGACAATCGAAATGGATAAATTGATCATGAACCGCCCTTTTTATTGGCATTGGCTCGAAAAAACGGGAGGCGTACCTGAGCCGCGGCAATTGACTTTGATCACCGATCAAAAAAAAGCTGATGACTCGGTCGAAGGAGAATTTGTCCACTTCGGCTCCCCTCGTTTATTCCAAATATTCGAGGCTGTGAAACAGCAAGGCCGTTTTATTCGGCTGTACGAAAAAGTCAGACCACTCACAAACAGCCAGATCGCACTGGAGCCGTGGCTTGGTCTCAATGTCAAAATATCCTATCTGGCAGACCGTAAAAAAGATAAACTGCTGTCTCTTGGACTTCATCTAATACGCGGAGAAGTCATCGAACAATTTCAAGAGAAGCTAGAAGCACGTGAGCTATCGTCTCAAATTCCTGATTATTGCTTCACAATGAGTACGATGATTAAGCCAGAGAGCGGCGTCAAACGGCTTTACAGCCTGATGGAACGTTATGCCAATGAAGAGCCGGATGATTGGGCGGTAAGAGCTGTTCAAAAGTGGAAAGAAGACTCGGAACTTTTAAACCAATTTTATGAAGGGACTTCAGACACATCTGTAGAATATGAAATAGAAAGACAAGCACTTAAAACTTTATACGAACCAAAAATCAGTCTTACGATTGAAAATGGCGGACTTTTTTACTTACAGCAAAAAAGAGGGGGCTGACTTAGCATGTCTCCCTCCCTTTCATGTGATATCAAATTTTCGATCAATCAAAAGCAACGTTTGTCTGTTTGTATTGGGCGGAAACATGACGCAAGCAATCTATGAGGTCTTATCACCTGTGTTTTTCCATTTCATGCGTTAAGTGCCTGAAATACACGATTCAGTATTTTAGGAGGGTATTTGTATGGAAAAGAAAACGAAGTTATTAGACAGTGAATGGGTTCAATTATTACGCGAAGCGCGCAAAGCAGGACTAACAGTAGAAGAAGTCCGTCATTTTCTCAAATCACTCGAAAAGTCCTCTGAGTCTCCCCCTATGGCAAGAAGTCATTCTATCAAACCTTTCTGAATGTGCTATAATATCGAAAGGAAGGTGATGACATTGATTGGCCAGCGTATTAAACAATACCGCAATGAAAAAGGCTACTCACTATCAGAACTGGCCGAAAAGGCTGGGGTAGCGAAGTCTTATTTAAGTTCAATAGAAAGAAACTTGCAAACAAACCCCTCCATTCAATTTCTTGAAAAAGTCTCCGCTGTTCTGGACGTCTCGGTTCATACACTGTTAAACGAAAATGATGAAACCGAATACGATGGTCAATTAGATAGTGAATGGGAAAAACTAGTTCGAGATGCAATGACATCAGGGGTTTCGAAAAAGCAATTTCGTGAATTTTTAGATTATCAAATCTGGAAAAAAAAGCAAGAAGAGGAGTAATGCGCATGTTTTAGCGCATACTCCTCCAATTGCTATGCAGATCTTGTTATCAGTCTAAAGACTGACTTTATTTTTTATCTTCGCTGTGTGCTTTTTCGTTTTCTTTCACGTAGCCTTTTTCATCCGTATGCTTTTTTGGATTGATCGTTAAACCATTCCACTGAGTCGCTTCGAAGGAAAGATCAACTTGAATCGCATCGCCTTGGTATTTATTTTGGATATAGTTACCCGCTTTATCCTTCGTCTGGTCATTGACAAATTCAATGATCATTTCCATTTTATCGTAATCAAACGGATTCTTTGGAATGCCGTCATACTCTGGAGCTGTTGATCCATCAACGGTGGCAACATTAATTTTACCACTTTCATGTAAAAACTTCTCATCGACGGCATGACGAAGCTTTTCAAATGCGGTCTGATCCTGCTTTGACGTTAATAGATGCAGGTCAAGCAGGTTTGCATGGTCTAAAATAATATTTTTCGGGTATCCATTCCCACCTTCGGCTCCAACCGTTAGAACACTCACCTGAAATTGGCTGAGGAATTCTTCAGCTGTATTCTTCCCGCCATTCTTCGCTGATGTTCCATCTTGAAACTGGCTATAATCAAGACTCATCAGCACTTGATTAATTGCAAGAGACCCTTTATTTTCAAAATTAAATTCCTTCTTTATACGGTCACCGGGTTTTATGTTCGCAAGGTTGATGGCGCCGGAATTCTCTTTTGCAGATAGATTCAGCTCTCCTGTAGAGTAGACCGCGTTTGCCGTCTCAACATCATTAAATGCAGCCCACGTTCCCCCTCCAATTAAAGCAAGACCTAATGCTCCCGATAAAACACCTAAACGAATTGATTTTTTCATTGCCATGATTGAACCCCCTAATAAATTGTTTTATTGAAACCTGATTTAGGTTACAAACGAAAATTTATGCTTGTTCCTCTGACATATGTAACTCAGCCGTATGTCTTCGATGTTTGGCAGCACCAACAAAATGAATGGTTGAATAAACAAGCAGCATCACCCCTGGAATTATGAGCAAAAGAGCGGTCCCAGCAGAAGTTCCTGCATACGAAAGAAGATTTCCTGCATAAGGAATGTTCACGCCCGTATACTGCGCAGTCACTTGATTCGCTTTGACGAGCGTGCCGTCTTGATACATATTGTGGTCTCCTTTTGTCTCAAAGGCTTTATTTACTCCTTTTCCTTTCACCCCAACAATGCGGTGAGTCACAAAGGATTGGTCTTGCTTCGTTTGAAACGTAATAATATCCCCTTTTTTGAGTGTTTCAGGTGAGGTGACATGTTTCACGACAATCAATGAACCAGTCGAAAATTCCGGTTCCATTGATCCAGATAATACTTGCTTGAACTCATAACCAAAGATCTGAGGATCTCCTCCTGTTGTTCTAGATGACAACACGACAATAATACACACAATCATCATCGTGAAGACCAGCGCGTAAAGAATACTCCCAGACATTTTCATCCATTTTTTCATAACCTTTCTCCCCTTTACATATCATGTTTCATTCAAAAGACTAGTCCCCTTTAGGACACCTTTTCTTGACAATTCGAAAGCTGCATATGTTGAGACGTAAAGAATGGCTTTTCAGAACCACCAAACCCTTTAGGATAATAGATTTTAAACAAATAGATTCCATTTGTTTTTGCTTTAACTGACGTGACAGTCGTCGTTTCTTCTGATGAGAGGGACTGTATAGCACCTTTTTCAATAACATGGCCATCTTGTAATGGCATCTGAGCACTCTCTACTTTATACAGTTCCCACTTCCATTCAGAGTGCGCGATGGGTTGTCCAATATTTTTTAGTGACATGCTCAACTTTTGAGGCGCACAGACTGTCCCCTCAATGATCGTTTGATCGATCAGTTTCAAATGGCTTCTATCCCATTTCTTCGGCTGACAATGCTGATCTGTCTCTTCGAAATTTTCACATGTTTTCATGACAAAATTCGAATGCTCGACATCGTTAAAAGAAGCATTAGTAGACGTAATAAAAAAAGAAGTGAAAATCAAACAAATAGCACAAAATAGTACAAAGAGAGGCTGTTTCATTGATTCTTTCAACTCCTTGAACAATTGTTCTTTAAAAAGAACGATTACACTCAGTATAAGGAATTACCTATAAAATCCAAAACGTCAAATTAGTCCATTTTGTTCTTAAACAAGAACATTACCGAGAAAATTCTTCCATTTTCTCATTCTTTCGCCATATTCAATATTTTTTTCTGTGACATTTGTACTTCTTAAAAATTTACATAAAAGTGCAGGATTTGGTCAGGATAATAATTGGTGAGGTGATGTTAGTTGAATTATGGAAGAATCATGATCATGCTCAGTTTACTGTTAAGCCCTTTGATCCAAAGCGCCCATCTAGCGGAGGCAAAAGGAATCACTTCTGCCGCAGATCAATGGGAAACAAGGGCAGTCAAAGAAGCAAAAAAACGGTATCCGTTAGCACATGTTTTATTCAAACAAAAAGTGTGGGATCGGCACCGGGAGAAAGAATCCGTGAAGCAATATCATATTACATTGAAAGATCAGGCCAAAGAATTTGGGGTATATGTCACCATTTCCTATAACCCATACTCGAACAAGGTCAATAAAGTCATTGTTGTGGAAGAATACAGCTAAAATGGCATTAAAAAACCGCCTGCTGGCGGCTTTTTACTTTTGTCGATGACGTTTTTTTAGCATCATTGAAAAGCCAAAAGGCAGAACACCGAATAAACGCTGAGAAAATGGTGGTTTCGTCTCCATTTTTTCCTGTTTATGTTCTTTCCGCTCGTCACGTGGTGTATTCATATATTTAATAATTTCCTGCGTCATATATTTTACATAATCATTTGTCTTCATCGAACACTCACCTCTTCTTCCTTAAAGTGTTACCAAGAAGAGTATCGTTTTATACACTCGCTAATGAGTGCTGATCCATTGATTGATTTCTCCTGTCTCCTTATTCATCTCTAGTTCCCGCTCGTCAGTTACACCACCCTTTGTCTCGATGTTAACCAAGAGGCGGACTAGCTTTTTTCTGTCATCGCACCCAATTCGCTTCAACGTCACTCGACCTTCTTCTGTGACAATTGGGCTCAATGGCTGATTACAAATACGATTTAATTTGTTTGCAGCTTCACTTAGACCTAAACGAAATAACTGCTGTTTTTGATAAAAAGAAATCGTGAGCTCTGCACTTTTCAACTCTTTTTGAAACCCAATGGTCATCGAGCCTAGAATCAATAAAAATAAAAGAATGACAGCAAATACGTGAGGATAAATAAACCCGTCTTCTCTTTTCACGTTTTAGGAATCACTCCTTTGTAAGTGAAAAAAACAGCTTCATGTACTTGACCAAATACATCTGTGACTTGGAGAGTGGTGGTTTGCTCTTTTGTTCTTACATGGAATTGTTTCACCTTTTGTAATAAAGGGAGATGGCCTGCCTGATCCGTTCGTTTACGAAGCATCTCTTGATACGGCTCAATCGTCACCACTCGCCCTTGATTAGAAATATACTCCAGTGCTGTTCCATTTTTCACCGCTCTTACAGCGACAGCACAATTTAGATCCTCCTCTAATTGCAGGACCGTTTGTTTCCACTCCATTTGCGAAAATTTGTTGATTTCTGCAAACGGATGAGCTTTTTCAACAATTGATAAAAGCAGCATGCAGCCAAAAGAAAGCAGCAAAAATAGCTGCAATTGCCATATTGCTTGAGCGAGTGTAAAGCCTTGTTCATCGCTCCAAATGTCGAAAGCAAATCGTCTTCTTTTTTTGTACTTTGTATGAAACACATCCCTTCTCCTGACCCCAAATGAATTCATATGTGATCTGGCCTCGTTTCTTTGTACTTGTTTTCTTTTGACCTTCTATAAAAGCTTTATTCATATACTCATGTAAAATTTGATTAGCTTCCAGTTTGGCTCTTAATTCTTCTTTCCCTATTGTCAGTTTTTCAAAGGATGGCACGAGCACAAGAGCAGCAAATAGAAAGAGGTGGCAAGAAAAGAGCATCTCAAACGTACTAAATCCTTTATTGTTGCTGAACATGAATCCGCCCGCTCCCTAAGTAAATCGTGAGTTTATATATTTGACTGCCAAATTGAACAATGAGAGAACCGCCGCTATTTGGATGTCCGTTTTTATTAAAGTGAAGGCCTTTTTGAAATGTGGATTGCTTGATGGTGCCTTTTTTATGTGGATTAGAAGCAATGATCTGCTCACTATTCTGCTCGATGACTTGATAAGATACATTGGTCGGGTGAAACTCAACAGTTACTCGTGTTTTTTTAATAAATGCAGTATAAGATGCCAATTGAAGATCTTGTTTTAGCAAGTTCACTTGCTTTTTTGCTTCAGCACTTTCTAATATTTTGGGAACTTTTCCACCTATTATCGATAATAAGATAGAGAAAATCATGACGATCAAGAGCTGCTCAATGAGTGTAAATCCTTTCTCCTGGAAAAGCGATTTATTCATTTTTCACATCCCCATTTTGAATGAAAATTGCCTTTCCATTCGGACAAGTTAATCCCTTTTTGACATAGCCTTCTTTTTCTAATTCAGCTAAAGATGGCGTCTTGCCGTCATGCTCTAATTCATATGCCATTACCTGTGTACTCACCATTGATTTCAGCCCTTCACAGCCCTTTGCTTGAATGCTTTGATGATGCCGAGTGATATTTGGAATGGTGATCAATAAAAGAATGGAGATCACAAGCATAACAATTAACATTTCTAACAGTGTAAATCCTTTATCATTCATGCTTTAGTCCTCCTTTTCACACTTGTTCCATTAGTTGATACATTGGTAAAAGAATAGATAAATACACAATGAGTATAAGAAATGCTGTTAAGCCATAGATGACAGGCTGCAGCCATGAAACCCATTTTTCAATTTTCAATTCTGCATTCTCTAAAAGAAATTGACTATATGTGTACATTTCTCTTGCTAGCATCCCACTTGCTTCCCCATGCTTAATGACAGCCGCAAAATGCCTTTCGAAAAAAGGAGACCGGCTTATTTGATGTTCCATACTCTCACCTTTTCTTAACTCTCCTATCATTTGTTCAGACATTTCTTGAAGGAAGGGTAAATAGGTCTGCTGTTTAAAAGCTTGCAAACTTTCGTAAATCGATAACCCAGCTTGAAGAAGTCCGCTTAGCTGAAGGGAAAAAAGATACGTATGCATCAGCTGCACCCCTTTAAATACCACCGGCAGCCTGCTGATGACTTTCAGTTTCTCAAGGGTCGATTTTTTCTTAAAAAAAAGCTCATAATATCCAAAAAGACAGATACATATACAACCGATCATGAGCAGCAAAGCGTGTAGGAATTGAAAGAGGCCAAACATTCCTTGAATGAGCCATGACATGCTTGTATTCATAGATGAATATAATAAAGAAAATTGAGGGACGATCATTTGCTGAACAATGATGAGCACAACAAAAACCGTAAACATAAGAAAAATTGGATATCGTAACATGCGCTTGAATGTGTCTATCTGCATAATTTTTCTCTCTAAAAAACGGGCGCTTTGTTCAAGAGCTCGCGCTAGGCTGCCATGTTTCTCTGAAAAACAAAGAATAGCGACGGCTTCCCGCTGAAAATGAAGTCGCTCAAGCACAACGTAAAAAGGCTCCCCTTCAAGCAGCCACTGAATGCCTGGCGTTAAACGCTGTTGCTGTTTTTTTGATAATTGAATATTCACCATCGTTAGTGCATCAACCAATGTATATCCGGCTTGAATCAATTGAGCCAGTTTCGATAAGAATTCAGCTTGTTCTTTTTTAGACCAGGATTTAGAGGCTCGCTTCTTCATAAACCCATCGATGATATGTGCTTTTTGATAAATAGCCGAGTGCCACTCCTTTCCGAATTAATCTTTGCAGTGTTTCGTATGACGAATGAGCGTATTCACCTTTTGCCTCTTTGATACACTCACCAAGCTCCTTTCCGTAAAGCAATTCAAATACATTTGTTCGTCTGACTGGCCGATTTAGTTTGCAATAAAGCTCACACGTTTCGCCGCAAAATGGACATGCGAGTTCGATTAACCGCTGAGCAGCAATGGCAACCATTGTTTGTTCGAGTTCATTCATCGTCACACCAAATTCGAGCATTCGATAAAGAGCTCCTTTTGCATTCTTTGCGTGCAGTGTGCTCATGACTAAATGACCTGTCAAAGCTGCTCTAATAGCTGTTCTCGCTGTTTCCGCATCTCTTATTTCTCCAAGCACAATCATATCTGGATCATGTCTTAAAATAGCGCGTAAACCTGCCGCATACGTGATACCAGCTTTTTCATTTACTTGAACCTGCAGCACTTCTTCATTTCTTGTTTCCACAGGATCTTCAAGGGTAATAATATTTCGATTAAAATGTTTTTTGGCAAACTGGATCAATGAATAAAGTGTTGTCGTTTTCCCTGAATTTGTTGGTCCAGTAAATAAAATGAGCCCATGCGAATGATTCAGAAACGATAATAATCTCGCTGAAGCCTTCGGGAACAGTGACAAATACTTTGTTTTCGGAACATGATCCTGCGGTAAAATCCGAATCACTAAACTTTCATCATTTACAGTCGGTAATGTAGAAAGCCGAACAAACACTTGACCGCGTCTTAACATCACAGCCAATGATCCATTTTGTGGTCTCCTTCTTTCACCAATATCCATAGAAGATAAAAATTTGAAATGAGCAATGAGCCGCTCTCCGCTCTTTTTGTCAATGATCCGCTGCTGAATGAGGTCAGCGTCTACACGAAAAGAGACTGAAGCTTCCTTTTCTCTCGGAACAATATGCACATCAGATGCTCTCATGCGGCACGCCTCTTCTAGCAGCTCTTGCCCCAAATATTCAATACCATACAAGTGTGTTCACTCCTTTCAGTGACCATATTGTATGATGGTGGAACGTGCCTGACAAAAACGTATTTCATGATTTTCATGACTGAAGAGGGTTAAAAATGTTCAATTTGAGGTGTATTTCATCTATAAATAACAGAAAGACATATCAAAAAATTTGACTTTTACAACAACGGGTTCCGTTCAGAGGAGAAAATAAAAAAGAAGTGCTACTGGCACCTCTTTTTTGATGATCATCATTATTTCATTTTGTTCTTTCATTATGGATGATCTGTTACAAGGAGGTGTCTCCAAATTTAATCCTCCTTAATAGGTTACTGATTTGAAGATAAAGAATATCCTTTCGTGTCTGATTTATGGATAAAAAAAGAGACCAAATCTGTATGCGAATTGGTCATCTCATCCATATGCTCATTATATTGTTTCTCCTTGTCAACGTACCCGTTACTTTTACTAGTAACATTTTTTGGTTCACGTTGCTTCTTGCTGCTCTTCAAAGATACGAAAGCCTCTTTTTTCTAAAGCTTTTGCAAGGCTGTGTTCAGTATTTACTTTTGAGAAATCAATGCCGAGTTTCACTACAGTTTGAGCGATTTCTGGTCGAATGCCTGATATAATCGTCTCAATTCCTAGCAACTTCGCACTATCAACCACTTTAAACAGCTGATAAGCAACCATCGTATCAACAACAGGAACGCCAGATATATCAATAAATAAATGGGTTAGACGCAGTCTAGATGCCTGTTCTAGTACTGATTCCAAAATGATTTTCGCCCTGTACGTATCAATTTCGCCAATTAGCGGCAAAATACCGATCTCTTTTGAAACTGGAATAACAGGCGCACTAAGCTCTTGAATCATTTCTCTTTGTGCATTAAGCTGATTGATTGTCACGCGGTCATACTCTTCTGATAAACGTGCAATCATGTCATCAAATGTTGCGTGAAAATGCTGATTCCAATCGCACACATCTTTGAGTGTCACTTCAAGCTCCGTTTGTTGTGTAAAGGTCTCAATTCTGGAACAAAAAATGTGACGGAACACCTTAAATTGTCCGATGATTTCATATAAAGGTACTTCATGAACAGCTCGATCGCGGGCAATATCAACCGACCACTTTTTTAGGTGGTCTTCTACTTTATCTGATAGCGTGACTAACGTTGCTGCAATCGTTTGAATAAATGCTGTGTTTTGTTCTTTCAGCTTCTTTTCTGTCTCCTCTGAAGCATGTTTGGAGTATAATGAGCCTTCTTCTGTTCTTGTTTTCAGCCATTCTTCGGTCATGACAGGGGCTTCTTTAAGAATAAATTCATATAATTGCTCAGATTTTTCATTTTTCATTTCTGTCGTTCGCTCCTTTTTCACTTACAACTAGTGACAACCAACTTTTTATGTATAAATGACCGCAGATGGTGAACAATAGCATTACACGTTTCATATTGGGCTATAGCCAAGTGGTAAGGCAATGGACTTTGACTCCGTGATCGTTGGTTCGAACCCAGCTAGCCCAGTTCAGCACAAAAACGAAGACGGCTGAAACATCATTCAGCTGATCTTCGTTTTTGATTAGGAAACCGATTGATGAATCGCTTTCTTTTTTGAAATTTTCATGAGTTCTCCTGGATTATAGCCGACCACTAATTTATTTCCATCAATGATAATAGGTCTCCGGAGCAGCTTTGGCTTTTCAATGAGAAGCTGAAGTACCTCATTTACTTTTAAATCATTAATATTTAAATTTAAGCTTTTAAAAGCTTGGCTTCGAGTAGCTAAAATTTCATCCATTCCTTCTGTTGTTAAGGAAAGGATTTTTTTCAATTCGTCTAGTGTTGGCGTTTCTCTGAAAAGGTGACGCTCTTTAAAATCAATTTGATTCGCCTTTAACCAATGTTTTGTTTTGCGGCAAGACGTGCAGCTTGGGTATGAATAAAAAGTAATGTCACTCATTAGTCTTCCTCCTTAGGTCGTTAACCTTTTCTCTTATGGACTAAGTACCCTCATAAATTTAGGCATAAACACTTTTTCATCACTTTTTCAAAAAAATTTTTTCTAACGAAAGAATGAATGTTCACACGTTGTCAAAAATGTAAATGTTTACATAACAAGTGATCATCAGCTATAATATGAATCAAAGGGGTTTTTTAAGGGGAGGGAAAGAAATGAATCGCATGTTCCGCGTTCTTGGGTTTTGGACGGGTATTTTTGCTGTCATGTTCTATTTAGGACATATGAAAGATGCATCCTTGCTGTTCTTCGGTCAAACCGTTCTTTTTGTATTTTTATCCTACTTGAATTTATCCGAAAGAATGTATATTTACATTTTCGGAGCGTACTTGACGATTTTCTTTGCCGGATTTACATATTATTCGATTTTCATCATGGTTCCCGGTACCGGACATTAATAGAAAAAAGCATCTCCTTTGAAAGAGATGCTTTTTTCGTGCGTGCGATTATAAAGAAAACCCATTGATAAACGGATTTTGCTCCTGTTCTGTAAGCACAGTTGTTTCCTCGCCATGTCCACTTAACACAAGAGTTGATTCTGGCAATGACAACAATTTGTCATGTATCGATTGAAGTAGCACGTCTTGATTACCACCCGTTAAATCAGTTCTCCCGATACCGCCTTGGAATAAAGTATCACCAGAAATCACAAATCCCTCTTCCGCTGAATAGTAAGACACACTGCCAGGTGAATGACCTGGTGTGTGGAACATTTCTAATGTAAACGATCCAATTTGAAGAGGTCCTTCTGACGTAATCAATTGTTCAGCTTCTTTGACCGTAATTCCGTTACCAATTAGTCGAGCTGAACCGTTTAGCTGAGCATTTGTCAGCCATTCTTTTTCCTTTTCATGGACATAAAGCGGAATTCCCCATTCTTGACGCACCTCATCTGCTGCACCAATATGATCAAAATGGGCATGTGTCAATAAGACAGCAAGAGGTTTCAGCTGTTTTTCTTTCACATAAGAAATTAGCTTTTGCGCTTCGCCGCCTGGATCAAAAATTAAACATTCTCCCTGTTCATTTTTCCAAATATATGCGTTCGCTTGCACATAACCTAGCGGCATTCTTCTCCAATTCATTTTCATCACCTACTACTTTTTTCATTCTTTTTTATTATGAAGGCTATTCAATAAAAATTCAAACAATCGTCAACTTGAATGTACTCGACAAGCTTTATGAAAACGGTTAAAATGAAAAGAAAGGAAATCAAGGGGATTGATGACAAAGGGGGACTTTCATATGATGCTCGTCATTATTTTTGGTCTAGTCACGATTTTAGCCGCTCTCGGCATCTATCGCTCACTCAAAAAAGTGAACGTACTGGCCATTGCTTTCGCTGGCGCCACATTTTTGGTTTTTGGATGGTTTACCGTCATGACCATCATCTATAGCGGTTATCCAACTGCACATTAAAAGCCTGCAATCAGCAGGCTTTCAGATTGTTGACAAAGGGCTAAAATGAACTTGATTTTAGCCCTTTGTCTTCTTTTTAGCGTGATAGAAAACCTTTTGCAGTCTAGGAAGGACGAGTACTGGCGCGGAGCGAATTTGATATTCGTGAGCACCAGCACGCAGGACTGACAACGAATGCGAGGGTTTGTCTACACGCTAAAAGCCTGCAATCAGCAGGCTTTTTCTATTGATTCAAATGTTTATTCACGCTTTCTAATTTGCTTGAAAGGGTGGTCGTTTGATCTCTTCTGTCATCTATGCGGATATTGGTTGCTACTCGGTGTAAACCCTTTTCAAATGGAGCTTCATGAATACGCTGAATGACCTCAAATAAAACGGATAGCTCCCCTTCAATTAAAGTATTCATTGGTGTGAGCTGATATTTGATTTTCCCTTCTTGTTGAAAGCCCTCTAACAGTCTTTGTACGTCTGCTACATAAGCACTCACGCTTGGTGTATCAGTGCCTATTGGAATGATGGTGACATCTGCTATCGCCATGGTTCTTGCTCCTTTCAATGATATCCTATTTCTTTCTCGTTCTCATTGTAACCCATCGTGATTCAAAAATGCCATGATCATGTGGCGTTTAAGCTTGGTTTGTCCCGTTCTATCGTCAAATCTGCTCTCTCTACCTTCCCAATATTCGTGAAAAGGAGCAAGCATATACCTGAAATAGCCTCTATCAGTCCTCCTGCTGCAATGACATAACCTGAACCGAATAACGTCGCCATATAACCACCAATGAGAGCGCCTAACGGTATCATTAAATACGAGATCATGTTAATAATCGCATACACTTGCGGCTGATCCTCCGCTTTTACTGACAATTGAATCATCGTATGTTCAGGTACATTGACTGCACTGATGGCTGCACCTAAGGCAAATGCAGATATAAACACAAGTGGTAATAAAGCATTCATCCCTGTAATGAAAAATGCAATTCCATCAACGATCCCTGCCCCGATAAACAACAGACCGTATCGATTCACTTTCACCTTTGTTAAAACGAATCCCATCAAAAATGCACCTAATGCCGTGGTCACTTTGATGAATGAATATACTACTGGTCCACTATGTAAATCTTCTGTTAAATAAATAACCGACAATGCCTCCCACGGTGCCGCAGCAAAATTGGAGCAGACACAAAAAATGGCTAATGGAAACAAAATATGATGACTTTTCACAAGTGAAAATCCTCTTATTAATCGTTTTCCGTATGATAATCCTTTTTTTCCTTTATCCATGATCGCTTCCGTTTTATATGTAATCAGCAAAACCAGCAAAGCAGACATGAGGTAAAGAGGAATAATGACAAGCATTGTATATCCTACCCCTACAAATGCAATCATGACACCACAAATCGTCACAGTCACAAGCCTGACCACATGACTGGCTGATTGAATGGTTGCATTCGCCTTTTGTATCACATCTTCATGCACAAGCTTTGGAATAATGGACACGGAAGCTGGTTCATAGGAACCACCAGTCGCTGAATGCAGCAACATACCGGCAATGATGAGTGCCAAAGGAGAAAAATCATAAAAGTAACTCACCACAATCACAAGTATAATCGCCGCCCGAGTTAAATCAGCAAAGCACATCCAAAATTTCAATTGATGCGGCTTCATCATTGGGGTAATAAACGGCCCAATAATGGCTTGAGGGACAAAACTAACGGCAATAAAAAATGCTGTTCCAATTGCTCCTTTTCCCCCTAGCACTAAAAGCCACAAAATGGTGTTAAAAGATAAACTATCAGCAGTAATTTTACACATTTTAGAAACAAATAGATAAGTAAAATTCCGTTTCCACAGGCTTTGAGCATTCAATCATCGACATCTCCCTAATTCATATCCTTTTTTTTACAACCACTCTTTCACAATAGCTTACAGGGATGCTCTCGTCAATCACATCAGCACGGTTTTTATTGACCATAAGAAATTGATTGGTTTGAACGGATTAAAAGATTGTTGACAAAGGGCGAAAATGAACTTAATTTTAGCCCTTTGTCTTCTTTTCAGCGTGATAGAAAACCTTTGCAGCCCTAGGAAGGACGAGTACTGGTGCGGAGAGACTTTTACCTTCGTGAGCACCGGCACGCAGGACTGACAAAGAATGCGAGGGTTTGTCTACACGCTGAAAGCACCAATTAGGTGCTTTTAATACTTACATGCTTCCCACAATAACCGCTTTGTTTTTTCATAGATCGAATCAAATTGACTCATAGAAAGCGGGTTCTTTCCTCGCCCAAGTTCCACCGTATAGCCCTCACTTTTACATTGATAAATAAACCAATCTCGATAACCTGCATAGCTATCAAGATATTGAATCGCTTTGTAACCACTCACCCGTTCTAACCGTTCGACCGTCTCTTTTGAAATGGCCGGTTCGTGGCCAAGAAACCCCCAGTATATCTCTTCTCCTTGTGTATGAAGGGCAATCATTCGATCAAAGCGTTTTCTTAAAGCGAGATGTGCCATTGCTTTCGCTTCTGGTTCTGTTAACGGCTGATGCCCTGGGAAATCCCTATAAGACGGTGCCTTCGGCTTATTACGATAATATTCGATTTCCCAATAGGCAGGAAATTGATTGTTTAAATCAATTCCTCGAATATTCGCCTTCCATTCTCGATAATCGGAAAATCCACCATTTAGCGGCGCGAACTCCTCACCGCACAGCCCTAAAGATTCTGGACCATTGCGAACCAAATCAACACCGTCTGGATTTACCATCGGGACAATAGACAAAGCAGTAGTCTGCAATATACGAACCGCTTCATGATGTCTTGCTTGCACTGGATCAGAGGCCGCTAAACAAAGTGATTTAAGCCATTTTAATAAAACAGAGGTCGTGATCCATTCATTTGCATGAAAAGAGGCATTAACATGTATGGAATGTAAATGTTGTACAGGCTCCGTACGGATTTCATAAATGGGCGTATCAAGCACTGATTGACCAATCACACTCATCTGAAGAAAAGGAAAAACAGCTTTCAAATATTGAAGCTCTCCTTCTAAGTGAGTGCTATCATATTCAAATGTTCCGCTGATCCAATCATCTGATTGCTGGAGCCGGTAAGGCGCAATGAAGCTTTGCACATCACCTACCGATTGAAATGAATGGGTCCCTTCTGGAAGTCTATACCCAGGTAAAAGGAGGTGATCCGTATTTGACTGATTGGATAAACGGAAAGCTTCTTTCCCTATACCAAGCTGCTTTGCCACATCCTCCTTCCTTGCTTCACCCAGATGCCATTCAATTGTGCCAAACGACTTTTTCATTTACATCCCTCCCCTCTCACACTATATGAACCAGTAAGTAAAAAAAGAAAACCTCTGCATGTAAATAGCAGAGGTTTTCTTTTAAATTAAGACGCCTTTTTTAGCTCAGTGTCATCTTCTTTTTTAGATGGTGAATGGTCCGAGTTGTTTCGGTCATAAAATCTAAGGAGATCTCCATAGATAATTTGATCAGAGAATTGAAGCTCCTGCTTTGCCTTTTCTTCATAAGACTGACAACCAGACTCATCTTCTCTCGGCTCACCCGTTTCTTTGTTGTAGCACACACCAGCTGTGAAAACACTGTCCTTCGTAATAAAACTTCCATCTCGAAGCACTGTGAAGTCATTTGTATCTTTTGATAATAGGTCATGACCAAATTGAATTTGCTTACTTGTATCGATTCCTAGAAGGTTCATGACTGTTGGACGGATATCCACTTGGCCGCCAACTGTATCAATCTCTTTTGGATGTTTATCCGTGATACCAGGAATGTGTACAACAAATGGTACTTTTTGAAGCTGAACTTCTTCAAAAGGTGTAATGTCTTTGTTTAAGAATTGTCCCATTGCTTCGTTATGGTTTTCAGAAATCCCGTAGTGATCCCCATATAACACAAAAATGGAGTTATCGTATAACCCTGCTTCCTTCATTTTTTTAAAGAAAAGCTTGAGTGCCTCATCTTGATAACGCACTGTAGGGAAGTATTTGTTCAACGTTTTGCTCTTTGAGTCATATTCATCAATGAGCTTATCTTCTTCATCTAAGTCGAATGGAAAATGGTTCGTTAATGTAATCAATCTCGTATAGAACGGCTGCGGGATCGTTTTCATTAAATCCACTGACTGCTCAAAAAACGGACCATCTTTTAGTCCCCAGCCAACTGAATTTTCTTCATTTACATCGAATGATTTAATATCAAAAAATTTGTCGTAGCCAAAGCTGTCATAGATCAGGTCACGGTTCCAGAAACTTTTGTTATTCGCATGAATAACAGAAGAATGATAGCCTTCCTCTTTTAACAACTCAGGTGCGGCTTTGAACTCGTTGCTTGGATTTGTGAAAAATACAGCTCCTCTTCCAAGCGGATAGAGTGAATTATCAACAATAAACTCGGAGTCGGATGTTTTTCCTTGACCCGTTTGATGATAGAAATTACTGAAATTGTAGCTTTTCTTGATCAATTTGTTTAAGAACGGCGTGATCTCTTTCCCATTTAATTTTTCATTGATCACAAAGCTCTGGGTAGACTCAAGCGATACTAAAATGACATTTCGTCCTTTTGCTTGACCAAACGTCTTTTCATTACGGTCTGTTTGATTTGCGCTTACATAGTTTTCAATTTCCGTTAAGCTATTGCTGTCGGCAAGTGCTCGCTGAGCGGATTGCTTCGATTGCAGAACCCCATCATAAATATGGAAGTTATATAAGCTGATGTTTTTCACTAGCATCTCACGGTCAAATGAACGAGTTAACAGCTCTGGTCTTTCTGTTTCAGCCAGACCAAGGTTAAAGAAGAAAGTGGCTGCCACAAATAAATAATAAGCTGCACGTCCCTTACGTGAAATCATTACATCTGTTCTAAAGGAAGGCTGTTTTTTATAGAGCCAAATTAAAATGATGATATCAACAAACATCAGAAAATCAACTGGTTCAATTAAAGAGGTAATACTTGACCCGAGGTCACCCATATTGTTTGTTTGAAATAGGACGGGGATGGTTAGAAAATCACTGTAGAATCGATAAAATACAATGTTAGCTAACAAAATAAATGTCAGAACAAAACTCGTCACGATGATATATCGATTGCGATTTTTTTCTTTAAAGAATAAACCGATACCGAAGATAAACAAGAGAAAGCTAAGCGGATTAATAAACAGGATAAATTCCTGCATGAAATTTTCAATTTTGATATTAAAGCTAGATTTATAGATAACATAGGTTTTCACCCACATTAACAAAGTCGCAATCAGTAAAAATGACATCGCCTTTAATCTTTTCTTTCGCATTGTAACCTCCTTATGCTAAAAACGCACTCAGGTTAGGGACATCCCCAATTATTGGTGCTTCTTCAAAAATAACTAAAGTATATCTTATCCTGTCTATGCTGGAAAATCAATGTCTTTTTCCCCATGACAAACTTATGAATATGCTAAACATTCAATTTCATGCCTATCTATCGCTGATTTTAATAAAAATGACATCATTATGACATTTTTGTTCAAGACAGCCACTTGTTTTTTGCCATCCATGCACCGCCGATCACGCCTGCATCGTTTCCTAGTGAGGCAATCACCACTTCAACATCCTCAGCACATGGCGGGAAGGCATGATGTTTGACGACACGCTCTACTTTACTGCGAAGAAGCTCGCCCGCTTTAGATACACCGCCGCCAATGACGATTTTTGTTGGGTTTAAGGCACTGGCTAGATTCGCAAGGACCAGACCAAGATGGGTTGTTACTTCATCTACGACACGCATCCCAAGTTCGTCTCCGTTTTCTGCTGCCTCAAATACATCCTTTGCAGACAGCGAAGTAAGTGAGCCAAGTGATGATGTATGGCTCTTTGTTTGTAATGTATCCTTTGCGATTCGGACGATACCTGTAGCAGACGCAATGGTTTCAATACAGCCTGTTCTCCCGCAGTTACATGGTGCTCCTTGAAATGGAACGGCACAAATATGACCAATTTCTCCACCAGCACCTGTTTCGCCTTGAACCACTTCTCCATTGACAATAATACCGCCGCCAACCCCTGTGCCCAGTGTAACCATCAGGATGTTTTTGGCGCCATCACCTGCACCCTTCCACATTTCACCGAGTGCAGCAATGTTTGCATCATTTTCAATGACAGATGGAAGTCCTGTCTCTGCCTCTAAATGGTCTTTCAAGGGATAGTTTGTCCAGCCCAGATTCGTTGTTTTATAGACAATTCCGGATACTTTATCCACTGGTCCAGGTGCCCCCATACCGATCCCAATTAGGGCTGATTTCGGCATGCTGATCTCAACTAGTTTATGGTCAATTGACTTGGCAATGTCGACTGTAATTGTCTGCCCAGATTTATCCGTAGGAATCTCCCACTTATGCTGAATTTCACCATAAAGATTAATAAACGCAAGCTTAATTGTCGTACCGCCAAGATCAACTCCTACAAACCAATCCCCTGTCATATGTCCTCCACCTTCACATTGTTTTTCGATTTAATTTGGCTAGTTCCATTTGAAGGATGGTCATTGCGTTTGACCATTCAGTTCGATCGATGATGCCCGATGTGTACATTTCCTTCAATTCATCTGCCATAAATTCTAATTCCACTTCACGATCTCCGAAATACACGTAATTTCCAAATCTCATGAGCAGCTGCTGTACATCATATAACGTTTTCATTATTTTCACCATTTCTCTAAATCAACAGATAGGATAAGCGTATTCATAAATACGCTTTCAGTCAAGTCATTCAACGTGTTTGAGTGTTTTCAATATATTGTTTCAACTTTAAAAATTGGTCATTTTGCGGATCTTGTTTTAATGCTTTTTTGATGAATTCGTCTGCTTCCGCTGTCTCGCCTTTTTCTACATACAACAACGATAAGTGATACAATTTATTCGGCTCATTTGGATCTTTTTCAAGCGACTTTTGCAAATACTCAATGGCCTTGTCAAGATGTCCAAGCTGCGCTTCGGAAAGCGCATATATATGAAGTGCTTCAGCTGAGGCATCCTTTTGCTTTACATATTCCTCTAGACGCTGACTTGCTTCGCTATAGTGCTTTTCATCAAATAAACTCGCTGCCTCGCTAGTTGCCGCCGCTTCTTTTTGATCGTCTGAATGAAACCCTGTATACAATCCAAAGCCGCCAATAAGGAGGAGAAGAAGACTAGCAAGAAGCATTTTGACAGGCTGAAACTGTTTAGGAAGACGGACCGCTAAAGCGGCTAAAAATCCCCCAGCGAGCCCCCCAAGATGCCCTGCATTATCAATCCCTGATACAGTGAAACCTATCCCTAAGTTGATGAGGATAATCACGATAATATTTGTCCCCATCGTACGAAAGAAGAGCTTCCGGTTAGAAATCGCTAAATATAACAATGCGCCTAAACAGCCAAAGATCGCACCTGATGCTCCTGCTGCGATGGCTGTATTAAACACAAAGCTTGCTATGGAGCCAAAGATGCCGGAAATTAAATAAATGAGCAAAAATCTTCCTGAACCATAAATTCTCTCAACAGCCGCTCCAACGGACCAAAGAGCAAATGTATTAAAGAGTAAATGCGTCAAACCAATGTGTAAAAACATAGGTGTCACAAAACGCCACCATTCACCCTCTAAAATCAGCATATTATTTTTCGCACCAAATGCTGTTAAAGTGGCTGTATTGGTACTTCCACCAGATAATTCAAGTAAAAGAAACATCACCACTTGAACTGCGATTAACAAGTAGGTAAAAATCGGTCTGCCATTTTGAAAAACAGCCCGTTCTCGTTCACGCTGCTTCTCCTGATCTTGAAATGCCTGAAGCACGTTCATTTTAAGCTGCATCACATCTTCGGCTGTATCTGCTTTCGCCTCTTCTACATCAATCGAAAGTGATGTATTCAGCCATTTTTGCAGCTCGTGTCCATCGTTTTGAAGGGTTTCTTCATTCAGTAAAACAGGTGTCACCGTCACCTTTTGCTGTTTTTGCGGTTGACCGTTTATGTCTTCCCAATCATCTACTGGATGATCAGCTGTAAATTGTAGCTGCAGGAGATGGAGAGAACGTTTACGCATGGCTTCTCTCAACTGATTCATCCGAAAGGCCTGCTCTTCCATATCTCGAACGATCTCCTGTCTAAAATTCACATCTCTTCTATAGAGACGGATGAGATCATATCCTGAGTTTCGTGGTGCTTCAAAAAAGATTTCATCTTCTGGGTACGGACTTTGAATCATCTCGTATCCTTTTTGTCTGAGTTCATCAATCACTCGCCAAAATAGACTATCTATGACATTCATTCATTCGCGCTCCATTTTTTACATTATTATAGCAAGAATTACTCTTATACGCATTTCTCAACAAAAAAATCCCGGCTTTTGCGGGATTAGAATGCTTGGCGAATAAATTTCGTCCGAAAATATGGGATTTTCATCAGCCATTTAATAAAAAAGTGACGCACTTGGTTTTGACCTAAGATCAAATTCATGAGCCGATAACGATTTTGCACAAGAACGAATGCAAACAGTGTGAACACAATGCTCCAAATCATTTTATTCATCATATTCCCTCCTATGTTCGTATCGTGGCTTAAATAGGATTTGTTTATGCATGAACCATCGTTTTTATCACTTTGAATGGTTCCTTTCATTAGCCAGCCTTCACAATCTAATCCCCTGTTCTTTTGATTGAATATAAAAAACCTCTTCACCCTCTGATTGATAACAGGAAACATCAAATTGATGAAGATCCACTAAATCCTTGAACGTATGAGGTAGCTTACAATTCGCCTCTAACTTTTCCATCTTATGAGGGAAGTAATTGTCGTTCGGATTTGGCGTATGAACATATACGGCGTCTAAACCAGGGTCATGTTCGTGAATACAAATCCATGTTTGGTATGGCTTTTTAAATGCTTCAAGCTGCTTTAGCAGCCTATTGTATAAAGCGATATGAGCTTTTATATGCTCTCTTCTTATTTTTAAGCTATTTTCCCCAACTCCAGAAAAATCAAGGTGCGTATGCCAAAAATAAAACCATGAATCATGATCGAGTATTAGGTCACAAGTATTCACTTCCTCCCACACATTGCGGAAGTATCTTTTCTTTCCACGAAATTTTTTCAAAACGAACCTCCTATCAGCTAAAATGCCATGACTCTAATGAAACGCCAAAAAGCCCGTTCAATGGGCAAGCAGCGGACTTTTACTTTTGATATAACAGACCTTTTTCACTGACAATCATAGACACCGATATGTCATGCGCTTCAGCCGGCACATACTCGATTTGCTGTAATGACAGACAAAGGGCAATGGTTACACCGTGATAGTCCGCTAAGTAGCGGTCATAATAGCCGCCCCCAAATCCAATACGGTAGCCTTGTTGATCGAAGCATACCCCAGGAACAATGATCAAATCGATTTCTTCTTTATGTACAGCAGCCGACACCTGAGGGTCTGGCTCTGTTAGCCCAAAGTAGCGGGATATCATCTTCGTTTCCGGTGTATATTCATAAAACGTCATCTCTTTTGTTTCCGGGAAACAGGTCGGTACACATACTGTTTTCCCCTCCTGCCATGCTTTTTCAATCAGAGGCATTGTCGGTATCTCTTTTCCTCTAGACATAGTGAGCGCAATCGTATTTGCATGTTTCCATGCTGGCAGCTGAAACAAGTGCTCATGAAGGAAAGCGGTGCTTCGCTCGAATTCCTTAGCACTCATCTGATCAAGCTTAGCTAATGTTTGAAGACGAAGCTCTTTTTTCACACAGATCATCTCCCATCATAAAAAAACAGCAGGAAAATTCCCTGCTGCTTACTTTGTTTCACGATGTAAAGTTTGTTTTTTATCACGTGAGCAATACTTTTTGAATTCAACGCGATCTGGATTGTTTCGCTTATTCTTTTTAGTAATATAGTTACGCTCACCGCATTCAGTGCAAGCTAGAGTAATATTTACGCGCATGTTTTTCCCTCCAAACTAAAATCAATTCACATTCAGACCTAACTATAATACCACTTCTAGCTAAGGAATGCTAGAATGTTTTTTCACCAATTTCATTTTTCAATGCATTCCACCCGCATCCTGATCCATATTGTCTGGTCATGTGATGAAAAATCGCCTTCTCCCCTATAAAAACACGTTCTTTGTCGTACTGTATACATGAGAACCCCTTCTTTGTTCCACAGCTTTTTTTCATCTGATCCGTCTTCTTTTATTTTAACAGCGGGCAAGGTTTTCGTACTCAGTTTACCTATAAAAAGAAAAATGATGAAAAAAAGGTGATTTTTTCAGCAATTCCTTTTGAAACTAGCTTTTTTATGGTATAAAAAAGAAGGGTCGAAAACTGTCTGAAACAATCATGAGAGCCTTTTTTGGCTTTCAGCATTAAAATATGAATAAAAGGTGATGAAACATGGAAATTGCAATTATCGGATTGCTTGTTGTCAGTATTGTACTGATCGCATTCTCATATTTTCAAAGAGAGCCGATTAAAGAAGTCGAACAGGAACTTGAAACACTTCAACTATCTGCAATGCAAGAAATCTATAAACTGAAAAAGAAAATGAAGGTTCTTGAAGAAGAATTGCTTGAAACAAACATCGTTGTCCGCAAGCATTCAGAAATTGATCCATCTATTGCAAGACAAATCATTTCAAAGCATCAAAATGGCATGTCTCCTGAGGCGATTGCGCGCGCTGAGCATGTATCTGTAGAAGATGTGAACATGATCATTAAAGACAACGAGAGGGTGCTTGTATGACGAAAAAAAGCATCCAAACGTTTGCAGCAGGTATGATTCTTGCAACTGGTGTTCTGGCGATCGTCTTTTTCCTTACTGGAAAAGATGAAGCGGCAGCTGATTCTACAACAAAAGAAACCCTCGCAGCAAAAGTGACAGACACTGACGTGAAAAATTACTTAGACTCTAAAAAAGAAGTCTCCGTCAGCCGTGAAACATATCAACAACTTCTTGATTATAAAGAAAAAGCGCTGAAAGCAAATGAAGACGGCGATTCTCAGAACGATAAACAAACAACGGACAAGCCAAAAGGCAAAACGGTTAAATTCGTGATTAAAAACGGTATGAGCACAAGTGATGTTTCAGACATGCTTGAAAAGGACGGAATCATCAACTCATCTAAAGATTTTAATGATTACGTGATAGACGCAGGCTACCATAAAGAAATTCGTGCCGGCAAATTCAATTTAAAAACAGGTATGACATTCAAACAAATTGTCAAAGCCTTAACAAAATAACATCAAAAAACCCCCTGGCGGCATTGACCTCCAGGGGGTTTTTGATTATCCAAATCGTCCTGATATATAATCATTTGTTCTTTGATCATTTGGCTCTGAGAACATCACATTCGTATCATTGACCTCAACAAGCTCGCCCATCAAGAAGAACGCTGTTCGGTCTGATACCCTTGCCGCTTGCTGCATATTATGCGTCACAATGGCAATCGTATATTTCTCTTTCAATTTCATGATTAATTCTTCAATCTTTAATGTTGAAACAGGATCAAGCGCAGATGTTGGTTCATCCATTAATAGAATATCCGGGCTTGTGGCAATGGCTCTTGCGATACAAAGACGCTGCTGCTGACCGCCGGAAAGACCTAATGCAGGCGCACTTAATCGATCTTTCACTTCATCCCAAAGGGCAACATCACGAAGCGCTTTTTCAGCGATTTCTTTCAATTGCTGCTTGCTCTTCACCCCGTGAATTCTTGGCCCGTAGACGACATTATCAAAGATAGATTGAGGGAATGGGTTTCCTTTTTGAAAGACCATTCCGACGTTTTTACGCAGTTCCACTAGATCGACACGGCCTTTTAAAATATTGTCACCGTTATACATCATATCCCCGGTGATTTTCACACCTGGCACTGTTTTGACCATGAGATTTAAGGTCTTTATAAATGTTGACTTTCCGCAGCCGGACGGACCGATAATCGCTGTGACCTCATGCTCTTTAATGTCTAAATCAATATGCTTCAGTGCGTGATGTTGTCCGTACCAAAGGTTCATATCATTCACACGAAACACTTCTTTTTTGGCTGTTTCAGTTGCTACTGCATTCATCAAAATCCACCCGCCTTATCCGAATCGACCATTAATATAGTCTTCTGTTTTTTGCTGCGCAGGACGTGTAAAGATACGTTCAGTCGCATCGTATTCCACTAGATCACCGTTCAGGAAAAAGGCTGTATGATCAGATACACGTAACGCTTGCTGCATATTGTGTGTGACAATGACAATCGAATAATCATGTTTTAATTCCGATAATAGCTCTTCAATTTTTGCATTTGAGATCGGGTCTAAGGCAGAAGCCGGTTCATCTAATAAAAGCACGCTAGGTTTCATCGCAAGGGTACGTGCAATACAGAGGCGCTGCTGCTGGCCTCCTGATAATGATAAGGCAGAGCGGTGCAAGCGATCCTTGACCTCATCCCATAGCGCTGCCTTTGTTAAGCTTTCTTCTACCGCATCATCAAGCACTGATTTCCTTTTTTCACCCGCATATTTTAGCGCATGCGTAATGTTGTTGTAGATGGATTTAGGAAATGGGTTTGGCTTTTGGAAGACCATTCCGATTTCTCTTCTTAAATTCACCACATTAATACGGTCATCCAAAATATTTAACCCTTCGTACATGATCGCCCCTTCACTTCGTGCACCTGGAATTAGGTCGTTCATGCGGTTAATGCTGCGTAAAAAAGTCGATTTTCCGCACCCTGATGGGCCGATTAATGCAGTAATTGCATTTTTTTCAATTTCAAATGAAATTTGATTGACTGCTCTTTTTTCACCATAATAAATACTTAAATCCTGCACCTGTAGAATCTGTTCCGCTTGAAGTGGAGCCTTTTTTGCTGCAATCTCTTTTTTTTCTGCTAGCATTTGAACCATATCCCCTTCACACCTCTCACTATTTATTTTGACGTAAGCTTCTTATGAATAAATGAACCAAGCCATCTAGCTGCTAAGTTGAATACTAATACAGAGAGCACAAGTACGGCTGATGCACCATTTGCAATGGCCTCTGCATCTGGAATAATCCCCTGTGTATTGACGTTCCATATATGAACGGCTAATGTTTCTGCCGGTCTAAAAATATTCAGTGGTGATGTATCGGAGAAAGGACTCCAGTTTGTAAAATCAAGACGCGGTGTTGAAAGACCTGCTGTGAAAAGAAGAGCAGCCGCCTCACCGAAAACTCTTCCCGATGCTAAAATCGCTCCTGTAATAATGGATGGAATCGCACCTGGGATCAGAACCGTCTTCACTGTATGCCACTTTGTCACACCGAGCGCAAGCGATGCTTCCTTTTGATCCTTCGGTACAGATCGAAGTGCATCTTCTGTCACCCTGACCATCACTGGCAGATTAAAGACAGTCAGCGCAAGGGCTCCTCCGATGATCGTATAGCCCCATCCTGTTAAATTAACAAACATCAGCAAACCAAACATACCGATGACGATCGATGGCAGAGACGATAACACTTCAATACATGTACGAATAAAATCAGTCACTTTGTTTTGAGGTGCATATTCTGCCATGTACACCCCACCGCCCACGCCAAGAGGCACGGTAAACAGCATCGTAATAAATAGAATGTAAAACGAGTTAAACAGCTGATCCCTAATACCGCCGCCAGAACCAATCGCACTTGAGCGTGTAGTCAAAAAGTCAAAATTTAATTCTTTGGCACCGTTGAAGATGATATAAGAAAACAAGCCAACAAGTATCGCCGTAATAATGGCGGCACATAATCCAAAAACAATTGTGGCAAAACGATCGGTCATTTTGCTATTCATTAAATCTTCCTCCTAGATGACAAGTATCTGATAATGAGTATGAACATAAATGATACAACTAGAAGGACAAGTCCCATTGACCAAAGTGTATTGTTTTCAACACTTCCATACGTTGTATGTCCCATGTTTAACGTAATAATGGTTGTTAATGTACCAGCTGTGTCCATAATACTTTCTGGTAGATTACGCGTGTTTCCAATGACCATCTGAACGGCAAGGGCTTCTCCAAATGCTCTTGCCATTCCAAGCACGACTGCTGTCATTAATGTCGGAAGCGCTGCCGGTACAAGAACACGTCTGATCGTTTGCCATCTTGTTGCGCCTAATGCATACGATCCCTCACGTAAACTTTTTGGAAGTGAAGCCATTGCGTCAGTTGCAATGGATGTAACAGTTGGCAGAATCATAATAGACAGGACAATCGTTCCTGCTAAAACACTGTGCCCTGAACCGCTTGACTTGAAGTGTCCAATAAACGGCACCAATACTGTAAGACCTATGAATCCGTAAACAACGGATGGAATCCCTACAAGCAGTTCAATCACTGGCTGGAGAATTTTCCGTCCCCATGCAGGTGCAATTTCTGTCATAAAGATCGCTCCTGCGATGCCTAGCGGTGCTGCTATAAGTGCTGATAGAAGCGTGACAGCGATTGAACCAAAGATAAACGGAAATGCGCCGTATTGCGGATTTTCTGCTGTAGGGTTCCAATTGATACTGGTTAAGAACTCAATTGGGCTTACACCATTTACGATGAAAGATTGTAAACCCTTAATGCCAAGGAAGATTGTGATGGCAATTGATACAGCAATCATTAAGAATGCGCAAAATTTCACCAAAATACTTCCTCTTACTTCATCCATTTGCCTATTTTTTTTCGAGCTGATCAGTCGATCGCTCGCTTCTGTATGTTCTATCTGTTTCATCTTTTTCTACACTCCTATGAATGTCATAAAAGGAAAAGTGAAAAGCTCCACTTTTCCTTCATCATCAATTCAAGACCTTTTACTTATCTGTTTGTTTGCCTGTTGCGTCTCTTTCTACTTTCATATTAGAGACTGAGATGTAGCCTTGGTCTTTCACGATTTCTTTTTGTACTTCGTCACTCATCAAGTAATCTAAAAATTGTTTTGCTAAACCGTCTGGCTCACCTTTTGTATAAGAGTGCTCGTATGCCCAAATTGTATATTTACCGCTTTCTACATTGCTTTCTTCTGGTTTCACACCATCAATGCTAAGCGGTGTAATTTTGTCATCTGTTAAATAAGAGAATGCTAGATACCCAATCGCACCTGGTGTTTCTGCAATCAACTTTTTCACTGTGTTTGAAGAATCCTCTGTGATTCCTTCTGCAGGTGTCGCGCCGTCAAGTGCATATTTCACAAATGTTGCACGAGTTCCTGATGAGTCTGGTCTGTTCACAAGTGTGATTTTTTGGTCTTTCCCGCCAAGCTCTTTCCAGTTTTTGATTTTACCAGTGAAGATTTTTTTCAATTCGTCCTTTGTGATGTCTTTGACACCAACTTCAGGGTTAACAGCTGCGGCCATTCCAACAACTGCTACTTTGTGGTCTTTTAAAGCTTTTGCGTCGATTCCGTCTTTCTCTTCTGCGAATACATCTGAGTTCCCAATTTGTACAGATCCTTCTGATACTTGAGAAAGTCCTGTTCCTGAACCGCCGGCTTGTACTTGAATATCGGCTTTTGGATGTTTATCCATGAATTTTTCTGCTGCCGCAAGAACTAAAGGCTGCATCGCAGATGATCCTGAGATGGTAATGGAACCTGATGCCTCATCTTTGTTTGAAGCATTTCCTTTACTGTCTTTTGAATCTCCGCTTGAGCTGCTGTTTCCGCATGCTGTGACGAATGCTAACAATGCGATAGTAAGGAAAGTAAGCAGCCATAATTTGTTCTTTTTCATTTCAAGAATACCCCCTGAATAATTTGTCCTACGAGTAATACATTAAAGGTTCTTTATTAATTTCGTTTAAATGGAATGTTAAGGTTTTGTAAATGTCGAAGATTTGTAGAGAAATTGCGGGGTTTTTTATGATTTTTGTCAATTTATATCGAAAAGTTTGAAGAAAATATAAAAAAACGCCCACAAAAAGTGAGCGTTTTTACCTAGAATAGGTCTAGTTATTTGTTTCTGCTTCATTTTCAATTTTGTTTTTGTTCTTCGCTTGTGTATCATTGCTTTCCTGTTTTGATTTCAGTTCAAAGTACTTGTCTAATACTTGTTCACCAATATCATTTGTAATCGGATAGCGCTGGTTGTAATCTTGATACACCCAAGGCACGACAACTGAAATCGCTACTTCTGGATTATCAGCAGGCGCATACGCAACAAGTGTTGTGTTATACGTCGGTGTGCCGCGTTTGCTTTTAATCGGGCCGTCATAGAATGATTGAGCGGTCCCTGTTTTGCCAGCTGGATTGTATTTTTTGTTGCCAAAGTTCGAATATGCTGTCCCTCTTGGGTTCTGCATCACAAGCTTGAATCCTTGCTGTACGCGTTTGATCTCATCACTTGTCATATCGAGCTTATTCAGTACATCCGGCTTGACGGACTCTGTTACAGCCCCAATGCCTCTTTGCGGATCTGGCTCTCTCACTTCTTTTACGAGCTGAGGACGTAAACGATAGCCGCCATTGGCAATCGTTGAAACGTATTGCGCCATTTGCAGCGGTGTAAACGTGTCATATTGTCCAATCGCATAGTCAAGTAAAAGACCGGATTGTGTAGACGTTCCACGATAGCCAGTTGCTTCGTTTGGCAGGTCAATACCTGTCTCCACTCCAAGACCAAATTTACTAAAATTGTAACGGAACGTATCAAACGCCTTTGTATCAATTGGGAGCGGCTGATTCTTACGATATTCCCCTTTCCCAATTGCAATCGCTGTTTTAAACATATACACGTTTGATGAACGTTCTAGTGCGGTTAAATCATTAATGAGTCCCATATTTTGATAGGATTTTTTCGGCGGTGACTGAGCGATATAGAGCGGTTCATCGTATTGGGTGCTTCCAATGTGAAGGACGCCTGTTTTATAACCTGTCAGTACCGTTGCCCCTTTTACTGCTGATCCCATCGCATATGATGATGTCATCGTTCCTAGTGCATAGTCATCAAATTTGTATGTCCCATTCTTATTGGTAATCTGTTTACCCGCAATCGAGAGCACTTCCCCATTTCTCGGGTCCATCATGACAACAAACGCACGATCAAGAAGTTCTGTGCCGCCTCTTTGCTTCGCACTTTTCAAGTTCTTTTCGATGATTTTTTCCACCGCTTTTTGCAGCTGAATATCAATCGTCAGCACAAGGTCTTTTCCGCTCTTTCCTTCTGTTAACACTTTAGAGCTTGTGACATTGCCTTCTTTATCCGTTGTACTTTGTTCTTTTTCTTTTTGACCTTGCAGGACATCTTCATATTGATATTCAAGATAGCTTTTTCCTACACGATCATTTCGGCTGTAGCCGAGTGATAGATAATGTTCAAGCAGTGACGACGGAAGACCTTCATCACTTGAAGACACACTGCCGAGCATACTGCGGAGCAGTCCTTTATAAGGATAGCTGCGTGACCAGTCTGTTGTGACATCTACACCTGGCAGCTCGTCCAAATGCTCAGAGACGTAAGCAATTTCACTTGGTTTAACATCTTCGTTTTTAATGAATTGAGGCGTAAGTGCATAGCCTGCATCCATTTGTCTTTTAATCGCAAGCACTTGCAAATCTTTTTTCGTCAGTTGATTTAATTCCTTGTCTGTGATGCGTTTTAGCTGGAGCTCGTATAGTTTATCATCAGAGACCTTTTCGTCACCCTTTAAATCGGCTTCTTTTTGAACAAGCTTTTTCGCTTCATTCGGATGGGTTAAGATCCAGAAATCTTTTTTATCACGATCTGTGATTTTCTTCGTACTTACATGAATCATATCTGCTAATTTTGTTGCCACTTTGAGCCGCTCTTCTTGTGAAGTCGTCGAGGTTCTCGTATATGTAATGGCATTTAGCGCTTTATTGCTGACAATCGTGTTATAGTTTCGATCATAAATTTTTCCGCGCGGAGCAGATGAGCTGACATTTACGTCTTCTTGTTTTTCTGCCTGCTTTTTATAATCTTCTCCATTCACAATCTGCACAAAACCGAGTCTGACCACAACACCGGTAAAAATAATAAACGCAGCTAAAAATAATAAATTCAGCCGGATCGGAAGTGTTTTGCGCCCTTCCTTCGCGTCTTTTTTGTTTTTCTTGTTTCTCATCACATCACCTTTTCTATCAAGAAAGAAATGGCACCCCTTTTTGTGTATAAAAGGTGCCATCATCATTTTAGCGGTTTTTCTATCATTTATCTAGAAATTTGATGTTCCATTGGTAAGAAATTTTACCTTTCTCCCTTCATAAGGTTCGTTTGAGAAACAGGCTTTTGACCGTCAGCCTCTTCTATATCAGCTGTTTTCTCTTTTAAATGAATGTCCTTTACAAAATAATAAATAAGGGTGTGCCCCGCTCCGAGTACGACAAGTGAAGCAGGAATCCCAAGCCGATCGCCCAGTAAGGTGACAGATAAAAGAAAAAAGACAATCGAACAAATACGCCCGGCATTTAAAAATAGTTCTCTGACGACAATATATTCAATTCGGGCTTTTCTTGCATATCTAGCATGACCGATGACATCGTAAGTTAAAGAGACATACGGAACTAGCAGAAGCGGGTAGCCGATCGCAATGGCTACAGCGTACATAAGCAGTGATACATAGGACAAGTGAAAGACGATTAAAAATAAAGCGCCGTATAAAATAAGCCCGCCAAACATAATCGCTTTTTTGCGCCATTTTTTCTTAATCAAACGAGTAGCAAAAAAATAGGCAAAAAAGGCAACACCTGAATTGACTAGACCAAATGTGCCTAAAGCAAGCTCACTGTTTGTTGCAATAAACACAAAGACACTGATTAAAAAGACAAACACGCCTTCACGGAGCCCCTGAAAAAAGTGAGCAGTTGTGATCTTACGCCAATTCTCGTCCGCATGGCGCTCTTTCCAAATTTGCTTAATGATAAATTTTCCTTTTGATTGTCTCCTCTTGAGGAAAAAACTCATCACAACCGCTAGTGAAAACAAAAAAAGCGATAAAGTGAAAATCACTGTATAGCCTGTATCATCCGTTAATTGAGAAATCACAATTCCTGCAATGAGCGGCCCGATCATACCGGCTGTAGAGGTAAGCACTCCTAAAAATCCATTAAAGAAATCCCTTGTTTCAGGTTCAGTAATCTCAAAAGTGAGCACGTTAAAGGCAAGCCAGTAAAAACCATAGCCGATTCCAAGCACACTGCCTAATAACACGAGCCGAGCTGCCGCTTGCTCTCCTGCCATGAGAACAATTAAGTAAAAAGCGGCTAAGAAGATGACACCGAAACGAAGGACAAATGCACGATCTATTTTTTTAGCGAGCCGTCCAGCAAATAAAAAGGTAATGGGCTGAAGGACAACAATCGCCAAGTTATAAATCGCAAGGTCTGTAAATCGCCCAGACTGTTTCCATAAATACACGTTCACAAACGTATTCGAAAGCGCAATCGCAAGTGCGTATAATCCGCCAATCGTGAGGAGGAGCAATAAATCTCTTGTGACATCCATGTCCCCGAACATTTTCTTTAATCTGCTCATATCATTCATTCTCCTTTTCTACACAATAGTCTGTCTCATCAAAAGGCAGATATGTAAAAAAAGGAGGGAAAATATAAAAAGACCCGCTCTCAGAGAGAAGCAGGTCTTTTCAAATCAAATCATTTATTTAGCTTCGCTGTAAAGGCGAGCCACTTCATCCCAGTTCACAACATTCCAGAATGCTGAAATGTAATCAGGACGACGGTTTTGGTAGTTTAGGTAGTAAGCATGCTCCCAAACGTCTAGTCCTAGGATTGGTGTTTTTCCTTCAGTTAAAGGAGAATCTTGGTTTGGTGTGCTTGTGATTTCAAGTTTGCCATTGTTCACAACAAGCCATGCCCAACCAGAACCAAAGCGTCCTGCAGCTGCTGCAGCGAAATCAGATTTGAATTTTTCAAATCCGCCTAATTCTTTTTCGATCGCATCTGCAAGTTCACCAGTTGGTGCGCCGCCACCGTTTGGTGAAAGAAGCGTCCAGAATAATGAGTGGTTCGCATGTCCTCCGCCATTGTTACGTACAGCTGTACGAATGTTTTCAGGCACAGAGTTCAAGTTAGCCACTAGCTCTTCAATTGATTGATCTTCAAGAGCTGATACACCTTCGATTGCTTTGTTTAAGTTTGTTACATAAGTGTTATGGTGTTTTGTGTGGTGAATCGTCATTGTTTCCTTGTCGATATGTGGTTCTAATGCATCGTAAGCATATGGTAATTCTGGAAGTTTAAAAGCCATGGTTAAATTCCTCCTTAGAAATGTATGTACTGAAATGCTTCCTTAGTAAGCAAGCAATTCACCCTAATCAAAGAGTATCAAAAGAAACGGCTTGTTTCAACGTTATTGCTCATGATCTGAAACATTTCAGTGTTTATTTTGTATTTAACCCTTCTGAAAGAGTGTTAAACACCGATTTTCCATTTAGCGAAGCACATAAAACAAAAAGATTCCCAGCATCAGTGCTTGAATCAACCCTTTTGCAAATACGCCTGACACAAAACCAATTAATGAGCCAAGCCCCACTTTCACACTTGTCTTCAGATCTTTTTGATGAACGAGCAGCTCTGCGATGACACTGCCGATAAATGGACCAATGATAATTCCAGCAATCGGAATCACAAAAGGACCGGCTAAAAGCCCAATGGTACTTCCCCAAATGGCCGCCCGGCTGCCACCAAAGCGTTTCACCCCAATCAAATTGGAGACATAATCCGCGGCAAATAACACAGCTGTAAACATGGCTTGAATGAGCCAAAAGGTGAGCGTCAATTTCTCAAAGCTAAAAAAGAGCCCATATAAAATAAACCCAAGAACCATGAAAACCACACTAGGAATGATTGGATAGACAAGTCCCACAAACGCAATGATAAATGCACAGCCGATCAAAACCCAATATAGCACGTCCAATCCGCAGCCGCCTCCTTTTTATATGCTGTATACATTATGCCTCATTCCTTCTATCTTAACCAGCAATGAAGGCCGTACTTGTACTGGATGGATAGACATTGATACAATGTGAGAAATAGAAAAGAATGTAGGAAGTGAATCGGTTGAACGTATTTAGTTTATTGTTAAAAGGAATTTATTCACCAAAAGATATTGCCAGAGCACGTTTTACTGGGATTGGAAAGGCCATTTTATTCATCTTTATCCTTTCGATCATCGCAGCTGTCCCCCAGGGCTATCATATGAGCCAAGAGATTTCAAATGCGATGTCAGGATTTCAGCATGTGATTAAAAAAGATTTACCCGACTTTTCCATTGAAAAAGGAACGCTTCAAGCGGTCCAAAGCACGCCGATAGAAAAAGAAGAAAACGGCATCACGATTATCTTTGATCCCGCTGAAAAAATAAAATCAAGTGAGCTTGAGTCAAAACAAACAGCCATTGCGTTATTGAAAGAAAAAGCAGTGATTGCCATTGATGGACAAATGACAGATATTCCATACCAGCTGCTTGGCGGAACACTCACAAAAGATGAACTTGCCAGCGTCACAAACCAGAATCAAGCGATCATTATCCCTGTCATTTGTGTCCTGCTGTACCTATCTACTGCTGCTCTCATGTTCATCAGCGCAACATTCCTAGCCATGCTTGGCACATTTATTAAACGAATGCAGCAAAAAGAGCTGTCCTTTCAAATGCTTTGGAAGCTCTCTGCCTATTCACTCACATTAACAACCGTCTTTTTCGCCATCATGAGTGCATTAAACACGCCGGTTGCGAACTCATTTTTATTAAATTGGGTGATTAACTTTATTTTCTTATATCTTGTCATTAAAGAAATACCTGCAAAAAAATAAGCTCCCTCATTTTGGGGAGCTTTCAGATTGTTGACAAAGGGCTAAAATGTTGTTGATTTTAGCCCTTTGTCTTCTTTTCAGCGTGATAGAAAACCTTTGCATTCTAGGAAGGACAGCTACTTTGACGGAGCGAATTTGTCATTCGTGAGTACCAGCGCGCAGGACTGACAAAGAATGCGATGGTTTGCCTACACGCTGTAAGTTCCCTCATTTTAGGGAGCTTTTTTTATTTGTCTTGACCCTATGACTCATCTGGATGGATGATCGCAAACATATAGTGATCCTCCCACTTATCATTGATCTTTACTTTTTTACGATGAAGTCCCTCATTTTCAAACCCTGTCTTCTCAAGCACACGAATGGAACCAATGTTAGATGGTTTTACGCCAGCCTCAATGCGGTGAAGGTACAATTCATAAAAGGCATAATCGATAATCAAACGAATCGCCTCTGTCATATACCCCTTCCCGCCTTGCCTTTCATCAAGCACATATCCAAGCAAAGCCCCTTGAATCGGTCCTCTTTCAACAGAATGGAGTGAGATCGTTCCAATTAATGCATCTGTTTCATTTAAGAAAATACCGTGCATATAGGCTTCATCTTTTGCACGCCTTTGCATACTGCGGTTAATCCGTTCCTTTTGACGAGGTACAGTAAAAAAATCATCCTGAACCAAAGGTGTAAATTGCTGAAAATAAGTGCGATTCTCTCGTTCAAGTGTTAATAGAGCTTCTGCATCACTTTCTGTTAGTGTTCTTACATATATATTCTGACTGATTTTCTTCATATACTCTCCCCCTTTTTTTATTTTATCATAATAAAGAAAGGGCTTAGGCTTATCAAAGATTTTTCCGATTACAAGTCATAATAGAACTCACTAGAACCACCCTTCCCTAGCTTTTTCACTCTTTTTGGTTCTATCAACTCAGGACATGCATACACTGAAGTAAACTCTTAAAAGCGGTGAGTAAAATGCGGCGAATTATTTTTTTACTAGTCAGTTTGTTTGTCCTCTTTATTATCTTTTTTGATTTGAAAAATGGAACGATCCCCGTTCAGGAAGGCCCTGCTGTTCCCGCCAGCGCCTTTCAAACAGCTGAAAAACAGGCATATAAAACTGTCACTGTTAAACAAGGTCAAACCGTCGTCTCTATCGTACATACAAGTAAGCCATTAGATGAAGTGATCGAAGACTTTGAAGCACTGAATCAAGGCGTCAAAGCGAACGAAATTCGGGCAGGCAGCACATACAAGTTTCCGGTCTATAAGAGATAAAACGTTAATTCCTTGTCATTCATATAAAGAGACTGTTACAATATGAGATGTAAAACACGTCGTACACTGCAAACGAATTGCATGTACACTAAGGAGCGATTGACAAGTGAGTGAAGTCACACATCGTACAAAAACGCGTCCCGTCAAAGTGGGACCTTTAACTATAGGTGGAAACAATGAAGTCGTCATTCAAAGTATGGCGACAACCAAAACACATGATGTCGAAGCGACAGTAGCTGAAATTAAACGTTTAGAAGAAGCTGGCTGTCAAATCGTGCGTGTCGCATGCCCAGATGAGCGTGCAGCAAATGCGATTGCGGACATTAAAAAACAAATCAACATTCCCCTTGTTGTCGACATTCATTTTGACTACAAGCTTGCACTGAAAGCGATTGAAGCAGGTGCAGACAAAATTCGTATCAACCCAGGAAACATCGGAAGACGAGAAAAAGTCGAAGCTGTTGTGAAAGCGGCAAAAGAAAAAGGCATTCCAATTCGTATTGGGGTAAACGCCGGTTCACTCGAGAAAAAGATTCTTGATAAATACGGCTATCCAACAGCAGATGGTATGGTTGAAAGTGCACTGCATCACATTAAAATTTTAGAAGACCTAGACTTTCATGACATCATTGTCAGTATGAAAGCATCTGACGTAAACCTTGCGATTGAGGCATACGAAAAAGCAGCAAAAGCCTTTGATTATCCTCTTCATCTTGGGATTACAGAATCAGGTACGTTATTTGCAGGTACGGTCAAAAGTGCAGCTGGTCTTGGCGCAATCTTGAATATGGGGATTGGTAACACACTCCGTATTTCATTAAGTGCTGACCCGGTCGAAGAAGTCAAAGTGGCACGTGAATTATTAAAATCATTTGGCCTTGCATCAAATGCAGCAACACTCATCTCTTGTCCAACTTGTGGACGAATTGAAATTGACCTCATTAGCATTGCAAATGAAGTCGAAGAATATATTTCTAAAATTAAAGCACCAATTAAAGTAGCTGTTCTCGGATGTGCTGTAAACGGTCCGGGTGAAGCGCGTGAAGCTGATATCGGCATCGCTGGTGCTAGAGGTGAAGGCCTCTTATTCCGCAAAGGTGAAATTGTTCGGAAAGTACCAGAAGAAACAATGGTCGAAGAACTGAAAAAAGAAATCGATAAAATCGCTGAAGAACATTATGCGAAAATGGAAGCTGAAAAAGCAAAACAAGCGAACGCATAACAAAGAACGCCTGACATCACTGTCAGGCGTTTTTCTGTTCCTGTCCTGTTAAAAGAACGGAGTGATAAAGATGCCGAGGATGACGGAAACGATTCCGATCCCGATTGACCATGCGCCAAGCGCATGTGCTCCTTTTCTTCTTGCAATATAACCAACGACGATTGCCGCTACGCCTAATAGCACCGGCAAGACAAATAGTGAGATAATCGCGATCGCGAGTGCTGTATAGCCTATCCCCTTACTGCCTGAATCGTCACCTACATGGTCACGTTCTCTTCTGTCTTCACGATCTCTTGATGCTTGATATGGCTCTGCAATTTCAGCAGCTGTTTCCTCTAAATAGCCATCATCATTACTAAAGTGTGTGTCGATTTCACGATCATTTCTTCTGAAATCTTCGTCTCTTTCCATGATCAATTCCCCCTTTTGGTTAATAGAAAGGAGCTTTTTTAGTATGAGCAAAAATGTCTGTTTCATGTTTGCTAAAACTTGCTGGAATTGTGAATTGATTATGTTACACTTTAAGAGGATAAATATGAGGAGTGTGGGCATGTTACGTTTAGGAATTGATATCGATGGCACAGTCACGGCGCAGGACACCTTTGTCCCCTACTTAAATGAGTCGTTTCAATGTGACATCACACTAGATGATATGACGGAATATGATTTGACGAAGCTTTTAAAGATTTCAAATGAAGAATTTTGGGGCTGGATGAATGAGTATGAGCCTCTTATTTATAAACAGGCAAAGCCTGCCGAGGGTGCAAAAGAAATCCTCAATCAAATGAAACATCATCATCAATTGATTTATATCACAGCCAGAAGGCAGCATCACTCAGACATCACCTACAAATGGTTTGAGGAGAATCATGTCCATTATGACGATATCGAGCTTGTTGGCGGACATCATAAGGTGGAAGCTGTTCAAAAACATAAGATCGATGTGTTTTTTGAAGATCACCATGGCAATGCCACAATGATTGCAAAAGAAGCTGACATTCCAGTGATTCTGTTTAACTCACCGTATAATCAAATGCCAATTGATGAACGGATCATTCGCGTGAATAACTGGCAAGAAGCATCCCAATGGATCAAACAGTATGAAAAGCGTCTGCAAACTGCTTACTAAAACAGATCAAAAGCCGATACGTTTTTAATGTATCGGCTTTTTGATTGTACGATGATGTCCTTCTTTTATTAAAAAATGATAAAGTGCACCCATCATACCTGCCTGATTGAAGTAATAGCACGTTTCCAGTGTCACCTGTATGTTTTTCCATGCATGCAAAGTATGTAAATGTTTCTCAATGTTTGGAATCAAATCGGGCCTTGCACTCACGCCCCCGCCAATGAGGATTTTCTCTGGATTGAGAACTGTTGCCACATTGTAAATGCCAATTGCGATTCGCTTGTACCACTGATCGATCATCTTCTCAATGGCCGGATCTTGCTTGGCTTTTTCAAAGATTTCTTGACCGTCGATTTGCTGACTTTGTGGAATTCCTTGCTGCTCTTTGTAGCTTCGTATCAATCCAGCTGTCGAAGCACTGCTGTTGAGTGTCGTAAACTGACCGTTTTCTGTTTCTGTCAGCATCATGCCAAATTCACCGCCGCGAAAAGAGGCACCGCGAACAAGCTCTCCGCCAGCAAAAATACCGCCGCCGACACCAGTCCCAAGCGTCATACATATAAAGCTGTCACACTCTTTCGCATGACCACTAAATTTTTCAGCCAGAGCTGCACAGTTCGCATCATTTTCTACTTCTACACGAAGTGATGTTTTTTCTTCCAAAAGCGTTTTGACATTTTGGCCATTTAAAGCAATAATCGCTCCTGCAAATTCCGTATAACCCGTTTGACTGTCAACAAACCCCGGAAGACTCATCGCAATCCCTTTGATATCCCAAGTCCTTTGATACTCTTTCACCACGTTCTCCATGTCCTCTAAAAACGGCTCAAGCTGCCTGCAGTTTGTTTCGTAGTCGCCGCTCGTGATCAGCTCACCATGTCGATCCATGACCCCATGCTTTGTTTTTGTCCCGCCTACATCGAATACGATATAATACGCCACTTTTGACCCTCCCCCTATTTCTAAAGACTCAAATCTGCTTCTATAGATGATCTGTTGTTCTCATTTTAATGAAACAGCTATCCTTTGTAAAACGTTTTCAACATGACAAAACAAAAAGCCAGCCCATCGGCTGGCTTCTTTCATGAATGAACTTCCTTCGGTTCGCAAGAAGGACACGTTCCGTAAATTTCAAATTTATGTCCGCTAATGTGATAATCCTCTAGATCAGCATCAAGCTTGTCCATAGGGCAAGCGTCGATTTCCTTTGTTTTACCGCATGTCAAACAAATAAAGTGGTGATGATGATGGGAAAACGAACATTTAAAACGAAACAGTTTCTCCCCTGATAATTCCGTTGTCTCTAATATCCCAAGATCTTCATATAAAGACAGGTTTCGATAAATCGTATCAAAACTAAGCCCTGGGTAATCTTCACTTAATGCTGTTAATACATTTTTAGCGGTCAAGTATTTATCAGAATCAGAAAACAATTGAAGCATATCTTCACGTTTGCTTGTATATTTATAGCCTTTTTCCTTTAATAAATCAAGCGCTTCTTGTACGTTCATGATGATTCCCCCTTCTGAATTTCCCAATACTAATACACCCGATTAAAATCAAAATAGACAGCATCACAATGGTTCCACCCGGCGCTAAATCAAGATAATAACTTAAAATCAAGCCGACCATAACAGACAATTCCCCAAATAAGATGGAAAGGAAAATCGCCTGTTTAAACCCTTTGGCAATCCGAATACTTGCCGCAACAGGCAGTGTCATGAGTGCGGACACTAGGAGTGTACCAACAATACGCATCGATGCTGCGATGACAAGTGCAACAACTAAAATAAAAATAAAATGAATCCACTTAGCTGAAATACCAGAAGCCTTCGCATGTTCTTCATCAAAAGAAAGCAAAAACAATTCTTTATACAAGAGCACAACCACTAATACAACGACAAGTGAGATCCCAACAATAATCCAAAGATCGAGCCTTGAAACCGCACTGACACTTCCGAACAAATAGCTGAACAAATCTGTATTAAAACCATTTGCAAGTGAAATGAAAATAACAGAGATCCCAATACCACCCGATAAAATAATGGGAATTGCCAGCTCCTGATAATGTTTATACACAGAGCGCAGACGTTCAATAAACAACGAGCCAGCCACAGAAAAAGCCATTCCTAAGTAAAGCGGGCTAACCCCTGTCAAAAGTCCAAACTTTTTATCAAGGAATAAACTTGCCGCTATCCCAGCAAGTGATACGTGACTAAGCGCATCTGCGATGAGAGAGAGCCTTCTCACGACAATAAATACACCAAGTAAGGGCGCAATAAAGCCGATCAGCATACCTGCGATAAACGCATTTTGTAAAAATTCATAATGAAAAAATGGAAATAGCATTATTCATGTCCCCCATGATGGTGATGATCGTGATGAATCACTTGAATGTCATGCCCGTAAAACTGAGAAAGCGCCTGATCATCCATCGAATCAAACGTTTCCGCATCTCCATGAAAATGAAGTGTCTGATTTAAACAAGCCACATGCGTGACTTTGTCAGAAACGGTTCCTACATCATGTGTAACGAGAATTAAAGACATTCCTTTTTCTTTGTTCAATGTTTCTAACAGCTGATAAAAGCCTTCTACTGTTCTTTGGTCTACACCCACAGTCGGCTCATCTAAAATAAGCAGCTTCGGCTGACTGACGAGTGCACGGGCAATAAATGTACGCTGCTGCTGCCCGCCTGAAAGCTCACCAATGTTTTGGTGTTTTAAGTCCTGTATGCCAACTGAGCGGATGGCCTCATCTACTTGAAGCTTATCCTGCTTACTCATGCGTTTGAATAAACCAATCTTCGCCGTTAAACCACTTGCCACGACCTCGTATACAGAAGCAGGAAACCCTGTATTAAAGCTATTTGCCTTTTGAGAAACAAATCCAATTTGATCCCAGTCTTTAAATTTTTGAGCAGGTGTGCCAAAGAGCTTCAATTCTCCCTGCTGTGGTTTAATCAAGCCAAGCAGGCATTTTAATAAGGTTGTTTTACCAGATCCATTCGGTCCAACAAGTGCTAGAAAGTTTCCTTCCTCTACTGTTAAATGAATGTGATCGATGACATTTCGCTGTCCATATGAATACGAAATGTCCTTCATTTCAATAATTGGCTTTGCCATAAATCTTTCCACCTTTAATCCAATATAAAAAGAATGATTACGATTTATACAACAAAAAGAAAATGGCTTTTGCCATTTTCTTTGTCCATACATACATTTCATTATATAAAAGAAAGATAAAAAAGTAAAATAAAAGCTAATGAATGGCTGTTTTGAATTTACCGCCTTTTGTTTCATGCGTATCCATAATCGTAATAAAGGCTTGACCATCAATTTCAAACACAATAGATTTCAGCTTCGTAATTTCAAGTCTTGTCACGACGGCGTAAATGACATCTTTTTCTTCATCGGTATAACCGCCTTTTCCTCTAAGCTTGGTCGTTCCCCTGCCGAGACGATGAAGGATCGCATCTGAAATTTCATCATAATAATCCGAAACGATAATGACAGCTTTTGTTTCATCTAGTCCTTGAATGACAGCATCAATTGTTTTCATTGCCAAATAATATGTCATGACAGAATACATAGCTTGCTCCGGTCCGAAGACAAAGCCCGCCCAAATAAAAATGAACACATTGACGATCATGACAAACTCACCGACGGAGAAAGGAATTTTTTTCGTCAGAAGAATTCCTAAGATTTCCGTTCCGTCCATTGAGCCTCCATTCCGTATCACAAGCCCAACGCCAAACCCGAGTAACAGCCCCCCAAATACAGTAGCTAAAATCGGCTGCGTCGTAAATGCCTCTACATGATGAAGTGAAGATTCAATCACGGCCAAGCTGACAATCCCAATCACAGTGGAAACCAAAAAGGTTTTCCCAATATGTTTGTATCCTGATATCATAAATGGAATATTTAAAATGACAACAATCGTCGCGAAATTAATGAATGGGTTATCCGTAAAAAGATAATCCAAAATAAGCGAAATACCGATGATGCCTCCATCAATAATATTGTTTGGCACTAAAAATAATTCAATGCTGACTGCTGCACATGCAGCTCCTACTAGAATCAGAAAAATTCTCAAAATAAAATGAGGCACTGATTCCTTTTTATGCTGTTTACTATTTGCCATACGTTCTCCCTTCTACACATGTTTAGTTTTCAATGAACATTTTATTCACTTTACTATTTTATCATTTCACAGAGTAAAATAAAATTTTTTGCACATTTTCCGTTTTCGCCCATACATTGATACAGAGGGGAGGAATGGAATTGATTTTAATTCAAAAAATTGTGTTACAGCGTCTGAATCAGATCACAGCAAATGACTTGTTAAGGTATGCGAAACAGTACGGGGTCAGTTTAACATCCAATCAGGCTGCTGAGGTCGCCAAACTCATGAATGGGAAAAACGTCAATATTTTTAATGATGCAGAGCGCAACCGGCTGCTTAAGCAAGTGGAAGCGATTACGTCTAAACAGACAGCACAGACCGTCAATGATCTGTTTAATCAATTCACAAATTAGGCAAAAAAGGGCCGCATTTAGCGGCACCTCATCACATTGCATGCACTTTTTATTGACCCGTAATCTTATCTAGTAAACCTTCATCAAATTGCTTTTCTTTCAGCATCGCAATTTCGAATTTGTAAGGTGGTTTCTTGTTCTTTTTATCTTCACCTACATAAGGCGTTTCTAGAATCTTCGGCACATCTTGAAGCTGTGGATGATGAACGATATAGCTCAGGGCATCAAAACCAATTTCTCCAAAACCGATATTTTCATGTCGGTCTTTTCTTGCGCCTTGTACATTTTTACTATCATTAATATGAAGAACTTTGATTCGGTCGATCCCGACAATTCGATCAAATTCTTCTAATACTCCATCAAAATCACTCACAATGGGATAACCTGCATCGTGCGTGTGACACGTATCAAAGCAAACAGAAAGTGCTTCGTTATGTGTCACACCGTCAATAATTTGGGCAAGCTCTTCAAAGCTTCTTCCGCACTCTGATCCTTTTCCCGCCATTGTTTCCAGCGCAATTTGAACCTCCTGCCCCTTCACAATGACTTCATTGAGACCTTCAATGATTTTTTGAATTCCAGCATCTGCACCTGCTCCGACATGCGCACCTGGATGAAGAACAATTTGTCTTGCACCTAGCGCTTCTGTACGCTCTATCTCAGAGCGAAGGAAGTCCACTCCAAGCTCAAATGTCGCTGGATTCACTGTGTTCCCAATATTGATAATATACGGTGCATGAACGACGATATCTGTCATACCATGCTCTTTCATATGCGCTTGTCCAGCTTCAATATTGAGATCTTCAATTTTTTTACGGCGCGTATTTTGCGGTGCACCTGTATAAATCATAAAAGTATTTGAACCATAAGAGGCAGCTTCCTCACTCGCTGCAAGAAGCATATGTTTTCCGCTCATGGATACATGTGATCCAATCTTCAACAATGTGTCCCCCTACTTTCCGTTACGCTTTGACTTTCTACGTTCTTGTCTTTTGATCTTATCCATCTCACGTGTCATTTTCTTTTTATATCCAGGTTTGACGGCTTTCGGTTTTCTGACAAGGCGTTTTGCTTTTTCTTCAATTTCATTTGGTGCTTTTTTACGTCTTTGACGCTTCAAACGATCATCTGCATCTCGCCATTCGCCATGAACAATTGTTTTGTTTTCAAACACAACACCCATTTTTTCAATTTGAACGAGTGCATCCTCATCAGCGAGATCATAAATGGTCATTGCAATGCCAGATGAACCAGCGCGAGCCGTTCTTCCCACACGGTGAACATAAAAATCAAGATCGGATGGGAGCTCATAGTTAATCACGTGGCTGACGCCCTTAATATCAATCCCGCGGGCAGCAAGATCAGATGCCACAATATAGGTGAACTCCAAATCTTCAATTTGTTTCATCACTTTTTTACGTTCACGAGGCGTTAAACCGCCATGAAGCACCCCAATTTTCATTCCTTTTTCCTGTAGGAATGAGGCAATTTCATCAACAGTTGATTTTGTATTGGCAAAGATGATCCCTAAATAAGGCTGTACATTCGTCACCATTTCATGAAGTAATTTTAATTTATCACGTTGTTTAGATGGAACTAAAATATGCTGAATGTTTTCAGCCGTAATTCGTTTCGGTTCAACATGTGCATATTTCGGATTATCCATATATTTTTTGAGGAAAGGTTTTAATTTTTCTGGGATAGTTGCTGAGAACACGAGCATTTGCAACTGTTCTGGCATTTGTGAACCAATACGATCCACATCTTCTAAAAAGCCCATATCTAGCATAAGGTCTGCTTCATCAATGACAAGAGATGTTGCTTTGTACACATTCAGCGCTTGCTCATGAATAAGATCAGCAATACGTCCAGGAGTGCCGACCACTAAGTGCGGCTGATTCTTTAGCTTTTGAATGGATTTCTGCTTGTCCGTTCCGCCAATGTAAAGCTTTGCCTTGATTTCTTCTTCTGGAGGCGTATTTTTTAAGATCGTTTGTGCTTCTTTAAAAATTTGATTCGCTAATTCTCGTGTTGGTGCAGTAATGACCACTTGTACTTGCTCTTTGCTTGGATCAATTGAATGAATAAGCGGCAATAAATACGCATGGGTTTTCCCTGTCCCTGTTTGTGACTGTCCAATCACGCTTTCACCTTTTAAAACAGCAGGGATAATTCTTTTTTGAATATCAGTCGGCTCATAAAAGCCCAGTTCATGAATAGCATCTATAATAAAAGACTTTAATTCATATGTCGTAAATTTCGTTTCTTTCATGTTTTCACTCCTTAAGGCAATGCCTTTTTGCTCATCTCCTCATTATAGCTGATTTTCAGCAAAAAAACCATGTCCGCTTTTCTCACAGGAAACCAAATGATACTTCCCTGCATAACCTATGAAGAGAAAGAGAATGCAGTAAGGGAGGTACAAGTATGTTAGGGCAAAGGCCTATGGGCGATTTTCAGCCGCATCGTCCCTCACGCCGGCACCTTGGAAATGGCGGACAGCCCGGGATTTTTCAACGGAGACAGCAGGCTCCGATCGAACAGCCTTTTCAAGGGCAAGGCAACCAATTTCAACAAATGATGCCTCGCTCTCCGTCTGTACAAGGCGGCGGTCTACGCGGGATGGGTAGCATTCCTGGAGGCGAAAGCCGAGCACTAGGCGGCGGCGCCGGAATTAAGGGCATGCTGGCAAAATTTCTTCCTGGAGCTGGAGGAGCAGGGATCTCTGGAGCTGGAGGTGGTGCGGGATTACAAGGAATCCAGAGCTTCGCAAACCCTGCGAACCTTTCAAGCATGTTAGGAAATGTTCAAAAAGTACTCGGAATGGCGCAGCAATTCACGCCTATGATTCAGCAATACGGTCCTTTAGTCAGAAATTTGCCTGCCATGATTAAACTCTATAGCCAGCTTGGCAGTGCGGATGATGATGAAACAAATACGAATGATGCAGACGAAGAACCAAAAGAAATCACTGCAGAAACAGACGTTCCGCACGAACAAGCAGCACCGGTTGATGATGAAATAGAAGAAGGAAAAGAAGAAGAACCAGAGGACATCCTTGTCAAAAAAACCACTGTACACACATCAGCTGCTCCTGAAGCAAAACCGAAAAAAAGATCGGGCAGTTCCATTCCGAAACTATATGTCTAGTGATCTTTTAAAGGCGAAGTGTTTCCCATGTATAACAATCTTTGATATATGCGCTTACTTTGGCTATAATGAAGGAAGAGAATGATCAAAAGCCGTTTTTCACGGCTTTTTATATTGTTCTTCTCTAGCAGCACTTCCCTACAGGAGGACGAATAAATGAATGTAATTAAAATTTCGCCGCGTGGCTATTGCTATGGCGTTGTAGATGCAATGGTCATTGCTAAAAATGCCGCACTTGATAAAAACTTGCCACGCCCAATTTATATATTAGGTATGATTGTGCACAACAAACATGTCACAGATGCCTTCGAAGAAGATGGAATTTACACACTGGACGGACCAAACCGTCTAGATATTTTAAAACAGGTTGAAAGTGGAACAGTGATTTTCACCGCTCACGGCGTATCTCCTGAAGTCCGTCAAATTGCAGAAGAAAAAGGCCTTGTCGCCATTGATGCGACCTGTCCAGATGTCACGAAAACACATGAACTCATTTCAGAAAAAACAGCTGATGGATATGACATTATTTATATCGGGAAAAAGGGGCACCCTGAGCCAGAAGGAGCCGTCGGTGTTGCACCTGACAAAGTGCACCTTGTCGAAACAGAAGCTGATATTAAAGCGCTCGATCTAACGTCAGATAAACTACTCATCACCAATCAGACGACAATGTCTCAGTGGGATGTTCATGATCTGATGGAGCTCATTAAAGAAAGATATCCTCACGTCGAGTACCATCAAGAAATCTGCCTTGCGACACAGGTACGTCAGGAAGCTGTGTCACAGCAAGCAGGCCAAGCCGATCTGACCATTGTGGTCGGCGATCCAAAAAGCAATAACTCAAATCGTCTGGCGCAAGTGTCAATGGAGATTGCAGGAACGCAGGCTTACCGAATTGGTGATCTCAGTGAACTAAAGCTTGAATGGCTCCAAGGGGTTAAAACAGTTGCCGTTACTGCAGGTGCTTCCACACCAACACCTATTACAAAAGAAGTCATTCGTTTCTTAGAAAACTACGAACCTGATGATGAATCAACATGGAAAATTGAACGGACGGTTCCTCTTTCTAAGATATTACCTCGCGTGAAAACAAAGAAATAAAAAAACGTCAGAGCTGCTATGCTCTGACGTTTTTGTTTACACAAATTGAAACGGGTTTGTGTTTGATTCTGATACAAAGAATTGCACATCATATTTTTTATCTGTACATAGCGATTCTAGCTTTGTCTTTACGCCCTCTTTCATGATCTTTTCTGCGTAATGACCCGGGTCCACTACATTCAGTCCGAGCATCATGGCATCGTGAGCGACATGGAAATAAAGGTCGCCAGTCACGTACACATCTGCACCCATTCTTTTCGCTTGATGGATATATTTATTTCCGTCTCCTCCAAGCACAGCTACTTTTTTCACGACCGCTTCCTGATTTCCTACAAAACGCGCTCCATTCACATCTAACTTCGTTTTCACAAATTGAGTGAAGTCTTTAAGTGTCATAGGTTCTTTTAATTCACCAATACGCCCAAGGCCTTTTTGAATAGGAGGAAGATCTGTCGTGTGTACACTGTAAGCCACTTCTTCATAAGGGTGTGCTTTGATCATTTCACGAATCACTTGTTTTTCAATACTTGCTGGGAAAATGGTTTCGATTCGTACTTCTTTCACAAATTCCAATTTACCCGTCTCACCAATAAATGGCACAGCTTCTTCTGATGGCAGAAAACTGCCTGTCCCTTCATTTGAAAAAGCGCAATGACTGTAGTTGCCAATATGGCCAGCTCCCGCATTTCCTAAAGCCGTCCTGATGGCCTCTTCAAATTCCACTGGGACATACAAAGCTAGCTGCTTAATTGGATCTTCGTATGTTGGAACTAGCACTTTTGTTTCCCCGAGCTCTAAAGCATCTGCAAGCAAGTCATTGACTCCTCCATCAGCCACATCCAGGTTTGTATGTGCTACATACACCGCAATATCATGTTTGATGCATTTCTCAATGATCCGTCCTGCCGGCTGATCTGTCGCCACATGTTTTAATGGACGGAAAATTGGCGGATGGTGGGCAATAATGAGATCCACCTTCCGCTCAATTGCCTCATCTACCACATTTTCTAATACATCTAAGGTGATCATGACATTGGTCACTTTTTTATTTAGCGTTCCAATCTGGAGCCCAATTTTATCACCTTCCACCGCATATGCCTTTGGTGAAAATTGCTCAAATAATTGGATGATTTCATGCCCGTTCACTGTTTTAGCCAACAGTCAAAACCTCCTTTAGCATTTTTATTTTCGCATTCAGCTCTTTCAGACGTTCTTTGTTCTCTTCCGTCGGCGCTGCTTGTTGAATCTGGCCTTCTATATGCTCCATGTGCTGAAGCTCGTTCATCCATTTGCGCCGGAAGACATCTTTTTGCTCTTTGGCAAGAAACGGACCAACGAGCATGCCTGTTTCAATCGACATGCCTTCATAAGCTTTATCTTTGTCTCCTGTTTCGGCAATGATGATTTCGTATATTTTGCCATCCTCTTCTAAAATCACTTCATCCATCAGTTCATACCCCTCTTGATAGAGCCATAAACGAATATGGTGAGCATGAATATTAGGCTGAAGAATAAGCCGCTCCTGCCCTGTGAGCTTGTGTTTACCTTCATTTAGAATGCTTGCAATAAGTGCTCCGCCCATCCCTGCAATCGTGACAGCATTTACCTCGCCTTTTTCAATCACTTCAAGGCCATTTCCTTTTCTGACTGAAATTTGCTCATCTAATTCAAGCCTATGTACTTGCTGCTTCGCAGATTGAAGCGGTCCATCAGTAATTTCACCAGCAATGGCTTTCAATGCTTTATGATGTAATATCGCATAACATGGCAAATAGGCATGATCTGAGCCGATATCAGCAAAGACCGCCTCTTTTGGTAAAAAGTCTGCGACTCTTTTTAATCGTTTTGACAAATTCATTTCATTCATCCATATCACTACTTTTCTTTAATGTTCATACTTGTCTATCTTATATAAATTATGGACTTTTTAAAAGTCGTTTTCAAATGAAAAAAGCTCTTCTGATGAAAAAGAGCTTTTTGCGCTTTATTATTTAATTTTGGATACCCATTCTGACATTTCATCGAGCTTTTCATTCGGAATTAGCCCGCCCGGCATCCCATTTCCGCCTTCTTGAATTTTCTTCTTGATGTCTGCTACTTCAAGCTTGTCGCCAACACCTTTTAATGCAGGACCTGCGCCACCTTCGTAGTTTTCCCCATGACAGCTAATACAGTTCTGCTTATACAATTCTTCCGGCGTTGCATTTGCGGTCTCTTCTTGCTTTTGCTCTTTGCCCCCAGAGGCAATTTTGTCTTCATCTTTCAGCCCCTTCATTGATAAGAAAAAAGTGAGTCCAATACCTAAAATGGCAATCAATAAGAATGGTATAAGTGGATTCCGTTTCATTTCTTTCATCCTCCCCTTTGTGAAAAACCCCTTTGAGACTATGCAAACAATTCTAATTCTACTTTAATTTTACAAAAAGTAAACGAATTATGATACAAAACTTTGGTCAAGTTCACAGATTAGACAAAAATGATTCAAAATGAGAAAAGAAGCCTTCAGCACATTTAGATGTATTTTTTATACATCTTTTCTCTAAGAACGTTGCAAATTCATTTGTTATTCAGTAAAATATAATCAGATCAAAAAAGCGTTTTCATTTTGATGAAGAAAGAACGGATCTCTCTCAAGATCCGTCCGGTTTCTATTCTAAGAAGTCTTTTAATCGTTTACTTCTGCTTGGGTGTCTTAATTTACGAAGAGCTTTCGCTTCAATTTGGCGAATACGCTCTCTTGTTACGCCAAACACCTTTCCTACCTCTTCTAATGTGCGTGTTCTTCCGTCATCTAGTCCGAAACGCAGTCTCAGCACATTTTCTTCACGGTCCGTTAGCGTATCTAATACATCTTCAAGCTGCTCTTTTAAGAGCTCATAGGCAGCATGGTCTGATGGAGAAGTCGCCTCTTGGTCTTCGATAAAATCACCAAGATGCGAGTCATCTTCCTCACCAATAGGTGTTTCTAAAGATACTGGCTCTTGCGCAATTTTAAGAATTTCTCTTACTTTCTCTGGTGTTAAATCCATGTCTTCCGCAATTTCTTCTGGCGTTGGTTCTCTACCTAGATCTTGTAGAAGCTGTCTTTGAACACGGATTAATTTATTAATGGTTTCCACCATATGAACCGGGATCCGGATTGTTCTCGCCTGATCGGCAATCGCACGTGTGATCGCCTGTCTAATCCACCATGTCGCATATGTTGAGAATTTGTATCCTTTGCGGTAATCAAACTTCTCAACCGCCTTCATGAGCCCCATGTTTCCTTCTTGAATCAAGTCAAGGAACAGCATACCACGACCAACATAACGTTTCGCAATGCTGACAACGAGACGAAGGTTCGCTTCCGCTAATCTTCTTTTTGATTCCTCATCGCCTTCTTCAATCTTTTGAGCATACGTAATCTCTTCTTTAGCAGATAGCAAATTGACGCGCCCGATCTCTTTTAAGTACATACGAACAGGATCATTAATTTTGACACCTGGTGGTACGCTTAAATCATTCAGGTCAAATTCCTCTTCTGCCTTAGCCAGCTGCTGAACATTTGGGTCTTCAGTCTCTTCATTTTCACTGATGAGTTCTACACCCTGTTCGCCTAAGTATTCATAGTATTCATCCATCTGGTCTGATTCAATTTCAAAGCTAGACATACGCTCTGCAATTTCTTCGTATGTTAAAACGCCCCGTTTTTTACCCGTTTCAGTGAGCTTATCTCTCACCTGTTCAAAGGTTAATTCAGTTTCAGTTTCGTGGGCTTGTTTATCAGCCATTATGGATCCCTCCTTCCAAAGCTTGCAACGAATTCTAAAGTAACTTGCGATTTGCTTCTGCTCTGCCTTTCTCTCTCTATCAAACAGAATGAGCAAATAGGAATAAAATAAATAATGATGAAGGCAAGATGCTTGCGGTCTTATGCTCCTCCCATTAAAGGATTCATTGCCAGCCGTAAGTCTTGTCATAAATAGTAGACGTATTACTTCAGCGAACGGTTCAACTGAATAATTTCTTTTGCAAGTGTTGCCGCTTTGAAGAAATCTTTTTGCCTCTCCGCCTCTGCACGTTCTAGTTCTTTTTCCTTTATCATTGACAAATTCCGATGATTCAACACTTTTTTTACATAATCACTTAATTCAGCTTCACTTAGTTCGTCTCCAACTTGAATCATGAATATATCCGTCAGGAGCTGATTGATCACATCATCTTCTATACGGTTCATCAGATGCTGCGGGGTCGGCTCCTTGCCTTCTTCATACAATGCATAAATGTATGTTGCCAGCGCTCTGTGCGAATCTATATTAAATTCAAACCCTATCCTATCAAGCACTTTTCGGATCACGTCATCATTTTTCAACATATGTGCAAGGAGCATTCGCTCTGCGTTTTCATATGCCGGCCTTAGACGTTTTCGTCTTACCTGTGTTGACAGATGTGCACGCCGCTTTTCAAGCCCATTTTCTTCTTGCGAGCTCTTGGCCTCTTGGCGCTGCTGCTTTTCAAAAAGCTCCAATTGCTCCTTTAATGAGTCAAGTGAAATGGAGAACTCCCCGGCCAGCTGCTTCATGTAAATCTCTTGTTCCAAGGAACCGTTTAATCGGCTGATTTCTCGGAGAACCTGCTTCATGTAAGTCAGGCGGTCTCCTTCGTCAGACAAATTCTTTCCTCTTCGGAAAAAATTCATCTTAAATGTCATTAATGTCACACTTGCATCTATGATGTCATTCCTAAATTTCTCGCCGCCATATTTACGAATGTAATCATCTGGATCAAGTCCATCTGGTATCATGGCAACGCGAACTTTACATCCTCTTTTTCCAAGCAAATCTGATGCTTTCATGGTCGCTTCATACCCGGCCGTGTCAGAGTCATAACATAAAATGATCTCTTCTACGTTCCGCCTAAGAAGCTTTACGTGCTCTTCTGTTAAAGACGTACCCATTGTTGCAACACTTTCGCCAACACCACTTGTGACAGCCGAGATGACGTCAGCAAATCCTTCGAAAAGGACTGCACGTTCGCGTTTTCTAATATGCATACGAGCGTCATGAAAGTGATAAAGCAGCTTACTTTTATGAAAAAGTGGCGTTTCAGGACTATTCATATACTTTGGCTGCTGATCACCAAGTGATCTTCCAGAAAAAGCGACAACCGTCCCGTGATGATCATGAATCGGAAACATGACACGATCTCTAAAGCGGTCAAAAAAACCTGTGCCGTTTTCTCGTTGAATCAAAAGACCAGCCTTCTCCATCATCGCAGGATCAAACCCTCGTTTTTCTAAAAACTTGGTCACGAAATCCCACGAGTCGAGAGCATATCCGATCTCAAACTTGGCAATTGTTTCATCCGTAAAGCCCCTGGACCTTAAATAATCGAGTGCGTTTTGACCTTCCTTTGTATTTACCAGCAAATGGTGGTAAAATTTCTTAAGAAGCTCATGCGCCTCAATCATTTTATGATCTGCTGTATCCTCTTGCTGTGAGGAACTGATCTGCGCATTCGCTACATGATCCGGCAAATCAATATGGTACTTATCAGCAACATGTGAAACGGCTTCAATAAATGAGTAGCCTTCCATTTGTCTGAGGAACGAAAATACATTACCTCCTGCACCACAGCCAAAACAATGGAAGATTTGCTTATCTGCTGAAACAGAGAATGAAGGAGTATTTTCACCATGGAATGGACAAAGACCGAAGTAATTCCGACCTTGTTTTCTAAGCTGTACGTATTCTCCAATCACTTCGACAATGTCTGCGTTTTTTTGGATTTGCTCCAAAAGTTCATCTGGTATACGTTTGCTCATCCTAATAACACTCCGTCGTACATTATTCGCCTTTTAATTCAAAAATCCTTCATGATTCGACAGGATTTTTTGTAGTTGGGCAATAAATCGCTTTTTATCCTCTTCTAAAAGCTTTTTGGGACCTTTTCCGTATACACCTTTTCTTCGCTGTTTACTGGAAACATGCCTGCGTTCCAAATCAAAATCAATTGTTTCGTTTGTGTACATTCGTCCTCTTTCAGACAGAACAATGACTTGTCTTGGAAGCAGTAAGGAGGCCAGACCAATATCCTGGGTGACGACAACATCGTGCTTGACAGCTAAGTTCGCAATGACTAAATCTGCTGCTTCCTTATGTGTATCAACAAACCGCCAATCTTCAAGTGGTGATCGTTTGGTTTGAAAATGCTCATATGAAGCAATGAAAGTCACAGGTACTTGAAATTGAGATGCGACAGAAAGGATTTCGTCTTTTACAGGACAAGCATCTGCATCGACATAAATCGTCCTTTCTTTTTTACGTTCATTCAGGTGACTAATTCTCCATCCCTCCACCTTATTCCTGCTTTAGAGAAGCAAAAAGACCATACTTTTCCCCCATAAAGCGATCAACAGTAAAACTCATTTTGTCGAAAAGTTATGTTCAGAATCACTTGACTTCTGCCAATATTAGTTTATTCGTTCTTGACTTAACTTAAACCTAAAATCAATCATTTTATCACAATTTTTTATTATAATACAAATGCAGCAAATATGCTATTGTTTTTGTTTACCCGTTTCCCACCATAGGAAAAACCCAGGAGGAGCATCCTGAGTTTATTCGGAACCTCTTTTGGTCAGCATTTGATGAATGACATTTGCTGTCTCCTCAACTGCTTTATTCGATACATCAACAACTTGACAGTTAATTCGGTCAACCACTTTTTCAAAATATTCTAGTTCCTCTTTAATCCGCTCGATATTCGCATAAATGGCACGGTCATTTAAACCGAGTGATTTTAAACGTTCTTTACGGATATGATTTAGTTTGTCTGGACTAATTTTCAGGCCGATGCATTTTTTTGGATCAACTGAGAATAACTCCTCTGGCGGATCAACTTCAGGAACAATCGGAACGTTTGCTACCTTCAAGCGTTTATGTGCTAAGTATTGAGAAAGTGGTGTCTTAGACGTACGTGATACACCAATCAGCACAATATCAGCCTTTAGAATACCTCTTGGGTCCCGGCCATCATCATATTTCACAGCGAACTCAATGGCTTCTACCTTTTTAAAATAGTCCTCATCTAATTGACGTACACGACCTGGCTCATGTTTCGCTTCATTTCCATATGCCGTCTCCATTTTATCAATAAGTGGACCGATAATGTCATAGTACACGACGCCATTGGCTTCTGCTTCTTCTATTAAGAATTGGCGCATTTCTGGCACAACAAGAGTAAAGCAGACGATCCCATTATCTGCTTTCGCCAGTGAAATGACTTCTTTAATCGTACCAACATCCTCTACATATGGGATTCTTCTAATATTTGAATGGTCGGATGAGCCGCCATCAAATTGGCTAAGTGCCGCTTTGACCACGAGCTCTGCCGTTTCTCCTACTGAATCTGATACAACAAAAATTACGCGATTACTCATAACATCCCCTCGCAGTCTTCTGTAATTAGATAATTTCGTTCTCTGATAAGCTAACAAGTATTTTCGTCATGTTTGTTTTCGTAATTCTGCCGACCACTTCAAAGCCTTTATCCGTATCTTTTATAACAGGAAGTGCATCTATTTGCTTTTCAATCAAGTGCTTGGCCACATCCATAATAAAATCTTCTTTGCGGCAAACGGTAATGTTCGGCATTCTTGTCATAATAATATGGACAGGTATAGATGGAAGCTCTTGTTTCCCAATACTTGCTCGAAGGAGGTCTTTTCTTGATAACACGCCTGTTAAAATAGAGTGATCGTCCACAACGAATAATGTGCCCACATCCTCTAAAAACATCGTACAAATCGCATCATAAACCGAAACATTCTCGTGTATCACGACCGGAATGGACTGAAAATCTTTCACTTGAAGTTTTTTCAGCTTATCTGCCAGAAGCTGCGTGCCTGTTTTGCCTGTAAAAAAGTAGCCGACCCTTGGCCTTGCTTCTAAAAAGCCAGACATCGTTAAAATGGCTAAATCCGGTCTGAGGGTAGCCCTTGTTAAGTTCAGCCGATCGGCGATATGCTCTCCAGTGATCGGACCATTCTCTTTGACAATCTGTAAAATCTGCTCTTGCCGTTTATTTAACTCGATTGTACTCACCACCTTTAAATAGAGAGAGCGAATCCTTACTTTATGTATATCAATTTCATAACTCATCATATTATAGCGCATCTTCGTCCGAATGAAACAAAAATCCACTCAAAAACCGTGAATTAAATGAGTAAAAAACGATTGCCCTTCGAAAAAGGCAACCGTTCTTAGGTATTTATTTTACAATTAAATTGTTCATATTCGCAAATGATTGAATGACTTTTGCAAGTTTGACCATTTGTGCCAAACGATTTTGTTTCAGTTTTTCATCATCGGCATGAACCATTGTATGGTCGAAATAATGAACAATTGGTGCCTTTAACGTATCTAACGCTTCAAGTGCTGAATGGTACTGTCCACTTGCCATATGCTCGTTGACGGCTTTTTCCGCTTGCTGATACGCTTCAAATAGCTTTTGTTCGTGTTCATTTTCAAACAGTTCAGGCTGAATCTGTGCGTCTTCCCCTTTTTTACTGATTGAAATGACGCGGCCTAGTGCCTCAGCCGTTTCTTTGAAACTTTCCTGTTTCACGCTCTCCTCAAGAACAGCTGCTTTTTTCACAACTGCATATGGTTCAATATTTTCAACATCAAGGACTGCTTCCACCACGTCATGACGGATATGTTCTGCTTGGAGAACATATTTCAAACGGTGTGTTAAAAATTCAATGAGAGCCGCTTCATGTTTTGTCTCTACTTGAGCTAGTGCTAAAAGCTCTTTAAATGAAAGATTCCATTGGCGGTCAAGCAGGATTTGAACGATACCGCTCGCTTGTCTTCTTAATCCATAAGGATCTTGAGAGCCCGTTGGAATGACATCAATTGAGAAGAATGAACAAATAGAATCTAGCTTATCCGCCACTGCAACAATCGCCCCAATAAGTGTTGACGGCGCATCGTCACCGGCAAAACGCGGCATATAGTGCTCGTTGATACTCTTTGCCACTTCTTCATGCTCGCCAAGTGCTCTAGCATATTTTTCACCCATGATTCCTTGCAGTTCTGGGAATTCATAGACCATCTGAGTCACAAGATCAAATTTAGAAATACTGGCTGCTCTTGCAGCGCGTTTAGACGTTTCTTCATCTGCTCCCACATGACTAGCAAGGCGGACGGCAATGTCTGTTACTCTTTTCAGCTTGTCGCCAATCGTGCCAAGTTTCTCATGGAATACGACTTTATCAAGCTTTTGAATGTTGTCTTCAATGACGAGTTTTTCGTCTTCTTTATAGAAAAATGCCGCATCTGATAAACGTGCACGAAGGACCTTCTCGTTCCCTCTTGCCACATTTTCAAGTGCCTCACTGTTTCCGTTTCTGACCGTAATAAAGTGCGGCAGTAATTCCCCTTGTTCATTTTTCACTGGGAAATAACGCTGATGCTCTTTCATTGTCGTGACAAGCACTTCTTCTGGCAGCGCAAGAAATTCTTCTTCAAAAGAACCAAATAGAACGGTTGGATATTCAACGAGATCGTTCACTTCTTCTAGAAGCTCAGGATCAACTGGAATGACCCAGCCTTTTTCGGAAGAAAGCGCATGTAATTGCTCAGTAATTAATTGTTTTCTTTTATCGGAATCTACAATGACAAATTGATCTCTTAATGTTTGCTCATAAGAAGCTGGTGTGTCAATGCTGGCTGTCGTCCCTAGGAAACGATGTCCTCTAGTCTCCCGTCCGCTTTTCACTCCTGCAATTTCGACAGGAATGATCTCTTGACCAAATAAACAAACAATCCATTTAATTGGACGGATATAGCGTAAATCCTCGCTTCCCCATCTCATGTTCTTTGGAAAACTCAATGAAGCGGCAATGTCACCCAATGCTGGAAGAAGGTCTTTGACTTGCTTTCCTTCTTGAAACTTTTGGACATGGACATAATCCACACCTTTAATGTCTTTGAAATACAGATCATCAGTTGAAGCGCCTTGTCCGCGGGCAAAACCTTCGGCAGCTTTTGTCCAGTTGCCTTCAGCATCTTGAGCAATCTTTTTAGCTGGTCCTTTTGCTTCTTCTTTGATGTCCTCTTGTTTTTCTGCAACACCTTTGACGAGTACAGCTAGACGTCTTGGTGAATTAAATAAAGCAACGTCTTCGAATGAAATATTTTGCGCTACGAACCAAGCTTTTACTTTGTCACCTAGCTGCTTTGTGCTTTCTGGCATGAAACGAGCCGGCATCTCTTCTAAGCCGATTTCAAGTAATACATCTTGTTTATTCATGAGAAGCCGCCTCCTCTTTTAGCATAGGGAATCCTAGTTTTTCTCGTTCTTCGTAATATGTTTTGGCTACTTTTCTCGCTAACTGACGTACTCTTCCGATATAGCCTGTTCGCTCAGTCACAGAAATCGCGCCTTTGGCATCAAGCAAGTTAAATGTGTGAGAACATTTGAGTACATAATCATATGCCGGGTGAACAAGCCCTTTGTCCATTTGACTATGTGCTTCTTTTTCATACGTTGTAAATAAATCGAACAGCATATCCGTATTAGATGTTTCAAACGTATACACAGAATGCTCGTATTCAGCCATTAAGAATAAATCTCTTACAGTAAAGCCATCTGTCCATTCAAGGTCAAATACATTTTCTTTGTCCTGGATGTAAGAAGCAAGACGCTCAATTCCGTATGTGATTTCAACAGAAACTGGCTTACATTCTAAACCGCCGACTTGCTGGAAATACGTAAATTGCGTAATTTCCATTCCATCAAGCCAAACTTCCCAGCCAAGTCCTGCGCAGCCAAGAGATGGGTTTTCCCAGTTGTCTTCAACAAAACGAATATCATGTTTCAGCGGGTCAATGCCAAGCGCCTTCAATGATTCTAGATACAGTTCTTGAATATTGTCAGGTGATGGCTTAATGATCACTTGAAATTGATGATGTTGATACAATCTGTTTGGGTTTTCTCCATATCTGCCGTCAGCCGGGCGTCTTGAAGGTTCTACATAAGCTACCTTCCATGGCTCTGGCCCAATGCTTCTGAGGAACGTGTATGGACTCATCGTTCCAGCACCTTTTTCTGTGTCATATGCCTGCATTAATACGCAGCCTTCATTTGACCAATGCTTTTGCAGTGTCAAAATCATGTCTTGAATATTCAATGATCGCACCTCCATCTTTTTTACACCATCCGCTATGTATGGCGGTGGGGCCTAGAACCTTTTTGCAAAACACAAAAACTCCCGTCTCTATGCTCGCAAGGTTCCTTGCAAACATAGGGACGAGAGTTTTTCCCGCGGTTCCACCCTATTTGCTGGTGTCGTAGCACCCAGCCGCTTTGTTTTACGTTGCTCAAGAATGCCTTTCGTTACGTGTCCATCCTTAGCTCACACCGTCCTAAGGTCGCTTTTATGGCTGATACGTAAGTACTTCTTTCTGTCAATGCAACATATTTGATCTTAGATGATCTTACAAAAAGTCATGGAAGATGTCAACTTTTGTTTTCACCGTCCATTAGCTTTTTCATGGATTCCATTTGATTCATGAATTTTTTTGATTTTAAATAAAGACCTGAATACTCTTCATAATAATGATCGAGCACTTGACGAATTTCTTGTTTCGTTTGTGGTTTCACGTCAACCTGACCAAGCCTTGATAAATCAAAATAATGAAACAAACGGAGCAGTCTTGCTGCTGCTGGGGATAAGGGCAGTTTATATGGATCTTTAGAAAAGCATTGCCTACAGATGAATCCGTTATCTCTAATTGAGAAATGGAACTGCCCTTCTTTTTGACCGCAGTGTACACATTGGTCCAGTTCAGGCTTCAACCCCATCACTGACAGCATTTTAACCTCTACGATAAATAAAATAATATCAGCATCTGTGCCTTCATTGAGATGGCGTAAAGATTGAAGAAGAAGTTCAAACAAGTAAGGGTTTGGCTTCTTTTCTTCCGTTCCTTTATCAAGTAATTCTGTCATATATGCGGCATATGCGGTCAGAAATAAATCTTCCCGAATGGTCCGCATGCTTTCCATCATTTCACCTTGCTGGAGCGTTCCAAGTCCTGTTGATGATTGGATCAGGAAGGTTCCGTATAAAAACGGCTGGCTTATGGCTGACAGGCGGCTGTTCGATTTCTTAGCGCCTCTTGCCATCACACCAATTTTCCCATGTTCTCTAGTGAGCAGCGTGACAATTTTGTTTGTTTCGCCATAATCTGTTGTTCTAAGGACGATTCCTTCACTTTTAATGAGCATTTGTCTACACTCCGAGCATTGGAGGGGGTCAAGAATTATAAGATTGGAAAATCAAGTCGTGCTATTTCTTCTTCAAGTACATCGGGTCTTTCCAGGTTCTCCTTTTCTAACTCTTTGAAAAGCAGATACGTGTCAACGCTTCCTGTTTGTGAAAATACGTTCCATGTAAAATTCAACATAAAAACCCCACCTTTCTTTATTAGAAGCAGCAACGCTACATCCAACATATTAACTTTATCTTGACCAGGCTACCTCCATTTCATGATAAACAATTTTTACTAATCGAACCGCACCATTGTCAGATCTACTAACAACTGTATCGGTTTTTAATATTCGTCTTCTCTAAATCCGAAATCACGAAGGTGTGTGGATTTATTACGCCAGTCCTTCTGCACTTTTACCCAAAGCTCTAAATACACCTTTGAGCCTAAAAGTGCTTCAATGTCTCTGCGCGCTTTTTGTCCCACTTCTTTTAATAAGCTGCCGCGCTTACCAATCACAATCCCTTTTTGTGAATCACGTTCTACGACGATGGTCGCTGCAACATGAATCTTGCCGTTTTCATCTGGCTTGATCGATTCAATCGCAACCGCAATACTGTGAGGGATCTCTTCTCTCGTTAAATGCAGCACTTTTTCACGAATTAATTCAGAAATAATAAATCGCTCTGGGTGATCTGTTACTTGATCTGCCGGATAAAATTGAGGGCCTTCTGGAAGATAACCTTCAATTTGCTGAAGAAGCGTATCAATGTTGTTGCCTTCAAGTGCTGAAATTGGCACAATTTCCTTAAATGGGTAACGTGTGCGGTATTCATCAATTAAAAGGAACAGTTCATCCGGATGAATTTGGTCAATTTTATTGACGACAAGGAACACCGGTGTCGATGTTTGTTTTAGTCGTTCAATGATGAATTCATCACCTTTTCCATAGCCTTCCTGTGCGTTGATCATAAACAAGATCAGGTCGACTTCCTTGAGTGTATTTTGAGCCACCCTCATCATAAAATCGCCAAGTTTGTGCTTCGGTTTATGAATTCCTGGTGTATCGATAAAAATCGTTTGTGACGTGTTCGTTGTCAGAACACCTTGCACTTTGTTTCGAGTCGTTTGGGGCTTATCACTCATAATCGCAATCTTTTGTCCAATTACACGATTAAGAAAGGTCGATTTCCCTACATTTGGTCTTCCAATAATTGATACAAATCCTGATTTGAAGCTTTCGTTAGTCATTTAAATCCTCCGGTGAAAATGCGCCTGGCAATAGTTCGTTTACTGTCGTTTCGTATATATGACCTTTTAAGTTCGTTAGAATCACTGGCATATCAGGTGCACATAGCTCTGAAATGACCTGTCTGCATGCGCCGCATGGTGAAACAGGCCGATCTGTATCAGCCACTACTGCAAGCATTTGAAAAGATGTGATGCCCTCTGAGTACGCTTTAAAAAGTGCTGTTCTTTCCGCACAATTACACATACCATATGCTGCATTTTCAATATTGCAGCCGCCATACACTTTTCCGTCATGCGATAATAATGCTGCACCGACTTTGAATTTAGAATAGGGTACATATGCAAAATCTCTTGCTTTGACTGCTTCTGAAATCAACTCTTGTTTGTTCATTCTAGTTCCCACTTTCAGAAGAAATGGTACCACTGTCACATTTATATTTTACATAATTCACGTGACATTTTCACGCCCATTTCTAAAAATGTTAATAAATAGTAATATTGTTCTATTGCATGATCTTCGGTAAGAAGATGATCAACCCAATCATAACCGAAATGGCGGCGTAAACGCAAACAGCGCCTGCTGCCGCGTCCTTCGCTCTCTCAGCAAGAGGATGCTTCTCTTCTGTGAAAAGATCTACTGTATGTTCAATCGCTGTATTCACAAGTTCTAACGCAAACATCCCGCCACATAAAAGCAGAATGATCATCCATTCAACCGGATGAATGTGAAACCAAAAGCCGCAAATCACCACGATGATGGCTGCGACTGTGTGAAACCGAAAATTCCGTTCATTCAAGAAAGTTCGCCATATTCCTCTAAATGCATAATAAAAACTCCGAAAAAAACGGACAAGCGGCGTTCGCTTCTTACGATGATCTCGAAAGGCCATAATCATCCAAGATTTTTGTCTGTTTGGCGAACATTTCTTTTTCATCTTCTTCTGTCATATGATCATAGCCAAGCAAATGAAGAAAACCATGAATCGTTAAAAATCCTAGCTCTCTCATGAAGGAATGTCCATATTCCTCTGCTTGCTCTTTCGTACGATCAACACTAATGATAATGTCACCAAGTACAGGCGGAATGTCATCAGCTCCAATGATTTCAATTTCCCCTTCGCCTTCTTCCTCAAGGGCAAATGAAATTACATCTGTTGGTGCATCTTTTCCTCGGTATTCTTTATTAATTTGATGAATTTCTTCATTTGAAACGATCGATACTGATACTTCCGCTTGATCTTTTACCTCAAGGGCATCCGCAGCAAATTGAAGAAGCTTTTCCACTTCTTCAAGCTGCTCTTTCGATACTTGTCCTGTTTCATCTATTAAATCGATTAACAATGTCATTTACTTCACCTTCTGCTTCGGGGCATCTGGATATTCAATCCGAGAATGGAAAATCCCCTTTAATGTTGTACAAATTGTTTGGCTAATAATATTTAATTCTTTAAATGTCAGATCACATTCACTAAATTGCCCATCCTGCATCTTATCTGAAATAATGCCTTTGACAAGCTTTTCAATCCGCTCAGGGTTTGGATTATGCATCGAACGAACCGCCGCTTCCACGCTGTCAGCTACAGAAATAATGGCCGCTTCTTTCGATTGCGGTTTTGGACCAGGATAACGAAATTCTTCTTCTGTCACCTGATCATCCCGTTCTTTTGCCTTATAGTAAAAGAACTTCAGCAGAGACTTTCCGTGATGCTGTTCTGCAATGTCCACAAGTTCCTCTGGAAACTTCTTTTCTCTCAGCATTTCAGCACCATCTGTCGTATGGGCAATAATAATATTCTTGCTCAGCTGAGGAGAAAGCTTGTCGTGCGGATTATCAATGTTCATTTGGTTTTCAATAAAGTATTGGGGTCTTTTCGTTTTTCCAATGTCATGATAATAAGCCCCAACCCTTGCTAACAATCCATTTGCACCGACTGCTTCACATGCAGCATCCGCTAAATTCGCCACCATGACACTATGATGATATGTACCTGGCGTCTCTGTTAAGATCTTTTTCAGCAGCGGATGATTCGGGTTTGATAATTCAATAAGCTTCATGGTCGAAAGTATGCCAAACATGCTCTCAAAGACTGGCATTAACCCAATAACCAAAATAGCCGATGCAAACCCTGACACAATCGCCATGATGAGGTTTACACCTATTTCAAGCCCTGATGGAGAAGAATTTTGAATCAGCATAATGGACAGCACAACAAGTACATTCACCAAAGCTACCCAAAGCCCCGCCTGCAAAATTTTCGATCTCGCATTATGTTTTCTCAAAAATAAAATTCCCGCCATCCCGCTTATTAGATAATAAGCACAGATGACATAGTTAAAGACGCCTGTTACTCCTTGATTAAACATCATACTGCCGCAAAGGGCAAATACAAGGCCGGAGAAGATCGCCAGCCGCTCATTGATCAGCAGCTTAATCAGCATCGTGCCAAGTGCCACAGGCACGACGTAGCCGATGGTTGTATATTTGGTTTCCTGGAAGAGACTGAATACTTCCATGATGATTAAAATAATGGTGAAAATAAGCGAGTACAGCAGTAACGATTTATTCTTATGGACGAGCGACTTTTTCCTCGATTCCAGTGAGTGGACAATCGCCGCTAAGAAGAGACCAATTAAGATGATAAGACCGCTTACAGGCTTAAACAAATTGGAGCTGTTTAAAAGGCCGGTCAGTTCTAATTTGCGATACACTTCGCGGTCAATGAGCTCTCCTTCTTCCACTAAAATTTGCCCTTGCTTAATTTGAACCGGCTGGATATTATCAGCTGCTTCTTGTCTTTTCTTCTCTGTTGCAACCGGGTCAAATACATAGTTTGGAATAATCGCAAATTCACCAATTTCTTTCGCTGCATTTAAATATTTTGACGGAATCGAATTGTTTTCAAGCTCTGCTTTCACTTGTTTCTTTTCATCTTGCAGCTTAGAAGCTGTGATTTCTTTACCCATGAGCGAATTGACCACTGTGATGATGGAGTCCTTTGTAAAAGAAAGGTTTTCGTCGCTTGCTTGGAGCAGTGCTTTAATCGATTGATCCGAAACAGCTTCCTGCATATCGGTTGTGAGTTTCTCTTTTACACGCTTCACCATCTCTTGATCTGTTGGCGGGTTCTCTTTGTCATCAGCTGCTGCTTTCTTCTCTTCTTTAATGGCTTCAAAGAGGGATGAAATGAGGTCAACACGATTATCAGAATACGCTTTTTTGAGTGTATATTGGTCTTCTACTTGATCCGTTGCTTCTTGTTTCTTTTCTTCTGTTGCTTCTTGGTCATCAACGGTAGACGGAGAATAGATGGTCTGTTCGCTCACTGAAAACAAATCTAGGTCGAGCGATTCAGGCTTTACATGGAAGAAGAGCACCACAAACAGGATGGCCGCTAAACCAGCGTATAGCAGTACGTTTAAATAGCGTGAGCGCTCCATTTTCTGAGGTTCTTTTTTAGACAGCAGCCTTTTGCGCTTACTGCCTTTCTGATTCTTTCTCAAGGAAAGTACCTCCTTTTTTACTTTAAACCACGATCGAAACAAAATGACCCGATTAAGGCGATCGGGTCACTCAGTTCATTTTTGCTTTTCGTATGCTCCAATGATCTTCGCCACAAGCGGGTGTCTGACCACATCTGTCTGGTCTAATTCAATGAATGAGATACCCTTGATCTCAGCAAGCATGTCCTTTGCAGCTGCAAGGCCTGACTGCATACCTTTAGGCAAATCAATTTGTGTAATATCTCCTGTAATGACCATTTTAGAACCAAAGCCTAGTCTCGTCAAAAACATTTTCATTTGAGCTGGCGTTGTATTCTGCGCTTCATCTAAAATCACAAATGCATCATCAAGCGTCCGCCCTCTCATATAGGCAAGAGGGGCAATTTCAATCACTCCGCGCTCAATTAAACGTTCCGTATGATCACTACCAAGCACATCGTGCAGAGCATCATATAGCGGTCTTAAATAAGGATCGACTTTTTCTTTTAAATCTCCTGGCAAAAAGCCAAGACTTTCTCCTGCTTCAACAGCTGGCCTTGTCAGGATAATCCGTTTGACATGTCCATTTTTCAGGGCATGTACGGCGTTGACCACTGCTAAATACGTTTTACCTGTACCAGCAGGTCCAATCCCAAAGACCAGATCATCTTTTTTCATTGCCGCAGCATATTCACGCTGGCCGATCGTTTTGACTCTGATCGACTTGCCTTTGGCATTTTTCGTAATTTCATCTTCATACATATTTTCAAAATAATTGAGCTTGTCTTTTTGCGCCATTTTAATGGCATAGACGACATCCCGCTCAGAAATCTCAATTCCTTTACGAATGAGATGTAAGAGAGATGTAATCAAACGGCTCACAGTATCTCTTGATGCTTCCTGACCAGAAACATACACTTTCTCTCCACGTGTGATAATGGAGACATTCAGCTCGTTTTCCATCAGTTTCAGATAAGCATCTTGATTGCCAAATAAAGCAATGGCTTCGTTTGGGCTATCCAATTTTTGTTGAATCTCAAGTAAATGTTCTGTCATTCTCTAGTCTCCCTGAACAATAGGTGTTGGTTGAACAATATCTTCTATTACTTGGTAAAGGATGATTAACTTAACTTTACCATTCCCTGTTGTCTCGTGCAAAACTTTTTCACTTTTCACCTCACCTGTTTGACCTAGCTTTTCTTCTAATTCTTTTTTACCCATTTTAATCCCTGCTTGAACCGCTTCTTTATTTGTGTATTCTCGATTTATTTTTTCACTTTCTCGTGTGATTTCCTTTTCATAGGAGAACGGCAATTGCATATTCAAAAAATGAAGCGGGTGAACTTCTGTTTCTGTTTTCGGCTGCTGAAAATCATCTTTTTTAAAGGAAAATCCCCAAAATGGGATAGAGCCTCCAAATAAGGAGAGCTTGTGCTTTGTCTTCATTTTACCCGTAAAGACATCAAAAGATGTTCGGAGAGGGACAGAAACTTCAGATCGGTACCATGTTTCACCATAGATTTTCGCTTTGGCTCCGACCGTTTTTTTCTGATCTTCACTCCCAATTAAACCTGAGACGAGCATCTGCCCTTTTTTCACATGCTCATCGACCTGGGCAAGCGGTTCTCCCTTTTCTACATACATTCTCGTGATAACCGCCTTTTTCTTGGCAACGATGTGCTGAGGACTTGTATATTTCTCCTTTTCAGGTTCATTTTTTTCGACCACTTTCATTTGAAACGTCGTTCCGTTCAGTTCAACTCCGACCCATGTAATGCTCTGAATATTGGTCGTCAATGACTTTTGTATTTTTTCAGGTGTCCCCATGAGAAACTGAAAACGCCCTTTTTGTACCCCTATTTCGTCCAGATGCTTTCTCATTTGGTGTTCTGTTTCTGGATTCGCACCTTTAATCTCAATTTTCCACACCATATTTGAAAGAGCCAATATCGTCACTAGGAAAAAAGCCATCCCGAGGGTGAAGCCAATATTTCTTCTCGACCATAGAAGAAGAAACGGGAACCCTTTCTTTTGATGAAACGAACATTTCACCTCATGATGTCTGCGCACTTTTCTAAAGGCATGTACATCTGAGAGGCGAATAAATAAGCGCACGCTGTCTTGACGGCGGCTCACTTGAAAAATTGTGATCCCCTGTCTCGTGCACTCATTGATTAGCCGCTCAATACCGCTTCCTCTTATCTCCACTTCCACTCTGCCAATAAAATAGGAAAACCATTTGTTCTTCACGTTTCTCCCCTCCGTCAGTTAAGAATCAATATAACGGACCTCATCGATTTTCCCCTCTAATAAGATCTCTTCTGGCAAAATCGTTTTAATCACAAAGTCTTTTCCTGAAATAATGCACTGTCCTTGCTTGAGCATCAGCCTTACCTCTTGATCACTGAAAAGTAAAAGCCCTTTATGGTTCTCTATGTAAATATGGAGTCTGCCAACCATCGTAATACGGGGAAGATCCATCATCACGTCCGGAGGGATTTCAAGTGTTCTTGTCAGCCATGCTTTAAGTTGATTTTTTCTTTTTCCCATTCAATAAGAACCCCTTCCCACCTCATGTGTATGAGATCAAACTGAAAGATGGTGAGACTGATGAGAAAGCCTCTATATCATCCTATTCCTCAGCGGTTCATATCATGCTAATGAATCCCGTAAAACAGCCGTTTCATCATTTTGACTAAGAAAAATCTCCATTACGCAACAAAAAAGCCCCCTTAAGGATGAGGGGGCTTACTTCTTTATCTTTTATATGGTCGTTTCATCGTTCGATGTGGCTTTTTCGCACGAGGCTCTCCAAATACTTCACCAAGGATCATCCCTTGAACGACCGTATCTTGGTTGAGCTTCTCAATCATTTTCGGCTTCATTCCAGCAGATGCTGCCTTTGGCCTTGTAAGTTCTCTTTCAAGCGATTGAAACTCTTTATTCAGCTCGCTTTTTCTTTCTTCCATTTCGGCAAGTGTAGCTGTATAACGATCCTGTAAGGACTGTGAACCTTGTTTCTTCATCCCGCCATGATCATGTACATCGCCAAAATCGTCGAGCTGGTCCGTCACGACTGGATCTGGACTTGTTTGTTTTGTTTGCTTTTGCGGCACTGGTTTACGTTGAGGAGCCGGTTTGCTTTGCTGGTTCTTTTGTTCGTTCTCCTCTTGTTTGCCGATTTTCCCAAAGACCGCAGAGATAATACCGATGATAATCGCTATTAGTAACGGATTTTCAAATAGAATGTCCAATGGGCTCCCTCCTTAAAGCGTGAGAGGATGCTTATTTGTTTTCATTATCAGATGGACCTTTTGTCATTTTGCCAAATGAATCTCTCATATCCGTATCAGCATCGATATTCTTAATGTTCATGTAGTCCATAACTCCAATATTACCTTCACGTAGTGCTTCGGCCATTGCAAGTGGTACTTCAGCCTCTGCTTCTACTACTTTCGCGCGCATTTCTTCAACTCTCGCACGCATTTCTTGTTCTTGTGCAACAGCCATCGCGCGGCGTTCTTCTGCTTTCGCCTGTGCAATGTTTTTGTCGGCTTCTGCTTGGTCTGTCTGCAGGATCGCCCCGATATTCTTACCGATATCAACATCTGCGATATCAATCGAGAGAATTTCAAATGCTGTACCTGAATCTAATCCTTTACCAAGAACCGTTTGAGAAATCATATCAGGATTTTCAAGAACCTTTTTATGATTATCTGATGAACCGATTGTCGAAACAATCCCTTCACCTACACGAGCAATGATCGTTTCTTCCCCTGCACCACCGACAAGTCTGTCAATGTTTGCACGAACTGTAATACGTGCTTTTGCTTTTACTTCAATCCCGTCCATCGCAACACCTGAGATAAATGGTGTTTCAATGACTTTAGGGTTTACACTCATTTGGACAGCTTCAAGTACGTCACGGCCTGCTAGGTCGATTGCCGCACAGCGAGCAAAGTTCAATTCGATATTCGCACGCTGAGCTGCGATCAGTGCGTTGACCACTCGGTCTACGTTACCACCTGCAAGATAGTGGCTTTCTAATTGGTTAATTGTCGCATCAAGACCTGCTTTATGCGCTTTGATGAGCGGGTTGACCACTCGGTTTGGAATCACTCGGCGAAGCCTCATTCCTACAAGTGTAAAAATGCTCACTCTTACGCCAGCCGCTAGGGCAGAAATCCACAGCATCACCGGTACAAAGGTGAAGAAGATCGATAGAACGATCAAACCTGCTGCGATAATCACAAATAATAGTAAAGTAGATGGATCCATTTTATTCCTCCTATAAAATCAGTATATCTATACTTTCCTCACGACAATGCGTGAGCCTTCCGCTTTCACAATTTTTACTTGTTCATCCTTATCGATAAAAGCACCTTCTGACACAACATCAATGCGCTCGTCACCGAATACAATCGTACCAGATGGACGAAGTGCTGTTGCTGTCACTGCGATTTGTCCTACAAGATCATCTCTTGTTTCATTTGAGACATAACCACTTTCTTTATTGGTTGAATCGGTTAAAATGAACTTTTTAAAAAATTTCATACGTTTCCCCAACACCTTTGTCAATAAAATAACTGCTATGATTGAAACAGCAGTGGCAATCAAGATGGAAATCGCCATTTCTGTAAAGCTTCCAGCTGCTAAAAATAAGCTGACAACGACACAGATTAGTCCAATGACACCCACGATTCCCCCTGGCAAAAATAATTCCAGAATGATCAACACAATCCCCGCCAAAAACAGGAACAATGTCTCATATCCTGCAAAACCTGCCACGAGATGACCATAAAAGAATAGAAGAAGCGCTGTGACTCCCATGGTGCCTGGGACCCCAAAGCCGGGAGAATATAATTCAACAATTAACCCTAAGCTCGCGATGGATAAAAGGATAGGAATGACGATCGGATGCGTGAGAAAACGCGCAACCTTTTCAGCAAAGCTCACTTCATCGTATTGAACAGAAGCATCTGCTAAGTTCAGCTTCTGAAGCAAGTCATCCATATTTTTCGCTTCTCCTTCTGCATAACCGAACTGAAGTGCCCGATCTGTGTTAAAGGTCAGCAATTCTCCTTTTGGTGCACCAGCTTCTTTTGCGTCTATATCTACATCTGCCATCGCAAGAGCATATTTTGGATCACGCCCCTGCTTTTCAGCAGCGTCACTCATTTCAGCAAGCCATAGAGATTCAGATTTTTGATCGGCAGCGTTGCCTTCACCATCAATAATCGCAGCAGCCCCCATCTTTCCGTTTGGGGTCATATAAATTTGATCGGCATTTAAGGCAATGAATGCCCCGGCTGAAAGCGCTCTATGATTCACAAACGCTGTCACTGGGATATCGGATGCACGAATGGTATCGGCTATTTCAAGCGCCGCATCGACTGCACCACCTGGTGTATTGATGTCGAGAATGATGTGCTTCGCCCGTTCCGACTTTGCCTGCTCAAATGATCGTTCAATGAATTTAGAAAGTCCTTTTTCTACTGTATCTTCAATTGGGATAACATGAACTTTCTGATCTGCTGATTTCGCGGTCAATTGAACCCCTAATAACAAGCATATTATAAAACAACTGAAGAGAGCAATAGAAATTTTCATTTTTTTCATCTATTTGGTGATCCCCCCTCTCTTTCTTTCATTTTACCGTTCCTTTACATACGTTACAAATGTATCATAGGTTTCATTTTTATATGACAGGTTTATGGAGGCATAAAAAAAGTACCCTTCTAACATGAGAAGGATACTTTTTTATTGAGACAGTTGCTCACTGACAAGTCTGTTAATCACAGCACCATCAGCTTTACCTTTTACTTTTGGCATAATAGCGCTCATCACTTTACCCATATCAGCTTTCGATGAAGCACCGGTTTCGGCGATTGTTTCTTTCACAACCGCCTGCAGTTCTTCTTCAGAAAGCTGTTCAGGTAAATAAACGTCTAAAATGTCAATCTCTTTTTGAACTTTATCTACTAAATCTAAGCGATTAGCTTTCGAAAATTCATGGAGGGAGTCTTTACGTTGCTTAATCTCGCGGGAAAGGACGGTTAGTTCCTCATCTCCGGTCAAACTGTCTTTCTTAAGCTTTATTGCTTCATTTTGCAGTGAAGCCTTTACCATACGAATGACAAGAAGCTTGTCTTTCTCTCGGTTTTTCATAAAAAGCTTCATATCAGAATTTAATTGCTCAAGAAGACTCATAAAATCCACCCTCTTTAGAATTTACGTTTTCTAGCAGCTTCAGACTTTTTCTTACGCTTTACGCTAGGCTTTTCATAAAATTCACGCTTTCTTGCTTCTTGCAATGTTCCAGTTTTGGATACACTGCGTTTAAAGCGACGAAGAGCATCTTCAAGCGATTCGTTTTTTCTAACGACCGTTTTTGACATTCTCTTTCCCTCCCTCCGAATACACCAATCGACTGCATTAAAAAAAGATATACATGCAAAACATGTACCTAGACATTATAATATAAGCCTAGGTTGAGGTCAACTAAGTGATTTGGAAATATATTTTCGTCATGAGCAGGTAGACAAGTCCATATATTCATTGGTAAGAGGAGGACTTTTCTATGATGGCGATCATTTATTTTTGTGCACTTATTTTCATTTTTTTATGGGCAATGGGTTTGCTTAGGAAAGGATTAATGGCACTCACGTCGTCTCGTATTGAGAAATCACTTCTTCTCTTTACAGATCATCCAGTCAAAGCATTCTTGGTCAGTATTGTGTTTACAGGGGTTCTTCAAAGCAGTTCGGCGTTTATGGTCATCGTTATCGGCTTTGTGAGTACAGGCATTCTCACGTTTAAAAAATCCATACCCATGATTCTTGGAACGAATATCGGCTCAACATTTACGACAGAATTTATTGCCATTAAGATGGACGTGTTTATGTGGGTTCTGATTGCAGCTGGTCTTTTATGTATCATTTTGGGCAGGAAGTCTTTTCGATATGCAGGAAAAAGTTTATTTGGGCTTGGCATGATCTTTTTTTGTATTCAAGGTTTTTCAAAAATTGCAGGTATGATGACCAGTCAGCCAGAGACACTGCGTTTTCTTGAAATGATGCAGCACTCCGATTGGACAGCTCTTCTCTCTGGTACAGTTCTCACCGCGATTGTTCATTCAAGCTCTGTATGTATCGGTATTTTGATGGGATTTATGAATGAAGGGACTGTCGCTCTAAAAGAAGGCATTAGCTTTGTTTTAGGGTCCAATATCGGAACATGTATCACTGCCGTGATGGCTGCTATCTCTGGCGGTTATGCAGCCCGCCAAACCGCGTATGCACACGTCGTGTTTAATGTTCTAGGTGTTCTTTTATGTCTTCCTTTTCTCGCCTTTATCACAGAGTTTGTTGCGCTTTTAGCAAGCTCTCCTGCCCAGCAGATTGCGCACTTTAGTCTGCTGTTTAATGTTGCAAGTTCTCTCCTCTTTTTCCCGTTCATCCGCCCTTTTTACGCCTTGATTTTGTTCCTTCTTCCGAATCGGTCAACATAAAAGAAACCGGCTTGCCTAATGGCTGCCGGTTTTTCATTCATTATGAGGTCATTCTCACTTGATCCGTCTGCACGTCATCACTTATACGGACGAATTGTCCTTCGTTATAAGGATAACCTGCTTTCGTAATCTTCACTTTCACCAAACGGCCGATCATGTCTTCTGTTCCTTCAAATACGACCTTCATGTAGTTATCAGTATATCCTACATACAGATTGTGCGTTCCGTCTTGTTCTTTGAAGGATTCTTCTGGAATAATCTCTAAGACGTCGCCTTCATATGCCGATGCATATTCTTTCGCAAGCTGATCAGAAAGAGCAATGAGGCGGTGAACGCGTTCGTTTTTCACATTCTCATCTACTTGATCTTCCATTCTTGCAGCAGGCGTACCTGTCCGTTTGCTGTAAGGGAACACATGGAGCTCAGAGAATTGATGGTCTTTGACAAAATTGTATGTTTCCATAAATTCTTCTTCTGTTTCTCCTGGGAATCCAACGATCACATCTGAAGTGACAGCAAGACCTGGCAATGCTTTTTTGAGCTTCGTTAAACGCTCTGCAAAGAATTCCATTGTGTATTTACGGCGCATTCTTTTCAGTACAGTATTAGAGCCAGATTGAAGCGGAATGTGCAAGTGTCTCACAATTTTATCTGACTGATCGAGCACTTCAATCACTTCGTCTGTAATTTGACTTGCTTCAATGGATGAAATGCGGATTCGTTTTAATCCCGCCACACGTTCATCTAATTCTTTCAGAAGCTTAGCAAAGTTATAATCCTTTAAATCTTCACCGTATCCACCTGTATGAATACCTGTTAATACAATTTCTTTGTAGCCAGCATCGACAAGCTGCTGCGCTTGATTGATGACTTCTTCTGGATCTCGAGAACGCAGTAATCCGCGAGCCCAAGGGATAATGCAGAATGTACAGAAATTGTTACAGCCTTCTTGGATTTTTAACGAAGCACGTGTTCTGTCAGTAAACGCAGGAACATCTAGTTCTTCAAAGACCCGTGCTTTCATGATATTGCCAACTCCATTGATCGGCTGTCTTTCTCTTCTGTATTCTTCAATATAACCAAGCAGTTTATGTCTGTCTTGTGTGCCAACCACAATATCAACACCAGGAATCGCCATGATTTCTGCCGGAGACGTTTGTGCGTAACAGCCTGTTACACAAATGACACCATCCGGATTATGACGAATGGCTCTTCTAATGACTTGGCGGCTTTTTTTATCGCCTGTATTGGTGACGGTACATGTATTAATGACATATACGTCTGCTTTTGATTCATAATCTTTTCTTTCATAGCCAGCTTCTTTAAACAGTTGCCAGATGGCTTCTGTTTCGTAGTGATTGACCTTACAGCCAAGTGTATGGAACGCTACTGTTCCCATCATGATTCACCTCTTAATAACTCTGTTTGATAAGATATAGCAGAAAGCGCGTAAAGAGGAGCTGTTTCTGTTCTTAAAATGCGTGGTCCAAGCCCGCAAATGACTGCACCATGCGCTTCAAGTTCTTCAATTTCCTTTTCTGCTAAACCGCCTTCTGGACCAAAAACCACTAATAAGGTTTGTCCGCCCTTCATCTGTTGGAGCACCGTTTGAAACCGGCTTTGCTCGCCTTCTTTCGATGATTCTTCGTATGCAACGACACATTTATCGAATTCACCGGCCAGTTGAATCAGCTCTTTAAATGTTGATACTGGATGAACGCGCGGAATGATATTCCGGTAAGACTGCTCGGCAGCTTCTTTCGCAATTTTTTCCCAGCGATCTCGTTTTTTTAATGACTTTTTTTGGTCAAGTTTTGTAATCGAACGAGCCGCTTGAAACGGAATAAAAGCACTTGCGCCAAGCTCGGTGCCTTTTTGGATAATCCATTCAAGCTTATCCCCTTTTGGCAGACCGCTTGCAATCGTCACCTTGATCGGAAGTTCTCGATTCTGATTCGTCCAGCCTTCCAAGTGACAAATCACTTCTTCCTTTGTTATTGTATCAATTTTACTGAGCGCTTCAAAGCCGTCTGTCGTTAAGCAAAGGATGTCTTCTCCTGCTTTCATCCGCATGACGTTTGCAAGGTGATGAACATCTTCACCCTTTATGACGATGTTTCCCTTTTCCGTCACTTCTTCTTTTGTGAGGTCGATAAAATATCGTTGCATACGTGTCCTGACACCTACTCGCTTTATTTTTTCGCTATAATGCTGACCCAATCTTCCATTGACAGCACTTCAACAATCTCAAAACCGGCTTCTTCTAAAGCCGTTTTGACTTGTAATTTCTTTTGTCCGATAATGCCTGATGTAATAAAGTAACCGTCTTTCTTCAATAGATCATACGCTTGATCTGTAAAGCGCAAGATGACCTCTGCAAGGATGTTGGCCACAATCACATCGCGTTCACCTGAAATCCCATCAAGTAAATTGTTTTGTTTTACCGTTACTTGGTCGCTCACACCATTTAATTCGATGTTCTGCTTTGCACTTTCCACTGCAACGGTGTCGAGATCAAATGCATGAATGTCTTTCGCACCGAGCATTGCAGCGGCAACACTTAAAATGCCAGATCCTGTTCCAACGTCAATCACCGTGTCGTTTTCCTTCACATAGCGCTCAAGCGCCTGAATGCAAAGAACCGTTGTTGGATGTGTGCCGGTTCCAAATGCCATTCCAGGGTCCATTTCGATGATCAATTCATCAGAATGAACGGGTGTGTACTCTTCCCATGTTGGGACGATGGTAAATTTCTCAGAGATTTTCACAGGATGATAGTATTTCTTCCATGCAGTCGCCCATTCTTCTTCGTTTACTTCACAAATTGACAGTGTATTTCGTCCAAGGTCAATATCGTATAGAAGAAGATTGTTGATGGCTTCTTTGATCTCATCTACCGTTTCCATCAAAAAGCTATTCATCGGAAGGTAGGCTTTGACGATAACCCCTTCCTCAGGATAATCATTCGGATCGAGCTGGTAGATCTCACCGTATACATTTTCACGTTCCTTGACTAAATCAAGCGGGTCCTCAATCACGACACCACTTGCACCTGCTTCATGCAAAATATTGGTGATCGGTTCCACCGCTTCATTTGTTGTATGGACGCTAATTTCTGACCACTTCAATACTACCAACTCCTTATCCGTCTTACTCGCCTTTAAATGCGCGTTTCACCTTATCGAAAAAGCTCATTTCTTGTTCGTCCGGTTTATTTCCGCTCACTTCAGCAAATTTTCTAATGATATCTTTTTGATTTTCAGTTAAATTCGTCGGTGTTACGACGCGTACAACGATATGCTGATCGCCTTGACCATAACCGCGTACATTTTTTACACCTTTTCCTTTGAGTCTAAACTTCGTACCCGTTTGTGTGCCCGCAGGAACTTTTAATTTGACTTTCCCATGTAATGTCGGCACTTCAATTTCATCACCTAGTGCAGCCTGCGCAAAGGTAAGCGGCATTTCGCAGTAGATGTCATCTCCATCTCGTTCGAAGAATTCATGCGCCCTCACATGGAAAACAACAAATAGATCGCCTGGAGGTCCTCCATTTACACCTGGTTCACCTTGACCAGATACTCTAAGCTGCTGACCATCGTCCACACCTGCTGGGATCGTCACATTGATTTTCTTACGCTTACGCACTTTACCAGATCCACCACATGTTGAACACTTATGCTCAATTTGTTTACCAGTTCCGCTACAGTAGTTACATACTCTGCGGTTGACTACTTTACCAAATGGCGTGGATTGCTCGACATTTAGTTGACCTGATCCGCCGCAATGTGAGCATGTCTTTGCCTGTGTTCCAGGTTTTGCACCTGATCCATGACACGTTTCACATGATTCCTCGCGGGGAATCTCGATCGTTGCTTCTTTCCCAAATGCCGCTTCTTCAAATGAAAGGGTCATTGTATATTGAAGGTCCGCTCCTTGACGTGGTGCATTTGGATCTCTTCTTCTGGCTCCGCCGCCAAAAATACTAGAGAAGATGTCATCAAAGCCGCCGAAGCCGCCAAAGTCTCCCCCACCGCCAAATCCGCCGCCACCAAATCCTTGGTTTGGATCGGTGTGACCGAACTGGTCATAATGTGAACGTTTTTGATCGTCAGAAAGGGTTTCATAGGCTTCTTTTACTTCTTTGAATTTATCATCTGAGCCAGCTTCTTTATTAATATCAGGGTGATACTTTTTTGAAAGCTTGCGGTATGCCTTTTTGATTTCGTCCTTTGAGGCGCTCTTACTCACGCCAAGCACTTCATAGTAATCACGCTTACTCATCTCTTCACACTCCCGATTTTCTCACATAAATACGATTGTATCATTTTAAATTGATCTTTTTCAATTCCTTTTCATCGTTGAAAAGAAAAAAGTCAAAGCCAAGAGATCCTGACTTTGACTTTCTGACGAGTACGTTTCAGCAGTCTTTTTCAAAAGTAAAGGTGATTATTTTTTCTCTTGATCGTCGTTTACTTCTTCGTATTCTGCATCCACTACATTGTCATCTGCTTTTTGAGCACCTTCAGCGCCTTCTTGCTGAGCTTGTGCTTGTTTTGCAGCTTCTTCATAGAGCTTTGTCGTTAATTCTTGAACGATTGTTTGTAGCTCATCTTTTTTCGCTTTGATGTCTTCAAGCTCGCCTTTTTCGATCGCAGCTTTTAGCGCATCTTTTGCATCATTCGCTTTTTTCACTTGCTCTTCATCGATTTTGCCTTCAAGATCTTTTAATGTTTTTTCTGTTGTAAACACTAATTGATCTGCTTCATTGCGCACTTCGATTTCTTCTTTTTTCTTTGCATCTGCTTCAGCATTTTCTTCTGCTTCTTTGACCATTTTTTCGATCTCATCATCAGAAAGACCTGAAGAAGATTTGATTGTGATGTTTTGCTCTTTGCCTGTACCCATATCTTTCGCACGTACGTTGACAATACCGTTTTTATCGATATCAAAAGATACTTCGATTTGTGGTACGCCGCGTGGTGCTGGCGGGATATCAGTCAATTGGAAACGACCTAATGTTTTGTTGTCTGCTGCCATTGGACGCTCACCTTGTAAGACGTGAATGTCTACAGCAGTTTGGTTGTCAGCAGCCGTTGAGAATACTTGAGATTTACTTGTTGGAATGGTTGTATTACGTTCAATCAGCTTTGTGAATACGCCGCCCATTGTTTCAATTCCTAAAGAAAGTGGTGTGACGTCAAGAAGAACAACGTCTTTGACATCTCCTGTGATAACTCCACCTTGAATTGCCGCACCAAGTGCAACCACTTCATCAGGGTTTACGCCTTTATGAGGCTCTTTACCTGTTTCTTTTTTGATTGCTTCTTGTACTGCAGGAATACGAGTTGATCCACCAACAAGGATAACTTTATCAATCTCGCTAGCAGATAGACCAGCATCTTTCAGTGATTGACGTACAGGTGTCATTGTACGCTCTACAAGGTCTGCAGAAAGCTCTTCGAATTTAGCACGCGTTAGCGTTAATTCTAGGTGAAGAGGACCTGCATCTCCAGCTGTGATAAATGGCAGTGAGATTTGTGTAGAAGATACACCAGAAAGATCTTTTTTCGCTTTTTCAGCAGCATCTTTTAAACGCTGAAGCGCCATTTTATCTTTAGAAAGATCAATGCCGTTTTCTTTTTTGAACTCAGCCACTAGATGATCGATGATGACTTGGTCAAAATCGTCTCCACCTAGACGGTTGTCCCCAGCAGTTGAACGTACTTCAAAGACGCCGTCTCCAAGCTCAAGGACTGATACGTCAAATGTACCGCCACCAAGGTCATATACAAGGATCGTTTGATCTTCATCTGTTTTATCTAAACCATAAGCAAGTGCAGCTGCTGTTGGTTCGTTGATGATACGTTCTACTTCAAGACCAGCAATTTTACCAGCATCTTTTGTTGCTTGGCGCTCTGCATCGTTGAAGTAAGCAGGAACTGTAATAACCGCTTTTGTTACTTCTTCGCCAAGATAGGCTTCAGCGTAAGATTTAAGGTGTTGAAGGATGATTGCAGAGATTTCCTGCGGCGTGTAGTTCTTGCCCTCAACTTCTACTTTATAATCTGTACCCATATGTCTTTTAACAGACATGATGGTGTTTGGGTTTGTAATTGATTGACGTTTCGCTACTTCACCTACTTGGCGCTCTCCATTTTTAAAAGCGACAACAGATGGTGTTGTACGTGCTCCTTCAGCGTTTGCAATAACTTTTGGCTCGCCGCCTTCGAGTACTGCAACACATGAGTTTGTTGTTCCTAAGTCAATACCAATGATTTTACTCATATTCGATGACCTCCCATTATGTAGTTATTGATTTACTTTTACCATTGATGGACGAATAACTCGGTCTTTGAGTTTATAGCCCTTTTGCAATTCTTCTACAACGATGTTTGAATCGTAGTTTTCATCTTCAACTTGCATGACGGCTTGATGAAGGTTTGGATCGAACTCTTTGCCGACAGCTTCAATTGGTTCAACGCCTTCATTTTTCAACGCTTCTACCAGCTGGCGGTAAACCATTTGCATACCTTCTAGCAAACTTTTCGTCTGCTCATTGTCTGGATCGATTCCAAGCGCTCTTTCAAAGTTGTCGAGAGCTGGGAGAAGGTCGCTGACAACATGTTGAGAACGATATTTTTGCACGGTCTCCACTTCAGTTCGAGCACGGCGTTTATAGTTTTCAAAATCTGCTTGAACACGCAGAATTTTGTTTTCTTTTTCATCTAGAAGCTGCTGCAATTCATCAATCTTCTCTTGGAAGGCAGACTGTTCATCGTGCTTTACTTCCTCAGTTTCTGCTTGAACTGCTTCTTCTTGTGCTTCAACCTCTGCTGCTTGCTCAGGTGTCTGTTTTTCTTCTGACATTGTGTTCACCTCCCTCAAAAGATTCAATTATACGAAGGGGCTGTGCCCCACCTTTTATCACCCTACTCATCATACAAATTGGAAAGTGCGTTTGACAAGTCTTTTGATACATGATGCAAAAGACTAACGACTCGCCCGTAATCCATACGGGTTGGACCAATGACAGCGATGGAGCCGAGTGATTTTTGATCAATCGCATAAGTTGCTGTGATTAAACTGCAGTTCTCCATTGCTTCCAAATTGTTTTCTGAACCGATTTTAATGGTGATTCCTTGCTGATTTGGATGAAACAGCTGCATGACATCGTTCTTTTGTTCAATCAGCATCATGAGTGAACGAATGCGGTCAATGTCATGAAACTCTGGCTGGTTCAACATATTAATCTTCCCGCCAAAGAAAAGTTTTGATTCATTTTGTGTTGAAGTGAATGTGTTACCAAGCGCATCTAAAATATGATCATAGTCTTTTAAATGCGTGCGAAGGAGCATCACTACTTCTTTATACATCCTGTCCTTCAGCTGATCCATCGGGACTCCGGCTAAGCGGCTGTTTAAAATATTCATCAGCTTCTCAATATCGGAGACATCAAGATGCTCAGAGAAGGTAATGGTTTTGTTTTCAACATGCCCGCTGTCTGTAATCATAATCGCTACTGCTTTATTAGGCTGGACGGGGACAAGCTGAATTTGCTTCAATCGATTTTCACTTAGCTTTGGACCAAGGACAATCGATGTGTAGTTTGTGAGATCTGATAAAATTTCCGCCGATTTTTGAACTGTTTTTTCCAGCTCAAAAATTTTCTCCTGAAATACTGACTGGATGAGCACAAGCTCTTTAGATGACAGTTTTCGCGGAGAGAGCAAATGATCTACATAATAACGATATCCTTTTTCGGAAGGAATTCTTCCTGATGAAGAATGGGTCTTTTCAATAAAACCGAGTTCCTCCAAATCAGCCATTTCGTTTCTAATCGTCGCAGAGCTGAATGTAATGTCTTCTTTTTTGGAAAGAGTCCTTGATCCAACTGGCTGCGCCGAACGAATAAAGTCATTAATAATGACTTGTAGAATCAAAAGCTGACGATTTGTTAACATCATCATCACCCCTGTTAGCACTCTCTTTCAACGAGTGCTAATTGTATAAACAAAATTACCAAACTCAAATTAAAATGTCAATTATAACTCACCGAGAAACGCTTGAAATACTTCATTTCCTAACAATTTTCCTTTTCTTGTTAAACGAATGCCAATCTCATCCTGTTCAATGAGACCTTTTTCTGCTAATTCTTCAAGAACGGCGGGAAAGAGTGCTTCTGGTGATGCTCCAAATTTCGCTTGAAAGTGAGCACTTTTCACGCCTTCAATTTTCCGCAAACCTAAGAACATTTCTTCTTCGATCTGTTCTGCTTTTGTCACCTGATGCGTTTCCTTATATGGAAACCCTGTTTGTTCAATGAGCTCTAAGTAATGCTTCACTGGTCCAGCGTTCACATTACGGACGCCATCTACATACCCGTGCGCTCCAGCTCCAAAACCAAAGTAATCTTCGTTGCTCCAATAGGTGAGGTTATGCTGGCTTTCAAAACCTGGTTTGGCGTAATTGCTAATCTCATATTGTTTGAGTCCGTGCCGCTCCATTTCATCCATGACGAGCTCATACATTTCAGCCTCACGTTCTTGCGGTGGTAAATGCAGTTTCCCTTTTTGCATCAAATTGTAAAAGACCGTCTTCGGCTCGACAATCAGCGAATAAACCGAATAATGCTCTGCACCTAATGAAAAAGCGGTCTCTAGTGAATGCATGACATGATGCTTCTCTTGATGAGGCAAACCAAACATCAGATCAAGACTAATGTTGTCAAACCCAACTGCTCTTGCTCGCTCGAAAGATGTGAGAACATCTTTCTTTTGATGAACCCGTCCGATTTTTTTGAGCAGGTCATCTTCAAATGTTTGAACACCAAAGCTGAGCCGATTAACGCCTGCTGATTTTAAGACATTCAATTTCTCAAGCGATAGTTCGTCGGGGTTTGCTTCTACTGCAAACTCGATTAAGTTTTTGGTTGGTTTTAATACGCGGTGAATGCTGTCCATAAGCTGATCTAACTGGCTGGTTGTCAGTGATGTCGGGGTTCCCCCACCAATAAAGATCGTCTTTAGTTCTTGCTCTCCTTTTTGATCGATCGTGTGCTGCATTTCTTTTTCAAGTGCGGCTAAGTATTCATCGACCGGTTGGGTTTTAATGAAAAATTTATTGAAATCACAATAGTGACAAATGTGCTCACAAAATGGAATGTGAATGTATGCTGCTTTCAATTATTGACACCTTCTTTACAGGTAAAGAGCCGCAGTTTATCGCTGCGGCCTCTTCGTTTGTTTTCGACTATAAACGTCAAGGCGAGCATTGTAAAGCAGGTTGCCTTGAGGATGTTATTTTTTCGGTGTGCTGTCGTCCATTTTCAGCACGGCCATAAATGCTTCTTGTGGGACTTCTACAGATCCCACTTGCTTCATGCGCTTTTTCCCTTCTTTTTGCTTCTCAAGAAGCTTTCTTTTCCGGGAAATATCTCCACCATAACACTTCGCTAGTACGTTCTTGCGCATGGCTTTAATGGTAGACCGAGCAACAATCTTTTGACCGATCGCTGCCTGAACTGGTACTTCAAAGTGCTGGCGCGGAATCAGTTCTTTCAGCTTTTCTACAATGATCTTTCCGCGTTCATACGCATAGTCACGGTGAACAATAAAGGAAAGTGCATCGATTTTTTCGCCATTGAGCATGATATCCATTTTCACTAGAGTGGATGGGCGATAGCCGATCAGCTCGTAATCAAAGGATGCATACCCTTTTGTATTGGACTTTAATTGATCAAAGAATTCGTATACGATCTCTGCCAGAGGAATTTCGTACACAATGCTCACGCGGTTTGCATCAAGATATTGCATATCAATGAAATTGCCGCGCTTTCCTTGGCAAAGCTCCATCACAGAACCAACATAATCATTTGGCACCATCATTGTTGCCTTCACGTATGGCTCTTCAATTCGCTCAATCTTTTGCGGATCAGGCAAATTGGATGGGTTATCTACAACAATTTTTTCTCCGTCTGTCATATACACATCGTAAATAACACTTGGCGCTGTCGTAATGAGGTCGATTTTAAATTCACGTTCAATCCGTTCTTGGATGATTTCCATATGAAGCATGCCAAGGAAGCCGCAGCGGAAGCCGAAGCCAAGTGCTTGGGATGTCTCTGCCTCATATTGAAGTGAAGAATCATTTAATTCAAGCTTTTCTAACGCTTCACGCAAGTCGTTATATTTCGCTGTGTCAATTGGATAAAGGCCGCAGTACACCATTGGGTTCAGCTTTCTATATCCAGGCAGAGCTTCTTTCGCAGGGTTTACCGCACTTGTGATCGTATCCCCTACTCGTGTATCACCAACGTTTTTAATGGCAGCTGTTAAATAGCCAACATCTCCAACAGTGAGTTCGTCTGTTGGCATTGCTTTCGGTGTAAATACGCCAACTTCAAGCACTTCAAATTCTTTGCCTGTCGCCATCATCTTAATTTTTTGACCCGGTTTGACGGTTCCTTCGACAATTCGTATGTAAGCAATGACGCCACGATACGCATCGTAGAGAGAATCAAAAATGAGGGCTTGAAGTGGTGCTTCTGGATCTCCAGCTGGTGCCGGCACCTTTTCGACGATTTGTTCTAAAATATCCTCGATCCCGATGCCCGCCTTAGCAGAGGTGAGAACAGCTTCAGATGCATCCAACCCGATGACATCTTCAATTTCTTGTCTTACACGTTCAGGCTCTGCACTCGGCAGATCAATTTTGTTAATGATCGGCAGGATTTCTAAGTTGTTATCAAGAGCTAAATAAACGTTCGCAAGTGTCTGTGCCTCAATGCCTTGTGCTGCATCCACCACAAGAATTGCACCTTCACAGGCAGCTAGGCTTCGAGATACCTCATAGGTGAAGTCGACATGCCCTGGTGTATCAATCAGGTGCATAATATATTCTTCTCCATCCTTCGCCTGATATTTCAGCTGGACAGAGTTTAATTTGATCGTAATGCCGCGTTCACGCTCTAAGTCCATGGAATCAAGTAATTGTTCTTTCATTTCTCGTTGCGTAATCGCCGCTGTTTTTTCTAAAATACGGTCAGCCAATGTGGATTTCCCATGGTCAATATGGGCGATAATGGAGAAATTTCGAATTCTTGATTGCCGTTCTAATCGTTTTTCTTTATCTGTCACAATCTATCACTCCTACTATAAAACGCGGGTTGCGCTAGGTTAGATTATATCAATAGGGCTGTAAAGATTCAATCGAAATCAAGAAAAGCCGCTCATCGGTTAGCGGCTTTTGCGAAAAGGTGTGATATCTTATGAAATAACATCCAACATGATGCTTACAACAGTTTATTTACCATTCACCCAATCATAAAGTGTACGGGCTGCATGCGTCATACCATCTGATAATGCTTTTCCGGCCTTAGAGAAGGCATTAAAGCTCTCCATTTCTTCTAGCTGCTTTTGCTTTTCTGCTAAGTCTTTTTGTGTGACAGCTGTTCCGAGGATAGAAGCTTCTTTTTCTTGATCATCATTCATTTGGACAGTGAAGGCCCCTTTTAATTGCGGATCATGATACCCTTTCATTTGCAGCATGCCATTATTGGCTTGTTGCATTCCTAAAAAGACACCGAATAGCAATACGAGCGATAAAATAATGGTTTTTCCGATAAATGAGCCCATGTCCTCCACCACCTTAAGATCTTTTTTTCTCATCCTTTGCTTTGCCGTCTACCTTTTCTGCGTCCCAGAAAATTTCACTGAACACATCAGCTGCTGCATTGGATGCGTTTTTCAGTTCTTCCATATTATTATCCACACCGCCAAATTCTAATAGGAGGGCTTTGTCAGATAAATCTTGATTATAGATTCCATTATCTCCAATTTCTCCTTTGGCAAACACACCGACACTAAGTCCTCTATATTTTTTCTCCATCAAATGGTGGAACTCTGTCGCCAGCTTTAAGTTTTTCTCATAGCTTTGATTCTTCTTCCCTACAACAAACGCGATTCTCGCATATTTCTTGCCTTTGATTTCTACTGTCGTATCTTTCTTTCTTCTTGAATCCCGGTGAATATCGATTAAGTAATCTAGGTCATCATTTTTAGCGAGAGCTTCTTTTACAACCAATCTGGATTCATTATATGATTGAGGATACTTCAACCCTTTTTTCAGCAGTCTTTTTTCAATTTCTGTTTTATCCACTGTATTGCCGATTCCTTGCTGATCGAGCGCTTTACCAAACATCTCCCCGACAAGGGTGACGTTCACTTTTGAGTGGCGCGCATTGTTTGGGTTTGTTTCTCCTTTTAAAAATGGTAAATATGATTCCGTATTATGTGTGTGATAAATGTACACAGCTTTTCGTTTTCCTGTCGACTGGTCCGGCTCTTTTGCAGGCGTTTTCGGTTCATCTTCATCAAGCTTGTCCAGCTCAGCTAGATTTGCTTCTTTTTCATCTTTGATGACTTCACTTGGAGGCGGCGATTCCATTGGCATATTCGTATAGTCTGTACCTTCACCTGCTAGGATGATTTTTGTATCAAAGTGTTCAAAGCCTGGCAGCTCTCTTCCTAGAAAACTGCGGGGGTCTTCTAAATTGATACTTGTGGCAAGTTTGAGTGACAGCCCGGAGAAATGAAATCCTTTTTGATCTTCAGGGACTGCTGAGGCAAAATATTGATTTTCCATCCCCATTAGAGTTGCAAAGAATGCCCCTGACAGCTCATCTGCCACACCATATAATGACGCTTGAGGCCTAAGCTCAGGTTTTAAAGACGTCAAAGCCCCTGACATGACAAACACAACCACCAGAGAGACAATAAACAAAAAAATACTCTTCACTACTTTTGTTCCATTAATCGCAACGACCAACTGTCGAGGACGGCGAGGTCTTTTTTTCATGATTTACTCCCTCCAGCACGCTTTCTAGTAATTACACTATGAGCGAGCTAGAGAAAGTAGAACTGATTAATGATTATAGGAACCCATGTTGTCTTGAGAGATTTTTTGATGAAGTGCTGTATTTAACCCATTGGCGAGGACGTTCGCCATGTCATCAATGAATGTATCCACTTCCTTCGGTGTGACCATTAGATTTTGTCCAAGCGGTGCAAGCACCTCATGGATCAACTGTCTTTTTTCTTCTTCAGGAAGCGTTCCGACGATTCCTAAAAAGGATTGACGCGTTTCATCATCTGGCAAATCTTCTTCATTCAGCACTTTTTTCTTCCCAAATGTCAGACCTGCTGGTACTAAAGATCGGGAAGGTCTATCATCTTTCAGTTCTCTACCAAAATGCTTTAACACGTAATCAATCGTGTCACTTGCGATCGTCACTGCATCGACCACTGTCGGTACACCAATGGCAATGACTGGAATCCCCAAAGTCTCTTTGCTTAATTCTTTTCGTTTATTTCCGACACCCGATCCTGGATGTATACCTGTATCAGAAATTTGAATTGTCGTATTCACCCGTTCTACTGCACGTGCAGCTAGTGCATCGATGGCGATCACAAAATCTGGTTTAGATCGTTCAATGACACCTTGTATAATGTCACTTGTTTCTATACCAGTCAGTCCCATGACTCCAGGCGATAATGAAGACACTGGGCGATAGCCTTCCTGCACATTCTCAGGCTGTAATTCAAATAAATGGCGTGTCACCAGCAAATTTTCAACTGTGAGCGGCCCTAAAGCATCCGGCGTGACATTCCAGTTTCCGAGTCCTACGACAAGACAGCTCGCATCTGCCTGAATGCCGTGATCTTTTAAAAACTGAGCAAAATGATGGGCAAAAACTTCAACCACTTTTTCTTGCATCTCAGAGTCTTTCTCCCGAATTCCTTGCGCCTCAAGCGTCAAGTATGTCCCTGCCTTTTTTCCAGTCAGCTCTTCTCCTTCTGTCGTAATCTCCACAGTGCGGATGCGGATGCCGTGCTCTTCCTTCTCCTTCTCAACAATTCCTTGAATACCGTCCTTTTTGACCACATTCGGATCGTTCTCTTGTTCTAGTATCTCTTTTGTTTCAACGGCCAAATCGGTCCGGATTTGATAAGCGCTTAAATCGAGTTTCTGTTTCTTCATGAAAAGGCTCCTTCCATCAAGTAATTAACAGTAGTCTTTCCATCTCTTTCAAGAAACATTCGAGCGCTTCATCAATGAAAAATACTTTACATTTATATTGCATTCTAAAGGTGTGTTTGATAGAATACAATTTGTTCTATTGTGAAGATTTAACCTTAAGACAATTGTGTTTAGGTTGTATCTTAGGAGGTGAAACACATGCCAAATATTAAATCAGCGATCAAACGTACAAAAACGAATAACGAACGCCGTGCACACAACGCAACAATCAAGTCTGCGATGCGTACTGCGATTAAACAAGTTGAAGTTTCTGTAGCTAACAACGATGCTGAGCAAGCAAAAGCTGCTCTTTCTTCTGCTGCAAAACGCATTGACAAAGCCGTTAAAACTGGTCTTGTACACAAAAACGCAGCTGCGCGTTACAAATCAAGACTTGCGAAACAAGTAAACGGACTTTCTGCATAATGATTGCAACGCCTCAGTGATGAGGCACCTGTTTAACTGTACGTCCGTCCTGAACGGCCGAGCCTAAGGACAGACTGGCAATTATACATCTAAACAAAAACGACCCTCTTTTGAGAAGGTCGTTTTTTTATGTTCAAGCCCCTAATAACCGAAGCAGGAACAATTCTAATAATAGCTGCTTGTCCTTTTTACCCGTTTTCATTTCATAATCAATCGTGGAGAGCTCTTTGACGATGTACTTTAGCTCTTCTTCTGAAAACAGTCTTGCTTGATCCATCGCGAGTTTGACCCGGAATGGGTGAACTTTCAGGTTTGACGCAATTTGTTTTTGCCCGTATCCCTGTTGAGCAAAGTACTTTGTCTGCAATATCAACCGAAATTGATTTGAAATGAGTGCCAATATTTTAATGGGTTCCTCATTTTGCTTTAGGAGATCATAAAACATTTGCATCGCTTCAGACCGGCGCCTGTTCACGATTTGGTTAATCAGTTCGAAAATATTCTGCTCCAAACTTCGTGCAACGAGCTGATTGACATCCGCCAGCTCAATTTCCTCTCGCTGCCCAATATATGTACTTAGCTTTCGAACCTCTTGAAAAAGTGAGGACAGGCTCCCGCCACATAACATGACAAGCTGTTCTGCCGCTTCAGCCGAGATTGTTTTTCCTTCTGTTTTCACCAGCGTGATGGTGAAATCTGTTGTTTCTTTCGGATTTAACTCTTTCGCCTCAACTACAGCCGCTTTCTTTTTTAACAACTTGGTGATTTTCTTACGTTCGTCCAGTTTTTCATATGGGGCCAATAACACGAGAATCGTGTAGGGTGCTGGCTTTTCTAAATAAGCTTCTAACACAGAAAGCTGATGCTCGATCTTTTCTTTTTTCTTTTCTGCAGTGAGGAAATAAGGGTTCTTGATCACAACGAGACGCCGCTCTCCCATAAACGGAAATGTTTCTGCGTCCGTCACAGCCTGCTCAAGCGGCACCTCTTCCATATCGAAGACAGAGTAATTAAAATCCTTTGTTTCTTCGTCGACGACAGCTTGTCTCAATTTTGCAGCTGTCTCTTGAAGTAAATACGTTTCTTTTCCATATAAGCAATAAACGGGATGGATATCCCCTTTTTTTAAATTGTTCCATACTTCAAAGACCATTCGCTTAAATCCCTCTCTTTCACTTCCTCCTCTATCCTAAAGTGTGTAGAGACATTAGTAAAGAGGAAGCTGAAAGTGCCGCCTCCTCATTTATAGTAAACGTCTCACGTAAGCTCCCGGGTCAGCTTACAGTCAGACGATATTCACAAAATGATCATGAAAATGGAAAACGGTTACTTTACCTTCTAGCAATTCCAAATGAGTTCAAGTATACTAAAAATAGCCAGGAGGGATGAAAATGAATGAATTTGAAAAGAATGTTCAAAGCAAGCGGAATGATGTGACCGACTCAGCTGTTGGTTTTATCGTCACATTCGGATTTTTCGCCTCAATGTTTATTTTGGCAACAGTGATACACCTCGTTGGATCTTAACTACATGAATGCAAGATGACTGCCGTTTTGGCAGTTTTTTTATTGATTTTGTAAGATATCATATGGAGGATGAGCGTAAAATGTTCCATCCTCTTCAAGAAATTCATAGGTCACACTTCCATCAATATCTGTACGATACACCTTTGTTTGATGATCATTTAATTTTTTCAAAACTTCTTGATGAGGATGGTGATATCGATTTCGTTCACCTACTGAAATCAGTGCATATGACGGGTTCAAATGCTGAAGCCATTCTTCACTTGTTGATCCTTTACTCCCGTGATGCCCAACCTTCAAGACATCCGCTCGTAGCTCAGGGTAAGCTTGAATGATGTCTCGTTCCCCTTCTTGTTCAAGATCCCCAGTCAGCATAAAACGCTTTCCGCCAAGCGTAAAGGTGAGGACCAGTGAATCATTATTTTTACTCGTCACCTGGTCACTTGCGGGATGCAGAACGTCAAATTTTTGTCCTCCAATTCTCAGCTGATCCCCTCTTTCTAACTCATCTATAGGAATCCTTTGATCAGCCGCTTCCTTTAAAAGCTGCGCATCCTCTGGATTTCGAGCAAAGCCTTTTGGGATTGCAAGGCGTTTGACTTTATTTCGCTTTATTAACCGCATCGCTTCTCCCATATGATCTTGATCTGCATGGGTAAGGATGAGGACATCAAGTTTTGCTATGCCTTTAGAATGCAGAAATGGAATAAGCGTTTGATCCCCAATTGTAGATACTTTACGTCTTTTTTTCCATGGCTCTTCTTCAAAAGAAAGTCTGCCTCCTGTATCGACTAATATATGCCCGGTTCGATAAGGTAGCTGAATAAACAAACTATCCCCTTGTCCTACATCTAACATCGTGACCTCTCCTTTTTGAAGAAAATTCGGCGTGAAATAGTGTACAGACAGCACACAAACGAGAATCAAAATCGGCACAAGATAAGATTTGATAGAAGTTTTACATTCCATCACAATGAATAGAAAAACAATGGAGGAAACCTCTAGGAGCACATGCCACCATGTCGATTTCATAAAAATGAGAGTAAGACTATCGTAAGCAGCCATGTGTGCAGACAATTGATGACTAAACTGGATCACCCAATCAAGCAGCTGAAACAGTGTTTGTCCAAGCGGAAGATAAATGATAGATAAAAGAAAAAAGAATAAGGACAGAGGCATGACAACCATTGTATAAAAAGGAACAAACATCATATTTAAAGGAACACTCAGCAAGGAAAATTGTTGAAAATAATATAAAAGAACAGGAAGCGAAGCAAGCTGTGCAATCAAGGAAATGAGGAATAACTGCATCACCGAACTTTTTGCTTTTGATAAAATACTAGTGGATAGCAAAATAAATAAGGTCACCACAAATGACAGTTGAAAACCGACATCAAATATATAAAGTGGTTGAATGGCTAATAAAAGCAAGAACGCTGCACTTAACACGACCGCAGAAGGCTGTTTCATTTCTTTTGGCAGACTTGTGATGACTAAATAAATTCCAGCCATGAGACAGGCTCTTAACACAGACGGTGCAGCACCTGTTAAACAAGCATAAACCGGCAAAAAGGATAATAAAAGAATACGCGCTGTCTCTCTTGTCACGCCAGCACGGAGTAGACACCAAAATAGACAAGCGAGCAATGTTTGAACATGAAGTCCTGAAATGGCTAATAAATGAATGATGCCAAGCATTTGATAATCTCTTAATGTATCAGGGTCTATTAAATCACGATCGCCAAAAATAAGTGCCTGCACAATCCCAACAGAATTCTTCGGAACGTGATCTTCTAGAAATTTCAACCCCTTCTGCCTAATAGATGAAAGGTCATGTGAAGGGCTGTCATGTTTCGTGCAGCTTTTCATAGACTGCGTTAAGAAAATAGCATCAATGCCTTTTGTTTTTAGAAATTGATCATATTGAAAGCCATTCGGTATGGTAGCATGTTTAGGTAACCGAACCTCACCTGTCATATGACAGCTCATACCTGGCTCAACATCTTTTAACGCTTCTTTTTCACGCTCCGTTTGAATCGTATAAAATGCCGCTAGTCGACCATTCTCTGATGAAACAGTCGCTGAAAAGCGATTGCCATCTATTTTCGGAATCGTTTCAATCACAACCGAATGAGAAAATACTTTTTCTTGTATGGGATGATCCGTTTCAAAAAACTGATGCACCATAAAAATGAGCATATAGATCGTTCCACACAAACTGACCATTAAAAAGAGCTGGGGTGTTTTTTTCAGCAGACTGAAAAGAAGACATACAAGAAGAAAAAGGAGAAAATACAAATGAAGATGATATGCGGCCAGAGCAATTCCAGCAGCTGCTGAAATCGCCCCGAACGGCAAATACTTAAACATAGGAAGTAAATAATTGATTCGCCTTTTCATGCATTTGACGAATTTCTGTTTCGCTACGTCCTGATTCACTTAGTTTGCCTATTAAATCCGCAACAAAGGCTAATTTTTCTTGGTTTTTTAAGTCAATAATCATCTCATCTAGTTCAACCTGTTCTGTTTGAACTCCGGCTTGTTCGAATAAATCAACAGCATATGGATGATTTTTATAATCCTTCGCATAATACACTGTTCGAATACCTGCTTGAATAATCGCTTTACAGCACTGCAAGCAAGGAAAATGCGTCACATATATTTCAGCATCAGCCGTTGGTGCACCAAATTTGGCACATTGTAAAATAGCGTTCATCTCCGCATGGATTGTACGAACGCAGTGATGATCTATCACATAGCATCCTACATCTGCACAATGCACGTCACCGGCAATGGATCCATTATATCCACCTGCGATGATGCGCTTGTCTCTTACGATCGTTGCCCCAACAGCTAGCCGCTCACAGGTGCTTCGCAAGGCAAGCAAATGGCTTTGAGCCATAAAATATTGATTCCATGAAATTCTCTCCACGAGCTGATCCCTCCAGAATGATGGTTGGTATTAAGTGTACATGCCTTTCTTCTATACCGTCAATTCTACTTAACCGTCAGTTGATTTTTAAGCCGTTCAATGGTCTTCTCTCCAAAACCCGAAATATTCCGTAAATCTTCAATTTGCTGAAATTCTCCATGTTCTTCTCTATACGCAATGATGGCTTCCGCTTTGGCTGGGCCTATTCCGTTAATGGTCTGCAATTCCGCTGCATCAGCTTGATTGACATTCACCCCTTGACTCTGTTCATTTCCCGGCGGCGTATCAGCCGCTGCTGTTTGTCCCTGCTTGTCACCTTCCCCCTTCTTTCGTACATAAATCATCATACTGTCCTCTAATTTTGCTGCTTGATTGATGTCAACTGTATCTGCCTTGTTCGTAAAACCACCTGCTCTTTTAATGGCTTCTTCAACTCTGTCCTCAGCCATCAATGCATAAACGCCCGGCTTCCGTACAGCTCCTTTGACCTCTACTACGATGGATGTTGGCTCTTTTTCTGCACTCTCTTGTTTTTCTTCTAATGTGACCCGCGTTTCATGTTGTTCTTTCAATACACTTGGCTCGGCGCCGCCTTTCTCTTTTCCTACTAAAAAGCAGAAACAGATGATGAGGAGGATGATGATTCCCGCTATCAGATAGAGACTGTATTTTTTCAACGAAATGAGCTGCTTCACTTGTTCACGCTTCTTTCAATCATATTTTCACGCTGCTTCACATACTGTTTAGAAGATAACAGATCCTATGCGTCTAAGGAGGGAGAACGTTTGAATATAGGGTTAATCGGTACAGGAAACATGGGTACCATAGTTACTGAGGCATTTATTGAATCAAAAGCAGTCAATCCCTCATCCATCACCATTACAAATCGGACCATCGAAAAAGCGTTCAATATAAAAAAGAATCACCCAGAGGTCGAAGTGACGAAACAGCTTTCAGGAGCTGTAACAGATAAAGATTTCATCTTTGTTTGTGTCAAACCACTTGATATTTATCCGCTTTTAAAAGAACTGAGCCCACTTTTAAAAGAACAGCAAACCATTGTCATCATTACAAGTCCGGTTCATCCTGAACAGCTTCAAGACATTGTTCCTTGTCAAACAGCCAGACTGATCCCAAGCATCACCAACCGCGCGTTATCAGGCGCCTCTCTTTTAACATTTGGTTCATCATGCAATGTCACGACAAAAGCAGCGCTCAGACAACTCGCTTGCCGCATTTCAACACCAATCGAAATTCATCATTCAATCACACGGGCAGCCTCAGATATTGTCAGCTGCGGTCCTGCCTTTATTAGCTTTCTTGTTCAGAAAATGATTGAAGCCGCTGTTGAAGAAACGGATATTTCAAAAGAAGAAGCCACCACCTTATCAGAAGATATGCTTGTAGGACTTGGCCGTTTGATTGAAAAAAGGGTGTATACCCTGCCTACACTGCAAGAGAAGGTGTGTGTAAAAGGCGGCGTCACCGGCGAGGGTATTAAAGCACTTGAAGCAGGTGTTCAAGATATGTTCCATCAGCTTTTCCAGAACACTCATGACAAGTTCGATGAGGATGTAGAAGCGGTTGCGCATCAATACCCGCCGAGTGTGTTTACTGATGATCTCAGAAATTAAACATGTTCGCAACAAGCGAAAAAAGGGTTTTAAAAAACCATCGTTCCATTAAACGATGGTTTTTGGTTTCTTCGCTGAAATAAAATATCTTTCTGCACATTCTTGAGGTGCTTCATTTGTAAAATCAGCGGTCACTTCAATCTGTTCAAAGCCAGCGGACTCAAGGAACGCTGCATATGTCTCAAAAGGAAATGTACGCTGTTCGTGCGTTTCATCATAACGCTCATACACGTCTCCGTCTTTTACAAAAAAGCTTAAATCATGAATGACCGAATATGGATGATCTCCTTGATCACTCTGCCAAATATAGCTGATCTCTTCATCTTGATCGGCATAAGTAGAGCCAGGAAATACCTCTTCCATTTTATAAGGGGTATGAACATCAAACAATAAAACCCCACCTGCCTCTAAAAGCTGAAACATGTTTTTAAAGGTTTTTTTGACGTCATTTTCGTTTTTTAGATAATTCAAAGAATCACAGCAAATAACCGCTGCTTGAAAAGTTTGTTCAAACCCCTCGAGCTCTCTCATATCTTGATGTAAAAATTGAATAGACTGCTTATGAGCCTGTGCTTTTTGCTGCGCAAATGCCAGCATCTCTTCACTTAGGTCAATTCCTGTGACCATGTGGCCTTTTGCAGCTAACCGAAGAGAGATCTCTCCAGTTCCACAACCTACATCGATAATCGCACTATTTGGCTTGATATACCGCTGTATCCACTGAACCCATTCATCATAAGGGGCATGTGTCATGAGCTCATCATACACACCTGCAAACCCTTGATAAATCATGAGTTAATGCCAAGCGAAAGCGTTTCTCTCGGCGCATCTCCCCAAAGCTTCTCTAAGTTATAGTATCCTCTTTCCTCTTTGTGGAACACATGAGCAATGACATCTCCTAGATCAATCAAGACCCATCTTGCTTCGTCAAAGCCCTCCATCTTTTTAACTTCGATGCCGCCTTCTTCTGCAAGGTGTTTCACTTCTCTTGCAATGGCCTGTACTTGTTTGTCAGAATTCCCGTGACAAATGAGAAAATAATCTGCAACAAGTGAGATCCCTTGCATATTCAGGGCAATAATATCCTCTGCCCGTTTATCATCGCACGCTCCAGCTGCGATGTTTAAAATTGATGATGCATCCATCAAAATTCCTCCTTAGTTGTTCTTTTGCACAAGTGAGTTATAAGTAGCAAGTGTATCTGGGAAAACTGGCTGATTCTTTTTCATTAAAAAGCTGACGGTGTTTTTTAAAGATTGAATCAAGGCAAGATCCAAATCCTGCTCTGCTAACTCTCTTACTTCCTCTACACCAGGAAAATGGCGTCCTGGCTCTATATAGTCGGCGACATAAATAACTTTTTCAAGCAATGTCATGTTCGGTCTGCCGGATGTATGGAATTCAATGGCTGTTAAAATATCTCGGTCGTCAATTCCAACTTCTTTTTTGACCAAATAGGCACCAACTGGGGCATGCCAAAGCTCAGGTGAATATTTAAGCAATAGAGGGTTCATCTGTTCTTGCTGGATGATGCCCTTCATTTCTTCTTTCGGTCTAAATTTGGCATAATCGTGGAAAATAGCCGCAACCTCTGCTTTTTTCACATCTGCACCAAAACGTTCAGCTAATGAAATGGCCGTCTCCATGACCCCAATTGTATGTGTATATCTATGCTCTGTTAACTGCTGTTTGACACAGTTTAACGCTTCTTCACGATTCATATAAATGATGCTCCTTTATATAACACTCAACAGCTTTCGGAATCAAATAATCAACAGGTTTCCCCTGCTTCATTCGCTGCCTAATCAATGTCGATGATACATCAAAAGCCGGAACATCTGCAAACAAAAGAGGATACGCCGTACTTCCTTCATAACCTGGTCTTTTCATCCCAATAAAGGTGATCATCTGAAGCAAATCATCGATTCTGTGCCATTTCGGCAAATACTCGACCATGTCCGCTCCAATCATAAAAAAGAACTCATCTTCAGGATGGCGCTTCTTCAACAGCTCAACCGTATCTACTGTATAAGATGGGCCCTCCCGCTCCATTTCAATAAGCTCAACTCGAAAATGAGGATTTGACTGAATCGCTTTTTCCACCATTTTTATGCGGTGATGACTCTCTGCTCGTTTTCGGCCCGTTTTATGAGGGGGCTTGTGATTTGGGATAAACCAAATTTCATCAAGCCCTACTTGGAAACGCACCTCACTTGCCATCAGCAAATGCCCATTATGCGGGGGATCAAACGTACCGCCGAACAATCCTATTTTTTTCATATCATATCCACCTTTACGGCAGCTTAATTTGTTTATTTTCCTTTGATTCCTTATAAAGGACAATCACATTTCCGATCGTTTGAACGAGTTCAGCTTTTGCACCTTTTACAAGTGCTTTTGCAACCTCTGTTTTGTCCTCGTCGCAGTTTTGCAATACGCTGACTTTCAAAAGTTCTCTTGCTTCAAGCGCCTCGGAAATTTGCTTGACCATATTGTCATTTACCCCGCCTTTTCCAACTTGAAAAATAGGTGATAAATGATGTGCTTGCGCACGTAAAAAACGTTTTTGCTTACCTTTTAACATGGTGTTCCTCCTAATTTCTCTATGACAATTGACTTCATTTTTCGGGCGTCAGGTGTAATGCCCGTCCACAGTTCAAAGGCTCTTACCGCCTGACCAACAAACATGCCGACGCCATCGACCGTTTTCAAACCTAACCCGGCTGCTTCGCTTAGCAGCTTTGTTTCTATTGGATTATACACAATATCACAAACGACCGCTGTTTTTTTTGCGTTCGCTAAAGAAATGGGGGTTTCTTCAACATTCGGATACATACCAATCGAGGTCGTATGGATGATGACATCATATTCCCCAAGCCGCTCTTCTGCTGTATTTAATGCAATGGCACGAGATGTGATTTTCCCACCGGCACTTTCAATTAAAGCCTCAGCTTTTTCAATGGTACGATTCGTAATGTCAAAGCTTTTCGGTGCATACTCAGCAATTGTCATATAAATCGCTCTTGCCGCTCCGCCAGCACCAATCATGAGAAATGACAGCTCTGATAACGGCCGATCCAAGGCTTCAAGCAACGAATGAAGAAAACCCTCTCCATCTGTATTGTACCCAACGAGTTGACCATTTTCGAGGCGAACCGTATTGACGGCACGCAGACGTTCAGCTGTCACATCAATTTTGTCAAGGTACTGCATGATGTCTACCTTGTGCGGAACAGTGACGTTAAAGCCGCTGATTCCTAAGGCTTTCATACCGTTAATGGCATCTTTCAGGTCATCATTTTCTACTTGAAAGCCATGATAATGTCCATCAATTCCAGCATCCTTTAATGCTGCATTATGAATATCCGGAGACATTGAATGGCCAACAGGGTTACCGATTACTCCGTATAAAGGTTTCAAGGTCTCTCCCCCTCTGAACATTTAAATTAACGAACGTCTCATAAACACGTGCACGCCTTTTGGCGCATACACTTTGATTTGTTTTCCAGCATCATTTGCAGTCACCCAGCCTAATCCTGAAAAGACAATGTCCATTTTTGGCTGATCGATGGTGAAAGTGTGCGGAACGAGCGGCGGGAAATCTTCCATTCCCTCTTTTGATGGCGGTGAAAGCAGTTCACCTGCATGCTTTTCATATAAGTCATCTGCATTCTCCATCTTCGTCCTATGAATGTTGAGTTCATTTGGCATATAGCAGACAAAGGATGTTCTGCCGCCTTTTACATAATCAAATCGAGCCAGTCCGCCAAAGTAAAGCGTTTGAGCTTCATTTAACTGGAACGTTCTCGGTTTCAATTCTTTTTTCGGCGTTAAAATCTTTAAGTCATTTTTGCCGACATAGTGCGCCATTTGATGGCGGTTGATGATACCCGGTGTATCGAATAAAGCAGACCCGTCATCAAGCGGGATTTCAATCGCATCAAGTGTTGTCCCTGGGTATTGGGATGTGGTGATCACATTCTCTTCTCCAGACACCTCTTTGATAATTCGATTAATAAATGTTGATTTCCCAACATTTGTACAGCCGACAACATAGACATTTCTGCCCTCACGGTAATGATCAATTGCCTCCATGACCTCAGGCACACCTTGTCCTCTGCTCGCACTGATTAAAAACACATCGATCGGATTGAGCCCATTTTCTTTTGCTTCTCGCTTCATCCATTGAACAAGACGGTCTTTTTTCACGGATTTTGGTAAAATATCTACCTTGTTGCCGACAAGTAAAATGGGATTACCACCAACAATACGGCTCAGTCCATTAATCCAGCTTCCGTTAAAGTCAAAAATATCAACGACCTTGACGATCAGAGAATCAGTCTCGCCAATGCTGTGTAAAATATTTAAAAAGTCGTCTTCTGTTAAAGACACATCCTGAATTTCATTGTAGTTCTTTAACCTAAAACAGCGCTGACAGATCACATCTTCTTTCAATAGAGATGCTGCCGGCGCATATCCTAATTGATCTTTATCTTCCGTCTGAATGGCTACACCGCAGCCAATACAAACAACCTTTTCCATTATTACTCTTCCTCCCACTGAATGTGGCCCTTACGCTTTAAGGCTCCTAAAATTCTGCGTTCAATCTGCCTGTTAAACTTCGTGAAAAATCCGTCCGATGCCGCAACAGGTACAACCAAAATGGTATGGAAGCCATGCCTGTTTCCGCCAAGCACATCTGTCATAAGCTGATCGCCAATGACAACCACATCTTCTTTCTTCAATTGCATATCAGCGACGGCCTTATTAAAGGCTCTTCCCATCGGTTTTCTCGCTTTATAAATAAACGGGATATGAACCGGCTCAGAAAAAAGCTTGACCCTTTTTTCATTATTGTTCGATACAATCGTCACCTGTATCCCGTGATCTTTCATCTCTTGAAACCATTCAATTAAACGTGGGGTCGCACTTGGACGATCCCATTCTACTAGTGTGTTATCTAAATCCGTAATAATTCCTTTTACATTTCGTTCTTTTAGTTTTTGCGGCGAAATGTGGAAAATACTTTTCACAAATTCATCCGGTAAGAAATACTTCTTTAGCACAATTTGCACCCTTTCTTCCATTGGTTTTTCAGCGATTGTGTCGAATCAAATCACAATTTGTCTGTCTATCGAATACAATGAAAAAGTTTTCGACATATGATGAGGACCTTCAACAGGTGTGGATAATTTTACACACATTATCCACCTATATTTCATCACGCTTTCATTCAATTATAAACACTCTACCCACAAGTTATCCACTTAACCATGTGGATAACAGAACGATTGTTCTTGTTTCCCATTCATGGTAGATTAAAGGTACTTCAAAGACATTCGATCAACCTATGATGATATGTCTTTTCCTCAAGTTTTATGCCAACTTTTTCAGGGGAGGTGTTTTTCCCATCATATGGGTTTCTAGTATGAAAAAGCTGTCAGATGATTTACTTATAGAATCGTATTATAAAGCAAATGAAATGAACTTAAATCGCGACTTCATTGAATTAATTGAGACAGAAATGAAAAGACGTTCGCTCGGGCATATGCTCTCTGTTTCCTCTTAATTCCATATATCCAGGAACCATGCCTCCCGAGCACTCTCCTTTTTTAAACTCAGGTGACTGATATTATATCACTTGCGCTATAGGCTTACTACTATTTTCCGTAAAAAACACCCCTTCTGATCAAAGAAGAGGTGTCTTATTTGCAAGGCTGTTCATTCCAAAACCATAACCCTCCACCTACGACCAAAATGACGACAAGGAACACAACAAGAAAAGCGTAACCGATTCCTGCTCCTTGAGCTGGATAAGGCGAACACGCAGGGTAAGGATAAGGACATCCCCACATATCAGTTACCTCCTTCTAGGAAGATATACTGTTAGACTATGCGAGATGGATCGTCTTGTTTAGGCAGATGGCCTGCTTTTAAAAATGTTTAATGACATCACGCTCTTTGATTTCGTTATAAATGATTCTTGCCCCTTTTGGTGTCATATGATTGCCAGAAGGGTCAATGAGTCCAGACTGAATCAAGGCGTTGTCACTATCTTCACCCGCTTCTCGGATGAACGCTTTCCAATTGTCGACAAGCGGCACCTGCTGTTTTTCAGCTACTTGTCTTGTGATGTCATTGTATGAGTTTTGCCAAGCTCTCGCCCCGCCTCTCTCAGCAAAATAAGATGACTTATATCTAGAATAATAATACAAGCCCTTTTTGCCTCCTTCCACCACAGGCACGCACGTCATGAGGATCGGGGTAATTCCCTCTTTCCTACTTTCAGAAATGAAGTAGGATAAGTTTTCTTTAAATCGTTTTTTGGTTACACGGGGATGTTTCCCGTCTAGAATCGCCGCATCATTTGTACCGAACATGATGAGGACGTAAGTTGGTTTTGGTTTTAAAATATCCTGCTCAAAGCGCAGCTTCGCATCTTCTGTTGTCTGCCCGCCAATCCCGGCATTGTGTACCTTGATTTGGCCGCGCTCGACGTTTTTCATGAGATTCACCCATTTTTCAGATGTGGGATAATCTCGAAAATCCCAGTTCGATCCTCTTGTGTTACTGTCACCAAATGCAATCACACTTTCCTGTGCTGGTTTTGAGCACCCAGCCGCAACACATAACAGGATGAAAAGGAAAACAAATTTCTTCACAACATTCACCTCCAAAAGCCCTCTTCATATAGTAAACGACAAGACTTTTGGTTTCAATGAATGACTGTTTCTTATTGTAATTGAACCGGCAGATAATCTCTGTCATGGTGCAGTAGTTCGCTTACTTTCACAAACTCATAGCCCCTTTTCTTTAGTTCAGGTACGACTTGTTTCAGCGCTTCTACTGTCTGCTTACGATTTCCTCCGCCATCATGTAAAAGGATGATATCACCGCCCTGAATATTCTCAATAATACGGCTGGCAATTTTGTGTGCACCTGGCCTTGACCAGTCCTTCGGATCTTGCGTAAAGGACCACATCACGACATCGTATCCTTGCTTAGAAAGAATGCGGAATGACTTCATCGTCAAGCGCCCGCCCGGGGGACGAAATAATAAGGGTCCGCCCGGCTGGAGAGAAGCGATATGAGCCGCTGATTCTTTTAATTCTTGCTTGATTTCTTTCGATGACAAAAGGTCAAAATACGTATGGTTCATCGTGTGATTGCCAAGCTCATTTCCTTCGCTCACAATCCGCTCTGCGAGGAGGGGATATGCATGAATACGGCTTCCGATGACAAAAAAGCTGGCATTCACTTCATGCTCTCTTAGTACATCTAGTATTTGACTTGTGTATACCGGATGAGGCCCATCATCAAAGGTTAACGCAATCTTTTTCCGTTCCTCTCTCATGTCCCAAAAGGCTCGTCCCGTTTTTTCTAGGTCGATTCTTTTTAATGTACGCGCCTCTATGTTATCAGGAACAAAAGCGCATATTACCAATATACATAACAAGATATGCAACCCTTTCATCAGACCGCCTCCACAGAACATCATTACACATTAAATTGCCCGCTTTCTGATGAATTCATTCAAGTTTCGTGATCGTCTACGCTTCTTTTTCACATAAAAAAAGCCGGCCCATCAGGCCCGCTTTTTGTCTCACGTTTGGTTTCTCTCTTCAACTGTCGAACGTTGCTTAGAATTCATACAGACACTCTCCTTCTTGGATTTGATTTTGAGCCCATAGCAATTTTTGATAATACTGGTTGGACTTCTGGTATTGTTGAGAGGTTTCTAAGGCTGTCGCAATTTCTAGTGAGATATCCTCTATATAAGAGTATAGGCTAAGTTTTTCCAAATAATCAATGGTTTTTTGCAGTTGTTCTTCATTGATTTCCTGAACATATAAAGCATCCAGATACTCAAACATATGACAGAACAGCTGGTCTTCATGCTTCTTTGCGGCCAATTTCCCATCCTCTAATATACGCCTTGCTTCAGTCTGCTCATTTTGTCTAAAAAGCAGCTTGGCCAGTGTATAAAGTGTATGAGGCAGCGTGGGAAGCAGCTCTTTTTTGGCGAGGTCAGCCGATTCGGTTAAATATCGTTCTGCTTCTTCTCGATAACCTAACTCCCCGTAACATTTCCCTAAATTATAGAGTGCTGAGCTATAAATGCGCGGGTGATCAATTTCGGATGCGAGTTGTTTCGCCTTTTTCAAGTGAGGCAGTGCTCGATCTTTACGTTTTAAATCTTGATAATTTCCCGAGATGACAAAGAGGCACTGAATAATGCGAATGGAATACGCATCATGCTGATCGTATATTTCAAGCGCTTTTAAAATATGGTGCATGGAGACATGCGTTTGTTTCATTATATAGTAGGCTTCTGCTACTTTAAAATGAAACTCGGCCTGCTCAATATCATCAAATACCATAGACAGCTGTTTTTCTGCCATGCGATAATATTTGACGGCCTCCAAATATTCTTTTTGACTAAACTCATGCATGCCACGAAAAAATGCATGGTAATAATGCAGCATATCAGATAACTCATGATTGGAATTTTCGATTTTATCGACAAGGTTAGATACTGAGAAAGGTTGATATTTTGAAGGGTGTATATAGTCGAGCATAATTTGGTGCCGAAAACACATGAGCTGATAATAAATCAGTAAATGCTGGTCCTCTTCCATACGTTCAATTTCCGCTTCTACTTCTGCTTTCAAGATTTCCGCATCTGGAACACTGAACTGCCGTATCATTCGATACCATTCATTAATTTTCATACCGACATGTGAAGAAAGAACCTTCCCCATGTTCCGAAAAAACCCCTTCCTTTTCGGTCTAATATTACATATTTTAGCACGCTTTTAGACCGCCAAGCACCGCAAAGAAACCGCAAACATATGAGAGGTGCAGCAAAAACATACGCACAGAAGCACGTTTCTTTCAAATAAGATGATTTTTTCATCGTACAGACACAGACAATCCTTCCTTCACATACATTTGAGGATATAGGCAGCGGCCTAAACATGGTGGAGGTGAAAATCGTGGCAGGAGTATTTACAGCGATGGGATTGATGGTCAAAGAATTGGTGTTTTTAGTGTCCTATGTCAAAAACAATGCCTTTCCACAACCCCTTTCGGGAGATGATGAGAAAAAATACTTAGCCCTCATGGCAGAGGGCGATGAACACGCAAGAAACATGCTGATTGAACATAACCTTCGGCTCGTCGCCCATATTGTCAAGAAATTTGAAAATACCGGGGAAGACGCTGAAGACCTCATCTCCATCGGGACGATCGGACTCATTAAAGCCATCGAAAGCTATTCCTCTGGAAAAGGAACAAAGCTGGCAACATATGCTGCGCGGTGTATTGAAAATGAAATTCTCATGCACTTACGCGCGCTCAAAAAAACGAAAAAAGACGTCTCCTTGCATGACCCCATTGGTCAGGATAAAGAAGGCAACGAAATTTCATTAATTGATGTCTTAAAATCTGAAAATGAAGATGTGATTGATACCATTCAGCTCAACATGGAGCTTGAAAAAGTAAAGGAGTATATCGACATTCTCGACGGCCGGGAAAAAGAAGTGATCGTCGGCCGGTTCGGTTTGGACTTAAAGAAAGAAAAAACACAGCGGGAAATAGCCAAAGAGCTCGGGATATCGCGGAGCTATGTGTCTCGGATAGAGAAACGCGCACTGATGAAGATGTTTCATGAGTTTTACCGGGCAGAGAAGGAGAAACGGAAGCGGGAGAAGGGGAAGTAAAAAATAGAAGCCAGTCTATAATCCTGGCTTCTATTACCTTAGAAGCTTATTTGAATTTTAACAAAGGAATTCAATTTCTATATAAATTTCGGTATTTAATTGAAGTAATATTCATATTATATTGAAATATGAATTAAATCATTAGTGTTTGGATTAAAAACTGTTCTGTCCTTTGTATAAAAATAAAATTTTTCGTAATACCTCTCACTTGTGAAATTCCATTCAATAAAATGTTGATCGTTTTCTAATAAAAAGTCTATTACTAACAATTTAGCTAAATCTGAATTATCACCGATTTTTTTTTCGTCAGTTAATTTTAATTTTTCGCAATTTACCTTTCCCCTAATATATTCGAAAATTTGATTATCCAGTTTAGGATAGGATAAGAAAATAAATACCCACCAACTTAAATCATCTTGAAAAAATTCAGTCCAATTAATTCTTTTTACATTATCATAAATAATATGATTAATTTTCTTTGTGAAATTTTCACTTTGTATATACCCTGCTTCATGTAATAAACATAGAGCGGATAGATGCAATGGATTTTTACTATTTATTAGACTGTTTTTTATTTTTTCAATTGATTTATAAGAAATTTGGATATTAAATGTAGAGAGAATTAGAGTTAAATCAATCCAATCTGCTTGATACTTAGTAAATATTTCATTCTCAAATCTTTCTATACTCGACTCGACTGCATTAATTACATCCCAATCGTTGTGCCCTAATACCAATGAGAGAATTCTTGTCATTTTTTGAGTTGAAGTATAGCTTACATTTAGTGAATAAATATAGAATATAAAATTAAAGAAATCTTTTAAGTTCATTTTCTTTATTGAAAATACATCACCCATTCTTTCAACTTTTTTTACTATTGTACTCAATATATATGAGCTGATCAGTTTTTTTTCCCGAGTAGATTTGATCAATAAAATACTTTTATTTTTGAGATCATTATATTTAATTTTGTTAATTGCATTAGAATTTCCGTAACTATTGCTTGCTGCAACTTCTAAAATCCCCCTACTAATATCATTAATTTGAGGATTACTACTTATTAATTGGATTTCATCTTTAGAAGGAAATATCTCATCTATAGTTTGAATTAAAGGTGTTAATTCTGATATCCAATTGTTAACATTATCTTCATTACTAATCTTAGTCACTTTAAACTCATTAATTTTTAATTGAAAATTACTTAATTCTACTTTAATAATATCTTTTATAAGTTTTTGTGTAGGCTCATCATTTGTAAAAATAAAATAATCGTCTACAAATCTAAAAATATAATAATCAGTTCTCTGTATTTTACCTTTCTCAGCTAAACTTTCTATGATTTTCTCATCTATATGGGTTAACAAAAAGTCAGAGAGTAATCTGCTTATCTCTGGCCCTACTATAATACCGTTAGTTTTTGACCCGTTCAGGTTTTGCATAAAAGAATCTATGTTACTGTATAAAGAACTTGAGCCATTTAATTTTTTCGAATCGTATGATTTATTTGTTATTAACCATTTAAAAGAGTGCGTGTATATGCTTTGAAAGCATTCCTGTATATCTATCATTAATAGTAAACTATATTTATCTCTACAATATGAAAAAACATTACTATTTAACAATCCCGAAATAGTTTTAAAAGGGTATTGTTTGAAATATGTTCCGCTTGATTCCAGTGAAATGATAAGTTGTTGTTTAGAACTTTTATCTGAGTAGTATACTGTCTGATTATTTTCTTTTTTATAAACCAAACTATTCGTTCTAAAAGCTTTTCTGAAAGAAAAACTTTCTTTATTATGTATAATATTTAGTAAATCGCTCTCAAATAGGCTAATAAATACCAGAGATTCAATCAAGCCTAATGGATTAATTAACGAAATTTCTCTAGACTCTTCCTTCTTTTTATTTATAAGGAATTTCAAAGGAGCTGAATGCCATTTCGGTCCAAAGTATTGTCCATTATTCTTAATATCATTTATTAATTTGTTTAAAAATTTTTTTCTTTTTTGAAGAAAATCATAGAAGTATCTATGAGTATAATGATTACCTTTCTCATAAGGAAGCAAATCTGTTAATAAGTAATCATTTTTTTGTCTATTAAATTTAGTCAATTTAACCATTATTGACACACCATACCTTTTTTGTTATATTATCTATACACAATATCAAGGATTTGCACTTGCAATTTCTTAAAAAAGATGGTAATAAATCACCATCTTTTATTTTATTTTTATCAAAAATTCACTTGCAAGATCACTGTAACTTCTTCCATCTACATTCTCATCGGTCAATATTTTTAACTTCTTTTTCAAATCATTATGTTTTAAACCTATTTTTTTATGAAGAAGCAGTGCTCTATTATTGATGAAACTCGAAATGAATTTTTTATTTTTTATTTGATTATTGATTTTAGCAGGTATTTGTATATTTTTTTTCCTGAAACTTAACTGAACCTCCTTTTTAAAAAAATTCTGAGTATTTTTTGTTATACGTGAAAAATCATCATTCTTTTTCATAAATCTCTTCAGCTCTTTATAATTTTCACTTAATCCTCTAACTTGCCATCTATATTTATTGTTGTTTTTTCTATTACCAAGATAAACAATTCTTTTAAATAAAAGCTCTAATTTCAAGCTTAAAACGTCTACATTATTGCTATTGCAATATTCTAAAACTATATTATCGATTTTACCTTTATACTTTTCTAGCTTCTTTTCTGATATTCCGAATTTCAATTTTTCAGATTGATCTTTTTGAAAAGTATAACCGAGATAATCTATTTCGAACCTTTCCCAATTCGAATTAACATATTTTGTTTTCGATTCGTTGAGATTGAGCTCTATTTTATCCCCAAAACAGCACTTTAACAATTTCAAAATATCTCCTTTAATGACTTCTTCTGTTATAATCTCATCGAAAACTAATATACAGTCATCTACATACCTAGAGTAATACAGTAAATTTTCTCTAAATATTTTTTTGATTGTTAGATCAAAATGATATCCACAAATCTCAACCAGTGAATTATGTAAACCTAATCCCGGAATAAGGTTATTTTGAGATTCTGTATAATTATTTAAAAAAACAAATTCATTACTTCTTAAGTTTAAAGTTTTCTTAATATAGCCTAGGCTTTTCTTTGGATCAATTTTATAAAAAAAATTCTTAATATCGAATCTAAAGATTGTATAAGATTTATATTTATGAATATTTGGCATTAAATTCATCAATTCCGTCATAGTATATGATCTATTGGGAAATCTAATTGCACATAACTTATTTAACAGTAACTTATAATAACTTAGAATAATTTGCTCTTCTTTAGTTATATGGTCTTTATTAATTATTTCTCTACCTTTATTATTAAAATGTGTCTTATATGGTGTAATATTCTTACCAGTATGTAGAAGACTTAAAATATCTTTTTCATTTTTTTCAAACTCATTGGCAAGTTCACAGATTATTTTTTTTCGCATATTAAACCCCTCTATAAATAAATTAATTCTTAATTAATGATTTAGAGAACCTCTATCAAAACATGTTTAAATTTAAGCTAATCTTTTCTACTATTCTATAAAGGAATTTAAATCCCTCTTTAATAATTCATCGAAAAATTATATATTAAAATTACTTCTTTTATTTCAATAACACTTTTAAAAACTTATATTAATCTAAAAAATAACAGTTTTAATTAGCATGCTTATAATCAATATCCCTCAACTCAACCCATTGAACAAGGTCAGGAACTGTTTTTGTCGTCAAAAAATGGTGAACGATTTGATAAGCTTGATCCCGATTGATGTAGCTACATGACGGCACATACAATGGGGCGCCTGCGACCAAATGCTCGATCGTTTCAATTTTTTCTCCCTTTTTAAAAGGGACCAAAAAATTTGGATATCTCATGATCAAGAACCCATACGGTTCCGTATAAAAGAAAACTAGACTTTCACTTTCCCAATCTTCTTCTATCTCAATGGAAGATTCACCGTTTCCTTGTTTCCAATACTCTTCACCCTCCTGAAAGAAAATTCTTTTCATGAATTCTTCTCCTGGATTTTCTACTGGAGCTCCTGTGGGGCCGTAGTATAAAACCATCCATATCTCTCCTTCATACCTATATCAACTTGTTAACCAACTGTTCTATTTCCTTTGTCGAATAAATAGCACGAACTGTTCATTTCAATACATTCATTATACGGTATCCTTGATACATGCAAAAAGAAGCATTCAGCAGATTGGATGCCCCAGCATGTGGATCATCATCATTTTACTGATTGTCCTCATTTGGTTTACTTGGAGTATCGTTTCGTTATTAAGACACATGAAAGAATCAAATGAGAAAAATATACAACTGTTAGAACATCAAAAACCGCAAAAATAAAAACCTCACTCTTTTAGAGAGAAGTTTCTTAGCGTACGCAAGTATTCTTACCGTTTCTCATGAAACAACATATTTCTGATTCGTTGAATATAATGCAGCGCAATATGAACGAGACATAAAATAAGCCCGATCATCGCAAGTATATAGATGGGCAGCATCAAACCAGGTACATAGTTAACGATAAAACCCAAACTAAATGCTGTCAGCATGTATAGGCTAATCAACCTCATGAATACCATCCGAAGCCCTCCCTTTCTACACTCACTTTAACATGATTTCCCTTTATTTTCATAATATGCTTTAAAAAATGCGAATCTACTAAGATTCGCATCATCATTACGTATTCAATACACCTTTCTTCTCACGCGCTTCCTTCCACTGCTCAAGCTCAGATACCGTCAATAATTGATATCCCTGTTTGGTGAGTTCTTTGATAATCGTGACGGCTGCGTTGGCTGAGGTGTCATAGATGTCGTGCATTAAGACCGTTTCACCGCTAGATGCATGGGCTAGAATGTAGTCCGCGACGTATTGGCTGTTTCGATATTTCCAGTCTTCAGGATCCACATCCCAAAGGGTCACTTTCATGTGAAGAGCTTCGTTGATTTGCCCGTTTGTCCCGCCATATGGTGGTCTAAAATGAGTCGGTGTGAACCCGCTCGCTTTTTCAATGATTTGCTGCGTGTCTTCTACTTGTTTGACCGCTTGTTTTAAAGGAAGTCTTGTAAGCAAAGGGTGGTTATAGGAATGGTTTCCAATTTCATTTCCACCCTTTCTGATTTCACTTAACATATCGGGATAATACTGAACCCTGCTGCCTAATACAAAAAATGTCGCATGTCCTTTGTTTTCTTTTAAAGCTGTTAAGATTTTTGAAGTCGTTGATGGATTTGGTCCATCATCAAATGTAAGGGCAATGGCTTTTTGATGTGGGTTAATTACTCGCTGTTTTGGCAGTTTTACGATCTTTCTTTTTGCGATCGGTTCTTTTTTCTCGTTTTTGTTCTTTTCTTTATTGATGTATTCTGGCTTTAACATTCCTTTAAGCAGTGTTTTTTTAATCGCCAGCACTTGAGGGCCTTGATGATTTGGAGCGATTTGTCCTCTTGGAAAGTAGAATTCGATATAGCGATCCTTGATGGCAAAATACTGATAATTCTTCGCCACAGGAGACGTTCCCTGTTTGAGCAGCGGCTGATTTTCAGCTAGCGTTCGATCTTTTTTTAATTCCTCAAAAGTCATATTGGATAATTTTTGAATATTGTCCTTCTTTGATAGAAAGATATCGTTGATTGATAAAAATGTCTGTTTCTTGAAATCAAAGTTCATCACCTTCGTTTGATTGACGCCTTGCTTTCCGCCCTTCACCTCATATGTATTGAATTTGATTGCGACGGTTTGCTTGGCATAATGAATGATCTCATAATCGATATTTAATTCGTATCGTGTTTCTTCATTGACATCACTCGCTTGACTAAATGATGTTTTAAACCTTTCTAACGCTGTCTCTGCAAATCTTTTGATCTCCTGATCTAGTTTTTCTTGATGAAACAGCGGATAGTTGACAGCATATCTCATGAATTTCCCGTCATTCACAAGTGTGACTATTTCAACTTGTTTGTAGCTCGCATCTTGTTCTACTTTTTTCCTCTCTGTCCCGCTTGCCTGCTGGTTATGATAAAACGCAGCGATACCGATAACGACCGCAAGTACACATAGGACGAGACTGATCTTCCCTTTCGTTGACACAATGATTCTCCTCTCGTGATGCCGTCCTGTCTGGATGACGTGTGTTTGTAGGATAGACTTTTCGCAGCCCCTTTTAGTTTGCAAAAAACACATTTGTCACATTTTCGACATATTTTACGAGAGGCATATAAAAAGGGCTTGATTGCTCAGCCCTTATTTTTGCATATACAGTTGGAATAACTTTGTTTCTTCATCAATAGAGCGTGCCTGGTCAAAAGCTGCTCTGACTGTTTTTGAGTTGTTCACCAGCTCATACAGCATGGTGAGAACAAAAATAAATGACGCATTTCCATCAATGTAGTCATCGGGCGCTGTATAGGATATCGCCCCTGTTTCTAAAAAAGCTTCTGCCAACTTTTTTTCGCCTAGTGTACAGCCTGTACATATAATGTGGACTCCATTTAACGAAGCATACCGCTTTATGTCATCCGCACCAAAAGCAGCACCTCTCGGCTCACCCTCTTCGTATACATCTTCTCCTAACTCCGGCATGAGAAACGCTCCTTCTTCTCCGTGAAAGGATAAAAGAATGAAATCCGTCTCGCCTCTATTCCTCCCGGATAATACATCAATCAGGTCATTCGGTCTGCCTATCCAATGCATATCGACTTTTGCGCCAAAGTTTTCAAGTGCTGCACGAAGCGCAAAGGATTCTAGCTCACTATTTGGTCCGGCTGCCAATGTGATGCGCATAACTGGCTGGCTCATTTATATCCCCTCCAAATGATGATAAACATAGCACCATTTTTTCCTCATCTACATAAGCACCATTTATTTTTAGTGCTTTTTCCTCTACCGCATACGACTTAAATCCAACAGACTTGTAAAGATGTTTGGCTGGGTCGTTTGTTGTGACCACTGTTAAATATATTTGTTCGATGTCTTTTTTTTCGCGTGCAAAAGAAAGTACTTTTGTCAGAAGTGCCTTCCCCATTCCTTTTCCGCGTCCATTAGCCGTTACATACATCGCTACCACATTGGCACGGTGCTTTAATTTCTGCAAGGTTTCTTGTATGAGTGTAACCGAGCCGACCAGCTGACCTTGATGAAAGGCACCGAATGTCCACATAGATTGTGTAGAGGCAAAACGAGCCTTATATTTATTCTTCGTATCTAGCTTCTCTTCCTCGTAACTCATAGCAAAACTCTCTGGATTTAATCGGAGTGCTTCTAATCTCAAGTTCGCATATTCTTGAGCATCTTCTGGTGTTAACAATCGAATATTCAGAAAATCGCCTCCATCAGAATGAATTGATACTTCCAATTTTATCTTGAAAGAAGCTTTTGATCAAAGAATATTGGTTCATTTACATATAGCACATTTCTTATAGACTTTTAGGCTCTCTTTCGTTTTTGTGAAAACAAGGTCATTTTGATCATGTTCACTCGATATTTCCTATCCAAAACGATTCTTTTCTCACTTATCTTTTCACTTATTTTATATTAACCTATAACTAATTCATGAAAAAAAAAGAAAAAAAAGGATTGATATGAACAAAAACATATCATAAGATAGAATAGTAATAAAAAGACAAAAAAGGGAGGAATTTGATATGACAGAAACAAGAAATGAAATCAAACTACATGTTCTTTTTGGTGCTTTAGCAGTAGGATTCCTTATGCTAGCTCTTTTTTCCTTCTCGCTACAAGTACTGCCAGTTGCTGATCTAGCAAAAGAATTTGGTATTCCAGGCAGTGTTGCCGCTGTAGTTCTTAATGTGGTTGAAGCGGGTGGAGCTGTCACTACAATTGTCTCCATTTTAACTGCTGTAGGTTCAGGCGGTCTTTCTCTTATTGCTGCGGCTGGTAAAGAGACAATTCGTCAATACCTTAAAAACGAAATTAAGAAAAAAGGCCGTAAAGCCGTTATCGCTTGGTAATTTATTTAACGACTCAATAGAAGGAGACTCTGTTCTCCTTCTATTTAAATTTTTGTGCAGGTGAGAAGATGTTATATCCATTATTATCACTACTTCTATCCATTAGACTGGAGCAACAGTATTCTAATATCGCTCAGTTCGTTATACGAAAAATTCCATTTCTCAAGTCGTTTTCTTCAAAACAGTACATATTTTTTTCTTGTATTCTTGATATCATATTCGGATGCATGATTGTATTCGTGATTTCTTCATTTCTTTACTCCCCCGTCTATCAAATAGAATGGGAAAGTGCTTTTGTGATGTTTTTATTTTTATTTTCTATCGTCAAAGGAATTGAATCTTATAGAAGAACTCATCTTCTTCCTTTTAAAGAATTGATACAGCTAGCACCTGTTTCCTCTAGACAACTTTTTCAAACGCTTCTGTTTTCTGAATTGATTTGGCTTGTGTTTACGAGTTTGAGCACTTATTTGATCTATTTTTTGTTCCAATATGATATTGTTCAAACACACGATCTGGCATTCTGGTTAAAACATGTCAATGTGATGCTGACAAGTATCTTCCTATTTATCATCAGCAATAAGATATTCGGTGCTTATATTTATAACATCGTCGTAAAAAAAATCGGGGCCATTCGTGTCCTCTTTTTTGCAAGCATCGCTTTGCTTTTTTTCTTTTTCGGAAGGGTTCTCATATTAAACATCATGTTCCCTTTTTATCACACCTTCCAGCAACTATTTCAATCGATCTCATCGCTTGCAGAGGATTCGTTTTGGATCACTCTTTCAAACAAGCTGATCTCTTTATATCAACATGATCTTCAGCAAATGCATCATGCTTTATTTTCAGATGGCTCTGTTTTTCTACAATTTCAAGCCCTTTTTAATTCACCTATTACATTGATTGTTGTGATACTAGGTAGTGCGCTTGTCATGAGAAGTCCTGTTCGATGGATTCCAACGGAAAAAGATCAAGACCAAAGCTCAAAGCATTTTCGGGATTTATTTTATTGGTACTTTCAAGTACTGCATAAAATTCAGGGTTCGCTGTTTAGACAAAATGCGTTGATTCAAAAAGACATCAAGCTGCTGAAAGAAAAAAGGTGGCTCTTATCTAAAGAATTTTTTAATTATATGTTCATGTCATATGAAGCCTTCTTTTATATTGGTGTTTTTACCGGATTGATCTCGATCATCGATCATCAAGCCTTGCAAATTCAGCTGCTATTCACACTCAATATTATGATACTAGCGAATCAATCTTATGAGATGAGAATGCTGACACCTTCTATTTTCACTTTAAGTGCTGAAAAAAAGAACATTTGGCTTTACGAGCTTTCTCAAATATCTCTATTGCAGTTTTTCTTATCAAAAATCCAGTTATTTTATTGTTTATTTTCCATACCAGCACTCTGTTTACTATTCATTAATCTATCTATCATGACTGTGTATCAACTGTTTCATGTTCAGATGCTCATTCAACTGGTGGCATTAGGGATTGGCTTTTTCATTTTTCCTTTAATCCAACTGTACTTGTTTCCATTCACAACGAAATTCAATTTTATTCATGAGCATGAAATAGGCACAACAAATGAGGAACTAGAGATCATCGATAAAGGTCAGGCATTTGCCAGAAACTTTCTTGTACTGCCTTTTATGTACTATTTGATTTTGACCTCTTTTCTCCCTATATTGCAGCAATCCTCAGGGCTCGTAAACGTGCTGTTCGCTATATATTTTGCGATCGTTTCAGTGATTTGCTGGATATTATGCCGCAAGACCATTAATAAAGGAATTGAGTATGTTGAAAAAAATAAGATATTTTCTATCGGAGAATAGATTGATTCTACGTCTCGGCTATTTTTACGCCGGTGTATTTATTGCAGCTTTGCTCATTGGAAGTCTCCTTCCTTATGATCAGATTCCTTATTTAAAAAAGGATGAAGACATGTTTTTTCTCTCTATTTTTTCAAACAATTTACAGGTTGGGCTTGCCATTCTAGGTATCGGGGCTTTTACTGGCGGCATTATGTCTGCTGGCATTCTTTTTTATAATGGCTATATCATCGGAAAACTCATTCAGTTTTTGATAGCCCATCATGAAGTGAAGCAGTTATTCACTGGCCTCATGCCGCATGCTTTTGTTGAGATTCTTGGTTTGATCCTCTTTTCAATCGTCAGTGCTTTTCCATTCATTTATCTTTACCGGTTTATGAAAGGTAAGGCCATTGATGTAAGAAAGCTGACTCGTACTGTGGTTCAGTTAATCTTTTCCGCTGTAGTGCTCTTGTTGATTGCCTCTCTTTTAGAGGAATATGTCAGCCATGTACATCTATCTTAGAAGAAAGGAGAATGTGGTTCTATGGAGCTACTTCTACGCCCTAAACAATTTTTCAATCAACATCAATCGATCAAAACCATTGTAGGTCTTGTCTTACTATCTTTATTTGTTTCAACTGTTTTTTTAACATTTTTTATCATTGATTTGTTAGTAGAGGAGCCTTTATCTGCTGGAAAACAATTAGCCAGCATTGTGTTTATCTTTTTACTGACAATCCCGCTTTATTTCATATTAAATTTTCTCGGTACTGTCGTGACTTCGATTTATATGTACTTTTTTCATAAAACGTTTATTTTGCGCAAAATGTATTTTGTCATCTTGCTTTATAATGCGTTGCTTCTATTAGTGAATAGCGCAGCAATCTATTGTGTGATGGTACTCGATTTAGATCATTATTTTATCTTCATCCAAACGGTTTCTTTTTTGATCAACTTGTACCTTTTACGCATCCTATATGATGGGATCATTTATTATGCTGAAGGATCAAAAAAAGCCGCCCTTGCGACCGTCATCTTGTATATGCTGGTGACCACTGTTTTTGTTATTGGAGGATTTATCAATGGCTAGTTTGCAAGTGTCTCAGCTATCTTTTCGTTATGAAACAACTGAAGAAAGCTCTCCCCTCCTTGATCAAGTATCCTTTCATCTGAAAGAAGGTGATCGTGCTTGTATTATCGGGAAAAACGGCAGCGGTAAATCGACACTTTTAAAGATCATCGCAGGTCTGCTGCCTTCAGTATCCGAAACGGTTTTACTCAATGAACAGCATCATCCTGGGTCAGCTCTTTATAAAGGGTTGGTCGCGTACATCCCAGATAAGCCTTTGGTTTATGATGCGCTGACTGGTATCGAGCATATGACTCTTATACAGTCGCTATGGAAAATGAATCAGTCAGAAAAAGAGGTATACAAAAAGACCTTTCTCTCGCTTTGTGATGCATTTGATTTAACTCATGCACTTAAGATGCCTGTCAAACAATATTCACTAGGCATGAGATATAAGCTTTTCTTTAATTGTATGGCGGCCAGATCACCAGAGCTAATCATTCTTGATGAACCTTTTACATCTCTTGATGAGGCATCTCAAATGCAGTCTATTTCTTTATTAAAAGAAGAATTCTCTGATCAGTGTGTTTTATTCACAAGCCATCAGCGCTACCTTTATTCAGAATTAGGAAATCGTTTTTTCGAGCTTGATCACGGACAACTAAATGAAATAGAGCGTTAAACATACAAAAGGCATCCCATCACAGGATGCCTCACTTCTTTTTACCATTAAACTACCACTTACAGCGTTTGACCGGGCGGCAGCAAGGATTCTTGATATCACTGCCACAGTCATATTCTTCCACAATATACTCATTTCGAGTAGATTGCGTCACAGGGTAGTAGTTTTCAATTCTTTTGATGTTTTTATTGACGTTTGTGATATGAGTTGGATGAATCTTTCTGATCGTTTGTTCATTTGTTGTCGTGTTGACAATTTGACGTGTAGGGGATACAACCGTTTCAACTTCTCCATGATTCCCTCTGCGAGGCCCAAAGAAAAAATTGTCTAATCGATTCCGGCTCATCTCAACACCCCTTCAAGTTGTCTTTCACTTACACTCTATCGTATGTAAGAGGCGCGATTAGTGATTAGATGCTTGTCTATTTTTGATAAAATCCGCTGGTGATCTAGTCGTCTCTTTCTTTACAACAGGACAATTTTAACATATTATACAAATGATCTCTTGTGAAGGAAAGGACATTCATTGATGAAGACAAGACATAAACTTTTTTCATTTTTCATCCTGCTCGTCGTAGTTATCACCCTTCCCTTGCTGTCGCCTATGGTTTTTACAAATGCGACTGAAAGAGGAGCGATACGGCATGCCATTTATCAAGAAGGCTACCCTTACCAAAGCTATTTTGCTATTTTGCAAAAAAAGGACGATGTAGACCCTCAATATGGTCAGCTGTATGATGTGTATTGGCAAAGTGAGACGGGAATGACGCCTTCCGTCTGTTATTCAAAAAAGGTAGAAGACCATGAATATAAAGTCAGCTGCGGAACTGCACCATAACATTTTTCAATAACTTTAAAATTAGAGGTGAACGATTTGATCAACACAACACAAACCATCGAACGAAACAAACTGGACATTGCACTTGAACTGACGCAATTGCACTTGAATCGATATGAAGCAAATCATCCTGATCAGCTGAGTGAAATTTATGCGAAATATTATGCGCTTCTTGAAGTACTGGACGTATCCTCATCTGATCAATTAATGGATTTACTGCCAGATGAACTGAAACAAATACTTGATTAAAAAAGCCATCTATCCACACAGGATAGATGGTTTCTTTTAGACTCGTGCAGCCATATCGGTTTCGATTTGTTCTAAGCTTCTTCCTTTTGTTTCGACTAATACAAAGCGCGTGAACAACAGGCCAATTAAGCAGATGACCCCAAATGAGGAGAAAATCACGCCAAAGCTGAATTGGTCAGCCAAGATAGGGAAAACAAGGCCAACTGCTAATGATCCCGTCCAGTTAAAGGCAGAGGAAATGCCCGCTCCAATGCCCCTTACAGAAAGTGGGAAAATTTCACCAATAATAATCCATGTGATCGGTGCCCATGAGAAGGCATAGCACAAAATAAAGCAGCAAAGTGAAATCAATGTGACCCAGTTTAATATGCCTTCACTCACTCCGAGCGCACCTAATGCCGCTGGTGCAAAGAAAGACAGGGCCATCCCCGTTCCCCCAACTGTGAGAATCGTTCGGCGGTCGAACCGGTCGACGAATTGTAAAAAGATCACGGTCGTCACAACAAATATGACTCCAACAATGACGGTAAAACCTGCGGCAACTTGCGGAGCAAGACCTACATTTCTTGCGATACTCGTTGCATAATACACAATGGAGTTCGCACCCTGTATTTGCTGGAGTGTCGCCATTCCGACCCCAATAAAGAGAGCCATACGGAATTTCTTTTGAAATAATTCACGAATGCCTGAGCGTTCTTCTTTTGCCACTTCTAAAATTTCTTGCATTTCTGCTTCAATCTCTTCACGTGAGGAACGAAGTGATCCTAATACTTCACGTGCCTTATGAGCCATTCCGTGTTTAATTAAATATCTTGGAGATTCAGGAAGTTTCAGCATGCCAATATAAAGCACGATCGCAAATAAAGCAGCACTTCCCAGCATCCAGCGCCAGCTGTCTGGAATTGGTTCAAACACAAATGCGACGATATAGCTAAGCAATAATCCACTCACAATCATCAGCTGATTCAGGCCGGACAATTTCCCGCGAATTTTGGCCGGAGCGATTTCAGACATGTAAGCAGGCACGAGCGATGAGGCTGTCCCTACAGCTGTTCCTAAGAAAATCCGGGCAATGGTTAATGAGATTTCTTCTGGTGCAATGGCTGAGCCAAGCGCACCGACAAAAAAGATAACCGATGACACCAAAATGAGCTTTCTGCGACCAAACTTATCCCCCATCAGACCGCTTAAAATGGAACCAATGATTGCCCCGCCCATTAGTGAAGAGACGACGATGCCAAGCCATAACGGGCTGAGCTGAAATTCTTCCTGAATGTGCCCTTCCGCCCCTGCGATAATACCAATATCATATCCAAATAAGATGCCTGCAAAGGACCCGAAAAAGAAGATAAATTTACTTGATACTTTTTTCTCCAAGTGGATGATCCCCCTCACTTAATAAACCGCTTTCATTTCTCCCTGCCATTCTACCGTTCACAGTAGAATGCATTTCACCCTTCTTTATAAAACCACATATTCTGCATTCACAAGCTTTGCAAAATGAACAATTTGATCAACCGTTAAATTGAGAGATACGACTGTATGATGACCTCCGCCGTGCTTAATCCATGCTTTGACGCCATCTTGAAAGTTCGGTTTGATTTTCCAGAGGACTCGTGCCACCGGTAAATGTGGTGCTGCTTCCTGCGGCTCAAAGGCTTCCACTTCTTGAATCAGCCATTTGAAATGTGTTCCAAAATCAGCAATGGAGACAACAACGCCCTCGCCTGCTTTTCCATCAAACACAAGACGTGCTGGGTCTTCCCGGTTTCCAATGCCTAACGGAGACACGACAATGACAGGTTTTGTATGTGCAAGCGCAGGATCTACTTCTAGCATATGAGATTGCAGCACTGCTTCCTGACCAGCAGTCATTTCATATGTGTAATCTTCCATAAAACCTGTGGATTGATGATGGCTCATCACCTTTAATAAACGATCCAGTGCGGCGGTTTTCCAATCCCCTTCACCCGCAAAGCCATATCCCTTTGCCATCAGCCGCTGAACGGCTAAACCCGGAAGCTGCTTCATGCCATGTAGATCTTCAAAGTTTGTCGTAAAGGCATTGTAGCCGCCTTCATCTAAGAAACGTTTGATGGCAATTTCATATCGTGCTTGCACTTTTACACTTTGTTCCCATTCTTCCGCCGAATAACTCCCATAATCCACGTCATATAACGTTAAGTACTCAGCAAACAGAGCATCAACTTCTGCTTCTTCCACAGCATTTACATAGTTCACAAGATCGCCAATTCCAAAGTAATCAACGGTCCAGCCTAGCTGGATCTGCGCTTCAATTTTATCTCCTTCTGTCACCGCAACGTGGCGCATATTGTCACCAAACCGAGCCACTTTGATGTGGAAGCTCTCATGATAGGCAGCCGCAACGTCCATCCAATCAGCGATTTGCTGCTTCACCTCCTGCTTCGACCAATGACCTGCAATGATTTGGTTTTGCTTATTTAAACGTGCATTGATATAGCCGTACTCTCTGTCTCCATGTGCCGATTGATGGAGATTCATATAGTCCATATCAATCGTGTCCCACGGAATGTTTTCATAGTATTGCGTGACGAGATGCAAAAGAGGCTTTTGCAAAAGAGACGTACCACGTATCCACATTTTTGCTGGAGAAAACGTATGCATCCAAGTCATCACACCGATGACCTCATCACGATAGTTGACCTCTTTCATCAGCTGTGTGATTTGATCCGCACTAACCGCCAGTTCCTGCAGAATAATTGGATAAGGCAGCAAACCGCTCTCATTTAAGGCATCTGTTATCTTTTGCGCATCTGCCTTCACTTGCTTCAGTGCTTCATCCCCATATAAGTGCTGTGAACCGACGACAAACCAACATTCTTTCTTCTGACTTGTTAACATAGAAATCCCTCTTTTCTTTATCTTGAAGGTTTTTGTCCGTAATACGCATGTGTTCCATGTTTTCTTAAATAATGTTTATCCAAAATCACCTGCGGAAGAGGCTCCGCATATTCGTTCAATTGCTTTGCAAACAGGTTCATTTTCGCTACTTCATCTAAAATGACACTGTTCGTTACCGCACTTTTTGCATCTTTTCCCCACGTAAAGGGACCATGACCTTGCAGCAAAATACCAGGAACCGCCATGACATCTATCTGTCTTTTCTCAAACGTTTCAATGATCAGGTGTCCTGTTTCCACCTCATACCCGCGATTCACCTCTTCTTCTGTGAGAAATCGAGCGCACGGAACAGGTCCGTAAAATGTATCGGCATGTGTTGTGCCCATTGCTGGTAAATCAAGTCCAGCTTGCGCCCATACCGTTGCCCACATTGAATGGCTATGTGAAATGCCGCCAATTTCCTCAAAGTGTTTGTAAAGAACAGCATGTGTGGCAGTATCGGAAGAAGGATTGAATTCTCCCTCGACCACTTGACCGTCAAAATCGACCACGACCATGTCTTTTGCTGATAATTTGTCATACGCTATGCCGCTTGGCTTAATGACAAACAGTCCACTGTCACGATCGCACGCACTGACATTGCCCCATGTAAATTTCACAAGTCCGTACTTTGGCAGATCTAGATTCGCTTGAAACACTTCTTCTTTTAACCGCTCTAACATACAGGTGCCGCTCCTTTCTGTGGCGTGAGATGTTCTACTGCCGTCTTTTCTATCGGGAGTCCTTCTTGATAGCGCTTTATAAATTCCTCAAAACCTTTAACATCCAGTGGATCAGGATCAATAAGCTCTTCTAATGTATGGGCAAACACTTGATGCTTGAGAAAATGGCTCAGTGTTTGCTGCTGGTGATTGAGCATATATGAAGCAAGGACCGCCATCCCAAACGCACCGCCTTCTCCCGCAGTTGATACGACGGATACAGGTGTCCCGAGTGCAGCAGCGACCATTTTTTGCCCAACTATCGGTGTTTTAAATAAACCGCCATGTCCTAGTAAGCGATCAATCTTGACTTGTTCATGTGCTTTTAAACGATCCATCCCAATTTTCATTGCGCCAAATGCAGAGAAGAGATGCGTCCGAATGAAATTAGCAAGGGTAAACCGGCTTTGAGGAGATCTAACAAAAAGAGGTCTTCCTTCTTTTAGTCTCGTAATATTTTCACCAGAATAATAGCCATAGCTTAAAAGCCCGCCCCCATCATGATCTGCTTCTAAAGCTTGATTTAATAGAGTTTCGTACAATCTTTCTGTTTCAACTGGCTGACCCATTGCTTCAAACGCTTCTCTGAATAGATTCATCCAAGCGTTGAGGTCACTTGTACAATTGTTGGCATGAACCATCGCGACTGGCAGGCCATCTGGTGTCGTGACAAGATCCACTTCTGGGTACACACCTTTTAGATGATGCTCTAACACAATCATGGCAAATACAGATGTCCCAACTGAAATATTCCCAGTTCTCTTTTCCACACTGTTTGTTGCGACCATTCCTGTTCCTGCATCACCCTCTGGTGGGCAAAAAGGGATACCTGGCTGCAACTGTTTGCCTTGGTCTAAAATCGCTGCTCCAGCTGCTGTTAACACACCAGCTTCTTCGCCTGCTAAATAGATGCGCGGCAAAAGATGACGAAGCTTCCACGGGTAGCCTTTTTCTGCAATCAATGCTTCAAACTGATGAAGCATCACTTCGTTGTAATCCTTCGTTTTTTCATCAATGGGGAACATTCCCGACGCATCGCCAATTCCGATGGCCTGCTTCCCTGTTAGCAGCCAGTGAATGTAGCCGGACAACGTGGTCACATACTCTAACCGGGACAGATGTTTTTCCTCTCCTAATATCGCTTGATATAAGTGAGCGATACTCCATCTTTCTGGAATATGAAATTGGAATACATCCGTTAGCTTTTGACTCGCCTCGGTCGTTGTTCCATTCCGCCACGTTCGAAACGGGACGAGGACTTCTCCTGTATGATGACAGGCGACATAGCCATGCATCATCGCAGATATCCCGATGGAGCCAATGGTTTGAATCGTCACCCCATACAATTGTGCAGCCTGTTCTTTCATCTGACGGTATGCCACTTGAAGACCTGTAATGATCTCAATTAAATTGTACGTCCATATTCCTTCTTGAAGAGAACTTTCCCATTCAAATGCACCTTGCGCAATTGGCTGAAACTCTTCATCTATTAAAATCGCTTTAATTCGTGTGGAACCAAATTCAATGCCCAAAGATGTCCTGCCTTCTCTAATGGCTTTGGCCGTCTTTTCACGATTCATTTTGTTCACCTCCAAGATGATAGCGGTTTCAAATATCTTTTTCATTTGATTCATCTTTACCTGTGCACAAAAACAATATAATATTTGTACGTACATATGTCAATAATAAATATAGTTGTGCATACATAATTAGACAAAAACTTTCATATTCTCTAAGGAACAGACGATAGACACTGTAAGCGCCTGTTTTTGATTAAGCAACCATGTTAGAATATGTCCATACAAGTTCTTCTCAACCCGAGTAGAGGATCAACTGTGAAAGAAGTGAAACGATGAAAAAGAAGTACCAGATCATTATGGATGATATAAAAAGCAAAATACTGACAGGGGATTACCGGATTGGGGAGCGTATTCCAACCGAATCAAGCTTACAAGAGATGTATCAAGTAAGCAGACATACGGTGCGAAAAGCCATCTTGGAATTATCGAGTGAAGGTTTTTTAAGAAGTGAAAAAGGCTCAGGCACATTTGTCACCAATCAATATCAAACAAAACCTGCTGGACATGCTCATATGAAAACGATTGGCGTCATCACCACATACATATCCGATTACATTTTCCCGTCGATCATTCGGGGCATCGAAAGCCGATTAAATGAAGAGAACTATTCTTTGTTACTGGCGAGTACAAATAACGATGTGGAGCAGGAGAAAAAAGCGCTTGAAATGATGTTGTCCTTTGGTGTGGACGGATTAATTGTCGAACCGACAAAAAGCAATTTATATAATCCAAACATTTCGTACTACCTATCCTTTAAAGAGCAGGGTGTCCCGCTTATTATGATCAATGCCTACTATGAGCAGTTAGAGGTCCCCTTCCTTTGTTTGGATGATGTAAAGTCCAGCTATTTAGCGACAAAGGAACTGATCACCTCTGGGCATCAGCACATTGGACTGATTTCAAAAACAGATGATTTACAAGGAAAATATCGAATGAAAGGCTATATTCAGGCACTCGGTGAAGCGAAGCTCAATTTCCTACCAGAGCATGTCCTTTTTTTCGATACAGAATCGAAGCAGTATTTGGGGGATCATATCAAAACCTTTTTACAAGCACACCAGCATGAGCTGACCGCCCTTGTTTGCTATAACGATGAAGTCGGGTTAGAAGTAGCAAATGTATGTAGTGAAATGGGTTTATCTATTCCAGATGATCTTTCCATTATTGGACAGGATAACTCGTATATTGCCCAAAAAAATGCCCATGTGAAACTGACAACGCTGACACACCCTCAAGAGCAAATGGGACGAGATGCGGCAGACTGGATGATTAAAAAAGTACAAGGGAAAAAGAATCTCCCTGATCAAACATTTTATGAGCCTGAACTCGTTCCTGGTGAAACGATTAAAGAGCTAAACGTAAGAAAAAATGAGCCCTCTTCATAGAAGGCTCATTTGACTTTAGGCTCCTGTTCAAGCATATTCATCACATCATAGGCAATTCGGTCGGGAGAGTCTTGCGTGATACGATTGCGATAGTTAGACAAGACGACCACTCCTGTTTTTGAATGCGGGCGGAAGCCCATGAAGCTGGAGAAACCAGAAGTTGCACCATTATGGCAAATCAATCCCGTATCATCTATGACCCACCCGAGTCCCATTGACATGTTTTTCCCTATCTTCACCTTTGGCTCGTGGGTCATTTTCCATGGAGAAGCGACATCCGCACTCATATGTGCAGAGAGAAATGAAAGCAAATCAGTGATCGTCGAACGAATCGCACCAGCCCCTTGATAGTCATGCATCTGAAGCGGAGGAACCTCTTTTCCATTCTCTTGATGACCAAGGATCATCTTCTCTTTGACGTCCTCCTTGATCGTAATAAAGGTGTTCGATAGTTTCAGCTCATCCACGATATATTCAGTCAGCAGCTCTTCATATGTTTTGTGAAGAGACCATCCCATGATCAACCCGAGGAGCCCCATCCCTACATTGGAGTAACGAGATAGGTATTCCTTTCGCTCATTCCATTTTTTCGAGTGTAACAGTTTCATTAATTCATCAAGGGAGTATTGACAGTACATATCTCTTCTCACTTTTGGAAGGAACCTTAGTTGTAAATCTCTGAGAAAACGATGTGAAGGAAGTCCAGACGTATGGGTTGCCAGCTGTTCCAATTGGATGGGGTGATTCTTTCTTATTTCGGGACAATACAGTGAAATGGAATCGTCTAGCTTCATCTGCCCTTTTTGAATCATGCTTGCCAATATACTTGTCGTAAAGACTTTTGAAATAGAGCCGATTTCAAAAATGACCTCCTCAGGCTGGACGAACTGCTGTATGGGGTGATCTCCGAAATGAAAAACGTGTCTTTCTCCTTGATGAATCAGTCCGATCACGAGCAGTGCCTGTTTCTTTTTCTCCGTATAAGAAGAGGCAATTCGCTGTACTTCTTGTTTGAGCATCATCAATGGATCATCATCCTTCCCCTTCATTTTGATCTACAATCAATTGATCAAGCTTTGTATAAATGGATGTCAATGTGTTGATCTCTTCGAGGCTTAATTTTGAATAGTATTTTTCAATTATCGCAAGTTCTATCTTTCTCAGATTCTCCAAGTACGTCTTTGCCTTTTCAGAAAGTTCAACGTGCAATTCCCGGCGGTTTTGCGGGTTGATGCTGCGGCGAATCCATTCTTTTTTTTCAAGCGTGTTTAACAACTGGCTCACAGCACTTTGGGTGATGCCTAGTTGCTGAGCAATTTGAATAGGTGAGCTTCCCCCTGTTCGCTCTACGAAATCAAGGACAATATGCTGCTTATCAGTTAACTCATCTACAAATAACTCTTCAAACTCTAATCGGAGCTTTTGATGGATGCGCGCTTCGATTTGGTTTAATTCTTGGATCATCGTTGTTTTGGATGTCACTGTCATCACCTTCATAATTAAGATAAATTAAGTATAAAGGTATATTAATTATTAATCAACAAAAATCCCTATCTTTTATTAAAGATAGGGAAAATGCCGATTATACTTCTTCTTTAGGTGAAGGTACTGCACATACGCCATCTGCACATGCTTCTTCAAATGAAGCATCAACCGCTTTCTCCGTTTGCGCTGCCTCTTCTGTCCAAGCCGTTTCAAGTGCACGAAGGAACGTATCTGCTGGCTGTGCACCAGCAACCGAATATTGATCATTGATCAAGAAAAAAGGCACAGCAGAAATCCCGAGCTGTCTTGCTTCTTTTTCGTCTTCTCGCACAGCGTCTGCAAATTCTTGCCCGTCTAGAACCTTTTGTACTTCGTTCTGATCAAGGCCTGCTTTTTCTGCGATATCTAAAAGGGTTTGACGATCACCAACATGCTTTCCATCTGTAAAATACGCTTGAAACAGCTCACTCATGACGAGATCGCCTTTTCCCATTTTTCCAGCATATTGTGCGAGCTGGTGGGCATCAAAGGTGTTTGTCAAAACGAGTGGATCGAATTGAAAATCGATTCCTTTCTCCTTGCCCGCCTGTTTCACCTGTTCATTCATCGCGATGGCCCGGCTACGGCTCATGCCATATTTTTTGACAAGCATATCATGCACATCATAATCCACTGCAACAGGTGCATTCGGATCAAGCTCAAAGCTTTTAAACTCTACTTCTACCTGTTCTTTATGAGGGAATTGCTCAAGCGCTGTTTCCAACTGTTTTTTTCCTATATAACAAAAAGGACAGGCGATATCTGACCAAATTTGCACTTTCATCTTCATCTTCCTTCCGTTGCTTACGTTTTTTCTTTCAAGATGTAACTATTATAGTTACATCTCATCCTTTATGTCAAGTGATCCTTCTTTTTAAGTACCATGTAATAAAAAAACCTTTCCTTCAAAAAAGGAAAGGTTTTCATCACGGCTATTCTAAGTTCGCATGGTGACCGTACATTTTATGGGTGTCGAGCTCTTTCAATTCCATCAATCTCAAGATGACCGCATCGTACATAAGAAGCAAAGTTTGCTCAAATAATGAGCCCATCGGCTGAATCGTATGATGATTTCCTTCATGTTGATCCTTTGGCGCACCTGACAGTAAGATGACTTCATCCGATAGATCAGCTATAGGTGACTCAGCTGAAAGTGTGAACGCCGCGACACTTCCGCCAATCGCCCTTGCCTTTTTCGCGAGCACAAGCAGCGTCTCTGTTCGGCCAGAACCGCTCCCTACAATCAATAAATCCTCAGATGTAAAAGCAGGCGTATTCGTTTCACCGATCACATAAGCTTCGACACCAATATGCGTGAGTCTCATCGCAAACGATTTCCCCATCAAACCAGACCTGCCAGCCCCTGCGACGAAGACCTTTCGAGCCGCTAAAATGCTTTTGACAAGCTGCTCTGATTGTTCGTCTTGAATAGCGGGCGAGTGCTCAGAAAGCTCGCTTAGAATTGCTCTCACATAGTCACTTGTTTTCATGATTGTGCAATCAACTGCTTCATTTGCGCAGCCACTTCTGCTTTATTGTCTTGAGCCGCAATGCCGCCGCCGACAATAATCAAATCTGGATTTAATTTGACGACTTCAGGCAATGTATCAAGCTTAATACCGCCTGCAATCGCTGTTTTCGCCTGTTTGACCACTTGTTTAATGGTCATGAGGTCAGCAAATGAGTTTTGACCAACCGCTTGCAGGTCATAGCCTGTGTGCACACAAATATAATCTACCCCAAGCTCATCCAGCTCTTTCGCACGGCCGGCGATATCTTTGATACCAATCATATCGACTAAAATTTGTTTCCCTCTTGCTTTTGCTTCTTTCACCGCTCCTTGGATAGACATATCTTCCGCTGCCGCAAGAATGGTGACGATATCCGCTCCAGCTTCGGATGCCTGCTGCACTTCATAACCGGCAGCATCCATAATTTTGAGATCCGCTAGCACACGTAAATTCGGAAACGCCTGTTTGACTTCTTTTACAGCACGAAGCCCTTCGTTGATCACAACAGGTGTCCCAATTTCCACCACATCAATAGACGCTTCTACTTCTTTGATCAGCTCGATCGCTTCTGGTATATTCACTAAATCTAACGCTAATTGTAATTTCATGAACGTTCACTCCCGTTTTTTCATCTCATCTTCAAGAGCTCTGTGAATAGGGCTTCTTGAACGATGAAATGAGTATAACAACAGGATGGAAGCAATCCAAGTACGCACTTTTTTTTTACATACTATACTTTTTCGCATATGGTTACAAAAAAGACACTGTCTTTTCGACCAGTATCTAAACGTACTGACAAACCCTCGCATTCGGTGTCAAGTCTGTGTTGTGATGCCGCTCCAGTACTCGTCCTTCCTAAACTGCAAAGGTTTTCAAGTCACGCTAAAAAGAAAACAAAGAGCTAAAATAAAATGATTTTAGCTCTTTGTCTACATCTATCGTCTTTCTATTTATCATCCTTTAAAAAATTGCTGTCGAGATATTGTTTGCCCCAATCATACATCGCCTCTAAAATCGGCATTAAGCTTTCTCCGAGTTCCGTGAGAGAATACTCAACCTTTGGCGGGACGACAGGATAAACCTCCCGGTGCACAATGTGATCTTCCTCTAATTCTCTTAGCTGATTGACAAGCATTCTTTGCGTAATTCCAGGCATTAACGACTTTAACTCACCAAACCGTTTTGTCCCTTCTCTGCCAAGGTGCCATAAGATCAGCATTTTCCACTTCCCGCCGATAATATTCAGCGTCAGCTCTTTTTCGCAATTGAACACTTTATTTTCCATTCTTGATGACAACGACATACACTCCTTTAATCTCAAACCACTTTATCATATACTGAGGCAAAATGGATTGCCCTAGCATACAGTCTTTGTTATTGATTTTGTTTTTTGACGAAAGCCATCACAGCCTTTGTCATCTCTTGCGCTTCTTTTGGCGCTCTGTCAGATCCAAACCATTTATTTAAATCACTGTGGCTCAGCGAATGAACCCGAAACACAAAATTAGAGCCTTTCTCATGATTCAGTTTTTCTGCAAATCGGTACACCTCAGGATTTTCCCAGCCTGTAACCAAATAGACAGGAGGTACATTCTTTTGATTCATATAAGTGACAGGTGATGCCTTTGTCCAATTCTCCTCTTGTTTGCCAAAGACTTTTTTATACGAGGGAATGGCTTGTATAAATTGATTGATGTTTAACGGTCCATCTAAAATCACGATGGAATTGATCGTTTTTGGCGACAACCCCACACGTTTTAAGTAGGTCGAATCTGTGGCAACCAGCGCCGTCAAATGACCGCCCGCTGAGTGACCCATGACATTGATTTTTGACGAATCGATTTGATATTCATCTGCATGATCCTTGACCCATTTAATAGCGCTTGCCGTATCATCTGCCATCTGCTCGTAGTTGGCATCAGGGTGAAGCCTGTAATTCATTGAAACAAACACATACCCTTGACCCGTAAAATAATCAGCCTTTGAAGCGACTCTATTCTTATCGCCGCCTGTCCAGCCTCCGCCATGGAGATAGATCATGACTGGATGCTTCTTCTTTTTGTCTTCATCTTTTCCCTTTGGCATATATATATCCAGTGTTTGCTGTTTGTTTTGTGTGTCTGCATAATGGATGTTCGTCGTCGGCTTAGGCTGGTTGAAACGGAACACAAAGAATGCGCATACCAATAATCCAGCGATGACCGCCGCAAATAAGAGCCATTTCATGATTCGATTCAATGTCATTGCACCTTTCTGTGTTGGGATGGGGAAGTATGATTCGCACATATGTAGAGCGACTAGCCCGATTCATTTGAAACGACTTGTATGACTTGAATCGTTTCACAATAAAAAGAAAAATACTGTTCTTCATAATCTTCGACAAAGTAATTCAAATATTCCCAGCCTCTATCCAAAAGTTGAATGTTCAAAAAAAGAGAGGAATCGTTTGTTAACTCCAAATCTTTGATTTGAACAGAAGAGACGTTGGTAAATTTCAGATGTATGTCTGCTTGCAGATTCGGGGAATCATATGGGATGTGTATTACAATACAGTTGATCAAGTCGTAATGTTCATTATACTCTTTAAAGTAGTGAAATTCATTGATTTGCTTTAAATGGTTGATATTGAAATTAGGGATTTGTTTCTGGATTTTTTCATTTAAAAACCATGTCATTGTTTGGCCTCCAAGAGGTTATTGTATAAGTGCAATGATTCGTTTTCTTGTTTCTTCATGGCATTGAACATAGGAATGCAATAAAGGATACGATTCAAGGATCTGTTGATACGATTTGATTTGGGGATATTGCTCTTCAAATGACTGACGCAGCACGTTTAACTGTTTTTTCGGTATTCGTTTATGATCGACCACATAACTTAAGCTGCCTGCAACAAGTGAAAAAAACATATAAAAATCACCTGAACATATACCAGTTTCCTCTTCAAAAGAGACGATTTCATCTGGATAAGATAAATCTAATAAGTATTGATAACGTTGTTTTACATCATCGAATAAACCTTGTTTATCACGGCTGATTCTCATGGTTTTTTCCCCAATCTCTCATTGTTTTTAATTCTTATTTAGACGCTAATGAGATCTTCCTATACACTGCAAATAAATTCTTGTGAATCGAAACATACGTTTTTCGATTCTATTGCGAGTAACATCCCATTGATGTTAAATAGAAAATTTGCATTTGAATCAAATTCTTCAAGAAGTACATTTTTAAGATTCCCTATCCCATTAGGATGGTAACTACATTCAAAAATTTGCCAATTCATCTCTTCTTGTATCAATTCTTCAAATCTATCATTACCTTCACCCCCATTATAATAAAGACTCGCCACATTCATAAATCGTATTTCATGATACCGAGCATCATTTATTTCACTTATACTAATGTTTATGACTAGTTCTTTACGAAAAAAATCAAATGAGAATGCCAGTACCTCACAGACACCATCTAAATAATCGATCCATTTCTCAATACTGCTAAACATCTCATTCACTCCCCCAAAAAATTAGTATAATTTCGAATCAGTTCTTTTTTAAAATCATCAGGAAGTTTTTGATTCGGAAATACAACTGAAACCCAACCTAATACAACCTCATCTAAAGGTCTCCACGTTTTCAACATATGATTGTCCTTGATTTCAATTTTATGAGTTGCTAATACTCCGATTTCATAATCTCTTTCTCCATAAATCATCCATTTCGCAGAAGGAGACACCCATAAGATGCGAGATGCAGTATTCATGATGCTGTCATTCAAACTCTGCTGCGGGTAATCCGCTAAAATATCAAGGTAATCACTAGATGAGATATGTAACGGTATTTTCACCCAAGGATAATAACCAAAATCCTGATAAAAATGATCCATACTTTTCTGATCTTCTAATACAGCCATAAATATATTGTCGTCACCATGAATCAAAGCCACATGCTTTAACATATCCCAGCTGTCATCAGATAATAACCAATGAAATTCTTCAAATAAATAATCATGCTGTCCTGTTTTAAACACTTGTTCAGGGAATGTTTTTTTACAATGAACTAGCGAATGAATAAATGATAAATAATGTTCAAATTCTTTCGGATTAGTGATAAACAATTTTATGCCCCTTTTGAAGAATAATGAGTTGCAAATTGAGTGACATAATCATTGACTTTCTTTTTGTCATTTAATAATAGCTCTAACCAATCTGTTAAGCTAGGATGATCTAATGGTTTCCATCCTTCTTCTAAGAATGTCTTTGGTGCTTTTTTAGATGCCAAACCTAATATACAAATTTCAAGCTCTCTATCTCCCCAAATTGCCCACTCCAAAGAATGAGATAACCAAACAACGATATTTGAGTTAGTGATAATAGCATCAGCTATGGAGCTTTCTGGACTGGTCCATAAGGCATTTACATAGTCCTCACCAGAAATGTCAACACTCGTCCTCAGCCAATTATAATAACCAAATTCCTTCATATAGTATTCTACTGGATCTGGCTTAAGGACCGCCGTTAAAAAGTCCTTATCTTGTGTTAAAACTGATAGCTTTTTTATTGTTGTTAAAACCTCATCACTCAATGCCCAATCAAACTCTTGAAACAAAAAACAATCAAAATTCTTTTGGAATACTTGTTGTGGCAGATGTTCATTTTGATAAAACACATTCTCGACTAAAGACTGATAGGATCTGAATTCATTTTCTGAATGCATAAATAAGTGTTCAAGCCGTTTCAAATCTTTGCTCCTCTCTTTTCACCTTTTAAGACGATCTAGTAGTTTATTTAATTCTTTCTCTGTTTCTTACAGTTTTTAAATAATAGAAACTTCTTTTCTCGTCATTATCCCATTTAAGATATTTTGACAATTATGTCGTTTATATGACATATCCAAACGAATCCATATATCATCATTTTATCAAAAAGTCTCCATTTCTACTCATAAAAAAAGCACCCTAAACGGATGCTTCTACCAAATGATATTTTTTCAAAATACGATAGGTGATTTCTTTTGCTTCTAGTCCGGTGCCTTCTATATTTGTGGTGAAGATGTAGGTTTTGTTTTCATGTTTGATGAATCCTGCGTACCAGCCTATGCCTGATCCGGAGCCTGTTTTTCCGTATAGCGTGGTGTGTTTCTCTTCTTCTTGTATCATCATTCGTTTGACGGTTCTCATAACCGATAGGTCAAATGGGAGACTTTCTTCATATAGCTGTTTAAGGAAATGAACTTGTTCTACTGGAGAAATGCGCAACGTACTGCTTAGCCAAAATTGATCGATTCCGCCAGATATGTCTTGATTCCCATAATGAATGGCTTTTATCCAATGGCTCATGCGTTCTTCCCCGATATCACGCGCCATGGCTTGATAATACCAGACGACTGAATCTCTCATGCCAGAGCCCAGTGTATGGTCCTTATTCCAGTTATCAATCTCTCTTTTTACTCCGTCCCAATATTTGATGTCGTATTCATCTTTAACTGCGCCAGTTTGAAGTCCGATTAAGGCATTTGCTATTTTAAACGTTGATTGTGGTGCAAAGCGCTTGTTCGCTCTTCTTTTGTTATACACCCATGGTGATTTTTCTTTTACTTCTTGAATCACAAATGTGCCTTCCCGATCTTTCATGAATTCATGGACGGACCATTTTGGAGATGTTCCTTCACTTGATGCTGGCTCGCTCATACAAAGTGCTGCAAGCATCACGGCAGCAATCAGCCATTTCATCTTCTTTTTTTGCAAACAATCACCCTCTTTGCTCATGATTGCAATTGATTGTAGCATGCTGACTGATCAGAAATAAGAGCCGCTCGTCCTCTTTTTCAATAAAAAAAGCCGGTTTTATCCGGCTTTCTGTTTATTGTACGTTCAATTTTTTCTCTTCAATCGCTTGCTTTGCAATTTTCGAAATGGTCATATCGTCCATTGGTGGGTTATGAAGGCCAGCACGAATGTCTCGATAGTAACGTTGAAGCGGGCAGCTAAGGCTTAAGCTTTTTGCACCGACTAAACGCATGGCTTTATCGACCACTTGCAGACTATCATTAACGACTGTATGCTTCACAGCACCGAATTCATTGATTAACAGCTCTCTTTTCTCTGGCTGCTCATACAATGTTGTCGTTGAATAGATGACATGGCGTGCTTGCTTTAGTAGTAAATCAATTTCGCCAATCAGTGTTTGGACATTTGGCAGTTCGCTAATCGTTCCGCTAATACTGTTCGGTGAATGGGTGATGGCATACTGAACAGCATAGTCTCTTGCCGCTTGTGCAATCCCTAAATAGCAGGAAGGAATATGTGCGATCCAAGGGTTTAACGTACCGCCCCGAGGTCCTTTTTGCACTTCAACCAACATGTCATCTGGAACTTCCACTTGATCTAGAATTAAATCATGGCTCTCTGTTCCTCTCATGCCAACAACATCCCACGTTTCTTCTATAGAAACACCTTTTGTATCACGGTGAATTAAGAAGAAGCCCATCGCTTCTTTTTCTTCGATCCATACACCGACGAGAAAATATGTGAGTGCTGGTGACATCGTTGTAAATGTTTTCCGGCCATTGATCACCCATTGATCTCCTGATTTCGTTGCAGTTGTTCCAGGTTTGCCCCCTCTTGTTGGACTCCCTGTTTGCGCCTCACTGACGGCCCGGTTCACAAGAGCCCCATTCTTGATTTCTTTAGCAAAAAATTGCAGCTGCTTCTCATTCCATAGTTTCTTTTCATAAATTTCACCAACAACTCCTTGGTGCCAGCCGATCGATAAGGCAGTTGCTCCATCCATACTTCCTAGTGTTTCTTGAAAAAGAACCATATCCTTTACAGATTGACCCCCGCCCCCGTACTCAACAGGCAGAGACAACGTTGTATAGCCCAGTTTTACTAATGATTCGATATTTTGTTTAGGAAAATAGGCACCCTCATCATGTTCTTTTGCAGATTGTTCGATCGTTTCACGAAGGGATTCTAGTTGATCTAGCCAATTTTTTTGAAAATCTGTATCGACAAATAATGCTTTAGACAAAACGTATCCAACTCCTCTGTTTCTCTCAATCTATCATATCCGATTTATCCAATAGGTATTATTAAAACACACTTTACTTATAGGATTTAATGTGTTAAATTTTATCAATATTAAGTACATATGTCAAAGGAACGTGATGCTTTTATGATTTCTGCTACTAATCTACATAAATCCTATGGGTCAACTCATGTGTTAAAAGGAATTGATTTCACCGTACAAGAAGGTGAAGTGGTCGCCATTATTGGACCGAGCGGATCAGGAAAAACAACCCTTCTCCGCAGTTTAAACAGCCTTGATATCCCAGACAAAGGAACGCTGACAGTTGGAGAAGCCACGATTCAATTTGAACAATATCGAAAAAAAGATCTTCTAAAACTCAGACAGCAATCGTCTATGGTGTTTCAGCATTATCACTTGTTTCAAAATAAACGAGCACTCGAAAACATCACAGAAGGATTGATTGTGTCTCAAAACATGTCTAAAAAAGAGGCGGAAAAAATCGGAGAGCAATTGTTAACGCGAATTGGGCTGCTTCATAAAAAAGATGCGTTTCCAAGTGAATTATCCGGGGGTCAACAGCAGCGGATTGGGATTGCTCGTGCGCTTGCCATGAATCCTGCGGTGCTTTTGTTTGATGAACCAACGTCCGCACTGGACCCAGAGATGGTCGGAGAAATCCTTGAAATGATGAAAGATATTGCGAGCCAAGGAATGACGATGGTCATTGTGACGCATGAAATCTCGTTTGCAAAAGATGTAGCGGATACAGTGATCTTTATGGCAGATGGGGAAATCGTTGAAAAAGGCTCACCAGAAGACGTCCTGATGAAGCCTCAGCATGAACGAACGAAACAATTTTTATCAAGAATTCATCGCGGGATGTGGCAAGGATTGGAGGAAGACAGATGAAGCGCAAGACTTTATTCACCGCCGCTAGTATCCTTCTGTTTCTCTTCTCTCTCATTGGCTGCAGCAGTGTGAAAACGACAACAGATGACGGCAGACAAATTGTCAAAGTCGCACTAAGCGCAGAAGTCAATCCGCCTTTTTTAGCCACAAATGACCGCAACGAGCCGATTGGCTATAACATCGATTATTTAAATGAAGTCGAGAAACGTTTGCCACACATTCATTTTGATTATATCTTTGGCGAGGAAGAATCCAATTTAATTGGGATCGGCGCTGGGAAATTTGAAATGGCGGCTAATTGGTTTTTTAGTAATCCTGAACGTGAAAAACGCTTTCTTTATCCTAAGGTTCCATACGGCTATTCGATGACAGGTTTAATTGTGAATGAATCAGAGCAAGATATTGAATCTCTAGACGATATGACATCAAAAAAGCTCGCTCCCGTCAGTCCTAGCGGCGGCCTTCGTTCCATATTAAATCAATATAATGAAGAAAATGATCGGAAAATTCCGCTCACGACCATTGAAAGCCCTTCAAACGAACTCAATTTAAAACGAGTCGAAAGTGGACGGTCCGATGCGGCTTTTATGAATATTTCGACCTTTGATACGATTCAAAAACATCTTCACCTGAAAGTCAAAGTGGGCGGCATTGTCTCAAAGGAACCTATTTATCTTGTCTTACAGCCTAGTCAAAAGAAACTAGCATCACAATTGGACCGAGTGACACAAGAGATGATAGAAGACGGAACATTACCTGACCTTGCGAAGAAATGGTTTGGCGTTGATTTCTTTCAAGATATTGACTATATATCAGAGCAAGGCTATCAATATGAAGAAAGGAAGGAATCGCCATGACGTTTACAGCTGGAGATTGGCTAAGAATCTTTTTACAAGTGGTGGATCGTCTGCCACTCACATTTCTGATGATTGTGGTGTCATTGTTTTTTGCCATCATCATCGGATTGCTGTTTGCTTACATTCGAATCAAACAAATTCCAGTGCTGAAACAATTGGCGGTCATTTATTTGTCATTTACACGAAGTACGCCGCTCATTGTTCAGTTATTTCTGATTTATTTTGGCCTGCCTCAGCTTTTACTCATGGCCGGAATTCAAATCAATCATTGGGATCGTGTGTTATTTGTGATGATCACATTCTCGTTACATACGGGCGCTTATTTATCTGAAGTCTTTCGCAGTGCATATTCCTCTGTTGGGAAAGATCAGCTTGAAGCAGCTTACATTGTTGGGATGACAGATACACAGGCATTAATGAGGATCATTATTCCGCAAGCCTTTCTCATTGCACTTCCGAACCTCGGAAATTACACCATTGATCTCGTGAAAGATACCGCCATTGCATTTACAATCGGACTCATTGATATGATGGGACAGGTCAAAATCATCCTAGGCAATAACTACGGGATAGGGATGTTTGAAGTGTACGTCATCATTGCAATTGTGTATTGGCTGATTTGCATCAGTATTGAACTGATCACGATGCTACTGGAAAGAAAATTTGTGAAAGGCCGCACCAGCCTGTCACGCTAAGGAGGCGATTTGATGCAAACCATTGATATATCATTTGCGATTGACCAAATACCACATATTCTAAAAGGCGTTCCCTTTACCTTATTGATTGCACTTGTTTCTATGGCTGTGAGCCTTTTGATTGGATCTGTTTTTGCTTTCATTCGCCTCTTTCGTATCCCTGTGCTCCGCCAGCTGGTCACGCTCTATGTCTCATTTTTTAGAGGAACACCTCTCATTGTTCAGTTGTTTGCTTTCTTTTATGGCATTCCATTTGTTCTGACCAAAATGAATAGCACTTTTGGGTTGACCTTTCACCCGGATATGGTCTCCCCGCTTACCGTTGCCCTTATCACCTTCAGCCTGCATTCAGCCGCACATTTAACAGAAGTGGTCCGTAGCGCACTCCTTGCGGTAGACAGAGGGCAGCTTGAAGCGGCGAAAATCGTTGGCATGACCACCAGACAGGCGATGATTCGCATTATTTTACCGCAAGCGTTTGTGGTTGCCCTGCCAAACCTAGGGAATCAGCTCATTCAGCTGTTAAAAGCCACATCCCTTTCGTTTACAATTGGTGTACTGGAAATCATGGGGATCTCTCGCATCATTGCAAATGACGGCTACAAATTTTTAGAAACGTATCTTGTCTCTGCTTTGATCTATTGGATGCTTAGTATTTTCTTTGAACTCGCTTTTGCTTTGTTAGAGAAACGAGTCAGCGTGTACGGAAAATCTCTTGGACGTTAAAAAAGCCGATCAGGTACAAACCCTGATCGACTTTTTTATTCCCCTTTTTTCGGTGTGTTATATAGTTCTTTCGGTGCTGGTTTGAGTTTAGGCGCAGAGCCGAACACGACAGGGGCAGAAATATATCTGAATTCTCCCTTTCCATCCATACTTCGGCCATGTGCCCATCTGCCTTCTTTGCTTTCTTCTCCTCTTGAGAAGTTAAACAAATCATAGGATACTTGCTGTTTTTCCAGTGAGCGCGGGAAGGTGGTTGGAACAACGACATCCCCTTCTCGTTCTTCCAATTCCTTAATTGCAGCCAGCCACATATTTTGATGATATGTATCACGAGCAATGAGAAAGGAGAGCATATCCTTCACTCCGCGGTCATCGGTCATTTCATAAAGCCGTGTAACCTGAAGTCTGCCTTGTGACTCCGCATTCAAATTTGCCCGGAAGTCAGCCATTAAATTTCCGCTTGCAATGATATATTTTGCATTCCACGGATACCCTTGACTATCTGCTGCCATTGCCCCTAAGCCTGCAACAATTGCATGTTGAGGATTCATTCCGCCCATGACGGCTGCAAGTGCTGGATCACTTTGATACGCTTCTTCTTGTTCTTTAACTGGGGCATTATCAAGTAATCGAGCAATCATCGTTGCCAGCATTTCGACATGACCGATTTCCTCCGTTCCAATGTCATGGAGCAAATCTTTATATTTTTGATCCGCTCGGCAGTTAAACCCTTGAAATAAATATTGCATCATCACGCTGATTTCTCCATATTGACCGCCTAACACCTCTTGTAATTTTTTCGCATAAAGAGGGTCCGGCTTAGAGGGCTTTGCTTCATATTGCAGTTCTTTAATGTGATAAAACATGATGTCATCTCCTTTATTTACAAAAACCTTTGCAGTTATCACTATTCAGCCGATGCCCTCTTTATGAAAAATCGCATGCTCTTATAAAAAAAAGAGAACGGCATCTGCCATTCTCTTTTTCGTCCTACTTATTCAGCACTGACTAAAATTTTCACTTGATCTTTTTCATTGATTAATGCATGGAAGCCATCTTCGATCACATCGTCCAACTTGATTTTCTTCGTGACGAGTGTGTCTGCAGAGAAATAGCCTTTTCTCATTAAGTTTAATACAGATGGGAAAACATCTCTGTAGCCGATGATTCCTTTGACTGTACGTTCTTTAATGACAATGTCATTCGGCATAATTTCTGCGCCCTTTTCCCAAATGCTTACAATGACTGTTTCACCTGAAATTCTAGTTGATTGGATTGCTTGCTTCAATACAACAGGTACACCTGTCACTTCAAAAGAAACATCGACTCCACCATTTGTACGGCGTGCGATTTCTTGAACAACATCTTCATACTGAGAAGGATCTACAATGATCGCTCCAAGTTCTTTTGCTTTTTCTTGGCGCTCTTTTGATAATTCCACTGCATAAATGTCAGTAGCACCAGCTGCTTTTAATGCTTCAATGACAAGTAAACCAATTGGTCCACAGCCAAACACAGCTGCTGTATCCCCAGCTTGTACTTTACTAGAACGAACGGCATATAAAGCAACTGCAGAAGGTTCAACAAGTGCACCTTGCTCATATGAAATTTCGTCTGGTAACAAATGAAGTAATTCTTCATCGACAGATACATATTCAGAGAATCCTCCACCGCCACCAGCAAGTCCTAAGAAGCCCATGTTTTCATCTAAGTTGTAAGCACCTTGGTGCCCGTGAGTTGCAAAAATAGGTTCAACAACCACTCGATCGCCTACTTTGTAATTACTCACGCCTTCTCCAACTTCTACAATTTCACCAGAGAACTCGTGTCCCAGTGTAATGGGTGCTTTTTCTTTTGTAAGTGGATGAGGTTCATTCACAGGAATGAAGATCGGCCCGCCTAAATATTCATGTAAATCACTACCACAAATGCCGCACCATTTTACTTTCAGTTTCACTTTTCCTGGAGCAACTGTTGGTTCGTCAATTTCCTCTAGTCGAATGTCCTTTTGATCGTGCCAGCGTAGTGCTTTCATTTGTAAGACTCCTTTTCTCATCAATTTAATTAACTTACTTAAATAATGATAACATAATTTTTTTAATTTTCTAAGTAAGATGCACTATTTTTTTGACAGTCAATGGACGAAAAATGACAAAACATAGCAACAGACAAATAAGAAGCATACATAGGCAGCCGATTATGACAGAAGTACGTATCGATAACACATGCGCCAATGCGCCGCATATTCCTGTCATCATCATCGTCAGAACAGATTCACATAACGCATAAAAACTTGCCACTCTCCCCATAACCTCTACCGGGATATTCGTTTGATAAAAAGTCATAAAACCGGTGTTTGCAAATGCTAAAAAGAAAGCGAGAACAAAAAAGCCAGCTGCTGCGACAGTCAATGTGCTTGAAAAAGCATAGATCAAGTATCCAAAAGCCACAAACAAACTTCCCGCACCAAGCATCACTGAAATAGGCAGCCTTTCGACAATGACCGTATTGAGACATGCCCCTGCGATAATCCCTGCCCCAGCTACACTGACAAGAAACCCATATTCGGTATTGGTCAACATCAGCACTTCCTTTGCAAAAGCTGCTTCAAGTGAGTCAATCGCAGTCGGCAGCACCGTGATGGCGGCACTAAATAATAAATACACGGCCATCACTTGCCGGGATGTGAGACTGAAACGAAAGACAAGTTTTGCATCTTCCTTTAATACTGAGAGAGAAAAGCGTTTTTGTGCCCCGGCTGCTTTTGACAAAGTCGGTAAACACATCGTCAAAACAGCAGATATCAAAAGGCAGATTGCATTTACATAAATTGAAAGGACTGGTGTACCAATGAGAAACAGCAACCCTGCTACGGCGGGTCCGAGTAAAAATCCACCAGACTGAAGCAAAGATCGAATGGCATTAAACCGTTTTCGTTTATCCGCCGGGATTAGTGCTGTCATATACACCATCGAAGCTGGATGAAACATGGCTTGTGCCATGTGAATGAGAAATAGCATCACATATACGATCAATAAGTGGCCTGAAAATAAGGCAAAGGGTAAACAAGCAATCAGAATGGCCCGGCATAGATCTAGACTGATCATGACATTCCGCTGATTCAGTCTATCTATTAAACTACCAGACCAGCTATTTGTTAAAAGAGCCGAGACAGGTCTTAACATATAGACGGCTGTAACAGCAAGAACGGATCCCGTTTCCTGAAAAATCAGCAGATGGAGAGCAATCATATAAATCCATTCTCCTATGTTCGCAATACCAATCGCTCCAAGTAACACGCTCATATCCCGCCAATGTTTTTTCATCGTGGTGCCCTCCTTTTTGTCATAAAAAAATCCCGCCCCCAAGACATTTCTGTCTTGAGGACGGGATTGACTCCGCGTTGCCACCTCAGTTCATTCACCTGTTACCAGATGAACCTTAGCAGGTTATCGCTAACCCATCTCTATAACGGGAGAATGCCGCTGCACCACCATCACAATGAATCCGGTGCAGAGCTAAGAGGCTTGGTTCTGTAACGCTTCCCAGCTCCTTCTCAGCTTCACGGAGTTCTCTGTGTGGGGCAGCCATTACATACTCTTCTCTATTTGCGCTTTATCTTTTTTTCATCACGAACTTCAGCTGAATTGTTCAATATTGTACTGCGCCTCCGTCAAGACGTCAATGTTTTTTCATGTTAATCCGCATAAATCATTTTTCTAGTCATGCCGCCATCAACAACCAAATCTGTTCCTGTCACAAATTGATTGTCTTCATCTGTTAAATAAAAACAAGCTTTGACAATATCCCTTGGCGTTCCTACTCGATTGGAAAGGTGCTGCTGATGGTCAATTTCTCGCAAATTTTTCTCACCCTTCGTTTCAATCCACCCAGGGGAAATGCTGTTTACTGTTATGTGATCCTGACTAAAAGAAGCAGCCAGCGCATGAGTAAGTGCTGATATCCCGCCTTTTGATGCAGCATACGCTTCTGTATGAGGCTCTGACATGGTCGCACGGGTAGATGACATATTCACAATGGAACCGCCGTTTGGATTCTCTTTGATATAACGTGCCGCTTCCCTTGCACATAAAAAAGCACCTCGTAGGTTTGTATGCAGCACATGATCAAACTCATCAACCGTTAGCTCATAAGGCGATTTTGTACACATAACCCCTGCATTATTGATGAGAATATCGATCGTTTGATAACGAGCCACAGCAGCTGACATGATGTCTTGAATATCCTTCTCTTGTTTCACATCCGTTTTTTTAAAAAAAGCCTCAAAGGACTCCTTTTTCAGCTGATCTTCCAAGCGCTTGCCCTTCTCTTCGTCAATATCCGCAAGCACAACACGCGCCCCTTCTTTCGCATAGCCATACGCGATCGACTCACCAATTCCATTTGCTGTGCCAGTGATAACGACTGTTTTATTGTGAAAATTCATCGTTTATCCTATCCTTTCTCTCATGAGATGTTGTCGTCTATCATACCACTCATGTATACACGATACCTAGTCAAATGGGACATAGAAAAACCACCACCTAAATCATACATTAGGAGGGTGGTATATTTGTAATTCTCCATATTGACGACATAGTCGTTTGCTTCTTGTGTAAAGTCTGGGAAAGTTTGTGTTTATCATTCAGTCATTCTATTGAAGTGCACCCCATATATTAGACACAGTCT